>VXTP01000043.1 GCA_009837395.1 Gemmatimonadota bacterium
GCCCCGCCCGAAAAAGAAGTGCCATATGAACCGGTTCCCCGTGCGCGGATTGCGCCCGGTAATCGCGAATCTAAGCCTCCGGGAGAACCCGGCGTTCACGGCATCCGGCGCTACCGGGGCCAGCGCCTTGAAGACGGCCTCCACAATCTCCTCCCCGCAGTGGTTGGTGCTCATGCACACCGGCGCCGGCGGATTCGGGTTCACGATCAGGCCCCTGGGCGCGATGACCTTCACCGGCCGCATGGATCCCTCGTTCTTCGGCACGTCGGACGGCGCCATGTACATGATGGCGACGTGGGCCAGCGAGCGCGTGTTGGCATAGGCGCTATTGATGAACCCGGTGACCTGGGGACTCGATTCGCTCAGATCAATGGTCATATGGTCGTCCCGGACGGTGACCTTGGCCCGTATGGGGATCGACTCGGCGTCGAACCCGTCGTCGTCCAGCAGCGTCTCGCCGTAGTATACGCCGTCCTTCCAACCACCGATGAGTTGCCGGATCCGCCGTTCCGCGCTGTCCAGGATGGCTTCGACGGACGCCATCAGGCCGTCGGCGCCGTAATCGTCGAGCAGCGCCTGCAGCCGGCGCGCGGCGATCTGTACCGATCCGATCTGGGCGTGCAGGTCGCCGGTGAAGTTCTCCGCGTGGCGCACGTTGACCGCCAGCATGTGAAGCAGGTCCTCCCTGGGCCGGCCCGCTTCATAGAGCCGCACGGGCGGGATGCGAAGGCCTTCGTGGTACAATTCGCTGGCCGAGGGGTTGTAGCCGCCGTGGGTTCCCCCGCCGATGTCGCTGTGATGGGCCCGGTTTACGGCGAAGAAGCGCAGGACCCCGTCGCGGAACACGGGGTAGATCGCCGTGATGTCCGGCAGGTGGCTGCCGCCGAAGTAGGGGTCGTTCAGGATGAAAAGGTCACCCTCGTTGATGTCGTCGCCGAAGTACTCCCGCACCGCTTCGACCGACGGCGGCAGGGCGCTGATATGCACGGGAATGCCTTCTCCCTGCGCCACGAGCTGGCCCGTCGCGTCGAGGATCGCGGTGGAGAAGTCCCGGCTGGAGTTCAGGATCTGCGACATGGAGGTGCGGATCATGACGTCCGCCATCTCGCGGGCGATCGATTCCAGGCGGTGGGCTACGACCGAGTGAGTAACCGGATCCGATCTGGCCGGATCCGTGTCCGGCGCGTCGGGCGTCGCGGATGCTTCCGTCGACACGGGGGAGTCCGGCGCGTCCGGCGCCTCTGGGCTCGTGTCCGGCGCGTCGGGCGTCGCGGATGCTTCCGGAGCGTCCAGCGCATCCAGCGCATCCGACGCTTCCCCCGCCGCCGGCGAAACGGCCAGGACCATCCCGCCGTAGGGATCCACTTCGAGGCGGTCGCCTTCCTCCACGAGCACGGTGGTGAAATCGGACTCGACGATGGCCGGCCCTTCGATCACGCTTCCGGGCGCAAGATCGTCCGCCGCGTAGACGGCGGCTTCGGTCCAGGTTCCGGTGTAGACCCGTCGCGTGCCCTTGCGCGCCTCCCCGGTCCGGTCGTTCCGTTCCCTGGCGTTCCGTTCCCTGGCGGGCAACTCGACCGTCGGCAGTTTGCCCGTGACCGTGGCGCGCAGCGTGACCAGGCGGATCTCCTGGTCGAGCTGATGGTAGGAATACAGGGTCTGGTACCGTTCGTGGAAGAGCGATGCCCAAGCGCGCCGAATCGCATCGTCGTCCATCGCAAGGTCCGGGACGGTCACGTTCACCTCGTAGATCTGGTCCAGGTAGCGCATGTCGGCCGTGAACCGGGTGGCGATGTCCCCGTCCGCCAGACCCTGGTTTCTGAGCCGGTCGATGCCCTTGCCGGCCATCCGATCCATCAGGCGTCTGATTTCGTCGAGGTCGACCACGTCCAGGCTGGCCGTGAATGACTGGGCGAAGTCGTACCGGAGGTCGGACGCGAGCATGCCATAGGCCGACAGTACGGGAGCCGCCGAGGGCAGGTAGACTTTGCCGATACCCGTCTTCCGGGCTACTTGGCTCACGTGCAGGCCCGCCGCTCCGCCGAAGGCCAGCAGGGAAAATTGGCGGGGATCGCCTCTCCGGCGCACGGTCAGCAGCCGGATGCCTTCGGCCATGGCCGTGGTCACCACGTCGAGGATGCCACGGGCCGCGTCCACCGTGGACAGTCCCAGTGGTTCGGCTACGGATTCCCGCACCGCCCGTTCAGACAGATCGGGGAAAAGGAGGTTCCTACCGCCCAGGAAGTTTCCGGGGTCGAGGTAGCCCAGGACCAGGTTCGCGTCGGTAACCGTGGGCTGATCGCCGCCCCTGCCGTAACAGGCCGGACCGGGTTCGGCCCCGGCGCTTTGGGGTCCGACGTGCAGGGTTCCTCCATCGTCCACCCGCGCGATGCTTCCGCCGCCCGCGCCCAGCGTGTGGAGGTCGATCATTGGCACGGCGATCTTCCATCCCCCTTCGTAGTGTTCACCCGAGACCTGGGGATCGCCGGCTTCGATCACCGAGATATCCGTGCTCGTTCCGCCCATGTCGAATCCGATGAGATCGCCCTCGCCAATCAGGCGACCGTAGGCGACGGCACCGCTGACTCCTCCGGCCGGTCCGGAGAGAATGGCCTGCACGGCCTGCCGCGCTGCGACGTCCAGCGGCGTTACCCCTCCGTTGGACGTCATGGTGAGGATGTCGCTCGCGAGACCCAGGCCTGACGCCTCCTCCTTCATGCGTTCGAGATACCTGGCGTAGACTGGACCCACGTAGGCGTTCACGGCCGTGGTACTCAGGCGGTCGTATTCCTTGATCTGGGGCAGGATCTCCGAGGAGAGCGAGAGGTACAGTTCCGGGTGCCGCTGCCGGATGCGTTCGCCGACGAGCCGTTCGTGCGCCGGGTTCAGGTAGGAGAAAACCAGGCAGACGGCGACGGATTCCACGCCGGCCAGCGCGAGTTCGTCCAGTATCCCGTCCAGTGCTTCTTCATCCACGGGGGCTTCGACGGCGCCGTCGGAGCGGATGCGTTCCGCCAATGTCTGCCGCAGGGGCCGCGGAACCAGTGGCTCGACAGGGGTCATCCTCAGATTGTACCGGTCTTCTTTCAGCCCTTCCCTGAGCGCTAGCAGATCCCGGAAGCCCTCGGTGGTGATCAGGCCGACCCGGGCGCCTTTTCGCTCCAGGAGCGTGTTGGTCGCGACGGTGGTGCCATGAATGAACAGCCGGATCCTGGACATCAGTTCGGCCGCGGAGAGGCCATGGGATTCGGCGATGTCGCCGAGTCCTTTCATCACCGCGTCGGACGGCGCCTGGGGCGTCGACGCCGTCTTGAAATAGCGCGGCGCGGAATCGCCTTCCACCACGACAAAATCCGTAAAAGTCCCGCCGACGTCGATGCCTATGGAGATGGGCGGTTTGGCGGAGTCGGGTTTGGCGGTGCCCGGATTCGCGGCGTCGGGTCTCGCGGCATCGCTGGTGTGAATGTTCATTTAGAATCTCCGGACCGGTCCGTATTGACGCAGCACGATTGAAGGTCTATACTGTGCGAGTTATCACACGCACTCGGCGCGGTGAAAGAGTCCCTTGACGCGATGGCAAGGTCAATGCTCACGCGTCACCACGAATTACGTTGTCTACATCCAGGAGTCGCATCGCCAAGCTTATGGACCTTGACCGCATTTTCGAACAGAACGCGCAGTGGATCAAGCGAAGACTGGGCTCCGATCCCGGTTATCTCGATCGGCTGTCGCGGCCGCAACATCCCGGGATTCTCTACATCGGATGCGCGGACAGTCGGGTGATGCCCGAAGCCTTTATGGGTGCCGGCCCGGGCGAGGTCTTCGTGCACCGCAATGTGGGCAACCTGGTCTCCCCCGGGGACCCGAACACTCGTTCCGCCGTCATCTACGGGGTCGAGCATCTGAAAGTCGGGCATATCGTGGTGTGCGGTCACTACGACTGCGGTGCGGTAAAGGCGGTGCTGCAGTCGGAAGATCTCGGCTCGCTAGAGCCCTGGCTACAGAACCTGAGAGCGGTTTACCAGCACCATCAGGCGGAACTGGACGCCCTCCCGGATGCTGCGGACCGTTGCGACCGCCTGGTCGAACACAGCGTCCGCGTGCAGTGCGCGAATATCCTCGGGTTCACCGAAGTGAAGGCGTCGATCAGCGAGACCGGCCTGCAGGTACATGGCTGGGTCTTCGACCTGCGCAGCGGCAGGATCGTGGACTTGAACGTAGATCGCGGATGATGCCGGTCTCTTCGGATACCGATTAAGCCGAACGAATGGCGGACCGACATCCCCGTCGCGGTGTTCAGGCGGATTCCGCCTGCTTCCGCAATACCTTGCCCGGCAGCGCGCCGGTGTGTTCCCCACTTTCAATGACGACCGCGCCGTTTACCAGGACGCTTTCGATGCCCTGCGCGTACTGATGTGGGTTCATGAAGTCGGCCCGGTCGATGACCGTGTCCGGATCGAAGACCACGAGATCGGCGACGAGGCCCACGTCGATCCGGCCGCGGTCGGTGAGTCCCAGCCGCTGGGCCGGCTGCCCGGTCATCTTGTGCACGGCGGTGGGCAGGTCGAACAGTCCCTCTTCTCGGCAGTATTTACCGAGCACCCTGGGAAAGGTCCCGTAGTACCGGGGATGGGGCGTGGTTTCGCTCAACGGGCCAGTGACAGCGGCGGCACCGCCGTCCGAGGCGACCATGACCAGCGGATGGGTCAGTACGGAAGTGATCTCCTCCTCGCTCATGCCAAACCCGACCATGCCCACGCTCCCATTTTCCGCGATGAGCAGTTCCCGCACGAACTCGAAGGGATCCTGACCGCTTCGCGCGACGATCTCCGATACCCGCCGGCCCACGTAGTCCTGGTTCTCCGCCCTGCCGACCGAAGTAATCATGACGGCACTCCAGTCCCCCAGCATGTCGACCTTGTCCACGGCCGCCCGTTTCATGGCGGGCAGGACGTCCGGCGACTGGAGGCGGCTGACGAACGCCTCGGCGCCGCCCGCGCGGAATCGGGTCGGAAACAGGTTCTGCAGCGTCGTGGCGTAGGCGATGTAGGGATACCGGTCGAGGGTGATGTCCATACCCTCGTCGACCGCCTGTTCAATCATGTCGAAACATATCGCGACCTTGTCCCGGTTCCGCCTGCCCGAAGCTTTGAAGTGGGCGATCTGGAGCGCGATCTCGGCTTTCCGGGCGGTGCTGATCGCTTCGCTCACGGCTTCCACGAGGAAATCGTCCTCGTTGCGCATGTGGGTCGCGTAGAACCCGCTGTAGCCCGCCGCCACCCGGCCGAGTTCGGCGATCTCATCCTCATCGGCAAAACTGCCGGGCGTGTATTCGAGTCCGGACGAAAGGCCCCAGGCCCCTTCCGACATGGCCTGGTCCACGAGGTCCTTCATCGCATCTAGCTGGCGCGCGCTGGCCGGGACGTTCTCGTTCCCCACGACGTATCCGCGTATAGTACCCTGGCCCGCGAGCGAGATAAAATTCAGACCGATGCCCTGCTGTTCCATGGTGTCGAACAGGCCTGTGAAGTCCCTCCATCCAATATCCACGCCGTAACGCCTTCCGTAACCGTCCTGCAGCGACCCGAGCTGCGCATCCGTCAGCGGGGCAAGCGAAGAACCGTCCTGGCCCGCCACCTCCGTCGTTACGCCCTGCCGGATCTTGCTTTCCGCCCTGGGGTCCACCAGGAGCGAAAGGTCGGTGTGGGAATGGATGTCGATGAATCCAGGGCAGACGATCTTGCCGGAGGCGTCTATCGTATTCCCGCTGGAACCCTGGACCGGACCGATCTGAGCGATCCGGTCACCCTCGATGGCTATGTCGGCGACCACGGGTGCGGCACCCGTCCCGTCGATGACCTGTCCCCCTCGTATGATCACGTCGTAACGCTGGGCGATCGCGCAGCCGTCCAGCATGGTGGACAGGCCGCCGACGGCCGCGCCGGCGCCCGCCAGGCTTGTTCTCCTGAGAAAGTTGCGTCTGGACCAGTCCATGGTTATGCTCTTTTCGTTAGTTGGTCATACGGATCTTCAGACCCTGGTCGTGAAGACGACGCTTGATGGAATCCACCGAATAGTGGCCGTAGTGCAGCATGGAGGCCACCAGGGCCGCGTCGGCCCCTCCTTCCGTAAGGGCGTCGTAGAGGTGCTCCGGCCTGCCCCCGCCGCCCGAGGCGATGACCGGGATGCCCACGTTGTCGGCGATCATCCGCGTGAGTTTCAACTCGTATCCTTCGAGGGTGCCGTCCGCGTCGATGGAGTTGACGACGATCTCGCCGGCGCCGAGGGCCTCGCCGCGGCGTGCCCAATCGAGGGCATCCATGCCGGTGTCGCGCCGGCCTCCGTGGGTCACGATCTCGTAGCCGGACGGCAGGGATCCGGAACCGGCCGCCCTGATGTCCATGGAAAGCACCACGGCCTGCACCCCGAAAGCGTCGGCCGCCTCGGAGATGACCCCTGGATTGCTGACGGCCGCCGTGTTCAGATTGACTTTTTCCGCGCCGGCTTCCAGCACCTTTCGGCAATCGTCGACCGATCGGAGGCCGCCCCCCACCGAGAAGGGGATGAACACCTGCCGGGCAACCTCCTCCACCACGTCGAGCATGATGGCGCGCTGGTCGCTGGATGCCGTGATGTCGTAGAAGACGAGTTCGTCCAGGCCGGCTTCGTAATACCGCCGCGCCGCGGAGACCGGATCGCCGATGTCTTTCGTGTTGACGAACCGGACGCTCTTGACCAGCCGGCCGTCGCGCACGTCAAGGCAGGAAATGAGTCGCTTGCTCAGCATGGATTCCCGTCCCAGCGTGCGAACTCGCCCAGCATCTTCAAGCCCACGGGGCCGCTTTTCTCCACGTGAAACTGGGCCGCCACGATATTGCGCCGGCCGATGACGGCCGCGAACTCCACGCCGTACCGGCTCCTGGCCAGCACGTCCCGCTCATCGTCTGGGGCGGGGTAGAACGAATGTACGAAGTATACCTCGTCGCCCGGCCTCACGTGGCGGAGCACGGGGTGCGCGCGGTCGACGCGCAACGCGTTCCAGCCCATGTGCGGCACCTTCAGGGCGGCGTCGTCCGGCCGGAACTTGAGGCACCGGCCGACGATCAGGTCCAGGCACGGCAGATCGGTTTCCTCGGAACCCGAAAGCAGGATCTGGCAGCCCACGCAGATCCCCAGGATAGGCGTCCCCCGATCGGCGGCCGATATGAGCGCTTCGTCAAGCCCCCGTTTCCGCAGCGTCTCGAGCGCGGAATGGGCATGCCCCACCCCGGGAAAGACGATACGCTCCGCCCGGACCAAATCCTCCGGATCCGACGTGATGACCGAAGCCACGCCCAGGTGATCCAGCGCTCTTTTAACCGAGGTCTGATTCCCGGCGTCGTAGTCAACGATGTGAATCATTAAATGCGAATCACTTGAACGTTCGTTCGTCGGGGTGGTCAGGAGGGACAGAATACGATCCTGGCGCATGCTCGCCGCATGTCCCTAGTAATCCGATTGCGCCGGTTTTGTCAAGTGAAACATGGCTCCGCGGGCATGCTGCAGAGCTACCGAAGAGCCGACGTGGAAATGTCAGCGACGGGGACTACCGCCGAGACCCCGGAAGAGGATTCGGTCGTTGACATCGCCGGGTGACGTTTCTATACTGGCCTGGTACTTCTTTTCGACTCCGCCGCTGTGCCGGATCATAGGCGCAGACAGCGGATCCATCCCAAAAAATCCATCCTGCGGAATCGAAACCCAGATGCTCTTCAATGCCGAACGGGCCAGGGTGTACATGCGGGATCGCGGACTCGACGGACTGATCGCGACCTCGCCCGTGAATATCACCTATTTCACGGACTACTTCATCTGGATCGACGGGCTCATGAAGGCGTACATGGTCCGGCCCGGCGCATCGGCGGATCTATCACAGGGATACGCCCTGTTTCCCCGCGAGAGCGAGCCCGCGCTGGCGGTGACCGGCGCGATGCTGGCTGTGAATGGCGTCGACCTGTGGGTGAAGGACCTGCGAATCAGCGGCGATTTCGGGCTCGACTGGTCCGTGCCGCCGAGGCCGTTGTCTGACCGGATGGACCGTATCTACCACCTTCTGCAGGGCGCGCCGGACTACACCACGACTACCCAGGCGCTGGTCGGAGCCCTGAGCGACCGGGAACTTGCCGCGGGTACGCTGGGCGTGGAAGCGGACGGACTGACCGCCGACCGCTACCGTCAACTGAAGGAGGCGCTGCCCGATGCCCGGCTGCTGGACTGCTCCAACCTCATCCGGCTGCTTCGCATGGTCAAGACCCGGGACGAGATCGATCGGCTCACACGGGCGGCCGAGATCAGTGAAACGGCGGCCATGACAGCCATGGAACAGGCGAAACCTGGAGACAACGTGCAGGAGGTCGTACACCGGTTCAGGGCGGAACTGGGTGCCCGGGGGGCGGACCTGGACCACTTCGCCTTCGGAGTCCACGGGCTCGGTATTGCGACGGAGCCGGATTTTATCCTCGGCGATTCCGACGTGGAGTACGTTGACTGGGGATGCAGGTACCGGTCCTGCTACTCAGACACCGGGACCACCTTCGCCATGCGGCCGTTGTCGGCCGACATGCAGGTCCGGTTCGACACGCTCCGCGCGTCCATGGACGCCGGTCTGGCCGCGATTCGTCCCGGCATCAGCTCCTCGGCGGTACAGGCGGCCATGCAAGAGGTCGTCGACGAAGCGGGTTATTCCATGTACCCACATGGCCACGGGGTCGGCATGGAAGTGCGGGACTACCCCGTCCTGGCGCCGGATACCGGCCTGCGGATCTCGGACGGCTGTGTCGACGTCCCTTCCGATCTGCCCATTGAAGAAGACATGGTGCTCAACGTGGAAGCGCCGCTGAGCCTGGCCGGGGTCGGGTCCCTGCACCTGGAACAGTCCGTCGTCGTGACGGCGAGCGGATCCCGTCCTCTCACGGAGCAGCGGCGGGACGGGCCGGTGTTTCCCCTGGGCGTCTTGGGGCAGGAGTAGGGCGGAACGGAATAGGCGTCAACCTCTCATGAAAATCACCAAAATCAGCTTACATCAACCCGCGGGCCTGCTGCGCCTGGTGACCGACGAAGGGCTCGAGGGACACTGTACCGGGGTTACCGCCTCGGCCGTCGACGTTGATCTCGCAGCGCCCATCCTGGTGGGTACGAATCCCCTTGACCGTGAACGGACCTGGTGGGCCATGCGGGACCTGGACGAAGGACCGCCGCCAGCTTTTCGCGCCGGGATCGACGTCGCCCTGTGGGACCTTTCCGCGAAGATCGCCGGACGGCCGCTTTTCCGGCACCTGGGCGGGTTCAGGGACCGGGTTCCGGTCTGCCGGGCCAGCACGGCCGGAGGAGACTTGTCATGCGCTGCGGGTGCCTCCGCCCTGGAGATTGTCAAGGATGCGAAAGACGCGCAACAGGCCGGATTCAAAGCCTACCGATTCGGCGTGTCGGCAGATGAGAACGCCCTCGTCCTTCTGATACGCGAGATACGTGCCGCCGTGGGGCCGGATTTCCCGCTGATCCTCGACGGCCGGGCGTGGTACGTGGTCGACGAGGCCATACGGATCGGCAAAGCGCTCGACGAGGCGGACTTTTTCTACTTCGACCGGCCCCGTCCCCGCAACGACCACACGGGTGGCAAGCAGGTAGCCGACGAAATCGATACGCCGACCAGCGCGGAAGTGTGCAGCCCCATCGAGGCATCCCAGGTCATGACCCTTCAGTCGGCCGATCACATTCGGACCGGCGTATGCGGTGCAGGCGGGATCACGGACGTGTTGAAGGCGGCCCGCTGTGCGGAGGCGTTCGGTGCGTACTGCCACCTGGACGGTGCAGGGAACAGCGACGGCTTTGCCCATATTCAAGTCGCGGGCGTGCTCAGGAATACGCCCTTTCTCGAGATGACGGACCAAGAGATCGCACCGCCGTTCGTCCTGAACCCGTTACAGATCGAAGATGGCTTCGTGCATTTGCCCGATCAGCCGGGCCTCGGCATAGAGATCGACCTGGACGCGGTCATGGACTTGACCTCGGAATTGATCGAAGCCTGAAACCGGAGCGCGGCCGTCACAATGAACGACGCGGCCGCCTGAAACGGCACGGCCAACAGAACAAGGAAACCCCATGCAGATCCGGGACGTCAAGTGCTACGTGCTGAAGGATGAACCCGAAATCCGCCGCGAGAACAGCGCGGACCGGGGCAGCATGGCGCCTGTGCCGCCGGGCATCTCCGGGCTGTTCACCCATGACCAGGGATTCGGCGCCGGCGCGCCCGACGGATACGCCTTCACCGGGGACGGCCCCGAACCTAAGTACCGACTGGTGATCCGTCTCGTGACGGACGGCGATCTGGACGCCTATGCCGACTACGGCACGGGTTACGATCCACGGGAACTGGAATGGCAGGGCCGCCAGTTCCTTGCCCGCTACGCCCACATGCTCATCGGTGTGGACGCCTTCGACCGGGAATACGTGTGGCAGCGGTTCTGGATGGCTCAGCGCTTCATGTACACGGGAAGAGGCTTGCTGGATACGGTCGACCGGATGCTATGGGACCTTGCGAGCCGGAGCGCCCGCCTGCCCATCTACAAGCTGCTTGGTGCATGCCGGGAGAGCGTGCCCGCCTACTGCAACGTGGGCGGACGCACCATCGACGACCTGGTGGCAAACGCGGTGCAGCGCGTGGAAGAAGAGGGATTCATCGGCTGCAAGGACCATTCCTACCGGGGCGTGAAGACCAACGGGGAAATGGCCGAGAAACTGCGTGAGGCCCTCGGCGGCGACATCATGCTCTTTCACGATCCCGTCGAGTCGTACACCTACGAAGAAGCCGTGAAGATCGGGCGCATCATGGAGAAGTGCAGTTACCGGTGGATCGAAGAGCCTTTGCAGGACTACGACATACTTGGACTGAAAAAACTGTGCGCCACCCTCGACCTCCCGGTTCTGACCCTGGAATGGATCGGCGCAATCGGTGGGCAGCCGTACAACACGGCGCCGTACCTGGCCATGCAGGCCGCCGATATCGTCCGGCAGCGGGGCATCGGCATCACCGGTCAGATCAAACAGGCCCAGTTGGCCGAAAGCTTCGGCGTGGAGGTGCACGGCGGGGATCCCCACGTCATCCTGGCCATCGGGAACGACCCCGTCTTCGAGGCCTTCATGGGGTTGCAGCCGCGTCCCCCCGACGAGGAGCTCGATTGCCGGGGCACACTCGTCGTGGAAGATGGCGCCATGTCCATCGCGTGGAGCGACCGTCCCGCGCCTGAACCGGACTGGGACGAAATGGCGCGGAGCGCGGTAGCGGTGATCTGAAATTTGACGCCGGAAGAATGCTTGACAGCATATTTTGCTATCATTAGTTTTCTGGTGTCAACCAGACAGAAAAGGAGGCCGCGATGAGTACCACTGTCACTGTCCGCGGCATTGATCCGGCGGACAAAGCCTGGCTCAAAAGAGAAGCGCGTCAGGTAGGCGTATCAATGGAAGAGTTTGTCCGGCATCTGATCCGTGAGAAGCGTGCAAAGGCCGAACTCCGCGCATCGCCTTCTGAGTCTTTCAAGCGGTATTTTGGACCTGAACACGGAGTCGAGCTACCGGAGTCCGGGCACTACGCATACCGTAGGGTCAAGTTCGCAGATGAGCGTGAGACGTGAACGCTCCTGTTTCCTGGCTTCTCGATGCGAATGTCATTTCAGAAATGATGCGCCCGCATCCGGAACCGCGGGTCGCTGCGTTTCTGGATGGGATCGCCGACCAGGGGATTGGTCTCGCATCCATTACGGTCTGGGAAATCCTCAACGGCATTGGCCTTCTCGATACCGGACGGAGACGTGACACCCTCGCCGATCGATTCCAAAACCTGCTCGATGACCTCTTTGAGGATCGTATATTCGATTGGACCTTGAACGACGCGCGAGAGTGCGCCCGCATTATGGAAGCTAAGCGGCGTCGGGGCGAGGCGCTTGAGTACCATCTGCCGGACGCTTTTCTCGCGGCGACGGCGGCCCGACGCGGCCTCACCATTGTCACGCGAAATACAAGTGAGTTCCGCAATACCGGTGTTGAAGTTGTCAACCCCTGGACTAATGGATGACGGTCGGATTCACTCGTCCGATCGTGAGGGAAGAATAACACGATCAACCTACACACGGAGCGTACATGCCTGAAACCATTCGATGGGGCATTCTCGGAACCGGAAAGATCGCCCACAAGTTCGCCGAAGCGCTCGCGGTCGTTCCGGATGCCGAGTTGTCGGCCGTCGGGTCCCGGGCACAGGGGACGGCGGACGCTTTCGGAGACGAGTTCGCGATACCCCGAAGACACCCGTCCTACGCGTCCCTGGCGGAAGACCCGGAGGTCGGCGCGATCTATGTGTCCACCCCGCACCCCATGCACTGCCGGGACACGCTGCTTTGCCTGAACGCGGACAAGCCTGTCCTCTGCGAGAAACCCTTCGCCCTCAACGCATCGGAAGCGGAAGCCATGATCCGGTGCGCGCGGCAGCGGGGTCTGTTCCTCATGGAGGCCATGTGGACGCGATTCCTGCCGGCCATCGCGCAGGTACGACAGTGGCTCTCCGATGGCGCCATCGGCGAAGTACGGAACATGATGACCGACTTCGGATTCCGCGCGGAGTTCAACCCGGAGGGCCGCCTGCTGAATCCCGAACTGGGCGGGGGCGCCCTCCTGGACATCGGTGTATACATTGTATCTATGGCTTCGATGGTCTACGGTAAGCAACCGGACCGGGTCGCTGCGCTGGCGGACATTGGCGCAACGGGGGTCGATGAGCAGACCACCATGGCCTTCCGTTACGACTCGGGCGCAATGGCCGCGCTGACCTGCGCCGTCCGGACCAGCACGCCCGGCGCCGTGTCCATCCACGGGACGCAGGGCAACATCCGCATCCCGTCTGCATTCAATGACACCTATACCGCAACGCTGAACCCGGACGGCGAGGAACCGGTATCGGTGGAGCCGCCGCGCGTGGAGAACGGATTCAAATACGAGATCGAGGAAGCGGGGCGTTGCCTCCGGGAAGGGTTGCTCGAGAGTCCCGCGCTCCCCCTGGACGAGACCCTGGCCATCATGAGGACGCTGGACACCGTCCGGGCCGGGATCGGGTTGAAGTATCCGATGGAATGATGGTTTTTGGTGATGGTGCCGGAAATATCGTAAACCCGGACCAGACCAGACCAGACCGGGCCAACCCAGACCGCGGCACACTACACCAGAACGTGTTTTGTAATCACTGAATATAGCGAATTTAAAGGAGTATTCATGGAGTACGGCAACATCGCGAACGTCGACAAGCCCGTATCGCGCCTTGTACAGGGCACGATCATGCTGAGTCCCGCCGAAGAGGAATACAGCTTCGACCTGCTGGACAAGGTGTACGACGCCGGGATCAACACCTTCGACAGCGCCCACCTTTACGGCGGCGGTGAATGCGAACGCATGTTGGGCCGGTGGATCGAGGACCGGGGCCTGCGCAACGAAGTGGTCATTCTCACCAAGTGCTGCCATATGAACGCGGACCGGGCCCGTGTGACGCCCTATGACATCTCCTCGGACCTGCACGACTCCCTGGCCCGGCTTAAAACGAATTACGTGGACCTCTACCTCCTGCATCGCGACGACGTAAGGGTTCCTGTCGCACCGATTATAGACAGGCTCAATCAGTACATCAGCGCGGGCAATCTGGGCGTGATCGGCGGATCCAACTGGACCCATGACCGCATCGAAAGGGCGAACCTGTACGCCGCCACCAGCGGACAACAGCCCTTCACCGTGAGCAGTCCGAATTTCAGCCTGGCAGAACAGGCCGAACCGCCCTGGAGAGGTTGTATCAGCATCAGTGGTAAAGACGGAGCCGACGCACGGTCGTGGTACCAGGAAAACCAGATGCCGCTGTTTACCTGGTCCAGTATCGCCAGCGGGTTCTTTTCCGGTCGGGTAAACCGCGATAATTACGAAACGCTGGCCGAACAGGGCCTCTTCGACGAGAGTTCCGTTCGGGCCTACTGCACAGACGACAACTTCGACCGGCTGGACCGGGTCGAGGAACTGGCCAGCGAAAAAGGCCTGTCCATTCCTCAGGTCGCACTGGCCTACGTGCTCAGCCAATCGCTCAACATCTACGCCCTGGTCGGCGCCCGAAACGGCGATGAGATCAGGGCCAACCTGCAGGCGCTTCAAACGAAGCTGACGGCCGAAGAAATGGCGTGGCTGAACCTGGAACGGGCGGCGCGGTCCTGACGCGAGGAATACCTCAATGAGACCTGCAGCTTTATTGACCGCAGTGCTGGGCCTTGCTGTGCTCGGGCTTACGGTATACACCGGAATCCCGGAGGCCCAGGTGCGCAACGCCGTCGGTCGAGTCATGCCCGCGGACGCGGCACCGCTCGACCGGCAGGTCTTCCGCTTTCTGAATGACGAGCCGACCAACCTGGACATCGGCGTGGCCATCTACGAGGTGGGCGGCGTTGTCTTCCTCTTCGAGCGCCTCACCATGCTGGACCACAACAACCGCGTGATCCCGGGCGCGGCTACCCGATGGACGGCCAACGAGGACCAGACGAAGTGGACCTTCCACATGCGTCCCGGCGCCCGGTGGAGCGACGGCCGGCCGGTCACCGCCCACGACTTCGAATACAGCTACAAGCGCATGCTGGATCCCGCGTCGGGCAGCGGCTACGCGTTTTTCTACTACAATATCAAGGGCGCCCGGGCGTTCAATACCGGGCAGACCGACGACCCGGACGCGGTCGGCGTGTACGCGGTGGACGACATGACCCTCGTGATCGAAACCGACGGACCCTGCCCGTACCTGCCCATGATCGCCGCCTTCTTTACGTCGATCCCGGTTCCGCGCTGGCAGGTCGAACGGTTCGGCCCCCGCTGGGCGTCGGACGAGAACGTCGTCAGTAATTCGTCCTACAAGGTGGAGAACTGGCGCATCGGCGAGCGTCTCACCATGTCCCTCGATCCCTATTACAACGGTCCGATCAAGGGGTATTTGTCCGAGATCCATTCCATGTTCAGAAGCCGGATAAGCACCGGACTGCTTTCCTACGAGAACGACGAGCTGGACCTGGTGCAGATCGACGTGCGCGACTTAAGCCGGATCGAGGAAGACCCCGAGCTGAGCGCGGAATTGCACAAGTACATGGACTTCAACGCGCTTTACCTGTTCTTCCGGACGCGCGAAAGCGTATTCAGCGACCACCGGGTGCGTAAGGCCATCAGCCACGCCATAGATCGTGACGCGCTCTGCAATATCGTGCTGCGGGGTACGGCCCTGCCGGCGTACACCATGCTGCCGCCGGGTTTTCCGGGTTACTCGGGCGACGAACTCAAAGACGTCCAGCGGTACGATCCCGAACTGGCGCGCAGTCTCCTGGCCGAGGCAGGGTATCCGGGCGGCCGGGGATTCCCCTCCGTGGACATCTGGCTACGCAACGATCCCAACCGCATCATGGCCGCCGAGGCCGTCTCGGGCATGCTGTCCAACAACCTGGGCCTCAGCGTAGGCGTCCGGAACATGGAGCCCCGGGTCTACAGCGAGGCCATGGCCCAGTACCGGATCGACCTCAGCCTGATCCCCTTCCAGTACGATTTCCCCGATCCCCACAACCTCCTCGGCATGGTCTGGCACTCCCAGCCCGTGGGCGCGGGCCGCCACGACTGGATGAACACGGAGTTCGACCGCCTGGTCGACGACGCGGCAAGGGAGACCAACGAGGAACGACGGTTCGAGATGTACAACGAGGCGGAACGGATCCTGGTCGAGGACGTAGGCGGCGTCTTCCTCTACCACGACTACTTCCTGCAGCTCCGCAAACCCTGGCTGGCGGGCTGGAAAAAGGACTCCACGGACCAGGAACCCTTCTTCATCGACAATTCCACGATTACGGATCTGTATATACGGCGGTAGGGGTACCTGAGCGCTTACAGCGGGGATCCAGGGAGCGGATACTGCTGGGTTATCCTACCCGCGCCAAATCCTCCCAGAAGCGCGGATAGGTCTTCCCCACCACATCCGGATCGAGGATGTTCAGGTTCCCCAGGCGGGTGCCCAGTACGCCGAAACTCATGGCCATGCGGTGGTCATGGTAGGTTTCGACGGAGATATCTACGGTGGCGTTCAGGGCGCCTGGCGGCAGTTCCCCAACCTCGATGGAGTCCGGACCGGTCTTCACTGCCACGCCGATCTTCCGCAACTCCGCCGCGGGACATTCGATCCGGTCGCACTCTTTCTGCTTCAACGTGCCGATGCCCGTTATCCGGGTCGTGCCCGGTATCAGTGGCGACAGGGCAATCAGGGTCAGCGCTGCGTCCGGTATATCCCCACATTCGATTTCGCCCGTTGTCGGCCGTACGTGGCCATCCTCCGGTCCTTCAATGACCGTCTTTTTCTCGTCCATCCGGACATGGGCACCCAGGTTCTCGCAGATGGACAGGAAACGGATATCCCCTTGCCGGGAGTCGGATCCGAGGTTCTCAATGACCACCTTCCCGCCGTGCATCAGGGCGAGCGCCGCGAAATAGGAGCCGGCGGAGGCATCGCCTTCCACCGACCGGGGTCCTGAACGATACCGCTGTGGGGCGACCCGGAACTTGCGGTAGTCGTCGTTCTCCACGTCCACGCCGAACGTCCGCATTTCATTCAGCGTTATGTCGATATAAGGCCTGCTGACGAGTTCGCCTTCGACTTGTATCTCAAGGCCGTCGGGCAGTACCGGTGCGATCTGCAGCAGGGCGGAGAAGAACTGGCTGGACACATCGCCCTTCATCCGGACCGAGCGGTTGAACGTCCCGGGTCCTCGAATGGTCACGGGAAGGCAACCGTCATGGGCCGACTCGGATGCGCCTCCCATTTGCTCCAAAGCATCGAGCAGAGGAGCATTCGGCCTCTCGTTCAGGCTGCCCCGTCCGGCCATCCGGGTCTCGTCGGTCCTGAGGGCCGATAGGGCAATCAGGAAGCGAGCGGAAGTACCGCTGAGTCCGAGGTCAAGGCTTACCGGTCCTTCTGCGAACCGGCCGCCTGTTCCTTCCACGGTTATCCGTCTATAGTCGTCACTCGCCTGGATAACAATCCCGAGTCCACCCAGGCAGTCCACCATTTCCCGGGTGTCGTCGCAGTCGCAGGGATCGTCGATCTCGGTCCTGCCCTCGGCCAGTGACGCGAGTACCAGGTTTCTGAGCGTAATGGATTTGCTTCCGGGCAGTACGATGCTATGATTAAGTTTATTACGAATCGTATTGATAATCATTGTATTAATACGAAAAAATACCTAAACACATCCTTCGTAAGCCCGACCGGACACCAGATCGTACTCCGGCATGGCGCCGTTTCCGATGAACTTCGAACGGGCGTCCATGTAGGCGACGGTCAGGCCGATGCGTCGGTCGTCGCTGGTATTTGCGTCGGTGCGATGCAGCGCGAGGCTGTGGTGGAACGAGCAACTGCCGGCCTTCAAGGGTACGGCGACCTCCCGTTCATAGCCGACGTGGGCGTCCTCGACCCGAAAGTCCTCGAGGTGCTTGTGCTCGATCACACCGGCTTTGTGGGAACCGGAAATAAACCGCATGCACCCGTTGTTCTCGGTGGCGTCGTTCAGGGCGATCCAGCAAATCACGAGATTGGGCGGATCGATGCTCGTCCAGTAGGCCGAGTCCTGGTGGGGCGGTTTCGCCGAACCCACCCGGGGCGGCTTGCAGAGCGTCTGGTCCACGTAGATCTTGAGATCCGGGCCGATCAGGCTCCGGACCACCCCGAGGATCTTCGGATGCCGGGCCAGTTCCATGAAGACCGGATCGTGTTTCGTCAGGTTCCAGATCTTGCGCACGTTGTTGAATCGCACAGGATCGGCCTGCATTTCGCCCCGATTCACGCGCGGTTCGATCTGAACGTATTCGTCCGGGAAATCCACCCGTTCGTTGCCGATATCTTCAAGCCGCTGGTGCAGCGCTTTGACCTCCAGCGGCGTCAGCAGGTCCACGTAAGGGAGAAATCCCTGTTCGTTGAACTGGTCGATCTGTGCCTGGGTCAACGACACTGATTGCCTCCTTTAGGGTGCATCCTTCAGGGTGCACTGGTCGTTTTGCTAAACCACCACGCCGGCCAGGCGAGCACCAGTTCGGCCAGCGCGGAGTAACCGCCATCGGCCGGATGAACGCGGTCGCCGAGGGCCGCTTCGCTCTGCCAGACTCCGCTGTCATGCAGTTCGTGAATCACCTCGAGATAGGGCACGCCGATTCTACCGGCGATTTCGCCGACGAGTGAGGAAACCTCCACTCTCCGGCCGTGTTCGTCTGTGTCGATCCCGGGTGGCGGCCCGACCATCAACGTGGGAAACAGGGACCGGGCGCGTTTCAGTATCTCCTCGGTGTTGCGAATGGTATCGGCGCGGTCCACACGCGTCTTCCCGTCTATGATCCAGCAGTCGTTCGCGCCGAATCCGAACACCACCCGGCCGTCGTGAGGTATGAGACGCCGGGCTTCCACCTCCCGTTCCCAGCGCTGGAGCACATCGGTGCTCGTGTCGCCGCGGATGCCCAGGTTGTAGCAGGTGATGGCGTTCTCTTCGGACCTCGACGCGGCACAGGCCCGTCCAGGCCAGCCGAGATAGGCCGGGTCGCCGGTACCGTTTATGTAGGAATCACCGATAAAGTAAATGCGGATGTCGTTCAATTTCGTTCCTCTCTGCCTGTCCCTGGTCCGGTACATGGCCCGCGGTCCCGGTTCCAGTCCGTTATACAATCCGTAAATACCGGCCCGCCAATACCAGTCCGCCAATCAAACTGAGCTCACAGGAAAACCTTCCCCGCCCGACGGTTGGTTTTGCACGCCCCGCCGGCTTATTTTACACGCCGATCAAGGGCGTGCACGTCGCCTTAAGCATACGAATTCACGTGGTATTTATCAATTGCCAATTTCGCGTCCGCGTGGAAAATTGATTATGGTACGATGTGTTGAAAAGGCCGTCAACAACCGTGATCGGTCAACAACTGCGATTGAAGAGAAAGTGAAGAGACAAGTGAAGGACCGCAACCATGCGCGCATACGTCATTGACCAGAATCAGCTTCGCCGGTCCGAACTTCAGGAACCGGGGGAGCCCGGACCCGGCGAGGCGCTGGTCAGGGTCCGGTCCGTATCACTCAACTACCGGGACCTCATGGTCGCCAGGGGCCGGTATGGCAAACCCTTCGAGGGCAGGTTCGTCGCCGGGTCCGACATGGCAGGCGACGTGGTGAAGACGGGAACGGGAGTGTCGGGCATCCGGCGGGGCGACCGGGTCGTGAATGCGCCGTTCCTGAGCTGGCCCGCCGGAAGACTTACGCCCGATGGGATGAAGACCCTGGTGGGCGCAGCCGGCGTGGACGGCGTGCTGTGCGAGCAAGTGCTGTATCCCGCGGATGCCCTGGTTTCCATGCCCTCCCACTTCTCCTACCACGAAGGCGCGACGTTGCCCATCGCCGGACTGACCGCCTGGGCTTCGGTCGTATCGCAGGGTCGATTGCAGGCGGGAGAGTGGGTCCTGCTGCACGGCACGGGCGGGGTGTCCGTGTTCGCCGCACAACTCGCGGATCTTACTGGCGCACAAGCTTTATTGACCACTTCATCCGAAGAGAAAGCCCGACGGATGAAGGATGAATTCGGCGTGCTGGAGACCTTTGATTACCGGGACGAAGACTGGCCGGAACAGGTCCGTTCCTTTACCGGCGGCGCCGGGGTCGACCTGGTCGTGGACGTGGCAGGCGGCCAGACGTTCGCGAAGTCCCTGAAAGCCTGCGCGCTGCACGCCCGGATATCCCTCGTGGGCATCCTGGACGGCTTCGAAACCCGCCTTAACCCCTTCGATATCATCGGCCGGCAGATCCAGGTACGGGGGATCTACACCTCCTCTACCGAAGACCTGCGCGACCTGGCCAGGGCCTGCGAAGCGTCGGGACTCAGGCCCTGCATCGACCGCGTGTTTTCCTTCGATGAAGTGCCCGCGGCCTACGACTACCTCGAATCACAACGGCATATAGGCAAGATCGTGTGTGCGTTGCCGTGACGGGGCCGCTTCGGGCTCAGCGGATCCGCAGGTGCCGTTTCCGGTCGGTCACCCGTCCGATGCAGGCCGCCCGTACGTAACCGGCCGCCCGGAGTTTCGCGATTACATCGTCGATTTCGGAAGGGGGAACGCCGGCCAGGAGACCGCCGGACGTCTGGGGATCGAAGAGGAGGGCGTCCCGTCCGTCCACCGCGCCAAGCTTCGCCGCGTCCGCCGCGCCAGACTCCGACTCCACTTGCCATCTCTTCTGCAAGTGTTCCCGGTTGGACGGCGCGAGGGTACTTTCCACGCCGCCGGCCACGCAATCCGCCGCGCCGGTGTAAAGCGGTATCCGGTCGATCTCGAGCTCAGCGCCCATGCCGCTGGCTTCGAGCATCTCGACCAGGTGTCCCGCCAGGCCGAAGCCGGTCACGTCGGTGACGGAAGGAATGCCGACCTGGGCGAGGATCCTCGCCGCCTCCGCGTTGGACCGCAGCATGCCCTCGAAGACTTCGTCGACCCAGCTCCCTCGGGCCTTCAGGTGCATGTCGGCCGCCAGGATGACGCCCGTGCCGATGGGCTTGGCCAGGATGAGACCGTCGCCGGGACGCAGTCCGCCCTTCCTGAATACGACGTCGCTGCCGGCCAGGCCGTTCATGGTTACGCTGACCGCCGTCTCCGTTCCCTCGCTCGTATGCCCGCCGAGGAGGGTGACCCCGAGGCCCCGGGCTTCTTCCGCGATGCCGCCCATGAGCTGTCTCAGGTCGTTTGCCACGAGGGGTTTTTCCGCGTAGGGCAGCGTGACCGTAACCAGTGCGGAGTGGGGTTCGGCCCCCATGGCGTACAGATCGGATGCGGCGTGGACGAGGGCGATGCGGCCGAAGAGGTGCAGGTCGCCGGTAAAGGCGCGGAAGCCGTCCACGGTCTGTACCAGCGACCGGCCTGGAGGGATCTCGAGTAGCGCCGCGTCATCGGCGTCGTGCAGGCCGATCCGAACGTCCTCCCGGTCGAATACCTCAAGTTCGTCGAGCACGCCGGTCAATACGCTAGAACCGACCTTGGCGCCGCACCCGGCGCAGCGCATGGCCGACACTTCCGGGCCTCCGCCGGCTTTTTCACCGACGGGCGGGGCATCGTTGGTGGACGGCGCCTCGCGGGCGATCGGCGCATCGCCGGCCGGGTCCATGGGCGGAAGCAGCGCCGGTTCGAACTTCCGCATCCAGCGCCGATCGATCCAGTCCTTCAGCCGCCACACCCAGGGGCCGTGGAAGGAGACGTGGCGGCGGCTCGCGACGGCGTTCCGGGTCCCGGTCATGAGTAGCGCGAGCGCGGAACCCTGGGGTCTGTAGGGGACCAGGGACCGGTTTTTCAGCCAGGCATGGAGGTTTCGGGCAAGGACCGGTCCCTCGCGGACCGCGTAGACGCCCGATTTGGGCAGGGAACGGGAGGGAAATTCGATACAGTCCCCCGCCGCGAAGACGTTGTCGTAACCTATGGTCTGCAGGGTCGGCCGGACGCGGATGAACCCGGCGCCGCTGGTCTCCAGGTTTGTAACCTTCAACAGACCGGGCGGTGCTCCGCCCGTTGCCCAGAGCAGGAAGTCGCTGGGCAGGGACGGATGATCTTCGAAATGGACGCCCGTTTTATCTACGCCCGTGACCCGCAGGCCGGTCAGGCAGGCGATCCCCTTTTCTTCGAGGTACCGCCCGATGATCGCGACGACACGGGGACGGTGCCCGGTCAGCAAAGCGGACTGCGATTCAACGAGCGTGATCTGGACGGGCGCGAATCGCTTTCCCCATCTCGAGTGCATGGCGAAGGCCAGCTCCACGCCCGCTGCTCCGCCTCCCGCGATGACGATCCGCAACGGCCGGCCGTCGGTCTGGTGGTTTTCCTCGAACTCGTGAATCCGCTTCAGCAGCAGGCCGAGCGGCCTCGTGGGCACGGCGTGTTCCCGCACCCCCGGGGTGTCCATGCCCCGGGGAATGGAACCGACGTTGATCGAAAGGGCATCGTAGGCAAGGGGAGGACGGCCGTTGTCGAAGTACACCTGCTGGAGGACCGGATCGAGGCCGGCCACCCGGGCCCGGACGAACCGGACACCCGCCCAGTTGCAAAGCGGCCTCAATTCCATTTCCATCTCGTCGGGCCGGTACAGGCCGGCCAGGCAACCGGGCAGCATACCGGAATAGCAGACGGTGGACTCGTCCGAAATGAGCGTGACGCGGATGCCGCCCAGGGCCTTCTTCATGGCCAGCATGCGGATCACCTGCACGTGGGAGTGGCCACCGCCGACCAGCACGAGATCCTTTTTAAAAGGGATGGTCTGATTCATGACAGTTTCTACTTTGTATCGACACCGAATCCGCGGTCACATGGCATCGGACGCCTGCGAGACCCGTGGATTCCAACGACGGATTCCTTCGACCGCGAGGGATAGGAATATACATGGCGACACCGAGCAGCCAAAGACCATAATGGCTCGCGAGACCGTATAGACCAAAGACCATGAAGACCTCGGCAAATAACCGAAACTGCCCGTTTTGCGGTACCATTAGAGTAACCCGACCGACCTTGACACGCGCAGTAGATTAAACTGACGATGGGGCCTTTCGTTAACACGGTGAACCGCGTGCGAGTGGTCCGGAAAAACCTAAACTTCCATAAGGAGCATCCATGGCTTTCAACATCAGGAAGCGGGGCAAGTTGACCTACTATTACCACGGCGAAAACCCGGTGCTGTCGGCCCTTGTTACGGAAGCGCAGCCGGACGGGGACCTGAAGATCTACTTCGCCGGTCTCACGGGCGGCTATTCCGCCAAGGGCGTGCTGGAGCGGGATGAACTGGTATCGATGGAACCGGACCAGGAGATCCCCCTGGTCTTTCAGAGCTGGGAGAAATGGCTGATCGACGCCGGCCTGTGCAAGTCGCTGCGGGAAATCGACTTCATCGAAGTGCACGCCTTCGGGTGCCAGCCCAAGTCGCCCAATCCCCTCGTGGACCCGGTAGGATACGCCGCCGAGCAGGATCGGCTGAAGGAAGCGTACGCCCGGGCGTATAGCAGTTTCTTCAGGGATTACCTGCCGGACAACGGTGTGCCGTGCCGCTTTACGGTCCATCTCGTCGACGTCCCTGACAAGGCCGCGTCTTACGAGTTCTACTCAACGGCACTGTGGCAGCGGTCGCTCCAGTCCGGATCGTCCGAATGACGTGCGTGGATCCGGCACGCCGGGCCGATAAACTCATATGACTGACCGGAGCCGGCTGCCGGCTTGACAACCGACTGGATACACAGTCGAACCACCGCGCCCGACGGGACCGATTACCGGCTTGACACCCCGTTTAATCAGGACCATATTCACCGGGTTCATTCCACCGAATTGACGGACCGATTTGACGGTCTGATTTCCTGCCTCTTTTCCGCACGCACCCTGGAAGGAGCGATGCATGCCCGCGCGGTCCCCGCAAGAGACGCTGGAGGCACTGAAACGGTTCGACACCCCTACGATCACCAACGTGGTGGCCACCTATCCCACCCATCCGCTGTGCCTCGGCCTCTACAACCCGTGGGAGGTAAACTGGTACACGGACCAATCCATAAAGTGCATGTATCCTGAACTTGGACGCACCGTGGGCTACGCCGTCACGTGCGTCTTCGGCCTGCCGGAGCCGGGTTTCAAGAACCTCTCCTTCATCGATGTCATCGACGCCCTGGACGCATCCCCCGGGCCGACGATTCTCGTTATCCGGCAGAATTTCCCCGAGGAGATCGCCGGAAAAGTGGGATTGGCGGGCGGGAACATGACGGCTTCCGCAAAAGCCGTGGGCTGCGTGGGCGTCGTGTCCAACGGACCGTCGCGGGACATACACGAGATCCGGCCGATGGAGGTCCAGTACCTGCTCAGCGGCGTTACGCCGGGCCACGGGGACCAGGCCGTGCACGCGGTGAACGTCCCCGTATCCGTGGGCGGCATGGACGTGGCGCCGGGCGAGATCATCCACATGGACGAGAACGGCGCGTGCAAGTTTCCCGCCGACAGGATGGACGCGGTGCTCGAGAACGCCACGGCGCTTGCGGAGGAGGAAGAAGCACGCATCGAGGCCTTCGAACGCGCCCGGTCTGCCGACGACATCAAGGCGATCCTGGGCGGACACAGCTACGGCAAGAAAGAAGAAGAAGAATGAAATGCGTTTTCATCGTCCTTGATACCGTCCGCCGGGACTACCTTTCGACCTACGGCAACGACTGGGTGCATACGCCCGCCCTGGACCGACTGGCCGAACGAGGCGTCGTCTTCGACAACCACTGGGTGGGATCGCTGCCCTGCATGCCCGCGCGGCGGGAGTTCATGACCGGGCGGTACAACTTCATCTACCGGGGCTGGGGTCCCATCGAACCCTACGACGATACGCTGCCGGGCGAGTTGCGGAAGAACGACGTCTTTACCCACCTGCTGACCGACCATTACCATTACTTCGAGCTCGGGGGCGAGAACTACCACACGGCGTTCAACACCTGGGACTTCTTCCGCGGCCAGGAGAACGACTGGTGGGCGTCCCACGTGGACCGCATGGCCCTGCCCGACCACCTGGGGCAGCTCAGCCAGCAGAATTACGGCAATCGGAAACTGCAGCAGCGGGAGGAGGACTTCTCCGGTCCGAAGACCGCGCAGGCGGCCATCGAGTGGCTGAAGACGAACCGGGCGTCCGACGACTGGTTCCTGCAGGTCGAGATCTTCGATCCCCACGAGCCCTTCTACTGCACCGAGAAATACCGGGCCATGTACGGCGACGATTACGACGGACCGTTCTACGACTGGCCCAGCTACGACGAAGTCCACGAATCCCCTGAAGCGGTCGAACACATCCGTAAGTGCTACGCCGGGCTGCTCACGATGACGGACCACTGGGTGGGCAGGATATTCGACACGCTCGACGATCTGGGACTGTGGGACGACACGCTGGTCGTATTCACCACGGATCACGGGACCATGCTGGCGGAGCATGACTTCTGGATGAAGAACATTATGCCGCTGTACAACGAGATCGTCCGGATACCGTTGATCGCGAGCCTGCCCGGCAACGAGCGGGCCGGCACGCGCACCGGAGCGCTCACGCAGACTATCGACCTGATGCCGACCTTTCTCGACTATTTCGATACCCCCCTGCCGCCCCACGTCCAGGGACGGTCCCTGCGAAAGGTGCTGGACGGCGACGGCGTCCGGGCGGACGGCATCTTCGGTTATTTCGGGATGGCCATGAACTTAACGGACGGAAGGCACGTGTACATGCGCAACCCGGTCAACGAGGACGCGGGACCGCTGTACGCGTACACGGCCATGCCCACGGGCGGTCTGAACCGCTGGTATCCCAGGGAGGTGTACGACCGGGTCGAAACGGGCCGGTACTTCGGCCATACCTACAACCTCCCGTTGTACAAGATCCCCACCGACGGCAAGGTCCCGCGGCACCACCCCGACGAGGCGTCCTACGCGGGGCGGAACCAGCTGTTTGACGTGGTGGAGGACCCCGCGCAACAACACCCTATAGAAGATCCGGCGCTGGAAGCCCGGTTCACAGAGCGGATCGCCCGGCATCTGCAGGCCTGCGAGGCCAGGCCCGAACAGTTCACCCGCCTGGGGATCGATCCGCCCGAAGCGTAGACGGTTTTGTCGATCCGCCCGAAGCTTAGGATGGCATAATCATGAAGAAGAATCTAATCCCGCGACGATTCCAGGCGACGCTCCTGCTCGCCTTCGCGCTGTGGTCAGTGAACTGCGGCGGCCAGCCGGCGCCGGACGATCTCGACGATAGCGCTCCCGAACTGTTCTTCGGCCAGACCGCTGAAATGAAGGAGGCGGCCCACGCCGCGCTGATGGAGCGCCTGCCCGATGACGCCGCGCCCCTCGAGTACCAGGTGTTCCGGTACATGGCCGCGGAGCCCAAGAGCATGGACCAGGGCGTCTCGATCTACGTGGCGGGCGGAAGCGAATTCCACTTCGAGCGGCTCGTGATGTTCGGAGTCAATGGGGAGCTTCTTCCCGGCGCGGCGCAATCGTGGGAGCCCTCCGAGGACGGCAAGACCTGGACCTTTCAACTGCGCCGGGACGGGCGGTGGAGCGACGGCCGGCCCGTCACGGCCCACGATTTCGAATTCACCTTCAAGCGGTTCCTCCATCCCAATGCGGGCAACGTCTACGCCTTTCTCTATTACGACATCAAGGGCGCCCGGGCCTACAACCAGCGGGAAACGGACGACGTCGATACCGTAGGTGTCCGGGCCGTGGACGACTACACTCTGGTCATCGAGACGGAGCAGTCCTGCGCCTTCCTGCCCCATATCACCGCCTACCTTACTTCCGCGCCCGTCCCGCCCTGGCAGGTGGAGAAATACGGAGACCAGTGGGCGCTTGCCGGCACCTGCCTGACCAACGGCCCCTTCCAGCTCGAGACGTGGAAAACGGGCCAATACATGACCTTCGGCCTGAACCCCTATTACACCGGGTCCAATCCCGGTCATCTCCGCCAGATCGTCCGCATATTCAACGCCATGGTCGGTTCGGCCAGCGCGGCGAACGACATGGGCCTGCTGCCCTACGAAAACGACGAGATCGACGTGATCGACGTCAGCCCCATGGTCTACGGCGGCCTGCGCGACGACCCGGAATGGAACGAACCGGCGTGGTCCTACGACCAGTTCACGACGATCTACCTGTTCTTCCGGACGCGCCAGCCCCCCTTCGACAACCTCAAGGTCCGCCAGGCCTTCGCCCACGCCATCGACCAGGTGTCGCTGAACGAGACGATACTCCAGGGCATGATGATCCCCGCTTACACCATGCTGCCGCTCCATTTCCCCGGCTACGTGGGTGACAAGTACCGGGACCACCAGCGGTTCGACGTGGACCGCGCCCGGCAGCTGCTCGCCGAGGCCGGCTATCCGGACGGCCGAGGTTTCCCGCGGATGGATCTCTGGCTCGCCGATGCCACCCCCGCTTCCGCCATCAGCCAGGCGTCCCAGGCGATCCAGGAGATGCTCAAGGAGAACCTGAACATCCAGATCGACATCCGGAACACGGAAGGCGCGGCGTACCGGTCGGCCATGTACAACTGGGAGTTCCCCATGAGTATCGTCGGGTTCAACTACGACTTTCCCGATCCCCACAGCATGCTGGGCATCATCTGGCGTTCCCAGCCCAGGGGATATACCCGTCACGACTGGCTGAACCCGGAGTTCGACCGGCTGATCGACGCGGCCGCCGGAGACCTGAACCACGAGGCACGCCTGGCGATGTACGACGAGGCCGAGGGGATTCTCGCCTCCGAGGCCGCGGCCGTCTTCCTGTGGCATGTCAAGACCTACCAGTTGCGCAAGCCCTGGCTGAAGGGGTTCCGGGAAGACCGGTGGGGCAACTTCCCCAATTACCGTAACGCGAACACGTACTACGACCTTTACATCGGCCAGGAGGCCGTGAACAGCGGCCGGCGTGTCGACTATTGAGGCGCCCGGGCGATGCACGCTTTGACCGGCGAGTCGACTATTGAGGCGCCCGGGCGGTATGCGCGCTTTGACCGGCGAGTCGACTATTGAGGCGCCCGGGCGATATGCACGTTTTGACCGGAGGATCGACTACTGACATGGATAACGGACACCAGTACACCGCGATGACCGATGCGCAGCGGGAACACTTCGACCAGTACGGCTACCTGGTCATCGAAGACGCGCTGCCTCCCGCAGTCGTCGCCGAATTGAACGAGGCCATTGACGAAGTGCACGAACGGCACCGGAAAGAGGGCACGCTGGGGAAAAACGGCGACCTGAACCTCCGCAATTGCATCGTGGCCCACGACGACTTCCTGCAGTTACTGGACTGGCCGTCGACCGTCCCCCTGGCCTGGGGCGCGCTGAACTGGAACATCCAGATGATCACCTCCCATCTCATCGTGCTGCCCTCGGGGGAAGAGCCCACGGAGGAGGCGAAGCGCGGTCACGGCATGCACCGGGACGGCGGCACGTCCTTCGTGGAAATGCAGGAGCCCCATCCCCGGATCCTGTTGAAGATCGCCTACGTGCTCAGCGACCAGACCGATCCCGCCTCCGGCGCCACCTCCCTGGTGCCCGGCAGCAACCGGATCACCGGTCAGCCCCCTACGGACCCGGCGACGGGCTGGCCCTACGGCGCCATCCAGATGAACCTGCCGGCCGGCAGCGCCTTCATGTTCGAGCAGCGTACTTTCCACAGCATCGGCGCCAACTGGTGTGGCCACGACCGCCGGACCATCTTCATGGGGTACGCGTACCGCTGGGTCAAGCCCATGGATTACATCCAGATGCCGGAGAGGCTCGTGGACCGGTGCTCGCCCCTGCAGAAGCAACTGATTGGCGAGGTGAGTGACGCGCTCAGTTACTATCTGCCGGAAGACGAGGACGTGCCGCTGAAATCGTTCCTCGCCGAGAAATGAGAAGCTGAGAAGCGTATATGGCCAATACCCTCCTGCTCATCTCCGACGAGCACAATCCCTTCTATTCCTCGGTTTACGGCCATCCTTTCGTCCAGACGCCGGCTATGGATCGACTCGCCAGGAACGGCGTCACCTACGATAGCGCCTACTGTCCGTCGCCCCTGTGCACTCCCAGCCGGTCCGCCTTCATGTCGGGGCGCAGGGTGCATGAGATTCAGGCCTATTCCAACTGCACCATCGGCGTCGAGCCGGATATACCCACCTACGGGAGCGCCTTGTCGGAGCAGGATGTGTATTCCGTGCACGTGGGCAAAACGCACGTCTTCGCGCCGAGCAGTGAGCTGGGATTCCGCGAGACGCGCCTCGCCCGGGAAAAGACGGGCGCCGGCGATCCGGAGATCGGCCGTCGACCGTTCCGGATACGACGCGCCGCCGCGGAACGGGCTGCCCAGTTCGGTATAAAGGAGTCGCACCTGCGGCTCGACCTGGAACGCGTCGACACCGCCATTGACTGGCTGACGAACGCCGCACCTTCGCTGGAGCGGCCCTGGACCCTTTCGGTCAACATCATCCATCCCCATTTCCCCCACTACACCTCGCAGGAACTGTGGGATCTTTATCCCCAGGGTGGCGATCTTCCGGCATTCGGGGTCGAAGAGGAAACGGCCGCCCACCCCCGGGCCCGTGAAGTGCGCGAACATTTCCAGACGGACCGGTTCACCGAGAACCAGGCACGGGGCCAGCGGAGGGGTTATCTTGCCTGCGTGACCTTCGTGGACCGGCAACTGGCGCGGCTGGTCGAGGCGCTGAAGGCAACGGGGCTGTACGACGATACCAACGTCATCTACACGTCGGACCACGGGGAGATGCTCGGGAAGTTCGGCATGTGGTGGAAATGCTCCCTCTACGAAGACGCGAGCCGAATCCCCTGTATCGCGGCGGGTCCCGACTTTTCCTCCGGGTCGCGGGTTTCGACGCCGGTGGACCTTCACGACGTCCAGGCGAGCCTCTTCGCGTCGACGGGCGCCGAACGGCCGGCGGACTGGGTGGGTACCTCTCTGCAGCGCCTGCCCGCGGCCGATGATCACCGCGTGGTGTTCTCGGAGTACCATGGCCACGGGGCGCGGCACAGCGCTTTCATGGTCCGGAAAGGAAAATGGAAGTACATACATCACATCGGGGCGCCCCACCAGTTGTTCGACCTGGGCCGGGACCCCGATGAGCTGAACAACGTGTATGAGGCCCACCCGGCGGTAGCAGCCGACCTGGAAAGGGAACTCCGCTCGATCTGCGATCCCGAGGCGGAGGACGATCGCGCGTTCCGGTTCATCGAGGCGCAGCTCGAATCCATGTCGGCCGCCGATTGAATGCCGACCGCCGACTGATTGCCGACCGCCGACTGAATATCGACCGCGGGCTGAACGCCGACCGCGGGCTGAACGCCGACCATCGATTGAATGCCGACCGACGCCCCACCGGTGGAATATGAACGAAAAGCGATTGCTGGGCATCACCGTCCTTGCGGATTTCATCCTGAACGAAGGGGTGGAGGCCGTGCTGGACAACCTTGTGGACCGGGCGGGCGCCACGGCCGTGGCGTTGAATCCCACGGTGACCGCGCCGTCCGAGGAGGGCGTCGGTTCCTTCCAGCCGCCCAGCGACGCCGGCAGCAGTCCCCGCCTCTTCGACCGACCGCTGTGGGGCCGGCGTTCGCTCTGGGTCCGGAGCGCACCGAGTTACCGGCCCCGCCTGTCCTATTATGGCGACACCCCGTACAAGCCCCGTGAGCCCAACGAACTGACGGACGCCCACGGTGACCTGATCGAGCGGTTCATCGATGCGGCGCTGGACCGAGGGCTCAAGGTCTATCTACAGCTGAGCGGCGCGACGCCGCCGGGACTGTCGGACGAGGACCGGCCGCGGAGGCCGGACGGGCAGCTGCCGGATCGCATGGCCGACACCGGCTGTCTGGCCAGCGAGGCGATCCGGGCCTACATCGCCGCCTACGTGCGGGACCTGCTCGAACAGTATCCCCGCGTGACCGGATTTCGTCCCGACTGGCCCGAGTATCCCTGTTACAAGCTGGACGAGGCCTTCCAGGATTTCAATCCCCAGGTGGCGCGCTGGGCCGCAGACAGACAGTTCGACTACGAGGCCATCCACCGGGACGTGCAGGCGGCCTACGACTACCTGCACGGACGGCTCGATAACCGTGACCTGCTCGACTTCAGCGGACCCGGCCGGGGTGCGGCCACCCTGCCCGCGATCTTCCGATCCTATCCCGGCATCGTGGAGTGGCTGCGCCTGAAAACGGCCCTTTCCAACGACCTGCTGCGGCATTGGAGAACCGTCATCACAACGCACGGCGGTCCTGAAATGGAGCTTTCGGCCAACGCTTTCATGACGCCCCTCACGCTGTGGACCGGCTTCGATTTCCGCGGGGCCCCGGAGATCTGCGACGCCGTCTCCCCCAAGCTGTATACCATGCATTGGTCGGTCATGGTGGAGTTCTGGGGACGGGTGCTGCTGGAGCACAATCCCGGCCTGGACGAACGGCTCCTGGTGCGGTCGCTCGCCCATCTCTTCGACCTGGGAGACAAAATCACGGCCACCCGGATCGAGGACTACGGGTATCCTGGTCCCGACGAGCCCCATCCGATCCCCGACGATGTGCAACGGCGGCGGATCGAGCAGGTCTGCGCGGAGGTGAACGGGCGCGCGCTCGTCACGCCGCTCATGCACGGCTACGGTCCCCACCACGATTTCGTCCGGCGTTTCCGGGTCGTGGCGGAAAGTCCGGCCGACGGCGTGTGGATCAACCGGTACGGGTACCTGAGCGACGACAAGCTGGACGCGGTGGGCCGCATCTGGCGGCAGGCCCGATAGAGGAAACCCGATGACTCGTCCCAACATCCTTTACATCATGACGGACCAGCAGCGCTTCGATACGATCGCCGCGCTGGGCAACGAGCATATCTACACCCCCAACATGGACCGCCTCGTACGGCGGGGCGTGTCGTTTACCCAGGGATATTCCACCTGTCCCGTGTGCGTGGCGGCGCGGACGACCATCCGCACGGGATGCGATCCGCCCACGACCCGGGTTTTCAGCAACGGCCGGTCCGCGCCCGTACCGGGCCAGGACGATACGCTCGAGGGCCGGTGCGGGGACTATCTCGCTCGTACGATGTCGGCAGCGGGCTACCGTACTTTCGGCGTGGGGAAGTTCCACACCTTCCCGTGGAACGAGGACGTGGGCTATGAATCCCAGCTCCACAGCGAGGAACTCTACGGCAGTGAGGAGCAGCGTCGCGGAGACGCCTACGCGGGCTGGATCGCCCGCGAGCATCCGGATTTCGACTATATTGAGGCGCTCATGGGGGAACGGACCGAAATGTATTACATGCCCCAGGTGAGCCCATTGCCCGCCCACCTGACCGTGGAGTCCTGGGTCGCCGACCGCGCGATCGAAGCGTTGAGCGCGTCCGACGACCGCCCCTATTTCGGTTTCGTGTCCTTTATCGGTCCCCATCCGCCCTTCGCGCCGCCCGTGCCCTTCAACCGCATCTACGACCCCGACCGCATGCCGGGCCCGGTCCGTGGCGACCTGGACGTGGACCACCTGGACGAACAGATCCCCTTCATGAACCGGATCATCTGGGCGGATGAAATCAACGACGCGCTGACCCGCGTCCTCAAGGCCCGTTATTATGGAGAGATCACCTATATCGACGACTGTCTGGGAAAGATCCTGGACGCCGTCGAGGCCCGAGAGGACGCCGGCAACACGCTCATATGCTTCTTCGCGGACCACGGCGACCACCTCGGGGACCATACCGCGTGGCAGAAAGAGAGTTTTTTCGACGTCTCGGCGCGCGTGCCCTTCCTGGTAAGCTGGCCCGACCGCCTGCTTCGGGACGTTCGGCGAGACGACCTGGTCTGCCTGACCGATCTTTTTTCCATCGCCACCCACGCCGCCGGCCGGACCCAGGTGCGCGACGGCGTGGACGTGCTCGGCGTGCTGGACGGAACCGCCGCACCGAGGGAAACCCTCTTCGGGTATTACGGCGAACCGGGGACGGACCGGTTCAAAATCATGGTACGAAGCGGCGATTGGAAGTATATTTACCTTTCGAACGGCGGCAGGGAGCAGCTGTTCAACACCGCCGAAGACCCGGCCGAAGTGACGAACCGGGTCGCGTCCGACAGGGATGTCGCCGACGAGTTGTACCGGCGCGGCGTTCAGGCTTGCGGGCATCCGGGTGCCACTGACGCCCTGGATGGCACCCGCCTGCGGTCCTTTCCCTACACGAAGTGGAAAGCCTCCCGCGTCTACCAGTTCGACCGGTCGCGCGGCGTGCGGGGGTTTCCCGGTCATCCGCGCGATGTGATGGAACCGTGGATCCGGCGCGGCCGGCGATAGGTCCGGATCCGAAGAAACGAAAAGGCCCAGAAATCATCGTGAACCCAGTCGATACAACCACCGCGGTACCGGCATCGTCCATGCCCTCGGCCGGAGGAGATCCGGTCCCGATCCCGGCGTTTCACGTGATGATGAAACCCCGGGGGGCCATCTGCAACCTCGACTGCAAGTACTGCTATTTCCTCGCCAAGGAGGATTTGTACCCCAAAAGCGGGTTCCGCATGTCCGACGACCTGCTCGAGGAATACACCAGGCAGTATATCGAAGCCCAGCAGATACCGGAAGTCACCTTCGCCTGGCAGGGCGGCGAGCCCACCCTCATGGGCCTCGAGTTCTTTCAGAAGGCCGTCGAGTTCCAGAAAAAGTTCCAGAAACCCGACACGCGCATCTTCAACTCCCTGCAGACCAACGGCACGCTCCTCGACGCGGACTGGTGCCGTTTCTTCCACGAGAACGACTTCCTGATCGGCCTGAGCCTCGACGGCCCCAAAGCGCTGCACGACGCCTACCGGGTGGACAAGGGCGGCAAGCCGACCTTCGACGCGGTGATGGGCGCGGCGGAGTTGATGCAGGCCCATGAGGTCGAGTTCAACATCCTGACCACGGTGCACGCGGCCAACGCGGACCACCCCGTCGAAGTCTACCGCTTCATGCGGGACGTGGTGAAGACGCGGTTCCTGCAGTTCATCCCCATCGTGGAGCGGGACAATGAGACCGGGTACCAGGAAGGCACCGAGGTGACGAAGCGGTCGGTGACGGGGAAGCAGTACGGCCGGTTCCTGATCCGGATTTTCGACGAATGGGTGCGCCGGGACGTGGGGAAAATGTATGTGCAGATCTTCGACGTGTCGCTCGCTGCCTGGTCCGGCCAGAGCCCGGGGCTGTGCATTTTCATGGAGACCTGCGGCGATGCCCTGGCCCTGGAGCACAACGGGGATCTCTACGCCTGCGACCACTACGTCGAACCGGATTACTTGCTGGGCAACATCACCGAGATTCCCATGATGGAGATGGTCCTGTCCGAGCAGCAACGGGCCTTCGGGCAGGCCAAGCTGGACACGCTGCCGCAGTACTGCCTGTCATGCGACGTGCGGTTCATCTGCAACGGGGGGTGTCCGAAGAACCGCATCATCACGACGCCCGACGGCGAACCGGGCCTGAACTACCTTTGTGAGGGGTACAAGGCCTTCTTCCACCACATCGACGGCCCCATGCGGTTCATGGCCAACGAACTGCGCCACAGGCGGGCCCCCGCCAACGTGATGACGTACATCCGCCGGCAGGAAGCCGAGTTCAGAAGGCAGAAGGCTTTCAAATCGGTGGGGAGAAACGACCCCTGTCCGTGCGGAAGCGGCCTGAAGTACAAGCGGTGCCACGGCAGGTAGGCCGGCCCGATGCGCACCGGCCCGTCGCGCACCGGCCCGTCGCGCTCCGGTCCGCCTCGCTCCACGCCGGCGATCGATCCTCACATATAGTAGCCGCGTTCCACCGCGAGGGTGAGCGACAGTTCGATGTCCGAGATCGCCCTGGACATGGCCTGTCCGATGAGGTCCAGCTTGCGCACCTGATCGATGCGTTCGGCGGCCTGGGCGAGTTCCCGCGCAGACAGGATCTCTTTGAAGAGGTTGCACGCGTGGGCGAGGTTGATGATCACGATGTCGCGCGGGCTGGGAATCATGTCGCTGAACAGCACTTCCATGATGCGCAGCTTGACTTCACGCTCTGCCGTTCCATCGATGATCGGATAGCGCCGAGACCGGAATACCCACAGGAACTGGCCTTCTTCCTTTTTCAGAATACCCCGTTCGACGAGCCGGTCGATGGCCGTCTCCCGGATGTCCTCTGCGCGGTCGACGACGTGCTCGATCCAGTACCGCGCCCCGTGCGTCTCGGATGACGCCGAGATATCCGCCAGCACGGGGTCGAGGAGATTGTCTTCCAGGGGTTTCGAGTCCACGAGGACCAGCTTGTCGACATCGGTATCGATACGGTTTTCGAGGGCGAGGTCCATCAACACGCCGCCGGCGAGACCGTATCGTAACAGACGGTCGGGCACGCCCACGAATTTCCCGTCGTCGTCGAGCATGAGCAGCATGATCTCTTCCGCGAATCTTAACATCTTCTCTCCCCGGTCGTTGTTCGGATTTCGTGTGTGCCGCTGGTGTCCCCGTTATCCGTGAGGATTTCGCATGAGTCAATAATAACCAGCCACTGTTAATTAACAATATGTAACTTAAATACGTGTCCGATTTCGTGCCCGGTGTCAAGGGAATAAAGCGTCCCCGGAACCCGCGGGATCGCTTTAGAAATGACGGGCAAGTTCCACGCCCCAGTAAGGCGGCTCGTTGACGAAACCGGTCAGGTTGTTGAAATCGATTCCGCCGGTAAGCGATACGTCATCGAAGACGTTTCGGCCGACCAGGGAGATCTCCGTCCCGGTGTTCCCCACCAGATAGGAGAGGCGCACGCCGCATTCCAGCAGCCGGTCGTCCTGGAACTCCACGGATTCGTAGAGAAAGAAGCGTACCGCGCTGCGGTAGGCCAGGTCGGCGGACGCCACGAGCAAGGACCCGCCCGGCAGGGCCACCGGATAGCGCAGGGTCGCATCCGCGATCCATCGAGGCGCCTGGGGCAGGCCGTTGCCGTCGATCAGGACCGTACCGGGCTCCGGCCCTGTTGGATCCAGCACAGTGCACGGCGCGCCGCAGGGCTGCACGGCGAGTCGCTTATCGTCTATACGAGTGTGATTGTAACTCAGCCCGCCCGTAATCTGCATCCCGCCCGGCTGCGCGAGGGCCACCTCCGCCTCGAACCCCTGTCCCAGGGTTCTGTCCGCGTTGACCAGCCGGTTGAAGTTGGTCTCGCCGCCCACGGCAGTGAGTTGCTGGTTCCGCAGCCGGTAGTGAAAGGCGGCCAGGTCGAGGTGGACCCGTCCGTTCCACAGGCGCATTTTGGCCCCGCCTTCGATGGAGTGTATCGTTTCCGTCGCGGCTATGGATACCTCGTCACCGAAGAGCAGGCGGCCCTGGATGCTCGGTGCACGGAAACCCCGGGCGGCGCGCAGGTAGGTCTGGACCCGGGGCGATGCGGCATATCGTATGCTCAGGTCGCCGCTCCATGCGTTGTCGGTCGGATTGCGCCGGATGGGTCCGATCGTACCGGCGCCGGTGACCGCGGGCGCTTCGTCCCGCCACGCCGAGTAGTCTTTCGCGTCGTGGGAAAACCGGAGTCCCCCGGCGATCTCCAACGCGTCTCCCAGGTGCAGGGTGGACGCGAGGAACGCGGACCACGCCCGCGCCTCCTGGTGCTGCCGGGTGAATCCATCGGAGGTCCCGCCGGAAAGCGTATCGTAGTTGTAATCCTCGATGTCCACCGATTCATTCAGGTAGTACAGGCCGACCTGGTAGTCCAGTGGCTCGTGTTCCTGGCTCACCAGGCGCACTTCCTGGCTGATCTGGCGCAGGAAGGGGATGCCCCCCGATGTTTCGGAGGGGAAGGGAATAACCCCCGGTCCGCTCGGTGGGCTGAATACGGCGCCGAAGCCGCCGTCAACATCGCCGCGAGCGAAGCTCTCGAGCCGTTCCAGGCCGGTCAGGGACACGAGTTGGTGCCGGCCCATCCGGTACCGCAGTGCTATGGACAAGCCGTGGGCGCGCAGTTCCTGGTGGTTGCGGCCGTCGATTGCGATACGGTCCCGGGAGAATCCGCTCACCAGTCCGCCGCGGCCGGGCTTGATGGCGTTGGCGCGAAACGCCCGCGCGGAGCCGTCCAGGTCGCGGGCATGGAGCTTGATCAGCGATTCGAAATCCGGGGTGGGCTTCCAGCTCAACTGCAGACGGCCGGCCAGTTCCCGGTAACCGGCTATGGCTTCATTCGGACCGTCGTATTCGTTTTCCACCCAGTCGTCCCGCCGCTGCAGCAGTACCGAAAGCCGCGCCGTGAGCCCGGAGGTTTCGAGCGGTCCCGATACCGCTCCCTCGAAAACGGCGCTGTTGAAGCGTCCGTAACCCAGGCGGCCGAAACCCTCAGGCGCTTCGGTCGGCCGCGCAGATTCCAGCTTGATGATGCCCGCCGGCGTGTTCCGGCCGAACAGGGTCCCCTGGGGGCCGCGCAATACCTCGATCCGGTCCAGGTCGAAGGCGGGATAGCCCTTCAGCATGACGTTTTCCAGCACGATGCCGTCATAGACCACGGAAACGGGTTGCGAGGCGTTCAGGTCGAAGTCCGTGTTGCCGAGGCCCCTTATGTAGATGCGCGGAAAAACCCGGCCGTAGGAGGACTCCATCTGCAGGCTGGGCACCCGGTTCGAAAGGAATCGAATGTCCATGCCGGAAGCGCGAAGTGCGGTGGACTTGGCTTCCTGTATGGTGGACAGGGACAGCGGTACTTCGAAGGCGGGCTGCGCACGCTTGCGCGCCGTGACCACGACTTCCTCCATCACGATGACGTGCTCGTCGGACGGGTCCTGTTCTTCGGGCGCCGGTCGGTTGTCCTGTGCGGCTGACGCGCCGGCGGTGAAGACGAAGGCCAGGCACAGAAACGTCCGCAGTGCAGTGGAAACGCCAGCGTCCGCTCGCAGCCGGGCAGCGGTGAAAGATGGGTACAATACGCCGTTACGCATGGACTACGCTCCGGGTGGATTGGTTAACGGTGTATGAGCCGATGCCAGGTTCGGATCCTCCAAAACCAGGCGTAATCGCCCGGCACGAGCCAAGTACGAGCCCGGCACGAGCCCGGCACGAGCCAAGCACGATCCGAGCACGATCCGAGCACGAGCTGTGCATCGGCCCGGACTGAAAATCTGGATGGATCGATACGTTCTGTCAAGCCCAACGTCGCTAAATGGCGAAAGCCTTTCGATGACATCCTGATGATCGGGGATGTCCCTTCGAAACCGCTTGTTGCCGGAAGCGGACACCGATATTTTCCGGCACAGCATACCCACCCTTTGACCAGGAGAATGAATAAACATGAAGACAACCCGCGCCATACCGGCCCTGTGCATATGCATGCTGGCGTTCCTGTCCTTCCCGTCCGAATCGGCCGCATTGGACCAGGAAGACGGAAGCCGACGGGGATTCTATTTCGGCATGCAGGCCGGCGTATCCCTGCCCGGAGAATACGAATCCACGAGAACAAACACCATGAGCGTACCCACCAACTGCGATCAGTGGCTTCCCCGAGAGACGCTGAACGACGGAACCCCGGTTCCCCTGCCCCTGTCCGAGTGTTCGCCACGCCTGTTTCCGGGTAATCCCAACGGATTCGAACTGGGAGAGGGCATCCTGGCCGGTGTCCAGGTCGGATATGTCCTGAGTGCCCTGCGTATCGAGGTCGAGTTGTATCGCAGAGGCCAGAGCGGCGCGTTCCTGCCACTGGTCATCCCGGGCGACGCGAAGCAGGCCGAGTTCGTGGAACGCAGCGAGAAGATCAGCGATTTCCGGACGGACAACCTTTTCGCGAATCTCTACTATGACTTTCGCGGCATGCTCTCACCGAACACGACGCCCTATCTCGGCGTGGGGGCGGGACTGACGCGACAGAAGCTTTTTTACTCGGCGGTCTCCGTCCGGACCAACGATCGGGACAGGATGCGGCAACTGGGACGCAACAGCCACGCGGCCGGGTTGGCATCGCTCGCCGATGCCACGCTTTCGGACAGAATCTTCGGCTACCAGTTCCTCGCTGGCGTGGACTACGCGGTGGACGAACGGTTCTCGGCCGGCCTGAAACTGCGGTACGGCAGCGTCGGCGAGTTCCTGGATGGTGAAAACCCCTGGAGGTTGCTGAGGGGTCACGAATCCACCGTGGGTCCGACTTCGGGAACCGGCTACGATATGCCCGTTCAGTACGAGATCAAGGGGAGCCCTTCGCGTTTCTGGGGGATATCGCTGGGGTTGCGGTATAGAATCGGAGGGTAGGGGCGTACGGACGCTGTGCCCGACTGGATCGGACAGGTGTGTCGGTGGCCGGCGTTCACTTCGGTTGATACGTTTACGATAGATCCGCTTAACCTGAAAAAAACGGGCGCCGGAACAGTTTGCTCCGGCGCCCGCGTCGTTTCGTCTGGGATCGTTACCGCTTTACTGCTTTACGACGTTTGCGGCCTGGAATCCCTTGGGCCCTTCCGTGATATCGAACTCTACCGCATCACCTTCCGAAAGGGACTTGAAACCCTCTCCCTGGATCGCGGAGTAGTGTACGAAGACGTCATCGCCACCATCGTGTTCGATAAAACCGTAGCCCTTGTGGTCGTTGAACCACTTTACTTTACCGACTGCCAATATTGCTCACCACCTTTCAGGCATGTATAGATACATCTACAACGAAGTCCCTGTTCGACTTTCACCCGCATATAGAAAAACGGCAGGACCGTTAGTTCTGATCCGTGCCGCATCGTCTTTTTTATTTATACGATCATGCAGGAGACAGAGACAAATCCTGATAGACAATAAACCATTACTTCTGGAAAAGTCAACACTTTTTTATTGTCACACTGATTGTAGCGACAGATCGATCACCCTTCAGCTCGTTTGCCCGCTTAGCCATCCCCCCGCCTTATCCGGGCCTCCATCAGCAGCCAGGCATCGGGGTCGACCACAACCTCTCCCGGTGCTTCGTCCAGTTTGAAGCGAAATTCGTGCGACCGTTCACGAAGCTCGACCTGCCGGTGTTCCTGCCGGTCTCCCGCCACGAAAGCGAGGGTCACGGGCATCCTGAAGGGCTCCTGAGGCTGCGTCTGACGCAGGCTTACCGATACCTCGTCGCGCTGTTCGTCCCAGGACCAGGTCACGTCGACCACGGGATGGCCCGCACGGTAGATCCACTGGTCGAAGAACCACCCGAGGTCTTTTCCGAAACGGGTTTCCATGACGGACTGGAAATCCCGGGTCAGCGCGGTCTGGTCACGGAACCTGGCATAGAAATCCCTTACGCCCTCGAAGAAGGCCTCGTCGCCCATCAGGCCCCTGAGCATGTGGAGCACCAGCCCGCCCTTGCTGTAGTTGTAGGCGTTCAACAGGTCGAACAGGTCGGTGATGCCCGGATTGAAGATGGGCGCCGGCGCGCGGCGGTCGGCGTCGATAACCCGGGACCGGCTTCGGGCCAGCATTTCGTGAAAACGCTCGTCGCCGTCGGCTTCTTCGAAGAACACGGCGCCGAAGTAGGTGGCGAACCCTTCGCTGAGCCACAGGTGGTGCCAGTCGGACTCGGTCACCGAGTCGCCGAACCATTGGTGGACGATCTCGTGGGCGACCACGGCTTCGTTCCGTTTGGTGCCCGTAATGCTATGTTCCGAAAAGAAGATGGCGCTGGCGTTCTCCATGCCGCCGAACCGGGTGGAAGACTGCACCAGAGCGAGTTTCGCATAGGGATAGGGTCCGAACAGGTCGGTGTAGAAGGCCAGCATGTCCGTGGAACGGGCAAAATCCGTCGTCCCTGCGTCCTGGTCGCCGGGAAACAGATAGTACGAAACGGGAATGCCCCGCCAGGATCCTGGCCGGACGATGGAAAAGCGGGCCGCTCCGATCACCATGCAGTACGTGGGTATGGGCGCGTCGGTCTTCCAGTGCGTCCGCTTGCGTTCCGGCGAGACGGCCGTCGTTTCCAGCATCCGGCCGTTGGCCACGACGTCGTAGGCCGCGGGCGCGGTGACGATGAACTCGACCGTGGCCTTGTCATAGGGGTGGTCCACCCCGGGGAACCAGTGCCGCGCCCGGTTCGGCCAGTTGTCCGCGAAGACCGACCGGTCACCGAACTTGTTCGGCTGGATGAACAGCCCGTCCACGGGCTCCCCGCCATAGGAGACGATCACCGTGACCGTGTCGCCCTCCGCGTAGCTTTCCTCGAATGTTATGCTCAGCCGGTGGTCGCTGTGGGTAAAAACCGCGCTTCTTCCGCCGACCGTTACCCGGTCCACGGTGAGCGGACCCAGGTCGAGGGGCAGGACGTCCCGGCCGCCGGCCAGCATCTCCGCCAGGATCGTGGTCTCGCCCTGGATAGCCCGTCCTGTTTCGCCGATCTCCAGCTGGATCCGGTAGTGGAGGATATCCACGTCTTCCATGCGGGGATAGCCGTCGTTGGCCGCGGCCGCGCCGGGCGTCAGGCCCAGGACGAGCAGCGACGCCATCGAAGTGAGGCCCAGAACGAGCAGCAACGCCTTCGGAGTGTGGCTGAATACGAGCTGCGCCGCCGCGACAGTCCAATTGCTGATCCACTTCTTCACGTGGTGTTCCTCCTTGACACGTTCCGCGGTCCTTCCCATATATTCTCCGCACGATTCCACCCGAACCGACAGGATGGATATTCATGATCCGGCTGACCGACGACGACATCCGGTTTTTCGTACGCGAAGGCTACCTGATCAAGCGCGGTGTCCTTGATCCCAATCTGATGGCCCGGGGCAGGGAACGCATGTGGAGCAACCTGCCGCCGCCACTCGAGCGCGAAAAACCGGAAACCTGGATCGGTCCTTTCCCGGAGCCGGTGGACGACGGTTCATCCCATCGCCATCAGTACATGTGGAAGTACCGCAGGCCGGGCGATGAGGACTGGATGGTACGCCTCCTCGCCACCGATCCTTCCGTGATGGGCATGGCGGAACAGATGCTCGGTGAGGGCAAGCTGGTCGTACCGGACCGGATCCGCGGTATTTACTGCGTCCTGCCCGAAGGCGATGCGCCGCCCCGTCCCATGGGTTGCCACGTGGACGCCCATCCCTTTCACCTCGGCGTCGTGGGTTACATCGACGACGTGGAACCCGGAGGCGGCGGATTCACCGTCTGGCCGGGCAGCCACCGGATTTTCTACCGGGATTTCACCCGGCGCTATGTCTTCGACAAGACGCCTGAATACCTGGCCCACAAGGACGAGGTGAGCGGTATGACTCCCATGGACTGTCACGGCAAGGCCGGCGACATCGTATTCTGGCACCACCGCATGGGCCATTCCGTCGGCCACAACCGGACCGGCCGGATCCGCCAGGCGGTCCTTTACGACTACAAGCGGGCGGACCTGGACGAGAACGCGACTCCAGGTGATGACATGTGGGTGGACTGGCCCGGAGTCCGCGCGTTACACCTCTCCTGATCCTCTACTCGAAATAGCGGCCCACGATCGGCCTCAGCTTCTCCAGCGTGCCGGCGGGCACCGAGTCGCGGTCGGAAACGATGGCGTTGGCCAGCGCGTTGTGACAGCGGCACGTGGTGTCCAGCGGAATGGCCGGCACGACGTGGCGAATGACCTGGCGCGCGTGGTCCACGTTCGCGTGCAAGTTCTCGATGATCATGTCGACGGTCACGGAATCGTGTTCCTCGTGCCAGCAGTCGTAGTCGGTGGAACACGCGATGGCGGCGTAGCAGATCTCCGCCTCCCGGGCGAGCTTTGCCTCCGGCGCGGCCGTCATCCCGATGACCGAAAACCCCCAGCCCCGGTAGACGTTCGACTCCGCTTTGGTCGAGAACTGCGGACCTTCCATACAGAGATAAGTACCGCCGTCGTGTACGGTCAGGCCGGTCGATTCGGCACCGTCGACGAGCAACCGTCGCAGCGGTCCGCAGAACGGCTCGCCGAGGCCTACGTGCACCACGAGGCCGCCGCCGAAGAAGCTTGTCGTGCGATGACGGGTGTGGTCGTATAACTGGTCCGGTATGACGAAATCCCGCGGCCGGATGTCTTCCTGGAGGCTGCCCACGGCGCTTACCGAGAGGATCCAGCGGACGCCCAGCGTCTTCAGCGCGAAGATGTTCGCCCGCACGTTGATTTCGGACGGCCCCAGGCGATGGCCCCGGCCGTGGCGGGCCAGGAATGCCACGCGCCGGCCCTCGAGGGTGCCGGTCACGATGGCGTCGCTGGGGTCGCCGAAGGGGGTTTCGGGCCGGACCTCCTCGAGATCCGTAAGCCCTTCCATCCCGTAGAACCCCGTACCGCCGATGACCGCGATCTGTGCTTCAGGCATTGCCGTGTCCTCTTTACGTGTTCCGTTGTTGGCCTTCGTAATGTCCCGGTTGGTGCCGCCCCAGACCAAGAGTTGATACCGGTCCGCGATCATCGGGTCTGGCATGTCGCCCGGGCAGGATAAGATGAAAAAGCGCCCGGCGGGGCGTCAAGGAACATCTTCGGATGGTTGTTCCATATGCGTGTTCCACGGATACATGCGCAGGCCGGTGACTGATCGGGAATCCGATTTTAAATTCGATGTCTTTGCCTTATTTGATTATATTGCGTGTACCTTTCAAGGAGGAGACATGAGAGCACCCATTCTCGATCTTCTACGCCGTACGAGGGATGCGCTGCGCACGCTAAACCGGAACGAATCGGTTTCTGTTAACTTCCTGGATAAGGAAAAGACCGGTATGTCTCCCGGCCGGCCAAGAATGGACAGATCCGTGAAAGACCATGAAGCATTCGGGATGTGGCGAGACAAGGACGAGACAGCCGATGTCGATGGTTTCATGCACAATCTGAGAAAAGGCCGTCTGGATGATAAGTGATACCTCCGCGATCTTTCGTTCCTGACGGTGTTTGCCACGACCGATTCCCCGGTATCGCCTGCAATAACCGGTCTCGCAGAAGCACCCATCCGAAGCACCCGCAAGGGCCTCACAAATAAAAACGATTAGTCCTTGACAACGCACCCCGGCAGTTTATCTTGATCGGCGAGTTCAAGGATAGATGTACCAGGAAGCCGCGATTCTTCGACCGATCTGTTCTGTACATCCCTGAAATTCGGTTCAATGTCATACCTTCCCCTGATCCTGCTCGTAATCCTCGTACTGATCGTCGCGGCCGTAATCGTTACCCTTTCCTCTTTCATCGGCAGAAAAAAGACCAGCGCGTCCAAGCTCGCCTCTTACGAATGCGGCGTTCCGCTGAAGGATTCCGCGCGGAAGAACTTTTCCGTCAAGTTCTACCTGATCGCCATTCTTTTCATCCTTTTCGACGTGGAGATCATTTACCTCTACCCATGGGCCGTCGTTTATGGCGATCTTCAGTTATTCGGCGCCGCGGCTATGGGGGTGTTCTTCCTCCTGCTCGTCATCGGATTCCTGTACGAATGGAAACGGGGTGCCCTGGAATGGGATTAGAAGACCAGCTGCAGGAAAACGTCATGACCACCAAGGTCGACGAGATGGTGGGCTGGGCCCGGAAGAACTCGCTCTGGCCGATGCCCTTCGGTACCGCGTGCTGCGCCATAGAGCTCATGGCGACCCTGGCGTCCCGCTTCGACCTGGCCCGGTTCGGGGCCGAAGCCATCCGGTTTTCACCACGGCAGTCCGACCTGCTGATCGTTTCGGGGCGGGTATCCATCAAGATGATGCCCGTACTGAAGAAGATCTACGACCAGATGCCGGAGCCCAAGTGGGTCATCTCCATGGGGGCCTGCGCCTCCTCCGGCGGCGTTTTCAATACCTACACCCTGGTGCAGGGCGTGGACCAGTACATCCCGGTGGACGTGTATATCCCCGGCTGTCCGCCCAGGCCCGAAAACGTGATCCAGGCGTTGATGAAGATCCAGGAGAAAGTAGCCCAGGCTAAAGCGAACTGATGAACAGAAAAACCATCGCAGAGCTTCTGCTCGACATTAAAGCCGTCACCATCAACGTCGAAGCACCCTACCATTACAGTTCCGGTATCATCTCCCCGATATATTGCGATAACAGGCTGATCATATCCTGCCTGGAAGAGCGCAAGGTGATCGTCGATACGTTTCTCGAGATCATCGATACCCTCGACACTGCCCCGGACGTCATCGCGGGCACGGCGACGGCCGCCATTCCCTTCGCCGCATGGGTTTCCAGCCGGCTGGACCTGCCGATGGTTTACGCGCGGTCGGGCCAGAAGGGATACGGCAAGGAACACCGGGTCGAGGGCACCCTGACAGCCGGCCAGAAGGTGCTGTTCACCGAGGACCTGGTCACCACGGGGGGAGGCGTCCTGAAGGCCGTCGAAGACGTAATCAAGTTCGACGTGGACGTAATCGGAGTGGTCACCATATTCGAATACGGCCTGCCCGCCGCCACCGAGGGATTCGGGAACGCCGACCTGCCGAAATGGAGCATGGCGGACTTCGTGACCGTGCTGGACGTCATGAGCGAGCGGGGCGAGCTTTCGGACGACGACCGGGAGATCGCCCTGGACTGGCAGTCGGATCCGCGCGGCTGGGGCGGCAAGATGGGGTTCGAGTAAATGGGGTCAGCAATGGAAAACCAGGAGGATCGCGAGACCGAAGACGTTGGCGGGCCTGAATCTGAACCGGGCCCCGTCACGACGCGCATCCGGGCCCGTTTCGGCGACGCATCGGTCAGCACCGGCAACGCGGTGGGTTGCGAAAGCGTCATCGCGGAGCGGGATGCGCTCCTCCCGTTCATGACCTTCCTTAGAGACGATCCGGAACTGTCCTTCGGCTATCTCGTCGATGTGACCGCCGTGGACCGCCTGCCGCTGGACCAGGAAATCCGGTTCGCCGTGGTGTACCAGCTGTATTCCTACAAACATAACCGCCGTTTCAGCGTCAGTGTACCCGTTCCGGAAGCGGACCCCCGGATTGGTTCGGTGGTGTCCGTCTGGCCGGGCGCCAACTGGCTGGAACGGGAAGTGTACGACATGTACGGGATCGTCTTCGAAGGCCATCCCGACCTGCGCCGGATCCTGATGCCCGATGATTTCGGTTCCTATCCCTTGAGAAAGGACTATCCCCTGCACGGCAAGGGGGAACGGGACAACTTCGTTTTCTAGCGCATATTGTGAACGCCGGACCACCGGAAACACGCACCGTGAATACCACACCGATCGACAAGCTCGCAGAGACGGACCTCGAGGAAATCCGCAACGAACGGGTGTCTTTCGAGCGTACGCCCGACATGCCGACCGAGCACATGATCCTCAATTTCGGTCCCCAGCACCCGGCGACCCATGGGACGCTGCACATGGTACTGGAACTGGACGGAGAAAAGGTCGCGGGCGCCACGCCCCATCTCGGTTACCTGCACACCGGTTTCGAAAAGCTGGGCGAGTACCGGAGCTACAACCAGTTCGTCACACTGACCGACCGGATGAACTACCTGTCGCCCCTGTGCAACAACATCGGCTACACCCACGCGGTCGAGAAGCTGATGGACATCGAAATCACGCCGCGGTGCCGGAACATCCGGGTCGCCCTGGCCGAACTCTCCCGCCTCGCCGACCACCTGCTTTGCGTAGGCACGGCCGCCCTCGATATCGGGGCCTTCACCGCCTTCCTGTACGGGTTCAGGGCGCGGGAGGTGCTGTACGACCTGTTCGAGGCGGTTTGCGGCACGCGGCTGACCACCAGCTACACGCGCGTGGGCGGGCTCCTGCGCGACGTGCCGGAGAACTTCGCGGAAATGGCCAGGGAATCCGTGGAAGAGACCCTGCGGGCCACCTCTGAGATCGACCGGCTCCTGACGCACAACCGCATCTGGCGCGACCGGACCGAAGGCGTGGGCGTCCTCTCGGCGGAAGACGCCGTGGCCTGGGGCGCCACGGGACCGGTGCTCAGGGCTTCCGGTGTAGACTGGGACATTCGGAAGAACGAGCCGTACCTCGGGTACGAAGCCTACGATTTTGACATCCCCATCGGCCGCAATGGGGACGTGTACGACCGCTATCTCGTGCGGATGGAGGAGATCAGGCAGAGTGCGAAGATCGTTCGACAGGCCGTGGAGGACCTGCCTTCCGGGCCCGTGAACGCCGACGAGGAACACGCCGTGCTGCCCGAGAAATCGGAAGTGTACGAATCCATGGAGTCGCTGATCTATCATTTCAAGATGACCATGGAAGGACACGGACCGACGCCTCCAGTGGGCGAGGTGTACGCCGCTACCGAGGCGCCGAACGGAGAGCTCGGGTTCTTCATCGTCAGCGACGGCAGCCGGGAACCTTACCGGATCCGCGTGCGTCCGCCGTCGTTCGTGAACTTTTCCTTGTTCCCCATGTTGATCAGGGGGCATATGCTATCGGACGTGGTGGCGATACTGGGCAGCCTTAACGTCATCGCCGGAGAACTGGACCGCTAGAATGGCGACACCGCTCGAATTCACGGACGCGGCGCGGGAGCGCGCGGCAAAGATCCTGGACCGCTATCCTGAAGAATACCGGAAGTCGGCCGTCGTGCCGCTCCTCCACCTCGCGCAGGAAGAGTGGGGGTACGTCTCGCCCGAGGCCATGGCCTGCGTGGCCGGTCTGATCGGCTGCTCGCCCGTCAAAGTCGCGGAGATCGCGACGTTCTATCCCATGTTTAACAAGGAACCCGTGGGCGAGCACGTGCTAGCGGTATGCCATACGCTGCCCTGCGCGCTGACCGGCTGCGGGAGCGTTTTCGATCACCTCTCGGAAAAACTCGGCATCGGGCTGGGCGAGTCCACGGAGGACGGCCGGTTCACGCTGAGGAAGTCGGAATGCCTCGCGGCCTGCGACCGGGGCCCCGTGCTCCTGGTCAACCGGCGACTGCATACCCACGTTTCTCCCGAGAAGGTCGACGAAATCCTCGCGGAACTCGATAAAGGTTCTCGATAAAGGTTAAGGTAATGGCCGCACCGATCGAAATCCTGACGGCACCCCTCCCGGCGGAAACCGATCCCGGCGACATCGACGCCTACCTGGCCGGCGGCGGTTACGGCGCGGTACGGAAGGCGCTGAAGTCCATGAGCCAGACCGAGCTGATCGAGGAGATCAACGCCTCGGGGATCAAGGGCCGCGGCGGCGCCGGGTTCTCGACGGGCATGAAATGGAACCTCTGCGCCGACCGGTTTCCCCGGTACCTGTGCGCCAACGCGGACGAAAGCGAACCGGGCAGCTTCAAGGACCGGCTCCTGCTGGAGTCGAAGCCCCACCAGATCATCGAAGGCATGATCATCACCAGCTACGCCCTGGGGATCAACCTGGGCTACATCTATATCCGGGGCGAGTTCTTCCAGATCATCGACCAGATGGAAGCCGCACTCGAGGACGCCCGGAAACACGGCTTCCTCGGCGCCGATATCCTGGACACGGGTTACGACCTCGAACTGTACGTCCATCCGGGTGCGGGGGCCTATATCTGCGGAGAAGAGACGGGCCTGATCGAATCCCTCGAGGGCAACCGGCCCTATCCCCGGCTGAAACCGCCCTATTTCCCCGCCGCCATCGGGCTCTGGGGCCAGCCCACGATCGTCAACAACGTGGAGACCATGGCCCAGATCACCACCATCGTAGACATGGGCGCGGAGGCCTACAAGCAAATCGGTTCGGAGGAGGATACGACCGGTCCGCGGTTGTTCGGCCTGTGCGGCCACGTGAATAAACCCGGCATCTACGAGTACGATTCCGATGTCACGCTGCGGGAGCTGATCTACGACGCGGCCGGCGGCATCCGGGACGGCAACCGGCTGAAGGGCGTCATTCCGGGCGGCATCTCGGCGCCGATCCTGACGCCGGAAGAGATCGACACGCCCATGGGCTTCGGCGCCCTGGGCAAGCTGGGGTCCATGGGCGGTACCGGCGGGATCATCGTGATGGACGAGACCACCAGCATGGTGGACGCTCTGCTCAACGCGTCCTCCTTCGCCGCCCACGAGTCCTGCGGCCAGTGCACGCCCTGCCGCGAAGGGGTGCCCTGGATGAACGACATCCTGCGGCGTATCCGCAACGGCCAGGGCAGGGACGAGGACCTGGACCTGCTGCTCGACGTCTGCAAGCAGATACACGGCCACACCGTCTGCGTCTTCGGCCAGGCGCCAGGCGTCTGGCCCGTGCGCACCATTCTCGTCAAGTACTGGCCAGAGTTCAGGGCCTGCATCGAACGGAAGGAGCTGGTCGTCCTGCCCCTGGAGGAATCCTACCTGCGGCCCGACCAGTATGAGCACATTCCCCCCGTACCCGGCAATTTCCGGCTGAAGACCGACGAAGCCGATGCCGCCGGATGAGCGAATCATGGCAACCATTACCATAGACGAAAAGCAATATACCGTGGAAGAAGGCCGCAACCTGATCGACGCGGCGTCGGACCTGGGCATCGACATCCCCCATTTCTGCTATCATCCCGGCCTGGCACCGGACGGCAACTGCCGGATGTGCCTGACCGAGATGGAGATCCGACCCGGGCAGTTCGGCATCGTCACCTCGTGCACGATACGGATCAAGGACGGGATGAACTTCCGGTTCAATTCCCCGGCGGTGCTGGACAACCGCAAGGGGATCATGGAGTTCCTGCTCATCAACCACCCCCTGGACTGTCCCTGGTGCGACCAGGCCGGGGAGTGCAAGCTGCAGGACCATTCCTTCGACCACGGCAGGGGCCACAGCCGGTTCGTCGAGACCAAGCGCGTCCCGCCGAAGAAGGACCTCGGGCCTCACATCACACTGTACACGACGCGCTGCATCCTGTGCCAGCGCTGCACCCGCTTCTGCGACGAGATCTCGGGAACGTCGGAACTCGGCGTCGTCCAGATGGGCAGCAAGTCCGAGATCGCGACCTTCGAAGACGTTCCCCTGGACAACAAGATGTCGGCGAACGTGGCGGACATCTGTCCCGTGGGCGCCCTGGTCACCAAGGACTTCCTCTACAAGCCCCGCATCTGGCATTACGACAAGGTGGACACCGTCTGCCCGGGATGCGCCACGGGGTGCAACACCACGCTGGAAACCATGCACCAGAAGATCTACCGGACCAGACCTCGGCACAACGAGGCGGTAAACGGGTACTGGATGTGCGACGAAGGCCGTTTCTGCTACCACGGCTGGCAGGACGCGGACCGGCTGACGGCGCCGCTGAAGCGGGTGGACGGTGAACTCGTGCAGGCCACCTGGCCCGATGCCATGGACGCGGCCGTCAGCGGTATCCGGGCCGTCCTGGACGGTGAAGGGGATTCCGCCATGGGGGTGGTCGGATCGCCTATGGCGACCAACGAGGAGAACTTCGTGCTGTGCAAACTGGGCGCGGAGGCCTTCGGATCGCCGCGGACCGGCCTCGACCGCAAGCTCGAAGGAGAAGCGTGGACGTCGAAAAGCGGATTCCACATCGACGCGGACAAGGCCCCCAACACCCGGGGCGCCCGCGACATGCTCGGCGCCGGCTCGCTGGATGATATTCTGCGGGGGATCGAGGACGGCTCAATACGAGGTCTATACTTACTGGGCGGCGACATCGGCCGTACCCTTTCACCCGAGGAGACCGCCGCCTTCCGCAAGCTCGAATTCCTGGTGGTGCACGACGTGCATCGTTCCGATCTCGCCGAACTGGCCGACGTGGTGTTCCCGGGGGCGATTCCCTTCGAGAAGAACGGGACCATGACCAATGGGCAGGGCCGCGTGCAGCGGCTGAGCCCCGCCTTTCCTCCACCCGGCGGCGCGCGTGAAGACGGCGCGATTCTCCGGTACGTGGGACAGCGCATGGGCGCCGACCTGGGCGGGACGGACCCCGCCGGCGTCCTGGAGGAAATCGCCGGAAACGTGGAAGGATACGCGGGACTCACCTATGACCTGATCGGCGATCAGGGCGCCATGACGGGCGGCGAAGGGCCGTCCGAGGCCGCGGGAGGTTAGTGGATTGGTCGTGGATCCCATGATCCTGGAAGGCGCCATCGCCCTGGTCAAAATCGGCATTTTGCTGGGAGTGGTGTTTACCACCGTAGCCTACCTCACCTTCATGGAACGCCGGATAAGCGCCTTGATCCAGGACCGGCTCGGTCCCAACCGCGTCGGTCCCATGGGCCTGCTGCAGCCGCTGGCCGACGGAATCAAGTTCATGTGGAAGGAAGAGTTCATCCCGGCAAGCGCCGACCGGAAGCTCTTCGCCATCGCGCCGGCCCTGATCCTCGTGCCGGCCCTGCTGATCTTCGCCGTGATCCCCGTGGGCGGCGAAGTGACCATCCCGGCCTTCACCCTCTTCGGACTGCAGATTCAGGAGACGACGACCACGTTGCAGATCATCGATCTGAACGTCGGCATCCTGTACATCCTGGGCATGACCTCCATCGCGGTGTACGGAATCGCCCTGGGCGGATGGAGCGCCAACAACAAGTTCACCCTGCTGGGCGGGATCCGGTCGTCGGCGCAGATGATCAGCTACGAACTGTCGCTGGGCCTGTCCATCGTCGGCATCCTCATGCTCACGGGGTCGCTCCAGATGAGCAAGATCGTCGCCGCCCAGGACGGGTTCCTTGATTGGTTCATCTTCCGGCAGCCGCTGGCCTTCGTGATCTTCGTCATCGCGGCCTTCGCCGAGAACAACCGCCTGCCCTTCGACCTGGTGGAGTGCGAGCAGGAACTCGTCGGCGGTTACCACACGGAATACAGCAGTATGCGTTTCTCCATGTTCATGATTTCGGAATACGCCAGCATGGTCGCGGCCTCCGCCCTGATGGCGACGCTCTTTTTCGGCGGATGGCACATGCCCTTCGAGGACCTGGTCGGCCCGGGACTCGTAACCCTGTACCAGGTGGCCGGGTTCCTGCTCAAGACGGGTTTCTTCCTCTTTGTCTACATCTGGGTGAGGTGGTCGCTGCCCCGTTTCCGGTACGACCAGCTGATGGCGATCGGATGGAAGGTGCTGCTGCCGTTGGCCCTGTTGAACGTAGTCGTCACCGGAATCTGGATGCTGGTCTGACACGGGAGAGTGATCCATGGCAATCATCGTTGAAGCGCGCAAGATGACCCTGGCGGAGCGGCTGTACCTTCCCGCGGTGATCAAGGGCATGCTCCTGACCCTCGGGCACCTCTTCAAGAAGAAGATCACCATGCAGTACCCGGAGGTACAGAAGATCCTGCCGCCCGGATACCGCGGCGCCCACCGGCTCAACAAGGACGAGGAGGACCGGGTCAAGTGCGTGGCCTGCGAGATGTGCGCCGTGGCCTGTCCCGCCGACTGCATCACCATCGAAGGCATGGAGACGGAATGGAACGACCGGGAGAAGATCCCCCGCACGTTCCAGATCGACATGCTCCGGTGCATTTTCTGCGGCATGTGCGTGGAGGCCTGTCCCGAAGACGCCATCGACATGACGGACGACATCGAACTCGTGGCCACGTCGCGGGAAGAGATGATCTGGGACCGGGAACGCCTGCTGAAGAACTACGATGAAACCAAGGACCAGGAGGGCACGCTGGGCCAGGTCCTTCGAAAGAGCCGGGAGGCCTTCACGCGCCCCCGGGGAGATCAGCTTCCCGACCCGGGTAGTCCGGGTGGTCATTGAGAGGCCATGGAACTCTACTTCTTCCTTTTCTTCGCCATTGTTGCCGTCGCGAGCAGCGTGGCCATGATCCTGCAGCGCAACCCGATCTACTGCGTGCTGCTGCTCATCATGGTCATGATATCAATCGCCGGCCTGTACCTGATGCTGGACGCCCAGTTCGTCGCGATCATACAGATCGTCGTGTATGCCGGCGCCATCATGGTCCTCTTCCTCTTCGTCATCATGCTGCTGAACCTGAGCCGCGAGGAGGGTGGGGTATTCCGGATCCAGAAACCGCTGGCCGTCCTCCTGGCCGCGCTGCTGTTCCTGCCGGTGGCGGCCATGATCATGTCCTATACGGGCGGCGGTACGACTACTCCGGCGGATGGCGGCGGAGCCGGTTTCGGCGAAGTGGAACAGATCGGAACGTTGTTGTTCACGAAATACCTGCTGCCCGTGGAGATCGCGGCCGTACTCCTGCTGATCGCCATCGTGGGCGCCGTGGTGCTCACGCGCAAGGGCACCGTTTCCGTGGGCGAGTGAGGGGCTGACCTTGCCGGAGTCGACGAACCCATGATCCCTGTCACCTATTACCTGGTCCTGAGTGCCGTGCTCTTCCTGGTCGGCGCCACCGGCGTGCTGATACGGCGGAACGCCATCATCGTGCTGATGGGCATCGAGTTGATGCTCAATGGGGCCAATCTCTCTTTCGTGGCCTTCGCCCGGCAGTTCGGCATGGCCGACGGCCACATCTACGTGTTCCTGGTGATTACCGTGGCGGCCGCCGAGGTGGCGATCGGCCTGGCCCTGGTGATCCTGCTGTTCCGCAACCGCGGAACGGTCAACATCGACGAGGTCCGGTCCCTGCGCTGGTAGCCGGTACGGCCGGCTAGCCCTGGACCCTTTCGTGAACCCCATGACCGAATCCTTCAGTTACATCTGGCTGATCCCCTTCCTGCCCCTCCTTGGGGCCTTCATCAACGTATTCTTCAACCGGAACCCCCGTGTATCCGGGATGATCGCCTGCGCCACGGTGGCCTTGTCCTTCCTGCTCGCGCTGGGCGTCTTCTTCCAGCTCATCGGGCTGCCGGACGGGGAACGCAGCGTCGACGTGGTCGTCTACTCGTGGATCACGTCGGGCACCTTCGCGGTGGACGTGGCCTTCCTGGTCGATCCGCTTTCGACGGTCATGATGCTGGTGGTGACGGGCGTCGGCCTGCTGATCCACGTCTATTCCATCGGCTACATGGGCAAGGACGCCTGCTGCGTCCGGTATTTCTCCTATCTGAACCTGTTCATGTTCGCCATGCTCATCCTCGTGATGGGCAACAACTTCCTGCTGATGTTCGTCGGCTGGGAAGGGGTCGGGCTCTGTTCCTACCTGCTGATCGGGTTCTGGTGCGAAAGGCGGTCGGCGGCGAACGCGGGCATGAAGGCCTTCGTGGTGAACCGCATCGGCGATTTCGCCTTCATCCTGGGTCTGCTCCTGATCTTCCTGTACGCCGGCTCGCTCACCTACGCCGACGTGTTCGCGGCGGACCCGGCCGTGCTCGCTCCGGTCATCACGGCCGTCACCCTGTTGCTCTTCATCGGGGCCATGGGCAAGTCCGCCCAGGTGCCTCTCCACGTCTGGCTGCCGGACGCCATGGAAGGCCCCACGCCGGTCAGCGCGCTGATCCACGCGGCCACCATGGTGACCGCGGGCGTGTACATGGTCGCCCGTTGCCACGTGCTCTTCGCGCAGTCCGCCACGGCCATGACCGTCGTGGCCGTCGTCGGTGCGGTCACGGCCATCTTCGCCGCGTACATCGCCCTGACCCAGTACGACATCAAGCGCGTCCTGGCCTATTCCACCGTGAGCCAATTGGGGTACATGTTCCTGGCCTGCGGCGTCGGCTACTTCACCGCGGGGATCTTCCACCTGGTCACCCACGCGTTCTTCAAGGCCCTGCTGTTCATGGGCGCGGGCAGCGTCATTCACGCGCTGGAACACGCCCTGGAGAAGGGTAAGGACCCCCAGGACCTCCGCAACATGGGCGGGCTCCGCGATCTCATGCCGGTGACCTACAAATCCATGCTGCTGGCGACCCTTGCCATCGCGGGGATCGCGCCCTTCGCGGGTTTCTTCAGCAAGGACCTGATCCTGCTGGGCGCCTTCGTCAACGCCCCCGTGCTGTGGCTGGTCGGCCTGGCCACCGGGGCCATGACCGCCTTCTACATGTTCCGGCTGCTGTTCATGACCTTCGGCGGCGAGACCCGGCTGAGCCGGGACGAGACCGAAAAGGTACGGGAGTCTTCCCGGGTCATGACCATACCGCTGGTGCTGCTGGCCGTTCTTTCCACCGTGGGCGGGTTCATCGGCATCCCCCACGTGTTCGCGTCGGGCATGGACCGTTTCGGCGGATTCCTCGCGCCGGTGTTCTCCGGGCTGCCGGAGGCGCAGGTACCTTCCGCGAGCGTCGAACTGGCCCTGATGGTCCTGGCCCTGCTGGTGGCCGCGGCCGGTATATGGGGCGCTTACACCGTGTATGTTCGCGGCAACAGGGTTTTCGACCGCCTGGTGCCGCGGGCGCTGTATACGCTTTCACTGGAAAAGTTCTACGTGGATGAGATCTACGACACCTTCATCGTGGGACCGGTGAGGAAGATCGCCCGGGCATGCTGGCGCATCCTGGATGCCGCGATCATCGACGGGGGGCTGACCCTGGCCGCGCTCACGGTACGCAGCATGGGGAACGCGATCCGGTATACGCAGACGGGGGTCGTTCAGAACTACGCGCTGATCATGGTCATCGGCGCGCTCGTGGTGTTCGCCTACATCACCGGTTACCTGGGACCGTAACCCGGGACCGCAAACCCGAAGGAACTGAAGGAACCGAAGGAACTGTACATGACGGAACTGCCTTACCTGTCTCTCATCATCTGGCTGCCGGTCCTGGGCGCCGTCCTGCTCCTCTTCGTCAAAGGGGACACGGCCGCCCGGTGGGTGGGATTCGGCGTTTCGGCCCTGGTGCTCGTCCTCTTCGCGGTGTGCTTCGGCGCCTTCAAGGCGCACCTGGGCGAACCGCAGTTCGTGGAGCGCATGCCCTGGATCGAATCCCTGGGCGTGTCCTATCACATCGGGGCGGACGGGATCAGCATCCTCCTCGCCGGGATCACCGCGCTCATGTGGCCCCTGGCCCTGCTCGGCACCTGGACGATCGTGAGCGAGCGGGTCCGGGCCTACCAGGTTTTCATGCTCCTGATGGAAACCACCCTGATGGGCGTGTTCTTCTCCCTCGACCTGTTCCTGTTCTTTCTCTTCTGGGAAGGCATGCTGATCCCCATGTACTTCCTGATCGGCATCTGGGGTTATGAAAACAGCGCCCGGGCGGCCCTGAAGTTCTTCCTGTTCGCCGTGTTCGGCAGCCTGCTCATGCTGGCCGCGGTCATCACGCTGGCCTTTCTCCACCACCAGGCCCACGACGTCCTCACCTTCGAGATAGCGGCGCTTTACCAGTTGTCCATACCGCCGGAGGTCCAGTTCTGGCTCGCCCTCGCCTTCATCGCCGCCTTCGCGGTGAAGGTGCCCATGGTGCCCTTTCACACATGGCTGCCCGATGCCATCGTCCTCGCCGTCGTACTCGTCAAGATGGCGGCCTACGGGTTCATTCGCCTGACCCTTCCGCTGTTTCCCGATGCCCTCACCGAGCTGGCGCCCCTGATGTGCGCCGTGGCGGCGGCCGGGATCGTCTACGGCGCGCTGATCGCCCTGGCGCAATCGGATATCCGGCGGATGATCGCCTATTCGACGATCAGTCACGCGGGGTTCGTCGTGCTGGGCGTATTCGCACTGAACCAGCACGGTATCCAGGGCGCGGTCGTCCACATCGTCAGCCTGGCGTTGTCCACGGGCGGACTGTTCCTGGCCGCCATGATGCTCGTGCAGCGCCGGAACACCTGGGACATGGAAGCCTACGGCGGGCTTTGGCACACGATTCCGGTGTTCTCCGCTTTCCTGCTCGTATTTACCCTGGCTTCCGTGGGCCTGCCGGGCCTGAGCAGTTTCGTCGGGGAGTTTCTCATACTGGTCGGCGTGTTCCAGCGGAATATCCTGATCGCGGCCGTCGCGGCCACGGGGATCATCCTCGCGGCCGTCTACATGCTCAGGATGTACCGCAAGGTGGTCTTCGGCCCAGTGACGAAGGAGGAGAACCGGGGGATCAGGGACCTTTCCTTCCGGGAGACGGCCGTGCTTGCGTGCATGACGCTGTTCATCATCTGGATCGGCGTGTATCCGAATCCTTTCCTGCGGACCATGGAAGCTTCGGTGCAGAAGCTGCTGGTCCAGACCCATCGTCTGGCCGAGTCACCGCCGGCCGGGATGACTCAAGTGTCCATCGAACCGATGCCGGCGGACCCGAACGGCCCGGGTGATCCGGTCGCCCCGGGTGATCCGGCCGCCCCGGGTGATCCGGCCGCCCCGGACGGGCTGACCGGCCCAAATGGTCCGGCCGGCCCCGATGCCACCCCTGACACCAGCCAGGATACGCGATGAATACGGCCCTGCCCGCCATAAACCTCTACGCCGTGATGCCGCAGATCGTGCTCGTGTCCGCCGCGACCGTGGTCCTGATCATCGGCCTGTTCGAACGGTTTCGCAAGGGGATCCCCTACCTTTCCCTGTTGCTCCTGGCGGTAGCCGGCGTCTTTGCCCTGAACCAGCTGGGCCGGGGACCCATCGCCTTCTCGGATACATCGCCCATGATGGTGATGGACGACTTCAGCCTGGTGGCCACCCTGGTGTTCATCGCCGGCGCCGTGTTGACCGTACTGATCTCAATTTCCTATGTCGAAGCCCGTTCCATCGACCGCGGGGAGTACTACGCGCTGCTCATCTACGCCGTGTCCGGCATGAGCATGATGGCGGCGAGCACCGACCTCTTCACCTTTTTCCTGGGCCTGGAAGTACTCTCCATTTCGCTTTACGTGCTGATCGGCTTCGAACAGCGGGACGCCGGCTCGAACGAGGGTGCGCTCAAGTACTTCCTGCTGGGTGCCTTCGCCAGCGGTTTCATTCTTTACGGCATGGCCCTGCTTTACGGCGCGAGCGGGAGCACGGAGTACGAGGCCATCGCGCGCACGCTGGGCGAAGAGCGCAGCGACGCCGTGAATCTCCTGCTGCTCGGGGGATTGGGCCTGCTCCTGGTCGGGATCGGTTTCAAGATCTCCATGGTCCCGTTCCACGCCTGGACGCCGGACGTGTACCAGGGTGCGCCGACGCCCGTCGCGGCTTTCCTGTCCACCGGTTCCAAGGCGGCCGCCTTCGTGGTGTTGATCCGGTTGCTCGGTTCGGTTTTTCCCGGCCTTCAGATGGAATGGATCCCGCTGATCTCGGTGCTGGCGGTCCTCACGATCGGCGTTGGCAACATCGTGGCGCTGGTTCAGACGAACCTGAAAAGGCTGCTGGCCTACTCGAGCATCGCCCATGCCGGCTACATGCTGCTGCCGCTTATGGCGGTCAGCCCCGACAGCCAGGACGGCAGCGCGAGCATCGTCTTCTACCTGATCGTGTACACGGCGATGAACCTGGGCGCCTTCGGGGTGCTGGCCGTGCTTGCCGCCCGCGGGATTCCCTGCGCGACCCTGGACGACCTGGCCGGCCTGGGAAGCCGCCGTCCGCTCGTCGCCGCGGTCATGGCCGTGGTCATGTTTTCCCTGGCCGGCATTCCGCCCACGGCCGGGTTCATGGCCAAGTTCTATCTCTTCAGTGCGCTGGTGTACGGAGGCTACGTGGAATTGGCCGTGATCGGCCTGCTCTTCAGCGGCGTGTCGTTGTACTACTACCTCCGCGTCGTGGTTTGTATGTACATGCGGCCCGCGGCCGAAGTGCCGGCCGAACCGGCCGGCCGCCTGTCCTACAGCGGCATGACCGCGCTTTGCCTCTCCGCCCTGGCCATCCTGGCCGTGGGCGTTTTCCCCTCCGAATTGCTTCAACTGGCCGAGCGGGCGGTCATGACGCTGCCGTAAGCCTGGCCGTTCCGCCGCTTCCGCCTATGGGCCGGCATCGGCGAATTGGGTTGACTTCCGGCCGGTTTCACGCCATATATTCAGGTATTTCAGCGGGCGCCACCGCCAGCCAACCGGAGGGCATTCATAGACTTCCGAACCATCAGCGCACCGGTCCAGGGCCATCTCGACCAGTTTGAGCAGAAGATCAGCGAGATCTCCCAGTCCGACGTGGAGGTCATCAATCAGATCTGGGCCCACCTGGTTCGCACCAAGGGCAAACGGCTGAGACCCGCGCTGGTATTCCTTTCGGCCTCGGCATACGGTACGCCGAGCCGGGAGACCATGCTGGCGGCGTTCATCATCGAGCTCTGCCACACCGCGACGCTGATTCACGACGACGTGGTGGACCGTGCGACCACGCGTCGCGGTCTGCCCACGCTGAATTCCAAATGGGACAACCACGTCTCGGTGCTGATGGGCGACAACGTGATCGCCCGGGTGTTGACGCTGATCGCGAAACTCGACTGTTCGCGGATCACGGCGAAGATCGCGGCATGCGTGGAACGGTTGACCGAGGGCGAGTTGCACCAGGCCATCCGCCGGTTCAACATCCGGACGTCCGAGGCGGAGTATTACCGCATCATCAGCAACAAGACGTCCTCGCTCATCGCGTGCGGGTGCGATTCCGGCGCGTACCTGTCAAGCCGTTCGGCCGAGACGGCCTGCCGGTTCGGCAATTTCGGCGAGAAACTCGGCATGGCTTTCCAGATTACCGATGACATCCTGAATTTCACGGGGGACGAAGACGTCATCGGAAAACCGAGGGGAAACGATTTCCGGGAAGGGACGGTTACCCTGCCGCTGATCCACGCCCTCCGGAACGCAACCACCGACGGCAACAGGCGCGTGGAGCAGTTGATGAAGGAGGAATGGAGCGACCGGGTCTGCGACGAGATCGTCGAGTTCGTTCACGTCCATGACGGCATCGGCTACGCGAAAGGCAAAGCCTTGGCCTACGCGGAGGAGGCCAAGCGGATCCTCGGCGAAGAGCCGGAGACCCGGGCGAAGGACGCGCTCCTGAACATGGTCGATTACGCTATAGAACGGGATCGATGATGCAGGTATGGATACGATATCCGTAATCGTCATTACCTATAACGAAGAACCGCATATCGATACCTGTCTGCGGAGCGTTTCCTGGGTGGACGAAATCGTGGTGGTGGACTGCGGAAGCACCGATCGGACGGTCGAGATCTGCAACGGCCACGACAAGGTCCGGTTGTATCACGAAGACCGGCACGGCAGCGGACAGCAGAAGCAGCAGGCGCTGGACCGGGCGGTTTCCGAATGGGTGTTGAACCTGGACGCGGACGAGCGGCTCAGCGAGCCGCTTGAGTCGGAGATCCGAAGCCTCCTGGATGCTTCCGCGCCCTGCGACGGATACCATATGCCCAGGGAGAACTACTTCCTCTCCCGGCACATCCGCCATGCGGCCGGCTGGGGAGACGACCGGCCGCTCCGGCTGTTCCGCCGGAGCAAGGCGAGGGTCACACGGACCCAGGTCCACGAGACCTTCGTCGTCGACGGGCCCACGGGCCGCCTCGATGCACCGCTGGTACACGATGCCTATACCAGCCTGTACCAGTATATCGAGAAGCTGAACGAGTACACGTCGATCGAGGTGAGGAACCGGTTGAAAGCGCGGCCGGACCGGAAGATAACCTGGGTGCACATCGCCCTCGCTCCCCTGGGTGCGTTCTGGAAGCTGTACGTGATGAAAAGAGGATATCTCGATGGGATGCAAGGACTTCTGCTTTGCCTTCTCTCATCGGTATCGGTCATGTCCGGGTATGCGAAGACCTGGGAATACGGGATGTACAGGAAGCGGGGCGGCCGGATGTTCCCGCCCATACGAACCGAAGAGGTACAGACCCGGCAGCCGGGCTACAACCGGCTGATCCGGGGTGGCGACGACGAATTCAACTGGAAGGACGGCTGACCACCGATGGGCCTTAAAGACTCCCTTTACAAGACGGCGTCCCGGTACGAGCCGGTTCAGCGAGTCCTGCGCAATTCCATTGTCGCGCGGAAACTGCGATTTCCGGAAGTGATCAGTATCGAGGGGTCGAGTTACTGCAATGCCGACTGCATCATGTGCCCGCGGGAACTGTTGAGCCGCAAGAAGGGCAACATGTCCATGGACCTGTATCGCAAGATCATCGACGAATGTGCCGAAAACGCCCGCTACATCCGGCTCATACAACCCTTCATGTTCGGGGAGTCCTTCATCAACAAAAAGCTTGTCGACATGATCGCGTATACGAAGCAAAAGCTGCCCCGCGTGCCGGTCAGCGTGAGCACCAACGGATCCCTCATCACACCGCAGAAGGCGCAGGAGCTCATCGATTGCGGGCTGGACAAGATCAACATCGACATCGACGGGGCGACGGCGGAGACCTTCGAGGCGGTGCGCGTCGGGCTCGACTACGAACAGGTGGTGGAGAACGCGCGGTACCTGATGGAACTGAAGCGGTCCGTCCGCAGCAAGACGCCGGAAATCACGGTGACCATCATCAACATGGCCGAGACCCAGCACGAGATCGACGCGTTCAGGGACCTCTGGAAGCCCATCGCAGACCACGTGGTAGTGCAGAGCTACACCACCTGGACGGGCAGCGTGGAAGACAAGAACGTGGGCGACCAGGCCGATGCCTCGGCCACCGGCGGTTTCACCTTCCCCTGCAAGCATCCCTGGGAGGAGTTCGTCATCGCGAACGACGGCCGGGTGTCCATCTGCTGTCTCGATTTCGACTTCAAGGTGGAAGTGGGCGACGTCTCGAAGCAGTCGATCAGGGAGGTCTGGAACGGCGCGCCGATCCAGGAGATCCGCCAGAAGATGATCGAGAACCGTTACGACGAACTCGAAATCTGCAGCCAGTGCAACAACTACATCTTCCAGACGGAATGCGCCTGGCACCAGGTGTGGAAGTGATGCCGGCACAAGTGATGCCGGCGGAAGTGATGCCGGCGGAAGCGATGCCGGCGGACCCGCCTGGATGTCCGTAAGCGTCCCCGATCCGATCCCGATCCCCGACTCCATCGATTAGAGGATTGCCATGGCCGGCATGGCGCCCGCGCGCATCCTGCAGGTATGCTCCTCCCTGGCCTGGGGCGGCACGGAGATGCACGTTCCGATCCTGTCGGGAAAGCTCCGGGACCGCGGTCATGACGTGCGCCTTGTACTTCATCCAAAGGGATCGATTGCCCGCGAAGCCCGTGAACGGGGCTTGACGGTGGAAACCGTCCCCATCGGCGGTTACATGAATCCCCTTTCGACCTGCGCGCTTCGGCGCTGTATCCGCCGCTTTCGTCCCGCCGTCCTCCATCTCCACCTGTCCCGCGACCTCTGGCAGGCCGTGCCCGCCGCGCGGCTGGCGGGGTTCGGGGGACCGCTCCTGCTCACCAAGCACGTCGGTTCCTACGTAACGAAGAAGGACCCGCTGCACCGCTGGCTGTACCGGCGCGTTTCCCGGGTCATCACGGTATCCGAGACGCTCAACAGGAACGTACGGGAGACCTGTCCCGTTCCGCCGGACCGCGTGGTGACGGTCCATCCGGCCCTGGACCTGGAGCGGTTCGATCCTGCCCGCTATGACCCGGAAGACACGAGAAGATCGCTCGGGATTGCCTCCGAAGCCCTGTTGGTGGGGACCGTGGGCCGCGTGTCTCCGGGGAAGGGCTTCGAGGAGTTCCTTCAGGCCGCCCGGATGCTACGGGACCGCCACCCGGAGAGGTCCCTGCGGTTCGTCGTGGTGGGCGAGGCGAGCTACGGCGAGGAAGCGTACCACGACGGGATCGTTCGACAGGCCCGGGAACTGGGACTCGATGACACCGTGCTGTTCACGGGCTTCAGGCGTGATATTCCCGCCTTGCTGAACGCCATGGACGTTTTTATATTTCCCTCGAGAGCAGAGGGTTTCGGCGCGACGGTCATCGAGGCGATGGCCATGGGCGTGGCCTGTGTATCGACCCGGTCGGACGGCACGCTGGACACCGTGGAGGACGGCGTAACGGGTCTGGCCTTCCAGGGAGGCGACGCGGAGGGGCTAGCGCGGTCGGTCGAATCACTGCTGATGGACGAGGGGCTGCGCGCGGGCATCGCGAAGGCCGGCCGCATACAGACCAGGGAACGCTTCAATCTCGACGCCATGACCGACCGGGTGGAAGCGCTCTATGCCGCTTCAATGGCCCCTCCCGCCTGAACCCCATCCCTACCCCCATGAATCTGTATCTCCGAGTACTTTCTTACGTAAAACCCTACTGGTATTTCATGGCCGGCGCCATGGTATGCATGGCCTGTTTCGCGCTGACCAGCAGCGCTACCGTCTGGGTGGCCCTGCCCTTTCTGCAGACCCTCTTCGGTCAGGAAACCGTACAGACGGTGCAGGGCACCCCGGCCGGGCAGCCTGGCCAGACCGGGCAGGGCGGTCAACCCGGGCAGGGTGGTCAACTCGACGTGGCCCAGGATTCGGCGAACCGGCTGGAACAGCGAACCGGGATGACGGGCCTGCGCGAGACCTTGAAGGACCGCACCAACGACCTGATCAGGCGGCCGACCAAGCAGGCAACCCTCGAGCGCCTCTGCCTGATCATCCTGTTCATCCTCCTGCTCAAGAACATCAGCAGTTACCTGCAGGCCTACCTGATGGCCTACGCCGAGAACGGGGTCATCAAAGACCTCAGGAACCACCTTTATATCCATCTGCACCGGCTTTCCCTGTCCTATTTCCACCGGGAACGCACGGGGGAGCTCATCTCCCGCGTATCCTACGACGTCATGAAGATCAACGGCACCATCTCTGCCGCCTTCGGCACGCTGGTCAAGGAACCCATGCTGGTCGTGGTCTTCCTCGCGATCCTCCTGATCCTCAGCTGGCAGTTGACGCTGGTCTCCCTGGTCCTGCTTCCGCTGAGCGTCCTCGTCATCACCACGGTGGGCAGGCGCCTTCGCCGGAGCAGCACGGCGTCCCAGGAGGCCATGGCCGACCTGACCTCGACGCTCCAGGAGACCGTGGCCGGTGTGCGGGTGGTCAAGGCCTTCAACATGGAGTCCTTCGAGATCGGCAAGTTCAAGCGGCAGACGCAACACTACTTCCGCACGCTGCTCCGCCTGACCCACATGCACAACCTGGCCAGCCCCATCACGGAGATCCTGGGCAGCGCCGTGGGCCTGGCGATCCTCTGGTACGGCGGGCGGCAGGTGCTGGAAGGCGGCCTGCTGGCGCCCGAGGACTTCCTGACCTTCTTCCTGGCCCTCTTTTCCATGATGAAACCGGTCAAGGAACTCGGCCAGGTGCACAACAGGATCCAGGAGGGGATCGCCGCCGCCGACCGCGTGTTTTCCGTGCTGGACACGGCCCCGGAGATCACGGACGCCCCCGGTGCGGTCCCGCTGCCCGACCTGCGGCGGGAGATCCGGCTCGATCGCGTTGACTTCCGGTACGATTCGGTCTCCGATCCCGCCCTGGAAGAGATCGACCTGGTGGTCCAAGCGGGCGAGACCGTGGCGCTCGTGGGACCCAGCGGCGGCGGCAAGTCCACCCTGGTGGACCTCGTCGCGCGGTTCTACGATCCGACCGGGGGGCGCATCGAAATCGACGGGAAAGACCTGCGTTCGGTCACCGTGGCTTCCCTCCGGGAGAAGATGGGCATCGTGACCCAGGACGTGATCCTCTTCAACGATACGGTCCGCAACAACATCGCCTACGGCGTGGCCGACATGCCCCTGGACCGGATACAGTCCGCCGCGGCCGCCGCGAACGCGGACGCCTTCATCGAGCAGTTGCCCGATGGGTACGATACGTTTCTCGGGGAGCGGGGCGTGCGGCTTTCCGGTGGGCAGCGCCAGCGCATCGCCATCGCCCGGGCCATCCTGAAGGATCCGCAGATCCTCATATTCGACGAGGCCACGTCCAGCCTGGACACCGAGTCCGAGCTGCTGGTCCAGGAGGCCATCGACCGGCTGATGAAGGGCAGGACGGCCCTGGTCATCGCCCATCGCCTGTCGACGGTACAGAAGGCGGACCGGGTGGTCGTGGTCGACCGCGGCCGGATCGTCCAGTCCGGCGTCCACGGGTCGCTGATCCAGGAAGACGGCCTGTACAGGAAACTCTACAACCTGCAGTTCCGGGACCAGGAACCGGTGGCGGAATAACGGACGGCCGATGATGTGGTATCCTATCGAAAAGCGGCTCAAGACCCGGGTGCTCAGATGGCTGGCCAGCCATCCCCTGGGCAGTCGCCGCACGCCGCCGGGCGCGGTCGATCCCGATCGCATCGGCCGGATCCTGATTATCCGGCAACACGATCAGTTCGGCGATTTCCTGCTGACCACCCCCGCGATCCACGCGCTGCGGGCGCGGTTTCCCGCCGCGCACCTCACCCTGGTGGTCCGCGCCTACCTGTACCCCGTAGCCCGGAACAATCCAGATGCGGACGAGGTCCTGCTGTTCCACGAATCCGGATTTCGCTGGCGGCCCCGGGACATCCGGTGCTTCGTCGATCTCATGCGCGACCCCGTCGACCTCGCCGTCGTGTTCAACACGGTTTCCCATTCCCTGTCCAGCGATCTCATCGCCTGGCTTTCGGGCGCTCCCGTGGTCATGGGACCCGAAACGCCCACCTTCGACCACCTCGACCACAACCCCTTCTACACGATCAACGTGCCCGTGCGTCCCGAACCCAGGCACCAGATCCAGCGGAACCTCGACGTGGTGCGGTACGTGGGCGCCGATACGGACGACCTGTCCTACCGTTACGCCATGACCGAGGAGGAACGGGCGGCCGGCCGGGCGGTGATCGATGGCCTGGCCGGGGATCCCGGGAAGCCCCGAGGTCCCGAGCCCGAAGGCCCTGAGCCCGCGGGCCCCGTGGTCGCTGTCCACTTCGGCACCGGGGACGCGAGGAAGCGGTACCCCGTGGAGCAGCTGGCCCGCGTCTGCGATGCGTTGGCCGCCCGGCGCTCCGTCCGGATCCTGGTCATCCCCGCGCCGGGAGAAGAAGCATTGCTGCGCGCGCTGCGCGAAGCGGCATCGACTCCATTGCACGGCGCACCGCCCCTGTCGCTGCGGGAGGTCGCGGGCGTGATCGGCGCCGCGGACCTGCTCGTATGCAACGATACCGGGGTCCTCCACCTGGCCGCCGCCGTGGAGACGCCGACCCTGTCCTTCCACGCCACCAGCGATCCGGCCTACTGGAAACCGCCCGGCCGAAGGCACCGCGCCTTCTACGCGGCCAGTCAACGGATCGAGGAGATCCCGCCGGATCGCGTGTACCGCGAAATCTCCGCCATGCTCGACGGTTCCGGCAGCGTCGAAACGGGCGATATCATCCGGGTCTGAACCCGGCCCGTGACGGCCTTATTCACTTGACACGACCCCTGCCCGTCCATACCATGTTGCCCGCTCAGGCGAACGCCTCCATGGCACGGGAACGGGTGAACATGGCGACCAAACTCGATCTGGGCTGCGGACCTTTCGGGAAGCTGGAAGGAGCCGTCGGCCTGGACATCAACGATGCGGCGCACGTGGACGTCGTGCACAGCCTGGACGACTACCCCTATCCCTTCGACGACGCGCAATTCGATCACGTCGAGATGTCCCATATCCTGGAGCACATCCTCCAGCCGGCCCGGGCCATGGACGAAGTGTACCGTATCGCGCGGCCCGGGGCTTCGATCCGCATCGTCACGCCCCACTACTCTTCGCAGCTGTCCTATGGCGACCTGACGCACTATCATCACTTCGGCTACGTGACGATCACCCAGATGTGCCGGGACGGGCGGTTTCGAATGGACGAATGCAGGCTGATCTTCAGCGACGTCTACCGGGTGCTGGGCATCAGCCTGCTCGCCAACCGGTTTCCCCGCAGATGGGAGAAATACCTCGCGTTCATCTTCCCCGGCATGTACGTGGAGGCGAAGCTGACCGTGGTCAAGCTTTGAACGGAAAGGGATGAACCGGAGGACCTGCATGTCTGATTCGACGGATGCCGCCGGCAGCAGGAGCGACTCAACGGATTCCGCCAGCGGAAGGGACGCCTCAATGGACACCGCCGGCAGCAGGGCCGCCGCGGCGCTGCAAAGCTACTGGCGGGCCAACATACGGATCATGGCCGTGCTGCTCGGGCTGTGGGCCCTGGCCGGACTGGGGGCGGGCATCCTGTTCGCGGACACGCTCAACGCCTATCGCATATCCGGCACGGGCTTTCCCATGGGATTCTGGTTCGCCCACCAGGGCAGCATCATCGTCTTCGTGCTGCTCATACTGGCCTACTGCCTGTACATGAACCGCCTGGACAACCGGCACCGCCGGGAACTCGAATCCACCAGACAGGAAGGGTAGGCGCGGCCGATGTCGGTACAGGCTTGGACCTATTTCTTCGTAGCCCTCTCTTTCGGCCTCTACCTCTTTATCGCGTGGCGGACCCGGGTCCGGGACACCCGGGGCTTCTATGTCGCCGGACGGGGCGTACCCGCGGCGGCCAACGGCATGGCCACGGCCGCCGACTGGATGAGCGCGGCTTCCTTCATATCCATGGCCGGGCTGATTTCCACCATGGGATACGCCGGCGGCGTCTATCTCATGGGCTGGACGGGCGGTTACGTGCTGCTGGCGCTGCTGCTCGCCCCGTACCTCCGGAAATTCGGCCACTATACCGTGCCGGACTTCGTGGGCGACCGCTTCGCGTCGGACCTCGCGCGCGTGGTGGCCGTCTCGTGCGCCATCTTCATCAGCTTTACCTACGTGGCGGGGCAGATGCGCGGCGTAGGCGTCGTCTTCAGCCGGTTCCTCGAAGTGGACATCCATATCGGCGTCATCATCGGGATGGCCATTGTCTTCATCTACGCCACGCTCGGGGGGATGAAGGGCATCACGTGGACCCAGGTCGCCCAGTACTGGGTGCTCATCACCGCCTTTCTGATCCCCGCCATCGCCATCAGCATCAAGCTCACGGGAAGCCCCCTGCCGCAGGCGGGGCTCGGCAGCACGCTGGAGCCGTCCATCGCGGGCGAGACGGGCGTATACCTGCTGGAGAAGCTCAACCAGATACAGGCCGACCTGGGGTTCAGCAGCTACACGGCCACCTTCGTGGGAGGGTGGGACAAGGTCAACGTATTCTGCGTGGCCCTCGCCCTCATGGTGGGCACTGCGGGCCTGCCCCACGTGCTCGTCCGGTTCTATACCGTCAAATCGGTCAAGGCGGCCCGGTGGAGCGCCTTCTGGGCGCTGCTGTTCATCTCCCTGCTCTACCTTACGGCGCCCGCGACCGCGGCCTTCGCGCGGTACTACATGATCGACAGCCTGAACGGGAAGACCGCGCAGGAACTGCCTTCGTGGTTCGAAAACTGGGAGAAGACCGGCCTGATCCTGTGGATGGACGACGGAGACGGCGTCATGCGGTATTCGGCCGGTGACGACAACGAGATCTTCCGCGGCGGTTCTCTGTCGCACGCCGAACTGTCCTCCATTCAGGTCGACCACCAGGCCTGGCTCGATTCGGACGGCGCGGAGGGTGCGGATGGGCGCACGGCCCTCAGGGCCCGGGGGCTCTCCGGTCCGGACCGCGACATCATCGTGCTGGCGACGCCGGAAATGGCCGAACTGGCCAGCTGGATCATCGCCCTCGTCGCGGCCGGCGGTCTGGCGGCGGCCCTGTCCACGGCCAGCGGACTGCTGCTCGTCATTTCCTCCAGCGTATCCCACGACCTGTACTACCGCGTACTGCGCCCCAACGCGAGCGAGAGCCAGCGCCTTTCCGTGGGCCGTAGCGTGATCGGCGTTGCCGTGGTCGTGGCCGGCGTATTCGGCATCTACCCGCCGGGCTTCGTCAGCCAGGTGGTGGCCTTCGCCTTCGGCCTCGCCGCCGCGAGCTTCTTCCCCGCCATCGTACTGGGCATTTTCAGCAAGCGTGTGGGTACGATACCCGCCGTGTGCGGTATCCTGGCCGGCATCGGATTTACGGCTTTCTACATCATCGCGTGCGTATTTTTCGGCATGGAAACCTGGACCTTCGGACTGTTCGCCAACGGCATCAGTCCCCAGGGGATCGGGACGATCGGCATGCTGATGAACTTCGCCGTGACCCTGGGGCTCACGCCGCTTTTCCCAAAGCCCGGCAAGGAAATCGAGGCCATGGTCGACGCGGGCAGGGAACCGGAAGCCGCGGGACCCGCGGTGATGATCGAGTCGGCACCGGAACATTGATCCGCGGGAGCCGGCGCCATGTCCCTCTCCGTCATCATCATCGCCCGGAACGAAGCCCCTCGGATCGAAGCCTGCCTGCGGAGCGCGCGGTTCGCCGACGAGATCGTGCTCGTGGACTCGGGGAGCACCGACGATACCGTCGCCATCGCGCGCCAATACGCCGCCCGTGTCGTCGAATCGGAGTGGCTGGGCTACGGGCCGACCAAGCAACTGGCCCTGGAGCACGCCACGGGCGACTGGGTGCTCTGGCTGGATGCCGACGAGCGCGTCCCACAGGACCTGCGGGATGAAATCACCGCCGTCATGGACAAGGGGGACCGCGCCGGTTACCGGATCGCCCGGAAGACGCTTTTCCTGGGCCGCTGGATCCGGCATTGTGGATGGTACCCCGACTACGTGCTGCGCCTTTTCCGGCGCGGGGCCGATCCCCGGTTCACCGACGACGAGGTGCACGAGGCGCTGCGCATCCGGGGACCGGTCGGCGATCTGAAGCACCCCATGATTCACGATACCGATCCCACCCTCCACCACTACCTGGACAAATTCAACAGCTTCACCAGTCTCGGCGCCCGCCAGCTCTACCGCTCGGGCAGGCGTTTCCGTTTGACAGACCTGGTTTTCCGTCCGATTTTTACCCTGTTCAAAATGTACGTGTTGCGTAGAGGTTTCCTGGACGGCCTGCCGGGCCTCATCCTGTGCGGCCTTTCCGCCTGTTACGTTTTCACCAAGTACGCCAAGCTCTGGCACCTTCACCTCCGGGGCTCCGCCGACGCCGAATCGGGCGCGGGGGGCCGTTCCACCTGAAACCGCATATCCTCCGGCGTCTCCCATGCAATCGCTGTCCGTCGTCGTGATCACGTACAATGAAGAGCGCAAGCTCCGGCGCTGCCTGGACCCGGTTTCCTGGGCCGATGAGATCATCGTGGTGGACAGCGGCAGCACCGACGGCACGGTGGATATCGCGGAGTCCTGCGGAGGACGCGTGCTACAGCGGCCATGGTCCGGTTTCGCCGACCAGCGGAATTTCGGCATGGCGCAGGCCAGGGGGGACTGGGTACTCTTTCTCGACGCGGATGAATACGTCACGGAAGGGCTCGATGCGCGGGTCAGAGACCTGCTGCGGTCCGGCGGGGATTTCGACGCGTACAAGATCCACCGCCAGGAACACTTCCTCCGGTTTCCCATTCGGCACGGAACGCTGAACCCAAGCTACCAGCCCCGACTCCTCAAAAACGGAAAGGGATACTGGACGGGAGGCGCCCACGCCCACATCGAGGTAAACGGACACGGCGAGTTGGGACTGATCCACGAAGATCTCTACCATGATTCGCACAACACGCTCTCCGATTTCATCGCCCGGATCGACCAGTACACCTCCGTGGACGCGGAAGAGCGGATCCAGGCGGGACAGCGCGTGGGACGGCTGCGCCTGGTATTTTCTCCCCTCGGCATGGCATGGAAGTGCTACATCGTCAAAAGGGGATACCGGGACGGTTTCCCTGGTCTTCTCTTCAGCCTGTGCATGGGGATCTATTCGTTCCTGAGGCTGGTAAAGGTCTGGCAGGGCGAAAACGGAGCAGAGGGGCGCGCGGACGGTCCGGCAAAGCCCTCCGCGTGACGGCCGATTCGGACGGAGTCATGGCACAGCGCGAACGATGCAGTATTGTGATCCCGACGTGGAACGCGGGCTATCTGGTCGAGCGATGCCTGCGTTCACTGAAAGACCACGGGGAATCGGACCGGGCGGAGATCGTGGTGGTGGACGACGGCAGTACGGCCGACACGGCCGAGAGGACGTGGGCCACCTGTCCGGACGCGGTCCTGGTCAGGCACGACGGGAACAGGGGGTTCGCCGCGGCCTGCAACACGGGGATGTCGCGGGCTTCGCACGAGATCGTGGTCCTGCTCAACAACGACGTCGTCGCCACCGGGCCTTTCCTGGATCCCCTTCTTTCCCACTTCCGTGACGAACGGGTGTTCGCCGTCAATCCCCGGGTCTACCAGGCCGAAGACGGGCGTCCCGGGGGCGGCCTCGTGCGGGGCGCCATGCACTGCGGACTGCTGCGGCTGAGGTGGGCGGAACGGGAGTCTCTGCGAGATGGCCGCGCACTCACCCTCTACGCCAACGGGGCCGCCATGGCGGTGTCCCGGTCGAAATACCTGGCCCTGGGCGGTTTCGATACGTTGTACGCCCCGTTCTACTCGGAAGACCTGGACCTGTCCTACCGTGCGTACCAGCGGGGCTGGACCGTGCTTTACGAACCGGAAAGCCGGCTCACCCACGAACACGGTGCGACGATCGGCGCGCGGCACGACCGGGCCTTCATCGACCGCGTCAGCGCGAGAAACCGGATCCTCTTTGTGTGGCGCAACGTGCGGGACCTCAGGTACCTGGCGTCGCACGTATGCTGGATGATGGCCCGTTTCCTCGGCGCGGTGCTGAAGGGCGATCTGACCTTCCCGCGCGCGCTGATGGACGCGGCGCGCCGCGTGGATGCGGTGAGGTCGCGGCGTCGGACCGACCCGGATCCCGTAACAACCGACCGCGAAATCCTGGGGTCGACTTCCGGGTGGGCGGCCCGCGAAAGTTGAACGCGCGCAACTTGAGCGCGCGAAGCGGCCGGATCGGCGGATCGCCCGCACCAAAAAACGCTCGAGGTCTTATGGACGCCCCGAAGGCAGGACGGATCCTCATTTCCCGTTTGCGCTTCATCGGCGACGTGGTGCTTACCACGCCGGTGATCAGGGCGTTGAAGCGGCACTACGCGGAAGCGGAACTCTACTACCTCGCGGAGGCGGGACCCGCGGCGGTCCTCGCGCGGAACCCTTACCTTGAAGAGGTGATCGCGCTGCCGGACGAACTCCTGCCGGGCCGGTCCGTGCTGACCCGCTGCGGGGAACAGTTGCGCTTCCTTCGCGATCTGCGACAGCGCCGTTTCGACCTGGTGATCGATCTCTTCGGCAATCCGCGCAGCGCGCTGCTGACCCTGGCCACGGGCGCGCGGTTACGGGTCGGTTATGACGTGCGGGGGAGGGGCGCGGCGTACAATGTCAAGATCAGGCGGTCGGATGCTCTCCGGGTAGTGGATGCCTACCTGGATGCGGTCCGTACGATCGGTGTTCCCGTGGATGACGACCGTACCGAGGTCCACTTCTCCGCCGAAGACGCGGCGTGGGCCGATTCCTGGCTTGCGGAGCGGGCCGTGGACGGCGACCGCCGGATCGCCGCGCTGAACCCCGGTGCAAGCTGGCCGGCGAAGACGTGGAGCGCGGGCCGCTTCGCCGAACTGGCCCGCCGGATGATCGAAGCGCTGAACCTGCGGGTGTTGCTGGTGGCGGGACCGGGGCAGCAGGAAGCCATGGACGGGTTAGCCGACTTGGCGGGCCACGCCTGTCCCGTCGTGGAAACCGCTTCGCTGACCCGGTTGGCCGCGTTGATCCGGCGGTGCGACCTGTTCGTCTCCAATGACTGCGGGCCGATGCATATCGCCGCGGCCGTGGGCACGCCCACGATCGGCCTTTTCGGTCCGAGCAACCCGCGGATCTGGTTTCCCTATTCGCAGGCTGAAGGGCACGTCGCCCTGGAAGCCGGTACGGACGACTGTTGCGGCCGCGATTTCTGCGTCCGGCCTGTCCCCTGTATCGAATCGATTTCACCGTGCCAGGTGCTGGAGGCCGTGGAGTCTGTCCTGCGCGGGACCTCCAACCGTCCGGCGGAGTAAGCCCATGCCCGAAGATCCCAGGCGCATACTGGTCATTAAACTGCGGGCCACCGGGGACGTCGTCCTGGCGACACCCGTCATCGAGAACCTGAAGCGGCGCTTTCCGCGGGCCCGCCTCTCCTTCCTGACGGAGGAGGCTTCCGCTGACGTCCTGCGGTGGAATCCCTGGCTGGACGAGCTCATCGTGCTGCCCCTGCGCCAGTGGGGAAGCCAGGGCATCCGTGGTTCCTGGCGAGAACAGGCGCGGTTCTATCGCAACCTGCGCCAGAGACGCTTCGATCTCGTATTCGACCTCTTCGGAAATCCCCGCAGCGCCGTGCTGACCTGGCTGACCGGGGCGACGGACCGGGTCGGTTTCGCCTTCCGGATGCGCCGCCACGCCTACACCACCGTGGTCACGCCCTCCGGCCGGCCAGGGCACGAGGTCCGGTTCCACCTGGAAGCCCTGGAGGCGCTGGCCATCCCGGTGGCCGTCGACCGGCCGCGTGTCGCCATACCCGGTACGGCGAACGAGAAAGCAGACGCATGGCTGCGGGAGCACGCCCGGGACGCCCGTGCGGTCATCGGCCTGAATCCAGGCGGAGGGTGGGCCATCAAGCGCTGGCCGCCGGAGTTTTTTGGCCGCCTGGCCGACGCCCTGATCGATGAATACGGCGTGCACGTGCTGATCCTGTGGGGTCCGGGCGAGGATGGGCTCGTCGCACAGGTAACCGGCGCCATGCGCAACCGCCCTCTCGTGCTTCCGGAGACGACGCTTGCCGAACTCGGCGCCTACCTCGAACGCTGCGGCCTTCTGGTCAGCAACGACAGCGCGCCGATGCACATGGCCGCGGCGCTGAACGTCCCCACCGTCGGCATCTTCGGTCCCACCGACCCCCGCGCACAGGGGCCCTGGGGCGACGGTCACGGCGTGGTGCGGAAGGAAAGCGTCGACTGTCTCGGATGCAACCGGACCAGGTGTCCGATCGGCAATATATGCATGACGACGCTTGAACCCGGGGAGCTGCTGGAGAAGATACGCGCGTATATTCCGGCCGGAATAGTCGGAACTTGACACCACGCCATCCGAATGTTATATTTAACTACTTTGGAACATTCACGTTAACCGGCGCTTAAGGGGCCAGACAGAAGGTTGATATTTGCGGAAAGACATCATAGTTGAGACGGCCACGCACGAAACGCGCATCGCGATGCTCGAGGACAACCATCTCGTCGAGCTGCTGGTCGAACGCCCGGAACACGAACGCGTGGTCGGGAACATCTGCAAGGGCGTAGTAACGGCGGTCATACCGAGCATTCAGGCGGCCTTTGTGGATATCGGCTTGGACAAGGCGGCCTTCCTTCAGGCGTCGGACGTAACCAGTGGAGCCGACTGGATCGATTTCGACGACGACGAGAAGCCCGATTCCGGCTCCGGACGGGGCAGGGACCGGGAATACCAGATCCAGGAGATGGTCAAGGAAGGCCAGGAGATCGTCGTCCAGATCACGAAGGAGTCCATCGGCACCAAGGGACCGCGGGTCACCTCCCAGATATCCCTGCCGGGCAGGTTCCTCGTGCTGGTACCCCATGCCAATTACGTCGGCGTTTCCCGGCGTATTGACGACTGGAGCGAAAAGCGCAGGCTGAGGGACCTGGCCAGGAAACTCAAGGACGACGACTTCGGGGTCATCGTGCGGACCGCCGCCCTGGGCAAATCGGATTCCGAGCTGAAGAACGACCTCAAGGCGCTGACCCGGACGTGGCGGACTATAGAGAAGGAGGTCGGGAAGACGCCGGCGCCCGCCATGATCCACAAGGATGTCGAAATGACATCCGGGATGATACGCGACCTGTTCACGCCCGACATCGACAGCGTGATCATCGACTCGAAGGCGGTATACAAGGAGATCCTGGCCTATCTCAAGGGCGTGGCCCCCCAGCTTCGCGAGCGCGTCCACATGTACGACGGGACGGCGCCGGTGTTCGACGCCTACGGGATCGAGAACGAGATCGGCAAGGCGCTGCACCGGAAGGTATGGTTGAAGAACGGCGGCTACATCCTCATCGAACCCACCGAAGCGCTGGTGACGATCGACGTGAATTCGGGCCGGTACGCGGGGTCCAGGGGACACGAGGAAACCGTGTTCCAGACCAACCTGGAAGCCTGCGCGGAGGTGGCAAGGCAGCTCAGGCTCAGGGACATCGGGGGTATCATCGTCATCGATTTCATTGACATGGAAGACCGCGGGAACCGGCGGCAGGTGCACCAGGAAATGGAGAAGGCCATGTCGCACGACCGCGCGCGGACACGCATGTCCAAGGAGATCAGCGAATTCGGGCTGATCGAGATGACCCGCCAGCGGATCCGCCCCAGCCTGCTGTTCACCTTCAGCGAGGCGTGCCCGGTGTGCGACGGGACCGGCCGCATCATGTCGCGCATCACCATGGTCACCCAGATCGGCCGGTGGCTGAAACGGGCCAAGCCCGGACTGAGAGAACGGAAGCTCAAGCTCAAGGTGCACCCCACCGTGGCAATGAGTCTGCATGAGAACGGCCGGGAGAAACTGGTGAACCTGCAGGACGAGTACAAGATGCAACTTCAAGTCGAGGAAGACCCGTTCCTGCACGTGGAAGAGTTCCGCGTGTTCTCGGGCAAACGGGACCTGGACGTGACCGACGAGTTCAAGTAAGCGGACCACCGGACCAAACGGACAAGGAGCGAGATAGATGTACGCTGTAATCAGATCCGGCGATCAGCAGTTCAGTGTCAACGAGGGAGATACGATACAGGTCGAGAAGATCGCCGCCGAAGTGGGAGACGAGATCACCATCGACCAGGTGCTCCTCCTGGGCGGCGGAGAGACGCTGGTCGGCACGCCGACGGTCGCCGGAGCCACCGTGACGGCCAAAGTTACCGAGCAGGGCCGCCATCCCAAGATCGTGGTGTTCAAGATGAAACGCCGGAAGAACTACCGCCGGAAGAGAGGGCACAGGCAGCCGTATACCGCGCTCGAAATCACCGGCATCAACTACGACCCAAGCGCATCCAACTGATCGGAAAGGATATTCGCAGATGGCTCACAAGAAAGGTGTAGGAAGTTCCCGCAACGGGAGAGACAGCAATCCCAAGTTTCTCGGCGTCAAGACCGGGGACGGCATGCGCGTCCGGGCCGGCAACATCATCGTCCGGCAGCGGGGAACGCGGATTCTGCCCGGAGAAAACGTAGGGCGCGGCAACGACGACACCCTCTTCGCCTTGACGGACGGCATCGTCCAGTTCCGCCGGTACGGGAAGAAGCGCACGCAGGTCCATATCGCCGACGGGTGACCCCATGGCGATCGACGCCGACGCCGTCGTTCGGAAGGCGAAAGCCGGGATCTCCGGTTTCCTCGAAGAGCAGTTCCGCAGCGGGCTGATCGACGAAGGGCTCTACGAACAGGCCCGTCTGAACGTGCTTCCGAATCTGCGCTGCTGGTTGACCGACCCACACATCAACCGGTTGTCCCCACGGCTCGGCGACGGACTGAGAAGCGCCGTCGAAGCGGCCAGGTGGGATGAGCTGGTCGAAGCCTACGTGGACGAGATCAAGTTCGGCACGGCGGGCATACGCGGCAAAGCCGCCATGTCGGACGAAGAACTGCTGATCCTCGCCCGGGACGGCATGGACGCCCCCATCCTCAAGGGGCCGAATACCCTCAACAACATCGTTCTCCTGCTGAAGTCCACGGGCGTCGCGAATTACGCGACCGATCATGGACTCCGGTCCATCGTCATCGGCTATGACAGTCGCGTGGCGGGCCAGGAATTTGCCCGGCTGGTTTCCGGGGTATTCCTCGCGGAGGGGCTGAAAGTCTACCTCTTCGACGAAGCCTGTCCGTACCCGGAAATGACCTTCGCCATACCGACGCTGGGCGCCGATATGGGCATCCTGATCTCCGCGAGCCATAACGACCGCAGGTACAACGGCTACAAGCTTTCCGCCAGGACGGGATCGCAGTTTTCTCCACGGGAACGATCGGTCATCTACAACGACTACATCCGGAACACGACTCCGGCCCAGGTCGCTCTCCTGGACTTCGATGACGCCGGGACCGATCCGGATCACCCCGAAGACCCTCGTCGTGACGGCAACAAGCTGGTGTTCCTGGGCGGCGCCGCGCCGCTGGCCGGATTCGACTATCTCGGCCGTCCCCTCGTCGATATCCATCGGATGTACCAGGACCAGATCCGGGGATTCATATCCGACGCCGCGATGATGAAGTCGTGGGCGCCCTCCATCGGGATCGGGTACTGCGCGTTTCACGGGGCCGGACGCAAGGCCGTGCCCCGGCTGTTGAGTGATTTCGGTTTCACCCGGGTGGACGCGGTAACCCGACACCGGTTGAACGAGCTTAACGGACTCTTCCCCGCCTTCCAGGACCATCCCGAACAACAGCCGGACCCGGGTGATCCCACGGCGTCCGAGATCGCCGTTGATGCCTACGTCGAACAGTACGGCGCCGAGGCCATGGAAGCGCTCGACCTGATGATCGGGACCGACCCGGACGCCGACCGGGCGGGGCTCGTGGTCAAGGTCCCCCGGGCCTACCGGAAATACCACGACAACCGGTCCCATGTGTTGCTGTCGGCCGACGACGCATGGTCTCTGCTGCTCTGGTACCGCCTGTCGCAGGGCGCCGGGAGCACGCGGGGCGGGAACGCGCGGGGCGCCGAAGACTCGCGGCCGTTTCACCCGCGGCCGGAAGAGTCGTTCATCGTGCTTTCCCACATCACGACCGACGCACTGGTCCGGCTCGCACGAAAACACGGTGTCGGCGTCATCAAGACCTGGGTCGGTTTCGGCCTGATCGCCAACGCGGTGGAACGGGTGTGGTCGGGCGACGACCTGTCGGACCCCCGGTTCAAAGATATCATCTATCAGACCGTGGACATGGAGGGTATGCCCCGTCGCTGCAACGTGGGCTGCCTGGAGCAGAGCAACGGGTTCAGTATCCTGGGAGGACCGCCCGCCACGGCGGCGGCCATGGGAAGCAACGGCCACGTGCGCGACAAGGACGGAGTCTTCGCCGCGATCCTGCTCGCCGAAGTGGCGGCCCATGCCGCGTCCCTTGGGACGACGGTCTACGAACTGATCGACGAACAGATATACCTGGATCCCGATATCGGGTATTTCGCCACCGACGTCGTTCCGGTGCCCCGCTGGGGGGAATTCAAGGGACTGGAAGGGCTGACGCGGAAGATCGGCATCCTGAGACGATGCGCGGAGCTGGGACAACGCGTGCGGGACGGCGCGTCCCTTTCGCTGGACGGTCTCCCGGTGCGGTCATCGGAGACCTTCGTGGCGGGCAAGTACGCGGATGCGCACCAGTGGCCGGGATTTCCCGACGAGGGCATACGGTTTTATTTCGACGAGGAAAGACTCAACTACCTGACGGTGCGGCCGTCGGGAACGTCGCAGTGCTTCAGGTTTCACATCCAGTTGAAAGCGGAGAACCTGTCGCGAAACGATCTGGCGCGGCAGAAGTACGAGACCCGGATGCGCGCCCGGAGGATCATCCACGCAATGCGCGACCTGATCATGTAGCGTGCTAGATGGCGAAGAAATCCCGCAGGTTGTTTTCGATTACGGCGTCTTCACGCAGCCTGGAAAGCCACTCCTGGTACAGTTGATTCTGCTTCTGGATCAGCAACTGCCGTTTCAGGGTCTCCTTCACCATCTCGTAGGTCGTCTCATCGACCGGTTCCCTGTCCACCAGCTGAATAAGGTAATAGCCCCGTTCCCCTTCGACGACTTCGCTGAGCTCGCCGGTCTCCGACAGCTGGAAGGCCCCCTTGATGAAATCCAGATCCTGCCCGATTCGAGGGATGAATGCCTGCTGCCGCGTAATGGGATCCGTGGTGGCGACCCGGTCCGCCATTTCACCGCTTAACGCGTCCAGGTTGCCGCCGGCGAGGCTTGACCGGACCTCTTCGCCGCTGAGCCTGGCCTGTTCCATTTTCCCGTTCCGCACGAGGATCGATCGGATGCGCAGTTCCACTTCCTCGAGGGGCAGTACGCCCGCCGGTTTTTCGCCGGCGTTCGCAAGGACGTAGAAACCGCTGGTGTTTTCCAGTACCTCTCCGATTTCACCGGGTTCGGATGCGAAGGCGAACGACGACGCGCCGACCAGGTAACCGATGCCGGGGATGAACCCGTCGGGGCGGTCGGCGAAAAACCCGGTGGACTCGACCTGGAGGGAATCCGGCATGGCGCTCGCAAGGCGGACCGCTTCCTCAAGGCCGCTTTCGACGGCCCGGGCCTGAAGCTGTCTCGCCAGGTCGTTCAGCTCGCTCAAGGTCTGCTGTCCGGTCATGGTCCTCAGGAGTATGTGGCGCGCGCGGACCTGTTCCTCGCCGTCCCTGACCGCTGTCTCTTCCACCTTGATGATGTGCCAGCCATACTCCGTCTTCACGGGATTCGAAATGGAGCCGGCCGGTGTTCCAAAAGCGGCCGCTTCGAATTCAGGAACCATGGCGTTTTGGCCGAAGAAGCCCAGGTCTCCTCCCTCGGCGGCGTTGGAGGTGTCCTCGGAGAAGTCCCTGGCCAGGGTTTCGAAATCAGCGCCGTTGGCAAGCTGGTCGTAAAGCTCGTTGATCTGACGTTCGACACGCTGGGAATCGGCCACGCTCGGTTGCTTCGGAATCATGACGTAGGAAATCGAAACCCGGTCGTCCTCCAGGAACGCTTCGGGATGCTCCGAATAGTACGCGGCGATATCTTCATCGGTGATCGATTTCGGTTCCACGTCCTGGTCTTCCGGATCGAACAGGAGGTATCTGGCCGTAAGCCGCTCGTTCTGATTCACGAAGGCCTGCCGGACTTCCAGGTCCGTTACGCGGGCGCCCGATACCACGCGGCTGACGAGTTTCTGCCTGGGCAGCAGCATGCGGTACTGGTCTTCGAGAAACGCCCAGCCCTCTACGGCCGGGTCGTTCAGCGCCTGGAGGTACTTGGTCTGGTCGAATTCGCCGTCCGTCTGGAACATCTCCTGCTGCCTGATGTAATCCGGCGGATTCGTGCGGATCGCCTCCAGGATCTCGGCGTCGGTCACGCTGATGCCCTGCTGTCCGATGGTCTGTTCGAGCAGCGTAAGGTTTACCCGCCGGTCCCATACCTCGTTGATGATTTCGCGGCGCCGGAATTCGTCCACGCTGCCGCCCTGCTGCTGGCGGTCGATTTCCTGCTGGCGTTCCACTTCAAACCGCATTTCCTCGTAGGACACCGATTCGCCGTTGATCGAACCCACGGCATTCTGCCCGCCCGGTCCCCTGCCGGTCATGTCGGCGCCCCATTCCAGGCCGATCAGTCCCACGAACGCGATGACCAGGATGATCATGACGACGTGGGTTCGTTCTCTCAACAGTTTCATCAAGGCCATCGTGCCAGTGCTCCTTACGAACTTGCGGCGGCCGGGCCGGCCAGGCCGACCGCATGATTCCGGTCGATGCTGGAAAAAGACACGTAAATATAAAGGGCCGGACTTTCGCCGGCAACTCCTTTGTCCCGAGTCGGGCCGACCGGGGGGCAAAAGATGCTTGACAGTACTGTCCGCTTCGCCTATTATTGCCTGCGCGCTTCGACCGACAAGCGGCCCGTCCGTGCAGTTTCCATAGCGATGATCAAGGAGTTAGCCCGATGAAGAGCGGTATACACCCGGAATACAAAGAAATCACGGTATCCTGCGCCTGTGGCAATACGTTCCAGACACGCTCGACGATCGACACGATCCACGTGGAGATCTGTTCGGCGTGCCATCCCTTCTACACCGGGAAGCAGAAGATGGTCGACAGTGCGGGCCGCGTGGAACGCTTCAACAGGAAGTACGGCATAAACGAGTAATCCTGAAGGCCGAAGTAGCCCGTCCCTTCCAGGCGCGATGGCCCGGCTTGCCCCGACCTTCGGTTGCGCCGCTCCCCTTTCCTATTCCATGCCTCCATGTTACTCCATCAACTCGAAAACATCGTCAGGCGCTTCGAGTCCCTCGACCGTCAACTGGCGGACCCTTCCGTAACCACCGATCCGAAGAAAATGCGCGAAATCGGGCGGGCGTACCGGGAACTGACTCCGGTCGTCGACCGGTATCGTGTGTACCGGAAAGTCCTCGATGACCTCGAATCGGCCCGGTCGGTGCTGCAGGAGTCCGCGGCCGATCCCGACATGGCCGAACTCGCCCGGGACGAAGTGGAAAGCCTCGACCGGGAACGGACGGCCATGGAGGAGGAGCTCACGCGGATGATCGTACCCAGGGACCCCGAAGACGAGCGTAATATCATCTGCGAGATCCGGGCGGGTACGGGAGGCGACGAGGCGGCGATCTTCGCCGGAGAGTTGTTCCGCATGTACAGCCGGTACGCGGACAGCCGCGGATGGAAGACGGAAACCCTGAATTCCAACGGGGCGGAAAGGGGCGGCGTCAAGGAGGTCTTCTTCCAGATCGAGGGCAGGGGGGTCTACGGAAGGCTGAAGAACGAAAGCGGCGTCCATCGCGTGCAGCGGGTCCCCGTAACGGAAACACAGGGGCGGGTGCACACCTCCGCCGCCTCGGTGGTCATTCTGCCCGAAGCAGAGGAAGTCGATGTGGAAATCGACGAAAAGAAAGACCTTGTCTTCGATGTTTTCCGTTCCTCCGGCCCGGGCGGCCAGAGCGTCAATACGACCGATTCGGCCGTGCGCATTACCCATGTGCCGACCGGTCTGGTCGTCTCGTGCCAGGACGAGAAGTCGCAGCACAAGAACAAGGCCAAGGCCATGAAGGTGTTGCGCGCCCGCCTGCTGGACATGGCCCGGCAGGAACAGGAAGCGGAGATGGCGAGCAGCCGCCGGTCCCAGGTGAGATCGGGGGACCGGAGCGAGAAGATCCGGACCTACAACTTCCCGCAGGGAAGGGTCACGGACCATCGCATCGGTCTGACGCTGTACAAGATCGACCAGATCCTCGAAGGGGAAATCGACGAGATCGTGGAGTCCCTGGCGGAGGCGGACCGGGCGGAGAAAATGGCCCAGCTTACGTCTGAATGACGCCGGCCACCGGATGTGAACCATGAACGAATTCGAATGTCCTGCCGCGTCGACCGTGCTCCAGGCGGTTGACTGGGCGGCCCGGAAGCTGGACGGCCGGCCGGATCACGTCAGCCCGGCGGAACACGTCAACCGTGTCGAATCGGAACTACTGCTCGGCGAGGTATGCGCGTCGAGCCGACTCGAGCTGTACCTGGATCACGACCGGCGGCTCGAACCGCAGGAATCTTCGCGGTTTACGGCGCTGGTCGACCGGAGAATGCGCGGAGAACCGGTCCAGTATCTTACGGGCCGTACGGAATTCTACGGTCGCGGGTTCGAGGTCTCGCCCGCCGTGCTGATCCCCCGGCCCGAGACCGAACGACTCGTCGACCACGTGCGCCCCTGCCTGGATGGGATGCGCCGCGAGCGGGCCGGGAAACCGGCCGTGCGATTCGCGGACATAGGCACGGGCTCGGGGGTACTGGCGGTCACGCTCGCCCTTGAATGCCCGTTCGCGCAGGGATGCGCTACGGATATTTCGCCGGAGGCCCTGGAGGTCGCGCGCAGGAATGCCGACCGTCTTCTGGGGGACCGACACGACCGGATCACCTTTATGCAGGGTTCGCTGCTCACGCCTTTCGATGCGCGTGGGCAGCACGCCCTGGACCTGATCGTGGCCAACCCGCCCTACGTCGCTTCCCGGGAAATGGACGGCCTGCCGGCGGAAGTTCGCGGGTACGAACCCCGGCTGGCGCTTCACGGCGGCAAGGACGGGCTGGAATACCATCGCGCGCTCATCGAGCAGGCCCCGGGGTACCTGAACGCAGGCGGGATGATCGCCCTGGAGATCGGCGCGGGGCAGTCCGCCGCGGTAGCCCGCTTGATGATGGAACGCCGCGCATATGGAAACGTGGAGATCGTGAAGGATTACAACGGCCTGGACCGCATCGTGTCCGCCAAATATGTCGGATAACCCCGGCATCACCGACCGGAAGGTGCAAAATGCTCAATAACCACCGCCTCATGATACTCGGAACAGGAAACATGGGATCCTGCCTGCTCGGCGGCATTCGCAGAGCGAATCTCGTTCCCCCGGACCAGATCGTGATTACCGGTCTGCGGTCCGACTATCTGAAGGACCTGGCCGATCAGTGGGAAGTACAGTGGACCACCGACAACCGGGAAGCGGTGCGCGAAGCGGATATCGTCATGATCTGCCTCAAGCCGCAGGCCATCGAGCGCGTGGTGGACCAGGTGCGCGACCTGCTGCGTCCCGACCAACTGCTGATCACGATCGCGGCGGGGGTGACGACTTCCGGGATCACCGAAATGATACGCACCGAGAATCCCGTCGTGCGCGTGATGCCGAACATCGCCTCGCTGGTGGACGAAGGGGCCGCCGCCATTTCGCCGGGCAGGTACGCCGGCGAAGAACACAAGCAGATGGCCGCCCGGATCTTCCAGGCCGTGGGACGGGTGGTGTTCGTGAATGAGCATCTTCTGGACGCCGTAACCGGACTCAGCGGCAGCGGCCCCGCCTACATATACATGGTCATCGAAGCGCTGTCCGACGGCGGCGTGAAAATGGGCCTGCCCAGGGACGTCGCCCTGGACCTCGCGGCCCAGACCGTGCTCGGCGCCGCGCGGCTGATCCAGGAGACCGGCAAGCATCCCGCGGTGTTGCGCGACCAGGTCCTGACGCCGGGCGGCACCACCATCGCGGCGGTCCACGACCTGGAGATCCGCGGATTGCGCAGCATGCTGATCAGCGCGGTCGAAACCGCCACCCAGCGGTCGAGGGAACTCCGGGACGGCAAGTAGATCCACCCCGGATCTACAAACCAACGCAGGCCGGATGACGCCGGCCTGCGGGCCGCATGACGCACCGATTCAGTAAGCCCCTCCGTTTTTACCAAACTTTTTTTTACGTACAGGATTGCGTAACCCGCGCAGCGGCCGGGAAATCCGTGCCGCGCCGGTCTTTCTGCGTTTACGGCGCCATATAGTGTCATTTCGAAGGCATCCCGTGGCATATGGTGTCAACACTTGATGTGTATCAACATATATATAGTCTTTTGAGCACTTGGAGTTACGGGGTTTTCCTTATCCAAAGATAAAGAAAATCGATGTAAGTCCGATTTTTTTTTTGACAATATGGGGGGCACAATGTACCATAGTGGGTAAAAGTGGGACAAAGTGGGTCACCGAACATCTTAACTGCCAAACACTTGTATAGTATTCTTGAATGATCACCTCACGTTAGGGTGCTTACTCCTTTGTATTACAAGGAGATGACGGATGGTCAACTTCCTGGGATCATACACGCACACCGTGGATCACAAAGGACGGGTGAATGTCCCTGTGAAGTTTCGGAAGCACATCCGGACCGACGAGGACGATACGTTGATCATCACGCGGGGTCTCGACGGATGCCTTTTCGTATATCCGATCGACGAGTGGGAACAGATCGACACCCGCTTGCGCGAACTGCCCGTGACGAAGCAGAACACGCGGATCTTCATCAGGATGCTCTCGTCGGAGGCCGTGGCGGTTTCCATGGACAAGCAGGGGCGCATGGCGCTTCCCCGGCAACTGATCGAACGGGCCGGCATCGAATCCGAAGTGCTGATCGTCGGTACGCTCGACCATTTTGAAATCTGGAGTCCGAAGGAATACAAGAAGGTGATGGACGAATCGGGACACACCTACGAAGAGATCGCGGAATCCCTGTTCGTCTGATCCTTTCCACCCATGGGCAAATGCAGCAGTGGAACCGTCATGGGTCTGGCAGATTCGTACATCCACGTACCCGTTCTTGCCGGGGAAATAGCCGATATGATCGTCTGGAACAGTTCGGGCACATACGTGGACGGAACCATAGGAGGAGGCGGTCACGCGCGCGCCATTATGGATAAGCTTGATGAATCCGGTCGGCTGATCGGGCTGGACAAGGACCTTGAAGCAGTCCGCGTGTCCAGGGCCAGGCTTGCGGGCGGCGGAACCCCTCGCGTCGAAATCATGCATCGTGACTTTTCGGAACTGGCGTCCGTGCTGGAAGCGGAACGCATCCCGCGGGTGGACGGACTGTTGCTGGACCTGGGCGTGTCATCGTACCAGATCGATACGCCCGGCCGCGGTTTCTCCTTCCAGTCCGACGGTCCGCTCGACATGCGCATGGACCGGGGAGGGGCGCTGACGGCGGCCGATATCGTCAACGAGGGTTCCCGGGACGAAATCGAACGGATCATCGGGGAGTACGGCGAGGAACGGCAGGCCCGCAGCGTCGCGAACGCGATTGTCAGGAACCGCGCGAAGTCACCGCTGACCTCCACCACCGGGTTGGCTGAGACGATCAGGTCGGCGGTCCGCCGCAGATGGGCGGTCAAGTCCTGCGCCCGGGTGTTCCAGGCACTGCGCATCGCCGTGAACCAGGAGCTGGACAGATTGAGAACGGCATTGGATAACCTGCTGCCGCTGTTGAGCGGCCGGGGGCGCTTCGGCGTCATATCCTATCATTCGTTAGAGGACCGCATGGTCAAGCGTACGTTCGAAACCTGGGCTTCGGATTGCATTTGCCCGCCGGGCCTTCCGCAATGCGTGTGCGAGCACGAGCGCGTCGCCGTTCTGCACACCAGGCGGGCTGTCGTGGCTTCACGGGAAGAGGTCACGACGAACCCGCGGGCCCGAAGCGCCAGGTTTCGTATGATAGAACGCTTGCCCGACGATCAGACCGCACGCTGAAAACCGCACCACCTATTTCGACCGGAGAGGCCGACATGAAATCCGCTTTCAGATTCCGCAGCGACCATCCGTACATGGGACAGTTGTTCAGCTGGATCGGTATGATCGCGCTCGTCACGTCGCTGAGCATGTTCTACATCTGGCACCAGGATCAAACCAGGTCGCTGAAGCGGGAGATCCTTCAACTGGAGCACCAGAAGGAGGCGATGGAAAAGAAAAGCGCCTACCTGCACGTGCGGATCGTTCGTCTCGCGGAACAGCTTCGGAACGAAACCGTGGCCATGCATCGTTTCGAACTGGAACACGCGGCTGTCGGACAGGTCGTGGTCATGGACGCGATGGACACGGCCGTGGCATTGGCCGTCCCCGAGCCCGATGTAAGGGCGATCGCAGGAGAACCTTCGGAAGACGCATTGATCCTCGCTTCGTTCCGAACGGCTCGAGTGGATACCCGATGAGGAACATCCGATATGGTCGCGAAATCCTGTATGCGCAGACTGACCCTCCTTTTCGCGGTCGGTATGTTGCTGTGTGCAGGTCTTGGATATCGAATCGCCCTGATACAGATTCGCGACGGCGAGACCTACAGGCAGCGAGCGCGTGACCAGCAGCACAGGGTCGTCACCATCGATCCCCGCCGGGGACGAATCTTCGATCGTAACGGGAACACGCTGGCCCTGAGCGTCGAGTTCGACTCCTTCGGCATCCAGGATCTCGACAGGGACAGGCTCAACAGCGCCGACGTCGGCGACCTGGCCGTACAACTCTCCCAGATCACCGGCGAAGATCCCCGGCACATCGTGGACCGGATTTCCGGATCCTCCGACTTCCGGTACCTGGTACGATGGGTGAATCCGGAGACCAGCGAACGGATAAGGGGGCTGTCCACCTACCCCCGTTTCGAACCCTATATCCGCACGGAAAAGGAAGCCAGGCGGGTCTATCCCTACCGGACCGCCGCCGGCCAGGTCCTGGGCTTCAGCGTCGATGGCGCCGGACAGGCCGGATTCGAAATGGAACACAACCGGCTGCTGTCCGGTATAGAAGGATACAGCGTAGTCCAGATCGATGCCCAGCGGCGGGCCTACACGTGGCTGGATGACTACCAGAAATCGGCGGAGAATGGCGCGGACGTCGTCCTGACGATCGATATAGCGGCCCAGGTCGCCGCGGAACAGGTGCTCGAAGAGGCGATTGCCTGGCACGAGGCGCTTGGCGGCATGGTCATCATGATGGAACCTGGGAGCGGCGACATACTGGCCATGGCCAGTTCACCGGATTTCGATCCCAACACGCCGGGCCGATTCCCGTTCGAAGCCCAGAAGATCAGGCCCGTTGTAGACACCTACGAGCCCGGTTCGACGTTCAAGATCGTCGCCGCGACCGCGGCCCTGGAGACCGGGGCGTTCTCGCTCGAAGACCGGATAGATACGAGCGGAGGGCGGATCGATATAGGTACCCAGACGATTTCGGACCACGACGTCTTCGACGAACTGTCCGTGCGGGAGGTCATCGAGCATTCCAGTAACGTGGGTACCGTGAAAATCGCCCTGGAGCTTGGCGAACAGACTTTTTACGAATACACCCGGTCCTTCGGTTTCGGCATGAAGACCGGCGTCGCGCTGCCGGGCGAGGTCAATGGTATCCTGCACAAACCGGCCAGGTGGTCCAGGTCGACGCTGCCCACCATGTCCATCGGCTACGGGGTTTCCGTTACCGGGGTGCAACTGGCGGCCGCCTATTGCGCGGTGGCCAACGGGGGGCAGCTCCTGCAACCCCGGATCATCAGGTCCATCACGCGTAACGACGGTACGGTGGTGTCCGTTCCGAAATCCGTCGTTCGCAGAGTGATGAAACGTCAGACCGCCGAAACGCTTATGGACGTGTTCACCGGGGTGGTGGACCGGGGCACGGGGTCGAATGCCGCGGTACCCGGATTCAAGGTCGCCGGGAAGACCGGCACGGCCTGGAAGGCGCGTGAGGACGGCAGGGGATACACCCGGAACTACCGGTCGTCGTTTGTCGGCATGTTCCCCGCGACAGATCCGGAAATCGTGGTACTGGTCATGATCGACGAACCGAAGAAGCGCGGTTTCTACGGTGGATCGGTAGCGGCGCCCGTCTTCAATAAAATCGTTCGCCGTCTCGTCCACATGCCGGACGGCCCGGTGGAGTCGATACCCGAATCCGATGACGGCCTCCCGCTGCACCTGGCCTCCATCGAACCGAATGCTGCTTCGGACCGTGAATCCGATGTGTACGAACGGCCCGACCCGGGCTTCAGAGAACGGATGCCCCGGGACCTGCTGCCACTCGGCGGCCGCTGGGATGTCGAGCGTCCCGGTTCCCTCACCGGACCGGAACGGGCTCCGGTCGAGTTGCCGTCCGTGATCGGCATGAGCGTACGAGAAGCCGTCAAGACCCTGGCTGAAATAGGCATCGAAGCAACCATAATCGGCACGGGCTACGTCCGTCGCCAGATTCCGGCACCGGGCCGCGGGGTCTATTCCGGTGAACGATGCATCATCGAATGCGGCCCATATAACTAGCCGTCCCATCGCGCCCCTCGAGCGTACGACGGCACTGAGGGTCAAGGCGTTGATACAGCTTTCCAGACTACTGGACGCACTGCCTCGCAAAGAGGTGATCCGCCCGTCGGGTCAGGCCGACCAGGCCGACCAGGCCGACCAGGCCGGCCAGGAGATCGGCGGGATCGTCCACGATTCGAGGTCCGTTAAGCCCGGGGACGTTTTCGTCGCACTGCGCGAGCCGTCGGGCCGCGACGGCCACAAGTACGTCCGCGACGCGGTGGCGCGGGGCGCCTCGGTGGTTGTTCAGGAAAACGAAGAACGCCTCGATGACGCGACCGCGGTAATCGTTCCGGACACCTCCAGGGCGTACGGCCTGATGGCGGCCGCGTATTACGGCCGGCCGGCGGACGACCTTTGCCTGGTCGGCGTCACGGGGACCAACGGCAAGACGACGGTGTCGCTGCTGGTCGAGGCCATCCTCCGGGAGTGCGGCCGGTCCGTGGGCGGCATCGGCACGTTGGGCATCCGGTACATGGACGAGATGCTCGAATGGAAGCTGAGTCACACCACGCCCTATCCGATGGAACTGCACCGCACCTTGAGGAAGATCAGGGACCGGGGAGGTGAATGCGTCGTTATGGAAGTATCCTCCCACAGCCTGGCCTGGCAGCGACTGTCCGGTCTGCGGTTCACCACGGGCGTCTTTACCAATCTGTCCCGGGAACACCTGGACGATCACAAGACCTTCGACGCATACCGGGAAGCCAAGACGCTGCTCTTCTCCGAACTGCTCGACGAGAAAGGCTCCGCCGTCCTCAACATGGATGATCCGGCCTTCGTGCATTTCAGGAACGCCTCGCGCGCGCGCGTCCTTTCCTACGGGTTGGACAAGAGAGCGGACGTCCACAGGGCGGGTCCGATCGGATACCACGCGGACCGGACCACCCTTGCGGTACAGGTTCGTTCCGATCCGCCGTTCAATGTGACGCTGCCGCTCCTGGGCCGATTCAACGCATACAACGCCCTGGCGGCGATATCCGTGGGGCTGGAGTTCGGCATCGACGGCGCGCTGATGAACCGGGCCGTATCCGGGATCAGGGTACCCGGCCGGCTGGAGCGCGTCGACGCCGGACAGCCGTTCAATGTGCTCGTGGATTTCGCCCATACCCCCGATGCGCTCGGCGCCGTGCTGTCGGCCTGCCGGGAATGGACGCGGGGAAACCTGACCGTCGTGTTCGGCTGCGGCGGGGACCGGGATCCGGGCAAACGGCCGCTCATGGGCCGGGCGGCGTCCACGCACGCCGACGTCGTCATCGTGACGACCGACAACCCCAGAACGGAACCGCCCGACCGGATCATACGGGATATCGAGCCGGGTCTCCTGCCCAACGTCCGCTCCCATATCGTCCAGGACCGTGGCGAAGCGATTCGCAAGGCCCTGCGTGAAGCAGGCGAAGGCGACACCGTGTTGATCGCGGGTAGGGGAGACACGGTCTACCAGGTCGTGGGCGATACGCAGATCGAGTTCGACGACCGGATCAAGGCCCGGGAATGTCTCGAGGCGCACTATGGATAATCACAACGGGGCCGAAGAGCCCACACTGACGGAAATCGCCGGTATCATGGGCGGCAGCCTGCACGTACCATTCCCGGCGCTTCGTCGCAGCCGGATCACGGGCGTCTGTTCGGATACCCGGCGAATCGAGGAGGGGAACCTTTTCGTCGCGATTTCCGGCGAGCGATTCGACGGTCACGACTTCGTACCCGAGGCCATGCGCGCGGGTGCGTGCGCGTCCCTCGTCACGGACGACTGGCACGCGCGCCGGCCGGACCGGGAAGTCCCGGACGCCGCCCGGATCGTCGTACCCGAAGTGCTTCCGGCGCTGCAGGCGTTCGCGGGCTGGCACCGAAGGCGTTTCGACCTGCCCGTAGTCGCGGTTACGGGCTCCAGCGGAAAGACCACCACGAAGGACCTGATCGCCTCCGTGCTGGGCGAACGCTACCGGGTCTTCAAGACCCCCGGGAACCTCAACAGCCAGTTGGGCGTATCCGAAGCCCTGTTTTCCCTGCAGGGAGACCACGGCGCCGCGGTGCTCGAGCTGGGTATGAACCATGCGGGCGAACTGGACCGGCTGTCCCGGATGACCCGTCCATCCATCGGCGTGATTACCAACGTGGGGCCCGCGCATATCGAGTTCTTCGAGTCCATCGAAGGCATCGCCCGGGCCAAGGGCGAGATCCTCGACCACCTGCCGGAAGACGGGAGCGCGGTGTTGAACGCCGACGACTCCCTCGTCATGAAGCAAGCCGGCCGCAGCCTGGCGCGGGTGGTCACCTTCGGCTGCAGCGCGGAGGCTGACGTCAGGCTGGCACGCGTAAGGACCGAACTGTCCGGATCGACCTTCACGTTGTCGGACGGGGCTTCCTATCGAATTAACCTGATGGGAGCGCACCAGGTCTTGAACGCCGCGGCCGCCGTGACGGTGGGCAGGCTCACGGGAATCGAAGACCGGGCCATCGCCCGTGCGCTGCGGAACGTCGAGCCCACACCCATGCGCATGGAGTACAGGAAGGCGGGCGCCGTTCACCTTATAAACGACGCATACAACGCCAATCCGTCGTCCATGAAGGCGGCCCTGGACGCGTTGGCAACGGCCGAAGGCCGTAAACTGGTCGTCCTCGGAGACATGCTGGAACTGGGTGACCTGGGCCGGGCGGCGCACCAGGAAGTCGGAAAGCGCGCCGCAGAGGTGGCGGAGCGGATCATCACGGTGGGAGAACTGGCCCGTGAAATCGCCGCAGCCGCGGTGGACGGCGGCATCCCGCCGTCTCGCGTCCTGTCCTGCAGCGGCAACGACGAGGCCGCCGCCGCCGTACTGTCGGAAGTCGAAGACGGCGACGTGGTACTCGTCAAGGGGTCGCGCGGCATGCGAATGGAAACCGTCGTGGAATACCTGGAGAAGTCGCTCGGCGAGGGCGAAATGGAGTAAGCCCGTGTTGCATCAACGTATAGATCTTCCACTGCTGGTCTCGTCGCTGCTCCTGCTCTGCGTGGGGTCGGTCATGGTTTACAGCGCGAGTTCAGCCGTTGCCGCGGAGATGTTCTCCGGGGACAGCGGGTTCTTCGTGAAACGTTACCTGGTGCGGTTGATCCTCGGAATCGTCACCCTGATCCTCTTCGCCAGCCTGAACTACCAGAAGCTGCAGAAGTGGTCCCCCATCCTGATCGTCATCGGCATGGGGTTTCTGGCCCTCGTATTCGTTCCCGGTATCGGGATGACCATCCGCGGAGCGACGCGCACGGTGAACCTGTTCTCCATGACGATTCAGCCCGCGGAAGGGGTCAAGATCGCCCTGGTGGTTTTCCTGGCCTACTGGCTGGCCAGGCGCCAGCAGGTCATGGAGCGGTTTTTCACCAGTTTTCTGCCCGTGCTGGCGGTGATCGCGATCACCTGCCTGCTGATCGGCCTGCAGCCGGACTACGGCACAGCGATCGTGCTGGCTGCGACGGCCTTCGCCGTGCTTTACGTCGGCCGAGCCCGGCTGCTGCACCTGGCAAGTGCCGTGGGGATCATGATCCCGGCCCTCTTCTACAAACTGTACTCGTCCGCGCACAGCCGGGGCCGGCTCATGACCTACTTCGAACGGTTTTTCGGCAATTCCGCCGATCAGGCCCAGAATCTTCAAGGCGCGGATTACCAGTTGCAACAGGCACTGATCGGCCTGGGTACGGGAGGCCTGTTCGGGAACGGCCTGGGACAGAGCCGGCAGAAGTTCCTTTTTCTGCCCGATCCCCATACGGATTTCGTGTTCGCGGTGATCGGTGAGGAGCTCGGGTTCCTGGGGTCGGTGGCGGTACTGGGCCTCTTTGCCGTCTTCGCCTGGCGAGGGGTCCGCATCGCCCGCATGGCGCCGGACGCCTTCGGGTTTTTCCTGGCATCGGGACTGACCATGCTCATCACGCTGCACGTGCTGGTGAACATCGGGGTGGTGACGGGCTTGCTGCCCACCACGGGACTGCCGCTGCCCTTTCTGAGCTACGGAGGGTCCTGGCTGCTCGTCTGCATGATGAGTATCGGGATCCTGCTGAACATATCCAGAATGACGTATCGCCGTCAGAGACTTCAGTATGACTGATCGGACCGAAGGAACCGGCCAAACCGAAGGGGCCGGACAGACCGTGGGAGCCGGCCGGTCCGCCTGTCAAGGACCGGAGATGGCTTGCCGCCACGCGCATTTCATCGGGATTGGCGGAATCGGCATGAGCGCACTGGCTGAACTGATGCTCGGTTATGGATATAAAGTCAGCGGATCGGACCTGCGGGGTACGCGGTTGACCGACCGGTTACACGGTCTCGGAGCGTCCGTCTTCCAGGGCCACGACCCGGCCAACATGGAGGGTGCGGACCTGATCGTGTACTCCGCCGCCATCCCCGGGGACAATCCCGAACTCGCGTCGGCCCACCGGTTGGGCCGGCGTACCGTCACCCGCGCCGAACTGCTCGGCATGCTGACGCGCGGGACGCAGGGCATCGCCGTGGCGGGCACCCACGGAAAGACCTCCACATCGGCCATGATCGTCAAGGTACTGGCCGCCGCGGGGCTGGACCCGACGGCCGTCATCGGCGGGATCATGACGGAAAACGGATCCAACGTCCGCCGGGGAAACGGGCCCTGGATGGTCGTGGAAGGCGATGAATACGATCGTTCGTTCCACGCGCTGACGCCGGCGGCGGCCGTGATCACTTCGGTGGACGCCGACCACATGGAATACTACGGTTCGCAGGAAGCCATCGATGAAGCCTTTACTGTCTTCGCCCATCTCGTGCCCGGGGACGGGCCCCTGATCGTGTGTGCGGACGACCCGGGCATCGGCAGGATCCGGTCCGGCCTGCGCCGCCGCCTGGTGACCTACGGGCTTTCGGCGCAAGCCTGCATCCGGGCGGACCGGGTGGAATCGAAGGGCTGGAGCATTTCCGCCGACGTGTACGTGCGGGACGATCCGGCCGGCCGGCTGGTGTTGCCGCAGCCGGGCGAGTGCAACCTGTCCAACGCCCTGGCCGCCATCGCCGTGGCCGATGATCTCGGGCTGCCCGTCGAGCGAGCCATGGCGGCCCTGGCGGAGTACCAGGGGTTGAAAAGGCGATTCGAGGTACTGGGCAGCATCGGCGGCGTCACGGTGGTGGACGACTACGCCCACCATCCCGTCGAAATCGAGGCCGCACTGCGTGCCGTGTCGAATGCGGGCGCCCGGCGCATGTTCGTGGTGTTCCAGCCGCACCTTTACAGCCGGACGCGGGATCTGCGCCGGGAATTCGGACGCGTCCTCGGGCGGTTTCCCGCCTACCGGACGATCGTTACGGACGTATATCCGTCCAGGGAAACGCCCCGGGACGGCGTGACGGGTGAGATGATCGTACACGACTCGAGCGCATTCGGCGGAAACGTCGCGTATATCCCGGACAAGGACCGGGTAGCGGCCGCGCTGGTGGACGATCTCGAACACGGAGACCTGGTGCTGACCCTCGGCGCGGGGGACGTCGGCGAAGTGGGAATCCAGGTTTGCGAACTGCTGCGGAAAAGCGGGGTCCGGTCTCATGGCACTATCTGAAATCTTCAGCGGATTGGTGCCGGCCGAACGGCTCCGGCTGAACGAGGGCCTGGACCGGCATACCACCTATCGGGTAGGGGGACCGGCCGACGTGATGTGTTTGCCTGAAACCCGGTCGGAGCTGCTCGAAATCGTCACCGCGGCCAGGGTGCGCGAGGTCCCCTGGCTCGTGCTGGGGAACGGGAGCAACATCCTCTTCTCGGATGACGGATTCAGGGGACTGGTCATCAAGATACGCGGATCGACCCCGGCCGACGGGACGCTGTGGCATCTGAAGCAGGACGGCGAATACCTCCGGGCCGGCGCCGGCGTCAGCCTGCCCAGGCTTGCCTGGTCGGCGGCGGCCACGGGCCTGGGCGGACTGGAGTTCTGCACCGGTATCCCCGGCGTGGTCGGCGGTTCCATCCGTGGAAACGCGGGCGCCCACGGGAGCGATCTGGGCGACGTGCTGGAGTCGATTGATCTGATCCGGCCTTCCGGTGATATCGAGACGATCCCGGCTGGAGAAGCGGGGTTTACCTACCGGGAGAGCGGTATCGATCCGGACGGCATCGTGACCGGGGCCGTGTTCAGGCTGACGCCGGACGAACCGGATAACGTGTATGAACGCATTCGGGAATTCACCGAGTACAGGAAGCGCACGCAGCCTTCCGCGGACCAGAGCGCCGGATGCATGTTCAAGAACCCCGAAGGCGACAAGGCGGGGAGGCTGATCGACGCGGCCGGTTGCAAGGGCCTGCAGGTCGGGGGAGCGAGCGTGTCCGACCTCCATGGGAATTTCGTAATCAACCAGGGCGGGGCGACGGCTTCGGACGCGTTGCGGCTGATCGACATGGTTCGCGAACGGGTCTTCGAAAGGACCGGCGTAGCCCTTGAACTCGAGGTGCGCGTGATGAAATCGGGGGTCGTATGAAACTGAACAGGATGTATCCCGCAATCAGGCTGATGCTTGGACTCGCGGCCGGCTTGCTCGTCTCGGGCGCGGTGGCCGGACTGGCCATGGGCAGCCTGGCGCTGTACGAGTGGACGAAGACCTCTCCTGCGTTCAATCTGAACACCATCGACGTCGCGGGAAACCGCTTCGTCGGCAAAGAAGACATCATCGCGGTTTCCGGTCTCGAGCGGGGACGGAACATCTGGTCGGTCGACCTCGCGGAGACCGAAAGGCGCCTTATGCTGGACCGGCGGTTCGAGCAGGTCGCGGTCACCAGGAGTCTGCCCGGTACCGTCGTGGTCCGTGTGGAGGAGCTGCAACCGATCGCATTCGTGCAGCTGGACCGGCTCTACGGCGTCTCGGAACGCGGCGCGTTGATCCCTCTATCACCCGGAAACGGGCTGCCGGATCTTCCCGTGATCACCGTCGACGCTTCAAGCTACCGGCTGGCGCCGGGTGCCGCGGAGTCGGAGGACCGCAGTTTCGAAACCTTGAGAGACGCCATGCTGGTCAATCCGGAGATGGCCCGCGCACTCTACCTGATGCGGGCGCTCAGGACGATGTCTCCGGGGATGTATGACGAGTTGTCCGAGATACACGTTTCCAGTCCCGATGACCCGATCGCCTACATGGTCGAAGGCGGCCTGGCCATACGGTTCGGGACGGGCCACTATCCAAGGAAGATCGAGATGTTGAAACGGACGGTGGAACGGCTGGAAGCCGATGCCATCCGTACCCGCCTGATCGACCTGCGGTTCAAGGACCAGGCTATCGTCCTGCCGATCGTATCCAACCGGTCCGGGGGCGGGAGATCGTAGTGGTAAAAGGAGTTGAACATGGCTCGTGAATGTATCGCCGCGCTCGATCTGGGTACCACCAGAACAGTCGTGCTGATCGGCGAGATTGCAGACGACGGACTACGGATCCTTGGCAAGGGCGCGAGCAGGTCCCGGGGCCTCAGGCGAGGTGTCGTGGTCAACATGGACGAGGCCGCCCGTTCGATCGAGGAGGCGCTCCGGACCGCGGAACGGGATGCGGGCGCCAGGATAAACGAGGTATTCGTCGGATTTTCCGGCGAGCACATCGAAAGCGCCAACAGCAGTGGCGCCGTGGCCATCGCTTCCGAAGTCGGCCGGGGCGTGACGCGGGAGGACGTATTCCGCGCCCGCGAAGCGGCGACGGCCCTGAAAATACCCTCGGACCGCCAGGTCATCCACGTGCTCACCCAGGACCACATCGTGGACGACCAGTGCAGGATCCCCGACCCGTGCGGCATGTCGGGCGTCCGGCTCGAAGTGCTCGTGCACATCGTAACGGGTGCGGTCACCCCTTTGCGGAATGTACGCAACTGTATCGAGCAATCCGGAATGCAGGTCAGGGAACTCGTCCTGGATTCGATCGCCGCGGGCGAGTCGGCACTCACGTCCGACGAGAAGGAACTGGGCGTCGTGCTGCTCGACCTGGGCGGAGGCACGACGAAGGTCGCGCTGTTCCACCAGGGGAGCATTCGGCATTCGGCGGTCATACCGGCCGGGGGCAACAACCTCACGAACGACATCGCCATCGGACTCCGCACGCCCCATGAGGACGCCGAACGGATCAAGTGCGGCTACGCCAGTGCGGTCTATGTCCGGCCGGCCAGGGACGACATGATCGAAGTGCCCGGGGTCGGCGGCCGCGAGCCGAGGGAGGTGACGCGGGAGGAACTGGCCTACGTGGTCGGACCGCGGATCAAAGAGCTTCTGTTCCTCGCGCGGGAGGAGATCCGTGGCAACGGTTTCGAACACCTGGTAGGCACCGGGGTCGTCATCACGGGCGGCGGTGCACTGATACCGGGCATCGTGAAACAGGCGGAACAGGTCTTCGGCATGTCCGCGAAAATCGGCGCGCCGGAAGAACTTCCCGGACTGGAAAACGACGAATTCGCGCCGACGTACGCCACAAGTGTCGGCTTGTTGCGCTACGCCATGAACAATCTTTTGGAAAAGGAGCGGCTCAATGGTACGGAAGGAGGATTGCTGGACCGTGTGTTAAGCCGGATCGCGGCCCTGGTGTAGAAACCGCCGCGCCCATTCGTACAGATTCGAGCAAAACCGGCAGATTGCTGCCTCAAACCCACAGAAGGAGGCTGTAAATGTCTACTTTCGACTTCGATGCGGAACCGGGACTGTTCGCTCGCATGAAGATTATCGGCGTGGGCGGCGCCGGAAAGAACGCCGTGAACCACATGGTTGAAATCGGCGTCCCGGGCGTCGATTTTCTGGTCGCCAACACGGACGCGCAGGACCTGGCGAGTTCCAATGTAAAGTACAAGATACAGCTGGGACACGAGATCACCCGTGGACTCGGCGCCGGCGCGAATCCGGACGTAGGTCGCAAGGCCGCGGAGGAAAGCCGGGACGTTATCGCGGAACACCTGACCGATATTGATATGGTCTTCATCACCGCGGGCATGGGGGGCGGCACGGGAACCGGCGCCGCGCCGGTGATCGCGCAGATCGCCAAGGAGTTGGGCGTCCTGGCCGTCGGCGTCGTGACCAAGCCATTTGCCTTCGAGGGACCCAAGCGGGCGGCGAACGCTGAAACCGGGCTCGCCGCGTTGAAAGAGCATGTGGATACGGTCGTCATCATCCCCAACCAGAAGCTGAAGGAGGCCGTGAGCCACACCACGACTTTCAAAGACGCCCTCAAGGTGGCCGACGAGGTTCTGCTGCAGGCCACGCGCGGCATTTCGGACCTGGTCACCCTGCCCGGGCTGATCAATGTCGATTACGCCGATATCAGGACGACCATGGAGAACAAAGGCGAAGCCCTCATGGGCACCGGCGAGTCCGAGGGAGAAAAGCGCGCGCTGGAAGCGGCGGAACGTGCCATGAATCACCCGCTGCTGGCGGACATGGACATCGACGGAGCCAAGGACATTCTGCTGAATATCTCGGGCGGCCAGGATATGACCCTGTTCGAAGTGGAAGAAGTGATGACCACGGTTCAGGCGGCCGCGGGACACACCAACATCATCATGGGTACGGTCCTCGATGAGAGCCTGGAAGGCAAAATCCGGGTGACGCTGATCGCCACGGGACTGGACCAGGCCATGTCTTCGCCGGACGAAATGCTGACCCGGAACATCCTGAAGTTCCAGCCGGACCGTCCTGAAGAGATCGAGACCCCGGCCTTTCAACGGGTCAAGCGTAACGGGTTCGAGACGGAGGAAGTGGCCGTGGGCGACCCGTCCGACGACGCCGTCGACAATAACGGGCTGGACGTGCCGACCTACATGCGCCGCCGCAGGGCATTCGGTTCGTAACAACCCGGATCATCCCACGTCCGAACGGGTGATTCAGGCACAGGCCAGACCGGTCAAATTCGATTGACAGGTCCACGGCGGGACGGTATTTTGAGGCTGGCGATTTTGCGGTGCTGGTTTCAAGATACCATCCCGTCGGAGGGCGTAGTCTTTCCTGTCCGGTTTCCGGTCTGATTACGGCCATTCCATATCCTGTTCTATTCTGCAACTTCCGGTACGACAGGGAGATACATCCGATATGGCCGAGGGATTGCCCCCTCAGTACGACCCCGGAACCGTTGAACGGAAGTGGTACGCTTTCTGGGAAGAGCACCAGTTCTTCCACGCCGATCCGGCTTCCGGCAAGCCCCCTTATTCCATCGTCATACCCCCACCCAACATCACCGGCATTCTCCATCTCGGCCACGTGCTGAACAACACGATCCAGGACGTGCTCATCCGGTTCAAGCGCATGCAGGGTTTCGAAACCCTCTGGATGCCGGGAACGGATCACGCCGGTATCGCCACGCACGTGGTCGTGGAACGGATGCTGGCGGAACAGGGCATCGACCGGGAGGAAATCGGCCGCGAGCGATTCGTGGAGGAAGTGTGGAAATGGCGTGAGCAGTATGGCGGCACGATCATCCGCCAGTTGAAGGAACTGGGTTGCTCCTGTGACTGGAAGCGCGAGCGTTTCACCATGGACGAGGGGCTTTCCAGGGCGGTTCTCACGGTATTCATCGCGCTTTTCGAAAAAAAGATGATTTACCGGGGCAACCGCATCATCCACTGGTGTCCCCGTTGCAATACCGCCCTGTCCAACGAGGAGTCCGTTCCCCGGGACGAGCAGGGATCGCTGTGGCGGATCCGGTATCCCCTGGCAGACGGCACGGGCGGGATCAGCATCGCCACGACGAGACCGGAGACCATGCTCGGCGACGTGGCGGTTGCCGTCCACCCGGAGGACGAGCGGCACGCGCACCTGGTGGGCAAGCAGGTCAGCCTGCCGCTTACGGACCGGTCCATCCCGATCATCGCGGACGCGGAACTGGTCGACCGGGCATTCGGCACGGGCGCCGTCAAGGTAACGCCGGCCCACGATTTCAATGATTTCATCCTCGGCAACAAGCACGACTTGCCGCAGATCGTGATCATGGACGAGGATGGCACGATGAACGAAACCGCCGGTCCCGCCTACCGGGGACTGGACCGGTTCGAGTGCCGCCGCAGAGTCGTGAAGGACCTCGAAGACCTCGGCCTCCTCGAAGGGATCGAAGGTCACGTCCATGCCGTCCGCCACTGCCAGCGTTGCGACTCGGTCCTCGAGCCCCGGCTTTCCCGCCAGTGGTTCCTGAAGACCCGGCCGCTCGCCCGCCGTCTCCTGCGCGCCCTGGAAGAAGAACGGATACCGGACATTACCCCGGAACACTGGGAGAAGACGTACCGCCACTGGCTGGAAAACATCGAGGACTGGTGCCTTTCCCGCCAGTTGTGGTGGGGACACCGCATACCGGTATGGTACTGCGCGTCGTGCGGAAGCGCGCACGCGGGCATCGAAGCGCCCGGGCAGTGCGGCCGTTGCGGCCACGGCGTGCTGCACCAGGACGAAGACGTGCTCGACACTTGGTTCTCATCGGCCCTGTGGCCCTTTTCGACCATGGGCTGGCCGGAACGCACGGCGGAGCTCCGGACCTTCTATCCCACCTCCACGTTGGTCACCGGCCACGATATCCTGTTCTTCTGGGTCGTGCGCATGATGATGATGGGCTACGAATTCATGGACGACCGGCCCTTCGACGACGTCTATCTCACGAGCCTGGTGCGCGACATCAAGGGACGGAAACTGAGCAAATCGCTGGGCAATTCGCCCGATCCCCTGGAAGTTATGGATACCTACGGCGCCGACGCGCTGAGGTACGCCATGATGCTGATCGCGCCGCACGGACAGGACTTGCTCTATTCCAACGAACAGGTTGAAGTGGGGCGCAATTTCGCAAACAAAATGTGGAATGCCGCACGGCTGGTACTCATGCATCAGAAGCCGACGGAATCCGACCTCCCGGCTTCCGAGAACCTCTGGGACCGCTGGATCCTGTCCCGCCTGGACCGTACCGTCGAACAGGCGACGCGGTCCCTGGAGCAATATGCCTTCCACGAGACGGCGCTGCTCCTCTACGACTTCTTCTGGCACGACTACTGCGATTGGTATCTCGAAGCGATCAAGCAACGGCTCTACGACGAGACGGACGTCGCGTCCGCGGATCACGCGCGGCGTACGGCCGTGCTCGTGCTCGAACAGACGCTCCGCCTGTTTCACCCGTTCATGCCGTTCATCACCGAGGAAATCTGGCAGCATCTGAGACCCTACCTGGATGACCGGGACGCGGAACCGGCCGGCATCGTCGTCGCGCCCTGGCCGGAATCGCGTCCGGACCGGGTTCGGGCGGATGCCGAAGCGGACATACGTTACGTCCAGGAACTGATCGGGGCCATCCGGGGCGTGCGCGCCGACTTCAGAGTCCATCCTACCCAGGAAATGGCGGTGCACTGCCGGATCGAGGACCCCCGCCTGATCGAAGTACTCTCCGGTCAGGCACAGACGGTCCAGTCCCTTGCCCGGTGCACGCTGGCCTTCGTCGACGGTGACAACGCCCGGCCCGCCGGTTGCGCGTCCGGCGTGTTGCGGGACATGGAATTCTACATCCCGCTCAGCGGCCTGATCGACCTGGAAATCGAAACGGATCGCCTTTCCCGGGAGCGGACCCGGGTCGAGCAGGAGTTGGAAAAGGTCCGCAAGCGCCTGTCGAACGGACAGTTCGTGCAAAAGGCGCCGGCGGATGTCGTCGAGAAGGAAAAGGACAAGCAGAACAACTACGAGGACATGATCGGCCGGCTGAATCGGAATCTCGAAATGATTTGTGCAGGATGAGCGTCGAGTGCTATATTGATTTGCACGCCCACAGCGTCTGTTCCGACGGCGTCGATACCCCGGAAGAACTCGTGTCGAAAGCCTGCGCGGCGGGCCTGTGCGCACTGGCGATTACCGACCACGACGCGGTGGACGGCGTGGAGCGGGCCCGGCGTGAATCGGCCCGGCGCGAATCGGCCCGGCGCGAGTCGGCCGGTGACGAATCGGTCCGGGACCTGGAGATCGTACCCGGTGTCGAGCTCAGTGCGCGGGACGGCGATTCGGACGTGCATATCCTGGGTTACTTCTTCGACCCCGGCAACCGGTCCTTGTTGTCCTACCTGGAAACCTTCAGGTCGCAGCGGTTGCACCGGGCCAAGGGCATCGTCCGGAAGCTGAACGACCTGGGCGTACCGCTTGAACTGGAATCGGTCATCGCCCATGCGCAGGACGGAAAGACCAGCGTCGGCAGGCCGCATATCGCCCGCGCGCTGGTGGAAAGCAACCAGGCCGATACGATACAGGACGCCTTTACACGGTATCTGGGCAACCACGCACCCGCGTACCTGCCCAAGGTCTTTTTCGCCGTCGAGGATGCGATTCGGGTGATCCACGAAGCCGGCGGCGCGGCCGTGCTTGCCCATCCGGGATCCCTCAGGCGGGACGAACTGATCCCCGGATTCGTAAAGTCCGGCCTGGACGGCCTGGAGGTCATCCATCCGGACCACTCCGGGACGGCCCGGCGCTACTACGGGCAACTGGCTGCGAAGCACGGACTGGTGGCTACCGGCGGATCGGACTATCACGGCCCCCGGGCAGACCGTTGCGGCCTTGGCGGCATGAAGGTACCTCTGCATCATCTGACTGAACTGAAACGGATATTGGCTTGACGTAAAGCCCGTTGCCTTAGCGTACGTTCGATGTTTTGCAGGATTCAAGGAGACGAAAAATGCGTTTTACCCTGCCGGACTTCTTTTCCAACGATATCGGCATCGATCTGGGTACGGCAAATACGCTCGTTTACGTGCGCGGCAGAGGCATCGTCATCAACGAACCTTCCGTCGTGGCGGTCAATACCAAGACCGGTAAAGTCGTTGCCGTCGGCGCCGAGGCCAAGGTCATGCTCGGCAGGGAACCACCCGACCTCAAGGCCCACCGGCCGTTGCGCGACGGCGTGATCGCCGACTTCGAGTATACGGAAGCCATGATACGGTACTTCATCCGCAAGGTGCTCAAGAATTCGTTCTTCATTCGGCCGCGCGTCGTGGCGTGTATCCCCTCCGGGGTAACCGACGTCGAGATGAGGGCGGTCCGGGATTCAGCGGAGCGTGCCGGCGCCAAGGAAGTGATGCTGATCTCCGAACCCATGGCGGCCGCCATAGGCTGTTCCCTGCCCGTGGAAGAACCGGTGGGGAGCATGATCATCGACATCGGCGGCGGGACCTCGGAGATCGCCGTGATCTCCCTCGGCGGCATCGTGACGGCAAAGTCGGTACGCATCGGCGGCGATGAGATGGACGAGGCCATCATCAATCACATGAAGAACGACTGCAACCTTCAAATCGGCTTCAACATGGCCGAACAGATCAAGTGGAAACTCGGTTCGGCCTATCCCGTGTTCGACAGGGAACTGGAAATGACGGTAAAGGGACTCGACCTGATCGACCGGATACCACGTTCGGTCGTGGTCGATTCCCTGGCGATCCGCAGGGTACTTTCGCAACCGCTCGACGGCGTGATCATGGCGGTGAGGCAAACCCTGGAATTGACGCCGGCGGAACTCGCGGCCGATATCATCGATCGCGGGATCATCATCAGCGGCGGCGGGTCCCGGCTGCCTGGCCTGGACAGGCAAATCACGAAGGAGACGAAGCTGCCGGTAAGGCTCGACGACGAGCCCATGACCTCGGTAGTCCGGGGAGCGGGGAAGATTATCGAGAATTTCGCCGCCTTCGAGACGATGCTGAGCGTCCTGAAAGACTAGCATGTTCCGGTTCTTCTACATTCTCTACCACCATCGCCAGTACACCGCCTTCGTCCTCGCCATGATCATATCGATCCTGCTGCTGACGGCGGCTCCGCAGCGCCAGGTCGGTATCACGCGTACCGCCTGGCTGATGGTACTGACGCCGTTCCAGGAAGTGTTCGCCTTCATCCCTTCCTATTTCAATCTCAAATCCGAGAATCAGCTACTGCGCCAGAAACTCGTGCAGATGCAGTTGCAGGAGGCCGACCTCGAGGAGCGCAGATACGAAAACGAGCGGCTGCGCGGGTTGCTCGACCTGAAGGAGAAAAACCGGTTCACCTATGTTCCCGCCGAAGTCCTCGGCTGGAACACGGACCAGAGATTGAACACCATCGTCATCGACGTCGGCCTTTCCGAAGGGATCCAGAAATACATGGCCGTTGTCATGGAGGACGGCGTCCTCGGACGAATCATCGAAGTCGGCCTGACTTCGTCCTACGTCCAGCTGCTGACCGACAGGAACTCTCGTATCAGTGGTCTGGTGCAGCGGAGCCGGGAACAGGGGATCATTCGCTATCAGAACGACGCGTTGTACATGGAGGGATTGCCCCTTCGGGCCGATGTCCGCATTGGCGACCGCGTGGTGACGTCGGGACTGGGGGAGACCTTCCCGCCAGGATTGCCCGTAGGCAGCATCGGCCGGATCGCGCTGGATAGCCGGAAGCTGTTCAAGCAGGTTTCGATTACGCCCGCGGTGGAACTCAGTCGCCTGGAGGAGGTGTTCGTGATCGCGGGCGAAGAAATGCCTGCCGCGGAAGATTCGTTACTGGCCCAGTGACTTCGGCAATTCCAGGCCGGTTACATGACCCGGTTTTCCCATGCGCCTAAAACACGCTATCCTACTGTTCCTGGCGTTTGTCGTCGACAGCACCTGGGGACACGAGATCGCCATTCGGGGAATCCGGCCCGATTTCGTATTGATGATGCTGATCTTCAGCGCGATGGGATCGGGGGCCTTCGCGGGGACCGTCCTGGGCTTCAGCGTCGGGCTGCTGGAGGATCTCAGCGGTTCGCCTGAACATCTGGGACTCAACGCCCTGTGCAATACGCTGGTCGCGTACGGTGTGGGCATTGCCGGAAACACGCTCTACCGGGACAGCCTCTCCACCCTGCTGCTCACTCTGCTGGCCGCCGGCTTCGTCCATTCCGCCCTGTACTGGCTGGTATTTACCCGGTTCCAACTGGTCGAATCGGCTTACTTGCTGGGAACGGTTTCGCTGCCCACGATGCTCTACACGATCTCTGTGGCGCTTTTACTGATCATCGGATTGACCTATCGACAGGGACAGATCGATGTCCGTTGGCTTTTCCCAGAATGACAACCCCACCCACAGGGGCCAGTTGTACCTGTTCATCGGCATCGTGACCGCGCTCTTTCTCCTGCTGGCCGTTCGCCTGTTTTATTTCCAGGTCATTTCCGGTGAGGAGTACCGGGCGCATTCGGAACGGAACCGTATACGGCCCGTCGTGATTGAAGCGTTGCGTGGACAGATCATGGACCGCAACGGCGTCGTCCTTGCTGAAAACAGGCCATCCTACACCATCGCTGCCGCCCCTTTCGAGACCTCCGACGAGACCGTGGACTACCTGGGGGAACTCACCGGACGGGAAGCCCGGGCCATCCGAATGCGCATCCGCGATCCGTCGGTGAACAGGTTCAATCCCCTACCGGTCCAGCGAAACGTTTCCTATGAAATCGCGTGCCGGGTCGAGGAGCACCTTCCTGACCTGCCCGGCGTTCTCGTGCAGGTCACCCCCGGCCGGATGTACGCCACAGGCACGCTGGCGAGCCACGTGCTCGGTTACGTATCCGAGATCAACCAGCAGGAACTCGATGGACTGAGTGAAGCGGGATACCGATCCGGGGACATCATCGGGAAAACAGGGGTGGAAAAGGCCTTCGAGCATCATCTTCGCGGTCAGAACGGCATGGAATTCATGGAAGTGAACGCCCGTGGCCAGGAACTGGGCCCGCTGCCCGGCATGCCGGCCCTGCTGCCGCAATCGGGAAACAACGTCTACCTGACGCTGGACGCCCGGGTTCAGGCCGTCGCCGAAGAGGCGATTCCCGACAGCCTGGCCGGCGCGCTGGTGGCGGTGGATCCCATGACCGGCGCGGTCATTGCGATCGTCAGCAGGCCCGGATTCGACCCGAACCTGTTTACGGGGCGGATTCCCCAGGAGACGTGGGATTCGCTTGCCAACCATCCCCTGAAGCCCCTGTTGGACCGGACCCTGGACGGGCAGTATCCACCGGCTTCCACGATGAAGATCGTAACGGCCTCCGCAGCGCTGGACGAGCACGTGGTCACGCCGTCCACGCTTCTCCGTCCCTGCAATCACGGTTACCAGTTCGGGAACCGCTGGGCGGGGTGCTGGACCCCCGGTCACGGTTCCCTGCCCTTCAGGGACGCCATGGCCCAGTCCTGTGACGTCTATTTCTACCAGGTGGGACACCAGCTGGGACTGGAACGCTGGAGCCGGTACGCCCGGGGCTTTGGCCTGGGAACGCCGACCGGTTTCGACGTGGGCGACGAACAGAGCGGCCTGGTTCCGGACACGGACTACTACGATCCGGCAGAAAACCGCGTGTGGACGCCCGGTAAGATACTGAACCTGGCGATCGGTCAGGGTGAACTGCTCGTCACGCCGCTGCAGATGGCGATGTTGACCGCCGCGGTGGCAAATGGAGGCACGCTTTACCGGCCTTTCATACTCGACCGGGTGGAGTCGGCCGGCGGAGAAACAGTGGAAACCAGCGAATCGAGCATAAAGGACACGCTGTCCGTTTCACCGGAGACGCTGCGTCTGATCCGGGAATCCCTGATAAGCGTGGTCAATGAGGGGACCGCGCGGTCGGCGCAACTGCCCTACGCGCAACTGGCGGGCAAGACGGGCACGGCCGAAAACCCGCACGGCGATAGTCATTCCTGGTTTGTCGCGTATGCTCCGGCCGAATCACCGCGTATCGCCGTCGCGGCGATTATGGAGAACGCGCCGTCGGGTTCTGCCGTGCCGGTCGTACGCCAGGTGGTCGACACCTGGCTCTCACTCGAACCAAGACCAGTCGCCGGCCGGATCGACGGCGGATACTCCGAAGATGCCGCGCCTTAGCGCCCATACGCCCCGGGAGCACGTCTGAAATACAATGGAAACCCATTTAAGCCGAACGCTCGTCATCGTCTCCATCCTGTTGTCCGTGATCGGCATCATCGTGATCTACAGCGCCACGCGGGACGAGACCGGACTGGGTACGTCCCGTTACATGCTGCAGTCCATGTGGTTCGTGGCCGGCATCGGGGTGATGTACATCACGTCGGTGCTGCCCATTCGTTTCCTCCAGGCCATGACCATTCCCGTATTCGTCGTGGTGATGATCCTGCTGGTCGCCGTACTGGCCTCCGAAACCGTCAAGGGGTCCAGCCGGTGGATCAGACTCGGCTTCATCGGCATTCAGCCTTCCGAACTGGCGAAGATCGCCGTCATCATGGCGCTCGCGCAGTATCTTTCCCAGTTGCGGACCAACATACACCGGCCCTCGGTCATGGCCACCTGCGGCGTGATCGTGGCGTTGCCCGTTTTTCTTATCCTGTCTCAGCCCGACCTGGGCACCTCCATCGTCTTCGGGGCGATCTTCTGCGGCGTGCTGCTCTGGGCGGGGTTGAGCGTCCTCCAGCTGCTGCTCATGGTATCCCCGCTGATCGGCGTCGTGATCGGCGTGGTGAGCGGGTTCGACTGGGTCATCTGGTCCGTATTCATTCTGATCGTGGCGGGCATCATGTACCTGAAGTGGCCGCCTCGCTTCGTCACCATATTCCTCACCGTCACGCACCTGGCCGTGGGCCTGGGTGCGGAGCCCCTGTGGGATTCGCTGCACGACTACCAGCAACAACGCGTCGAGACCTTTCTGAATCCCCAGGTCGATCCGAAGGGCGCGGGATACCAGATCATACAGTCCAAGATCGCCATCGGATCGGGCGGGTTGATGGGACGCGGTTTCCTGCAGGGGTCCCAGACCAGCCTCGCGTTCCTGCCCGAGCAGCACACGGACTTTATCTTCTCGGTCATCGCCGAGGAATTCGGGTTCGCCGGCTCGATGGCCGTCCTCGTCCTGTACTACGTCTTCATACTCATCGGGATCTACATCGCGATGAACGTCAAGAGCCGGTATCAGTGCCTGCTCGCGGCCGGCTGCGTATCCGTCTTCGTTTTTCACGTAATCATGAACGTGGGGATGGCCGTCGGTGTGCTGCCGATCGCCGGCGTACCCCTGCCCTTTCTCAGCTACGGCGGCTCCTTTCTGATGACCAGCCTGATTCTGTGCGGCCTGCTGCTGAATGTCTGGCGACATCGATTTGACTACTGAGTGCTTTTTCGTGCCTTAATGCTGTTTCACGCCTGAATGCCGGCTACCGGCGAGAATGAGGAAAGTCCATGCATCCCATCCTTTTTGAGATCGGTCCGTTAACCGTACGCTCCTATGGCCTGTTGCTGGCCGTTTCTTTCATCGCGGGGATTCTTCTGGCGCTGAGGCGGTCCAGGGCGCGCGGCCTGAACCAGAACCAGATGATCAACATGAGCCTGCTCATCATGCTCGCGGGCATCGTCGGCGCCAGGATCATGTACGTCATACCCCACTGGAACGAGTTCAGCGCGAACCCCCTCGACATCATCAGCCCCTTTCAAAGCTCCGGTTCGATCGGCCTGACCGGCCTGACCATGTACGGCGGGTTCATCGCGGCGGTCCTGGTATCCATCCTCTACCTGCGGGTGAACCGGTTGTCCATCTGGAAGGCCTGCGACGCCTTTGCGCCGAGCATCGCACTCGGCATCGGCGTGAGCCGAGTCGGCTGTTTCATGAACGGCTGCTGTTTCGGACTGCCCACCGAGTCCGCCCTGGGCGTGGTCTTCCCGGCGTTCAGCGCGGCGGGCTCGTTCTACCCGGACGTAGCCCTGCATCCCGCCCAGCTTTACAACGCGGTGCTGGGTTTCGGTCTTTTCGGTCTTTTGATGTGGCTGGACCGCAAGCCGAGATACGACGGATTCCTCTTCGCGGTGCTGCTGATCGCCGAACCGATCTCCCGGTTCTTCGTCGATCTATTCAGGTACTATGAATCGAGCATGACCCTGGGCAGCCTGGGTGGGATGGCCCTGTCCGTAAACCAGGGGATCAGCATCGTACTGATCGGCCTGGGACTCCTCCTCCTGGGATGGGCCAGGAACCGTGCGCGGCAGCGCTCGTCGCGAAGCCGGTCCCGTCGCGGGTAGCGTTCCCGTGCGAGGCGGCCGCGCCGATGCATGCCGTACGCTTCCGATCCCAATACGCTTAAAATTCGAGCATCACCCGGCCTGTTTCAGACTGATAGGATGAAACGGCAGCCGAATTACGGCATGGTCCGGTCCGACCGGTACGCCGATTCGACCGGTCCGACCGGTACGGCCGATTCGACCGGTCCGTCCGGTTCGACCGGTGCATATGGTTCGATGCGTGCCTGCCAACGGGTGTCGATCGTTCATGTCCTGTTTCGAGCCGGTCTTAATGAAACCTACGGCCCAATTCATTTATACGTTACGCACGGCTGGCCGCACGGCCCTGGACATGGTTTATCCTCCGTGCTGCGTCCTTTGCAAGGCTCGGATCTTCGACGAACGGCGCGCCGTCTGCGACGATTGCGGATCGGGACTGCTTTCGATCGATGCGCCGTACTGCGAACGATGCGGCCAACCGCTGTGCACCCCGGTGACCTCTTGTCCAGCCTGCACGGGCCGCACATTCTATTTCGAAGGCGCGTTTTCCGCGTTCGCATTCAATCGGCCGCTTCAGGATCTCGTCCACCTGCTCAAGTACCGGAACCGCCCCGGGATCGGCAGGTTCCTGGGATCCTTGCTGGCAAAAAGGGTTGAACAGGAACCGGGGATACCGCATATTACGGGCGTTTTGCCCGTGCCACTGCATCCGCTCAGAAAGCGGGAAAGGGGCTACAACCAGAGCGCGTGCATCGCCCGGGGCATATCGGACGAAACGGGCATTCCGGTGCTGGAAAACGTGCTCGGGCGTAACCGGAACACGCCGACGCAGACCTCGCTGAGTCTCGAAGCGCGGATGGCCAACGTCGAAGGGGTGTTCGAAGTGGCCCAGCCCGATGCGGTGCTCGGCGCCACGGTATCGCTGGTCGACGACATATTCACTACGGGGGCAACGATAAACAGCTGTGCCCGGGCCCTGCTTCTGGCAGGCGCCGGAAGGGTGTTCGCCCTGACCGTCGCGCGCGCCTGAGTCCCTCCGAATCACCTGCACGCGGGAGAGAAGACTTCAAATGCATATCGGTATCCTGACGGGCGGTGGCGATTGCCCGGGTTTGAACGCCGCGATCCGGGCGGTAACCAGGCGCTCAATCAAGTCTTATGGCTCGACGGTCTTGGGCATACGCAATGGATGGGCCGGACTCATCAATAATGATACCAGTCCACTCAGCCTGGTCTCCGTGTCCGGCATACTGCACCGGGGCGGTACTATCCTGGGCACTTCCAGGACCAACCCGATGAAGGACGAAGGCAACATCGACCGGATCAAGGAGAACGTCCGGGAACTGGGCCTGGATGCGGTCGTCGCCATCGGCGGCGAGGACACCCTGGGCGCCGCGGCCGCGCTGAACGAAGCGGGCATTCCCATGGTGGGCCTCCCGAAGACGATCGACAATGACATCGTCGGGACGGACATGACCTTCGGCTTCGACACGGCGGTCACCATCGCCACCGATGCCATCGACCGTCTCCATACCACCGCGGAGTCCCACCACCGGGTAATGGTCATCGAGGTGATGGGCCGGCATACGGGGTGGATCGCCATCAAGTCGGGTATCGCCGGCGGGGCGGACTGCATCCTGATCCCGGAGGTCCCCATGGATCTCGACGAGGTCTGCGCGCTCGTCAAGCAGCGCATCGACCGGGGCAAGACTTTCAGCCTCGTCGTGGTCGCCGAGGGTTTCACGATGAAGGACACCCCGGGCCAGGTGACCCAGGATGACCAGGTCGATGAATTCGGCCACGTGCGGCTGGGCGGTATCGGAGAAGTGGTCGGCGCCGAGATCGAACGGCGGGCGGGCATAGAGACCAGGGTGACCATCCTGGGGTACATTCAGCGCGGCGGGTCGCCCACGCCCTACGATCGCGTCCTGGCGACGCGGTACGGTGTGACCGCGGCCGACCTGGTGCACGAAGGGGATTTCGGCAAGATGGTGGCGCTCAAGGGCTCGAGGATCGAAAGCGTGCCGCTGTCCGAAGTGACCGGCCGGATCCGCACGGTCGACATGGAGTTGTATGACATTGCCCAGGTATTCTTCGGTTAACCTGCCAACGGAGTGGTTGTGAATACGGCGTCGCGCCGGCTGATCATCGCCGGCAATTGGAAAATGCATACAGACCTGGTCGAAGGTGCTTCGCTGGTCGCCGAGGTGATGGAACGCACGGAATCGCTCGCCCTGGCCGCGGACCTGGTATTGTGCCCGCCATTCACCCACCTGACCGTGGCGGCCACGCAGCTGTCCGGCAGCGCCATCTCGCTGGGCGCCCAGCACATGCACGACGCCCCGGAAGGCGCGTACACGGGGGAAGTGTCGGCCAGAATGCTGTTGACTTCGGGGTGCAGGTACGTTATATTGGGGCACTCCGAAAGACGGACTTATTTCGATGAAACGAACGCGTCCGTCAACGGCAAAGTGAGATCGGCGATTTCAGCGGGTCTCACCCCGATTCTGTGCGTCGGCGAGACGCTTGAGGACCGTGAGGCCGGCCGTACCGAGGAGGTAGTCGGCGAACAGGTGCGAGCGGGTCTGTCGGGAACGGACCCCGGGACGGCCGACGGTCTCGTCCTGGCTTACGAACCGGTCTGGGCGATCGGGACCGGCAAGGTGGCAACACCCGATCAGGCAGACCAGGTGCACGGTCACCTGAGGCAGGTGACCGCGGAGTTGTTTGGCGACGACTTCGCCGGCCGGATCCGGATCCAGTACGGAGGCAGCGTCAAACCTGAAAACGCGGGCGCGTTGATGAACCGGCCGCACATCGACGGAGCGCTCGTGGGTGGTGCCAGCCTGGACGCCTCCTCATTCGAGGCCATCGTCCGGGCCGGACTGGGAATCAATGGCGGCTAGCAATACCTGAACAACCGCCGCTCGCCAATCGAAGGATGCATACCGTGTTTACCACCGTAGTCGCAGTACATGTGCTGGTCTGTCTCGTTCTGATCCTGTCCGTCCTGTTGCAGTCGGGAAAGGGCGGTGGCCTGTCCAGCGCTTTCGGCGCGGGCGGACCAACCGGCGGCATGGCCGGCCAGATGTTCGGCGGCCGGGGCGCCGCGACTTTCCTGGGCAAGGTGACGACCGTGCTGGCGACGCTGTACATGCTGATCGTCATCGGGCTGAACCTGTTGCCCGACGATACGCAAGGCACGCGAAGCATCATCCGGGATGAAGCACTGAGAAACCAGCAGACGTCCCCCGCCCAGGGATTGCCCGACGCGGAATCGGGCCTGCCCCCCGCTCCCGTCGATCCAGGGTCCACGCCTTGATTCTTCGACCATTGCGCGGCGGTCCAGCCGCCGGCCGGTCGTCATGACGCCGAAGTGGTGGAATTGGTAGACACGCTGTCTTGAGGGGGCAGTGGGAGAAATCCCGTCGCGGTTCGAATCCGCGCTTCGGCATCCTTTCCTACATTTCTGTCTTACATTTCCGTCCTCGTGAATCCGGAGGGCGTCCCATGCGCTATGCGCGAATGCTGTTCTCCCTGATCGCCGGCCTGGCGATGCTGGCCGTCGTCGCCGCATCTTCCGGTCAGCCCGGTCAACTCGGCCAGCCCAGCCAGCAGCCGCGCACGAATTCGGTGGGCAAAGTCATGCCTCCCGACGCCGCCCCCCTGTCGCACCAGGTCTTACGCGTGATGAACATGGAGCCGCGCAGTCTCGATTCCGGCATCCATCCCTACGACGACGAGGGGCTGGTTATGAGGCCCTTCGAGATGTTGATGTGGCGCGACGAGTTCATGCAGCCCGTTCCGGGGGCGGCCGAGCGCTACGAGCGTTCCAATGAAGGCCTGACCTGGACCTTCTACCTGCGTCCCGGCGCCCGGTGGAGCGATGGGCGTCCGGTCACCGCCCACGATTTCGTGTACACGTTCCGGCGGAACGTCGATCCCGCGTCGGCGAACATCTACGCGAATTTCTACTACGACTTCAAGAACGCCCGGGCGATCAACCAGGGGCGGATCGAGGACGTGTCGCAACTGGGCGTCCGCGCGCTGGACGACCTGACCCTGGTCATCGAGACCGAGCAGCCGACTCCATACCTTCCGTACATCATTTCCTTCCCGGATACCTTTCCGGCGCCTCGATGGGCGATTGAAAAGCACGGTCGTAAGTGGACCGAGCAGGGCAATATCGTCACCAACAGCGGCTTCAAGATGGCCGAGTGGGTTTCCGGCAGCCACATCAGGTTTATACCGGATCCCATGTACAACGGTCCCCACAAGCCGTTTCTGGAGCAGGTCGTGCAGCTGTTCCGGGAGCCCGCGGCGGCTAACATCCTGCCCTATGAAAACGACGAAGTGGACATGGAAGCGGTCGACCTCGCGGAGCTTCACCGCATCCAGAGCCACCCCCGGCTCGGCAAGGAGATCGTCCGCTCGCCGAGTTATCAGAGCTGGTATTTCATTTTCCGAACCCGGGAGCCGCCCTTCGACGACGTCCGCGTCCGGGAAGCCTTTACCCGGGTCATCGACCGCGAGTCGATCTGCCGCGTGATTCTCCAGGGTGCCGGTATTCCGGCCTACTCGATGATCCCGCCGGGATTCGACGCCTACGCGGGACCCGAATACGAGTCGATACAGGGTTTCGATCCGGAACGGGCCAGGACGCTTATGGCGGAGGCCGGCTATCCGAGGGGACGGGGCTTCCCGACTATCGAAACGTGGCTGAGGGCGCCCAATCCCATTACACGCCGCATTGCCGAGGCGATTCAGGGCATGTTGCGGAACCATATCGGTGTGGACATTACCTTCCGCAGCGCCGATATGGGTTCCTACATGAGCGCCCTGTTCGACTGGCAGATCCCCCTCGGATTCATCGCCTGGGGGGCGGACTACCTGGACCCGAGGAACATGCTGGACATGACCTGGCATTCCAGGCCGAGGGGAGCGCAGCGCCAGGACTGGGCCCATCCCACCTTCGACGATCTCGTAGACCGGGCAGTCGGAGAGTCCGACCCCGCACGGCGCACGGAGATATACAGGGAAGCCGAGCGTATCCTGGTGTCCGACTACGGTGGGGCATTCGTCTATCATCCCATCGGCTACGGCCTGCGCAAGCCCTGGTTGAAAGGGTACTCCAGACGTCCAGACGGGACGGTGGGAAGCCTGATGTGGACCGAAGTCTACATTGGTGATCGTTGAAGACGGACAGGGAGGCGCGGCATGAATGGTGATCAGTCTGCCGTTCCCGCGGAACAGCGCATCAATATGAGTTGCGGGCAGACGCCCCTCTCGCCCGCCTGTCTCGCGGCCATCGGGAAGCAGCTCGTGGAACCGGTCTACTATACCCATTACCCGGCGATCGAAAAAGAGACCTGTATCATGCTCAAGCGGCTGCTGAACACCGGAAACGGCCCCATGCTCATACCAGGGTCCGCCGTGTACGGCCTGGAAGCGGCCATGCTCGGTACCGTGGAGTCCGGCGACCGCGTGCTTACGGTCCAGACCGGTGTCTTCGGCCGGCTGCTGACGGAGCTGGCCAAGTTCGCGGGCGGGGATACGACCGAGATCGATCTCGAGGAAGGGCAGTCGGTCGACCCGGATACGATTCGTCGACACCTGCTCGGCGACCCGGACATCAGACAGGTCGCGCTGGTCCACTGCGAGACCACGACCGGCACGCTGAATCCGATCGAGGCCATCGGGCGCATGCTCAAGGACGAGTTTCCCCATGTGATCTACATGGTGGACTGCGTGTCTTCTTTCGGAGGGGTCGAGGTGCGCGTCGACGACTGGGGCATTGACCTGCTCGTCACCACGACCCAGAAGTGCCTGAACGCGCCCCAGGGGCTGGCGATCGTGGTGGCCAGCGAGAAGGCCTGGGACAAGATTGAAAACCTGCGGAGCGTACCGCGCGCCATGTGCCTCGATCTCCACTCCTGGCGCCGATACGGCATGGAGGGAGGCGCCGCGATGGGGTACGATACGCTCGAAAAGGGAGCCGTGCCGCGTGCACGTAAACCCCACCCACGGGACTGGCCCGTCCACGGCCCCCATGCGTCTTACACCCTGGTCGTAGGGCTGCACGCCTCGCTGAAGGCCATCATGGAAGAGGGACCGGAACAGGTCTACCGCCGTCAGCACGTAGCTTCCAGGGCGGTACACGCGGCGTTGCGGGCCCTGGGTCTCGGCATCGTGGCCGCGACGGAGGCGTCGGCCGCGCCTGTGGCGACGCGCATCGCGTTGCCGGACCACCTCGACGCGACCGAACTGAGCAGGATCCTCTTCGAAGAACACGGCATCGCACTCAGCAGCCTTGCCCGGATCGGCACCATGGGGTTCATGGCCGTACCGGAGCATGTGCTGCGTACGATTTCGGCCCTGGAGCAGGCCCTGGACGATATGGGATGGGCGGTGGAGGAAGGTGCGGGAGTTGCGGCCGCGCAAGCGGTCTTCGAGCGCTCGGAGGTTTTCAGCGGCCGGAACCAAACAGCCAGTCCCAGAATCCCTGGTCCTGATCCTCGGTCGACCCTTTCCTCGTGACCTCCTCGGTGACATAAAGCGTCGTCGACAGGTTGAGATGCTTGTCGACACGAATCGCGTAACCACCCCGCTCGTTCCGCTCGAGGGCCTCGGTGCGTAGATAGGGTTTCCACAACTCGTTGTGCTGACTGTGCCACAGGAACACGCCGGCCACGTCCTCGACCACGATGCGTTCGGCCTCCTCGTATAGCGCGATACGCCTTACCGGGTCGCCGATCAGGTGATTGGCCTCCGCCATGACGGATTCGAAGCGCTGGTTGAACCAGGCATGGCGGCCCGTGGAGAGCCAGATGCCGAGCAGGTTGCTGGGATCCATGTAGTCGTACCCGTAGGGGATCATGGCGAAGGCGATGTCTCCCTGGTACATGGTTTCCATGAACAGTTTGGCCTCGGTGTTCTGCACGCCGATATCCAGGTTCAGATTGCGCTTCAGCATGGCCTGTACCGCCTGGGGCGCCTGTCCCCCCTGTAGATTGGTCCCCCTCATCCACATTACGGTTCGGGGAAACCCTCTGCCGTCCGGATAGCCGGCTTCCGCGAGCAGCCGGCGCGCCATGGCCGGATCGTAACGCTGCACAGGCGCGAGTTCCCGGGGATTGGCCGCGGGAAACCCGTCGGGCAACATGGACACCGCGGGAACGGCGACGCCCTGGAGGGCGGACTCGACCAGCGCTTCGGTATCGATTGCGTGGCTGAACGCCTGCCGCACCCTGAGATCGTCGAAAGGCGCCTTAAAGGTGTCCATCATCAGGTATGTGGTCCCGAAGGCCGAATAAGTGACCAGCTGGTCCCTGAGCCGGGCATCGTGCTTAACGCGATTGATTTCCGCCTGGTTCGTCAGGGAGGCCAGGTCCACCGCGCCCGCCTCGTAAGACGACAACATCGGCGGAGGTACCGCGGCGTTGAAGAGCTTCGAGACCACTCTTTCGAGATACGGTTTGTGGGGGCCCCGGTAGTGGGGATTCGGCGCGAGCACGATCCGGTCCAGCTTCGACCATTCCACCAGCCTGAAGGGGCCGCTGCCCAGCAGCGTTTCCGGTCTCGTCGACCAACCCGGACCGTACTTCTCGAACAAGTGGGTGGGTGTTACCCAACTGAAAGTCAGGATCAGGGGCAGGTAGGGCGTGGGATCATCGGTTGAAAAGGCGATGGTGTGATCGTCCAGCGCCGTGACGCCCAGGGAGTCGAGGGGCATGCGGGCGGCGACGACCTCGCTCCAGTTCCTGATCGACCGGTAGAACCATTCGAAATCGAATCCCGTAGCCGGGTCCGCCCACCGTTTGAAGGTGTCCTCGAAGTCGTGGGCCGTAAGTGGATGGCCGTCGGCGAAGATCAAGTCGGGTTGGAGGTGAAACGTCCAGGTGAGCCCGTCCCCGGACACCTCCCAACGGGTCGCGGCGGCCGGCAGCAGGTTGTAGTTCCGGTCCATGCGCACCAGCGGTTCGTTGACCAGGGCGTAATCATGGCCGATCACCTGGTAGTGGGAGACGGCCAGGTCCAGGTAGCGGTCCTCGGCCTTGAAACTGGTAAAGACCTGGTACTCGGGCGGGGCCGCGTCGGGCGGCAGCGGAATGCCGATGGAATTGGTGTGGGTCGCGGGCGGGTCCGCGTCCGGCCAGGCCAATGCGGCCGAGCCGGCGATCAATAACGCGGGGAGGAGCGCAAAGGCGAACCGGATACTCATGAAATCTCCCCTTCTTCCCTCGCGGGTGATTCCGGTCCATCCAGGTACAGGATCACTTTGTCCGCTTCGATCTCCACCCGGTAGGTCCTGACCCGCAAAGCGGGATCGTAAAGCGCCTGGCCGGTAGCGAGGTCGAATTCCCACTGGTGCCAGGCGCACTTCAGGACCTGCTTCTCGTGATGTTCGACCGAATATACCTCATCCGCCGTGACATGGGGCCTCAGGCGGCCGCGGCAGAGCGGCCCGCCCTTGTGGGGGCAACGGTTCCGCAGGGCGTAGTACCGGCCGCCGACGTTGAACACGCCGATGCCGCCGCGCCCGCCCGCGGGGACGATGAGGCGTTCACCCGGCGGAAGGTCTTCGACGGCGGATACCACGTATCGGCGGCTCATTCGCAGGGGTTCCCATGTTCGTCCAGGCCATACAGCTCCCGCGCCGTCTCCACGAAAACCCGCCGCTTCAGCCTGGCCTCCGCGCCGGGCAGTACCGAATCCGGCGATTCCCAGTCCCAGTGGGGATAATCGCTCGCGTAGACCAGGATCTCGTCCGCGTGCAGCCAGTCGAGGAAGGTCCTGAGGTCCTTTCGGGTCGGGGGTTGTTCCATGGGCTGGCACCCGAACCGGATGTGGTCACGGATATACTCGCTCGGAGGCCTCTTGACCCAGGGCGTGTAGTCGCGGACCGCCTTCCAGTCGGCGTCCATGTGCCACATCAGGCCCGGTACCCAGAAGGTATCGTGTTCGATGAAGAGGAACTTCAGCCCGGGGAATTTCTCGAAGGTCCCTTCGCAGATCAGGCTCGAGACGTGCGCCATGGCGATCTGGGGCCGGGCCATGCGCATTTCCAGGTAGTAAGAGGGATATCCGGCCGCCGTGGGGGCATTGGCAAAGCCGGCGCCCTCCGCGCCGAAGTGCACGCACATGGGCAGCCGGCACTCCTGCGCGGCTTCGTAGATCGGGTCGTAGAACCGGTTGCCGAAGGGCATTCGCCCCCCGGCGGGCATGATGACCTGGAGTACTTCGGGACGACTGCCGATCCGCCGGATCTCCGCGGCCGCCTGCTTCGGATCGGACGGTGCGATGGCCACCGACGCTCGGAATCGATCGTCCGCCTTGATCCAGGTCTCCAGGGTCCAGTCGTTGAAGGCCCGGCACATTGCGGCGCCGAAGTCTGCGTCCGGGTGCACCGCCGCTCCGTATACGGTCGATCCCGTAAGAAGAGCGACGTCGACGCCGTATTCATCGAGATGGTGCCCGCGGGCCAGTTCAATGTTGCTGCTGGGATGGGTTTCGGTGTGTTCCCAGAGTTCGGCGCGGCAGCCGCCCTTCGGGAGATTGGTGTACCCCAAACCGGGCATCATGGATCCGAAGTCCTTCACGTATTCCACGTAGTGATCGGGGAGAAAGGGGTAAAGATCCTCGATCTTCTCAACCCCGTGATGCAGGTCGCAGTCGATGAGACCGATGGGAGACGGAGTTTTCGATTCGGTTTCAGTCATGTTCTGAAGGCAACTCGCCGGGAACCCGTAAGAAATCGAACCCGGCGGAAATTGAACCCGGTGGAAATCCTTATAATGTGTTACTGCCATAAATACGCCGTTCCTGGGTCCTGTCAAGTCGATCATTCGATCCGCAGGCCGACGTACAGAAGATTGTGCTTTATATCTATCGATGAGACGCTACATTGCCTGCCATATCGTTTAGTACCTGCGACACATGAGACCGCGGCGCAGCCGGGGCGATCAGGACCTCCAACCGCGTCCGATATCGGAGAGGGTCACATGGAATACCGGCAACTCGGCCGCTACGGCGTGCGCGTGTCCCCCATCTGTCTCGGTACGGCGTTCCGGGGCTTCTGGGCCGGACGGACGGACGAGAAAACCTGCATACGCACGATCGAAACGGCGGTGGATCTCGGGATCAATTTCATCGACTGCGCGAACTTCTACTTCGGCGGCCGGTGCGAGGAAGTGCTGGGCAAGGCCCTGGCCGCCATGAAGGACAAGCGGGACAACCTGGTGATCACCAGCAAGGTCTGGAGCGAGATCGGACCGGGACCGAACGACAAGGGCACCTCCCGCTATCATATCATGCGGGAGATCGACCGATCGCTGAAGCGCCTGGGGCTGGATCATATCGATCTCTACCTCCTGCACCACTTCGATCCCGATACGCCCCTGAACGAGACCCTGGACGCCATGAACGACGTGGTGAGGCAGGGCAAGGCCCGGTATGTCGGCATGTGCAACTACACGGCCGCCCAGGTCGTCGAAGCGATGTGGGTGGCCGACAGGCACAGCTTCGCGACGCCGGTATGCCTGCAGAACCAGTACAACCTGATCCATCGATCCGGCGTGGAGACCGAACTGCTCGACCTGTGCCGCCGGCATGGACTGGGGATGATGACGTACAGCCCCATCGCCGTCGGCCTGCTGACGGGCCGGTGCAGACGGGACGAGGATCCCCCCGCGGGCTCAGTCTGGTCGAAGGATATCGATCGGTTCAGGAAGGTCATGACGCCGGCGGTCGATCATCTCGTCGCCACCTTGATCGACGTGGCCGCGGAACTCGGCAGAACCCCCGCGCAGGTCGCCTTCGCATGGATCCTGGACCATCCCGAGGTGACGGCCGCCATGACGGGACCGGACCTGCCGGAGCATGTGGAAGAGGTTTGCGGTGGAACGGGTTGGCATCTGCCCCCCGAGATGCGATGCAGACTGGACGAGGCTTCCGCCCCGGACCGGCTCGGACAGGTCGAGTAACGCGATCACCTGGGAACGAATCCCCTCCCCGTACATGGGAAGTCGTAATCCTTACCCTTTGCCGGTTCCCGCATCCGTTTCCGCAGCGTCGGGCATGCCGGCCATGCGATCGATCCTGAGCCGCTGGACGCGGGTCGGCTCCACGCGCAGCGCCGTCATCAGGTGGGTACCGGCACGGACCTGTTCCCCCTGCCTGGGGATGTGGCCCAGCAGTTCGGTCATGACCCCGCCCGTGGTATCCGAAGTCAGTTCATCGGGCAGTTCCAGGCCGCAGGCGCGGACGACCTGGTCGACCGGGCAACTGGCATCGACCTCGAACCGGTGAGGTCCCGTCCGCACGATGAGCGGCGCCTCGCTGTCGAATTCATCCTGAATCGGGCCTACCAGTTCTTCCAGTACGTTCTCGAGCGTGATCATCCCGGAAACCGTTCCGAACTCGTCCACCAGCACGGCCAGTACGGAATTGCGCCGCTGGAACTCCAGGAGCAGTGCGTCGAGGCGGATGGTCTCGGGCAGGAACAGCGGCTCGCGGGCGATACTTTCCAGGGAAGCGAACTGGTCTTCGTCGTAAAGGCCCTTCATGAGGTCCTTGACGTGAATGATCCCGATGATCTGGTCCAGGTCCTCGTCACAGAGCGGGAAGCGCGTGTGTCCGGACTCGGCTACGACGCGCAGTTTCTCTTCGGTTGGATCGTTCTGGTTCACGAACACGATCTGGTTGCGGGGAAGCATGTAGCGCCGGGCCACCTTTTCCTCGAGGTCGAGCACGTTTTCCATGATCCGCCGTTCCCGCCGGGAGACGTGCCCCCCGGCCACCATGCTGACCAGGGCGATGCGCAGTTCCGATTCGGTGAATGATTCGCCGTGCGCGTCTATTACGCGGATACCCAGGCACCTGAGCATGAGATTCGCGCTTACGTTCAGCAGCCAGATGAAGGGTCGAAACACCCGGTAGAACACGACGAGGGGAATGCCGATGACCAGCGCCACCTGCCGGTACTTCTGCAGGGCGACGAACTTGGGCACGAGCTCGCCGGCGGTGATGAGCAGGAAGGTCATCACGACGAGGGCGAGTGGGATCGCGATGAGATGGGCGGTCGAAGCGGAAAAACCCAGGGACAGCACGAGCGGTTCGAGCAGCGCGGCCATTGTCCGTTCGCTGAACCATCCCAGGCCCAGGCTTCCCAGCGTTACCCCCAGCTGGCAGGAGGAAAGATAGGTATCCAGATTCTGCAGGATATTCCGAACGGTCTGCGCGGTTCTGCTTCCATCCTGGACCATGACCTCGATTTCGGCCATCCGGATCTTGACCAGGGCGAATTCCGCGGCTACGAAGAAGCCGTTGAACGCGACCAGCAGCAGTACGATAATCAGGTCGTTCATGGTACCGGGAATCTACGGAGAGAAACCGTCTTTGTAGGAAGTGGGGAGCGTATGAACCCTTAGCGAACAGGACGGCCGAATCTATCGGCGAGGGCTTCGCGCCGATAGTTGAAAATGGCGTTGAGCTGGTTCTTCACGATCGCCGCATGTACCATACGGCCCAGCACACCAAATGGCAAGGCATAATGGACCAGGTCTTCCATTTCCACTCCGCCCTCCACGGAACGCAGCCGGTGTTCGTGGTGCCAGAACCTGTAAGGACCCGATCGCTGTTCATCGATAAAGTAGCTAAGTGGCTCTGCCTGGGTGATTTCCGTGACCCAGTTAAAGTAGAACATCGAGTAGAGTCCTAGCCGATACGTGATGATGAGACCAGGGTACATGCGGTCCGGAAGATCGGAAGTCACGGTCAGCCGGACAGCCGGCGTGGTCAGGTCGCGCAGGTGCTCGGGCCGGCACAGGAAATCCCAGGCGGCATCCAGGGATACGGGCAGGATCTGCGTGCGATGCAACCGGTAGACGTGCATGGGTATCCGGCGCTCCAGTCCAGGTTTCCCTTCCCGTCAAGGCGGTCAAGGCGCGGCGGGTGCGTGGCGTCGACGGGTGGCGGGTGCGTGGCGCTGACGGGTGGCGGGCGCGTGGCGCCGACGGGTGGTCGGCACGAAACACAACCGCCCTTCCTGGATACTACGGGAATCGTCGAAGCGAGTCAAACCACATTAGCCGGCGGGGAGTCCGACCAGCCACGCCGTGCCTCACCGTGCCTCACCGGGCCTTGACACTGTGCCGTGCCGGTTTTAACTTTCGCCACACTATGACCATACTCGTTACCGGCGGATCGGGGTTGATCGGCCGCCGGCTGATCCCCAGTCTCGAGCAGTGGGGCCATCGCGTCCTTCGCCTGGTCAGGTCCAGGGATCTGGCCGGCGACAGAGCGGTCTACTGGTCCACCTCGGAAGGCGGGTTTGAATGGGACGAACCAGGTTCCATTGACGTCGTCGTCCACCTGGCGGGCGAGTCGATCCTGGGACGGTGGACCGGGGCCAAGAAGACCCGGATCCGGGACAGCCGCGTCGACCCCACTCGCAAGCTGAGCGCGTTTCTCGCCGGGATGGCGACGCCGCCTTCGGTCCTGGTGTGCGCGTCGGCCACCGGTTATTACGGCCACCGTGGCGACGAACCGCTTGGGGAGGCATCGCCACCGGGGGAAGGGTTTCTTCCGGAAGTGAGCCGGCAGTGGGAAGCGGCGACGGAAGCGGCCCGAGACGCCGGGATCCGCGTCGTGAACCTGCGCATCGGCATGGTGCTGACCCCGGAGGGCGGCGCGCTGGCCGCCATGCGTACGCCCTTCCGGCTGGCTTTGGGTGGAAAGGTCGGGGAAGGGCGCCAGTACATGAGCTGGATCACCCGGGACGACCTGGTTTCCGTCATCCGATACGTCCTGGAATCGGATGTGTTGGCCGGTCCCGTGAACGCGGTTTCTCCGCAACCCGTCACCAATGCGGAATTTACCCGGACACTGGGCCGCGTGCTGCATCGTCCGACCCCCTTTTCGGTACCTGCCTTCGCCGTCCGCCTGTTGTTCGGCCAAATGGGAAGCGACCTGCTGCTCTCGAGCGCGCGCGTCGAACCCCAACGGCTTCTGGAAGCAGGTTTTCAGTTCGAGCATGCGGACCTGGAGGCTGCGCTGAACGACCTGTTGAAGAAGCAGCCTTCCAACCCCGCACAATGAATATGCCGGGGAACATGCCGGGCCGAACCTCCACGCTGGCGGCGCCTCCAGTCTCAGAATACACCACGGAAGGGCCATGAATACCGATAATCGGCAACCACCCCCGCAGCAGCAACCGGCACCCGCGGGCGCAGCACCGGTGGGCGCGACACCCGCGGGCGCAGCGCCTACAGGCGGATTCCTCGACGCCATCGAGCGGGTCGGGAACCGCCTGCCGGATCCCGCGACGCTCTTCCTGATCGGCGCACTGTTCATCATCGTACTCTCCGACATCGCGGCCCGCGGCCAGTGGACCGTGGTCCAGCGCCTGCCGGAACAGGTGATCCTGCCGGACGGTTCGGTCGGCGTGGAATGGCACGAGACGGGGGAGACCTTCAGGTCCACCAGCCTGCTTTCCCGTGACGGGCTCTTCTGGGTCGTGGCCAACATGGTGGAGAACTTCATGCGGTTTCCGCCCCTCGGCGTCGTGCTGGTCGGGATGCTGGGCATCGGCGTGGCGGAACGAACAGGCATGATCGGCGCCCTGCTCAAGGCGTTCATGTTGGCGGTCCCGGACCGGTTGCTGACCCCGGCCATGGTCTTCATCGGCATCATGTCGTCCATGACGCTCGACGCCGGATACGTCATACTCCCGCCCCTCGCGGCCGCGCTGTACAAGGCGGTTGGCCGGTCGCCGCTGGCCGGCCTTGCCGCCGTATTCGCGGGGGTGTCCGCGGGATTCAACGCCAACCTTTTCGTGACGGGCCTGGATCCACTGCTGGCCGGCCTGTCCACGGCCGGGGCGCAGACGATCGACGCGGCCTACCAGGTCGCCGCCACGTGCAACTGGTATTTCATGATCGTGTCGACGGTCGTCATGACCCTGGCGGGATGGCTCGTCACGGCCTGGTTCGTCGAGCGGCGCCTGGCGGGCAAGCCGCCCGAGGAAGGCGGCCCCGCGCCCGCGTCGTCCGGCGGTCCGGAAGAACACGCCCTGACCGCCGTGGAGAAGCGAGGCATGGCCCGGGCGTCCCTGGCGTTCCTGGCGGTACTTTCGGCCATCGTGTTCATGATCCTGTGGCCCGGCGCTCCGCTGCACGGCACCGGCAGTCTGTTCGACCGGTGGGTGGAGGCCATCGTACCCCTGCTGCTTTTCTGTTTCATCCTGCCCGGCATTGTGTACGGGATCTCGGTAGGCGCCATCAAGAGCGACAAGGACGCGGCCCGGCTGCTCATCGAAACGATCGCCACCATGGCCCCGATCATCGTCCTGGCCTTCTTCGCCGCCCAGTTCATCGCCTACTTCCAGTATTCGGGACTCGGCCAGATGCTGGCGATGGCCGGTGGCCAGGCCCTCGGCCAGGCGCAGATGCCGGCGTGGATGCTGATGATCGCCTTTATCCTCGTCACGCTGGCGTTCAATCTGCTGATTGGCTCCATGTCCGCCAAGTACGCCCTCTTCGCGCCGATCTTCATCCCCATGTTCATGATGGTGGGCATCAGTCCCGAGCTGACGCAGGCGGCCTATCGGATCGGCGACTCCGTCAGCAACATTATCACGCCCCTGAACCCCTACCTGGTGATCATCCTGGTCTTCATGCGCCAGTTCGTGCCCAGGGGGGGCATGGGGACGCTGATCTCCACGATGCTTCCCTACACCGTGGTATTCGCCGTCATCTGGACGGTTCTCCTCGTGGCCTGGATGGCGATGGGCATCCCCCTCGGACCCGCGGGCGGACTGGTCTACATACCCTGATCGGAAGCCGAAACGAGGTTGCCCTGTCGAGGCAGCCATGGCCAGGCTGACTTGTCGTAAAAGAATAAGCGACTGACGCCGGCAGGCCGGCTCGTCACGGGCGGAGGACAGGTTCGTGACCGGTTACGGCTCCGATGGCGACGGCGGCGCAGGCGTGCGGCGTCGCAGGAACAGGTAGGCGGGGACGCCCAGGGCGGTCAGTGCGAGACCCGCGATGGATTCGACGGGCGTCTCGAAGAGCATGTTGGCGAGAATACCAGCGGAACCGGCGATGAACAGCAGGGGGACGACCGGGTAGCCCCAGGCGCGGTAGGGCCTGGGCAGGTCGGGCCGTTTCCTGCGAAGCGTGAATACCGCGGCGGCGCCGGCGATCCACAACATGAGATTGGCGAAGGTGACGAAGGTGATCAGGTCTTCGAAGGTGCCGCTGAGGGTGAGCACGCAGGCCCAGGCCGCCTGAAACACCACCGCCGGCCCCGGCGTACGGAACCTGGGATGTACCGATCCCGCCCGCCTGAAGAACAGCCCGTCCCTCGCCATGGCGAAATAGACGCGGGGTCCCACCAGGACGGTGGCGTTCAGCGCACCGACGATGGACACGATGACGGCGGCCGACAGCAGTAAGGCGCCGGTTTCACCGAAGAGCACGTTGGCGGCCGCTTCCCCGACCCGGACGACCCCGGCCATCTCCCCCACCGGCAACGCTTTCAGGTAGATGTAGTTCACCAGCAGGTAGACGATGGTGACGGTCGCGGTGCCCATGACGAGGGCCCGCGGCAGATTCCGTCCGGGCTGCCTTACTTCGCCGGCGACGAAGGTGACCTCCTCCCAGCCGGCAAAGGCCCAGGACACGGCGATCAGGGCGACGCCGAAGGCGACCACCAGCTGCCCGAAGTCGATCCCCTGTGCGTTGATTCGAAAGTCGATCGGCTGATCGGACCCTGTCCAAAGCCCGAACAGGATGAACAACCCTAGTGCGGCGACCTTGATCACCAAGGAAACGTTTGTGATGTACTTGCTGAAGGTTACGCCGCGGTAGTTCACCACCGTGAGCAGGAGGACGAGGAAGAGCGCGGTGAGGTGCCCGGCGGAAAGGGCGTACGGAAAAGTCCACCCGGGCAGGGAGATTTCGGTTTCGAAGAATACGTTGTTCATCCCGATCGCGGGGAAGAAGTAACCCGCGTATTCGGCGAATCCAACGCCGAGGGCGGCGATGATGCCGGTCAGGTACATGGTGAAAGATACCCAGCCGAACAGGAACCCGCAGAACGGGCCGTAGGCTTCCCGGAGGTAGACGTACTGGCCGCCTGCACGGGGCATGGCGGCGCCGAGTTCACCATAGGCCAGCGCGCCGGCGAGGGCGTGCAGGCCGCCGAACAGCCAGGCCAGGAGAATGAGCGACGCGGACGGTATGCCCCTGGCGATCAGGCCGGTCGTGAGGAAGATCCCCGATCCGATCACGATGCCGATGATAATCATCGTCGTGTCGAAAAGGCCAAGCTGGCGGATCAGGCCAGTCTTTTCTTTTTGCTCGCTCGGATTTGCCATATATTGAGGGTAGAAGTCGTTCCGCCGGACAGCCGCAACCGGCAGGTGCGGTAACCGCCGTATCCAACTGGTGCGGTGGCGACTGGCGCGGGCATAGAGAAGTCGAAAACGAACGTCCATTTTACCGGAACGGCCCGCCGAAGTCAAGGCGGGACTGGGCAGATTCAGGTACGATCAGGCACGACCAGGCACGACCAGGCACAGGCGGACGCAACCGGGCATACCGGGCCGGGTCAGGCGGACCGCAGGCCAATCGGAAAGGGAACCCCGAAGTGAACGATTCGGCGCTGGACCTCATCGACACGACGACTTACCCCATTCACCAGCCCGGATCGTCCGCGTACCGCACCCTGGTCGCCAGGTGCAGGAACGACCTGGCGGCGCAGAGTGCCTGTCTGCTGCCCGGCTTCGTCACGGAGGAAGCGCGGGTTCGCATGGTGGCGGAGGTGGACCGCGCCGCTCCGGACGCCTTTCCGTGCCGAAAACCCCATAACGTCTACCTGGAAGAACACGACGACGCCTTTCCGCCCGACCACCCGCGGCGGAGGCCCCAGGCCACGGAGCTGGATTCGGTCGCCTTCGACCAGTTCCGCCCCTCCGACGACCTGCCCCGGCTGTACGCCTGGGATCCGCTTCTGTCCTTTGTCGCCGATGTACTCGACAAGGAACACTACTACCGGATGGCGGACCCGATGGCCGCGCTGACCGTAAACGTGATGCGAGAAGGCCAGAATCACGGCTGGCACTTCGACGAATCCGAGGCGACGACCACGCTCATGCTTCAGGCGCCCGAAGCGGGCGGTGTTTTCGAGTACGCCCCGGACGTACGTCCCGCGGACGGAGACGGCTACGAGATCGTGGACCAGGTGCTGCGTGGCAGCTACCCCGACATTCGAACGCTCGCGGTGGAACCCGGTACGCTCATCCTCTTCGTCGGCTACCGGTCCATGCACCGGGTGACTCCCGTCGAGGGTCCGGTAACCCGGTACGTCGCCGCGTTCTGCTACAAGGACCGGCCCAATGTCCGCAACAGCCGGGAGGTACAGAAACTGTTCTACGGGCGAACAGCCTGACGGAGGTGGACCATTGCACACCGTGATCGTTGGAAACGGCGTAACCGGCGTTACGGCCGCCACGCGGCTCAGGCAGCTTCAGCCGGACTGGAAGATCTCGCTGGTATCGGGTGAATCGGCCTTCCACTACTCCCGCCCCGCCCTCATGTACATCTTCATGGGGCACATGACCTACGAGGCGACGAAACCCTTCGAGGACCGTTTCTGGCGCGACCAGCGCCTGGACCTGGTCAGGGACTGGGTCACCGGCATCGATATCGAGGACAAGCAGCTGGTGTTGCACCGGAACGGGCGGCTGCCCTATGACCGGCTGCTGATCGCCACCGGCGCCAAGTCGAACAAGTTCGGCTGGCCGGGGCAGGACCTCGAGGGCGTTCAGGGCCTGTACAACCTGAAAGACCTGCGCCAACTGTACAAGAACGCGGAGCGGACCCGTCACGCGGTCATCGTCGGCGGCGGGCTGATCGGCATCGAACTGGCCGAGATGCTCCATTCGAGGCACATCCACGTCACCTTTCTCATCCGCGAGCCGTCCTACTGGTGCAATGTCCTGCCCATGGAGGAGTCGGGCATGATCAACCGGTTGATCGAGGAGCAGGGCATCGGCCTGATCCGGGAGACCAACCTGAAGGAGATCGTGGACGACGGCTCGGGCAGGGTCGAAGCGGTCGTCACCGAGTTCGACGACCGGATCGAATGCCAGTTCGTCGGCCTGACGCCCGGCGTTTCGCCCAATACGGACCTGGTCAAGTCGACCCCCATCGAAACCGGCCGGGGCGTCCTGGTCGACCATTCCTTCCGCACGAACATCCCCGACATCTACGCCGCGGGAGACTGCGCGGAAATCGTCAGCCGGAACGGGGGCCGCAACCTGATCCAACAGGTCTGGTATACGGGCAAGAAACAGGGCAAGGCCGCCGGTGAAGTGCTGGCCGGGGAGGATACGGCATACGATCCGGGGATCTGGTTCAATTCGGCCAAGTTCTTCGACCTGGAATACCAGACCTACGGCATGATCCTGAGTACCCCCCAGCCCGGCGAGCAGCACCTGTACTGGGAACATCCCTCCCACCGCCACGCCGTCCGCGTCGTCGGCGCAGACGGGTGTATCAAGGCCTTCAATTTCATGGGAATACGCGCCCGCCACGAGGTGTGCGAACGCTGGATCGCCGAACGGCGCACCGTGGAGTACGTCCTGGACCACCTGGAAGAAGCCAACTTCGATCCGGAATTTTTCGTCCGCCACGAGACGGAAATCGTTCGCTCGTTAAAGGAGCAACTCGCATGAGCACACCGCCCGCTGGAACGACGTTGATCGACCCGGAGACCATCGCGTACTTTTACGACGAAGAGGCCGACGGATTCGGTGAACCAGCCTCCGCGGCCGAAGCGCCCAGGAACCCGGGCCTGATGGTCTCCGCCGGCGTGATCGGACTGGGTTTCCTCGCCCTCGCCGTCTCCCTGCTCGGCAGTATGCCCCTCGCCGGCGCCTGGACGCCCTTCCTGCTCTCCTTCGGCCTGTTGACGGCCGGTACGATCGGTTACGCCTGGTTCGCCTACAAGGACACCGTGCCCGGCATCAAGCACGACGGCATCATGTTCGGAAACACCACGCACCGCGGCGCGATCGCCTGGGCGCTGGGCATCGCGCTCACCGGATTCTACGTCGTGCTGTACTGGTGGCCCGAATACCTGGCGCGCGCCATCGCGCTCGTCGAGCCGTTGTCACAGGCCCTGGCGGGACAGCCGGCGAACCAGTGGTTTCTCTACGGGTTTCTCTACACCATGGCCGTGGTGCTCTTCGGTTTCCGCATGTTCATGCGGTACCGCCACAACCGCTACCACATCATCCGGACCATTTCGGTCATGTTCTTTCAACTGGTGCTGGCCTTTATCCTGCCCCATTTACTCCGCGCCCTGAACGAACCGGAGTTCTATTTCAGCTATTTCTGGCCGCTGAAGTACGACTACCTGTTCCCCGGCACGGTGGATTACCTCGTAAACAGTCCGGGCGCCCTGGGCTCTTTCATGGTGTTCTGGGGCGCGGTCTGCTCCTTCATCGCCACGCCCGTGCTGACCTATTACTACGGCAAGCGGTGGTACTGTTCATGGGTATGCGGATGCGGCGGACTCGCCGAGACCCTCGGCGATCCCTGGCGGCACCTGACGCCCAAGTCGACCGTGTCGTGGAAGATCGAACGGGCGATCATCTACGCCGTGCTTCTGCTGATCATCCTGACGACGGCCGTGCTCTGGGTGAGCAGCACGTCCGAAGGCGCGCTGAGCAGCATTTCCGCCCCGCTGCAGCAATGGTATGGATTTTACATCGGCGCCGTCTTCGCGGGCGTCATCGGCGTGGGGTTCTATCCGGTCCTTGGAAACCGGGTCTGGTGCCGTTTCGGCTGCCCGATGGCCGCGGTGCTCGGTATCATCCAGCGGTTCTTCTCCCGCTTCCGTATCACGACCAACGGCGGCCAGTGCATGTCCTGCGGCAACTGCACCACCTATTGCGAAATGGGCATCGACGTGCGGGCCTACGCCGAACGCGGAGAGAACATCGTCCGGTCTTCCTGCGTGGGATGCGGGGTCTGTTCGGCCGTGTGTCCCCGCGGCGTGCTCAAGCTCGAGAACGGCCCGTCCCACGGTGACCGGTACCCCGGGTCCGACAAACCGCTGGGGGCTCTTTCGACGGCCGTCAGCAAGGGCGCACGGGTGTACGGCGACCGCGACGGGTATGTCTGAGCCGGAGCACCCGACGACCGTCCAGACCTCACCTCACCAGGAAGATCACCACCGCGACCGTGACGATGCTGCAGACGGTTGAGAGGAACACGGCGTTGGCCGCGAAGTCCTCCCTGCTGCCGAATTCCAGGGCGATCAGCACGGTGTTGATCGCGGTGGGATAACTGGTGGACACGATCAGGATCGGTGCGATCCGGGGATCGATGTCCAGCAGGAGCACGAGTCCGTAGCCGATCAGGGGGGAAATCACCAGGCGGCATACCAGGGAGGCCAGGCTGGCCTGCCACGCCTGCGTGATGCGGGTCCTGGCCAGCTGCATGCCCAGGGTGACCAGGGCCATGGGAACGAGTGCCTCGGCCAGGTACTCGATGGGAAGCCAGACGAAGCCGGGGAGTTGCAGGCCGAAGTTCCGGATGGCGAAGGCCAGGATCAGCGCGTATACGAAGGGCATCTTGAAGGACTGCAGGAACGCCCTCCGGGCTGAAATGCGGCCGACCGAGACGAAGAACAGCCCCAGGGTGAACACGAGAAAGTTCTGGACGGCCAGGACGATGGACTGAACGGCCAGGCCCAGGGTGGGAAAGGCCAGTTCGCTGGCCGGAAAGCCGTAGTTGCCGCTGTTGTAGTACATGACCGAAAGGCTGAAGGCCTGCTTCATGTCCTTCCGGTACCGCATGACCAGGGAACCGGCCAGGCTCAGTACATAGAGCGCGACCAGCATGAGCAGGCAGAACACACTGGTGTCCCAGACGAAATCGGCGGAGAGTTCGGACTGGGTCAGGGATACGACGAGGGTCGCGGGCATGACCAGGTACAGCAGGACCCGCGTCAGGGCCTGCATATCGAAATGCCATTTCTTCTGAAACAGGTAGCCGAGGGAGATGAGGACGAAAATCGGGGCGATGATGTCGAGCAGGATGTTCAGGAATGGCATCGGATCGCCGGGGATGGGATTCGGGTGGACTCGCGTGGGTGCGTTGTTCGGCGGTCAGCCGCCGAAGGGATCGAAGCGGCCGTCCGCCGCCGTCCACCCGCCGTCGACGAACATGACGGAACCGGTGGTATAGGAGCTGGCGTCCGAAGCCAGGTAGAGTACGGCCCCCGCGATTTCTTCCGGCCGGGCCCATCGCCGGAGCATCGTCTTGTCGGCATACGCGTCGTACCACTCCGGATGCTGCTTGATCTGGGCGGTCAGCGGCGTGTCCACCACGCCCGGGGCTATGGCGTTGGCCCGCACGCCCCGGTCGGCGAGTTCGGCCGCCAGCGCGCGGATCATGAGCACCACGCCGGACTTCGTCGCGGCGTAGACGCCCTGGCCGGGCTCTACGACCTGTGACCGGATACTCGAGAAGACGATGATACTGCCCCCGCTGTGCTCGGACATGGACCGGGCGACTTCCCGCACCAGGCGGAAGGTGCCCTTCAGGTTGAGGTCGACGACCCGGTCGTACTCCTCGTCGGTGTACTCGAGGAGCGGTTTGCGAATGTTGACACCGGGTGTGCTGACGAGGACGTCCGGGGGCGCGATCCGGTCGAGCACGCGCTGAATTTGGCCCGTATCGCGCATGTCCAGCGATAACGCTTCGGCCGATCCGCCGTCCTTGCGGATCTCCTCCAGGACGGATTCCGCCGCCTCCTGCCGCACGTCCGCGCAGACCACGTGGGCGCCGAACTGGGCCAGGCACCGGGCCGAACTCCGGCCGATGCCGCTTCCGCCGCCTACGATCAGCGCGTTGCGGCCGGTCAGATCGAAGAGGCTTCTGTAGTCAGTCATACCGTGATCCGGATGATCGACGTCTACGTCGTTGTTCGGTATAAGTCCTTGCGCGATTTACGTCCCTGCGACCGTCAATCCAGGTGGTAGCATTGGCTTTCTCCGGCCAGCCCACTATCTTAGGACGAGGGCTTGCCCCTGTCAAGATGTTCGGCCCGGAGACCCGACGGGCTTATCCGGGTCCGGGACGGACGAATCGGAGACCCGACGGGCGTTACCAGGCTCCGGACGAGCGTATCCGGGAACCGGGATGAGTTGCGTCGTGCGCGGGATCGATGTAATCGGCTTCACCAATAGGTAGTCGGCTTCACCGAAAGGTAGTTAATGACCGGTAAGATTCTCATCGTCGCGAATCCGACATCGGGCAGCGGACGCGGCATGAGATACGCGGAGCGGGTGCGGGACCTGTTGACCGCGAACCATGCGGCCGTCGAGATCCGCCCTACCTCGGCCCGGGGCGAGGCGGAGGCCTTCGCGGCGGACGCGGTGCACGAGGGGTATGCCTGCGTGGCCGCCTGCGGGGGCGACGGTACCATCCACGAGGTGGTGAACGGGCTGGCCGGAACGGACGTCGCCCTCGGCATCCTGCCCTGCGGACGCGGCAACGATTTCGCCCGGGCGATGGAGATTCCGTCCGCGCCCGAGAAGGCCGCATCCGTCCTGCTGCAGGGCCATGTCCGTCCCTTCGACCTGGGCAAGGTGAACGACCGGTACTTCGCGACGGTGGTGACGCTGGGATTCGATTCGGAGGTAGCCAGGCTGGTGTACGAAGGACAGGTCCCTTTCAGGGGGACGGCGGCCTATCTGTGGGGCCTGGCGCGCATGCTGCGCGTCTATCGCGGCGTGTCATTGCGCATGACCGGAGACTTCGGCACCATCGACCAGACGGTCCTGCTCGCGGCCACCGGGAATACCAGCACGTACGGCGGCGGGATCAGGATCGCGCCGAACGCCGATCCGGCGGACGGAGTCCTCGACATCTGCCTTGTGCGCATGATGAACGCAAGCCGAATCCTGCGCGTATTTCCCCGGGTCTACTGGAGCGGGCACCTGACCCACCCCGACATATTCTCCTACAGGACGGGCAGCCTGAGCATGGAAACGGAGCGGCCGGTCGTGCTGTTCGCCGACGGCGAGCCCGTGGGTGAGACCCCGGCGGAGATCATCGCGGCACCCGGCGCGTTGCGGGTCGCCTGTCCGGATCCCGCGGCTTGAACGGTCCCAAGGGTCGTCCGGTCCCCAAGGGTCGTCCGGACCCCTGGGCCTGAACGGCATCGGCAGGGAATCCCTCTGAAGCTATTCCCGGGTCTTGTATAGCCGGGAATACATGAGGGCGCCCACGATACCGTCGTAATCCCTGGAGTATCCCTTGAGGTTGGACTTGCGGAGCTGAAGCGTCAGGGGATGGAAGACGAAGGCGGCGCCGTAGTCCCTCACGAGTATCTCTTCCGCCTGCCTGTAGAGGTCCGTTCGTAGGACCGGGTCCAGTGCGGCCCCGGCTCTTTCGACCAGCGCGTCGAATTCGGGCTGCGCCCAGTCGTGCCGTCCCGCGCCTTTCGGCTGGGAGTGCCAGGTCATGTCGAGCATGTTGCGCGGATCCATGTAGTCGGCGACGAACCGCAGAAAGCCGAAGTCCATTTCCCAGTTGTACAGCTTGCTCATGTAGGCCGTCCGGTCGAGCGTGCGAACGGTGACGTCGACCCCCAGGTGTTCCAGCAGCATGCTCTGGATGGCTTCGCCGGCCATCTTCATGGACGGCGTCGGCGCGCGCAGCCACATTTCCTGTCTCGGAAACCCCCTGCCGTTCGGATAGCCGGCCTCCCGCATCAGCGCTTTCGCGCGGACCGGATCGAAGGCCTGGTATGTTTTCATCGCGTCGCCGTTGTATTCCTTGAAGTCGGGCGGCATCATGGAGTAGGCCGGTGCCGCCGCGCCCCTGAGGACGACCCTGCAAATCGCGTCCCGGTCCAGCGCCCTGGCGAAGGCTTCTCTCACGCGGATGTCGTCGAACGGCGGTTCCGCCACCTTGAAGAACAGGTACCAGGTCGTTCTTCCCGGCGTCTTCACGAGTTCCCGGCTGAGTACGGGATGCCGTTCGATCCGGTCCATGTCGTTGATATCGACCGTCTCCACATCCACTTCGTTGTTCTCATAGGCCAGGACGGTCTGTGCCGCCGCGTAGCGGAATGGATGGATGACCTTTTCCAGCAGGGGCTTGTGGGGGCCGTTGTACATGGGATCGGGGACGAAGGTCATGTGGCTTCCCGTGGACCATTCGGCCATCCTGAAACCGGAGTTCGAAACGATGCGGTCGACCTCGGTCCATTTCCGGCCGTGCTTTTCCACGGCCCAGCGCGGCGCGGGGTAGGCCAGTCCGAAGGATACCACGTGGGGAAAGTGGGGCGCGCTGCGCTCCATGTCCACCCGGAGCGTGAGATCGTCGACGGCGCGGACCCCTAGCCGGGTAAGGTCGGTGATTTCTCCTAAGCTGATGGCCTTCGCGTTTCGGATATCGTAGTAGAAGAAGGCGTAGGGATTGGCGTTGGCCGGATCGAGCATCCGCCTGAAAGCAAAGACGAAGTCGTGGGCGGTTACGGGCCGGCCGTCGCTCCACCGGGCGTCGGGCCGAAGGTGGAACGTCCATTCCGTGGCGTCGTCGGAGACGTCATAATGGGTGGCGGCGCCCGGTATGGGCTGCCAAAGCTCGTCCCGGATGAGCAGGGTTTCGAAGGGCAGGAGCGTGGATTCCCCGTCGTACAGATTGATCTGGATGTCGAGGCTGCGCGGTTCCGGGCTCATCACCCGGAAAACCTGGTGGTCGGGCGGCGCCGCGTCGGCCGGGAGCGCGACGCCGACGGAATTCGTGTACTGGGCATGGGAAATACCGGCCGGCGACACGACGGCCGCGGCCAGCAGCAGGACGGAAAGTACCTTGTACATGGGGATTCCGGGGTTAGCTGAATCTGAGTCGTCCGTACCGACGATGAGCGGTCAATATAGACCCGCCGGCGAAGGCAGGTCAAGAGATTGTCCGTCGTCCTGTATTTGCTTGACATCCGCTATCCCTGCGCCTACTTGATAACACGGCGTTTCCGTCAGTTTCGGCGTTCTGTCCGGGGTCATGCCCATGCTGTCTGAAAGTCCCATTACCTTTGACCGCGTAATCCGCATCGCGATCGCCGTGGGCGTGATCTGGCTGTTGATCTCCCTGATCGCCTATCTGAGCGACGTGCTCATACCCTTTGCCGTCGCACTGCTGCTCGCCTACCTGATCAATCCCCTGACTTCCTGGCTGCAACGGAAACTGCCCTTCAAGCAACGAATCATCTCCGTACTGCTGAGCCTGACGATCATCCTCGCCGCCGTAGTCCTGTTCCTTTCGATCCTTATCCCGATGGTCGTGTCCGAAGTCGCACAGATGCAGCGGCTGCTCTCCGGGCTGGTGGACGCGGACCAGTGGCAGGCGAGGCTGGAGGATTACGTTCCGGAAGAAATCAGGATATACATCGCGGACTTGGTCCGGTTCGAGGAACTAGTCCAACTCCTGAACTTCGAGAACATCCGGCTGTTCTTCCAACAGATCCTGCCCGGCATATGGGGCGTATTCTCGGGTACCATCAGCTTCGTCATCGGTCTTGCGGTCGTCATCGTCATCCTGCTCTACCTGGTCTTCATCCTGCTGGACTTCGACGAGATCTCCGAAGGCTGGAAGAGCCTGATCCCCGACCAGTACCGGCAGGTCGTACTCGACATCGTATCGGACTTTGCGAGGGCCATGCGGGTCTATTTCCGCGCCCAGGCACTCATCGCCTTCATCGTCGGACTGCTCTTCGCGCTGGGCTTCTGGCTGATCGGCCTGCCCATGGGCATATTACTGGGCCTTTTTATCGGGTTGCTCAACATGGTGCCCTACCTGCAGGTCGTAGGCCTCATCCCGGCGGTGCTGTTCGCGATTGTCGGGGCCCTGGGCGCCGGTGAGAGCATCTGGGTCATGCTCATCCTCGTCCTGGCCGTGTTCGCTGTCGTACAGGTCATTCAGGACGCCATCCTCGTGCCCAGGATCATGGGCAGGGCGACCGGGTTCAACCCGGCCGTGATCCTCCTTTCCCTGTCCATCTGGGGAAAACTGCTGGGTATCCTGGGGTTGTTGATCGCGCTGCCGGTGACGTTCCTGGCCCATTCGTACTACAAGCGGTTCCTGAAGGGTTCTCAACCGGTGGAGGAGCAGTAAATGGAAAGGATCTCCTGGGATGAGTATTTCCTGCGCATCGCCTATGCCGTTGCGGCGCGATCGAACTGCATTCGCCGGCACATCGGCGCCGTGATCGTGAATGAAAAGATCATCACCAGCACGGGCTATAACGGCACCCCCATGGGCATACCCAACTGCTTCGACGGCGGATGCAAGCGATGCAATTCGGACGGACCGTCCGGGGCGAACCTCGACGAATGCGTCTGTATACACGCCGAGGAAAACGCCATCGTCTTCGCCGCGCGCCACGGGTCTTCGACGAGCGGCGCCACGCTCTACACGACCAACAAGCCCTGCCTGGGCTGTCTGAAAAAGTCCATCCAGGCGGGGATTCGCCGGGTGGTATTCGCAGAGGAGTACGCCTACACGAAGTCCGTCGAAGAGGTGTATGGCTGGCTGGTGGAAGAATCCGGAATCGAGATGGTCGAACTGAAGCTGGACGAGCATCCGGAAACCGTCGTGCATACGGTCTGACGACCCCAAGAACCGGGGATATTCTGCTTGACGCGCGGCCGGTCAGTCCGGAAATTACGCGCGAATCAACAAGGATCTCGGTAACGACCATCAAACGTGCGAACCGGGTGACGTTTTGCATACCAGCGAACGCATCACGCAGGCGGACTTCGTCTATCGCCGGCGGCAGGATACTAAAGCGGAGGTCCTGTCGTTTACCGAAGCGTATCCCGATTACCATCCACAGGACCGCGTGGGACTGGTCTCGCCCCGGTTGGAAGACGGCGTATTCGGGTTGGCCGGCGCCGTCCTCGGCCTTGCGACCGGGTTCTACGACTGCCTCCGGTCGCAAGGGGGCGAGTTCTTCAACTACCCCCAGCATCACGTGTTCATCGGGGGACGGGAAGGGCGCGTGCACACGCGGAACGGTGACCGGGACCTTTCCATCCCAGAGTTGGGAAGTGCCTGGGGATGGCTCGACGTCTGGCCGGAGACAAACTGGCACATCTGTCCGGCGACGCCGGCCGGTATGATAGAGGCGGCCTTCCGACTCCAGGTCAACCGTCTGTTCTGGCCGGTTTCATTCATGCCCGGTACCGTGGATGAGCCGCTTTCGCATTACGCCTACAGGCTGCTGCGCGGAAGGCTGAAATCCGTCTGGTATTACAACTGCGAGGATGGAAATCTGGAAGTCAGAGCATCGGGGTCCGCCGCGGACGTCATCCGGGAGAGCCTGGAGCGTCTTCCCGGTGGATGCGCGGAGTCTAACAACGAGATGGATAAGGCGTCCCGGCCGTGGACTGTAAATCGTTTTAGATCAGTGGAACCTGAAGCGTTTCTTGAAGATATGTCGGTCTGCTTCACGGATGGATGAGCTGAAAGAAGCCATGCCAAAATGGAGCCTTGCCAAAAAGGAGCAGTGACCCATGGTGGACAGATCCTACCTTTTCGACGATGACGCCATGCGCGACTTCATCGTGAACGGCTATCACGTGATCAATGTGGACAAGCCGGCCGCACTGCACGATGACATCTACGAGAAAACGAAGTCAATCATCGACGAAGACGGGAATCCGGGTAACAACCTGTTGCCTCGCGTGCCGGAGATCCAGCAGGTCTACGACGATCCCAAGGTGCAGGGCGCGCTGACGAGCCTGTTGGGGCCGGATTACGTGATGCACGCCCACCGCCACCCCCACGTGAACCCGCCGAACAGCAAGGGAGGCGGCTGGCACAAGGACAGCTACTGGGGTTATGCGAAGGTGCGGGATCACCATCCGCGCTGGATCATGGCCATGTACTATCCCCAGGACACCCCGGTGGAGATCGGTCCGACGGGGGTGATACCGGGAAGCCACTACGTCGAGTCCCGCGAGGAGACCGTCGGCGGGAACGGGTCCGTCCCCGAAGGTTTTCCCGCGAGCGGCAAGGCGGGAACCGTAACCATCATTCACTTCGACCTCTGGCACCGGGCGTTTCCGAACCAGACGGACAAGGTCCGGTACATGATGAAATTCCAGTTCACACGGATGTCGGAGCCTGATCGCCCCGGGTGGAACCGGCAAAGCGAGGATATCGACCTCGGCGACCTGTCGGAAGATCCCCGGAGCGCCATGTGGCGGAACATGTGGCACTGGCTCGCCGGAAACGGGTCGGCCGGGACCCGGCAGGTAGACGGGGAACGGGTCGAGGCGCTCGCCGGCGACCTGACCCACGAACTCGAACAGCAACGCCTTCACGCGGCCTATACCCTGGCGGAGTGCGGGGAGGCTGCCTTGCCCCACCTGCTGGAAGCGCTCCAGCACGAACGGGACGAGGTCCGGCGGGAAGCGTGCTACGGGCTCGGCGCCCTGGGCGCCGCGGCCGTCGAACCACTGGTCCCCCTGCTCGGGCACGAGAACGAGCGGGTCAGGGGCTACTCGGTTTATGCCCTTGGAGACATCCGGCACGGCAGCCCGTCGGTAGCGGCGCGACTGGCGGGTCTTTCAGACGACCCGTCGCCCTTTGTCCGCCAGAACCTGGCCGATGCCCTCGGCCAGATCAAGCTGGCCGCGGATTCGGCCGTTCCCGCGCTGGTCGGCATGATGAAGGACGAGGATGAGCAGGTGCGCTCCAGGAGCGCCTACGCGCTGGCCCGGTTCGGGGACGAGGCCCAGGTGGCCATTCCGCAGCTCGCGGACGCGTGCTACGATGAAAACCGGTACGTGCAGGGCCAGGCCGCCATCGCCCTCGAACAGATCGGCACGCCGGAAGCCCTGCGCACGCTGCTGCACTGGCTGCAGGCCTCGCGGTGGTGCCCCCTGACGACGGCGAAGAGTACGTACTAGTGGACCCGCCTGGTCTAGCCTGGATCCGCCTGGTCTGGCTTGGACCCGCCTGGTCTTGCCACGGCCCGTCCGGACCCAAACGCTACCAGTCGTGGATCATGTGGCCCTGTCCGGGATAGAACAGGGCATCGGCGATGAAGGACAGGACGATGCCCAGGGTGTAGCCGAGCAGCACGCCCAGGAAGAACCGCTGGCCCGTGCGGTAGGCGCCGGTCCCGACCTTCAGCAGGATGAACTTGACGAGCCAGGCGAGGAAGACGGACAGGATCGAGTCCCGGATATTGCTGGCGAAGCAGATGGCGAATCCCACCGGGGCGAGGGGCCACCAGACCAGCCAGTGCCTGAGCTTCAGCAGGACCAGGAAGATCACTGCGCCCGCAGCCATGAACCAGGGCTCGTTCTGCCCGAGGGACAGCGGGTTCTTCATCCAGGTCACGATCTCGTCGTAGTAGTTCTGGTTGAGCCCGTCGAACGCGCCCCCTCCGAAGTTGTACGCCCCGATCGCGTATCCCGACTGGATCGAGTAGGCCAGCGCCGTGACCATGCTCACCAGGAAGGTGGCGGTGAGCACGAGCAGCAGTCCCTTCTTCCGCGGCCAGAATCCGTCCGTAAGGCGGTCGGCCAGCACGACCGATCCCATCCCCAGTCCGCGCCAGTTCCGCGCGTAGGCGCTCGCCAGGCCCAGTGACGTCAGGCTCGGTCCCGACACGTTCCCCGATCCCATGGACAGCACCGTGATCTGGTGCGCGTTCACGGGCAGGTCGAGAAACACCACCCCCGTCTCCGCGATGACCTTCGTGGTGCCGAAGTAAAGGATGAACAGGAAGGCCAGGAACACGGCCATGACCGGCAGGGACAGGCCGGACTGGTACAGCCAGGCGCAGATGAAGGCGGATCCCAGCAGTAACCCGATCACGGCGGTCCGGTAGGATACGAGCTCCTTCGAATCGTCCGGTCCGGCGTCCGGTCCACCGTCTCGTCCGAACGCTTTGCGGAACACCCCGAACAGGTGCCGCCGTGCGGTCCAGAGGCTGTATCCCACGTACACGAGGAACCCGCCGAAAAACTGCGCGTTGACGCCGCCGCTGCCGCCGGGACCGCTGCTGGCCGTGTTGAGCCCAATGTAGTTCAGCGCGCCGATCTCGAAAAGGCCCAGCATGAAGAAGACCCAGATGCTCAGCAGGATGTCGACGTTGATGAAGTATCCGAAGCTGAGCATGTAGGGGCTGATGCGCAGGGGAATGGCGGGGAACATCGGGCTCAGCTGGAGCGGCGTCTCGAAGAAGGTGCCCACGGGCAGTTGCGGCACGACCAGGGCGAAGGAGAAGATGTTCCAGACCGCGATGGCCAGCGCGAGGCCGAACCCGAGCTGGAAGAGGCGGTCGTAGATCAGTTTCGGCCAGCGGCCGGGCGACTGGTCCCCGGCGATGAGCTCCAGGGGGACCTGCACGAGGGGAAAGGTGAGCCGTTCGTAGTCCACCCACTGTTTCCTGAATATGGTCGCCACGCACGCGCCGACGACGAATATCGCGACGAGAAAGCTCATCCACCAGGCGACGGGTACGATCCAGGGTGACCAGGGCATGGTCCCGCCCGGGGGCAGTCCCTCGTAGAACCACCCCATGGCGTTGTTCTGGTTGCTCGCGACGAGCCAGCCCGGCAGATAGGGGTGGAACAGCTCCGCCCACTGGTTCTCGGGCTGGGCGAAATAGAAGGGCGTCGAAATGATGGTCAGGAAGTACGATACGAAGGCCTTGCCGGGTATGAGGCTCGAAATGAGCAGGATGCAGAAGATCAGCGCCAGTTCGCGGCCGGTGAAGGCGGCCTTTTGGGCGATGCCCCGGACGAAGGGATTGTATACGAATACAACGAGCAGGAACAGGGCCAGGGCGGAGATGGGCAGGTGGGCCACCGACATGCGGGACGAATGCAGGATATAGGTCCCGTAGGTCACCCAGATGTTGAGGACGATGGCCAGGACCAGCCCCGTAGCGAGGGACCGGGCCGTGATTACGGAGTTTGGCGTTCCTGCCACACGACCTCCAGGGGATCGGGGATGGCGTAGGGCTTGACCCGCTGTTCGTGAAGCCACTCCGACAAGTAGTGATCCATGCTGTGCAGGATCTGCGGCTGGTCATCGGCCAGATTCCGCGTCTGGTTCGGGTCGCTTCCCATATCGTACAGGGCCACCGGGTCGAACCGGTATCCGAAGTCGTCGTAGGTCCTGATCATGAGGTGATCGGGCGTCCGCACCGCCCGCTGCAGCGTGTACAGGCCGTGACCCCAGACCAGGTAGTCGTGCAGGCGGCACTGTCCGGTGGCGAGTCCGTCCGCGAAGGACCGCCCGTCGTAGTATTCCGGCACTTCCCCGCCGACCAGGTCGATGAGCGTCGCGCTCAGATCCACGTTATAAAGCAGATCGCCGCAGGTGGATCCGGGCGGCGTAACACCAGGCCACTTGATGACCAGCGGGATGCGGTGTATGCATTCGTCGGCGCACACGTGGTCGCCGTAAATGCCGTGCTCCCCCATAGCCTCGCCGTGATCCGCCGAGATGATGATCGCCGTGTCATCCAGGTCGCCCAGGGCGTCCAGGGCGTTCAGTACCTGCTGAACGTGATGGTCGGTGTACCGGATTTCCGCGTCGTATCCGGTCACTATGTGATTCAGGTCGTCCGTGTCCCGGATGGCGTTCGGCATGTTCGGCGTGGGGCTCGGCCGGTCTCCGGGAAAGAGGTGGGACGCGGTGAACCACCCGTCGATATCCTGGTGGCCGCGTATCGCTTCTTCATTTGGCCAGTCTACTGCCGGCGGATGGACCGCCATGCGGTCGAACCCGTCGCGAGGTGCTTCGTAGACCCGGTGCGGGTCCCAGTAGTTGATGTACAGCAGGAAGTCGTCCCGATCGCCGTTCGCGGCGATCCAGCGAAGCACGGCCTCGTTGACTTCGTCCGCCGTCTCCGATCCCGTCTTCAGGTTGGGCGAATGAAACTCCGACCAGCCCAGCCCGAACCAGGTCGCGCAGTGCCGGGTGGGGAAATTGGAGAAGCAGACGGTGTCGTAACCGTGCTGGCGCAGTCTTCTCTGCAACAGCTGGTTCCGCTCGTCGGGCCCGCCGTACCTTTGCTCCAGGATATGAAGCTTCGATGCGGGGCCGCCGTGGGTCACCACGCCGTTGTTGATCCCGAAACGGCCGGTGATCCATCCGTGCCTGGACGGCATGCAGGGGGAGTCCGCGCAGTAGTACCGGTCGAAACGCATGCCTTGCGCGGCGATCTCGTCGATGGCGGGCGAGGTCGGCCGGCCATAGCCGTAGCAACCCAGGTGGTCCGGCCTCAGACTGTCGATGTCGAAGAAGACGATGCGCAAGGAGGATTACCGGTATCCTGGGTAAATGAAATCCGCTAGGCCGCGACGGCCTTGTCGATGATGACCTTCATCTTGTCGCCGTGCTTGTGGCGGCTGGCGGCTTCGACGAGGGCTTCGATGGGCAGAAATCCGTTGTCCTGGAGCCAGTGGGCGATGGCGGCCAGGGCGGCGCCTTTCGATCCGCCCGTCTTCCGGAAGTCCCGGGTCACCAGGTTGGGCGGACCGGCCAGCTCCTCAAGCTCGGGACCGAGTTTCGCGTCCGCGATCACCAGGGTATGTTCGCCAATGCGGGACCGCACCTTGTCCAGCCCGTCCTGCGATATGACGATCATGATGTCGGGGCAGTCGATCCCGGTGTAGTGGATGGGTTGCCGAGAAAGGATGACCTCCGCCACGGAGAACCCGGTGCCGATGGTGATGGGGTAATCGCCTTTCTTGGTGGCGGAAAGGCCCGCGGTGATGCCCGCCGTGGAGAGCAGGTCCCCCGCGGACTGGATGGCCTCCCCGGCCGAGCCCGCGACGATGATCTCCAGGCGGCCGTCGAGCGGCGCCTCGCAGGTGTGTTCGATCGGTTTCAACCCATCCAGCAGGGACCGCCCGATCGCTTTGTGCGGCAGGCCGACCGCGCGCGGGTTCCTCGTCACCACGCTTTCGTAGTCCGCCGTGTCGTGGAGCTCCTGGACCTTCCGCATTCCGTACGCCGGGCACATTTCAACGATCTCGATGAGCGAGAACCCCGGCGTGGACAGGGCCTCCTTCCAGAGCTCGGCCGTGTCGGTTCCGATAAATGTCCGTGCGGTGTATGCCGCGCCTGCGTTCTGGGCCAGCGCGCAGATGTCGTATCCCGGCACGGCCGACTCGGGCCGGTCAGGTTCCTTGAACTCGGTGGAGGACAGCCCGCTGGTCTGGCCGCCCGTCATGCCGTAGACCATGTTGTTCTGCACGACGAGGGTGAGGTCCAGGTTGTGCCGGGCCGCCTCGAGCAGGTGCTGGAGTCCGATGGTGGCCCCGCCGTCCCCCTGCAGGGCGATGATCTTCTTGTCCGAATGCTCGAGTCCCATGCGGATGCCCATGGCCAGGGCGACCGCCCGGCCGTGAAGCCCGTGGATGGTATGGCAGGTCAGCAGCGGGTCCACGAGCCCCGTGCAGCCGATGTCGCTTACCACGATGACGTCGAGGGGGTGCACGCCCATGTCCGCCAGGGCCTTGCTCATGGACTTGTTGGCGACCGTATGACCGCAGCCCGGACAGTAGGGCATTTTCAGGTCGTTCAGGATGGTTTCCTGCATTGCCTTACTCCTTCCGCGATCTCCCGCGGGGCGATCATGTGGCCGATCTTGTTGACGCCGTGTATCCGGTCGTGCTGCCGGTTCCCGTAGAGCAGTTCCCGCAACAGGCCGACGATGTTCTCCTCGACCACGACGACGTGCCGGTATGCCGAAAGCAGTTCGTATATGCGAGGCGGTACCGGCAGCAGCGTCTTCATGACCAGGAGCGAAACGGACTCTCCGCTCGCGCGCAGCAGGTCGACGGCCTCCCTGGCGGCTTCCGCCGAGATGCCGTAGGTCAGGATGACCGTATCGGCGCCTTCGTCCCGGTCGTGTTCGTAATAGGTGTATTCATCGACGCTTTGTTCGATCTTGTTCTTCAGCCGTTCGGTATTGCCCAGGGCCTCGGGACTGTTCTTCTGGGTGATGCCTTCCATGTCGTGCGTCGATGCGTTCAGCCGGACCTGGTGCAGGTCGTTGCCCAGGGGCAGGAAGGGCGGCGCCAGGTTTCCATTAACCCCGTAGGTCTTGTATTCCCCGTTTCCTTCGTGCATGTGGCGTTCCGCGCGCTCGATTTCTTTCAGGCCGGATATGTCCATGTTCTGGTTGGTCATGACCATTTCCTTCGAGGTCAGCAAAACGACCGGGGTGCGGAGGTTCACGGCCGTATGCACGCTGGCCGCGGCCATCTCCCAGCAGTCGTTCAGGTTCGAAGGGCAGAACACCGGAAGCGAATACCCGCCCGAGATACATCCCCGGAGCAGGAGCAGGTCCCCCTGGCCGCCCGTTGTGGCTGACCCGGTGCTCGGACCCAGGCGCTGGGCCAGGATGATGACCATGGGCAGTTCCATCATGAAGGACATGTTGATCGATTCGATCATCAGGGCGAAGCCGGGAAAAGCGGAGGCCGTGACGGGGAACACGCCCGACGAGGAGAATCCGGCGGCCCATTGCAGCGCCGTGATTTCGTCCGGCGCCTCGAGGGCGATGGGGATGCGCTGCTTGGCGCCCGCGAAGAGCCAGTTGACGGGCGTGATGGGATACCCGATGTAGGCGCCCGCGCCGGACCGGGCCATCGCCTCGATGATCAGCCTGGACCCGTCCAGGAAGACCATGCGTTCATTAACGGTCGTCATGGTGCGTTCACTCCCGATCATCTCGAATGGATTCCGCCACGATTTCGGCGATATCCCGGACCCGCATGGGTTCCCCGGCCCGCTTGTTGGCGTCGTTCATCATCCTGGCGCAGAAGGGGCAGCCCACGGCCAGGGTGTCCGCCCCGGTTTCCCGTGCTTCCCGGAATCGGTTGTCGCTGACCGCCTCCCTGCCTTCCTCTTCTTCTTTCCAGACCTGCGCGCCGCCGGCGCCGCAGCAGAAGGACCGGTTCCTGCTTCGGGCCATTTCCACCAGGGAAGGCCGGGCTGCCGCCAGCGCCTGGCGGGGCGCTTCGTATTCACCGCCGTGGCGACCCAGGTAGCACGGGTCGTGATAGGTCGTTCGCGTTTCGTCACGCCCCGGCATCGCGAGTCTGCCCGCCTTCGCCAGCTCGTCGATGAGTTGCGTGTGGTGCAGGACCTCGAAACGGCCGCCCAGCGCGCCGTACTCGTTCCCGAGGGTATGCAGGCAGTGGGGGCAACCCGTGACGATGCGCTTCCGGCCGACCTGGTCGGCGCCCGCGGCGTTCAACGTCTCGATGTTCCCTTCGGCGGCTATACTGAAAAGATACTCGTTTCCGGCCCTTCGCGCCAGGTCTCCCGTACAGGATTCGTCGTTTCCCAGCACGGCGAAGTCCACCCCCGCCCGGTGCAGGACCGTGGCGATGGCCCGCGCCGTGTCCCGGGCACCGGGGTCGAAAGCGCCGGCGCACCCGACCCAGAACAGCACGTCGTAGTCCGGTTTCTCCGCGACGGTCGGCACCTTGAAGTCCAGGGATTCGGTCCATTCCATCCGGTCGCCCGCCATCTGCCAGGGATTGCCGTTCCGTTCGATCCCGGTGAAAGCGCCTTTCAGTTCATTCGGAAACGCGCTCTCCATCAGCACCTGGTTCCGGCGCATGGCGAGGATATCGAACAGTGGTTCGTTGCCGACGGGACAGGCCTCCGTGCAGGCGCCGCAGGCCGTGCAGGCCCAGAGCGCGCTTTCGCTCATGGTGTAGCCCAGCAGGGGTTCGGTGTCTTCCCCGCCCGCGGCCAGGGAATTCATGTGGTCGCGAAGGTGATACCGCTTGTTCACCTCCAGGGCCGCGGGAGACAGTTCCTTGCCCGTGGCATAGGCCGGGCAGGCGTCCTGGCACCGGTTGCACATGATGCAGGCAAAGGCGTCCGTGATATGGGTCCGGTCCAGGTCGGTGATCCGGCCTGCGCCGAACTGCTCGATGGTCTCGTCTTCGAAATCCAGGGCATCCAGCGCGCCCGGACTGGTCCGCCCGGGGGCGGTCATCAGGTTGAAGGGGCCCATGAACAGGTGGGCGTGTTTCGAAAAGGGGAACCAGGGCAGAAAGGCCAGCACCAGCCCGATGGCGATCCACCAGCTGGCGTGCAGGCCGAAAGTCAGCACGGAAGGTTCCAGGCCCGACCAGAGACCGGCTGCCAGCGCCGCGACCGGCTGCCAGGGGTCCGGTCCGTGCAGGGCGATGTCGAAGGATGCACCCACGAGCCGGAAGCCGACGTGGCCCAGGATGAAAAACCCGACGATCAGGGAATCCCGCCGGATGCCGCCGGCGGCACGGGGGTGCAGCTTGACGTTCGGCGCGACGGCAAGGTCCGTGGATTTCACGATGAACCGGCGGATGAGCAGGGCAACCATGCCTGCAAGCGCGGCCAGGGTCATGAGATCGACGAGCAGGCGGTATACCTGGCCGGCGGCCCCTTCCTCCAGGAATACGAAGCCCGTTACCAGGCCTTCCAGCACGTCCACCAGGTTGACCGCCATGTAGAGGATGAAGCCCCACGCAATCCCGGTGTGCGCGAGGGAAACCAGCGGCCGGTTGCGGATCATGATGTTCTGGCCGGCCAGGGCCTTGACTCCGGTCCAAAGCCGGCCCGGAAGGCCATCCCATGCAAGGCGGCCCTGGCCCCGCTTTATCGTCCCGATCATGCGCCGAAAGGTGACGGATGCCAGGTACAGCGAGACGGCCGCGAGGAGGGCGAAGAGGATCTTTTCGTAGGGAGAAAGCATCGGCGTCCCGCGATCCCGATGTGCCGCCGAAGGAAGACGCGATGCACGGCGCGCCGGGTTACCGGCCGAGCCGTTTCCTCACTTCTTCCGCGATGGCGGGCAGGTAACTGAAGAGGTCGCCGGCGATACCGTAGTGGGCGTACTTGTACAGCGGCACGTCGGCGTCCTTGTTGATGGCCACGATCACGCGGGCGTTTTTCATGCCCGCCAGGTGCTGTATCGCGCCGGAAATCCCGCAGGCGATATACAGGTCGGGCTGTACCGTCTTTCCGGTCTGGCCGACCTGGTGGGCGTATGGAATCCACCCGGCGTCCACCGCGGCCCGGCTGGCGCCGAGGGCGCCGCCCAGGGCGTCCGCCAGTTCGCGAACGGGCTGGAAACCCTCCGGTCCGCCCACGCCGCGGCCGCCCGATACGATGATGCTTGCTTCTGTCAGGCTGACGGTGCCGTCCGCGGTCTCCACGGACGTCACGCGGGTGGGAATCTCGTCCCCGGACAGCACGGCAGGCACCTCGATGATCTCCCCGGTCCGGGACGGATCGGGATCCGCCGGCTGGAAGATATTGCGCCGCACCGTGACGCATCGATGCCCGGTGCCCCTGAACGTTACGGTGGATACCAGGTTGCCGACCAGCGCGGGCCGGACCGCGGCCAACCGGCCATCTTCCACATGCAGGTCGGTGCAGTCCGGCGCCAGGCCCGCACCGGCGAGGGCGGCGACGTAGGCCGAAAGCTCCAAACCGGCCGTACTCGCCCCCATCAGGACCACGGACGGTGGTTCGTGCTCCAGGATCCGCGCCAGCAGCTTCGCATAGGGCTCCACGCGGTAACGGCCCAGCGAAGGATCATCGGCAGTGTACACGCGGTCCGCGCCAGCCTCGATGGCCTGCCTGGTGGTCTCGCCGACACCGTCGCCGAACACGACGGCCGTAAGGGAACCGCCGAGATCGCCGGCGACTTTCCCCGCGGCGGCCATCGCCTGCCAGGCGATCGGGTCCGCCTGCCCGTCCACCAGTTCAATCCATACGATCAGGTTGCTTGCCATCCGTTCGATTTCCCGCCTAAATGACCTTTTCTTCCATCAACCGGTCTACCAGGGTCCTGGCCGCGTCTTCGGGGCCGCCATCGATCATTTCGATGTGCGCTTCCCGCACCGGAGGAAGTTCCGTCCGCCATTCCACCCCCGAGGCCCCGGCGCCCACGGCGGCCGCATCAAGGCTGAGATCCTTGCAACCCCAAATCGGTATGTTGGCTCGGGCCGCCTTGCGTATGCCGATGAGGCTCGGATACCGGGGTTCGTTGATCTCCTTGACGACCGTGATCAGGGCCGGAAGCCGGCTGGTGACCGTCTCCCGGGCCTTTTCGAGCAGTCTGACCGCCGAGAGGGTCCGGTCGGACGGGTCCAGGTTCCGGAGCTCCGCCACATAGGAAACGAGCGGTACGCCAAGCAGGGCCGCGACCTGCACGGCCGTCGCGGCCGTATTGCCGTCGATCGCCGCCCGGCCTCCGACGATCAGGTCAAAGGCGCCGATTTTGCGGATGGCCGCGACCAGGATGCGCGCCGAGGTTAGGCTGTCGCCGTCCGCCATGGCCGGGTCCGACACCAGGACGGCTTCGTCCACGCCCATGGCCAGGGCGGTCTTCAATGCCTCGGCGGCTTCAGGAGGCCCCAGGCACAGCGCGGTCACCTTGCCGCCGTGCTCCTCCCGGGCCTGGATGGCGGTTTCCAGCGTGTACTCGTCCCAGGGGTTGACGATACGGGGCCCGCCCTCGGCGGACAGCTTGAGGCCGTCCATGGAGGCGGATAACTGCGCCGTATCAGGCGTTTGCTTCACCAGGGCGATAATGTTCAAGTGATCGTTACCTCGCTATGTACCTTTTCTGGCCGGTGTGGCCGTTTCTAGCCGGTGTGGCCGTTTCTAGCCGGTGTGGCCGTTTCTAGCCGGTGTGGCCGTTTCTAGCCGGCGTGGCCGCACGCGGTCACTGCTGCCAGTATTCCGGATCGTAGGCGGGCATTTCGCACCGGAGCGGTCGGTCCGTCCGGTTGCCGAACTCATAGTCCGCCTGCATGAGCTGGTGTATCTGCGACGTGCCTTCGTAGATGACCGCGCTCTTGCTGTTACGCAGATGACGTTCCACGTCGTATTCGTCGGAGTATCCATAGGCGCCGTGGACCTGCACCGCGTCGCTGGCCGTGGCGAAAGCCGACTCCGTGCAGTACCACTTGGCCATGCTCGTCTCCCGGGTGTTCCGCATCCCCCGGTTCTTCAGCCATCCGACCTTGCGCACCGCCAGTTCGCCCAGGTCGACGCGCTGCTTCATCTGGGCGATGAGCTGCTTCACGAGCTGATGGTCGCCGATCGGCTGGCCGAAGGTCCGGCGTTGCCGGGCATACGCCACGGACGCTTCCAGGCAGTATTTCATCAGGCCGACGGCGCCCGCCGCCACGGTATAGCGGGCGTTGTCGAGACAGGACATGGCGATTTTGAATCCCTCGCCCTCTTCACCCAGCCGGTGGGATTCGGGCACGGGGACCTCGTCCATGTTGATCCAGCCCGTGTTGCTTGCCCGCACCCCCATCTTGCCCTTGATGGTGCCGGTGGTCAGGCCCTCCCACCCGCGTTCGAGCAGGAAGGCGGTGATCCCCCGCGTGCCTTCCTCCTGGTTCGTCTTGGCGAAAACGAGAAAGCGGTCCGCCACGTCGGACAGCGTGATCCACATCTTCTCGCCGCTGACCAGGTAGGTGTCGCCTTCCTTCCGGGCCCGGCTGGTCATGGCGGCCACGTCGGAACCCGCGCCCGGTTCGGTCAAACCGAAACAGGCGATGTTTTCGCCGGTGGCCAGGGGCGGCAGGAACTGTTCCTTCTGTTCTTCCGTTCCCCACTGGAAGATAGGCAGGGCGTGCAGGCCCAGGTGGACCGCGATCGTCTCCCGGACGGAAGAGTCGGCCCATTCCAGGCCTTCCGACAACAGGCCGAGGGAGATGAAGTCCATGCCGGCCCCGTCATAGCGCACCGGCAGGCAGATGCCCATGAACCCCTGCGCCGCCATCTTCGGCAGCAATTCATGGGGGAAAGTGCCGTTGCGGTCGTGTTCCCTGATGGAAGGCAGGATCTCGTTGCGGGCGAAGTCGTACACCATCCGCTCGACCATCCTGTGTTCTTCGCTTAGCTCAAAATCCATGGAGGTACTTTACCGTTTCGAGGAAGGTTGGTTCGTAATGAAACACAGTTTCTTTTAACGCGGTGCAGATGGGTCAATTCTCAGCCACCCCGGCCGCCTTGCTGAAGTCCCTGCCGGGGGCCGACGCCGGACGAGTAACCGGAATCTCCTGCATCACTTCGAGGAACCGGTCCACGTCGCGGTCGTTGTTGAAGAAGTGGGTGGACACGCGGGCCCGGCCCACGCCGCCATAGGCGCCGAAGATGAGCACGTTCCGGTCCTCCAGGGCATGGGTCACCGCGTTTACGTCCGCCGCGGTGAAGCAGACGTTACCGGCCCTTTCCGCTGCCGCCCTGGGCGTGATGACTTCCCAGCCCATGTCCGACAGGCCGTCCCAGACGCGGGTGCTCAGCCGCAGCACGTGCTCCTCGATACGGTCGATCCCGATACCGAGCAGACAGTCCAGGGCGTTGTCCAGGATGTACACCCCGATCCAGGTTTCATTGCCCGGCGTGAACCGGCTGGCATCCTCCCGGGGAATGTACGCGGAGGGATCCTTCCAGTCGGGGAGGTAGGCCGGCGTATGCCACCCGACAAAGGGCGGGTTCAGTTCGGGTACGCGTTCCCGGTTCCAGTAGAAAACCCCCACGCCGTGTACGGCCATGAGCCACTTGTAACAGCTGGATACGACGAAGTCCGCGTACTGCGCTTCCACCGGAACGACGCCCGCGGAATGGGTGACGTCGAGACAGAGCAGTGCGTTCTTGCGGTGCACGATTTCAGAGAGTTCGGGCAGCGGTAGACGTTGGCCGGTGAAATAGCTGACATGGCTGACATTGACGACCCTGGTGTTTTCATCTATCGCTTTATCAAGATCTTCCAACTCCGTGCGCCAGTTGCTGTTTTCGACGATTCTCAGCTCCACGCCGCGGTCCTTCAGCAGGGTCCACGGCAGTACGTCCGAAGGGAACTCCACGTCGGCCACCACCACGTTGTCGCCGGGCCTCCAGTCGAGCGCGTAGACCAGCAGGTTGATGCCTTCGGAAGTAGAGGTCAGGAAGCCGATATCATCGGCCGGGACGCCGAACAGCCGACCTACTTTTTCCTTGCAACCGGCGGACACCACTTCGAGACGCCTGCGTCCTTCCTCCCCCAGGAGCTTGTCTTCGAAGAACCGGTGGACGGCGTCGCCATGGGTCTTCAGCATGGGCGATTCGCCGCCGGTACACAGGTGGGTTAGGCCCTGGGTTCCAATGAACTCGGAAGGATCGATCAGCATGGGTGTCTCCCGTTGTAATAACTGCGGTTTCAGCCGGTCGCTAATTCGACTGCCAAGATATCCGCCGGCGTCGTTTTTGTACAGGGAATTCGGGAGGTCGTTACCGTGCGTAGCTTCCGGCGTTGTGATTGATGTAAAACGCGCTATATTGTCTGGAACCACGGGAATCGTCCGCGCGCTGACGGAACGCCCGGTACAACCGCTGGAGGGTCCGTTTGGTATTCGACTTCCACACCCATTTCTATACCTCCGCTTACCTCGACGAAATCGAAGGTGGAGGATACCAGGCAACGCTGGTCAGGGACGCCGATGGCCATCGCCTGTTGAAGTTGGACGGCGATTACAGCATGATCGCGCCGGGCCATTTCGATGCGGACTACGTGATCGAGCATATGGACCGGCACGGCGTGGACCGGCAGCTGCTCAGCTTTTCGATACCCGGACTGCACGTCGAGGATCCGGATGCAGGCCGCCGTCTCGCCCGCACCGTGAACGAGGCCCTGGCCGAGACCGTGGCACGCCATCCCGGCCGGCTGTCCGCCCTGGCGGTCCTTCCGCTGCAGGACCCGGCCGCTTCGGCGGCGGAACTGATCCGCGCCGCGGAGTCGCTGGATCTGCGGGGCGGCATGCTGTTTTCAAATATCAACGGCCGGTCGCTGGGCGCCCCGGAGTTCTGTGAACTCTACGCGGCGGCTTCCGCCCTGGACCTGCCGCTCTTCGTACATCCCACCACTCCTCATGCCCATGACCTTTACGCGGCATACCGGCTTACGCCCATGGCCGGGTTTCCTTTCGACACGTCGGTGGCCGCCCTGCACCTGGTATTCAGCGGGACCATGGCGAATTTCCCGGACCTGAAAATCGTACTGGGGAACCTGGGCGGCACCATCCCGTTCCTCGCGGGCCGGATCGACCAGGCTTACCGTTCCTACCCCGAGGCTCGCGAGCAACTGGACCGGCCGCCGTCTGAGTACCTGAAGGACATGTACTACGAAACCGCGGGGATGCCGGCCAGCGGAGCGCTTCGCCTGGCCATCGAATTCGCCGGTATCGACCGGGTGATGTTCGGATCCGACTACCCGCAGCAGATCGCCGACGTCGATCTTGGGCTGCGAACTATTGATGAATTGGAGCTGGATGAAGCGGGCAGGCAGCGCATCGTCGGAGGAAACGCGGCAGGACTTTTGAAGGAATAGCGCTATTCACTGGTAAAATTGGTTTGTCTCACTATAATTAAAAAAACACTACATCAGGCAGGAACCGCGGGTTGACGGATAACACGGTATATACGCGCCCGGCCGTCCCCGCCTGATTCCCTTGAAGCCGGAGCGAACCACTTATGTCTGAAGTGCAGAAGACCCTGTTCCTGCTGGACGGGATGGCGCTGGCCTATCGCGGTCATTTCGGGTTGATCCGCAATCCGAGGATGACTTCAACGGGGATGAACGTTTCCATGGTGTTCGCCATCGCCAATACCATCCTCGGCATCCTGAACAAGAACAGGCCCACCCACATCGCCGCGGTGTTCGATACGCCCGAACCGACCCACCGCCACGAGCAGTATCCCGAGTACAAGGCGCAGCGGGACGCCATGCCCGAAGACCTGAGCATCGCGCTGCCCTACCTGTTCCGGTTGATCGAAGGGTTCAACATCCCCGTGATCCGCGTCCCTGGCTGGGAGGCCGACGACGTGATCGGGACCCTGGCGAAGCAGGCCGACGAAGCGGGGTTCACCACCTTCATGGTCACGCCGGACAAGGACTACGCGCAACTGGTCTCCGAGCAGTCCTACATCTGCAAACCCGGAAATACCGGGGACAACTTCGAGACGATGGGCGTGGCCGAGGTGCTGGAGAAGTGGGGCGTCGAAAGTGTCGACCAGGTGATCGACGTGCTCGGACTCATGGGGGATACCAGCGACAACGTGCCCGGCGTCCCGGGCGTCGGCGAAAAGACCGCGCAGAAGCTCATCGCCCAGTTCGGGTCCGTTGAGAACCTGCTGGAAAATACCCATGAATTGAAGGGAAAGCAAAAGGAGCGCATCGAAGAAAACCGGGACATGGCCGTGTTGTCCAAGAGCCTGGTCACCATCGAGCGGGACGTGCCGCTGGATGTCACGCCGGACGCGCTGACCGTCAAGGAACGCAAGGAAGAGGACCTCAAGAAGCTGTTCGTCGAACTGGAGTTCAATACCCTGGGCAAGCGGCTCTTCGGGGACGATTTCTCGGCGGCCCCCCGGCTGACGGTTGCCGGCACCCAGGAAGACCTGTTCTCCGATGACCAGCTAAAGACCATCGCGGACGTGGAGCACGACTATCGCTGCGTCGACACCCCGGAATCCCGCGCGGCGCTCATCGACGAGCTTGCCCGCGCGCCTTCCTTCTGTTTTGACATGGAAACGACGAGCCTGGATCCCAAGACCTGCGAGATCCTCGGTTTCGCCTTCTCGATCAAGCCGCATACCGGTTATTACGTGCCCATGCCGGAGGGCCGGGAAGAGGTACTGCGGGTCGCCGACGAGTTCCAATCCCTCTTCGACGACACCGGCAAGGAGCTCATCGGGCACAACATCAAGTTCGACCTTTCCGTGCTGCGGTGGCACGGGATCACCGTGTCCTGCCGCATCTTCGACACCATGCTGGCGGCCTACGTGACGGTGCCGGACCTGCGCCGCACCATGGACTATCTGTCGCAGGCTCTCCTCGGCTACACGCCGATCTCCATCACCACCCTCATCGGCGAGAAGGGCGAGGAGCAGGGCACGCTGAAGGACGCGCCGCTGGAAAAGGTCGTGGAGTACGCGGCCGAAGACGCGGATATCACGCTGCAGCTGGCCGAACTCCTGCGGCCCCGGATCGGCGAGATGAACCAGGATACCGTCTTCACGGACATCGAGTGCCCCCTGGTGCCCGCTCTCGTGGAAATGGAGCACGAAGGCGTGCGGATGGACGTGGGCCAGCTCGACCACCTGTCCCGCCTGCTCGATGAAGAGATCCAGCGGTCATCGGACCGGATCACCGAGCTGGCCGGGGAGCCCGTGGACTTCAATTCGGCGAAGCAGCTCGGGCATATCCTCTTCGACAAGCTGAAGATCGATCCCAATGCCAAGCGTACGGCCAAGACGGGCCAGTATTCGACGGCGGAAGCCATACTCCGCCGGCTCGCGCCCAAGCACGAGATCGTGGAGCAGATCCTCCACTACCGGATGTGCACCAAGCTGAATTCCGTCTACGTCAGCCAGCTGCCCCATGCCGTATTTACCGGGACGGGGCGCGTGCATACCTCCTACGAACAGGCCGTGATCGCCACGGGCAGGATCCAGTCCCACGGACCCAACCTGCAAACCATACCGGTCCGCACGGAGATGGGACGCCAGATCCGCAAGGCCTTCGTGCCGCGGGACGACGACTACCTCCTGATGGCCGCGGACTATTCCCAGATCGAACTGCGCATCGCGGCCGAACTCAGCCGGGACGAGGGCATGATGGAGACCTTCATCCAGCACGAGGACATCCACTCGGCGACGGCCATGAAGATCTACGACGTAGACCCCGACGGCGTGACCGACGAGATGCGCCGGCGCGCCAAGACCGTCAATTTCGGCATCATCTACGGCATTTCCGCCTTCGGGCTGGCCGAACGGCTCAACATCCCGCGGGGCCAGGGCCAGGAATTGATCGACCAGTACTTCGCGAAGTATCCCGGAACGCGCAAGTACATGGACGAAACGGTCAAGTTCGCGGAGGAGAACGGATTCGTCGAGACCATGACGGGCCGTCGCCGGTACCTGCGGGACATCAATTCCCGGAACAACACCACCAAGCGTGCCGAGGAGCGCGTCGCCATCAATTCCCGCATCCAGGGCACGGCGGCCGACCTCATCAAGCTGGCCATGACGCGGATTCACAACGAACTGAAGAAGCGGGCGTGCCGCACGCGGATGCTGCTGCAGGTCCATGACGAACTCGTCTTCGACCTGCACAAATCGGAACAGGACACCGTGCCCGGCCTGATCGAGGAGTGCATGCGGAGCGCGCTGCCCATGACCGTGCCCATCGAAGTGGAAATCGGCATCGGCGCGAACTGGCTGGAAGCCCATTAACGGAACGGACCCGCGCGACAGCGGCGGAAGCAGGACCGCACAAGGGAGAAAGGATAAATCACCATGAGCGCAGGAAACGGCTGGATCCGGGTAGGTTCCCTCGCGGACGTGCCGCCCGGGGAATCCCGTGCCGTCAAGATCAGCGAGGGGCGCAGCGTCGCCCTGTTCAACGTGGATGGCCGCATCCACGCCACCGACAACCAGTGTCCCCACATGGGGTTTCCGCTGACGCGCGGCGTGGTGAAGGACGGCGTCCTGACCTGCGACTGGCACGGACGGAGCTTCGATCTCGAAGGCGGCGGTTGCTTCAACTTCGAATGCGACGACCTGGAGACCTTCCCGGTCGACATCCGCGGGGACGAACTGTGGGTGCAGGCCGGGGACGCGACCTACCGGCGCCGAGACCAGCACCTGCAACTGCTCTGGGAGGGCCTCCTGAGCGGGGATTCGTGGACGATCTCCAAGGCCACTGCCCTGCTGCTGTCCGGCGGCGTTTCGGAACACGACATCGTGCAGCTGGTCCTGCGGCACCTGGGCCGACACGTGGCGTCGGAGCAGGACGCGGGCGGGGGCGGCAACATCGTTTCCCTGCTGGTCTCCGGCCTCGAAGTCGGCCGAAGGTACGACGGGGAGGACCGCCTGATGGCCCTGTCGCTGGCCGGCCGCGCGGCATCGGGGCGGGCGTCTGAACGGCTCGAGGTCATCACGTTGCCGCCGCCCGTGCGCTGGGACCAGATCGACGGCTGGGTGCGCATGTTCTCCCGCAACATGCAGGATTTCAGGATCGAACGGTGCCTGCACACGGCCCGCGAAAACGGCCAGGAAGCACATATCTTCAAGCTGCTGTTCGAATGCGCCGTGGCCCCCTATTTCCTGGGCTTCGCCCGGAACGTAGCCAACCTGGGCGACCTCGCCCGGGTGGTGGATACCTTCGGATGGGGCGAGGCGTCCGAGCTGGTCTGCAACCTCGGCGCCAAGATGGTCGGACGGGGACGGGACGAGCCGGAGCGGTTTCACCGGGACGCGGTGCGCCTGCTCGGAGACCTGGCGCCCGAACTCGAATCACGGGACTACGGGGCGAACACCCGCACCGAATACGACGAAAACGCCTTCGTGGACGCCCTGCTGAGCGTGGACGTCGAACGCGCTTTCGAAGCCGTGGCCAAGGCCCTGCGGGACGGCGTCGCCATCGAGCGCCTTATCACGACCTTCGTCCTGCTCGCGGCGGACCGCTTGGCGCGCACGCCCGTGAACGTCGACGCCGGATGGGGTTCCCTGTCCACCGAGTACAACCTGGCGGCCTCCCTGCGGCACGTCCACTCCTACGGCGGTCCCGCGGCCGCGGCAAAGGGTCTCTTCCACGCGGCCTGGCAGATCTTCGACAACCGCTGGATCAACATCCCGTCCCGCGCTCTCGACGAACCCCTTCCGGATCATGCTTCGGACGCGCGGGACGCGGCTTCCGCATCGGAGCGCATCGTCCATGCCATCAAGTCGCTGGATATCCACGGGGTGGGCGACCAGGTGGTGGGTTACCTGAACAGCGGCTACGACGGTTCGGAACTGCTCAGGGAAATCGGCCGGGCCATCCTGTGGGACGATACCAACATGGAGCTGCTGCCCGCGCTGCGCGTCACCTTCAATGAATGGGAAGGCGCCGGCGGATCGGGTCACCCGTCCCGGTACCAGCTCCTGGTGGGGCTGGCCAGGTACGCGACGGACGTGCGCCTGAACAAGAACAGCATGGCATCCATCAACACGGCCATGCGGTTTTCTGAAGGGCGGACGACGGTCGAGGTATTTGACGACTAGGGATCGACGGAATGCAGACGTCGGACTGCAAACACAGATCATCGGAGAGGTAATCAGTTATGGCGACTGAACAGAATGGATTTGTGAAGGTGGCGGGCGTGGACGAGGTGTTGGACGGCAAGCCCAAGGCCGTGAAGGTGGAGGGAAGGAGCATCGCCCTCTTCAGGCACAACGGGTCGATTTACGCCACGGACAACCAGTGTCCCCACATGGGCTACCCGCTGACCCGGGGGCGCGTCCGCAACGGCGTGCTGACCTGCGACTGGCACGGATGGAGCTACGACCTCGGCGGCGGCGGCTGTTTCACCGGCGGGTGCGACGACCTGGAGACCTTCCCGGTCGAAGAGCGAAACGGCGACGTATACGTAAGTGTCGGCGACGGCGGCTCGAAACGGTCCGACGCCCATTTTCTGCTGCTGAAGGAAGGGCTCTATTCCACGGACCAGTGGACGATCTCCAAGGCCGTCGCCATTATGCTGGCGCGGGGCGTGTCCGAAGGGGAGACGCTCGACCTCATCATCCGTCACGGCGGCCGGCACATCGCGACGGAACGAGGCGCCAACGACGGCGGCGGAGAGGTTGCGGATTTCGTCAACGGGATCAAGGTGGCCCGCCAGTACGAGAGCGACGACCGCATCATCCCGCTGACCTTCGCCGCCCATGGGCTGTCGGGCCGCGCGGGGGACCGGCCGAGTATCCAGCGGCTGCCCGACCCGGTTACCTGGGAGAAACTCGAAGGTTGGATCCGGGGCTTTTCGAAAGACAAGAAATGGGAAGGCATCGAGAAGTGTCTGATCACCGCCCGGCGGATGGGCGGCCATGACCACGAGATTCTACCTCTGCTCTTCGAATGCGCCATGGCGCCCCATTTCCTCGGCAATTCGAACAACCTGCTCAACATCGGCTACATCGCGGAGGTGCTCGAGGAATTCGGATGGGACGAGGCGGAGGAACTGGTCTGCAACCTGTCGGCCAAGATCCTGGGCCAGGAGCGGGGGCTGCCCGACGAGATCCGGCAGTCGGCCATCGACCGGTTCATCGCCGACACGGCGACGCTGGATGCCCTCGAAGACGGGCAGGCCGACGGTTCCGACGTGGATTTCGACGAGGATGCCTTCGCCGAGGGCCTGGTCAGCGGCGAAATCGGACCGACCTTCGGTGCGGTCACGCAGGCATTGAAAGACGGCGTGTCCATCGACCGGATCGTGACGACCATGGTGGTCCTCGCCGCGGACCGCATGGCGCGCACGCCGGTGAACATGAACCCCGGATGGGGCGGACTGGTCCGGGAGATGATGATGGCATCCGCGGTGCGCAAAGCCCGGCGGTTTGCCGGATCCAGGGTCGCCGCCCAGGCCCTGTACCACGTCGCCTGGCAATTTTACGGCGACCGTTGGCTGAACATCACCCACCGGCCCCTGTCCGAGTCCCGCGGAAGCCTGCAGCCGGGGAGCGCGGACGAGTCCGAAGCGATCGAAAGCGTCCTCTCGTCCATCGAGAAGATCCAGATCAGGGAAATCGGGAGGCAGACCCGGGATTACCTGCGCTCCGGCTACTCGGGGGATGCGCTGCTCCGCGGTCTCGGCCTGGTGATCCTCAAGGACGACAACGGCCGTAACATCCTCTCCACGCTGCGGACGATCTTCGACGAGTGGACCCTGTGCGCGGATCACCCCTCGCGCAACCAGCTGCTGGTCGGCCTGGCGCGCTGGGCCACCGACAGCCGGCGCGCCACGGGCAGCCAGTCCGCCGCGGCGACGGCCCTGCGGTTCGCCAAGGGACAGACCGCGGTGGATCTGTACGAGGCGTAGTATTCAATTCATTCTGATAGGATCGTTGAATCGTGGCAGCAACAGGTAACAACATCCTTCAGTTTATAACACGTCTCACTCCAATGAACTGGTATTCTTAGGATGACTGCTGATCCACTGGGATCTAAGAATGGAGATCAGAAGGCATGACAGGACTGCGAACGCCTTTTATTGTTTTGTTCTGTGGATTGTCGTCACTTACTACGGGGACGTGGGCACAATCTGTGAACAGTACGTCGCTCGAGAAGTGCCTAGATAAAACACAGGCGTTGTCGGACAGATTTGTGGCATGCTTGTCTGCTGCAGATGAGGAGCTTTCGGAAGCGCAAGTGCATCTTGGTGACTTGTACGACTGGGCTCATCTCTATCCTCAAGGCGCTAACATACCCGACGATGACACCGAAGCAGTGAGGTGGTATCGTCGAGCAGCTGAGCAAGGAAATGCAGACGGGCAAGTTCGTCTTGGTCACATGTATACCCGCGGTGCTGGCATTACTAAGGATGAAACTGAGGCGGTGAGATGGTACCGAATGGCAGCCGAACAGGGGGATGCAGACGGACAGTTTCAACTTGGCCGCATGTACACCCGAGGTGCAGGCATTGCGAAGGATGACACCGAGGCAGTGCGATGGTACCGGATGGCAGCCGAGCAAGGAAATGGAGACGGACAATGGATTCTTGGGTATATGTACAATGAAGGAAGAGGTGTATCGGCGGATAGTGCCGAAGCGATACGGTGGTACCGCCTGGGTGCTGAGCGGGGCGACGACCTAAGAAAATGGGAACTTGGCGATATGCTAGCTCGTGGCGATCGTATACCCGAGAATGACATCGAAGCAAAGAGGTGGTTTGGTAGGGCTGCAGAGCAGGGAGACCCCGTTAGGAAATGGCTTCTTGGTGAAAAGTATGCACAAGGCCAAGATATACTTGAGGACGATGCTGAGGCGATCAGATGGTTTCGTAGGGCGGCTGAACAAGGAGCAGAAATCGGAGATATATTCTGGTACCGGGAACTTGGAGATATGTTGTACTGGGGTCGCGCGGTACCCCGGGATGTATCAGAAGCGGTTGTATATTACAAGGCGGCCGCCGAACTGGGAGACGCCATGAGCCAACGACGCCTAGGAGATATGTACGCAGACGGACGGGGTGTACCAGAGAACGACATGGAAGCAGTGAAATGGTACAGACTCGCTGCTGAGCAGGGATACGATCGCGCCCAGCTAGATCTCGGTGACATGTTTATTCGAGGAGAAGGTGTTCCTGAGGATTATGTTCAGGCATATGTTTGGTACAATCTTGCTGCTGCTCAGGGTAACGAAGAGGCAGCTCTTGAAAAAGACAAACTGGCAAATTTGATGACACGTGACCAGGTTCAGAAGGCTCAAGACCTCAGTTCAGACATGTTTCGGAGGATTTCACATAAACAACCAGGTAAACAGTGAAGAGTATAGCGTTTGTCATTGCTCAAGGTGAGTAAACACGAGGCGTAGACGATTTTGACACGGATCAAAACCCCCTGTTTTGATGGAGGATGACTATGCGCAGGCGTCACGTGCGGGGTGGATTGTGCGGATTTTATCAGTACGACCCCGACGAGGCCGACCGCCTGCTGTTCGGACGCCGCACGTATCCGGATCGGCGCGGATTCCTCAAGAAAGCGGGCCTGGCGGCCATGGGCGCGCTGGTCGGGGCCGCGATCCCCTTCCACCGCAACATCCCCGCCCACTTCATTCCCGTGGCCCTCGCCGCCGAAGCCACAATTCCCGGCAAGGACGGTCTCACGGTCCTCAATGACCGGCCCATGTGCGCGGAGACCCTGCCGCACCTCCTCGATGACGCCATTACGCCCACCGAAAGACACTTCGTCCGCAACAACGGGTTGATGCCCGAGGATATGGGCGCGTCGCGCTGGTCACTGGCCATCGAAGGCCTGGTGGACCACCCGTTGACCCTCGGCCTCGATGATCTTGACGCGCGATTCGAAATCGTAACCCGCGCGCTGGCCCTGGAATGCGCGGGAAACGGTCGCGCCTTCTTCGACCCGAAGACGAAGGGCGAACAGTGGACCTACGGCGCGGTGGCCTGCTCGGAATGGACGGGGGTGCGGCTCGCAGACGTGCTGGCGGCCGCTGGAATCCGGCCCGAAGCCGTCTACACCGCCCACTACGGCGCCGATACCCACCTGTCCGGTGCGTCGGCCGGGCTTCCCATCTCCCGCGGCGTGCCGATCGACAAGGCCCTGGATCCGCATAATCTCATCGCCTTCGCCCAGAACGGCCGGCCGATCCACCCGATGAACGGAGGACCGCTGCGATTGATCGTCCCCGGTTGGCCCGGTTCGTGTTCCCAGAAATGGCTGACCCGCGTCGAGATCCGGGACCAGGTACACGACGGGCCCAAGATGACCGGGACCTCTTACCGCATGCCGGACCGGGGGATCGCGCCTGGCGAGACCGTGGAAGAAAAGGACTTCCGCATCATCGAAAGCATGCCGGTGAAGTCGCTGATCACCCATCCCGCGACGGGACACCGGACGACGGAAGGCACGGTCGACGTGCGCGGTCATGCGTGGACGGGCGAGGGGCGCGTCGGCTCGGTGGAGCTGTCGAGCGACTTCGGGGCGACCTGGATGCCCGCAACGCTGGATGATCCGGTGAATGCCTACGCCTGGCAGAACTGGCGGGCACAGTGTTCGTTTCCGCGGGAGGGGTATTACGAGGTTTGGGCTAGGGCAACGGACTCGCGCGGTGTCAGCCAGCCCCACGCAATCGCGTGGAACCCCGGCGGATACCTGAACAACGCCATGCATCGTATTGCCGTTTTCGTGGAGTAAACCCGATCTGCTGGTGTTTTTTTCCGCATTGCCAAGGGGGTATGTAGCGTGCTTAAAGTTCAGGGATTCGGCGGTTTCTTTTTTAGGGCAGAGGATCCGGAAGGACTTTCTAAATGGTATCAGGATCATCTTGGCATCAATCCTGCTCCAACGAACATGGAGATGGCGCCCTGGGTGACCGAGTCCGGGGTGACGGTTTTCTCTCCGTTCGAAGCGAATACGGATTACTTCGCAGCGGACAAGTCTTTCATGTTGAACTTCCGCGTGGCCGATCTGGACGCGATGATCGTACAACTGAAGTCTGCGGATATCGAGGTAAGCCACGAAAGCGAGATGGAGGGCATCGGTCGCTTCGCCCGTATCCACGACCCCGAAGGAAACGCGATCGAGCTTTGGGAACCCGCTTCGTGAGATTCGGACTTATTCCAGTTTCAAGTGAGTTAAAGGGCAGGGAGAACGAATAAATGGCTACAGAGGTCTGGCATGTAGGAAGCGACTTCGATGAGTTTCTGAAAGAAGAAGGTCTGCTTGAGGAGGTAGAACGAGTCGCGATCAAACGAGTGGTCGCTTATCAGGTGGGGCAATACATGTTGAATCAAGGACTGACCAAGACGGAAATGGCCCGGCGAATGCACACGAGTCGCGCCTCTCTGGATCGCCTTCTGGATCCGGATAACAGTTCGGTCACGTTGCAGACCCTCGATCGGGCGGCCCGTGCGCTGGGGAGACGCCTGCACATCGCGCTGGTTTGACCCGCTTCCGGTCGGTTGTTACTCAAATTCGAAACAAGATTAGCACCGAAAATGAGTGATAGGATATCACAGGCAGATCGCAGTCGGGTTATGCGGCGTATAGGGGCAAAAAACACTGTACCCGAGATGCGTGTAAGGCGCCTAATACATAAAATGGGCTATCGGTACCGCCTTCATCGCCGAGATCTTCCTGGCTCTCCGGATATAGTATTTGTTAAACAACGCAGAGTTATTTTCGTGCATGGTTGCTTCTGGCATCAGCATGATTGCCCACGAGGAACGCGTCCTGTATCCAATACCAGGTTTTGGAACTCAAAACTTCAAAAGAATGTAGAAAGAGACCGTCAAAATATCGCTGCCCTTACTTCTGCCGGTTGGTGTGTTTTGGTAGTTTGGGAATGCCAGACGAAATCTACTGTTTTCCTCGCAAATCTAGTAAAAAGATTTCTGGACTAGTACGCACTTTAATGGTTTGTGCGAGCACTCTCAGCTTCCCTTCGTGGGCAGAAACCTCCAAAATCACATCGACTGCATCGGTTTTCTACTCGGTCGGTAGGTCCACTTTGGAATTCCCTTTTTCGTATCTGTTGACCTGCTTGAGCGATTTCGATCCGAACTCGCTCTAGTTCTTCCTCACCAAGTCCAACCTCAACCTGACGACGATCCGAATCACGTTCGCCAATATACCTTACCAGGCCGTGATATGGTTCGTATTCTAGTTCATCTTTTGCCGCTAAACCATATACCCCAATCTGAAGAGCCATCATTTCTCGAGTTAGACCGGTTCCGGTCTCCTCCTCAGCATTTCCTGATTTGAAATCCACAATCGAAACCCTCGGTGGATCATCTAGCCGAACAACATCAATTGCTCCACTAATTAAAAGATTCTCATCGGCGATTAGGGTCTCGAATTCCTTTTCCGGTTCGAATTCAAGTCGGGCGAGTTCGTGTGCGTAGGTTTTTACATAATCCACTATACCATCAATCGCTCGATTCTGTAGATTTACCAAGGGTTCACCTACAGTATACCTCAGATAAAACAACCCCCTGTTTACAAGCGATCGAATCCTTGCTTCCAAATGATCAGTGTTCTCGGCTAATCTCGCCCAGTATTTAGGATTTAGGTGGATGACCCGAAGGATGTTATGTAGTCCTCGACCGTATCCGAATTCTTGGCCGATTGTTGGGGCAAAACCCAGAACCTTTCGAAGATAAAAATCGTGTGGACACTCTAGAAAATACCTTAAATCGGAGAAGTTTGTCGCAATTCGGTTCTCTCGACTGGGAGATGATCTGTGGTACTCTATGGTACCGGAAACATCAAAAGGTCCATCGGCAACCACACCTCCTACTTCATCAACGAGATTCTTCAGATTCCGGAAAAACAACGATCGACTGTCACCGCTGGCAGATATAAACAGGTACCGTTCAGCCCTTGTCAGTGCTACATACATCAATCGCCGTTCGTCATCGTAGTTTTCGTTGTCCGCTAGTGTTTCTGGGTTAACATAGTCAGGGGCATCCTCATCAAAAGGTACCATTGGAACGGTCCGTGCCCTGTTGTTCGGGAATCGGCGTGCACATACATCTGCGAGAAAGACAGTACCAAACTCCAGTCCCTTTGCAGAATGTATGGTAGTGATGCTCACTGCGTCATGGCTGACCAGCATAGGGGACTCTGATGACCTCGCAGCACTAGATCCCCAATGAAACAGTGCAATTAGCTGCCATTGCAGTTTATCGGCAGGCGTCCAACCTGAAGTCTCGACGGCTTTAATCAAAGAGCTCAATTGACCAATGTGGAACATAGTATTCTGAACTTCGGTGAAGTTTTGGTCTGACGACCATTGCGAAAATCCTGCCTCTGTTAGTATCCAGTGGAATATGGTCTGTGGAAAAACTCGGCGTGGCTGACGACGCCGCATTAACCATCGCCTACAGTCAACACCAGAGTGCAGGGATGCAATATCCTCAAGTTGTGACTCGTTCGAAGTCAAACGGTGACTGATTGCGCGGCAGAGGACATGAAGTCGAGCGGCGGTATCTTCAGGTACACACAATCCTCGTTCTCGCAACTTTTCTACTGCTGAAACTACAACCTCCTCTGGCCTCGGTCCCACACCCAAAACGTCGTGAATACGTCCGGGAAGACTACGTGGATTCTCCATCGTACCTAAGAAAACCCTTATTCCAGCACAAATCGCCAGTGCACCCAGAAACAACAGAACCTCAGGTTGAGAGAACAGATCTGGTCCTCCACGGACGACGGCCGGTATCCCTTTAGCTCGTAAGGTATCCTGATAGGTTCGGATATCGGTTCCTGACCGCACTAATATCGCAATATCGGATAGCTTGAGGCCCCTTGCCCCACCGTTTTCATCATGAAATGCTCCGGACGAATCTGTGGGTACTAGGTTGTGTATCGTATTAGCAATCCATTCTGCTTCGGCATTGCGATCATTGAAGTGTAGATGTGCTACGTGAGAACCAAATTTATCCATCCTCGTTTCTCTTCGATGTAGCATCGAAGGGTTGGTCATGCCCGAGGTATCGAGAATCGTTTCGGACCACTTATTTGACAGGTTTATCAATCGAGGTGTCGAACGGTAGTTGGCGGGTAATTGCTGAATGTGACCATCTTCTGAAGCCTCAAGCTCACTGAATAAACGTCCCATCAAGTCAACTCGGCTTCCCCTGAAGGAATAAATCGCCTGTCGATGGTCTCCGACTGCAGTCAGGAATCCATCAGTCCCAATGATCCTTGAAATCAGGGTATATTGGACGGGATTTATATCTTGGACTTCGTCAACAACCAGGCGTTTGCAACGTAACCTAACTTCTTGTTCAAATCCTTGATCGTGTCCAAGACGCCGTGAGAATTCCGATTGAATTGTACTGAAATCAAGAAACCTACGGGAACGAAGATACGCATAGTAACGAGCCGCTGATTTAGCGAATGCCGAAGCCAATTCTGATTCGCCAACATTCGTTTCGAGTTCAGCTTGACGACACCATTCCCTCTCATCAGAGACATTGGCCGGAGGCTGTAAAGTCGGTAAGGCAACACGGAATAGATCGTACTCATTTAAGAGGTCATATCCCCTTAAAAAAAGCTCCAAACTACGAAATTTGCCTCTTGCAACACCAGCACTTTCAACGGCAGATTTAAAACCACGCAGTCCTAGGATTCCATTATAGCCCTGTTCTATAAGCGCCATTCTCCCTGCATCATCCACGACATCAAACATATAGAACTCATCGGGCGCAAATTCCCGGAGTGACTTCAAACAGAAGCCATGGATAGTACCAATATACATACCTCCGAGGGAGGTGTTTTCGTCTTCCAATGCAATTCGTTCTAACCACGACCGAATTCGAAACGTCAATTCCTCGGCTGCGGCTTCGGTAAACGTGAAAGCAACTATTTCATTCTTCGGGACCCCATCTACTACGATCCACCAGGCAACTCGACGCGCCATGATTTCTGTTTTACCCGAACCAGCACCTGCCACCACAAGTAGGCGACGAGAGTTACTACTCACAGCGTTTTGTTGTTCGTGGTTCAGATCCGTAAGTAGCAAATCTCGAGCCTGGGATTCAGACAGAGGCATTGAATCAACCGTTTCCGGTTACATTTGTGGGTGAACAAGGATGAAGGTGCTTGTGGATTTCCCTGGCATGGTACTCAGCAAATCTTGGAGGGAACGCGTTTCCTATCATCTCAGCCGCTGGATACCTACCTCTAGACATATCAAAGAAATAATGGGTTGGAAATCCTTGTAAAACAGCGGCTTCCCGGAGAGTTATTGCCCGGTTTTCATGAGGATGTAGAAACCGTCCTTTTGAAGGATTGATGCATCCGCCAGTAATGGTTGGAGCTGGCTTCTGCCAAGCCATTCGCCCGTATACATCTTTGAAACCATCAAAACCTTTGTGGCAATTAAGCTGGTCGTCTATCGGAAGTTGGGTGCGACTCCCTCCATCCTTTGGAATTTGGCGAATCAGTGCCAGAACGTGATTCGAACGTCGAACGTTGTAGGAATGGACAGGGTCATCGGATTTGTTCGGAGACGGGAGATGTCGAAAAGCTTGCGCTACAGTACGCCTACGTTTCTGGGGTGCAGGAAACGATATGGCACCAAATCGTGAACCTAGTAATACCAATCTGCGCCGTCGCTGTGGGACACCGAAGTGCTCTGCATTTAAGATTTTAGCTTTACAAGAGTATCTAGATTCTGAGAGTACTTGCTTTATTTGATGCAATCGATGGTCGTTCATTAAGGCCGGTACGTTCTCAATCATAATGGCCTTGGGTAGAAACGCATGTACGAACCGAATTAGTTCAAGCACTAGGTCGTTCAACGGCTCTCTTGGGTCGCGCCCGCCGTTCATTGTTCGTAGTGTCGAAAACCCCTGGCATGGCGGACAAGCAGCCAGTAAATCCAGTTCCCCGGGTTGTAGCCCCAGTTCCTGCATAAATTCGTTGGCATCAACAGATCTGATATCCTGATTAACAATGTACGTACGTCTATGATTCTTCCTGTAAGTCTCTACAGATAACTCGTTGCTGTCGATGGCGGCGATCACCTTAAATCTCGCTCTACGGAGTCCTAGGGTCAGTCCTCCACAACCACAAAACAAATCAATTGCAGTCAATTGAGTACGATCTTCGATTATAGTAACCTCAAGAATGTTGCATCCATAGTCCGCGACTCAGATGCAGAGGTTTCTGTTTTTTTGATACCGATCACAAGTGGTAGGTGTATGTCCTGGTCCCTTCAGTAGATTCTGTATTTCGCCAGGAGTGTTTGTAATTTGCCACCTACACGTTATCCACCGCGGGTCGCGGAAGATCCGCCCAGTGGCCGGTGGGATCGGATCCCTTGACGATCACGCCTTCCTTGTTCCAGTTGAGTTCGGCACGGACGGAGGCGGCGCAGAACCTGAGCGTCAGGCCGCAACGGCGGCGGTCCGACGGATTCAGGCCCGACCCGTGCAGCAGCAGGTCGCTGTGCAGCGAGATCTCTCCCGCCTTGAGTTCGATGTCCACCTCGGTGCCGTACATCCCGACTTCCTTCACCGTCTGGTTGAGCACGTTGTTCTCGGCTTCTTCGCTCATGTGATAGGTCAGGTGCCCGTAGTGGTGCGATCCGGCCACGAAACGCATGCAGGCGTTGCCCGTGTCCGCGTCGTCGATGGCCAGCCAGGCGGTGACCGTCTTTGACGGTGAGAGGGGCCAGAAGCTGGCGTCCTGGTGCCAGTTGACGATCTTGCCGTCCCCCGGAAGCTTGCAGAAGAAGTGGGCGCCCCAGCCCACGACGTCGTCGCCAAGCAGGTCGCTGATGTAGGCGACGATCCGCGGATCGTTCATGATATCGTGCACCATGCCCGATTTCAGGTGGGCCGATATGATGGAATAGTTGTGGTCGCCCCGTGCCATGACCTGCTCGATCATGCCGTCGAACTCATCCCGGATGGCGCTTATTTCTTCGTCCGAGTATATCCTGAAGGGCTTCAGGTAACCCTGTTCGTTGAAGGCATCGATCTGTGCGCTCGTAAGCACGGCCGGATGGTCGTTTCGGACCGGGTGGTACCGCAGGTCGCGGGACATGCGGATCAAGTCTTCCGGGGTCGGCATCTGCTTGAATCGGGTGTCCTGCAGGGTCGTCTGCGCCATGGGACCGCTCCTTGTGGTGGCCGTCGGCCGGATTGAAGGCCTCAGCGCTCGTTTTTCGTCCTCAAAATGACGTTCTCGGTTGCCTTCTCCCAGGTTTCGTTGTAAACCAGGGGTCGCGGCCTGCGCGGCGGATAGTCCGGCGGTGGATGCTCCGGGTCGTTCAGTTCCAGGCGGTCGCGTCCCCGGGGTGCTTCGTACCAGTGCTTCTCCCGCTCCGCCGCCTCAATCTCCCTGCGGAGGATGAACTCCGCGTGATCGAATCCGGAGACGGCCGCGTCGGCCAGGAACACGCGATGCACCTCGCTGCCGTCCCACGTTTCCAGGTCCGGCAAAACCACGGGACCCGTACAGACCTGAAACTCGGCGTCTTCCTCGTTAATATTGATCAGATCCACCGGAAACTCAAGGGTAACCTTCAGGCTTCGGTCCGGTGCGGTCCAGGTGATCCTGACGTTCATGAGATCCCGGTCCAGCGTGGCCTGGACCACTTCCCGGGCATTGGTCAGCGTATCATCGGTATCGTACTGCCGGATGTCGATTTCGTGGCCCTTGAACTGCTCCTCCAGCGGGGTTCCCCTGGTTCCGGCGGGCTCGGTACTCGGCCTCCTCGAAATGGGAATGCTCAGGCTCCGGCTGAAAGCCATGCGCCATTCGTCGCTGGGGATCTGGAAAAGATTTCGGCGGGCGATGGTGTACTCTGTGCGGCAGGGCGCCCCCAGGTACAAATCGGTCTTGCGACCCGATTCCAGGTCTTCCACGGTACAGGCCGCTTCCAGGTGGAACCGCACCTGGTAGGCCTGTCCCGGCACCCCGACGAACCCGCCCGTGTACTTGTAGACCGGGTCGGGTTTCCAGGGACGGGACCTCCAGTGGAAAGAGGAGCGATGAAAAGCGATCATGGGGTGGATTCAATCGTATTCGTATATCGGGCCAACCGGGCCCTAACGGCGCAGCCGGGCATATTCGGTTACAGTACGACGATGTTCCAAAATGACTCGATTAACGGGCCGGAGCAATACAAATCTGACCGCTCGCATGAAGCGGTGCCGCCTTGATTTTTGTTGCGAGCGTAGGGTGGGAAGGCTACATTGAATGAGCGTTAAAAACAGCAAAAGTCGGCGTGCAACCGCGGCAAGTGACGACGTCCGGTTCCGGCACAAAACGGGCGCGGTCCATCGTACACAACGGTCCACGGACTGGATATGACGCAGGATTCCTCACGCTCGGAGTATGAAATTGACCTGGATCGCGTAGAGTCCCTGGAATGGCTCGAATCGCTGGACTACGTACTCCAGCACTCCGGACCGGGCCGGGTGCGCCAGTTGATCGCCCAGCTCCAGGCCCACGCCCGGGGCAAGGGCGTCCGGCTTCCCTTCGCCGAGAACACGCCTTACATCAACACCATCCCCCCCGACCAGCAGCCGCCCTATCCCGGCAGCGACGAACTCGAGCACCGGATCCGCAACATCATCCGGTGGAACGCCATGGCCATGGTGGTCCGCGCCAACAAGGCCGACAAGTCCTTGGGCGGCCATATCGCCACGTACGCCTCGGTCTGCAACCTCTACGAGGTGGGCTTCAACCACTTCTTCCGCGGACCGGGAGAAGGTTACGACGGCGACCAGATCTTCTTCCAGCCGCACTCTTCGCCGGGCATCTACGCCCGGGCCTACATCGAGGGGCGGTTCAACGAACAGCACCTGGACAACTTCCGCCGCGAGCTGCGGCCGGGCGGCGGGCTTTCGTCCTACCCCCATCCCTGGCTCATGCCCGATTTCTGGATCTTCCCCACGGCCTCCATGGGCTTGAGCGCCATCATGTCCATTTACCAGGCCCGGTTCAACCGGTACCTGGAAGACCGCGGCCTCAAGCAGGGCAACGGCTGCAAAGTCTGGGCGTTTCTCGGCGACGGGGAAACGGATGAACCCGAGGCCCTTGGCGCCATTACCCTGGCGGCGCGCGAGAAGCTGGACAACCTGATATTCGTGGTCAACTGCAACCTGCAGCGGCTGGACGGTCCGGTGCGGGGCAACGGGAAGATCATTCAGGAACTCGAAGCCGCTTTCCACGGGGCCGGTTGGAACGTTATCAAGGTGATCTGGGGAAGCGGCTGGGATCCCCTGATCGCCCAGGACGACGAAGGGCTGCTCGTGAAGCGCATGGGCGAGATCGTCGACGGCCAGTACCAGAAGTACACTGTTTCGGACGGCAAGTACCAGCGGGACCATTTCTTCGGCGTGCATCCCAAGCTCATGGAGATGTCCAGGCTGCTCACCGACGAGCACGTGCGGACTATCATCCGGGGCGGCCACGACCAGGAGAAGATCTACGCGGCGTACAAGGCGGCGGTGGAACATCCGGGCGCGCCGACCGTCATCCTGGCCAAGACGATCAAGGGATACGGCCTCGGCGAGTGGGGCGAGGGCAAGAACACGGCACACCAGCAGAAGATGATCGACGAGGAAGGACTGCGTCACCTGCGCACCGAGCTGGGCATCCCCCTTTCCGACGACGAGGTCCGCGAAGCGCCGTATTTCAGGCCGTCGGCGGACAGCGCCGAGATGGAGTACATAAGGGAACGGCGGGAGAGTCTCGGCGGCTACATTCCGCGGCGCAACGTAGTGAATCCCGGCCTGCCCGCCGCGCCGCCGGACGAGGTGTTCGACGAGTTCAAGGCGGGGACGGACGGCCGCGAGGTCTCGACGACCATGGTGTTCACCCGGATGCTCTCGCGCCTGCTGCGCGAACCCGATATCGGCAAGCTGATCGTCCCTATCGTGCCCGACGAAGCCCGGACATTCGGCATGGAGGCCCTGTTCCGCCAGTGCGGCATCTACTCCCACGCCGGGCAGCTCTACGAACCGGTGGACATCGATACGCTCCTCTATTACAAGGAGGCGCAGGACGGCCAGATCCTCGAGGAAGGCATCACGGAGGCGGGTTCCCTTTCCTCCTTTGTGGCCGCGGGGACGGCCTACTCGACCCACGGCGTCAATACGATCCCCTTCTTCATCTTCTATTCCATGTTCGGCCTGCAGCGCGTCGGCGACCTGATCTGGGCCGCCGCGGAAATGCGCACGCGGGGCTTTCTGCTGGGCGGAACGGCGGGACGGACGACGCTGAACGGCGAGGGACTCCAGCACCAGGACGGCCAGAGTCACCTGCTGGCGGACCCGGTCCCCAACCTGCGGACCTACGATCCGGCTTACGCCTACGAGCTGGCGACCATCATCAAGGACGGCATCCGGCGCATGTACGTCGACCAGGAGGACCTGTTCTACTACATCACCGTGCAGAACGAGAACTACGCCATGCCGTCCATGCCGGATGGGGTGGAAGAAGGTATCCTGAAGGGCATGTACCGGCTCAGTTCGTTGAATGGAGGCACGGCGAAGGCCCATCTGTTCGGAAGTGGTTCCATCATCAACGAATCGCTGAAGGCCCAGGAGATGCTGGCCGAAGACTTCGGCGTGGAAGCGGACGTCTGGAGCGTCACGAGTTACAAGCAGCTGCGTCGCGACGCTATGGAGACCGAGCGCTGGAACTTGCTGCACCCATCTGAATCGCCCAGGGTGCCGTATGTTACCGCTTGTCTCGAGGATACCGGTGGTGTGTACGTCATGGCCTCCGACTATGTCAGGACGCTGCCGGATTCCATCGCGCGCTGGGTACCCGGTCCCGTGGTCTCGCTGGGTACGGACGGTTTCGGGCGGAGCGACAGCCGCCCGGCACTGCGGAACTTTTTCGAAATGGACGCCCGGTTCATTACCCTCGGCACCCTCAATGCCCTCGCCCGGAAAGGCGATCTCTCCCCGGAGGTCCCGGAACGGGCCATGCGCAAGCTGGAAATCGACCCCGAGAAGGCCAATCCCCTGGACGTGTGATCAGGCGTATAACGCGTTGCTGAACGCGCGGCGGTATTGCCGCGTGGTGGGGTGGTCCTCGCCCAGCATGCCGAAAATGGCGACGCAGCTTCTCCTGGCTCCGTCGTCGTCATAGGACCGGTTCTTCTCCAACACCTCGATGAAGCACTGCAGGGCCAGGTCGTATTCCTCCCGCCTGAGATGCTCGATCGCCTGGACATAGACCGGCCGGACCGGGGCGTCCTCGAGACGCTCGGGCGTGTCCAGGTGGAGGAAGAGTTCCGCGATGGTCCGCATTACGACCGCCGAGTCGTGGTATTCCGTGCCCGGTTCGATAGGGCGCAGAAGTTCCAGGCTGCGGACTGGATCTTCATCCAGGAAGGTGCGTGCCAGGCAGACCGCCGCCTGCTCGTTGTCCGGCTCGGCCGCCAGGACGGCCTCCATGATCTCGCGCGCCGCTTCCCGATCGCCCGTTTCCAGGAGCCGCAGCGCCTCTGCAAGCTGCCTGGCGTGAGGGCTGGGCAGGGCTTTCCTGAGCCACTGCTCGATCATGGGCTCCGGCAGGGCGCCGGTGAACTCGTCCCGGACTTCGCCGTCGACGAACATCTTCACATTCGGTATCCCCTGTATCCCGTACTGCCGGGCGATGTCCGTGTGCGTTTCCGTGTTGACCTTCACGAGTTTCCACCGGTCCCGGTGGCGTTCGGCAAGGGATTCGATTACGGGGCCCAGCATCTTGCAGGGCCCGCACCATTCCGCCCAGAAATCGACCAGCACGGGGACCGTATGACTCTTTTCGACCACTTCCTTGTTGAAGTCCGAAACCTCGTAGTTCATCGCCGTTCCTTACCGGTTTGCGGCGCACGCGACAGCGAGCCGCTGGTTGACACGTATGTTGACCGGGGTTATCTTTCTTTGCGGTTCATCCGGGTGCGCAGGCTTTCATTCGTCGTCGCCGAAGAGTCTGCGGCGGAAGTCGATCACGATGTCGGCCATGTTCTCCCACGACGTCAGAGACGTGTTGAAGACCGCGTGGTACAGCGTCGGGTCCTTCCAGTCGCGATGGTAGTTGTGCTGCAGGTACAGCGCACGCTGCCGGTCCTTTTCCTTGATGAGTTCGGCGGCCCGGTCCCGCGAGAGATTCATCTCGTCCATGATGACGTCGACCCGGTATTCGAATGGCGCGACGAACAGGGTGTGGAAGACGTCCTTGCGGTCCGCCAGGATGCACTGGCACCCGCGCCCTACGATGATGACGTGCTGCCTGTCGGCCAGCGAACGGATGGTATCCTGGAGGATCTGGAGGTATTCGTCCCGGTCCAGGAAGGTGTTCTTCAGGGAGGTGGGGTCCTTCGTCCCCTCGTCGTCGCCCGGCACGTAGGGCCAGATGAGGGGCGGGTATTCCGGGGACAGGGAGTAGACGGTCGAAGGGGTGAACAGTTCGCCGAGAAAGCGCCGTATGGGCGATTCGCCCACTTCGTCCAGTTGCTCGACCACATCTTCCGAAACGCCCGCTGCATGGGCGGTTTCGGCGATGAGTTCCTTGTCCACGCAATCATAACCGAGGCGGTCCGCGACGATCCTCGCGATGTCTCTACCACCGCTGCCGTACTCCCTGGCGACCGTGATGATGCTCATGATGGACTCCTTGTTGCGTACAGCCGTCGAAGGAGACGAGGAAACCGTTTGAAAGCGCTGCGCCATGCCCCGTCATGATCCGTTGGACGCGACTGCGGACTTTCTGGATACACAGGGGTTCGCGGCCGCCCGCTTCGGCATGATCCTGGGTACCGGATTCGGGTCGTGCGTCCGGGCGGTCGAAAAGAAATCCGTTGTACCCTACGGCGCCATCCCCCATTTTCCGGTATCGACCGTTAAAGGCCACGAGGGCAACCTGGTCTACGGCACCCTGGGCGATGCACCCGTGATCGTGATGCAGGGGCGGATCCACCTGTACGAGGGTTACAACGGGCGGCAGATCGCCTATCCCCTCGAGGTGATGCGCCGGTTCGGTGTCGAGGTGCTGCTCGTGACCAATGCCGCCGGGGGACTGAATCCCGGTTACGTGACGGGTGACCTCATGGTCGTACGGCAACATATCCATCCCATCGGCGGTAAACAGATGGGAGACTTGACTTCAGATTCGGATGGCGAACCCTGTTACAACGCGTCTTTGAGGGATTCGCTTCTGGAGATCAGTATACAAAAAAACATGTCGGTCCAACAGGGAATTTTGGCGTGGATGCCCGGGCCATCCTTCGAGACCCGCGCCGAAATCGCCCTGCTTAAATCACTGGGCGCGGACGCGGTGACCATGTCGACCGTACCGGAAGCGCTGGCGGCCCGGCGGCTTGGCATGAGGACCGCGGCCATATCGTGCATATCCAACGTGTGGACGGGTCAAGCAGGTGAGACCGTCGACCCGGACGACGTGGCCTCGACGGTCGAATCGGCGGCCGGTCGCTGTGCGGACCTGCTGGCCGGCCTGGCCGGCCTGGTCGGCGTGACCGGCCTAGTCGACCCGGATAGCCCGGACCGCACGGCTGGCCCGGACCGCACGGCTGGCCCGGACCGCACGGATCGTCCGGACCCGGACGGAAGGGTCACTCCGGGCGCTTCCCGTTCATAGAGGGCATACATCATGGCCTGGTTTGAGAGAAGACAGCGGGGACTGAGCCCGCAGAAGCGCAAGGAAATCCCGAAGGGGTTGTGGGTCAAGTGCGACAAGTGCGACGCCATGCTGTACAAGGCGGAGCTCGAACGGGACTTTAACGTATGCGCGCATTGCGGGTACCATTTCAAGATCGGCCACCAGGGGTACATCTCTCTGATCATGGATCCGGACACCTTCGAGGAGACCGACACGGACCTGCGCACCGTCGACCCGCTCGAGTTCAAGGAAAAGGAAAACTACCCGGACTACATGAAGCAGTACCAGAAGCGGACCGGCATGATGGAGGCCGTGGTATCGGGTACGGGTCGCATCGAGGGAAGGCTCGTTTCCCTGTCCATCCACGATGGGGCCTTCCTGGCCGGGAGCATGGGTTCCGTGGTCGGCGAGAAGGTAACGCGGTCCATCCGGCGGTCACTCGACCTGGAGATCCCGCTGCTCGTGGTCGCCACGTCGGGCGGTGCGCGCATGCAGGAAGGCATCCTCTCCCTCATGCAGATGGCGAAGACTTCCCTCTGGCTGAACCGCCTGTCGGAGGAGAAGATCCCCTTTGTCGTCGTGATCACGAATCCGACCATGGCCGGCGTGATGGCGAGCTACGCTTCGCTGGGAGACTTCACCCTGGCCGAGCCGGGCGCCATGATGGGCTTCGCCGGCGGAAGGGTGATCGAGCAGACGATCGGATCGAGCCTGCCGGAGGGGTTCCAGACCGCGGAATTTTTCCTGACCAAGGGTTTCGTCGACCAAGTCGTACCCAGGACCGGGTTGCGGGAGACCCTGGCCACGATCCTCAGCTATTTTCCCGATCGGGAGAAGAAGGCAGAGGTGGAATCGGAAGCGCCGTGACGGGCCTGGCGGTCCTGAGCGGGTGCGTCGGCGCCGCGGCAGTCACGATTCCAGCATCCGTCACGATTCCAGCATGAGCTTGTTGAGCGAATCTTCCGGGATGACCGGGTAGTTCCCGCTGAAGCAGGCCGTGCAGTAGCCCACCCCGGGCTTTCCATACTCCTTGCCCGTTTTTACCATGCCTTCGATGGACAGGTAGCCCAGACTGTCCGCCCCGAGATACTGGCGGATCTCCTCCACCCGGGTCTGCGAGGCGATGAGCTCGCCCCGGCTTTGCATGTCGATCCCGTAGTAGCAGGGATGGCGGATGGGGGGACTGCTGATCCGCACATGCACCTCGGACGCCCCCGCGCCGCGGATCAGCCTGACCAGCTGATTGAGGGTCGTTCCCCGCACGATGGAATCGTCCACGAGGACCACGCGCCGGTTCCGCAGCACGCCCTGGACCGGGTTGTACTTCAGTCTCACCGTAAACTCGCGCATCGACTGGTCCGGATCGATGAAGGTCCGCCCCACGTAGTGGTTCCGGATCAGGCCGATCTCGAACCGGATGCCCGACTGCTCCGAGTAGCCCAGCGCGGCGGTCGTGGCCGAATCCGGCACGGCGATGACGATGTCGGCGTCCACCGGGTGTTCCTCCGCCAGCTGGCGGCCGAAGCGCCGGCGGAACTTGTCGCTGTTTTCTCCGAATACCTTGCTGTCGGGCCGGGCGAAATAGATGTACTCGAAGATGCAGGCGGCCGGTTCCGCCGCTTCGAAGGGGAAGTAGGACCGTATGCCCTCTTCGTCGATGACGACCATCTCGCCGGGTTTCACTTCACGGACGTATTCCGCTTTCATGATGTCGAAGGCGCAGGTCTCCGACGCGAGCACGTGGGCATTGCCCAGGCGTCCCAGGCACAGGGGCCGGAATCCGCGGGGATCCCGGACGCCGATCAGCTGCGATTCGGACAGGAACACGATGGAATAAGCGCCTTCGACCTGGCGCAGGGCGTCGGCGATCATGCCGGGCAGGTCGGGTTCGTTCGATCGCGCGATGAGGTGGAGTACGATCTCGCTGTCGGACGAGGTGCGGAAAATGGAACCGGTCTCTTCCATCGACAGGTGCAGCGCGCCGGTGTTGGTGAAGTTGCCGTTGTGGGCGGTGGCCAACTGTCCGCGCTTGAAGTTGACCATGAAGGGCTGCGCGTTGTCGACGTTGGACGTGCCGGTGGTGGAATACCGGTTGTGGCCGATGGCCATGTGCCCGTCGAGTTCGTTCACCCGCTCGCCATGGTCGTAGGCTTCGCTGACCAGGCCCATGGCCCGGTGGGAATCGATATGATGACCGTCTGAGACCGCCATGCCGGAGCTTTCCTGGCCGCGGTGCTGGAGGGCATACAATCCCAGGAAGGTCAGCCGGGCGGCTGCGGGGTCGCCATATACGCCGAAGACACCGCACTCCTCGCGAATTTCATCGTCTCCCCACATGGCCTTGCCCCGATTGTATGTAGATGAAGCCCACCGACATTATACTCGCCGGAACTCGAAATGTCCACCGCAATTTTGTGCCATCGAAGCGATTTGCAAAGGGGGCATTTCCGTTGACACTCCGGGGGCCGCCGCCTACATTGCACGTGGCTTTGCACGAGGCTTTAAACCATTGTTTCGACTCACATTTAAAGGAGAATCAATCCGTGGAACGAACGCTTGTTCTCATCAAGCCGGATGCCGTGCAGCGCGGAATGATCGGCCTCATCGCCGGCCGTTTCGAAAGCAAGGGACTCAAGGTCGCCGGTCTCAAACTGATGCAGCTGACCGACGGGATCCTGAACGAGCACTATGCACACCTGTCCGACAAGCCCTTCTTCCCCCGAATCAAGTCCTTCATGCAGGAAACGCCGGTCGTAGCGCTGTGCCTGGAAGGCGTCGATGCCGTGGACGTCGTGCGAGGCCTGTGCGGCGTGACGAACGCCAGGCAGGCCGCCCCGGGCACGATACGCGGCGATCTCGGCATGAGCGTGCAGTGCAACCTGGTGCACGCTTCCGACTCCCTGGAAACGGCGCGGGACGAAGTACCCCGCTTCTTTTCAGAGGATGAACTGTTTACCTACGCGAAGGCGGAAGACGCCGTCGTCTACGCCAGCGACGAACGTTAGGCGCCTTTACTCCGGTCAGGCATGGACATACTCACCGGTACCATCGAGCGCATCACCTACCAGAGCGAGGAGACCGGCTATACGGTCGCGCGGCTGCGCGCCGAACCGGACGCCTGCAGGACCACCGAGAACCTGGCGCGCGCGGCCACGCGGGACGGCCTGCTGACCGTCACGGGCGAACTGGCGAAGATCGCGCCGGGCGAGCGTGTCGAAGTCTCCGGGTTCTGGGTAACCCACAAGCAGTACGGCAAGCAGTTCAAGATCGTCGAATCGAAATCGATCCAGCCAACGACCACGGACGGGATTCGAAAGTACCTGGGATCGGGACTCATCAAGGGACTGGGCCCGGCCAAAGCCGCCATGATCGTCGATCACTTCGGAGGGGACACCCTCGAGGTCATCGAGAAGACGCCCGGCCGGCTGTCCGAGGTGAAGGGCATCGCGAAGAAGACCATCGACGTCATCCGATCCGGTTGGGAGGAACAGAAGCACATCCAGAAGGTCATGCAGTTCCTGCTCGGACACGACGTGAGCATGGCCTACGCGGTGAAGATCTACAAGGCCTACGGCAACGAGGCCATCAGGCAGGTAAAGGAGAATCCGTACCGCCTGTCCACGGATATCTGGGGCATCGGTTTTAAGACCGCCGACAAGATCGCCATGAACCTGGGGGTGGATCCCGGCGCGCCCGCCCGGGTCGAGGCCGGCATCCGGTACGTCCTGGAGGCGCAGGCCGACGACGGTCACGTCTACGTGCCCCTGGAAACCCTCACCGAGGAAAGCGCCTCCGTGCTCGAGGTCGACGCCGAAGCCATTCCCGCAGGCATCGAAGGACTGGTCCGGGCCGAGGTGGTCCTTCGCAATGAAGACCGGGTCTATCTCCAGCCCCTGTACTACGCCGAGCAGGGCATCGCGCGGCACATCGCGCGCCTGGTCGAACATCCCCGCACCCCGCCGCCCCCCGAACGAATCGACGAACACATCCTGCACATCGAAAGGGAACGGAGCATCGTCTTCAACGCGGAACAGCGCGAGGCGATACACACCTCGGCATCCCGGAGCGTCCTGGCGATTACCGGCGGGCCGGGGACCGGCAAGACGACCTGCGTGCAGGGCATCGTCTACCTGTTCAAACGCGTGGGCGCGAAGGTGCTGCTGGCCGCGCCGACCGGCCGGGCCGCGAAGCGGCTGTCCGAGGTGACCGGCGCCGAGGCGAAGACGATCCACCGGCTGCTCGAGTTCAACCCGGGGCTCATGGAGTTCGGCCGCGACCAGGACAACCGCCTGGAAGCCGACCTGGTCATCCTCGACGAGTCTTCCATGGTGGACACGGCCCTGATGAATGCCGTGCTGCGGGCCGTGAAGACCTCCGCCCGCTTCATCATGGTGGGCGACGTCGACCAATTGCCCTCCGTGGGGGCGGGCAACGTCCTCCGGGACATGATCGACGCCGGCCGTCTTCCGGTGGTCCGCCTGACCGAGATCTTCCGCCAGGCCCGGGAGAGCAGCATCGTGATGAACGCCCACCGGGTGAACCGGGGAGAAATGCCGGACACGAAAAACAGGAACCAGGGCGATTTCTTCTTCATCAACGAGCCCGATCCCACGGCCGGAGCGGAACAGATCACCGAGCTGTTGACGGACCGCCTGCCGCGCAAGTACGGCCTCGATCCCTTCAACGACATCCAGGTGCTCACCCCCATGTACCGCGGCGACATCGGCGTGGATCAACTCAACCAGAAGCTTCAGCAGGTGCTGAACCCATCGGGGGCCTCGTTGAAGCGGGGCGACCGGGAACTGCGCGTGGGCGACAAGGTGCTGCAAACGCGGAACAACTACGGGAAAATGACCTTCAACGGCGACATCGGACGCATCACGCACATCGATCCGGACGACCAGGCCGTGGACATCTCCTTTCAGGAATCCGTCCGGTACGATTACGGCGAACTCGACGAGCTGGTCCTGGCCTACGCCATCAGCGTGCACAAGAGCCAGGGTTCCGAGTACCCCGCCATCATCCTGCCGCTCTACAGCACCCATTACATCATGCTGCAGCGGAACCTGCTGTATACGGCGCTGACCCGGGCCAGGGCGCTGGCCGTCCTCGTCGGCACGCCAAAAGCCCTGGCCATCGCGGTGAAGAACAACCGGGTCGTCGAGCGTTACACGGGGCTGCAGGATGCGCTGGGCGAATTGATCGGCGACCGGATGGGGAGCCTTCCGGGCCTTTCGCCGTAAGGTTCGGGGACGAAATACACCTTGACAGGGGTATGTGGCGTCCTATCTTGTCAGACTTGTTATCCGAACATGCGAAAACCGGTAAATCCCGCGCAGATCAGCACCGATGTGTATACAATGTATCTATTTGGCGTGCAACATGTTGCGTGATTTAACGGCTGTACCGCTTCAGGAGGCCCGCGTTGTCCGTCCGTGAAGAGGAACTGAGGGAAGACAGTCCGGAACAGTACAAGAATCCGGATACCGCTTTGTTCGGCGAAGCGGACGAACCCTACCTGCCGGGATTCAACCTGAAGACGATCTGGGCCTGCCTGTTCGTCGGGTTCGTCATGCTGCCGGGATCGATCTACCTCAGCCTGGTGACGGGCGGGCAGACCGGCGCGGCGGACTGGGTCACCGTCATCCTGTTCCTCGAGATCGCCAAGCGCTCCCTCGTCAAGATGACCCGGCAGGAAATCATGATCCTGTACTGGGCCGCGGCCGGGCTGGCCGCCGCGGGGAACGCCATGAACACGGGCATCACCGGCGGCCCCTTCGCTCACCTGATCTGGGAGCAGTACTACAAGCAGTCCCCGGAAGCCACGGGCATCGCCACGCTGATCCCCACCTGGGTCGTGCCGACGCTGGACTCCACCGCGATGGCAAGCCGGACCTTCTTCCACATGGACTGGTTCGTGCCCGTCCTCGTCCTCACCGCGGTGACGCTACTCTTTGCCGTCAATTCCTACTCGATGGGGTACATCCTCTTTCGGGTCACCAACGACGTGGAGCGGCTGACCTTCCCCCTGGCGCGGGTACACGCGGGCGGGGCCACGGCGCTGGCCGAGACGTCCCAGAACCGGGAGGGCTGGCGATGGCGGGCCTTCAGCATCGGGTCCGTGATCGGCGTGTCGTGGGGACTCCTGTACGTGATGATCCCCATCCTGTCCAGCACGTTCCTGGTCACGCCCATCACCATATTGCCCATACCCTTCATCGATTTCACCACCAGTCTCAGGGAAGTGCTGCCGGCGACCATGGTGGGGATAGGCACCGATCTTGGCACCCTCCTGGCCGGGTTCGTCCTGCCCTACTGGGTCGTGATCGGCACTTTCGTGTCGTCAGCGGCGATTGCGCTCGTTGCCAATCCGCTTCTGTACCACAACGGCATCCTGACCACCTGGGAGCCCGGGATGTCGCTGATCCCGACGCAGATTTCCAACAACATCGATTTCTGGCTCAGCTTCACCATCGGCGCCTCCCTGGTCATCGGCATCGTGGGGTTCACCGCGACCATCCGGGCCATTCTGAAATCCAACCGGGAGCGGCGGGAAGATCCCAACCGGGAAACGCAGGTGCAGCCGACGCCGAAGGGCCGGGGCGACCTGCCGATCTGGCTCGTCTTCATCTTCTGGTTCGTCAGCACGGCGGGCTTCGTGGTCATCCTCTACATCCTGATCCCCGACTTTCCCTGGTGGATCAGCGCCATCTTCGGATTCCTCTGGTCTCCGGTGTTCTCCTACATCGGGGCCCGTATGATCGGCATAACCGGGTCCCCATACGGTACCTCCTTTCCCTTCGTCAAGGAGGCTTCCTTCTTGCTGTCCGGCTACAAGGGGGTTGCCGTGTGGTTCGCGCCTATTCCCATCTTCGAGCACGGGAAAGTGGCCGAGACCTTCAAGCAACTGGATCTCACCAAGACGACTTTCGGCAGCGTGGTCAAGCTGACCGCGGTGACCACGATCCTGATGTTCGTTTGCAGCTTCATCTTCTACTCGCTCGTATGGAAGCTCAACCCGATCCCTTCCTCGGCCTATCCCTACGTGCAGAAGATGTGGCCCCTGAACGCGGCCATGCGGACCATCTGGGTGAAGTCCACCCTGCCCGGCGGCCTTACGTTCATCTTCGATATCATCAAGATCGAGTACATCATCGCCGGCCTGGGCATCACTGGAGGGCTCTTCGGCCTGATCACCCTGGTGGGCGGCTCGCCCCTCTTCTTCTACGGCCTGGTCGGCGGCATGGCCATGCCGCTCTGGCAGACACTGCCCACCTTCTTCGGCGCGATTCTGGGGCGCTACTACTTCACCAAGCGCTTCGGCGAAGAGAAATGGATGTCCTACGTGCCCATTGTGCTGGCCGGCTACGGGGCCGGCATCGGACTCATAGGCATGATCGCCATCGCCATCGCGCTGATCTCCAAGGCGATTTCGCAGATCGTGTATTGAGGGTGTCCGGAACCGGTCGAGGCAGGTAACAGCAGATTCCGATGTTCCGGCCGGCTGGCGCCTAGTGGTAGGCCCGCAACGGCTCCACCGCGTCGGCCACGCGGGCGGCAATGTCCCGCGGCACCCGGGGATTGAAGGGCCCGCCCTCGCCCGCCGCAACGTCCTCCCAGCCCCCGATGATCATCGCTTCCACCACCGCCGAATAGTTGTACTGCCGGCCGTTCATGAACCGCAGGTGTTCGAGGTCTGCGATAACGGCTTCCACGGCGGCCGAGGCCGCGTAGTCGCCCCGGCGCTGGGCGTTGTTGATCTCGTCGGCCGAACGGGCGGCGACGATGGCGGTGCCCGAGGTGTGTCCCCGGGCGCCCAGTTCGGCGGCGCGAGTGCTCCGGTCTCCGATCCCCCACATGACGATGCCGTCGTCACCGATGCCCTCGATGAGCGGGGTGACTTCTTCTTCGCTCGTACCCACCTTGACGCCGACTATGTGCGGCGAATCCTTGACCAGCCGGATGATCGGGTTCACGTAGTCCGCGGACCGCATGTACAGCAGGAAGCGGGCGCCGCAATCCGTGCCCAGCCGCTCGGTGAAGGCCATGTAGTCGTCGTAGGTCGCCTCGTGGTCGGCGACGCCGGTAAGCGGCATGATGAGGTAGATGTCCGGCGGACGGGGAAGGGCCGACTGCCCGCGAACGAGTTCTTCGGTCTGGGAAAGGGGATTCGGCACGATGCCGGACATCAGGAACCCGTCTTCCCCCATCTCTTCCCCGGTGGCCGCGATGACCCGCATCTGTTCCTCGAAGGAGAAATGGTGGATCAGGCTCGTGCCCGCGATCCCGATCACGCGCTTCCGGTTCCCGTCAAGGTGGTTGTTCTCCATCAGGTACCGGATGTTCCTGCGGTGGCCGCCTAAGTAGATGGCGCCGCCACGAAAGGGTACGATGGGGATGGCGGTCACGGAATCGAGCGTGTCGTAAAGGGCTTCGGATTGCATGGATTGCGTTCCTTTCTGCAGACAGTCATTCACTGAGCCAATGGGTCGGCGCGGTGATCTTCCACTACATCAGAGTTCAGGGTCAAACCGAGCCCCGGTCTGTCGGAGATATCGATCCGGCCGTTTACCACCTGTTCCGCGGGCGTTACGAGTCCTTCGCGCCAAGCTACCTGTCCCCAGGCGTATTCGAGGATGAGAAATCCGGGATGAGAGGCCATGATCTGTACGTGCGCCGCAACCGTAACCGGACCGAAGGGGCCGTGCGGCGCGGTCAACTGACCCCTGCTTTCGGCGATTGCGGCGATCTTCTTGAGTTCGCCGATGCCGCCCGCGATCGTGACGTCGGGCATGAGGACATCCAGGGCTTCGGCATCGAAGAGGGGCCAGCATCCCTCGATGAGCATGGCCCGTTCCCCGCCGGCAAGCCGCCACCCGGTTTCCCTTCTGATCTGCCGGTAACCTTCCAGGTCCCGTTCCCCCACCGGCTCCTCAAGCCAGTACAGCTCGACGCCCCGCAGTCCATCCACGAGCCGTCGGGCTTCATCCAGCGAGAAACGGCCGTAGCAGTCGAGGAGCAGGTCGATATCCGGCCCGATGGCCTCCCGCACGGCATGCACGCATTGCAGTCCGTGGTCAATCAGCTCGTTTCCGGCGCCGTATCGGCCGTCGAAAGGCGCGATCTTCACCGCGGTATGCCCGTCTGCGACGGCGCCCGTGGCCTGGCGGACGAAGTCGTCCGGCGTGCCCTTCAGCGCGGCCCGGGTGACGTTGGCGTAAACGGGGATGCTGTCGCGGCACCTGCCCCCGAGCAGGGCGTATACCGGAACGTCCAGTGACTTCCCGAGGATGTCCCAAAGGCCCTGTTCGAATGCGCACAGGGCGTGCACGGCGGGCCGGTCCTCCGGAGGAGGCTTCAACTGCGCGGTAAGTTGTTCGATCCTTCGGGGGTCTTTGCCGATGACCTCACGCTCGATTTCCCGCAGCGCGGCCAGGACCGCTTGCCTCGGCGCCGAAGGATTGAGCTCACCCAATCCGTCCACGCCATCGTCGGTCCGGACGTGCAAGAACACCCAGTGATGCTGTCCGTTCACGTCTACCGCGTCGAGATCGATACCGGTTATGCGCATGGCACGTGCCTTACGATTTCACCGGGACGCCATGAGCACCGGATGACAACCGGTCTCAGGGGCTGTACACGGTGGACTGGTTATACGGAATGATCAGGGGTTCCGGCCCGCCTTCCGGCAGATGGGCAGCCCATTCTCGCGGATCGTAGTCCCGCTCCACGAAACAGGCGTAGTGGGCGGGCACGGCGGTCTTCAGTCCGAGGGAATCCGCGATACGGGCCGATCCGTCGAAGAAAGGGAATTCGCCCTCGTTCGGGTGGTTGGTCAGAAACCCGATCTGCGGCCGCAGGTCCCGTACAGGTGCGAGCAGGGATTCGTGGTCGGCGAAGGTGTTGACCGGGTCGCCCGATATATAGACGCGCACCGGTCCCATTTCGACTACGTAACCCAGGTGCTGCACGTCGGGCGGTGCGATACCGTCCTCGGGCAGGCCCGCCGGGGGCTTGGCCCACACCGTGTGCGCCTTCGAGGACCCCATCTCGGCGGTGTCGCCAGCCGTTACGACCGTCATGTTACCGGCGTTCAGCCCCGCTTCCTTCAGCGCGTTTATGCTTTCGATGGGGCCCACGTAGCTGACCTGCGGCCAGGCGGTGGAAAGGCGCTCCAGGGATTCCAGGCAGGTGTGATCACCGTGGTTGTGGGTCAGCAGCACGAAGTCGGTCTTCAGGGTCCTTTCGTCCAGGGGAGGCCGGGTATGGACGAAGCGGTCCGCAGGCCTTTCACGGGGGTTATAGGGATCGACCTGGATCACCGTGCCGTCCGGATGCTTCAGTCCGAAAGAACTTTGTCCGAACCAGTGGATGCCCACGCTTCCGGCGGGCACTTGCAGGTCTTCAAAGGGATGCATGCGGGAGGTCCTTTCCGAGCACAGCCGCTCAAAATGTCCGTTCTTCATGGGCTAACAGGCACCGAGGAACTTAGTGATTCGGCGTGATCGTGTCAAGCGGGGCACGAGGTTCCTTGCTGTATCGTACGCGCTCCGGGATACGTTACGATTCGTCCGGAATCAGGGTCGCCGGACTACCTTGATTTGCCTTGCTCCAACCGGGTGGCCCCTGTAGACTGAACGGACCATGCTGCTATCCCGATTGTTCAAGAAAATCGAGTCGGTTGTCGTCCCCATTTCATCGCAGGAACGGATGATCGAGGAGCAGATCCGTGGACGCGGTCTAGACGAGCCCAGGGTGATCGAGGCCGTGCGCGCCGTGCCGAGGCACCGGTTCATTCCCGAAGCGTACCGGTCGCAGGCCTACGAAGACTGCGCCGTGTCCCTCGACCTTGGACAGACCGTGTCCCAGCCCTACATCGTGGGGCTCATGACCCGCCTGCTTGATGTGAGCGAAACGGACCGGATCCTCGAAATCGGCACGGGATCGGGCTACCAGACGGCGATCCTGGCCCGGCTCGCACGGTCCGTATACACGGTGGAGCGGTTGTCCGTCCTCGGCGCGCGGGCCCGGGAGACCCTGGAATCCCTGGGTTACGATAACATCTATTACCGGATCGGCGACGGTTACGAAGGGTGGATCGAGCATGCACCTTACGACAAGATCATGGTGACGGCGGCGCCCGGTGATCTCCCCGAGAAGCTGTTTCGCCAGTTGAAGGACAAGGGGAAAATGGTCATCCCCATTGGCGAAGAACTGTATTCCGTGACGCGGTCGGGAGAGGAGGCAGTGAAGGTTCACCACGGCGGCGTGCGGTTCGTGCCCATGGTGGAGGATGGGGAGTAGGGGAAGAACCGCTGTAACGGACGTTCAAAGGCAACTCAGGCGGCGCTCAGCACCTCCGATTTTCCAAACATGTCCCGCCTTGACCCCCGTCGTCTTTTGGTTTATATACTTGCAATCCCGCCGAAACGACCTTCCTCGGCGGTATCGCACGCGTACATTACAGTGAAGTGGTACGACACGGTGAAGCGGCACGATTTGTGCCCCCTTCGATTCGTTCAACCGGAGCAATGCCATGATGGCGACCATTGAGAAGATCGCGGAAGTCGATGCGATGGTGGGCGAGGGACCGGTCTGGGATCCGGACAGCAGCACGCTGATCTGGACCGATATCCGGACCGGCCGGTTCTTCACCTATGACCCGGCCACGAACCAGAACCGCCAGGTGCACGACGGATTCAACGTTGGCGGATTCGCCTTCAATGAATTCGGGGGCCTTGTCGCCTGCATCTGGGACGGGGTCGTGCTATGGAAGTCGGACGACGAGTGGGTGCGCATTTTCGACGAGACCCATGAAGGAGAACCGCTGCGATTCAACGACGTGACGGCCGATCCCGGCGGGCGCATGTTCGCCGGTTCCCTGATCGACGGCGGTCTGGGAAAACTCTACCGTTTCGACCCGGACGGTAGCGTGGAAGTCATCGAAGAAGGGATCGGTTGCAGTAACGGCATGGGGTACTCGCCGGACGAATCCATTATGTACTACACTGATTCCGCCGTGCGGACGATCTACGCCTACGATTACGACAAGGCGACCGGTTCCGTTTCCAACCGGCGCGATTTCGTCAGGCTGCCCGATACCGCCGGGGTGCCGGACGGTATGACCGTGGACGCCGAGGGATTCGTTTGGACGGCCGTCTGGTTCGACGGATGCATCATCCGTTTCGACCCGGACGGCGTCGAGGAGCGGCGCATCGCGCTGCCGGCGATCCAGACTTCGAGCGTCATGTTCGGCGGCACGGACCTGACGGACATCTACGTAACGACCGCCGGGACCTCGCTGGAACCCGGCTCACCCCTCGATCCGAAGGACTACGACTGGCAGGCATATGGTGAGCATTACCGCGGCGGCGGCCTGTTCCGCGTGCGCCAGGACATCCAGGGAAAACCCGAATACAAGGCCCGTTTCCCGTGGCCGGACAAGACCTGATAGACAAGACCTGACAGACAGAACCTGACAGACAGAACCTGACAGACAGAACCTGACAGACAGAACCTGACAGACAGAACCTGACTGGAGGAATGTGTGGCCTTCGATGTCGTCATTCACGGTGGTGAGGTAATCGATGGTACAGGCAGGACCGACCGGTACCGTGCGGACGTGGGGATACAGGATGGACGCGTGGCGGGGATCGGCGACCTGTCGGAAGCCGAGGCCGCCCGGACGATCGACGCCGGCGGCCACATCGTCTGTCCAGGCTTCATCGACGTCCACGTTCACTCCGAGAATTCCCTGCTGGGCGGACGGGACCAGATGGGCGGCCTCCGGCAGGGCGTGACGACTCATCTACTGGCACCGGACGGCTTCGGCTGGGCCGGCCTGGCGCCCGAAGAGGCCCTGCCGCTCTGGCATTACACGCAGTTCGCCTACGGAGAGCCCCTGGAACCGGTCAATTGGCCCACCATCGAGTCCTACCTGGACCTCTTTCCGGGCCGCTCACCCGCTAACGTGTATCCCCAGGTGCCGCACTGCGCCGTGCGCGTCAAGGCCATGGGCTGGGACCCGGGGGCGCCCACGCCAGACCAGATGAAGGTCATGGAAGCGGAGACCCGCGCCTGGATGGAAGCCGGCGCCGGCTGCCTCTGCCTGGGACTGGACTACCAGCCCAGCGCCAACGCGCCTTTCGAGGAACTGGTAGCGCTTTGCAAGGTGGCGCTGGAATACGACGGGATCTACGCCGCCCACCTGAGATACCAGATCCTGGGACGGGACCGGGCCTGGCAGGAACTCATCGACCTGCACCGGGCAAGCGGCATTCCCGTGCACGCATCCCACGAACGAGTCGACGACATGACGGGTCCGTTCCTGGACCAGGCCATGAAAGACGGGGTGGATGTCTCCTTCGAATCCTATCTCTATCCGGCGGGCATGACCCATATCACCATGCAACTGCCCATGTGGGTCCAGACGGGCAGTCCGGAAGAAGTCCTCGAGCGGATGCGCCTGCCGGATACCCGTCGCAAGGCCCTCGAGTATCTGAAGTCGACGAACCTGGCCGACCGCCAGTACATCGGCTATACTCGTTCAGGCAAATTCGCGGGGATGACCCTGGGCGAGGCCGCGCGGAGCGTGAACAAGACGAACGAGGAATTCGCCTACGACCTCGTCCTCGATGAAGACGGCATCCAGGCCTTCGTCATGTTCTGGCCGGTGCCCGAAGCAGAAGTCGACGCCGTGCTGAACCGGACGGCGCCCCATTCCCTCATGATGGTCGCCAGTGACGGCGTCTATGACTGCACCCATCCCCATCCCCGGGGCATGGGGTGTTTCGCGCAGATGCTCCGGAAGTTCGTTCGGGAGCGCGAGCTGCTGTCCCTGGAAGAGGCCGTCTACAAGATGAGTGGCTTTCCGGCGGAACGTTACCGGCTGAAAGACCGGGGCGTGCTGCGCGAAGGCGCGCCCGCGGACGTGGTCGTCTTCGATCCGCGGACCGTGGCCGACCGGGCCACCTTCGAAGCGCCGATCCAGCCTCCCGACGGAATTCCACACGTCTTCGTCAACGGCATTCCGGTCATCGAAAACCACGAGCCCACGGCGCACCGCCCGGGCCAGGTCCTGAGCAGAGGATAGGAAGGGACGCGTTGTAGATACATGGATTGGGATCTGGCTGCTTACTTTCCCGCATTCGACGGACCGGAGATGCGCCGTTTCAAGGCCGGCCTCCGGAACGACCTGGACGCTTTGCTGGCCGATGCCTCGGGCACGGCGGATTTGAACCCCGGCAACATGGAAGTGTGGGAGCGCATCGTCCTGTCCTTCGAAGACGCCGTCACCCGGTTGCGGCACCTGGGCTCCTACGTTTCCTGCATTACCTCCGCGGACGCGAACAACGAGGAATTCGCCGCAGAGGAAGGCGCGTTGAGTCTGCTGGACGCCCGGATGTCCAAGATACTCGTGGAACTTCAGCGGGGACTCAAGACCCCTTCGGACGAGGTTTTTGAAGCGTTCACTTCCCGCCCCGCCCTCCGGGACGCACGGTACCGCATTTCCCGAATCAGGGAGCAGTCGCGGCATACCATGTCCACGGTGGAGGAACACCTGGCCTCCGACCTGGGCGTGGACGGGATCGAGGCCTGGGGACGGCTATACGACAGGATCTCGGGCAAGCTGACTTTCGAGATGGCCTATCCGGACGGCCGGCGGGAGCAGGTGCCCATGTCGCAGCGCCGCGCCCTGATGGAACACCCGGACCGGCGGGTACGTCGCGCCGCCTTCGAGGGGGGCAACGAGGCCTGGACTTCGATTGAGACGGTGCCGGCCGCCGCGTTGAACGCCATCGGAGGCACGCGGTTGACCCTGTACCGCCATCGCGGCATGGACCACTATCTGGATAAGGCCCTGTTCCAGGCGGCGATCTCGCGGGAAACGCTGGACGCCATGTTCGAAGCGGTGTTCGCGGAAATCGATGTAGCCCGCGGCATCCTGGCGTACAAGGCGCGCCTCATGGGCGGCGATACACTGGGATGGTACGATCTCTCGGCGCCCCTGACCGTGGAGCACCAGGACGAACCCTCCTGGGATGATGCCAGGGCACTGGTGCATCGAGCCTTCGCGGCCGGATATCCCGCCCTGGCAGACTACACGAACGAGGCCTTCGAGCGCAAGTGGATCGACTGGTCGCCCCGGCCAGGCAAGCGTCCCGGCGCCTTCTGCACGGGTTCCCCACTGACGAGAGAGTCCCGTGTATACATGACTTATAACGACAACATGGGTGACGTGTTGACCCTGGCCCACGAACTGGGGCACGCCTTTCACGGCCATCTGATGCGGGAGGAACGCACGCTGAACCGCGCCTACCCCATGACCCTGGCCGAATCCGCTTCCACCTTCGGCGAGATGCTGCTCATGCGGGGCCTGCTGGAGGAACCGGACGTGAGCGCCGAAACCAGGGCCTTCCTGTTGAACCTGGAGGCCAGCGACGGCGCCACCTACCTGATGGACATCCCGGTGCGATTCGAATTCGAAAAGGCCTTCCACGAAGAACGGGCGGACGGCGAAGTCGGCGTGAGCAGGCTGAAGGAGATGATGGTCGAGACCCAGCGCCGCGTGCTCGGCGACGTGCTGGACCCCGAGGGCGGCGATCCCTACTTCTGGGCGTCCAAGCTTCATTTCTACATCACAGACACCACGTTCTACAATTTCCCCTATACCTTCGGCTACCTGCTCAGCCGGGGGCTATTCGCCCGGTACGAGAAGGAAGGTCCGGATTTCCTGCCGAGATACGAGCAGTACCTCAAGCTGACCGGCAGCGATACGGCGGAAAACGTGGTGCGGCAGACCATCGGCCTCGAGCTCACGGAGCCCGAATTCTGGTCGGAAGCCATACGGGGATTGGATGGAGTGCTGGACCAACTGAAGGCCAGCGTGGACGAAAGCCGTGCCGTGTTGAATTAGCAGGTGTCGAGCGGGTCAGGCCCGGTCCGCCGGTCCCGCCGGCCAGCCCCGCCAGGGAGAGCCTCATGACCGTCATCGAGGGGGAGCGCAACCGGTTCCACGGCGTGGAAGTCGACTCGGACGCCCTGCCGGACAATCCGGATGGATTCAGGGAGCGCCTGGACCTTTCGATCCGGACATGGAAGGCAGAGGACCTCCAGGTCGCCTGGTTCAAAGTCCCCCTGGACCGCGCTTTTCTCATTCCCGCACTGGTGGATGCGGGAAGCGTGTACCATCACAGCACCACCGATTACCTGATGCTGACGCTCAGGTTGGTGGAGGACGCCTTCGTGCCGCTGTACGCGACTCATTACATCGGCGCCGGTGGCGTGGTGATCAACGAGAAGGACGAACTGCTCGTGGTGTGCGAACGGTTTCGCGGTGGACGCGCCCCCTACTACAAGCTTCCCGGCGGCGCACTGCAGCCGGAGGAGCACCTGGCCGAGGGCGTCGTCCGGGAGGTTTTCGAAGAAACGGGCGTGCCGACCCGCTTCGACGGCCTGGTCTGTTTCCGGCACTGGCACGGATACCGCTACGACAAATCCGATATCTATTTCGTCTGTCGCCTGAGGCCGCTCCACCAGATCATCCAGATGCAGACCACGGAGATCGAAGAGTGCTTCTGGATGCCGGTGGCGACTTACATGGGCTCGGAGAACGTCAGCCAGTTCAACAAGCTCATCGTCAAGGCCGCCGTGGAGAACCAGGGTCTGAAGGAAACGTGGGTCGACGGTTACGGCGATCCGGAACGGTACGAGTTCTTCATGCCGGAGTAGGTAGCGTTATAAATAGTAAAACATCCATAACTTAACACACATCATCGAGGACTGACCCATGGCCAAGACCCGCCGGCGCAGGAAGAAGCATCCCAATATCGTACTGTTGGGCGTGGATTCCCTTCTGGCCGATCACATGAGCTGTTACGGCTACCACCGACAGACCACGCCCCATATCGACCGATTCGCCGAGGGCGGCGCGTTGTTCGAGAAGACCTACAGCGCTCATATCCCTACGACCAGCGCCTACGCGTCCATGTTGACCGGCCTGGACGCCTTCGGCACCCAGGTGGTGGCCCTGCGGCACAAGGGCGGCCTGCGGGAGGACGTGCAGACGCTGCCCGAGATCCTGCGGGAGCATGGATACGCGACCACCAGCGTGGGCTTTGCCGGGAACCCGTCGTCCCGCGGTTTCGACAAGTACCTCGAGTATCCGAGCTGGGGAAGCTGGAACGAAGGGCGCAGTCCCAAGGCGCAGAAGCTGAACGACGTAGCCATCCCGGAACTGGACCGGCTCGCAAGGCGGCGCGGCCCCTTCTTCCTGTTCCTCCGCCACATGGACCCCCACGCGCCGTACCTGCCGCCGAAGCCCTACGAGCGCATGTTCTACCATGGCGACGAGTGCGACCCGAAGAACAGGTCCATGGATCCGGTCAAGGCGTTCAAGCCCTTCTGCGATTTCTTCGCCCAGTGGATGCCGCCGGGCATCACCGACAAGGACTACGTCATCGCCCAGTACGACGGAGCGGTGGCGTACATGGACGCCTGCATCCAGACGATCTTCAACGCCCTCGAGGCCCACGGCATCATGGACGAGACGATCGTGATCCTCAACGGCGACCACGGCGAGACGCTCTACGATCACGAATGCTGGTTCGACCACCACGGTCTCTATGACGTGACGCTCCACGTCCCGCTCATCATCCGGTATCCGGGCAGGATCCCCGCGGGTGGCCGCGTCAGCGGGTACAACCAGCACAAGGACCTCGTGCCCACCATCCTGGACCTGGCGGAAATCAACACGGGGATCGACTTCGACGGCGACAGCCTGATGTCCCTGGTAGACGGTACGGTGCCTTCCTTCGACAGCGAGTTCTACATCACCGAGTGCACCTGGATGCGCAAGCACGGCTGGCGAACGCCCCAGTGGAAACTGATGGTGGCCCTGGAACCGGATTTCCACTTCAAGCCGCCGGTCGAGCTGTACAACCTGGTGGAGGATCCGGATGAGAACAATAACCTGGCCGATGAGCTGCCGGACGTGGTAAACCTGCTCAAGCGGCGCATGAGGAACTGGATCAGCAAACGGGTGAAGGAGACAGGGAAACGCAATCCCATGCTGACCCAGGGGGACTGGCACGGCCATGAGGGGGTAGGGGCCTTCAAGTCCTCGCAGCAGGCCTACGACACGATGCATATCGGCGATCCCAACCAGGCCGCGAGCCTGCAGGCGCGCAGCCGATGACGGGGTCGCCGCGCCGCGTCGCGTGGTATCAAAACCGCTTTTTCTACACAGGTATTTAGTGGACCGATCCGCGCAACTTACTGAAATATCGTAGTTTAACACGCGAGAATCGATAGTCTGAGATTTAGCAAAGGAGCGTTTGAAGATGGGGCTGAATATCGCGGTGGTGGGCATGGGCGGCATCGGAAACAACCATGCACGGAACTACCAGGAACATGAAGCGTGCACGATCGTGGCCGTTTGCGACGCCATCAAGGACAAGGCCGACGAGGCGGCGCAGACCTACGGCTGCAGGGCATTCAACAGCGTCGGAGACCTGTTGAACAGCGGGTTGAAGGTCGACGCGGCCAGCGTATGTACGGCCGGCGTGGAGAACGGCGGGGATCATTACGCCCCGACGATGGAATTGCTGGGCGGCGGCATCCCCGTACTGGGCGAGAAGCCCATATCGAACGAGATCCCGAAGGCCCGGGAGATGGTCGCGCTGGCGCAGGAACGGAGTCTTCGCTACGGGATCAACCTCAACCACCGCTTCACGCCGGCCGCGCTCCGGGCGAAGGAATGGGTCGAGGCCGGCCGGCTGGGCGAACTGAACATCATCAACATGACGATGTGGATCAACAACCCCAACGAGAGCTCGCCCCATTTCCACATGCGGGCGCTTCATCCCCACTCCATCGACGTGATGCGGTATTTCTGCGGCGACGTGGAGAAGGTGCAGGCCTTCTTCAAGAAGGGCCGGGGACGGAAGATCTGGTCCAACGTCCAGGTCAACATGCTGTTCGAGAACGGCGTCGTCGGCCATCTCACCGGGAGCTACGACGCCGGGGGAAGCTATGGCCTGGAGACCTGCGAGGTCGTGGGCTCGGACGCCCGGTTCGTCATACGCGAAGCCTGCGAGGGACTGGAATTCTATCCCCGGCATTCCAGGGAAGTGGAATCCTACCAGTACCTGGGCGGCATGATGGGGTTCTCTGAGACCTTCGGCTCGCGGATCACCCGCTGGATTGAACAGAACCTGGAAGGCGCGGCGCCGGAGGACATCGACGCCAAAGCCGAGGATGCCCTGCGCGCCCAGTTGATCATCGAGGCTGCCATCGAATCATGGGACACCGATTCCGTAGTTACGGTACAATATTGACGGTACAAAACTAACGATACGAGACTGACAAGGAGCAAACATGAAACTCGGTGCCAACTCGGTACTGTTCGGCGGCTACGACATGGAAACGGCCTTCAAGTACCTGTCCATGGCCGGGTACGACGGCATGGAAGTGTCGGCTATCGGCGGCATGAGCGAGCATCTCGTCCTGTCGGACTGGCGAGCCATCGCGCCGGAAATCCGGCGTCTGTCCGACGAATATGGCCTGGAACTGCTGGCCATGGAGCAGCCGTCCCAGGACGGGGAAGTCATGGAGTCCGCGTTCCAGGCCGCGGTCGAGACCGGCATCCCGATCATCAACTGCGGACCCGGCGGAACGTCCGGAGACGAGGAGAGCCTCCAGGCGACCATCGATTCGCTGGGCAGGCTGGCGGACCGGGCGGAGCAGTATGGCGTCACGCTCTGCGTCAAGGCCCACGTGGGCGCAAGTATCTACGACACGCCGACGACGCTGCGCGCCATGGAAGCCATATCGTCTCCGGCCTTCGGGATCGACATGGATCCTTCCCATATCCACCGCGCCGATGAGAACACAGTGGACGCTATCAAGGCGGTGCTGCCCCGCGTCCGCCACGTGCACATCCGCGACTGCAAGGGTCGCCAGGCAGGTCCGGGGGCGCCGGAGGACCAGGCTAACGGCCGCGGCGATATCGACCTGGTCGGGTATATCCGCGCACTGCACGAGGGCGGTTACGACGGTCCGGTCAACCTCGAGGTCATCGGGGCAAAGGAATATTCACTGGAGCAGTGTTGTGTCATCGCCGCCGAAACGCGGGGTCACATGCAGGCTTGTCTCCAGGCGTGCGGAGCGCGGTAGGTTGGTTGGCCGGAGCGCGGTAGGTTGGTTGGCCGGAGCGCGGTTGGGTGGCAGGCCGGAGCGCGGTTGGGTGGTAAAACGGCAGATAACCGGAGAGGCACACCATGAAAATCACCAAGCTGGAGACCTTCCTTGTCAAGCCCCGATGGCTCTTTCTCAAGATCCATACCGACGAGGGCCTGGTGGGACTGGGCGAACCCATCCTGGAGGGCCGGGCAAAGACCTGCGCCCAGGCCGTGGCGGAGTTGGAGCCGTATCTGATCGGCAAGGACCCGACCCGGGTGGTCCACCACTGGCAGGCCATGTACCGCCACGCCTTCTACCGGGGAGGTCCAATCCTGACCAGCGCGCTCAGCGGGGTGGAACAGGCGCTCTGGGACCTGTCGGGCAAGGCCCTGGGCGTGCCGGTGTACAAGCTGCTGGGCGGCCCCACGCGCGATCGCATACGGTTGTACAAGGGCGGCGGCGACCCGGACACCATCGGGGACTGGATCGCGAAGGGGTTCACCTGCTTCAAAACCGGACCGTATGCGGAGCGACCATCCCGCATCATCGAGAACAAGGCCTTCATCGACACGGCCGCCAACCACTTCGCCCGGCTGAGGGAAGTCGCCGGCCCGGAAATCGACCTGGCCATCGACTTCCACGGCGCGATCAGCCCCCAGACGGCCAAGCTGCTCATCAAGGAACTCGAACCCTACCAGCCCTTTTTCGTGGAAGAGCCCGTTCAGTGCCAGAACGTCGACGTGCTCGCCGAGATCGCCCGGGGCACCCACCTGCCCATCGCCACGGGAGAGCGCGTCTTCACCAAGTGGGGGTTCCGGGAGATCCTGGAGAAGCAGGCCGCGGCCATCCTGCAGCCGGACCTGTGCCACGCCGGCGGCATCTTCGAGGTACGGCTCATCGCGGGCATGGCCGAGGCCTACTACGGCGGGATCGCGCCCCACAACCCCCTCGGACCCATTTCCCTGGCCGCCTGCCTGCAGCTGGACGCCTCGATCCCCAATTTCGTCGCCCAAGAACACACCACGCTGGGCGAGGGATACCTCAAGAAGCCCTTCGTCTTCAAGGATGGATTCGTAGAATTGCCCACGGGACCGGGTCTGGGTATCGAACTGGACGACGACGCCATGGAGGACAAGATCGACCACGACTGGCGCAACGGTGAAAGCTACCTGGCCGACGACGGGTCCGTGGTGGACTGGTAGGATCAGGTCGGCGTGAGGGCGCGCACCAGCCTGAAACCATACTAGAGGCTGCGCAACAGCCCGAACCCGCTTTCTATGGCCGCCAGCGGGTCGGGGAGCCCAGGGTTCATTTCCAGGCTGACCGGACCGTCGTATCCGATGTGTTCGAGGGTGGCCAGCGTACGCTTCAGTACGTCCCGGGTGAGCAACCCGTCGCACAGGGCCCAGTGTAGGTCGGACACGCCGTCGTTGTCGTCGAGGTGGAAGTAGCCGAGACGATCGCCCGCCCGCGCAACGGCTTCGGCGGGATCTTCCTTCGAAATCTGTGCGTGGCCGATGTCGAAGAGCAGGTAAAGGTTGTCGTGACCCAGCCTCTCGATGTAGTCGAGGGTGTCCCCCACCGTCGCCAGGGCCTTCCCCGGAAAATGCTCGATGCATAGCTTGCTGCCGTACCCGGCGGCGAGGTCGGCTAGACCGGTCACGGTCTCTCCGTACCGGCTCAGCGCTTCCGTGTCCCCCTCTTCCTCCCCGGGCAGCAGGTAAGCCCTTCGGATACCGGTCTCGTGGGCGTATTCGAGGGCCCGCCGGGTATGTTCAATGGCCGTGCCCCTCGCGCCGGCATCGGCCGCGTCCAGCGCCGCACCTTCCGGCATGCCGAAACCTGTAGCCATGCATGTGGGCGTGAGCTCCAGGTCCGAGATCAGGCGGCGGGATTCGGCGGACTTGAAATCGAAGGGGCGGTGATCGATGTGGCGCAGGCCCGCCTGCGCGATGGCCGACAATACGTCCGCTTCCGTTCCCCCCAGGGCCCAGGTACAGTAGGAAATCGTCATCTTGCCGGCCCTCCATGCGAATACTTATCGTGATTGAATCGCTGCCCGAGCCGCAGCATGCCCGTCTCCGGGTCGCGGGGCCCGGTATCGAAGGGATCGCCGGTTTCCGCCATCCATCGCTGTAGCCGCGCTTCACATTCGTCCTGAATCTCCCGAAAATCCGGATCGCCGGCCAGGTTCTTCATCTCGAAGGGATCGTCCTTCCGGTCGAAGAGCAGGGTGTCCCGTTGGTTCCCGTGCCAGCGCGCGTAGACCCAGCGGTCCGTGCGTATCCCTCGCCAGAAACCGACCCACTCGCCCCGGTGCGGCCAGCCCGGTCCGAGAATCTGCAGATAGACCGAATCGTTGCACGGTCCCGGTGTCCCGGTCAGCACGTGCGATTGATCCACCCCCTGTACCTCTTCGGGCACCGGCACGCCGGCCATGCCCAGCAGCGTAGGCATTAGGTCCACGCTGCTCACCAGGGCGTCGCTCCTTCTCCCGGGCGCGATCCTGCCCGGTTGCCGGGCGATGAAAGGTACATGGATCGATTCCTCGTACGGCGTCGCCTTAGAGGCGCGGAAGGAAGGGTGCATCCAGCGGTCCATGGGCTTTCCGTAGCCGTGGCTGCTTAGGTGGTCTCCATGGTCGGAGGTGAAGACCACCAGGGTGTCGTCCCGAATGCCCAGCCGTTCCAGCGCGTTGTCCAGCCGGCCGAACTGCTCGTCCAAAGCGGTCACGTTGCCGTAGTAGTGGGCGATCTCCCGCCGGGCAAAGGCGGCGAACTGCTCCGGGACATTAGGTGGCAGGTCCACCGTGTCCGGGTCGTAGAGGTCGTACTCGGCCGGATAGGCATCGTAGGGCCAGTGGGGCGGTCCCCAGCTCAGCACGAGGGCGAAGGGCCGGTCGGCATGTGCATTTGCGTGTTCCTCCATGAACCGGATGGCCAGCGAGGTCTCCGTTTCCGGCGCCCATCCCGCCATGTCGATGGGGCCCTGTTCATTTTCATGGTAGGATACGTCGTAATAGTCGTGATTGCAGTCGTAGGCGGCCATGTAATCGAAGCCGTAACGGTCGTTCTCACCATAGGGACCGTAGCCCAGGTGCCACTTGCCGATGTAGGCCGTACGGTAGCCGTGGTCTCCGAGCACGGCCGGCAGGAAGTCCTGGTCCTCGCGAAGGAGATACTCGTTGTCCATGACGCCGTTGACGTGGGAATAGCGTCCGGTCATGAGCTGGCCGCGGTAAGGCGAGCAGATGGGGCAACTGGAAAACACCTGGTCCAGTACCACGCCTTCGGATGCGAGCCGGTCCAGGTTCGGCGTTTGCACGACGGGGTTGCCGCTGGTACCCATGGCGGAGTACCGGTGCTGATCGTCGAATACGAAGAGGATGTTTGGGCGGGACATCATGGTCTCGGCCGGTGCTACGTGGTCATGGTCGCCCGTCACGACCCGTCCAGCGCCTTGCGCATATCGTCGCCTTCACGCCGCCAGTAGCCATGCAGCACGTGCACGTCCGTGCCGATGCAGAAGTGGCGCACGCCAAGATCGAGGTAGTACCGTGCCTCGTCCGCGGTGTTGATTTCCGCACGGGGGTTCCTGCCCGCGGCCAGGGACTTGTCGATCACCACGCGTTCGACGGATTTTACCGCTTCTCGCTGGCCGATCTTGCCCACGTTCACGGAATAGTCGGCCGGTCCCCACTGGATCATGTCGATCCCGTCGATTTCCAGGATCTCGTCGAGGTGGTCCACCGCGGGTCCCTTTTCGATCATGACCGCCACGACGATCTCGTCCAGGGCGTCAACATAGTCCTGGCCGCCGCCGTATCCCATGTAGGAGAACCGTCGGGTCGCAACGCCGTAGGTACCCCGGGATTCCGGCGTATCCGGGCGCGCGATGTCCACGCAGGCACGGAACTCGTCCGGGGTCCGGCAGTCGGCGAAGAGCACGCTCTGGAATCCTGAACCGATGGCCCGCTGCGCGAGGAAACCCCGCGGCTCCTGGTCGACCTTGATCATCAGGCCGAGATCGTGCAGTTCGGCGGCGCGGCCCAGGTTGTCCAGGTCATGGAGGTCGTAGGGTCCGTATTCTCCCACAAATTCGACGTAGTCGTACCGGCCGGTGTGCCCCACGAGTTCGACCACGGAGGGCCAGACCGTGTGGATGTGGGTAGCCAGGGACGGACGGCCCTCGTTCAGGATGCTCCTGAGCTTGTTCGGTCGCATTTGTCTTGTTTGCCTTTCCGGGTTTCGGGCCGCCTGCAGCGGCTTTATTGATGAACCGCCTGGTTATGGTTTGTCCGGCTTTGCAGATTCGAAAGCCGTCATGGCCTGGTCCGCCCACTCGATGTGCATCTGGACCATGGAGATCTCCCGCTGCAGTGAAAGGGCGAAATGGCGAGAGCTATCGGCCTGCGGCCTGGTCTGAGATTTGAGGATGCTGGCGTAGGTCCTGGCCTTGCGCCTGAAATCCCGGAGAAACCGCAGCGTTTCCTCGTCGCTCGCGGTGTCTTCCATGAACCGGAACCTGAGCATCAACTCGGAGAGGTTTTCCCTCAGATCGGATACTGCGAGCCGCTTGTGCAGCCAAGCGCTAAGGGCCTTTCTGCCCTTCTCGGTCAGGTGAAACACTTCCCTCGGCTTCAACCTGGACCGGTGGACGACCTCGCTGTCGATGAAACCGTTTTTCTTCAGCAGTTGGAGCGCCGGGTAGATCGAACCGGGGCTGCTGCTGAAATGGGCCGTGGGCGTCGATTCCATCTCCAGGCGGACGTCGTAGCCCGACCGGGGAAGCTGGTTCAGCAGTCCCAGCAGTACGTATCCGAGCAAGGTGGGGGAATAGGGTCTGGCCATCGGGCAGTTCAGATGGGGATCGGATGTCCGAGATTTATGCTTTCCGGCACATTATTGCAGGTGTATCGATGGCGCCTGACGTTGCAGGCGCGCCGATGGTGCCTGGTTACGAATCGTCCGCGTTCTGCTGCTGCCGCCAGGCCTCGAATTCGGCCGTCATTTCGGGGGTCCATTCGCGGTCGATCTCGCCGGGCGTGTAGGTGCCTTCCCGAAGCTGATGGTGGCCCCAGGCATCCCGCATCCTGGTTTCTTCCGATTCGATGACGACCTGTTCCGCCAGGTGCGGCGGAATGAAGATGACCCCTTCCCGCGTTCCGAGCACGACGTCCCCGGGTACGCAGGTGGCCTCTAGACCGATACGGACCGGCACATTGATGCCAAGGAGGGTCACATCGGCGATGGCCGTGGGATCGACCCCGCGGATATAGGAGACCATGGGGATTTCGTAGAGCCTCTGCAGGTCCCGGATGCCGCCGTCGATGACCATGCCCGTGCCGGTCTTGGCATAGATGGAATTGCCGAGGTTATCGCCGGCGAAGGTCCCGAACTTGACCTTGCCGAAGAGGTCGATGACGATCACGTCGTTGGGTTCGAGCGTATCGATCACCCAGGAGTTCTGGCCGCCGATGCAGCCATGTCTTGCGCCGTCGGCCTGGACCGCCGTTTCCAGGTCGGGGCGGGTGGGCACGTACACGCCGGTCACCGCGCGGCCGACCAGGGTGCGATCGGGGTGGAGGATTTGCCAGTCCCCCGCGAACTGGTAGTTGTATCCTTTCCCTCCGATGACGCCCCATGCTTCCTCGATGGTTACCTTCTTCATCCGTTCCAGAATGCTGTCAGGCACGACGGGGCGCCCGTCCGGACCCCGCTCGCCGTCCCACTGCGAGGTAACGGCACGCGTGAACTCCGGACTGTTCAGACCGATCATGTATGGCTCCTGTCTCCTTTACGCTCGCGGGGATTGATGCGCTTTGCCGTGTTCGAACGCCGCACGCTTGCGCGGGTGCGACTTACCGACTTACCTCCCTACCGTGTCTGGGGTCCGAGCGTCTTCAGATCGATGAAGGGCATGGCCTGGCCGATGACCTGGGGGAAATGGCCGTCCCATTTCTCGATCGCCCGGAGCTGCAGCAGGGTCGGCGTGATCGTGGCACGCTGCAGCCGCTGTGCCTCGGCCTCGGCCTCGGCCGTGGCGATCTTCTGTTCGGCCTCGATGCGGATTCGCTCCAGGTCACGCTGGGCCTTCAGGGCCTGTTGCTCGGCCGTCTGCTTGGCCTCGATCGCCAGGTTGAAGGTGTTCGAAAACGCGAAATCGACGATATTGAACTCGTCCACGATCATGTTGAAATTCCTCAGGCGTTCCGTGAGGGATGCCTTGATCGCCTCTTTGACAACCGCCCGCTGCGTGATCAGTTCCTCCGCGGTGTACTGGGCGGACACCGCCTTGACGGCTTCCTGCACCGCCGGGTCAATCACGCGTTCCTTGAAGAAGATGCCGATTTCCTGGTAGACGGTGTTCACCTGGCCGGGATCTACATGGTAATTCAGCGCGATCGTGGAGGAGACCGTCTGCAGGTCTTTCGTGGAGGCCGTTGCGGCGGTTTCCGACTTCTTGATCTTGACGTCGACGGGGATCACATCCTCGATGAACGGCATCTTGAACTGCAGGCCCTCGGACAGGACGCGGTCCTGGACGCCGCCGAACTTGCTGAACACGACCCCGCGCTCGCCGGCACCGATTACGGCGTATGAATTGTACAACACCAGGAGTACGACGATGCCGATGGCGATCTTGAGATAGGGTATGTTGCTGCCGGGCAGCTGCTCCCGGATATCATATTCAGACATTTCTACTCCTCCTTCTACTTAGTGGACTGGCTTTTATACGTTGATCTGAATCAACACTTTCAATGAATCCTTTGCGGCGGCGGTGACCTCCATGCCCCGCCGTGTCTCCGATAAAGGAAAGCGGTGCGTAACGACCTGGTCGGAAGTTACCACACCGGCCTCGATAAGGTCCAGCGCCATGCGGGTATCGTGAGGCCCGCAGGAATAACTGCATACGATCGATACGTCATTAAAGTACAGGTCATAGGGCCGGAAAGCAAGCACATCCTCCTCCGGCGAAGACATGAAGAGGAGCACGATCCCGCCCTTGCCCACGCACGCCAGTCCGGTCTCCATCGCCGCGATGCTGCCGGGACCGACGATCACCGCGTCGGCCATCACGCCGCCCGTAAGTTCGCGCACCGCCTCCGCCGGATCGCGCTCCCCCACGTCCACCACGTGGTCCATGCCGAGTTCGAGCGCCTTGTTCAGTCGGTAAGGAACCCGGTCGGCCCCGATGACCGTCCTGGCGCCGTAGTGCCGGGCCACGATTCCGTTCAGGACGCCCATGAAGCCCAGTCCGATGACGAGCACGATGTCCCCCGGGCGGATACGGGCGCGTTCCACCGCCTTGACCGAGCAGGCGACGGGCTCGATCAGCGCGCCGTCGTCGAAGGAAACCGATTCGGGCAGGACCAGGGTGTCGTAGCGGAGGTTGATCTCGGGGACCCGCACGTATTCGGCCGCGCCTCCCGGGTCGAGCCGGGTATTCTTCCAGGTGGCGCACATGGTGAAGTTGCCGCGGCGGCAGTGGCGGCACCGGAAGCAGGGTGCGTGGTGGTGTATGAATACGCGATCCCCTACGGAGAGTCCTTCGACCTCGTCGCCTACGGCCTCCAAGACACCGGTCGGCTCGTGCCCGATGACAATGGGCGCTTTTCGCCGAATGTACCAGGGGGTGACGTCCCCGCTGCAGATCCCGCAAGTGCGCATCTTCACCAGGGCGTCGCGCGCCGTGATGACAGGCGTATCCATCTCCTCGATCCGGATATCGTCGATATCGTAGACTTTTGCGGCTTTCATGGAAGGCACCCCCGCCGGGATCAGGGTATGATCGCGTACTTCAGCGTATCCTTACCACGGAAGGTCCTGAAGGTCTCCGGCACTTCCTCCAGCGTGCGGTCTCCGGTAATCAAGGGCAAAACATCGAGTCGCCCTTCCGCGAGCAAATCGTAGGCATTCCGGACCGCTTCGGGCGTAAAATGAAAGATGCCCTTGAGGGTGATCTGGTCGTAATGGAGCCTTGCCGTGTCATAGGTGACCTTCGTGCCGCCCGGGCATCCACCGAAGAGGATCACGCATCCGCCCCTGCTGACCATGGTTACGGCTTCTTCCCAGACCTCGGGCAATCCCGTGCATTCGAATACGACGGGCGACCCGTGACCTCCGGTGGCGTCCATTACCGCTTCAGCGGCATGCTCGCTTTCGCTGTCGATGACGAGGTCCGCCCCCACCGCCTTTGCCGTTTCGAGCCGGTAGGTGTGCCGACCCGAAACGATGACCTGGCCGACTCCCATTTCCTTCAGCACCATGACGTGCAGCAACCCGATGGCGCCGGCGCCGATCACGACCGCGGATTCCGGGCGCGTCGCCAGCGCCTGGCTGATACCGTAGGTCACGCAGGACAGGGGTTCCAGCATGGCGGCTTCGCGATAGCCCAGTTCATCGGGCTTGGGGTACATGTTCACGTCGACCACCGAACCGGGAACCCTGAGGTACTCGGCGTATGCGCCCAGCGCCATCGTCTTCGTCAGGTACGGGCAAAGGTTCTGCAGCGATCTGCCGCAGTAGACACATTTTCCACAGGGCGCCGTATGTACCGACATGACGGGCTGCCCGATGGCGTAACGGTCCACCTTATTCCCTTTGTCGAAAACAACTCCCGAGAACTCGTGGCCGAACAGGGTCGGCGGCGGCATGAGGTGATGGCCCCGCCGGTATGCCTTGAGATCGGTCCCGCAGGTCAGGGCGGATTCCACCCGCACGACCACGTCGCTCGGTCCCGCGACCGGCAGATCGACATCGTCGCGGGTTTCGATCCGTCCCGGTTCAACCAGCACACATGCGCGCATAGGGAAAGGTATCCGTAGCTTTGTGGGTACGTTCGCCACGAACGTAAACGCCTATCAGGTAAGACGTAATGACTACGAAACAAGTTTCACGGACGCCTATTATACGTCCTGAACGAAGCAAACGCAAGGACAGGCGGCCGGCATGAATCAAAACGGAATTCGGGGGTGATTTGTATTGACACCCCACGGACCGCCCGGTATCGTTTTCCCATGCTCATTTTCGACGGTGACTATCCCATGGCATACGGCGGCGTAGAGCTGAACAGGGACCTTACGCTTCCGCTGACCGAGGTGCGTGCGGCCGATGGATATTCGGGCAACATAGCCTTCGCGTGCCTGCCCGAGATGCGGCGGGGCCGGGTAGCGGCTGCGCTCATGAAGTTCACCGTACGTCGAAAACGGGAAAACAGCATACTCTCCGGTCTCCACGGGAGCGCGGCGGTCTATGGAGCGGCCCGCGGCCAGTTGGCCTATTACCATATGCTTGCGGAACAGGGGGAAGGCGTCGTACTCACGCACGGGGAAGCCCTGGCCGGTCATGTGGAAGTATGGGAGAAGGCGGAGGATACACGCAGACTGCCCGTGGGATTCATCCTCGGCATGGAAGGCGCCGATCCCATCCTCCGGCCGGACCAGGTACACGAATGGTTCGAATCCGGGGTCCGCGTGGTAAGCCTGACCCACTACGGCCCGAGCACCTACGCCCACGGCACGGGTTCGGAAGGCGGCCTGTTCGCACCCGCGAGAGACCTGCTGCGGGAGATGTCCGACTGCGGCATGTTGCTCGACCTCACCCATATTTCGGACGAGAGTTTCTTCGAGGCCGTGGACCGGTATGAGGGACCGGTACTGGCCAGCCACCAGAACTGCCGCGCCCTCGTGCCCGGCCAGCGCCAGTTCTCCGACGAGCAGCTCCGGATCGTCATCGAACGGGGCGGCGTCATCGGCGCGTCCATGGATACCTGGATGCTCTGTCCGTGGTACACCCTGGACTGGGCGAACACCGACGGATACAACCGTCGGGACCACTACCGGCGCGAGGACATTTCGCTGAACCACGTGGCCGATCATATCGATCACGTGTGCCAGCTTTCCGGCAATGCCGACCATGCGGCGATCGGCGGCGATACCGACGGGCAGGGCGGCATAGAGGGCGCGCCTTGCGAAGTCGATTCCATCGCGGATTACCAGTTGCTGGCTCCCATGCTCGAAGGGCGGGGCTACGACCGGGAGGACATCGAGAAGATCATGTACCGGAACTGGGTGAGATTCTACACGGACCACCTGCCGAAGAACGGCTGACGATACAAGGACGAGGGTCCCGCAATGGACACATACTTACGAAACATGAGGCGACGCGCATCCAGGCGGCCTTTGCGACGTCGAGGACTTTTGCTGCCCGTGGCTACCGGCTGCATGTTGCTGGCCTTGGCGGTCCTTTATCTGAACGGTTGCGCCGGCGACGAAACCGGCTCGCGGTCCGACGGCCAGACCCACGTCAATTCCATAGGCCGCCAGTTGCCCGACGACGCGGCCCCGCCGGAGCGGCAGAAGTTCCGATACATGTTCCGCGAGCCGTCCACGCTGGACATCAGTGTGGCGGCCTACGAAGCCGACGGCACGTACTTCGCCTTCGAGCGGCTGGTACTGCTGGACGAGAACAACGAGCTGGTGCCTGCCGCGGCGGACCGTTGGGAGTCTTCGGAGGACGGCAGGACATGGACCTTCCATCTCCGGGAAGGCGCGCGGTGGAGCGACGGCCGGGACGTAACGGCCCAGGACTTCGAGTACTCCTTCCGCCGCATGCTGGATCCGGCCAGCGGGAACATCTACGCCTTTCTCTACTACGTGATCAAGAACGGGCGGGCCTTCAACCAGGGTGAGCTGACGGACGTGGAGCAGGTGGGCATCCACGCAGTGGACGAGCTGACCTTCCAGATCGAGACCGAAGGACCCTGCCCCTACCTGCCCTATATCGTTTCCTTCATCACGTCGTCGCCCGTGCCGCGGTGGCAGGTGGAGCGGTTCGGCGCGGAATGGACGGAACCGGAACACTGCGTGTCCAACTTCACCTACCGGCTGGCGGAGTGGAACACGGGTTCCGACATGACGTTCACGCTGGATCCGAACTACAACGGTCCGCACAAGGCGCTGCTCGAGGAGATCATCGTTAAGTTCATCGGCGCGCAGCGTCCGGGCACCCTGCCCTACGAGAACGGTGAAATCGACGCCTACCGGCTGGACCCCATCGACTACGAACGGGTGCGCCAGGACGAGAGGCTCGCGCAGGAGATCCACCGGATGCCGGAGTTCACCACGTGGTACCTGTTCTTCCAGACCCGGCAGCCGCCCTTCGACGACGTCCGGGTAAGGCAGGCCATCGCCCGTGCGATCGACCGGTCCACGCTCAGCACCACCGTCCTCAACGACCTCGCCATCCCGGCGTACTCCATGCTCCCGCCCGGCTTCCCGGGGTATTCGGCGGAGCAGTTCAAAGCGTTCCAGACCTACGATCCCGACGAGGCGCGGCGCCTGATGGCGGAAGCCGGTTATCCGGAGGGCCGGGGCTTCCCCCGCACGGAACTATGGCTGCGGGTGGCCGACACGGGCATCAACCGCATTGCGGGTGAAGCGGTACAGGCCATGCTCCGGGAGACATTGGGCATCGAACTGGAAATCAGGTACCAGCAACGCAACGTTTTCAACGAGAACCTGTTCCAGTGGCAGATCCCCATGGGCATGCTGGTCTTCGTCTATGACTACCCCGATCCGTCCAACATGCTCGGCCTCCTCTGGCGATCCCAGCCCAGGGGCTATGCCCGCCACGACTGGCTGCACGCGGAGTTCGACGACCTGCTCGACCGGGCCAATACCCATATGGACCCCGCGGTTCGCTACGACCTGTACGCCCGGGCCGAGCGCATCATGGCGGAGGAGGCGGGCGCCGTCTTTCTCTTCCACCCGGTGATTACGGAGTTGCGTAAACCCTATCTCCGGGGCGTCAAGCAGGACCGTGAAGGCCGCGTGGTGCCGATCATATCGATACAGACCGTTAACTTCACGGAAATGTATATCGCCCGCGACTGAATTGCCGCGAGATTCACGGGCATGCCCGGCGGGTTTCGTGTCGCCGCTGATTCGCATCGGCCATCCGCCGCGTTGACCATCCGATTTCCATATGAACAAGACCGACGTACTGATCATCGGAGGCGGCGCGGTGGGGGTATGCGCCGCGTACTACCTGTGTGAAGCGGGGTACGAGGTCACCCTGGTGGACCGCGGGGGGATTGGGTCCGGCGCTTCCCACGGCAACATGGGCCTGGTCGTGCCCAGCCACAGCGTTCCTCTCGCGGCGCCGGGCGTTGTGGCGCAGGGCCTGAAGTGGATGCTCAGGCCGGACAGCCCCTTCTACATCAAGCCGCGGCTGGATCCGTCGCTGATCCGCTGGCTATGGGCCTTCTGGAAGGCGAGTAGCGAAGGCCGGATGCGCAGGGCCATACCGCTGATCCGGGACATGAGCCTGCACAGCCTTTCACTCTTCGATGAGTTAAACGGTCTGGACGGGGTCGATTTCGACTATCATCAGCGGGGCGTGTTGGCCGTGTATCAAACGCGGGAGGGCCAGGAGGAAGGGGAGGAGGAACGGCACCTGCTCTCTTCCTACGGACTGGAGATCGACGCACTTTCTCCGGACGGACTGTCCGAGGTACTACCAGGGCTGGAACTGAATGCGTTGGGCGGTCTGCACTTCAGGCAGGATGCCCACTTGACGCCAGCCAAGTTTGTGCGGTCGTTGGCGGACTACGTAGAGTGGCTCGGTGTGAAGGTGCTTACCCAGGCGGAAGTAAAGGGTTTCAAGAAAGAAAACGGACGCATCACAGCTACCCACACGACCAGGGGGGAAATCGCGGCGGGAGAAGTGGTGCTCACGGCGGGTTCCTGGTCCGCCGCACTTGGTGAACTCGCCGGTGTTCCGCTGCCCATTCAGCCGGCCAAGGGGTACAGCGTTACCCTGAGACGGCCGTCCGACTGGCCGGAAATGCCCTTCATGCTGTCTGAATCCCGGGTGGCCATTACGCCCATGGGCGACACGCTCCGAATCGGAGGCACCCTGGAGCTGGCCGGCATGGACCAGACCATTAACCAGCGGCGCGTTTCCGCCATTCTGAACGCTGTTCCCAGGTACCTGCCGGATTTCGATATCGGCTCTCATGAGATCCTGGAGACCTGGTGCGGGCTGCGTCCCTGCACGCCCGATGGACTGCCCTTCCTGGGCCGGGCCCCGGATGTCCGCAACCTGGTCGTGGCGGCCGGCCACGCCATGATCGGGGTATCCCTCGGTCCGGTGACCGGGAAGCTGGTCCGCCAGATCGTAGCCGGCGAACGGACCGAAAACGACAACGACCTCGACATCGACCTCGATCTACTCGCGGTGGACCGTTTCGCCGGCTGAGTACGCCGCTAAAGTACGCCGATTCAGCAAGCCGATTCAGCACGCTGCCCAGGTGAATATGCGCGATTCAAAACCCGCGGGCACCTCGTCCGACCATCCTTTTACGGCCAGGCCCCATGCCACGCTTGTACGGCTTTCCTTCCCCGTACTGCTCTCGCTCATCGCGGAACCGCTTACCGGCCTCGTGGACACCGCCTTCATCAAGCGGTTGGGCGCGGAGTCGCTGGCCGCCCTCGGGGTCGGCGCCGTGTCGCTTTCCGGCCTCTTCTGGATCTTCAACTTCCTCGGGATCAGTACCCAGACCGAAGTAGCCCAGGCCGAGGGCGACAACGACCGGTCCCGGTCCGTTTCCATGAGCAGCCTGGGTATCATCATGAGCGCGGTCTTCGGTCTGTTGATCATCGCGCTCGGCGTTCCGCTCACCTCGTACCTGGCCACGCTGCTCGGCGCGTCGGGTGCCATCCACGATGGTGCCGTGGACTACATCTTCTGGCGCTGGTTCGGCGCGCCCGCCATTCTGATCACGCTCACGGCCTGCGGTGCCTTGCGGGGACTCCAGGATATGCGTTCGGCGCTCTGGATCGCCCTCGGCATCAATGGTATCAATATCGTGCTCGACCCGATCCTCATTTTCGGCGCGGGACCCGTGCCCGCCCTCGGTATCGCCGGCGCGGCGGTGGCCAGCGTCATCGCGTACTGGATCGGCGCGGCCTGGTCGATCTGGATCGTCAGGCGGAAGCTGGGCTGGTCCTTCCAGGTAAGTTTCGGTGCGGTCGGCCGGCTGATGCGCGTCGGCGCCGATCTCTTCATACGCACCGGCGTTTTGAACCTGTTTCTCCTCCTGACGACCCGCGAGGCCACGCACGGTGGGGCCGACATCGGGGCCGCTCATCAGGCGATCAGGCAGGTCTGGATGTTCGGCACTTTCGTGCTGGACGCCTTGGCTGTCACGGGCCAGAGCCTGGTGGCCTACTTCCTAGGCGGCGACCGGATCAGGAGCGCCCGGAAGGTGGCGCGCATCGTGTGTCACTGGAGCGTGTGGTCGGGTGGCCTTCTGGGACTCGTCCTGTGGATGGGGAGCGGGGTCGTCATCGATCTGCTCGTACCAGCGACCGCGGTAGCCTATTTCCATTCGGCCTGGATCATCGCTGTCGTCGTACAGCCGCTGAACGCCCTGGCCTTCGCCACCGACGGGTTGCACTGGGGCTCGGGAGACTACCGGTACCTCAGGAACGCCGTGGTCCTTGCCACTGGCACGGGTGCGGCGGGACTGCTCGCCGGCCCTCACGCCCTGGACTGGATCTGGTTGATGACCGGGGTCTGGATCGGCGTCAGGGCGGCCCTGGGCGTGGTACGGATCTGGCCGGGTATGGGGAACAGCCCGTACAGGGTGATGGAGTGAGGAAGTGGGTACACAAACGGAGGGGCACGTGGTGGCTCGGAGTAGTTACAACCACAATGTATCAATTCGGAATATCGGACCAACCGCCTTGTTGTCGGATACGGGCTTGTTAGCCGTATACCTCATCACCGGCAGGAATTCATGGGTCATTGGCCAGCAGATTGCCAAGTCGACGGTTTTTGTCTACACTAGCCTGAAAGTGGGCCATAACAGAGGCGCGGAGTTTCTCCCGATCGTGATTATCTATGTATTCCTGCATGGCGTCTTCCAGTACCGCTTGAAAATTACGACCTTCCTTGCGTGCTATTCCACGCACAGCCGCCAGCAACACCGGCGAAGCCTGACTGGAGAACTTTTCTCGTTGCGTACTCATCAGGTATCCTCCCTTCTTGTGTCCTTCGTGTTTAAAGAACAGGTGGGAGTAATGCGTCAAGAACTATCTTGGTAAAAATGGACAAACCTGTGGCGGAACCGGTGGTTTATCCCCACGGAAACGCTAACGTCGGCTGGTTCACAAATCGTTCCATGGAGATCTCGAGGCGGGCCCCGGAGCCGGGCGCGAGCCACAGTCTGAGATAGTCGCCGGCCACTTCCACGGTCCTTCCATCCGCTTCCGCGGCCTCGCTATCCACCGATACCGATTTCAACACATGCTCCCTGTAGGCGCCGCCCTGCATGATGACTTCGGTGGGTTCCACGGGATTTGTGTTGACCAGCGTCACCGTCGACTTCGTATCGCCGACCGCGTCGACCAGTGCCGCGACGTCTTCCGGCAGCCCGGGCCTGCGTCTATTGGGATCGAAGTACCGGAACATGCAGTGGACCGCCTGGGCTCGCTTCGGGGCAGGACCGCCCATGGTCAACTGAAACAGCGAGCCCGGTGTCGCGGGGTTGAAGCCGTTGGTATTGTCGGACAGGCGCGTGTCCGGCGTCAAGGGGTCGTTGCGTACCGACTCAACCTTCTGCCGGACCGACGCCAGGTCGGCCTGCAATGCCTCTTCCGGATAGGCGGGGTTATCTCCGGCCACGTAACGCACCCACGCGTCATCGGCACAGCGCGCCCGCGCGTTCTCGGTCATCGACCAGTACCAGGTCTCCATCGCGCCCACATTATAGGGTCCCGGGGTAAAGTTGTACCAGCCGTCGTCCCCATACTTGTTGGGGTACACCATCCGACCGTCTTCTTCCCGCCCGTTCTCGTTGATCAGATCGATCATCTCGCTCCAGGGCGCCGCGTAGGACCGGTCCCCGGTCAGCAGCAGCGCGTGGCTGAAGCCCGACAGGCCCAGGTGGATCGTGTCACGGTGTACGGTCCGGCCGTCCTGCGGGGCGACGGTTGTGAACCCCCAACCGTAGCAACCGCCGTACCACCTACCGTCACAGGCGCCGCCGATGGTGCCGTCCAGCCCGATATTGGTGGGGATGATGCCGCCATTGGCCCGGGTACGTTCCACCCAGGCGTCCACATATTCCAGGATCCAGTCCCGGTACTTGTCCTCTCCCGTCAGCGCATAGGCGTTGAAGGCCAGTCCCGTCGCGAGCATGTTGGAGGGATGGTCGCCGACCACGTCGGTGTAGTCCTTGAAATGGCCCAGCATCTCTTGGTAGTTGCGCTCGCCGTGGGCCAGTACGAAACGGCCCTCCTCAATGGGATCGCCCGTCCAGTCCAGCGCGGTGGCCTTGCGGAGCATGGGACCGCGGCTCCCATTGAACAGGCTGCGGATAATCCGGTGTTCCGGGTCGTAGTTCCGCGCCCCGGGATCCTCGTCCATGTAGAACCCGGACCACAGGCGCACTCGCCGTTCGAATTCTTCTGAGTCCGGATCGCAGAGGCCCAGGTCACCGAAAACCGACATGCTCTCGCCGTTGTGCAGCCAGTCGAACATCACCGGGAACTCCTTGTAGTACATCCCGTCCCGGCAAAAAGGCACGTCGACCGTCTTCGCCTCGGTGTACTGCTTGATATGGCCGTCCTGCGCCAGGTTGCTCAGCGCGAGCAACTGTTCCGGCCCACCCATCATGTACAGCAGGGGCCACCCGGTCAGGTTCTCGATGGCGTCGTCGGGGCCGTCGTCGCCGCCCCAGCGCGGCACGCAGCGCATGTATCCCTGCTCATCGAAGTAACGGCTGTAAAAGTATGCGCAGGCCCGGGCCTGCGCCTTCATGGACTCCTTCTGCAGGAGCGCCCAGGCCGGTGGTGGCATCGGGGTGGTGATGGCAAGGGATGTCATCGGTTTGACCGTCTTTCAGTTTTCTGTGGATTCGTGTTCTGTGTGATTGGAATGGACGACGGCCCGTTTGAACTGTACCACATTTTACTCAGGTTGCGGCATGTCGTCGAGTGCGAGTCCTGGTTATCAACCAAGTACTCGAATAGGGCCAGGGTACTTTCCCAGCGTTGCGTCCGTGGTTAACAGGGTCATCCTTTCTATTTGAGCCTGTGCAACCAGGATGCGGTCGAACGGATCCTTGTGAATCATTGGAAGCAGGTCTACGGCCAACGCGTGCGCGCCGGTTATGGACAGTTCCTTGTAGCCATGATCCAGCAAACTCCGCCGCAGCAGATGTGGATCTACGCTGAAATCCTTCCGCTGCAGGCTGTTCTTAATGGTGATTTCCCAAAGTGAAGCCACACTGAACGCCAGGTCGTTCGCAGGATTACTTATCATGGCTTTCGCTTCGGCAGGTAAACGTTCGTATACACCCGCCGTCCAGAGCAGTATCTGCGTATCCAGAAGTACGGTCACTGTTCGCCCTCGAAGAGCTTATTGATTTCCGCTGAACCCATGTGGTCAAAGTCATCGGGTACGGTAATCTGACCATCCAGAAATCCGACCCGATGCGTTACGCCCCTACCTGGATCCGGTGCTTCGACGGATATGACCTTTACGACGGGTTTTCCTGCCCGTGCGATGATAAATGGTTCACCGTTCGCGGCGTCCCGGACGAGCCTGGACAGGTGCGTTTTGGCCTCGTGCATGTTCACTGTTCGCATGGTCGTGTTCCTCGGTTTAATACTCTGACTAAGTTTATATGACTTAGTTTACTTTTTTATCCGGTTATGTCAAGCTCTTCATAACCATTTGGTAATTACCTTGTACAAACCGCTACCGCCGTGACAGTCACGCTACTTTATGTGGCCTTATGGCTTGCAATGCTGAAGCTGCAGTTCGTTTCGCCAGTGCCAGTTCGTATTGAACCTGCAAGTTCATCCAACTCTGCGCGTCCGTATTGAAGTACTTGGCGAGTCGCAAAGCGGTTTCAGCAGAAATCCCCCTGCGGCCACGAACAATTTCGTTTATCCTGGCTGGCGTCACTCCGACGGCCTTTGCCAATGCGTTCGAAGACAGTCCAAAGGGTTCCATGAAGTCGTATTTCAATACTTCACCGGGATGCACGGGATTCAGTCGTGTCATGGAAGGTATTTCCTTTCAGTGGTAATCAACAATCTCCACATCATAAGCATTACCTTTATCATATCTGAAACACAGACGCCACCGATCATTTATCCGTACACTGTACTGGCCTTCACGGTCTCCCACCAGGGCTTCAAGACGATTTCCCGGCGGGACCTTCAGAAAACTAAGTGTCGCGGCAGCATCCAACTGGGCGAGTTTACGCTGGGCAACTCGTTCAATCGCGACAAATCGACGCACACGGTACCCCTTAGCAAGTTTCTCCGTGTCCCTGCACCGATAAGTCCTAATCATATTAAAAGATATATCGAATATCGATAAACGGCAAGTAGTTTGCTCTTAACTCCCGTTAGAGATACGAAGTTGACACAACCGTTAGATCTTGACACAACAGCACGTGGTTTGAATAATCCTCTGGATTCAAAGACTGACATTCGTCATTTGTACGATGGACATCGTACCTCTTCCCGAAAGGATCCGGCATGCGCAAGAGCAAGGTCCTGTCCAAGCTTAGCTCCTCCGGCTTCGTCCGGATGGCCGGTCTCGGCCATTATCTGCCGTTCTACATTCGCTATGCCGCCCATTTCAAATACGACGGCCTCTGGTTCGACCTGGAACACCGCGCCATGGATGCCCGGGAGGTCCAGTCCATTCTGGCCATGTGCAAGCAGCATGACATCGACTGCATGGTGCGCCCGCCGACCCTGGAAAGGACCCGCCTGTACCGGTACCTGGAGGACGGCGCCACGGGCTTCATGATCCCGTTCATGTCGACTGCGGACGTCGCCCGCCATGTCGTTGACTGTACGAAGTTCCCGCCCCTTGGCAACCGGGGCATCGACGGCGCCGGCCTCGACGGCGATTTCGGGATCGAGGTTTGGAATGAGGGTACGACTTACTTCGAAGACGCCAACCGGGAGACCTTCATCGTCGGCCAGATCGAGACCGTGGAAGGCCTGCGCAACGTGGATGCCATCGCGGCCGTGGAAGGGATCGACGTGGTCTTCATCGGTCCCGCCGACCTGACGCACCGCCTGGAGACCGATCCCAACGTAAACTGGACGCTGGACGATGCCATCTCCAGGGTGTCGGACGCAGCCGAACGGCACGGCAAGGCCTGGGGCATCACGGCGGGCAGCCCGGAACTGGTCGCCCACTACCGCGGCCTGGGCGCCAGTCTCGTGCCATGGGGCGGCGATTTCAGCCTGATGGGCGTGTTGGAGCAATGCAGCAAAGACCTGGACGCGATTCCCGGCGCGTGATTCGAATTACTTCCAAGGCGACAACTTAAGTGATCTCGATTTGGGCTATCATTGGACGCAGGTGACTGCCCGCGCCCCCTTCGCGCCCCGCGACGGGGCCGGCGCATTGATTTTCGACGACGCCATGTGGTTGATCGGCGGCTGGAATCCGCGCGACAAGCTGCATTACCCAAGGGTCTGCAGCAATGATGTCTGGCGATCCACCGACGGGCGGGACTGGTCGCAAGTAAAACCCAACATCTACCTCGACGAGTCCTTCGATACGAAGCGGGACTGGGCGGGCAGACACACGGGCGGATACGCCGTTCACGACCGTCGCATGTGGCTGATCGGCGGCGACGCCAACCAGGGGTATCACCAGGGCGATGTCTGGTCGTCGGCTAACGGGCGGGACTGGCACTGCGTGCTCGAAGAAGCCCCCTGGGCACCCCGCGTGCTGCACGGCGCGGTGGCCTGGATGGGCAGACTCTGGGTATGGGGCGGACAGACCATGCCCGGCTTCGCCGGTGGCAAGGACCGTTTCTACGATGACGTGTGGGTCTCGGCAGACGGATCAGATTGGACGAGGCTCGAATCAACAACGCCCCGGTGGGCGCCCCGCGGCATGGTGGGCGGAAGCGTCGTGCATCGAGGTCGTTTCTGGGTACTCGGCGGCGGTACGTACGAAACGCCGGAGACGCCCGATCGGACGTTTCACAATGATGTGTGGAGTACCTCCGACGGCGTCCACTGGGCGTGCCACAGCCGTAACGCACCCTGGTCGCCGCGGCAGTATCACGGGACCGCCGTGTTCGACGGCCGGATGTGGGTGCTGGCGGGTTGGAACGGCGTTAACCTGAACGACGTCTGGTACTCGTCCGACGGCACAGACTGGTTCGAAGTACCGGACACGCCCTGGCCGGCCCGGCACGCGGCCAGTGTCTTCGTGTACCGCGATGCACTCTGGGTCGTCGCGGGCAGTCACATGGCGTCGGACGTATGGAGACTGGAACGGGTATGACGACACAGACCCCGGTGCCCTTCCTGACACCGGAAGAGAAGTGGCATTTCGAGCTGCAGGGCTACCTGCTGCTGCCTGGCGTCGTTCCGGACGCCGACCTGTCCGAGATGCGTCCGGTCCTGGACGGCTGGCTGACCGCGGACGAGAAGGACATTCCCGCTCCACTCAAGCGGGGACGCCAGGAGCCGAACAAGACCCATATCGGCCATATCCACTATGGCCACGAGGTGTTCCAGCGGCTCAACATGAACCCGGAGATCATCCGCGTGGTAGCCGGGTTGACCTGGGGTTGTCCCCGTCTGATGCACTGCGTATTCACCCACATGGTCAAGGGCCCGGAAGAACTGCGCTTTCACCGGGATGACGACGGCGTCAAGGTCACCCACGGATTCCGCAATCCGAACAACGATTTCCAGGTGGCGGACGGCGAGATCTACTGCAGCCACCTGGCCACCTGGGTCGCCCTGGCCGACGTGCCGCCCGGCACGGGATTCTGCCTGGTCCCCGGCAGCCATAAATCTACGATTCCCGAGCCGGAAGGTCTACCCGTCGAGCACGATCCTCCCACTTCGATTACGATCCCAATGAAGGCAGGAGACGTCGTCATCTTCTCTACCCGCCTGCTGCACAACGCCAGTCCGTGGACCCGGGACTATCCCCGCCTGAACATCTTCCAGCGGTACGTCTTCAGCTGGTTCTTCGACCTGCCCCACCTTTACCCGCTGGAGGAGCACCGCGGGAAGCTCTCGGACGATATGTACGAGTTGGAGAAAATGACCCGCGACGAGAAGCAGGTCGTCAAGCGGGTGCGGGAGCGACTGGCCGGCGCGTAGAAGCGGTTGCGTAGACGCGGGCGCGATCACTCCTCCTGTCCGCCTACGCCTCGTGCACGATCGTGTTTACCTGGTGCTTCTCGATGTAATCCCGGTCGATCTCGGCGCCCAGACCCGGGCCCTGGGGGACGGGAACGCATCCGTGTTCATCGATGTTCTCCAGCTCATCGGTGAATTCCGGCGCGTAAACGGGCGGCTTGGTCTTCTTAATCCCGGGATGCACGAGCCCCAGTTCGTAGTAGTTGCTGTTCCGGACGGATGCCATGATATGACGGTGAGCCAGGCCGCCGCCGTGGAGTTCCATGTCCAGCCCGAGGCCCTCGGCCGCGTGGGCGATCTTCATTACGCCGGTGATGCCGCCGTCCTCGTAGACCCCGGACCGCACGAAGTCCGTTCCCCCGTTGACGACGAAATCGACGTGCTGCTCCAGGCCAAAGATATGCTCGGTCTGCAGGATCGACGTGGTGATGTGTTCCCGCAGCTTCTTGTGGCCGAATATGGACACGCCGCCGTCCTTGTAGGGATCTTCCAGCCAGAAGAACCCGGCTTCGTCGCAGGCCCGCCCCACCTTGAGCGCGTCCGCCCAGGTATTGTATTCGCAGGCGGGATCGATCATGAGGTCCATGCCGTCTCCCACGCGCTTTCCCGTGACCTTCACGTTGGCGACCTCGCGCTCGATGGGAGCGTTGCCCCAGCCGTGTATCTTGAAGGCGCGGTATCCCAGGTCCCGGCACTGTTCGGCGAAGTCCGCGAAGGCCTCGGGCGTGTGCAGACCGCCGTTTTCGTCGCCGTGGTACGTGCTCGCGTAAGCCGGAAGGGAAGTCCGGTAACCGCCCAGCAACTGGTAGACGGGCGCGTTGTAGTACTTGCCCGCGAAGTCCCACAACGCCACGTCCACCGCGCCGATCTGGGTGCGGTCGGTGTGCCGCAGGCCCCGCTTCAGATCGTTATAGGTCTTCTCCCGCTCGAAGGGATTGCTGCCCAGCAGGTACTGGACCGCCGCACCCGACGGAGAGGGACCGCCCAGGTATTCCCCGACGATGCCTAGATTGGTGTGTATCCGCAACAGGCCACCGCCGAGCTTGCGCGTGGCGCCTTTCTCGTACACCAGGTTGAATCCGTTATAGTCCACGCCCATGTTTTCGACGGTGTGCTGAAAAACAACGGTTTCGATTTTAGTGATTTCCGGGGTCATGGCCGGGAACCTCCCTCGAGATAGATTAGTGGGTCGGACAAAGGTTTCGGTTCTGGTTTCATCGGGCCGAATTCCGATTTCATCCTTCTTTTCATCCAGTCTTTCTTCTTCCGGTGCGTTTTTTTGGTCAGGTCCAGTCCTTCATCCTTCTTTAATACGAAACGTACTATCGGTTTCTCGCCGAGCGATCCGTGCTTCCACTTTCCCGTGCCTTCCGGAGCTTCTGCTTCCATCTTCGGTCCTTTTGTTCTTCTTTCCGGCCTTTTCATCCGGTTTTACTTTTTCATCTTCGCATCCGAGTTCGATCTGATTTTGAACGTAATAATTTTAAAACAAATATAATTAATAAATATAGTTCTAAACGTACTATAATAAATCGCAGTATTGAAACCCGCGAACTTTCGCCCCTGAGTTCCACATCGATAAAGTGTTCACTTCACCTTCCTGATGTCCCGAATGGCCCCGTACGGCACCCCGGTGATATCCACCATTTCCTGGGCCCGGCGCTCCGTCTCCGCGACCTCTTCTTTCACGTCTTCCGGATGATAAACCCGGCCGGCCCGTACGGTAAGTTGCGGCGTGATCATGCTTCCGCCGGTTTCCTCCCTGCCGTGGGCATCGGTAAAGGTAAACTGGCCTTCCTCCACGCTGAAAACAGCAATGTCGGCGACGCTTCCTTCCTTCAGCGTTCCGATTTCATCCGATCGTTTCAGGATTCGTGCGGGATTGATGGTCGTCTGTCGCACGATCTCCTCGAAATCCAGCCCCATATTCAGCAGTTTTGATGCCGTTTCGGGCAGGCTGTGCACCGGGGACTTCAGGCTGTAGACGTGCAGATCCGTGCTTATCACGTCGGAAAGGAAACCCAGTTCGACCGCGCGCTTCGCGATCCCGTAGTGAAAGCTCCCGGCGCCGTGGCCCAGGTCGAAGAACACGCCGCGCGCTCTGGCTTCGTACACCTCGGGAATCACCCGGTCTTCATCGCCGAGGATGTGATCTCCCTTGCCCTGGTAGCAGTGGGTCACGATATCGCCCGGACGAAGTAGCTCCAGGATATCCGGAAGGGCAACGCCCTTGTCGATGTGGACCATGACCCGGGTGTCCACCATTTCCGCGGCTTCGACGGCCCGCCGGAGCGGTTCCACGCCGTGGCTTCCCACCTGGAAGGCTCCCTGCCGGACCTTGACGCCCACGCAGTGTTGCGGCCACATGGAAATGACCCGGGCCGTGTGTTCGGGATCGGCGTTCTTGATGTCCTCCATCTCGCCGCGCATGGAATTCAGGAGCCCGATGCTGCTGATGTGAACGAAGGTGAGTATCTCGGTCCTGGACGGTTCGATGATGTACTCGAGAAAGCCGCGCAGGTTGGTCCATCCCGGGCTTCCAGCGTCTACGATCGTCGTCACGCCGGTCGCCAGGCAGAGGGCGTCGGCCTTGATGCCGAAGGTCGTGGCGCCGGCGTATACGTGGGCGTGCAGATCGATCCAGCCGGGCGTTAGAAACTTGCCCGAAACGTCGATGGTCGTGTGCGCGCCGGCTTCAATACGATCGGAAACAGCGGCTATTTTGCCGTTAGTGATCCCTACGTCGCCTCTTCCGTTCTTCTGCTGGGAGGGATCGACAATCGTCGCGCCCGACAGCACCAGGTCGAAAGCCATGGAAAACCTCCGGAATCGGTTTCATTCGGACGTCGCAGTCCTGATTCCCTTCAGCACCCTAGTTATTGACATTTGAAAAGTATAATCATATCGTTTTCTCGCATCAATGGACTTAACCCCAATGGAATTAACCCGGTCCAGCCACCTGAAGGATTCGCGCCATGGCGAGCGGTCTGACCGACCAACAGAAAAACCAGTATCTCGACGACGGCTACCTGCCTATCGAAAAGCTGTTCGATCCCGCTTCGCTCGATCCCCTGATCACGGAGTTGAACGAGGTCATCGATGCATGGGCGGAGCGGTATCACGGGGAAGGAAGGCTGTCGGAGCGGTTTGCGGACGAGCCCTTCGAGCGGAGACTATTCCTGATCCATGAGGCCATGGACGGCCAGTGCAGGGAGCTGCTCGAAGCTGTGCTGGGCAAACGGAAGACCGCGGGCATGTTTCACGTCATGACCCTCCACGAGATCCTGGACGTGGTCGAATCCCTCATCGGCCCGGAGATCCTCGTCCATCCCCAGTTCAACTCCCGGGCCAAGCTTCCGGACCGGACTTCCGTCGTGGACTGGCACCAGGACATCGGGTTCCTGGATCCGGACGTGATGCAGACCTTTATGGTCAATTTCTGGCTGCCGCTGGTGGATACGGACGAACACAACGGCTGCCTGGAGGTCATCCGCGGCAGTCACCGCAGCGAACGCCTTCCGTTCGAGGATTCACCCGAGAACATCGTTCCCGGCGCTCTGCCCGCCGGCGAGCGGGTATCCTGTCCCATTCCCAGGGGCGGGGTGCTCCTGCTGCAGCACACCACGGTGCACCGATCCGCGCCGAATTACTCGGATCACATACGATGGAGCCTGGACATCCGGTACAGCGACTGGCGAAAGCCCACGGGAAGGGACGACGTCCCGGGCTTTATCGCCCGCAGCCGGTCCCATCCCGATAAGGTCGCCACCGGGCACGAGGCCTGGCAGCGGTTGTTCGAACTGGCGTAAAAAAGGTCCATGGACAACGATAGCCCAAACCACCAGTCCGGCGTTCGATACGAGGCGGACGAAAGACCTCCGTTTCTCCTGGCCATCGGACTCGGTCTCCAGTTCGCCCTGCTCACCGTGGGTAGCGTATTCCTGAAAGTCGCCATCGTGAGCCGCGCCGGAGGCGCCGGCGAGGACTATCTGGTATGGGCGGTTTTCGCCGCTGCCATCATCACCGGAACGACCACGATCATCCAGGTTTTGCGCGTAGGACGCATCGGTGCGGGCTATGTGCTCCTGATGGGCACGTCGGGCAGTTTCATCGCGATCTGCATTTCAGCCCTGCTGGAGGGCGGTCCCGCGCTGATGGCCACCCTCATCATCGTCTCGTCGCTCTTCCAGTTCCTGCTTTCCGCCCGTCTTTCGCTGCTTCGCCGGATCCTGACGCCGGTCGTCACCGGTACGGTCATCATGTTGATCCCGGTCTCGATCACGCCCGTCGTCTTCAGAATGCTGGGCGATGTTCCCGAAGGGTTCCCCGAGTCGTCAGCACCCGTTATGGTGCTGGCTACCCTGTTGGTCACCATCGTCATCGCATTGAAGGCGAAGTCTTCGCTGAGGCTTTGGGCGCCCGTGATCGGCATGGTCACGGGATCCATCGTCGGCGGATACTATGGCTTGTACGACACGGAGCGCGTGATCGCCGCGCCCTGGCTCGGATTACCGGACGGCCACTGGCCGGGTATCGATCTCTCCTTCGGTACGGCCTTCTGGGCGCTGCTGCCCGCTTTCCTGTTTGTAACACTGGTGGACGCCGTGGATACGATCGGCGATTCGGTCGCGATCCAGCGTATATCGTGGCGCCGGCCCCGGGCCGTGGACTATCGGGCGGTGCAGGGCGCCCTGGCCGCGGACGGTACGGGAAATTTCCTTTCCGGCCTGCTGGGCACCATACCCAACACCACCTACTCCTCGAGCATCGCGGTGACGGAACTGACCGGTGTGGCCTCCCGCATGGTCGGACTGGTCGTGGGGGTAATCTATATCCTCGTCGCGATTGTGCCGAAGGTCCCGGCGGTGGTCCTCGCCATACCGAATCCGGTCGTCGGCAGTTTCCTGCTCGTGTTGCTGGCTATCCTCTTCCTCATCGGCATGAAGCTGGTCGTGCAGGACGGGATCGACTACCGAAAGGGGTTGGTGGTCGGGGTGGGCTTCTGGATCGGCGTGGGTTTTCAGAACGACGCGATATTCCCCACGCTAGTGGCCGACTTCGCCGGTGGATTCCTGCGGAACGGGATGACTTCAGGTGGCATTGCGGCGATCCTCATGACGATGTTTCTGGAACTGGCCGCTCCCCGCCGGTACCGGATGGAAACCGCATTCGATCTCGCGGCGCTGCCGAAGATCCGAGCTTTTCTGGAAGCATTCGCCATCCGGCAGGGCTGGGACAAGGAGACGGCGGACCGGCTCGTGGCGGCCAGCGAGGAAACGCTGTTGACGCTTAATCCACGGGAAAGCGAGACCGGCCAACGACGGCGGCTGCTCCTGGTCGTTCGCCGGGAGGACGAAAGGGCGATCCTGGAATTTGTCGCGGCCACCGGCGAAGGCAACCTCCAGGACAGGATCGAGCTGCTTGGCGACGCGCGGGCCGTGGAAACGCCCGAGGAAATGGAGGTGTCGCTGCGCCTCCTGAGGCACTTCGCTTCTTCGGTCCGCCATCAGCAGTACCACGACACGGATATCATCACCCTCCAGGTCGAAGTCCGGTCGACGGATCCGGACGCATCACGTTAATTGAGGACCGATCGGCACGCCCGGTGTACGCGCCCGATGTACGCCACCGGTGTACGCCACCGGTGTACGCCACCGGTGTACGCGGGATGTATCTACAATGGAATGCCTTGACTCGCTGGCGCGTGCCTTTATTTTCCTAACCCTGTAAGCATATTCCAGACCCCGTCGACAAACCATTTCCAGTCCCTGCTGAAACAAGACTGCAGCACTGGATTTCGACAGGACACCGCATGAACACGGATGCTTCAGCCCGCCAGTCAAGCGTACGCTATGAAGCGGACGAACGGCCACCGCTTCTTCTGACCATAGGTCTCGGACTCCAGATCGCCCTGCTTACGGTCGGGGGCGTCGTCCTGACCGTGGCCATCGTGAGCCGGGCCGGCGGCGCGAGCGAATCCTTCCTGACCTGGGGGGTGTTCGCCGCGGCGGCGATCAGCGGAACGACTACGGTCATCCAGGCCATTCGAGTCGGCCGCATCGGCGCGGGCTACGTACTCATGATGGGAACGTCGGGCAGCTTTATCGCGGTCTGCATCGGGGCGCTCGCGCAGGGCGGTCCCGCACTGATGGCGACGCTCATCATCATCTCCTCGCTATTTCAGTTCCTGCTGTCCGCCCGCCTTTCCCTGCTGCGCAGGATACTGACGCCGGCAGTATCCGGGACGGTCATCATGCTGATTTCGGTCACGGTGATGCCCATCGCGTTCAACATGCTGAACAGGGTACCCGAAGGCATGCCGTCCACGTCTGCGGCGGTCACGGCCCTGGCCACCGTGCTGGTCACCCTCGGCATCGCATTGAAGGCGAAGTCGTCGCTGCGTCTCTGGGCGCCCGTAATCGGCGTCGCCGCGGGGTCCATCGTGGGCGGATACTTCGGCCTGTACGATGCCGGAAGGGTAGCCGCCGCTTCCTGGCTGGGTCTTCCGGAAGGGAGTTGGCCGGGCATCGATATCTCTTTCGGTCCCGCCTTCTGGGCGCTGCTTCCCGCCTTCATGTTCGTAACGCTGGTCGGCGCCGTGGAAACGATCGGCGACTCGGTCGCGATTCAGCGCGTTTCGTGGCGCAGGCCCCGGGCGGTGGATTACCGGGCCGTGCAGGGCGCCGTGGCCGCGGACGGCCTGGGCAACCTCCTGTCCGGTCTCATGGGTACGGTGCCCAATACGACCTATTCCTCGAGCATCGCGGTGACCGAGTTGACCGGCGTGGCTTCCCGAATGGTCGGGGTGGTCGTGGGACTGGCTTTTGTCCTGGTCGCGTTTATCCCGAAGTTCCTGGCGGTCGTCCTCGCCATTCCGGATCCCGTTGCCGGCGGCTTTCTGATCGTGCTGCTTGCCATGCTGTTCGTTATCGGCATGAAGTTGGTCTTGCAGGATGGGATAGACTACCGGAAGGGGCTGGTCGTAGGCGTGGGCTTCTGGATCGGCGTCGGTTTTCAGAATGACGCGATCTTTCCCGCGCTGGTCTCAGACTTCGCGGGCGGACTCCTGCGGAACGGCATGACGGCCGGCGGACTGACGGCCATACTCATGACGATTTTTCTGGAAATCACTTCCCCGCGCCGTCACCGGATGGAGTCGGACTTCGATCTTGCGGCACTGCCGAAGATCCGTGCGTTTCTCGAAGGATTCGCGCGCCGCCAGGGCTGGGACAAGGGGACGGCGGACCGGCTTATGGCTGCGAGCGAAGAAATGCTGTTGGCGCTGATTCCGCAGGACGGTGAGCACAGCCAACCCCGGCGGCTGCTCCTGGTCGCGCACCGGGAGGGCGAAAGCGCGGTCCTCGAACTGGTCGCGGCGACCGGCGAGGGAAACCTGCAGGACAGGATCGAATTGCTCGGAGACGAAAGAGCCGTGGAGACGCCGGAGGAACTGGAAATATCACTCCGTCTCTTGAGACACTACGCTTCGTCGGTGCACCACCAGCAATACCACGATACGGATATCGTTACCCTTCAGGTGGACGTGCGCCCGCCCCCGCCACAATAACCTCTGGCTCAGTGGACTTGAACGGACTGTCTTTCGAAGACCGGCAGTGCGTGGAAGCGTAATGGTACTGGAGTGCCCTTCGGCGGCGGTCGGACGAATTCGGCGGCGTGTAGTGGTACGTCTCGCCGTGGAACACGAGGGCGTCCCCGGACTTCATGACACAGGCCACCGCGTCGTCCGTCGTAGGCGCCGAAGACAGCCCGTAATCGTCCTCCACCCCCCCGTGTTCTCCGATCCCCGCACGATGCGACCCCGGAATGACGTGCATGCATCCGTTCGCCACGTCGGCGTCGTCGAGGGCGATCCAGAATCCGAAAACATCGTTGGGTTCCAGTCGGAAGTAGGCGTTGTCCTGGTGCCAGACCTTCTGGCCGCCGAACCGGGGCGGTTTCATCAGCAGCATGCTCTGAAACAGGGAAACGTCAGGTCCGATCAATTCGAGCGCCATACCCACCATTCTGGGATGGAAGGCCAGGGCGCGGAAAAGCTCGCTGTGGCGGGTCATCCGGAACAGCTTCCTCACGCCCAGCTCCGTGGATTCGGGCGTAACCGCACCGCGGCGTACGGCCGGCTCGATCTGCACCAGTTCCTCCGGGACGTCCGGGTACCGGTCCACGATCGCCGTAATCTCGCGCCGGATGGATTCGACTTCGTCCGGGGACAGGAAGGCTTCGGCGATGAAGTAGCCGTCCCGGTCGAAGGTCGATTTCTGCGCTGCTGACAACAGCGTTTCGGTGGTCATGATTCAGTCCTTCCAGTTGAAGACGACGCCCATCATGTTCTTTTCACGCCTGTATATCATCTCGTAGGCTTCGTTGATCTGACCGTAGTGCATCCGGTGGGTAATCAGGCGCTTCGGTTCCAGCTTGCCCTCGCGCATCAGGTCCAGCGTGAAGCGGCACATGGCGGACCATTCCCTCCGGTCGCCCCGTTCCGGGGGGAACAGGTAGCCGGCCCGCCCGTTGACCGCGATCAGCGAAATCCCCTTGGCATAGAACCATTCCATGTCCAGGGGATTGAAGTCGAGCGGCGGTTCGCCCCGGCCGGGCAGGGCTACGATGCCGACCCGCCCGTTGTCGCGCACGATTTGGCAGGAAGTCCGCAGCGCGGGCCAGGGATTGGCCGTGAGTATGACCAGGTCGACGCCCTCGCCGTGGGTGAAGTCGTCCAGTTTGGCCGCGAGATCGGGATCGTCGTGCATAAAGGTCGCGTCCGCCCCCATGCGCTCGGCCATTTCCATGCGCACCGGGCTGTTCGCGATACCGATCGTCCGCGCGCCGAGGCAGGGACCGAGTCCTACGGCACCGAGTCCGAGGACGCCCAGTCCCACGACCGCCACGTTCTCGCCGGGCTGGAAATGCGATTTGTAGTAGCACAAGGCGCTGAGGGTGTACAGGTGGCCGTATACCGCGTCCTCGTCATGTACGCCGTCGGGTACCTTCACGAGCATTTCATCGTCCTTCGCGATGAACTCGGAGTGGTGTGGGTACCGGGAGATGACCCGGTCGCCCACGGCAAAACCTTCGACCGCGTCTCCCACGCCGCGGACCACGCCCAGGTTGCTGTCCCCGACCCAGCGCGGAAAATCCGGTGCTCCGGGCACCTGCTCCGCGCCTTCGTAGTTACCCCGGTCCGTCCCGATCTTGAGCGCCGATATGACAGTCTCGACCCAGAGGTCGTGAGGCCCCAGGCTGTCCGTGTCCAGGGCATGGTCTTCGATGCGCAGGTCTCTCGGGCCGTAGAGCATGGCGATTTTCATGGAATGTGCTCCAATCAGGCCGACAGGGCGGAAAGGCAGCGGTCGTAGACCTCGTATCGCTCGCCTTCCGTCTCCTCGGGGTCCACCAGCTTGAGCCAGAGGGCGCTGCCGGGCTTTGCCGAGCTGTAGGACCGGTGGCTGCCGATCACGGAGGGATCCTCGCCGTGCCAGGCGATTTCCCCCTCCTGCATGTAGATGAATTCTCCGCGGTGGCGGTCCACGATGTCCTTCCGGTGATCGCGGTAGAACAGGCCCTGTTCACAGGCCGTGCGCCGCAGCGTATGGATCAGCTCGGGCGCTTCATCGGGATCCGAGTCGAAGTGCGCTACCGGGGCCTGTACATCGCATTCGAAATCGATTTCGTCCAGGTCCACCGTGCCGAAGCCCCGCTGGGCGGCCACCAGGAGGTGATTCCGGTCCCTCCGGAACGGCGGCTGTGGCCAGTCGGAGGCCGGATCGTGTCCCATCAGGTGTGCGCCGCAGGCGTCCGTGGCCGTGATCTGGTCGCCGGCGATCAGCACGTCGCCCACGCGTCCTTCACCGCCCCATTCCCTTCCTTTCTGTCCCACGAGTCCGTCGATGATGTTCAGGCAAGGGTTCGTAATCATGGCCAGATCAGGTAGCACGTATGAGAGCCTGATCGCATGATGGAAATACGTTCGGACCCGCCCCCCGGGAGGAACGATGGGCGGTAGCCCGAAGAGATTCTTCATGCACAGAGTGATGCCCATGAACGAGTGGTTCTTCATCTTCGCCACTGAAATAACCTCGTCCGCATCCTCGAACACGTCGCTCAGGATGTACCGGTCGAACATATTTCCGCCGCCGGGCACCTCGTAGACCGCCCACGGCGGCCGGTTCGAGTCGTCGTACTTGACGTCGAATTCGCGGAGGTGGTGGACGTAGTTGAATTCTTCCGGCGTGAGTTTGTCCGTGGCGTAGGGATTGGTGTCCGTGGCGTAGATCTGCGCGTCGGTATGTTCCCGAAGCAATTGCAGCACGGCCCTGCATACCGCGTCGTCCACCAGCTCCTGCCGGCGCCCCTTGAACCGGACGACGTTGTCCATGGGTTTCATCATGTTGAACTTGATGACGATCTTCCGGGCTTTTTCGATGCGCGCCCAGGAATCCGCAAGCGGTTCGGTGATGCGCTTGAGGGTTTCGTAGACGCCTTCGTAGGGCGTCCGATGGTCGCAGGACGCCGCGCGAACGGTGTATGGCTTCTCCGGCATATCACGGTCTCCAGATGTTGCGGAATGCGAGGGGATACAATTCAAGGTGCAATATACATCCACCGGAGTCGGCGACAAGTGTAAAGCCCCGGCGCGGCCCGGCGCGGCTCGACACGACCGGGCTGATCCAGCTCTCTGCATCGCCGCAGGCAGTCAAAATGAAAGGCGCGGGCGTTTTGGGTTGTATAATTAAGATCGTTGCGGCATATTGAACACCCCTTTGTCCTGTTATTCCCCCTCGGGGAAACCGAACCGCCATCGGTAATGCGGTACGTCCGCGGAAGATGGCCCGGTCTGGCCCCGCCCTGTCCGGCTACGCTGACCGGATGCCGCGGCCACCAGGAAGGTGAACACGGAATTGAACGCGCTTCGGAAATTCGTACGGATCGTGGACGGGTTGAACGAACGGGTCGGCTCGGTCGTTTCCTGGTTTACGACCCTACTCGTCCTGACCGTCTGTATCGACGTGTTCACCCGGTATTTCCTGCGCAGCAGCAGCGTGGCGGTGCAGGAACTGGAGTGGCACTTCTTCGCGGTGATCTTCCTGCTCGCCTCGGCGTGGGCCCTTAAGCACAACAAGCATGTCCGCGTGGACGTGCTGTATATGAACTTCAAGCCCCGAAACCAGGCCCTGGTCAATCTCATCGGCAGCCTGCTGTTTCTGCTTCCCTTCGCGGTGATCGCGATCTGGAGCTCCCAGAATTTCGTCCTGAATTCCTTCCGGATCGGCGAGGTTTCGCCGGATCCCGGCGGGCTGCCCGCCCGCTATATCCTGAAGGCCATGATCCCCCTCGGGTTTTCGCTCATACTCCTCCAGGGACTGGCCCTGGCGGCACGCTCCCTGGACCGGTTCATCCACGGAGGCGAAGATCCCATGGGCGAGCAGGATGAATCGCCCCCGAGAGGGCTTTCGGCCAGGGAGGAGGACGCGGTTTGACCGAAGCGATGCCCCTCATCCTTTTCCTGGTCCTCTTCCTGCTGCTCCTGATGGGGTACCCGGTCGCCTTCACCCTGGGCGGCGTGTCCGTACTCCTCGGGCTGATGACCTTCGGCGCGGATTTCTTCAACTTGCTGCCGCTGCGCATCTGGGGCGTCATGACGAACTACGTCCTGCTCGCCGTGCCCCTGTTCGTCTACATGGGCGTCATGTTGGAGAAATCAGGCCTGGCCGAGGATATGCTGGAGACCATGGCCCTGCTCTTCGGCCGGCTTCGGGGCGGACTCGCGGTGGCAGTGGTGATCGTGGGGGCCTTGCTGGGCGCTTCCACCGGCATCGTAGGGGCGACGGTTGTGACCATGGGCCTGCTCAGCCTGCCCACCATGCTCAGGCGGGGCTACAGTCCCCAGGTGGCCACGGGCACGATCGCCGCGTCGGGGACGCTCGGGCAGATCATACCGCCCAGCGTGGTGCTCGTGCTGCTCGGAAGCATCCTCAACGTGTCGGTCGGCGACATGTTCATCGGCGCGGTCATACCGGGCGCGATTCTCGTGGGCATGTACCTCGTGTGGCTTGCCATCGTGGCCGTGATCAAACCGGACGAGGCCCCGGCCATGCCTGCCGATGAACTGGCCGCGTTCCGCGAAAGCGGCATGTTCAGGAAGATCATCCGGGCCTTCCTGCTTCCCCTGGGCCTGATGACTGTCGTGCTGGGTTCCATCTTCGCGGGCATCACCTCGCCGACGGAAGCGGCGGCCGTGGGCGCGCTGGGTGCGACCCTGCTCACCGTTTTCCAGGGCAAGTTTTCCTATAACACGCTGAAGGAGGTCATGAAGGAGTGCACGCACATCACGTGCATGGTCTTCTTCGTGCTGGTGGGCGCCGAGGCCTTCGGTCTGGTGTTCCGGGGCATGAAGGGCGACGCGTACATGACCAGCCTGATCATGGACGCCAACTTGAGTACCTACGCCTTCCTGGCCCTGGTCTTGGTCATGATCTTCATCGCCGGCTTCTTCATAGATTTCATCCAGATCACCTACATCATCGTACCGGTCGTCACGCCCATCTTCATCGCCTTCGGCGTCGATCTGCTTTGGCTCGGCATCCTGATTGCGGTGAACCTGCAGACATCCTTCCTCACGCCCCCCTTCGGGTTCTCCCTGTTCTACCTCAAAGGGGTAGCTCCGCCCGAAGTGCAGACCCGCCATATCTACAAGGGTATTCTGCCCTTTATCGTGATCCAGCTCATCTGCCTGGGGTGTCTGGTCTACGCTCCGATGCTTGCGACCTGGCTGCCGGGTCTTCGCTAGACCCCAAAACCCGCGCCAGGCCCTGGGCCTTCGCTAGGCGTTAATATCCTATCGCGCAACCGTCTTTACGGGGCTCCGACGCGCCGTGCAGCATGCGGGATTCCGGGTCGATGCGGATCGCCTGGTAGCCGCCGTACCCGTGGGCATACCGGGATATGCGGTGACCCATCTCCTCCAGACGCCGGAAGGCACCTTCGCCGATGCCGTCTTCCACGTTGACCCGGCCCCCTCCGGACTCCATGGGGGCGCCCGTGGGTTCGGCTGAACCGATGTGCTGGAACCGCGGCGCGTCGCCCGCCTCCTGCACGTCCATGCCGAAATCGATCATGCTGCAGAGGACCTGGACGTGACCCTGCGGCTGCATGGCGCCGCCCATCAGGCCGAAAGTGAGCCAGGGATTCCCGCCCCGGGTCACCATGGCGGGGATGATGGTGTGGAAGGGCCGCTTGTGAGGCGCCAGGGCGTTGCGGTGCGCGGGGTCCAGCGAGAAGAGCTGCCCCCGGTTCTGGATGGGGAATCCCGTACCCTCCGGCACGATGCCCGATCCGAAACCCCGGAAGATGCTCTGGATGAACGAAACGACGTTGCGGTCCTCGTCGACGACGGTCATGTAGGCCGTGTCCCCGTGCTGCAGGATGGGATCGCCGGCCGGGACGTCGACCGCCGCCCTTCGGGGATCGATCCGTGCGCGCTGCCGGTCGGCGTAGTCCCTGGACAGCAAGGCTTCCACAGGTACGTCCGCGAAGGCGGGATCGGCGTAGAACACGGCGCGGTCGGCGTAGGCGAGTTTCTTGGCTTCGATCTGCAGGTGCAGTGTTTCGGCCGAGAGGCAGCCCGTTTCGGCGAGGTCGTAGCCTTCCAGGATGTTCAGCATCTGCAGGGCGGCGATGCCCTGCCCGCTCGGGGGCAGTTCCCAGACCGTGTGGCCCCGGTAGTCGACGCTGACGGGATCGTCCCAGGTCGACGCGTGGTCCCGGAAATCCTCGAGACTGAACAGTCCGCCGACGTCCCGGGAACAGGCCACGACGGCCTCAGTGATTTCGCCTTCGTAGAACGCGTCCCGTCCGCCTTCGGCCAGGATGCGGTAGGAACGGGCGAGGTCCGGGTTCCGGAACACCGCACCGGGTTCGGGTGCTTTCCCACCGGGCAGGTAGACGCGGACGGACTCGGACCACGGCTTCAGCAGCGGTATGGACCCCGCCCAGTCTCTCGCGATGATGTCCGAAACGGGAAAACCGTTCTCCGAGTAATAGATAGCAGGTTCCAGCACCTGTTCCAGGGACATCGTCCCGAAACGGTCCAGGAGGCAGGACCAGCCGTCGACACAGCCCGGTACGGACCAGTTCAACGGACCGGTACCCGGCACGTATTCGTGTCCCTGCCCGGTGTAATAGTCGATCGTGGCCGCGTAGGGCGCCCGGCCGCTCGCGTTGAGCCCGGTCAGCCCGCCGCTTTCGGCCTTCCGAACGATGGCGAACAGGTCGCCGCCGATACCGCAGGACATGGGTTCCACCACGCCGAGTACCGCGTTGACGGCGATGGCGGCGTCAATAGCGTTTCCGCCGGACTTGAGGATCTCGATGCCGGCCTGCGCGGCCAGCGGCTGGCTCGTGGCAACCATGCCCCGGGGCGCCATGACGACCGAGCGCCGCGAGCCGCGGTAGGTGTGGGGATCGTATCGCATGGTCTGCGTTTTGCTCCGTTCGGAGGGTGATCAGCGGAAGAAAGTCTCGGCGTTGTGCCGGGGCGCGTAACCGATCTCTTCCTTCGGCGTCTGTATGTCGAAGATGTTGTACGTGTTGTCCGAAATGACGAAATAGTGCCGCGCGGGAGGAAGCGTGCCGGCGAGATGGGCCGTGTACGCCGCGTGGACCATGGCCGCCGCGTCCTGCTGGTGGCACCAGACGGCGAAATACCCGGGCTCCTCCGTGATGGGCGTGTTTCGGGGGTTCACGCCGCCCCAGCGCGTGGCCACCGCGCCGCAGCCCCGTTCTGCCGCCCGTTCCACCCAGGTCTCGACGTAGGCCTTTTCGTGGCCGTAGTCGTTGATCGGGCAGGCGGGCAGTCGTGCGGAGATCGGATCAGGCCATTCCCGGATTGAATCGAACCTTCGTTCCGCGATCAACGCGTACGCGCCCGATTCGAAAAAGCGATAGGCGTCGTCCACCGCGTGCACGGAACTCGAACCCACGATCATCGGCCGGTGGTCTGGACCTTCCTGACCACCTGGACCGCTCGGCCCGCCCGTACCGCACAGGTCCAGCACCGATTCGAACACCAGGTCCGTCATCGCGTTCATAGCGGCGAGATCGCCCTGCCGGGCCAGGTAGACGACGAGATCGAATTCCGGGAGCATGGCCCGGAATCGATCCGGTTCTTCGACGATGTTCATATCGACGAACCGCCCTTCGGCGCGACCCTCGGCCCGGTCGGGTGCCCCGGGAAGGTCGATGGAACAGAAGCGGTATCTATCGTCCATCCGCGGCAGGTACGTCCGGAGTCCGGAGCCGATCGTCCCCCTGCCCCCGATGAGCAGCGTGTTAAACGCCATGCGGCTTCCCTTCAGTAGGCTTCGAGATAAAGCGATTTGATTTCGTCGGCCGTGGGCACGCGCGGATTGTTCTGCGGGCTCCCCGAAGCGAGGGCGTCGTCGGCCATCTTGTCCAGCGCGCCCGTCAGGGCCTCTTTCGAGATCCCGCAGTCCCTCAGTCCGGGAATCTCGACGGTGTCGTTGAGATTCTGCAGGCCATCGATGAGCAGCTCACAGGCGGTGGACGTATCGTCCCCTTCTCTGGCCCAACCGAGCTTCCGGGCAAGTACGGCGTACCGTTCAGGCGCCGCCGGCACACTGAACCGGGTGACCGCCGGCAGCAGCACGGAATTGCTGAGGCCGTGGGGCAGATGGAAGACCGCGCCGAGGGGCCTGCTCATGCCGTGCACGAGGCAGACGGAACTGTTGGCGAAGGCCATGCCGCCCAGGGAGGCGGCTTCCATCATGCCGCTGCGGGCCTCGTGGTCGCCGGGATGCTTCCAGGCCCGCACCAGGTGCCTGCCGACGAGATCGACGCAGGAAAGGGCGAGGGCGTCCGTCATCGTGCCGTGCTTGCGCGATACATAGGCTTCTATACCGTGGGTCAGCGTGTCCACGCCGACGTTGGCCGTCAGCGGACGGGGCATGGACAGGGTCAGCGTGTAGTCGACGAAGGCCGCCGCGGGCAGCAGATGGGCATCCAGGATCATCATCTTCACGTTACGCCGTGTATCCGTTATGACCGTCACCCGGGTCATTTCACTGCCCGTTCCGGCCGTCGTGGGAACGGCGAACAGCGGCACGCCGGGCCGGGGTATCCGGTGATAGCCCGCATATGCAGACAGGGGCCCGTCGTTGATGGCCATGACCGCGATGGCTTTCCCCGCGTCGATGCTGCTGCCGCCGCCCACCGCGATGACGCCGTCGCAGCCGTTTTCGTTGAGCAGGGCAAGCCCTTCCTCGACGTTCACGTCCGTGGGCTCGGGGGTCACGTCGCCGTAGACGCAGGCTCCTATGCCCGCCTGGCGGCACTGGTCCACCACGCGGGCGGGCAGGCCCTGTTCGACCAGGTAGGGATCGGAGACCACCAGCACGTTTTTAAGGCCGGCGCGGGCGGCCTGGGGGGCCGCTTCGTCGAAGGCGCCCGCCCCATTGAAGATGATGGAAGGGATATTGATCTGCACGGGACCGTTCACCGTCAGGTAACTCCCTTGATGACGGCGCTGTACTGGCGGAATGAACCGGACTGCACGACCTCGCGCAGCGCGTGTACGGCCGTGTGCAGTTCTTCGTAGGTCGTGTAGAGCGGAGCGATGCCCAGCCTGATGTTGTCGGGCATGCGGAAATCGGAAATCACCTGTCTTTCCTCCCGGATCGCCTGGTCGATGCGATACCCCTCGGCATGGCCGAAGGAGACGTGCGACCCCCGGCGTGCGCCGTTCCGGGGCGAATTCAGCGTGAATCCGAGGGGCGACAGTTCAGACGCCCAGAGAGCGACCAGGTACTCGGACTGGCTCAGCGACTTGTCGCGCGCGGGCTCCACGCCGGCTTCGATCGCGAGGTCCACGCCGGGTTCGATCATGGCCAGGGAAAGGACAGACGGCGTACCCGTGAGATAGCGGTCGATGCCGGACGCCGGTTCGAATTCGGTATCGAAATAGAACTGCTTCCGGTGGCCGAACCAGCCTGAAATCGGATTGTCCAGCCTGTCCTGCAGGTCTTCGCGGACATAAAGGAACGCCGGAGCCCCCGGTCCGCCGTTCAGGTACTTGTACGTGGAACCCACCGCCAGTTCGATGCCCAGGTCGTGGCAATCCATGGGCACGACGCCGGCGGAATGACTCAGGTCCCACAGGATCATCGCGTCCCGGCCGTGGGCGATCTCGGTGATCCGCGCCATGTCGTACATGTAACTGGACTTGTACATGACGTGGGAGAGGAGCACCAGGGCGGTGTCGTCGTCGATGGCCCGGTCGAGGGCCTCCTCGGACGCGGCAAAACCATTGTCCACGGGGAGTACGACCAGTTCGTACGCGGGATCGAGCAGGTCCGCCACGGCCTTCAGGATATAGATGTCGGACGGGAAGTTCACGCTGTCGGTTACGATACGGCGCCGCCCGGGCCGTTCCTTCAGGGCACCGGCAATCAGCTTGAAGAGGTTGACCGACGTCGAGTCGGCGATGATCACCTCGTCGGGCCGGGCGCCGATCAGGCCGGCCAGCTTCCCGCCGATACGCCTCGATAGCCCCATCCATTCATCATTCCAGGCCCGAATGAGCCGGTTTCCCCACTGATGCCGGATCAGCCGGTCCATCAGGGAGATGGCGTCCTTGGGAACCCGCCCGAGGGAATTGCCGTCCAGGTATATCAGGCCGGGGTCGTCGATCAGAAAGCGATCCCGGAACCTGCCCAGGTCATCGCGGCGGTCCAGTTTACGCGCGTACTCGAGCGACGTGTCGAAATCCAAACACCTACCTCCACGGGACGTGGTGTCGCGGGAATGCGGCTGGCTGGTCGGCGGAAAAGGAAAACCGGAATGTATACGGAGGGGAAGGCCGGGACAAGTGGAATGTCAGCGCCCGGTCGCGCGGCCAGTGCTCATCGGCTAGCCCGTCTGGCCGTGCTCACCGGCTGGCCCGTCTGGCCGCGCTCATCGGCTGGCCCGTCTGGTCATGCTCATCGGCTGGCCCGCTCGTCCCGCTCGTCCTGCTCCAGGGATCGCGGCTGGGTGTCGAAGATGTTCAGGTCGACGAAGGCCATCGCCCGGGCCAGTGTTTCGCGACTGCGTACCAGCAGGGACTGAGTATACGGGGTGTCTTCGGCGCAGAAACCCGTCGCGGTGAGATCGACGGCGTCAGCGAGGTAAAGCGCCCGTTCGCAGTGAAACTGCTGCGAAACGATGATGACGCGGTCGAGGCCGAACACCTTCTTCGCCCGAAAGACCGAGTCCAGGGTCCGCACGCCGGCGTAGTCGAGCATGATGAAGTCTTCCGGTACACCCAGCTCGACCAGGTCTCGCTGCATCGTCGTGGTCTCGTCATAGTATTTCGTGGAAGCGTCCCCGCTGACGAGAATGGCCCTGACCCGGCCGGCGTGAAACAACTCGGCTGCGGCCTCGATGCGCGCGCGGTAGTACTGATTGACGTTCCCCTTGGCGTACTTGGAAGTGCCCAGTACGAGTCCCACCTGGCACTCGGGCGTTTCCTCGGCCAGGTAGTAAAGACGGGCGGATGCGTTGCGGGTAATGGCGAAGTCGTTCAGCAGGGCTGCGAAGAGACCGGTCATGGCGAGTGCCGTAAGGACGCGGGTCCATGCCGGCAAATGGCGAAATGCGGGTTTGCTTCGCATTGAAACCGGTGATTTCTGGGGAAATGGATCTTTGAGGGAAGAAGGACTGGGGTTATACTGTCATACTACCTGGCGCGTCCCGCGACGTCAAGCGGTAAACCTTGTATTTTCGTGTTTTCTCCATTGATGCCGGAGTGATTCCATCATGCTAAAACGAGTGTTCGTCTTGCTGCTTCCCGTGATCTGGCTGTTCCCCATGATCTGGCTGCTCCCGGTCGCCGCGGCGGACAGTGGGCAGGACGCGGCGGACAGTGGGCAGGACGCGGCGGACAGCGGCCAGGACGTATCGGGCGAAGGGGCGCCGATGACCGTGCTGTTCTACGGCAACAGCCTTACGGCGGGGTTCGGGGTCGATCCCGACAAGGCCTTTCCGCAACGCGTGCAGGATAAGATCGACGGACTCGGCTGGCCGTTCAAGGTGATCAACGGCGGCGTGGGCGGGGAGACCACGGCGGGCGGCCTGAGCCGTATCGACTGGGTGCTGCAGAACCGTCCGGACGTGTTCATCCTCGAACTCGGCGGAAACGACGGGCTCCGGGGTGTCGATCCCGGCGTCACCCGCCGGAACCTGCGGGCCATCATCCGGCGCGTCCGGGAGCGGTATCCGGCGACGAAGATCATTCTCGCCGGCATGCAGGCGCCGCCCAATATGGGGCAGCGCTTCGTGACCGAGTTCCGGGAGATCTACCCGAAGCTGGCGGAATCGGAGCGTGTCTCGCTGATCCCCTTCATTCTCGAGGGTGTCGGCGGCATACCGGAGCTGAATCTGCCGGATGGCATTCATCCGACCGCGGAAGGGCACGCGATCATGGCCGAGTTGGTCTGGAAGGTGCTTGAGCCCGTTCTGAAGGAACTTCTGCCCTGATCCCGCGGATCGTCAGATTTCCGCCCGGAGCACTTCCAGCGGGGACTGGCGGTAGATGCCGGCGCTGGCGGCCATGCCCACCAGGATGGTAATCAACGCGATCCCGCCGACCACGGCCAGCACGGGGATGTAGGCCGGCACGTAGGAGATGTTGAAGACGAAGACGGCCAGGATCCACGTGGCGGCAAAGGCCAGCACGACCCCCGTCAATGCGCCGATCGCGCCCAGGAACAGGTACTCGATCGTCATGATCTTCAGAATCTGGTTCCGGGAGCCGCCGAGGGTCTTCAGCAGCACGCTTTCCTGCATCCGCTGGTATCGGCTGTTGGTCACGACGCCCACCAGGACGATGACGCCGGTGAATACGCTGAACAACGCCATGAAACGGACGATGAGGGAGACCTTGCCGAGTATGTCGTTGAGGGTGTTCAGGATGAGGCTCAGGTCGATCAAGGAGACGTTGGGAAACCGGCTGACTGTTTCCCGCTGAAAGCTTGCCGAGACCTGCGGATCATCGATCCGGGTCACGACCACGTGAAACTGGGGCGCCTCTTCCAGGACGCCTTCCGGGAAGACCACGAAGAAGTTGGGCTGCATCCGCTGCCAGTCTACCGCCCTCACGCTCCCCACGGTGGTAGGCACCGGCACGCCCTGCACGTCGAACACGATCTCGTCGCCGATCCCCAGCCCCAGGCGGTCGGCGATTCCCTTTTCTATGGATACGAATACGGAATCCTTCCCGGTCTCGGCGCGGGGCTGCAAAGACCCTTGCAGGAGTGTTTCCGCGTCTTCCAGGTGGCTCCGGTAGGTCGAACGGTATTCACGGCGCAGCGCCCAGCGCGGAACCCTTTCCGTCGAATCCGCCATCACCTCCGCGACCGTCCGCCCCTTCAGGCCCGCCAGCCGCATGCTTACCACCGGCGTCTGCTGCATGACCGGCAGCTCGTTGCGGCGCATTGATTTCAGGATATCCTCTCGCTGGCCGGGTTGTATGTCGAAGAGCACCAGGTTCGACTGCCGGTCTCCGCCGACCTGGGTAATGTGTCCCACGAGGGAGTACTGCAGGAGGTACAGCGTCGTGATCAGGAAGGCGCCTAGCCCGAGGGCGACGACCATGGTGACGGTCTGGTTGTCCGGGCGGAAGAGATTGGCCAGGCCCTGCCGCCAGACATAGGGCCACGTAGCCGGCACGATGCGACGGGCCAGCTTGATCAGGCTCCGTGCGACCAGGGTCAGCAGCAGGAAGGCGCAGATCAGTCCTCCCGCGAATCCCACGCCCTGCAGCCATACCCTGGTCTGGGTGATGCCGAAGAGCACGACGCCGGCCACGAGCACGGCGATCAGCAGGATGCGCCGCGGGTCCGTGTTGGCGCGCCGCGGTGTTTCGACGGAGGAGCGCAGCGTGAGCAGGGGAGAAATGTCCCGGATCGCGAGAAGCGGCAGGAGGGCGAACAACAACGCCATGAGCAGCCCGAGCCCCATGCCCTGAAGCAGCGGAAGCCAGGTAAACCCCACCACCAGTTCGAATGGAACGAAGTCCTGGATCAGCACGGGCAATACGCCAAGGACGAGATAACCCACGACCGCGCCGATGGCGGAACCGATCACGCCGATGGCCACGGCCTGGATGACGTACACCGCGAAGGTGTGCCGCCCTTCCGCGCCGAGGCAGCGCAGCACGGCAATAGTGCCCCGTTTTCGCCGCACATAGGTATGAATGGCACTGGCGACCCCCACGCTTCCGAGGATCAGGGCGATGAACCCGCTCAGGTTGAGAAACCGGTAGAGATTGCCCAGGGACCGTTCCAGGCCCGCCTGGCGGTCCCTGACGGTGTCCCAGTCCATCCCCCATTTGGCCGCGGTGGCCGCGCCATAGGTCGCCGCGAGTTCGTCCGCATCTACACCGTCGTCGAACCGGAACAGGGCCCGGTAGGTCACGCGGCTGCCCGGCTGGATCAATCCCGTGGATTCGAGGTCCGACATGGGGATGTAGACCCGGGGACCGATCGTGCTCATGGCCGCGGTTTCGCCCGGTATGCTCACCAGGCGGCCGGAGATCTCGAGTGTGCGCATCCCGACGCGGATCGAGTCGCCGACCTCCACGCCGTGCTGGATCATCAGGTTGTCGTCCACGAGGGCCGTGCCGTCCGTTCTGAACGCCTGTGCGGCGGCGGGAGGGACCGTTTCCAGCACACCGTAGTAGGGGAACGCGCCCTCGAGCGCCCTGACGTTGGACAGGCGTGACGAACCCGTCCGCGGGAAGGAGACCATGGAGACGAAACTGGACTGGCGCGACTGCTCGCCGCCCAGGTTTCCGAGAAAGACTTCGGCCGAATCCGAGAAGGCCGTCCGGGTGTTGATGTCGAGGTCGGCGCCGAGCAGGGCCTTGGCCTCCACGTCGATCGCGGCGGCCATGCTGTCGCCCAGGGTACGTATGGACACCAGCGCGGCGGTGCCCAGGATGATGGAAGACATGTACAGGAGCAGGCGGCGCCTGTAGGTCCGGCTGTCCCGCCAGGCCATGCTGAGCAGCCAGCCTGCCCGTACCGGCGTCTTATCGGATGCGGCAGGAACGCTCATGACTGGGGATCTGGAGTAAGGGAAAGGGACGGGGCTTCCGGGATTCCGGAATGCTCGGGAAGGTAGTCTTCGACCATGCGGCCCCCGCTCAACCGGACGATGCGGCGGGTCCTGCGTGCCAGGTCGAGGTTGTGGGTCACGGTGACCAGGGTCGTCCCGGATTCCTCGTTCAGTTCAAACAACAGGCTTTCCACGGTAGCGGCCGTATCAGCGTCGAGATTGCCCGTGGGTTCGTCCACGAAGAGCAGTGCCGGACGGTTGATGAAGGCCCTGGCCATGGCGACCCGCTGCTGTTCGCCACCGGACAGCTGTACCGGGTAGTGGGTGGTTCGGTCCGCCAGCCCCACGCGGTCCAGGAGTTCTTCCGCCCGGCGGTAGACCGCCTTTTCGCCGCGCAACTCGGCAGGGACCATGACATTCTCGAGACTGGTGAGGGTCGGGATGAGCTGGAAATTCTGAAAGACGAAGCCCACGTGCCGGTTGCGAACACGGGCCCGTTCATCTTCATCGAGGTCGTCCAGCACGATGCCGTTCAGCGAGACGGATCCCGTAGTGGCCCGGTCCAGGCCGGCGCAGAGACCGAGCAGTGTCGTCTTTCCGCTGCCGGAGGGTCCGATGATCGCCAGGGAGTCGCCCGGCATCAGGTCGAATTCGATATCCCGCAGCACGGTAAGCGTCCCGCCGCCACTCGCGTAGGTCTTGCTCAGGCCCCGGACCGACAGGATGGGCTGTTCGCTCATGGTTACGGTGCTTCTCCTTCCGATGTGTCTGGTTCCCGCAGTTCCGGATACCGGTCCAGTACCTGCAGGAGACGATCCGGATAGTCCGTAATGATGCCGTCTACGCCGTGATCGACATGGCGTTTCATTTCCGCTTCCTCGTTGATCGTCCAGACATACACGTCCATGTTGTGCCGGTGGGCGCCCGATACGAACCGGGTGCTTACCAGGGTCCGATCCTGAAAACTGGGCGGTACCTGCATCGTCTCACCCCCGGGCACGAAGGCGAACCCGAGTCTCAGGGAGTTCAGCACCCAGAAGCCGAGTACCTCACCGGCCGTGGACGATGTCGCGATGCCCGGATTGTTGTCTCGAATGTATTTGACGCTCTCGGACTGAAAGGAAGCGATGACCTTCCGTTCCGGGTACGAACACTGCGCGATTGCCTCGGAAAAACGGACCCGGGCGGCATCTGAGACGTTCTTCAGCTCGATAATCATCCGGGTATCGGGGAGTGCGTTCAGTACCTCCTCCAGGGAAGGAACCCGCAATCCCATGCCCCGGAAGGGAAAGCTCGCGCCGCCGTCCGCGGTCCACCGGTAACCCGCGTCCAGTTCCCGCAGTGCGTCCCAGGTTATCTCGTCGACCCGGCCCGCGCCGTCGGTCGTACGGTCGACCGTGGCGTCGTGGATGACCACCAGTTCACCGTCACTGGTGGCGTGCACGTCGAATTCCAGTGCGTCCGCACCGATTCTGACCGCGTTTTGAAAAGCAAACAGCGTGTTTTCAGGCCACAGTCCCGCGCCGCCGCGGTGAGCGATGGCCAGGAATTGGTCCGTATCCGTGAATGTATGCTCGGGCATGGGGCGGGATATAATCGAAGTGTATGCCAGGACCGCGACAAGTATGACCACGGCTGCAACGGCCAGCCGAAAAAACCATTTCCAGATGAATCGAAGCATTCAGCCGCCGCGGTTGGATTTAAAGGGGCCAGTCCCGAAGGATGCGTTCCACTTCTTCGGCGTGACTGCTCTCGTCCCGGATCATGTCTTCCAGCTGGACCATGAGGCCGTAATCGCCGTACTCCTCGGCCTCGGACCTCCGCTGGACGTACCGCTCGACGATCGTGCGTTCGTCCTCGAGCATGGTCTCCAGGTTCTCGCGGTTCGAATTGCTTACCTTGACCGGACGGGGAACGGTGGTGGGCTCGCCGCCCAGCACCACGATCTTGTCGGCCAGGTACTGCGCGTGCAGTTGCTCATCGGCAACCTCGTCCTGGAAGAACTTGGCCAGTTCGGGCCGATAGGGACCGCTGGCCTTGGCCGCGTAGATGGTAAACTGGATGATCGCGCCGAGCTCGGCGGCCAGGTCACCGTTCAGGTTGTCGATCAGGGTCTGCTTGTCCACGGTTCCTCTCCTTTTACTCGCTGTCTTCTTTGACAAACAAGGGCGTAACATCCTTCGGTCGTTTTCATGATACGTATCGCCGCCGAAATAGACAACGCGTATGTTCCATGTTCGGTTTCGACACGCCGCTTCTACATGCCGCTCCGGGATCGGCAAATCAGCGTACCGTGACCGGCATGCGTCCTGGTGCGATCCGTCATCAGCCCATTTCGAGTACGGCCTTGACCACGCCCCTCTCCGGGTCGAGCCAAGTGGGGAAGTCCACCAGCATGCCTTCCGGATCGGCTGTGTGCGTTATCCAGGGCGAGGTGTCGATCCGTCCGCTTTCGATATGCCCGATGACCCCTTGCAGGTCGACGGTACGGGCGTTCCGGCTGCCGAGGAGGGTCATCTCCCTCCGGTGGAAGTCCGGTCCGTCGAAGGAAATGCGCGAGCCGGTGATGCCGACGTAGACCAGGCGTCCGCCGTTGGCGACGTACTCGTGGGCCTGCATCATGGACCCGGCGTGGCCGGTGGCGTCGAAGACGGCCGTGGGCAGTTCGCCGTCCAGCAGGGCGCGCAGCTTCGACGGCACGTCCGCGGTGTCGGAAACGATTTCGAAGAGGTCGTAGCGGCGCTTGCAGAATTCGATGCGCCGCGGGCTGATTTCCAGCAGGATCACGCGCGCACCGGCCAGGAGGGCGAAGGTCAGCACGGAAAGTCCGATGGGCCCTGCGCCGATGAGCAGGACCGTTTCCCCCGATTCGACCGCGGCGCGGTCCACGGCGTGGGCGCCGATGCCCAGGGTCTCCACCAGGGCCAACTGTTCGAGGGACATGACATCGGAACGCAGCAACTTCTCGGCCGGGAGCACCAGGACGTCGCGCATGCCGCCGTCCACGTGTACGCCCAGGACGTCGAGGTTCGAGCAGCAGTTCGTCTTGCCCATGCGGCAGGGCACGCAGTCCCCGCAGTCCATGTAGGGGACGACGGCACACAGGTCGCCGGAGTGGAGGTGCGTCACGTCCCGGCCGGTCGCGATGACCTCCACCCCCAGTTCGTGCCCGAGGATGCGGGGGTAGTCGAAGAAGGGTTGCGTACCCTCGAAGGCGTGCAGGTCCGTGCCGCAGATCCCGACCCGGCGAATGCGTACCAGCGCTTCTCCGGGACCCGGAGGCGTGGGCTCGGGGGTATCCTCCAGGACGAAACGGCCAGGTTCTTCGAGTACGATAGTGGGCATACGGTCAGGACTCGCTTTTCAAATCTCGCGTTTCAGGTCAGCAGGGCGGACAGCAGGGGCGGCTTGCGTTTAAACTTCTCGACGTACGCTTCGAAGGTCGGTACAAGCCGCAGTTTCACCTTGGTTTCGTGCGCGGTCGCGATGGATTCGAGCCGGTGGTCCAGGAAAGGATTCCGGAACCGTTCTATGCAGTCCTCCGCGAAGGACCGGGCGTCTTCCACCTCGTCCGGCAGCGCCGGCACGATTTCCTCCAGCATCAGGTCCCGCAGCCACGGCCCCGTTTCCCCATGGTCGACCGCCTCCCGGACGGTCCGGATGCCCAGGGGCATGGCCCGGCAGACCAGTGCCGTGTGGGCGCCGTTGAGCACCCGCACCTTGCGCAGCGCGTAGGGACGGACGTCCGGCGTACGCGTAATGGCCGGATGCTCGATGAACGCTGCGGCGCCCGGCCGGTCCTCCAGGGCCCAGAAGGCGAAGGGTTCGGTCAGTGCCAGCAGCCCGTCGCCGTGGGGGTTGGGAAATCCCGGCGGCGGTTCGATAGTGATCCGGTCCACGAGCGTATGCAGCCAGGTCACCCCTTCTTCCAGCCAGCCCAGGAAGCCGTCGTCCAGTCGCCGCTGCCGCCCCAGTGCCCGGACCAGCCCGCGCAACGCCCCGGCGTTGCCGTCGATCAGTTCGCAGGGGATTACGGTCACCGGCGCGCCGCCGTGTTCATATCGCGCAAGGAGCACGGCGAGCAGCTTTCCGGGGAAAGAATCCGGCGGCGCGCCGTCCAGCCGCTCCGACTCCGGCACGTCGTACCCGTTTTCCGAGGTGTTGGAGAGGATGTACTCCATGGCCGGGTCGCGTCCCGCGGCCAGTACGGCTTCCCAGTCGTCCGTGGCGCTCAGGGCCCTCGATACGCTCTCCACCCGGATGGATTCATCGATGCGGCTGCCGTCGCGGATCCCCAGTACGCGTATCCGGTAGCGGCCGCGCTGGTCATTGAACAACCGGACCCGCCCGGTACCCGTGGACTGGACCACGACGATCCGGCCGATGTCCTGCCCGGCCTGCCTGGCCTCGTGGATGAAGAGGTCGGCGAAGGCACGGAGGAACCGGCCGCTGCCGAACTGGAGCACCGATTCAGCCGGCGTCGCCATCCGGCTCCCTTCGCTTGGCCTCGTCCCACAGGGCGTCCAGCTCCTCGAAGGTGGCCTTTTCCAGGCTTTCTCCCTTGAGTTCGAGGGCGGCCTCGATATACCGGAAACGGCGGATGAACTTGTCGTTGCTCCTTCTCAGGGCATCCTCCGGCGGCACATTGAGATGACGGGAAAGATTCACCAGGGAGAACAGCAGGTCGCCCATCTCCTCCTCGATCTTCGCCCGGTCCCCGTGCTCCAGGGCCCGCCGCACCTCGCCGAATTCCTCGCCGACCTTCTCGAGCACCGCTTTAATGTCGTCCCAGTCGAAGTTGACCCGGGCGACCTTCTCCTGGATGCGGTAGGCACGGAGCAGGGCCGGCATGCCCGCCGGGAGGCCGTCCAACATTGACCCGGGGCCTTCTTCCCCCTTCTCCTCCCGCTTGATCTTCTCCCAGTTGGTCAGCACCTCTTCGGACGTGTCCGCCCGGATGTCCCCGAAAACGTGGGGATGGCGCCGGACGAGCTTGTCGTTGATCGCCCGGGCCACGTCATGGATGTCGAACCGCTGCTCCTCGGTGGCGATCTGCGCGTGGAAGACGACCTGGAGGAGCAGGTCCCCCAGTTCGTCCCGGAAGTCGCCGTCCCCGCCGTTGTCCAGTGCGTCCAGCACCTCGTAGGCCTCCTCGATCAGGTACGGCCGCAGGGTCTGGTGGGTCTGTTCCCGGTCCCAGGGACAGCCTCCCTTCGACCGGAGTTTCGCCATGATGTCCACGAGTTCTTCGAAGGGGGTCATAGGGGTTTGCGTCAGGTCGTAAGTTGAGCTTTGAATAGGTGGTTCAAGTAGTCGTTCGGTTCAGGGCTGGGAGCGAACAGCTTTGACCGCTTGAGGGAAGGCATTACGATTTACTATCATGGATGATGGAATCGAGTTGATCAATAAGTGGTGGCAGTTCGTCCTTTATTGTGTCCCACAGCCTTTCAAGACTAATGTCGTCATATCCATGAACCAATCGATTGCGCATTCCAACAATCTGAGGCCAGGGAATGGCGGATTGATGTCGCTACGTTTCCTCGGAAACACGGGTGGCCGCTTCGCCTACAATCTCCACCAGCTTCCGCAACGCGAGTTCCATGACCCTGTCTTCTGCAAGGTCATCCAAACTGGCCTCACCGAGCAAATTAACCGCTTCCTCCGCGTAGTTTCGCATATCTGTTAGCGCTACTTGATCATTACGTCTGCTCATAAACTGTCTCTGCCGTACCAAGTATCTCCTTCTGGAGCAACCCGTTTCGGCTTCTTTCAACTCCCTCAAGGGTGTGCAGATCGACATTCCTGCCAAGCATATCAATCAACTCAATTTCCAATCCTGCCAGTCCAATATAACCAATAAGTGTATCCGGCTCGAAATCCACCAGTATGTCCACATCGCTTTCAGGCGTGAAATCGTCGCGCAGAACAGACCCGAACAGGGCAAGGCGCTTGATATGGTGCCGCTGGCAGAATTCAGCGATCTTATTGTTGGGTATGTTAATACGTACGTTCATGACTGGTGTTTCCCTGGCTTTAAAACTCGAAAAACAACCGCAAACCGAAACCGTATCTTACAATAACCAGAACCGGTCAGGAATCAAGCCGTAAATTGCCGTGACGCCACAGACTGGCACCATGCATGAAACTCCGTTCCACCCGCCTGTATCCGCCAATAAAACTATTGACGTAAGCCCTTGGTAAATCTACATTGTGTAGGTTTAACGGGGATCGTTCCCGTAACCGGTTCAGGATCGTTTCGCGAGGGAGGAACAGGGGTTTCGGAAAGGCGTGCAAGGCATGGTAAGCGAACATGTCCTCGTTCTGAACCAGAACTACGAGCCTTTGAGTGTTTGTACGGCAAGACGGGCGGTCATTCTCGTTTTTCTGCGCAAGGCGGAGATCATTGACAATTATGCGGACCCGGTGCGGGGCGTTTACACGCTGTTCGACCGGCCCAGTATCGTCCGGCTCGTGAACTTCGTCCGCATACCCCGCAAGGGTATCATGCTGTCCCGCAAGAACATTCTCAAGCGCGACGGGCACCAGTGCCAGTACTGCAGTACGACGAGAGGCCCCCTGACCGTGGATCACGTCCTGCCCAGGTACCTTGGCGGTAGGGACAGCTGGGAGAACATGGTCTGCGCCTGCCAGCGGTGCAACAACAAGAAGGGGGACCGGCTGCCGGAAGAGGTGAACATGGCGCTGCGGCGCAAGCCCAAGGCGCCCACCAGGATACACTTTATTCGAGACTTCATTGGCATCCACCATCATTCCTGGCGGCCCTACCTGTTTCTGAAGAACGAACAACCGGAAGAATTGCTATGGCCTACCAGGTAAGGCTCGAACATTTCGAAGGTCCGCTGGACCTCCTGCTGTTCCTGATCAGGGAACACGAGGTGGATATTTACGACATTCCCATCTCGCTGGTCACGCAGCAGTACCTTCAATATCTCGAGCTGCTGAAATTGCTCGATCTGGAAGTCGGCAGCGAGTACCTGCTCATGGCGGCGACGCTCCTTCGCATCAAGTCGAAGATGCTCCTGCCCCGCAGGCCCGAAGAGGAGGAAGAGGAAGGCGCGGACCCGCGTGAAGAACTCGTGCAGCGCCTGCTGGAATACCGGCAGTTCAAGGAAGCGGCCGGCGTGCTGAACGAACACCAGGACCGCAACGCCGACGTGTTCTACCATCCGCCCGCGGAGCACCCGGACGAGGACCTGAACGGCGTGGAAACGCTCGATACCCGCCTGGCGGGCAACCTGAATCTCTGGGACCTTCTGCAGGCCTTCAAGTTCACGCTGGACCGCGCGAAAGACGATTTCGACCGGACCGTGGAACGGGAGACCCTGTCGATCGAGGACCGGATGGACGATATCCTGGATCACCTGAAGCAGCGGAAGAACCTGTTTTTCAGTGCGCTCTTCCAGGAAGACCTCTCCCGGCCCTTTCTGATCATCACCTTCCTGGCCCTGCTGGAACTGATCCGGCAGAACTGGGTGGTTTTCGAACAGACCGATACGCTGGGCGAGATCTGGCTGACCCTTTCCGATTCGGTAGGTACCTCGTCATGAGGGAGCACGGGGCATGCAGAAGAAACTGATCATGGACGAGGCGCAACTGGACGAATACCGTGCGATCACGGAAGCCGTGCTTTTCGCCAGCGACGCGCCGCTCAGCCTGACCGAACTCAGCCGCATCATGGACGACGTGGGCGAGGACCTGGTCGGTGCTTGCATCGAAGCCCTGAACGAGAAGTACGCGAAGGGCGGCCACGGCTTCGAAATCCGGCACGTGGCCAATGGCTACCAGCTCAGCAGCAAGGTGGATTACGCGAAATGGATTCGTCGGCTCTACCGGGGCAGGATCCCGTCGCGGCTCACCCAGGCCGCCCTGGAATGCCTTTCGATCGTCGCGTACAAACAACCGATCAGCCGGTCCGAGGTGGAGGCCATTCGCGGGGTGAACGTCGACGGCGTGCTTCGGACGCTACTGGACCGCAATCTTATACGCATCGCCGGCAGGGGGGAAGGCGTCGGCCGGCCGATTCTCTATGCGACGACGGGTGATTTCCTCCGGTATTTCGGGCTCAACAAGCTGTCGGACCTGCCCAAGCTGGACGAACTGAACGAACTGTTGAAGGACCAGGATATCGAGCTGGACGAAGTAGAAGAGCAGTTGGACTCGTCGCTGTTCCCGCGGCCGGGGCAGTCAGGCAGTCCGCCGGACGGAACGGATGAGCAAGTAGATGAGCAAGTAACGGATGAGAAAATAGTGTCGACCGATGAGACTGAATAGATACATGGCCCAGGCGGGCGTCGCCTCCCGGAGGCACAGCGAGGCGATGATCGTGGCCGGCCGGGTCAAACTGAACGGTGAGACGGTGGTTTCCCTGGCCACGCAGGTCCATCCCGATTCGGATGTCGTGACGGTCGATGACCGGACACTGGAGGTACCGGCGGACCGGAAATGTTACCTGCTCAACAAGCCGGCCGGATACCTGACCACGTTGAGCGATCCGTTTGGCCGGCCGACGGTGGCCTCGTTGATCGGGGACATCCCGGAACGCGTCTTTCCCGTCGGCAGGCTGGACCGGGACTCGGAGGGCCTGCTGCTTCTGACGAACGACGGCGCATTGGGAAACAAGCTGATGCATCCGCGTTTCCGTTGTGAAAAGGAGTATCACGTCCTCGTAAAGGGCGTGCCGCGGGAAGACACGCTGCAAAGGCTGAGAGAAGGCGTCGTGCTGGACGGCAGGACCACGGCGAAGGCCGGCGTGGAATCGATCCGGCGCACGGAGAGCGGCGCCTGGCTTTCGATCGTGTTGCACGAGGGTCGCAAGCGTCAGATCCGAAGAATGTGCGACACGGTGGGGCATCCCGTGATGCGGTTGATCAGGGTGCGACTGGGCGGACTGGCCGACGGCGGCCTTCCCGCCGGGAAATGGCGCGCGCTGACCCATGGAGAAATCGAGGAACTTGAGCCGGTGGGAAGCATGACCGGCTGAAGGACTTTTTCGTTCGGGCGGACCGGTCCCGGAGTGGCCGCGGTCCGTGTTTTTCATCCATCAAGGAGGAGTGACATGTCAGAGGACTCACCGAAGACTACCGAGGTCGAGGAGGCCGAGGCGTCTTCTTCACCCGCCGAACTCGCGGAGGCGGCTAAAGAGGTATCCGCGGAGCCACCCGCAACGGATTCGGAGCAAGACGGGCCGGCGGAGCCTTCCGCCGAGCCGGAGACCGCCGTGGCGACGGAGACGGCCGTAGCAACGGAAACCGCCGAAGCGGCGGAAACCGCCAAGCCGGCCGACGAAACGGAACCCGCTTCCCCGAAGCGTCCGTACCGGCTGCCCAAGTGGGTGGACGAGCAGGACCTGAATCAACAGGAACTCGAAGAATACGAACAGATGTTCCAGATGTATGACGAGACCCTGAAGGACATCGTGGAAGGCGAGATCGTTCCCGGCCAGGTCATCGCGATCGAGAACGGCGAAGTCATCATCGACGTCGGGTTCAAGTCGGAAGGCGCGATCTCCCTGTCCGAGTTCACGGACCCCGACGAACTCGAGATCGGCCAGGACATCGAGGTCTTCCTGGAGGATATCGAAGCCCAGGAAGGGCAGCTCGTACTGTCCAAGCAAAAAGCCGATTTCATGAAGGTCTGGGACAAGATCAAGGACGCCCACGAGGAAGGCGCCGTGGTGGAAGGCCAGATCCTGAGGCGCATCAAGGGCGGTCTGGTGGTCGATCTGTTCGGCGTGGATGCCTTCCTGCCCGGTTCGCAGGTGGCGTTGAAGCAGACGCCGAACCTGGACCAGTTTATCGGAGAAAAGCTTCCCTTCAAGATCATCAAGCTGAACAAGAGCCGCAGGAACATCGTGGTGTCCCGTCGCGTGGTGCTCGAGGTCGAGAAGGAGAAGCAGAAGCAGGCCATCATCGCCGAACTCGACCGTGGCCAGGTTCGCAAGGGCGTGGTCAAGAACATCACGGATTTCGGCGCTTTCGTGGATCTGGGCGGTATCGACGGACTGTTGCACATCACGGATATCTCCTGGGGACGCATCGGCCATCCTTCCGAACTGGTGACGATCGGAAGCGAGATTACCGTGGCCATCCTGGAATTCGACCGGGAACGCGAACGGATTTCGCTGGGTCTCAAGCAGCTCGAGCCCTACCCCTGGGCGAACGTCGAGGAGAAATACCCGGTCGGTACGCGTATCACGGGTCGGGTCGTCAGCATCACCGACTACGGGGCCTTCGTGGAACTCGAACGGGGCGTCGAGGGGCTGATCCACATCTCCGAAATGTCCTGGACGAAGCACGTTACCCACCCTTCGAAGATGGTGACGGTCAACGAGAACGTGGACGCCATGGTCCTCAAGGTGGATCAGCAGAACGAGAAGATCTCCCTGGGCATGAAGCAGACCCAGCCGGACCCGTGGCTGTCGCTCAACGAGCGGTACAACGTGGGCGCCATGGTTCGTGGTCGCGTGCGTAACATCACCGCTTTCGGCGCCTTCGTGGAAATCGAAGAGGGCATAGACGGACTGGTCCATATCTCCGACATGTCCTGGACGCGACGGATCAAGCACCCCAGCGAGGTCGTCAGGAAGGGTGAAGAAATCGACGTGATGGTCCTCAACATCGATCCCGAAGCCCGGCGCGTATCCCTCGGCATCAAGCAGGTCTCCGAGGATCCGTGGATCTCGCTTGCCGAGGTCTATCCGGTGAATACCGAGACGACGGGGGTCATCATCCGGCTGCTCGAACGGGGCGTGGTCGTCGAGCTTTCACACGAAGTGGAGGGATTCGTCCCCATTTCGCAGCTCAATCATCCGGAGATCAAGCGGCCGGGCGATGCCTTCAAGGAAGGCGAGGAAATCCCGCTGAAGGTCATCGAATTCGACGGGAAGAACCGCCGGGTCGTCCTCAGCGTGAAGGCCTACTTCCGCGACCGGGAACGGGCTGAAATCGACGACTACCTGAGCAAGCACCCCGTGGCGGGTACCGTGATCGGCGATGTCGTGGCCGTTGAAGACGAGGCCGCCAAGGCGGAGGACTCCGCCAAGGCAGAAAAAGCAGCCAAGATAGAGGACACTGCCAAGACTGGGGACGCCGTCGAGGTGGACGCCGCCGCCGAGGCAGAGGATACCGCCGAGGTGGAGGACGCTGTCGAGGTGGAGGAAACCGCTGAGGCAAAGGAAACCGCCGAGGTGGAGGACGCTGTCGAGGTGGAGGAAACCGCTGAGGCAGAGGAAACCGCTGAGGCAGAGGAAACCGCCGAGGCAGAAGAAACCGCCGAGGCAGAAGTCACCGCCAAGGCCGAGGACACCGGTAAAACCGGGGAAGCGGACGGATAAACACCCGTCCGTTACCAGCGGGACAGAGGTCTTTCGTGACTCAACCTGGCTTGGCCCCGGCGCCTGATACGCCGACGGTAGCCTTGCATACGCTCGGCTGCCGTCTGAATCAATACGAGACCGAGGCCATTCGCGAGCAGTTCGTATTGCGGGGCTTTCATGTCGTGCCCTTCAGCGGGCCCGCGGATGTCTATGTCGTCAATACCTGCACGGTGACCAACCAGGCCGATGCGTCTGCCCGGCAGGCGCTTCGCCGGGCCGTCCGGACCGTGCGGGCCATGAGGTCCAAGCAGTCCGCAGGGCGCGATCCGGCGTCCATCGTTGTCGCCACGGGCTGTTACGCCCAGACGAATCCCAGCCAGCTCCTGGAAATTGAGGGCGTGGACCTCGTCCTCGGCAACGTGGAAAAGGGAGATCTCGTCGACCACGTGCTGACGATGCGCGCGGGTGATCCTCCCAATGCCCGGGTGACCCGCAGGGCGGAGATGGCGCAATTCGACGAGCGTCTCGACGTCTCCGCTTTCGAAAACCGAACGCGGGCCACACTGAAGGTCCAGGACGGCTGCGATCAATTCTGCTCGTTCTGCATCATTCCCTGGGCCCGCGGCCGGCATCGCAGCCTGCCGCCGGACGCCGTGTTGCGCCAGGTTCAGACCCTGGTGGACAGAGGTTACGCCGAGATCGTGCTCACCGGCGTGCATCTCGGCGAATACGGCACCGACCTGCCCACGTCCGTCACGCTCAACGACGTCGTTCGGCAGATCCTGGAACGGACCACGCTGCCCCGCCTGAGGCTGAGTTCCATCTGGCCCACGGCGGTGGACGGTGAACTGATCGACCTGTTCGGGCACCACGCGCCGAGGCTGTGCCGTTACACGCACCTGGCCGTTCAACATGGCGACGACCGCCTGCTGGGGGCCATGCGCCGGACTTACACGGCCGGTCAGGCCGAGGAGGTAATCGAACGGCTGGTCGACGCGGTGCCGGATATCTGTATCGGCGCTGACGTCATGGTAGGATTTCCGGGGGAAACCGACGCCTCCTTCCAACGCATGTACGACTGGCTGGACCGCCTGCCCTACGCGTATTTCCACGTATTCTCCTATTCCAAACGGGACCATACCCGCGCCGCCCGCATGCCGGACCAGGTGCCGCCTTCGACGGCACGGGATCGGAGCCGGTTGCTTCGAACGTTGAGCGATCGGAAATCAGCGGCCTATAACAGCCGGTTCTTGGGCAGGAAACTGTCCGTACTGGTGGAGGAAGAGTCGGATGGGTTACCTGGACCGCATGGCTCGCCTGGATCGCCCGGTGAACAAGGCCCGCCCGGTGAACAAGGCCCGCAAGCGCAGGTCATGACGGGGAGGACGGACCACGGACTGAGATGCTGGTTCGAGGGACGGGTGGAGCAGGTGAATACCTTCGTCGAAGTGGAAGTATGCACGACTGACGCCCGGGGCGCGACCGGCCGGCTCTCCGTTCCCGATGCCCGGGACGCCGGTGCCGCCGACACGGTACCCGCAATCCGGGGCGCGACCGGCCGGGTTCCCGTCGCCGGCGCCACCCTTGAATTGGATTGACAGATGGAGCAACCGCCCGTTATATTGCGGGCTGGTAAGTCCTGCGCCAGTAGCTCAGCTGGATAGAGCGACGGCCTCCGGAGCCGTAGGTCAGAGGTTCGAATCCTCTCTGGCGTATATCCCCCGGGTTCAGCCCTTCCCCCGGTCCGGATCCGATCGTCCCCGAACCAGTCCTGTTTGTCTCCGGTTCAGTCCTTTTCCCCGGTCGGGCCGTCTTCCTCTTCTTCGGCAAGGTAGAGTTCGTTTTTCAGCAGGTACCGGACCGTGGACGCGTACCAGCGGGTTTCCCGTGAAACCGCCGCGGCACGCTTGGTGGGGATCCCCATCCCGTTGAGTTCTTCCGCGATGCTGCGCAGGCTCCTGCCTTCGGTCCGCCAGAGCTTCACCTGCCGGATGATCTCCTGCTCCCTGGCGTTGGGCACCAGTTGGTTGCCGGAGAGGTCGTAACCATAGGGGACCGCGCCATAGACGAACCGGTTGTTCTTCTTCAGCCGTATCCGGTTCCTCGTCCGCTCGGCGGGCAGGTCGTGGGCCATCCCGGCGAGCACGTTGAGCGTGCTCATGACCAGCTTGCCCGGCTCCTGGTCGGTGCGGACGGACCGGCCGTCGAGGTCAAGCACGTGGCACGCGATGTCTTCGCCGGACCAGGCCGCGAGGCAGCCCGACATTTCCGCCGCGGACCTGAACAGCCGGTCGAGCCGCCAGATAACGACATGCTGGATGCCCTTCGACTCGACCGTATCGACCAGGTCCCGGCCGCCCAGACGTTCCTCGAGCGGAATGAACGCTTCGACACGGATATCGCGGATCACCAGCATGATGTCGAGGTCGTTTTCCGCGCAGTAGGCGCGCAGCCGTTTCTCCTGGTCCGCCCTTCGAAAGGGATGCTTCCGGGTCTCCATCGAGCCGACCCTGATATAGCAAACCGCCTTGTTCATCCGGTGTCTCCTGGACGGTCTCGACCGTGCGTTTGACCTGTCCCTTCAGGACTAAACATATTTTGTGTCTTTTCATGATCCAAGGACTTTTTTGAGGCCGCCCGGAACGGGCCGGGAATCGACGTAAAACTTTTTGCTTGCTTGGTTTAATGTGCCCCCATATATTAGAGTGGTGCTGCAGAAGTGGGCGAAGTAGTGCCCGCTTTTTTTTGTGTCTTTTTTGTGGTGGAACTCGAAATTACGCGATGGAAACTGACCGCGATTCGATCGTTCGGATCGTCTCGTCGCTCGCCGGGCCGATCGTCGACGAAGCCGGATTCGAAGTGGTGGATCTGGAACTGGCGGGAAGGCAGGGAAGTTACGTCCTCAGGCTGTTGATCGACAAGCCGGGCGGCGTTACGATCAACGACTGTGCACAGGTGAACCGCGAACTGTCCAGCCTGCTCGATCTTGAAGACCCCATTCCATCCCGCTATACGCTCGAAGTTTCCTCACCCGGTCTGGACCGGCCGTTCAAGACGGAAAGAGATTTCCGCAGGGCCCTGGGAAAGCGGGTCAAGGTCGTTTCCGAGGACGGGAACGGCGGATCGGTGACCCTGGTGGGCCTTCTCGAAGGCATCGAGGACGGTACGGTTGAAATCGACAGCGACGGGGAGAAGCATCGCATACCCGTCGCAAGCATCCGGAAAGCCCACCGGGAACTGGAACATGGATGGGACAATGGTTAGGAGAGGGAGCCCCAGGTAATGAATTACGAGGTCATTGAAGCGCTTGCGCAGATCATACGAGAGAAAAACGTGGAGCGTGAAGTGGTCTGGGACACGGTGAAGACCGGCCTGGTCACGGCGGCGAAGAAGCGTTTCGGCACGGGCGACGACAACGTCGAGGTGCGTGTCGACGAAAAACTGGGCACGATCGAGATGGCTGCGGTCTGGGACGTCGTGGACGAGGTGGAGGATCCCGAAACGCAGATCACCCTCGATGCCGCGCTGGACATCAACCCGGAGGCGGAGGTCGGCGGCCGGGTCGAACAGGAGCTGGCCTTCGAAGAGTTCGGCCGCAACGCGATACAGGCGGTCAAGCAGGTTGTCGTGCAGCGCGTCCGTGAGGCGGAGCGGGAAAACGTCTACGAGTTGTACAAGGACCGGGTCAACGAAATCGTAATCGGCAGCGTGCAGCAGGTAGACCGGGGCAATATCATCGTCAAGATCGAGCGCACCGAGGCGCTGCTGCCGTGGCGCGAGCAGATACGGCGGGAAAGATACCGCCAGGGCGAGACGATCCGCGCCTATATCCTCGATGTACAGAACGACATAAAGGGCCCGCAGGTCATCCTGTCGCGGAGCTGCGAGGCGTTCCTGGAACTGCTTTTTCGGATGGAGGTGCCGGAGATCCACGAAGGCATTGTAGAAATCAAGGCGTCCGCGCGGGAACCGGGCGACCGGTCCAAGATCGCCGTCCTTTCACACGACGACCGGGTCGACGCCGTCGGCGCGTGCGTGGGCATGAAAGGCACGCGGGTACAGGCAGTCGTCCGCGAGCTCAACAACGAGCGGATCGACATCGTGCCGTGGAGCAACGACCCGTCGGCCTTCGTAACCCAGGCGCTGCGTCCCGCCGAAGTGGCCCAGGTCCAGATTCTGGACATCGAGAAGAAGGACATGCGTGTGGTCGTCGAGGATGACCAACTCTCGCTGGCCATCGGAAAGGCGGGCCAGAACGCCCGGCTCGCAGTCAAGCTTACCGGATGGAACATCGACCTGATCAAGCGCTCCGATCTCGAGAAGCAGCTCATTTCCGAGACCTTCGGCGCTGACGATACCGATGAGGAAGAAGCCGGGTCGCTCGCCGAAATAGACGGCATTTCCGATAAGCTGCGCCAGAAGCTGGAAGACGCCGGATACACGACTGTGGAGTCCCTGCAACAGGCCACCGCCGACGACCTGCAGGAAATCTCCGGGATAGGCGGCGTGACGGCCGATAAGATCATGACGGCGGTTCAGTAAAGGGCAGGGGAACTCCAGTGACGCAGCGTAACGATCAACCATCCGTGACCGGACTCCTGGGACTCGGCGTGCGCGCCGGCCAGGTGAGGGGCGGCGCGGAAGCCGTCAAGAAGTCCATTCACGGCGGGAAATCCCGGCTGGTCATCCTGGCCGGGGATGCCTCCGAGGGGACGAAGCGTTCTTTCAGAAGACTGGCCGATTCCCGGGGCGTACCCGTACTCGAATGTCATACCCGATTGGAACTGGGCGCGTGCCTGGACCGGGCGCCCATGGCGGTGCTGTCCATTTCGGACCGGCACCTTGCGAGCGGAATGCTGAAGAAAGTGTCTCCGGAAGGAAACGATTAGACATATGGCGTCAAAGAGAATCTACGAAGTAGCCAAGCAGTACAACATATCGAGCAACGCGCTCGTCCAGATGCTGCGGGACCTGGACCACACGGTCAAGAGTCATATGAGCATCATGGACGAGAAGATGGTCCTCGACGTCAACATGCGGTTCGAGCAGGAGAAACTGGCGGCCCGGGAGGAACAGGACCGCAAGAAGAAGATGGCCGCATCGGAGACCAAGGCAAAGCCGAAGACCGTGAAGGAGGGCCCGAGCCGGACCCGGCCGAAGGCGGAAGCGGGAAAGCCGGCCAGGAAGGACGGAGCCCCCGCCACCCAGGCGGTAAAGGGTGATGGGGACGTACGCGGGCGCCGCCGTCGATCCAAGAAGAAAAAGAAGGCGAAGGTCGACCAGAAGGAAGTGGAAGCCAGCGTGCGCCGGACTATCGCCCAGATGGACAGCACCCGCACGCGCCGGCGCCGGCGCCGGGGCGACCGGGAAGAGGGAGAAGCCGACGACGAGGCCTTGAGCGTCATACGGGTACCCGAGTTCATTTCGGCCGGTGAGCTGGCCGAGCACCTTTCCGTCTCCCCGACGGAAATCGTCTCGAAATGCCTGCAGCTCGGACTCATGATCACGATCAACCAGCGGCTGGACATGGACACCCTGATGACCGTCGCGTCCGAGTTCGGTTTCGACATCGAGGAGCAGTCCGAGTACGGCCTCGAGTATATCGAAGAAGACGAAGAAGAAGAGGACGAGGGCGTCCTCGTGTCCCGTCCCCCGGTGGTCACCATCATGGGACACGTGGACCACGGAAAGACCTCCCTCCTCGACTACATCCGCAAGAGCAACGTGATCGCCGGCGAGGCCGGGGGCATCACGCAGCATATCGGCGCTTACGAAGTCGACCTGGAAAGCGGACAGATTACATTCCTGGATACACCGGGTCACGAGGCCTTTTCCGCCATGCGCGCCCGGGGCACGCAGGTGACCGACATCGTCATCCTCGTGGTGGCGGCGGACGAGGAAGTCATGCCGCAGACCATCGAGGCCATCGACCACGCCAAGGCCGCCGAAGTCCCCATCATCATCGCGCTGAACAAGATGGATCTCGAAACGGCCCGACCCGACCGCATCAAAGAACAACTGAGCCAGCGCGGTCTTCTCGTCGAAGACTGGGGCGGCGACGTCATCGCCTGCGAAGTGTCGGCCCTGACCGGAGCGGGCGTGGACCACATCCTGGAAATGGTGCTGCTGCAATCGGAAATGCTGGATTTGAAAGCGAACCCCGACAGGCGGGCGCAGGGCGTGGTCGTGGAGGCCGAACTGGACCGTGGCCGCGGAACGCTAGCCACCGTCCTGATCCAGCAGGGCACGCTGCGCGTCGGCGACGCTTTCGTGGCCGGCCAGTTCAGCGGCCGGGTCAGGGCGCTGCTCAACGAAAGAGGCACGCGGATCGCGGAAGCGGGCCCGTCGGTACCCGTTCAGATCATGGGATTCTCCGGCATGCCCCAGGTCGGCGACTCCTTCGCCGTCGTGGAATCGGAACCGCTGGCGAGAGAGATCGGCAACCGGCGCCGGCTGATGCGCAGGGAGCACGAATTCCGCCAGGCAAAGCCCATCACCCTGGAAGACATATACGACCAGATCAAGGAAGGCGAGATCCAGGAACTGCCCGTCATTGTCAAGGGCGACGTGGGCGGTTCCGTGGAAGCGTTGAGCGATTCGCTGCTGCGCCTTGAGAACGACGAGGTCAAGATACGGATCATCCACACGGGCATCGGGGCCATCAACGAATCCGATGTCCTGCTCGCCACGGCGTCCAACGCCATCATCATCGGATTTCACGTACGGCCCAACGCCCAGGCGCGGGCGCTGGCCGAGCGGGAGAAAGTCGACATACGCCTGTACGATATCATATATCGCGTCATTCAGGACGTCACGGACGCCCTGGAAGGCATGCTGAAACCGGATATCGAAGAACAGGTCGTGGGCATAGTGGAAGTGAGAGAGATATTCAGGGCGCCGCGCGTCGGAACGATCGCTGGCTGCTACGTCCAGTCCGGCAACGTGACCCGAAACGCCAACATCCGGCTCATACGCGACGGAATCGTCGTCTACGAGAGCACAGTCGGATCGCTGCGCCGGTTCAAGGAGGACGTCCGCGAGGTACAGTCCGGGTTCGAGTGCGGCCTGACCGTCGACGGGTTCCAGGACATCAAGCAGGACGATACCATCGAGGTCTACGAGACCCGGGAAGTCGCCCGTCAACTGCAGACGCGTTGATTGAATCATGATCGTAGGGCTGTGCCGAATCGACCTGTTTCTGCCCGAAAGCCGCTCGCTGAAGGCCAAGAGGCAGGTGATCAAGGGGCTGAAGGACCGGATCCGAAATCGATTCAACGTGTCGGTGGCCGAGGTTGAGCACCAGTCGCTCTGGCAGCGGGCAACCCTCGGACTCGCGATGGTTTCCGAAGAGAAGGGTTACGTCGACCGGACGCTGCAGCAGGTGCTGAATCTTGTCCAGGCGGAACCCCGGCTGCTGGTACTGGATCACGCCTTCGAGTGGTACTAGGGGCCCAGGAGCGGTAAATGGCACACCGTCGAACGGCGCGGGTGGCTGACCTGGTCAAGCAGGAAGTCAGCCAGATCATTCAGCACGAGATGAAGGATCCCCGTATCGGATTCGTGACGGTGACCTCCGTGGACGTATCGGTCGACCTGAGGCACGCGAGGGTCTATTTCAGCGTGCTCGGTACGCAGGAGGATCAGAAAGCGAGTCTGGAAGGACTCGAACGGGCGAAGGGGTACATCCGGACGCAGCTCGGCCGGAGGATCAAGCTGAGGCACATCCCGGAACTGCTCTTTCGGTACGACGAGTCGTTCGACTACGCACAGCGTATTTCAAATGTCATGAGGAGCATAGAAACCACGGACAACGAATCCGGTAGCCAGGCGGACCGGGTCCCGGCGGACAAAGGGGACGACGAAGGTTGATGACGGTCCTTCGCTCCGTTGAGGAAGCCGCAACCCGCTTTCCCCGGGCCGTGATCGCCGTCGGCAACTTCGACGGGGTCCACCTGGGTCACGGCGCGATCATCGAGCGGGCGATAGACCGGTCGGAAGCCCTGCGCGCCCCCTGTATGGTCGTGACCTTCGATCCGCATCCTCAACTGGTCGTCGGCAGAAAACCGTCCTTGCCGATCCTGACGCCGACGGATCGGAAACTGGAGCTGCTGTCGCAATTCGAAATCGATGCCGTGCTCGTTATCCCCTTCACGGACGCGTTTGCCCGGATCGAGGCGGAATCCTTCGTTAAAGCGACGTATGTAGACACACTGGATATACGGGAGATCGTCGTAGGCTACAGCCACAATTTCGGTAGACACGGACAGGGAGACCGGTCGCTGCTGGACCGGCTGAGCGCGCATTACGGATTCGCGGTCCACGTCGTACAACCGATTCAGGTGGAAGGAAGTCCGGTAAACAGCAGCCATATCCGAGCCGTCCTGTCCGCTGGAGGAATTCACGACGCCGAGCGTCTGCTCGGCCATCCCTACGCGATCACCGGCACGGTGGTCCGCGGGGACGGACGAGGAAGCGCGTTGCGGTTTCCCACGGCAAACCTGGAACCGCACGATCCCGACACCCTGATCCCCAGGCGGGGGGTATACGCGGTTCGCGTCGGCCTGGACGAAAGGGTGCTCAACGGCGTGATGAACATCGGCGTCCGGCCCACTTTCGGCCAGGAGGTCGAACACTGCGAGGTGCACATCCTGGATTTCGAAGGGGACCTTTACAACCAGTCCATCCGGGTAGAATTCGTCGAGCGTATCCGGGACGAGAAGAGGTTCGAGACCGTCGAAGCGCTCAAAGACCAGATTTCAAAGGATGTATATACGACGTACAACATGTTGAAAGCGTGATCGAGACGGGCGGCGCCCGTAGCGCTCCCGGTGAACCGGTCACAGTCAATTCATTCAAGGAGATCGTTTAGTGAGCATTGAGAAAGCACAGAAAGAGCAGATCCTTGCCGATCACGGACGTCACGAAAAGGATACGGGATCGTCCGAGGCGCAAATCGCCCTCATGACCGCCCGGATCACCGAACTGACGGAGCATTTCAAAGTCCACAAGAAAGACCACCATTCGTTGCGCGGCCTGCTCAAGATCGTTGGCCGCCGGCGCCGGTTGCTTTCCTACCTGCGCAAGAATGACCTGGAACGGTATCGGAAACTGATCAAGGATCTGGGTATCCGCGGATAGACGGACAGGACTTGATGAAGTAAATCCATTGATGAAGTAGATCCAATGATGATGTAAGACCCATTGGTGGCGGCAAAGGCCGCCATCTGTCGACGATTTAAGGAGAAAACCAAGTATTATGGCTCATCGTGTAGAACTTGAACTGGCTGGTAGGACGCTGTCCCTTGAAACCGGTAAAGTCGCCAAGCAGGCGGATTCATCCGTATGGGTGCAGTATGGCGAGAGTGTGATTATAGCCAACGTCGTTTCAGAAAACAGGTACGTGGAAGGGCGCGACTACCTTCCGTTGATGGTGGATTACCGCGAGCGGATGTACGCGGCGGGACGCATTCCCGGCGCACGGCTCCGGAGAGAAGGACCTCCTTCCGAGAAAGAGATCCTGAGCGGGCGGCAGGTCGATCACGCCATCCGTCCCCTTTTCCCCAAGGACTACTTCTACGAGACGCAGGTTTCCATCATAGTGCTGTCGACGGACATGGAAAACGACCACGACATCCTGGGCGTCATCGGCGCCGCCGCGGCCCTGCATATCTCGGACATTCCCTTCAAGGCGCCCCTCGCCGCCATCCGCATGGGACGGGTCGAAGGCGAGTTCGTCGTCAATCCGACCTACAGCGACCTGGAGGACAGCGACCTGGACTTCGTGGTGACCGGCACGCCGGACCACATCATGTCGCTGGAAGGCAGCGCCCATGAGATCTCGGAAGACGACCTGACCGACGCGATCCTGCTCTGCCACGAGAACATCAAGGCGGTCATCGAGAAGATCGAGGAGCTTCGCCAGATGGTCGGCGCACCGGAGCGGCGGTCGTACGATTCGCCCAAGACGGATGCCGAACTCGCCGACAAGGTGCGCGAGATCGCCCTTCCCCTCGTCCAGGAAGGCAACCGGACCCGGGAGAAGAAGGCGCGCGGAGACTGTTTCGGCCGCGCGGCCGACCTGGCCGTCGAGCAACTGGCGGAAGCCTATCCGGACAGCGAGAACATCATCCGCGACCTGGTAAGGGACGTGCAAAGCGCCGACATGCATGACATGATAAAGAATGAAGGCGTACGCGTCGACGGCCGGGGCATGGACGATATCCGGCCCATCTGGTCGGAAGTCGGTGTGCTGCCGAGGACCCACGGATCGGCGCTCTTTACCCGGGGCGAAACGCAAAGCCTGACTGTGACGACCCTGGGATCCAAGATGGACGAGATGAAGCAGGACGATCTCGAAGGCGATTCGCTGAAATCCTTCATGCTGCACTACAATTTCCCGCCGTACAGCGTCGGGGAAGTGCGCATGGCCCGGGGACCCCGGCCGCGCGACATCGGCCACGGTTCGCTGGCGGAACACGCCATCGCGCCCGTGATCCCGTCGGAGGACGCGTTCCCCTACACCATCCGCATCGTCTCCGAGATCCTGGAATCCAACAGTTCGTCGTCCATGGCCACCGTCTGCGGCGCCACCCTGTCCCTGATGGACGCGGGCGTGCCCATCAAGAGCCCCGTCGCCGGGGTGAACATCGGCCTGATTCCGGACGATCCCAAGCCCCAGTACCTGACCGACATCCAGGGCGTGGAGGACCACCTGGGCGGCATGGATTTCAAAGTGGCCGGCACGCGCGAGGGCATCACATCCGTGCAGCTCGACGTCAAGGTCATGGCCGTCAATGAGGAGATTCTCCGCGAGTCCTTCGCCCGGGCGAAGACGGCTCGGATATTTATCCTGGACAAGATGGCCGAGACCATCGCCGAGACGCGGGAGCAGCTATCCGATTACGCCCCCCGCATCCTGACCGTGCAGGTCAAGCAGGACCAGATCGGTTCCGTGATCGGTCCGGGCGGCAAGGTGGTGCGCGGCATCCAGGAGGAAACGGGCGCCCAGATCAACATCGAGAACGACGGGACGATTACGATCGCCGCCGTCGACGCGGCCGCCGGCGAGAAGGCCAAGCAGATCATCGAAAGCATGACGGAAGAGCCCGAGATCGGCAAGGTCTACCAGGGCACCGTGAAGCGGATCGTGGACTTCGGCGCCTTTGTGGAGATCCTTCCCGGCAAGGACGGCCTGGTGCACATTTCCGAATGGGAAAACCACCGGACGAATTCCATGCGGGACGTGACCAACGAAGGCGACGAGGTGACCGTCAAGATCATCAATATCGATGATCAGGGCAAAGTCAAGCTGAGCCGGAAGCAGGTGCTCGCCGCGAACTGACCGGAGCGAACGAAGCTAACCGCCAGTATGATCCGAACATCGCCGCCATGGCAGCCGTCCGATCGAGCGCCATGGCGGCGGTCTTACCTGTACGATCCTCCCTTGCCAGAATCCACCGACCGTACCAGAAAAACCGTGCTTCCCAACGGCATCCGGGTGGTAACGGAGCACATGCCGCACGTCCGATCCGTGACGATGGGCGTCTGGGTGTGGTCCGGCACGCGGTTCGAACCCGCCGAGAAGCCCGGAATCGCCCACTTTCTCGAACACGCGGTGTTCAAGGGTACCGAGAAGCGCAACGCGTACCAGATCGCCCAGAGCATCGAAAGTCTCGGAGGGTACCTCAACGCCTTTACCGGCCGGGAACTCAACTGCTACTTCGCCCGGGTGATGGACAGCCACCTGCCCGTCGCCGTGGACGTGATCGGCGACCTGCTGCAGTCCTCGAAGTTCGACCCCCAGGAGATCGAGAAGGAAAAGATGGTGGTCATCGAGGAGATACACGGCCTCGAAGACAACCCGGAAGACCTGGTCAGCGAGCTTTATGCCAACCTGATCTGGCAGCCTCATCCCCTGAGCCGGCCGATCCTGGGCAACGCGCCGTCCGTCTCGTCCTTCACGCGGAACCACCTCGTGGCGTACCTGAAAGACCGCTACCGGAACGACCATATATACGTCATTGCGGCGGGCAGCGTGGACCACGAGGCCCTGGTCGATCTCGTGCGGGAACAGTACGATTTCACTGGAGAAAGTCACCAGGCGGATACGGATGTCGATACGGCCGTCGACACGGGCGTCGACACGAGCGTCCTGCTCGATTCGGAGCGGCATAAGCAGCGGCGCAGGATGCGGGTGCTGAGCAAGGACATCGCCCAGGCACACCTCTGCCTGGGGGGCGTCGCCCTGCCCTACGGCCATCCGTCGAAATACGCCCTGTTCCTGCTCAACGCCCTGCTGGGCGGCGGGATGACCTCGCGGCTGTTTCAGAAGATCCGCGAGGAGGCCGGACTGGCTTACTCCATCTATTCGGACCTGGATTTCTATCGGGATACGGGCCAGATCTGCATCAGTGCCGGCGTGGACCCGAAGGACGCGCAGCGTGCGGTTGACCTGATCCGGCAGGAGTGCCGGGTGTTATGCGAGCAACCCGTCCCGGAGGAGGAGCTCCGCGATACGCGGTCTCAGCTGACCGGCAGCCTGTACCTGTCGCTGGAGGAGTCCGGAAGCGTGATGAACCGGCTCGCCAGGGCGGAGATCTACGAAAACACCCATGTCAGCGTGGACGAGACCGTCCGGAAGCTGGAAGAAGTGACCACGGTCGATATCGCCGAACTGGCCGGGACCGTTTTTACGGCGGAAAACACCTACCTGACGGCCGTCGGCCCCCTGTCGGTTGACGATATCGCCCTGTGATCGGCCCTGGAGCAAGTCATGAGCACACCCGTCGTCATACCCATCGCCTCGACCCGGCCCGACAGAGTGCATCCGGCGCCGAGAAGGATGACCCCCGGATCCGCGGGGCTCGACCTGTACGCGTGCGTCGATGAGCCGATGGAAATCGCGCCGAAACAGCTTGAACTGATCGGGACGGGATACGCCATCGCGCTGCCCCCGGGATACGAAGGGCAGGTACGGCCCCGGAGCGGCCTGGCGCTCAATCACAAGATCGGCGTGCTGAACAGTCCGGGCACGATCGACTCGGACTACCGCGGGGAGATCAAGGTGATTCTCTTCAATTTCGGTGATCAGCCGTACAGCGTAAGCGACCGGGAGAGAATCGCCCAGCTCGTCATTGCCGCCGTACCATTCGTCGTCTTCGAAGAGGTCGACCGCCTCGATGAAACCGGGCGCGGCGCCGGCGGATACGGCCACACGGGAAGATAGCCATGCTGCTGAGAATGATCCTGACGACCCTGGCCATCCTGCTGGTGACCAACGTGTACAGCGGCATCCAGGTCGATTCGGTAACCACCGCGATCATCGCGGCCGTCGTCCTGGCCCTCATCAATACGATCGTGCGGCCCGTCATCGTCCTCCTGACCCTGCCCATCAGCATGCTCACGCTGGGTCTCTTTCTACTCGTCATCAATGCGGCGATGCTGTACCTGGCCGCCTGGCTCGTCAACGGGTTCGACGTGGGCGGTTACTGGGACGCCCTGATCGCATCGCTTATCATCTCGGTCGTCGTGGCCCTGCTGAACGGGCTGATCAAGAGCAAGAGCTGACAATCACAGGCTCTCGGCAAAGCCCTGCCGGCTCAGGAAGTCCAGCATCACCGCTGCGCACTCCTCCGGTTTCTCGAGCTGCAGAAAGTGTGTCGTTTCGGGCACGAACTTATAGTCGACGCCTGCGGCGGCGCTGTAGTCAAACTTCGGACGGTTCGGATCCAGGGCGGGATCTGAGCCAACGATCCGGGTGGGACACCCCAGAGAGGCGAAGTCCACAGACACCGCAGGTTGCGAGGCTTCATACCAGATCTGCGCTTCGTACTCGCGCGGGCATCGGAGTTCGTAACCTTGTCCCGTCCCGGACTCCCTGAGGGTCGTCCGGGCAACGAGATCGAAGACGCCCGGCACAGCATGCTGGAAGTAATGCAGGTTGGTATGTAGTTCGGCGAGCTCTTCCCGGGCCCGAAACCACGGCTCCCTCACGCTGAGCATGTTACCCGTTCGCACCGCCCGCTGCTCGAACTCCCTGTATATCGGGCCCGTGTTGCACAAAGGCGGTGTGAACAGCACCATCGCGGAGTAGTGGTTGCCCCTCGATGGCAGGTGCAGGGCGGCCAGGGCAGAAATGGAGTGGAAGACGCCCACCGTGGGTTTCACGCCGTAGAGCTTTTCGATCACTGCGAAGATGCAGTCGTGGTCGCGGGAAAAGGCATCGAAACGATGGTTCTCCAGGGCTCCGACTTCGTTCCATCCGTGATTCCTGAGATCATGGACCACCAGGTCGAAACCGTCGGTCAGCAGCGACCAGAACGGGTAGTAGAGGTCGATGGCGAGTCCATTTCCGTGACTCAGGACAAGCCGGGGACCCGCCGGATTCCCGTGGCGTCTCAGGACGATGACGGCGCCGTCGTCCATCTTTACGGTGTCAGTGGACAGCGGCTCGGGTATCTCCCAGATTGCTGGAGGTACTGTCAAAACAGCTTCCTTTCTTCACGACTTAGCGAAATCGAGCCAATAACAGTGGATCTCGATACGGACCTCCTGGTCCCATTCCCCCACGTGACAATATATCCCCATTTCGGCACGGTTACAATATGACACCGACAGGAACGCTGCCTAAACCTTGACAGCATATTCATTGGCTTTTATCAATAGGCTTCCAAACTGGCCTGGTCCGATGAGCAGGTCGCCGCACGCGCGGTTCGAGTCAGCGGTGCGAGCTCGACAGAATCAAAGGACGTAGTGAGAAACAGAATGATCCAGATCAAAGAAATTGACCTCCGCATCCAGAACATGCGCACGCGCATGCCTTTCAAATTCGGCATATCGACCATGACGGCCGTGCCGCACCTGGTGCTCGGCATGGTGCTCGAGGTAGACGGCCGGACAGGCAGGGGATATGCGGCCGACCATCTTCCTCCGAAATGGTTCACGAAGAACCCCGATACGTCCCTTGAAGATGAAGTAGAGGACATGATCGCCGTCATCCGGCACGCCAGCGATGCCGCGCTGACCATCGGCCCTGCGCCGGAACCATTTACCCTCTGGCGGGAACTGTACGAGGCCCAGAAGCCCTGGGGAACCGAGCGCGGTTTTGCGCCCCTCCTGTGGGGCCTGGGCACCAGCCTGGTGGAAAGAGCCATGATAGAGGCTTTCTGCCGCCTGCAGGGCACGAATTTCGGCCAGGCCGTGCGTTCAAACGCCTTCGGCCTCCGACTGGACGCATTCAACCCGAATCTGCGGGACCTGGAACCAGCCGATGTGTTGCCCGACGCCCCGATCACCGTCACGAATGTGCGCCATACCGTGGGGTTGGGAGATCCTCTGACCCGTCCGGAAATACCTCCGGAGGAGTTGTGTAATGATGGGCTGCCCCAGTCGCTGGACGAGGTCATCGACACCTACGGCATATCCTACTTCAAGATCAAGCTGTTCGGGGATAAGGAACGGGATTTCGACCGACTGAAACAGGCGGCGGAGATCATCGGAGGGCGCCTGGACCACTACGCCTTTACCCTGGACGGCAATGAGAATTACGGCGACATGGAGTCCTTCCGGTCATTCTGGGAGGCATTGCGGGCAGATCGCGACCTGACCAAGTTTCTGCGGCGTCTGATCTGTATCGAGCAGCCCCTACATCGCAACATCGCACTGGACGAAGCCGTCAGGCGGCACTTTCAGGCCTGGGCGGATCGTCCATCATTCATCATCGACGAATCCGATGGCGATATAGGCGACGTGGAAAGGGCCGTCGATATCGGTTACGCGGGAACAAGCTACAAGAACTGCAAGGGCGTGTTTAAAGGTCTGTCCAACGCGGCCAATCTGAAGTACCTGTCGAATCAGCACCCGGAACGTGCGTACGTGTTGACGAGCGAAGATCTCTCCAACATCGCACCGATTGCGTTGATGCAGGATCTCGCGGTACTGGCTACTTTAGGGGTTGACCATACCGAGCGTAACAGCCATCATTATTTCAAAGGGATCACGGTCTGGCCGGACGAAGTACAGGTACAGGTGGTGAAATGCCACCCGGATCTGTTTGACTTGCATGCGGACGGGTTTCCATGCATGCGTATCCGCCAGGGCCGGATCAACATGGAGAGCGTCACGACGAGTCCCTTCGGGGTCGGGTTTGAATTCGAAGACCAGCTTAGTGCACAACTCACCCCGCTGGATGACTGGCGTTATGCTTCCCTGGATGATGGGTGATTGCTTCAGATACGGTTTCGGATTCGATCGGTGAACGTCAAGTACCTTGGTCGAGTGTCTCAGTGTCCGTGTAACTATCTGGTCAGCAATACAATTCGTAATTGTTTTGTACAAAACCGACAGATCAATGAACAACATAACCTATTTTTGTACATGCCCCGAAGCACATTGTACAGATAACATATCTATTGTACAATGGTCAAAAACAGCCATGAAACGTCAAAATGAGCCCGCGAACAGAGACCAGAACCAGATTCCGATCGATTTCGGTCGGCTTGAGATGCTGGATAAGGCACGTTTCGGGCCGAAAATCGGGATTTTGAGGGTAGTTTCGAGCCACCCCCTGACCCTCCGGGAACCGGATTAGAGACGAAATAGATTTACATAATATCTATTATGCGAAGTAGGGTTTTGGAGGGGTAAACGAGGAATTTTGGGGTCTGGGGCTATAAATCGGATAAGAAAAGCATTAAAGCACCTATGTACAAATATAAATCGAGTTGTACAATCACCATGTGCCAGATGTACAAATAAATAACAATTAGTACAAACGGTGATTCAGGATATACAAAGATATATAGCGTTGTACGACAGTGTTTTATACAAACCAGTGAATAATTGTACATAATGTGGGCAAAATTGTACAATAAGTAGATAAATTGTACATTCGTCGAATTCGGATACTCTTGGAATCCAGGTATAATCCTACCGGTTAATGTCAGAAACCCGCGTTTCATCACAACAAGTTACTTCATTGCGTCCACGTCGATTTGTCAGCTCAGAATTCAGAAAAATAGGACTGGAGGAGTATGATCTTCCTCCGGTACCGAATGATGGCGTACTCGTCCAAACCGAGTATACAGCTGTTAGCGTGGGCACGGAGATATTCAACTTTATAAATGGTTGCGAGCCAGGTGGAACGCCGAGGTTTCCGCGATACACAGGTTATTGTAATACAGGCGTAGTTTTGGAGGTTGGAAAGGATGTAAAGGAAATTGTTCCGGGCGACCGTGTTACTGGACAGGGGAATCATGCAAGTCATTCGATAATGTCTGGCTTAATCACCAAGGTGCCGGCGAATGTATCATCCAGGGCCGCGGCTTTCATGGTTATGGGGGCGACTTCGCTACATGGCCACCGCGTTGCCCGTCCGGAACTGGGCGAGGCCGTGGTGGTGACCGGCATGGGAATCGTGGGTCAGCTGGCCGCCACTTTTGCGAAACTGAGCGGTGCCGTACCTGTTATCGGCGTGGATCTGGATGACTTTCGCCTTATAAAAGCCCGTGAACGCGGGGTCGACGTATGTATCAATCCGGATAATGAAACCGATGTGGCCGAAGCGGTGCGCCGGCACTGCGCGGCAGACGGTGCGGACCTGGTCATCGAAGCAACCGGCATTCCCGGTGTATATCCGATGGCGCTGACCCTGCCGCGCCTCGGCGGACGTCTGCTCGCGCTCGGTTCCCCGCGCGGATCGGTGGAGGTGAGTTTCTTACACGAGGTCCATCTGCGCGAGGTCACGATTCTAGGCGCCCACCAACCTAAAACGCCCGACGAGGCCGACCTGTACTATCCCTGGGGCAAGTGCAGGGACCGCGACCTGGTCCTGCGGCTCATGGGTGAAGGAAAACTGCCGATCGAGGACCTGATCACTCACGAAGCCGACCCCTCTGACTGCCAGTCTGTCTACGATATGCTTGCAGATGATCCCAGGGAGGTGCTGGGGGTGGTGTTCAGGTGGGTGTGAGTAGCGACCGGGCTTAAACTTCGCCTAGGAACGAACATTACCTGTGCGGCTCTTGGGGTCTGAGGCCCGCCCAGGTTCTGTTTTATCGGTTGGGATCTTACCCGGGAGACCGCTCCAGTCGGGTTTAGATGGATCCCGAATTAACTTGATATGTGCCTGGATTTTCGGAGCCGGTATTCGCTTAACGTGATCTTTGAGGCTCATACTACTCTCCTCGATTACCTTGATAGGTATGGAACGTTATGTTGATCAAGAATAGCCCTGATTGCCATGACCGTAACGGCTCTACCTACATAATATGACCAATCCGGCTCAGCCGTCGCAATGGGATATTTACGGGTATTGACTTGAATCCCACAGACCAGGCCATACTCATCCACAACAGGACCGCCACTCTGACCTCCCAAACCGGGCGAACTGGTTTCCATCCAAGCGCGTGCCATATAAGGGAAGTCGACAAAACGACTAACCAGTGCCTCGTTTATAAACTGTGGAAGTCTGTCTATATTGTAAAACTCAAACGTCCGGTTATTCCACCTTGGTTGGAAGCCTTCTTCAATGAAGGGATATCCAATTCGGCATAAGAGTTCTCCAGGTAATACTTCCCCGGATCTAAAAACGGGATACTGGTGGTTTGGAGAAGGAGTGTAGCCTTTTAGTTTCCCCCATCCAAAATCAAGTTCTTCATGTATGTACCCGCCATCGAATACAGCCTCAGTCGATCCGAATTTAGTAGTGTAAGAACTTGGTGGATTTCCCGCTTCCGGGGGCCGACTAATGCAGGTTAATACATGTGCTGCTGTTATGAAATCACCGTCTTCGTTCACGATCAGACCTGCTCCCATGTTCCATGCCACACCTCCGTCTGATTGCAGCCAAGCAGTCAGAATCGGCATGACTATGTTCTCCAGCCGGCCATACGCATTCTGAAACACTTTAGACTCCCTTCTGGTTGTTACCGTCGTAGTAGATCTGGCTGTAATCGGAGGTCCAGTGAGGAAGATGATCAGTCGTATTAAGTAATAGTCGATTTCACAGCTTGCTTGTTCGTAAAGATCGGCCTTGGTTCTACACTTACTGCCCCGACGACCCACGTCCCTATTCCCCGCCATCCCGATTTTCTCCTTGATCGAACCGTGATTTACCCGTTAAGTTAGCGGTCAGGATTCGCCCATGCACGGGTACGTCCTTAAACGCATAACCATCTGTAAAACAGGTATTTATCGATAACTAGAAATGGAGAGGATGCCCCATGACCGTTTCCGTAAAGCTCTTTGCCACCCTGAGAAAATACCTGCCCGAGGACGCAGTCAACAAAACGGCGACGATTGAGCTCGGTGACCAGGCCACGGCGGGCGACATCATCTCGCAACTGGCCATCCCCGATGGACACATACATCTGATCCTGATCGACGGAAAACACTCGGCTGAAGACACCCCGTTGACGGACGGCGCGGTGGTCAGCTTCTTCCCGCCGATTGCCGGCGGGGTCTAGGACAGGTGTCCTGCCACACCTATTTCGGATTCAAGCTGGAAGACGCTGTCCGGGGCCTGAAACGGGCGTTGCGGGACGAGAACATCCCCGTCGTGTCCGTCCGCGAGGTCGATGATCGGGTCGTATTCGCGATCGATGTCGCCTCCGAAACCGGGGAAATCATCCTGGCCTACCATACCACGAAGTCCCATCCCCTGGCCAGGCTGGGTGAAATCCCCGCGATAGAGGTCACGGTCGACGACCACCTGCCCGATGTCAAACCCGTGCTGACCATGGCCTTTTTGAGAGGCGGAGGTTGACCTGATGCGAGCAGGGATCCTGGTTTCCCTTTGCTTTTGTATTTCCTTATTCCTGACGACTCCCCTTCCCATATCGGCGCAAGGCTCCGGGAGCGGTAGTGCAGCCAGTGCGGCCAGTGCGGCCGGTCGGATCACCGCGGCTACTTCGGCCCTGAATCAGCTTTCCGATCTGGACGCCGGTTTCCTGATCCCTGATACCTACAACAAGGTCCAGGAGGCCTACGATCGATATACCCGGGATATACGAGAAGGCAAATCAACCCGGGATATCGATCGGTCCTATACGGAGTTCGACGCCGCCCTGGTCCTGGCGCGGGAACGGCTGGATCGCGTAAACGAGATCCTGATGGTGCCGCTGGAGAAACGGTCGGCGGCCCAGCGGGCGAACGCCCCCGCGATGGTTCCGGATGCCTTCGAGGAGGCCGAAAGCCGCCTCGAACGGGCCATTTCCAGGCTGGAAGACGACCGGGTCTCCGACGCCTTCGCCCAGGGACAGGAAGCGGCCGCACTCTATGATGACGCGAGGTCGTCGGTGATCGAGATGTCGCTCATCGGATCGGCGCAGATCGGCCTGGCCGAAGCCGAGAACCAGGATTGGGACCGGTTGGCCCCGGCGTCCTTCGCGCAGGCCCGCCGGTTGGTGGACGAAGTAACCGGCGCGCTGGACCGCGGAGAACCCCTGTCCGCCGCGCTCCGAAGCAAGGCCCAGACCGCCAATTACGCGGTACGGCGCGCCATTGAGATTGCGGCGCAAGTCGATGGGCTTCGCAGCGATCCCGGGAACTGGGAGCGCATGTTGCTGGCACGGGAGGATCTCGTCCGACAGGCCGCCGACATGGCGGGGGTCGCCGCCGATTTTCTGGCCGATGACCCGCAGGCGATTATGACGGCAAGCCTGCACACACTCGCCGCGCGGCAGGATTCCCTTGACCTCCTGCTCCAGCGGGCAGAGGAGGACGCCGCGGCCCTCAGGGCCGAGGTCGATTCCCTGCACCAGGCCATCGAAGAGCAGCAGATTCGTTTGTCGTCCATGGTGGAGAGTTACCAACAGGACCTTCAGCAGAGAAAAGAGGAGATTGACCGGGAACGTCGTGAACTCAGGGAGTACCTGTACGAAAAGACCCAGCTGGATGCCGCCGCACAGGCCCAGGAACGTTTTTCGGACAGCGAAGCGATCGTGGTGCGAGATGACGACCGACTTACCCTGCGGCTCATCGGGCTGTCTTTCCGGGCGGGAAGAACGGAAATACCTGGAGGCGCGCGCGGGCTGCTCGAAAAACTCGGGGAGTTCCTCGTGTTGTATCCTCAGACCCGCGTCGCCGTGGAGGGCCACACGGACGCCACCGGCGCGGAGGATAAAAACGTCACCCTCTCGAAGTCCCGCGCCGACGCGGTCATGCAGTTTCTGGCGGACCAATCCGGTGTCGAGACCGAACGCATGACGTCCTCCGGCCTGGGCAGCGCCCAGCCCATTGACAGCAACAATACGCGCAGGGGCCGGGAACGGAACCGGCGAATCGACGTGATCCTGACTTTCACCAGAGATCTGTAATAGAACACGCACCGGCGCATATACGCGCGATGTGAGCGTACGATGCGAGGCGTCCGGTGCGGGGTGAACGCCATTGCGGGGAGAATGCGAAATTGAGCAACGAAATCAGCAGCGAACGCTTCGAAGAGATGAAAGAGAAGCTGTTTTCGGCGGTCATCGCGGACGCCCTGGACGCCTGCGGATACCGCGATCAGATCCTTCGGCACGATATCAGGCCCCTGTTTCCGGACGCGGTCGTCGTGGGCCGGGCGCTGACCGTGCTTTCCGTCGACGTATACGAGATACCCGACGAGCCCTACAAACTGGAACTTGAAGCCGTGGACGCGCTGAAACCCGGGGACGTTCTCGTGGCGCAGACCAACGGCACGACACGCAGCAGCCTCTGGGGCGAGCTGCTCTCGACCGCCGCGGAGGCCCGGGGAGCGCGCGGCGCCGTGATTGACGGCTTTACCCGGGATTCGCAGGCCATCGCCGACATGGGCTTTCCGCTGTTCGTCCGCGGCATCGCGCCCTATGATTCGAAGGGTCGGAGCGACGTCATCGCCTACAATACGCCCATCGACTGCGGCGGCGTGAAGGTCTGTCCGGGCGATCTTGTTTTTGGAGACTTCGACGGAGTCGTGGTCGTTCCGCGGGCCGTGGAAGAACAGGTACTGAACGCGGCCTTTGAAAAGGCGGCCGAAGAGAAAGAGGTCAAGCAGGCCCTTCAGAACGGCATGTCCGCCACCGCCGCCTTCGAAAAATACGGCATTCTCTGATGAAGCCCCTTGTCGAGTGCGTGCCCAATTTCAGCGAAGGACGCGATGCCGGCATCGTGGAGGCCATTGCCGCCAGCATCGCCGCCGTCGACGGTGTCCACCTGGCCGGCATGGAAATGGACGGAGACCACAACCGCTCCGTGATTACCTTCATGGGTGTCCCCGAAGACGTCGCCAGGGGCGCTTTCGAAGCCTGCCGGACGGCCCGTGATCTCATCGACCTGAGGCACCACCGGGGCGTACATCCCCGGATCGGCGCCACGGACGTCATCCCCTTCATAACCCTTTCCGACTGCACCATGGACGACTGCGTCACCCTTGCCCGGGACTGCGGCGGGGAGATCGGCCGATCTCTCGGAATTCCGGTGTATTTCTACGGGCAGGCTGCCCTGAATGCGCAGCGGAGCGCGCTTCCGGTTCTACGCCGGGGAGGATTCGAACGCCTGTCCGGGGAGATGGAATCAGACGATGACCTCGCGCCCGACGCGGGTCCGGGCACGGTCCACGCTTCCGCCGGAGCCACGGCGGTCGGCGTCCGCGATATCCTTGTCGCGTACAACGTGAACCTGGACACCGACGACGTGCGCGTCGCCCGGAGAATCGCGCAGGAGGTCCGGGAGAAGAACGGCGGCCTGCCCGGGGTCCGGGCGCTCGGACTGCTGCTGCCGGAACGGCACCTCGCGCAGGTTTCCATGAACCTGACCGACTACCGGCAGACGGACATGGCCCAGGCTTACGACGCCGTCGCGCGCCTCGCGGAAGCGGAAGGGGTCGAGGTCCTGGAGAGCGAACTGGTCGGCCTCGCCCCCCGTGACGCCCTGGGTGGAGCGGCGCCCGGGGACCTGCGCATGGCACCCCTGGATCCCTCCCGGTTCCTGGAATACCACACCCGCCTGTTCGCCTGATCCCCTTTCCCCGATCCGGTTGCAGCCTCTCGTCAGATTCGTATTTTCTTGACTCCGTACCGCGCTCTTCTTATAATGTTGACTAAATTAGTAAACTAAAACCCGGCGGCCAGGGAGGACGGATGAGGGTTTCAGCCAAGGCGGAGTATGCGTGCAGGGCCGTGCTGGAATTGACAAGGTACCACGACAAGGCGGAAGTCATCCACATCAGCGACATCGCCGTCCGCCAGTCCATTCCCGAAAAATACCTCGTTCAGATCCTCCTGCAGCTGCAGCGCGCCGGCCTGGTGCGGAGCAAGCGCGGAGCGACCGGGGGCTACTCGCTGGCACGGGCTCCGGGCGAAATCTCGCTGGGCGACGTGATCCGGGCCATGGACGGCGCCCTGATCTCCGTCGAAAGCCTTTCCGGCGACGCCGAGATAACAGACCAACTGAGCGGCCAGCACGTATTGAAGGACGTTTGGCTGGGGGTGCAGGAAAAACTCGGCGAGATCATGGACGGCATCACGTTCGAAGACATTTCCAGGCAGGCACAGAAAAGCCTGTCCATGTACTACATCTGAAGGGTAGCCCGTGGCGTCCGGGAACGGCATATACGACAACGCGCTCGACCTGATCGGCAACACTCCCCTGGTTCGCCTGAACCGGATCAACAATGTCGCGGGGGTCGACCTGCTCGGCAAGCTCGAATCGGACAACCCCGGCGGCAGCGTCAAGGATCGCGTCGGCCTGAGCATGATCCTGGACGCCGAGCAGCAGGGACTGCTCAAACCGGGCGGCACCATCGTGGAGCCGACGAGCGGCAACACGGGACTCGGCCTGAGCATGGTGGCCGCGGTACGGGGTTACAAGGTCATCCTCGTGATGCCGGACAACATGAGTTCGGAGCGGCGCGTGCTGCTGACCTCCTACGGCGCGGAACTGGTACTGACACCGGGCATGCTCGGTATGGCCGGCGCCGTGCAGAAGGCGGAGGAGATACTCGCCGAACATCCCGATTACTTCATGCCCCAGCAGTTCAAGAACCCCGCCAACGTGGAAATACACCGGAAGACCACGGCCGAGGAGATCTGGGCGGCGACCGACGGCAGGATCGACGCTTTCGTGGCCGCTGTGGGCACCGGGGGAACGCTGACCGGTGTAGGACAGTACCTGAAGGAGAAGGACGAAAGCATCCGCGTGATCGCAGTGGAACCCTCGTTGTCCCCCGTGATATCGGGCAAACCGGTGGAAAGCCTGGTGCACGCCATCCAGGGCATCGGCGCCGGCTTCATTCCCGATATCCTGGACCGATCGATCATCGACGACGTGATGTTGATCGATGACGAGGAGGCCTACCAGACGGCCCGCCGCATGGGCCTGGAGGAAGGACTCCTGGTGGGCATCTCGGCCGGCGCCAACGTATGCGCCGGCCTCAAGTTGGCGGAGGACATGGGAGAAGGCCGAATCGTGACCATTCTGTGCGATACCGGTGAAAGATATCTGAGCATCCGGGAGTATTTCGAAGGACAGAGCGATTAAGCGCGATTAAGCGCGATAGAGCGAGACTGAGCGAGACTGAGAGGAGGATTCGTTAAATGGCCGTTACCGTACGCATACCCACCCCGCTGCGCAAGTTGACCGAGAACCAGTCCGAAATCGAAATCGACGGCGAAACCGTCGAATCGCTGATCGGCAACATGGAGGCATCCTACCCCGGCATCAAGGATCGCCTCTGCGACGAGTCCGGAAAAGTGCGGCGATTCATCAACATCTACATCAACGAAGAAGACATCCGGTTTCTGGACGGTACGCACTCCGCGGTCAAGGCCGGAGACCGGGTTTCCATCGTACCCGCCATCGCGGGCGGCCTGGCCGGTGTGGCCGGCCAGCGCGGTCCAGGCGGTCTGCAGGATCGCGGCTGATGTCCTCCGTGCGGGTGCGCGTTCCCGCGACCACGGGCAACCTGGGTTCCGGCTACGACTGCGCCGGCATGGCCCTCGGCCTCTACAACACCATCGAGTTCTCCGAAACGGAATCCGGCCTGGACGTGGTCGTGGAGGGTGAAGGGGCCGAAGCGGTGCCCCTTGACGAAGGCAACCTGTGCATCGTCTCCGCCCGGGCCGTTTTCGACGCCGCGGACTGGCATCCTGCCGGCCTCAGGGCGCACATGCACCACGCCATTCCCGTCTCACGGGGCCTGGGCAGCAGCGGGGTCGCCATCGTGGCGGGCGCCGTGGCGGCCAATGCCCTCGCGGGACGGCCGCTGGGAACACCCGAACTCCTACGCATCTGCTCCGACCTGGAAGGACATCCCGATAATGTCGTTCCGTCCCTCCTCGGCGGGCTCTCCGTAAGTGGTGAGCGGGCGGGAACGATCGTGTACCAGACCTTCTCCGTACCCTCCGACCTCCAGGCCGTCGTGGCCATTCCCGAATTTACCCTCGATACGAAGGTAGCGCGCGGCGTCCTGCCGGAATCGGTATCCATGGAGGACGCAGTATTCAACCTGTGCAGCGTAGGCCTGCTGGTCGGCGGAATGGCGTCGGGGAACTATGCCCTGCTCCGGGAGGGCATGGCCGACCGCCTGCACCAGCCCTACCGGCAGCACCTCGTCCCCGGATTGACGGAAGTTACCGGGGACGCCCTGGACGCCGGCGCCCACGGCGCGGCCCTCAGCGGCGCCGGACCCACTGCCATTGCCCTGGCCTCGGAAAACCATGAGGGGATCGGGGACGCCATGGTCGATGCCTTCGCCCGGCACGGCGTTACCGGACAATACCGGATCCTCCCCATAGACAACGAAGGTTGCCAGGTCCTGCCGGACTGAGCCATGAGCGCTCTCAAAGACATTCGCGTCATCGACCTGACCCGTGTGCTCGCCGGTCCTTTCACGACCATGACTCTGGGCGACCTGGGCGCGGACGTCATCAAGGTCGAGCCCTTCGGTGGGGACGAAGCGCGGGGATTCGGACCCTTCAAAGAAGGCGTGAGCGGCTACTTCGAGAACGTCAACCGGGGCAAGCAAAGCATCGCGATTGACCTGAAGCACCCCGACGGCCGCGAACTGCTCCTCGAATTGATCGCAAAGTCGGATGTCCTGGTGGAGAATTTCAGACCGGGCGTGATGAAGAAGCTCGGACTGGACTACGAGACGCTGCAGGAACGGTTTCCTGGCTTGATCTACGCGGCCTGTTCCGGGTTCGGACAGACCGGGCCCTACGCTCGGCGCGGGGCCTACGACATGATCATCCAGGGCATGGGCGGCATCGTCAGCATTACTGGCGAACCGGACCGCCCGCCCGTCCGGGTAGGCGTGTCCATCGGCGACATCGCCGCGGCCCTCTACACCTGTATCGGCATCCTCACGGCGCTCTTTACCCGTACGCAGACCGGCAGGGGACAGATGGTGGACATCGGCATGATGGACTGCCAGGTCGCCCTACTCGAGAACGCCATCGCCCGGTACGACATGACGGACACCGTCCCGGAGCCCCTCGGAGCCAGGCATCCTTCCATCACGCCCTTCCAGGCCGTCGAGACCCAGGACGGATGGATCATGATCGCGGCGGGCAACAACGTCCTCTGGCAACGATTGTGCGAGGTCATGGGGCGAGAGGACCTGGCAGGCGACGATCGGTTCAGGGACAACAACCTGCGCACCGAGAACCACAGCGAGCTGCACGAGATTTTGACCGGTATTTTGGGAGAAAGCACTTCGGAAGACTGGCTGCAGCGTCTCGACGCGGCCGAGATACCCTGCGGTCCCATTCAGAACGTGAAGCAGGTCGTGGAAGATCCCCAGGTGCTGGCCCGCGAAATGATCGTGAAGATCCTGCATCCCATTGCAGGCCCTCTTCGTGTGGCTGGATCGCCTCTCAAGCTGTCGGACACTCCGCCCGAAGTCACCCGCCACGCCCCCGCCCTGGGGGAACACACCGACCAGGTGCTTCAGTCGTTGCTCGAGGCGTCTACGGACGATTTGACGCGGTGGCGCGCATCTGGCGCGATCAAGTAAAAGCCCTCCGGAGACCGAAGGGCTTATTCTTGTTGCTCTAATCAATATCACTGGAACCAGGAAAGTGCGTCAGCCCAACGCTCCGGCCACGAGGTCGCCGACTTCGCTGGTGCTGTACCCCATCCGGCCGGCGTCCATGCTCTTCATCTTGTTGCTGACCACGTCGATGATGGCCCGTTCCACGGCGTCGGCGGCCTGCGCTTCACCGAGCTGCGCCAGCATCATCTGGCAGGAAGCGATGGCCGCGATGGGATTGATGACGTTCTGGTCCGTGTATTTCGGCGCCGAACCGCCGATGGGCTCGAACATGGCGGTGCCTTCGGGATTGATATTGCCCCCCGCGGCGATGCCCATGCCGCCCTGGATGATGGCGCCGAGGTCCGTGATGATATCGCCGAACATGTTGGTCGTCACGATGACGTCGAACCACTCGGGGTTCTTGACCATCCACATGCAGGTCGCGTCCACGTGGGCGTAATCGGCCGTGATGCCCGGGTATTCCTCGGCGACTTCGTAGAATGTCCGCTCCCAGAGGTCGTGGGCGTAGGTCAGCACGTTGGTCTTGGCACAGAGGGTCACCTTGTTCTGCTTGTTTCGTGCCTTCGCCGTTTCGAATGCGTAGCGGACGCAACGCTCCACGCCCTTGCGGGTGTTGATGGACTCCTGCACCGCGACCTCGTCGGGCGTGCCCTTCTTGTACACGCCGCCCGCGCCGACGTACAGGTCCTCGGTGTTCTCCCGGACCACGACGAAGTCCACGTCCTCGGGGCCCTTGTCCTTCAGCGGGCAGTCGACGCCCGGGTACAGCTTGACGGGCCGCAGGTTGATATAGAGGTCCAGCTCGAACCGGATGGTCAGGAGGATGCCCTTTTCCAGCAGGCCCGGCGGGCAGTCCGGATGTCCGATGGCGCCGAGGTAGATGGCGTCGTAGTGGCCCAGTTCCCGCAGGCCCTCCCGGGGCAGGATCTCTCCCGTCCTCAGGTATCTTTCACCGCCGAAATCGTATTCCGTGAGTTCATAGTCGAATGAGAACTTCTTCGAGGCCGCGTTGAGCACTTTCAGCCCCTCACGCACGACCTCCGGGCCGGTCCCGTCGCCCGGAATGACCGCGATATTATACAAGTGTTCCTCCCGCGTATTTGGGAATGTGGGGTTGGTTTATTCGACGATCAGCCCGCCGTGCCGTGCAACGAGTTGATTGAGGGAGTGCAGGTAGGCCTGGATGCTGGCTTTCACGACGTCGGTGTCCGATGCGTGGCTGTTGAAGGACTGGTCGTGGAAACCCACGGAGACCTGGACGTGGTGGGCGCCGTCCCGGCCGTTCGACGAGGTCTGTATATCCTTCACGTAGGTGGGCAGCTTGGTGATCCGGTCGACGGCGTTCAGCGCGGCGAGGATCTGGTTGTCGCCCACGCCGCCTTCTTCGATCGTCTCGCCGCTGACGTGGAGACGCACGCTCGCATCGGCCTGGCCGGAGTGCGAGGAGGTTACCCTGAAGTCTTCCAGCAGGTACTGTTCGGGCACTTCGACCGGGGAGTCGGATACGATCCGGTGGAGGTCTTCGTCCGCCACCTCCTTCTGCCGGTCCGCCACGTTCAGGAAGCGCACGTGTACCTTCTCGAATTCTTCTTTCTGGGTCTCGTCGTACGTGTAACCCAGCAGCTCGAGCCGGTGCCGCAGCGCGTGCCGCCCGGACCGTGCAGTCAGCACGATGTCGCTCTTCTCGATGCCCACGTCCGACGGGCTCATGATCTCGTAGTTTTCCCGGTGCTTGAGGAAGCCATCCTGGTGAATGCCCGAAGAATGGGCGAAGGCGTTGCTGCCCACGATGGCCTTGTTGCGCTGCACGGGCATGTGCATGAGATCTCTCACCAGCAGGCTCGTGGAATAGATCTGGGTGGTCTCGATGTCGGTGCGCGCGTCGTAGAAATCCCCGCGCATCTTGACCGCCATGACGATCTCTTCCAGGGAGGCGTTGCCCGCCCGCTCGCCCACGCCGTTCACCGTGCATTCGACCTGGGTCGCGCCCGCTTTGATGGCCGCCAGGGAATTGGCCGTCGCCATGCCCAGGTCGTTATGGCAGTGCACGCTGACCTTGGCCTTTTCGATGTTGGGAACGGTGGCGATGAGCCGGGAGATCAGATTGCCCCACTGTTCCGGGACGGCGTATCCCACCGTATCGGGGATGTTCACCACGGTGGCGCCGGCGTCGATGACCGCCTCGACGGTCTCGCACAGGTAGTCGAAGTCGCTCCGGGAGGCGTCCTCGGTCGAGTACTCGATGTCCCCGCAGAGTTCCTTCGCGAAGAGGACGGCCTGCACGCCCATGTCCATGATCTGCTGGCGGGATTTGCGGAACTTGTGCTTGAGGTGGGTGTCGGACGTACCCAGGACGATGTGGATCCGGGGCCGTTTAGCGGGTTTGACGGCCTCGGCCACGGCCACGATGTCCGATTCCACGGCTCTCGCGAGGGCCGTGATCACGGGGCCTTCGACTTGCTCGGCGATGTTTTTGACCGCGGCGAAGTCACCGGGCGAGGACGCGGCGAACCCCGCTTCGATCACGTCGACGCCGAGTTCGGCAAGCTGGTGCGCGACCTGGATCTTCTCGTCCCGGTTCAGCGAGGCGCCGGGGACCTGCTCTCCGTCACGCAACGTGGTGTCGAAGATATCCACTTTTCGCATCGCCGCGTGCTCCTGTAGACTACCGAATTATGCCGACCGTATGCCGACCGCGCGGTCCGGCCGGGCGATCGGGACGGTCAATCTTCTACGGTCTGCCGACCGGGCGGCCGGGACGCTTTACTTCTTCTCTTCGATCCAGCTCATCATGCTGCGCAGCTGCCGGCCGACCTCTACGATCTTCTTCTCCGAAGCGTTGCGTCTGAGCGCGTTCATGACCGGCGCGTTGGCCTGGTTCTCGAGCATCCACTCGCGGGCGAAGGCGCCGGACTGGATTTCGCCAAGAATGCGCTTCATTTCGGCGCGGGTCTCCTCGTTGACGATCCGGGGGCCGCGGGTCAGGTCACCGAATTCGGCCGTGTTGCTGACGGAATAGCGCATGCCTTCGATGCCGCCTTCGTACATGAGGTCCACGATGAGCTTCAGTTCGTGCAGGCACTCGAAGTAAGCGACCTCGGGCTGGTACCCCGCCTCGACCAGCGTCTCGAAACCGGCCATGACGAGTTCGGAAGTGCCGCCGCACAGGACGGACTGTTCGCCGAAGAGATCGGTCTCGGTTTCTTCGCGGAAGGTCGTCTCGATGACTCCGCCGCGGGTGCCGCCGATGCCCTTGGCATAGGCCAGGCCGATATCCCGGGCGCGGCCCGTGTGGTCCTGGTGGACCGCCAGCAGGCACGGCACACCGCCGCCTTCCTCGAAGACCCGGCGCACGAGGTGGCCCGGTCCCTTGGGTGCGACCATGAAGACGTCCACGTTTTCGGGCGGGACGACCTGGTTGAAATGGATGTTGAACCCGTGGGCGAAGGCCAGGGCGTTGCCCTCCGCCAGATTCGGCGCAACGAAGTCATTGAAAAGTCGGGACTGAAGCTCGTCGTTGACCAGCATCATGATGATGTCGGCCTCGGCGGCCGCCTGCTCCACGGTACGGGGCTCGAATCCGTCCTCAACGGCCTGGTCCCACGAGCCGCCCTTACGCAATCCCACGATGACGTCCAGTCCGGAATCGCGCAGGGAAAGGGCGTGGGCGTGTCCCTGGCTGCCGTAACCGACAACCGCGATGGTCTTGCCGTCCAGTATGCCCAGGTCGGCGTCCTGATCGTAATACAGTCGAGCCATTGGTTCTCCTTCATGCCGTTCCGGCGTTCGGGCCGTTCCGGCGGTGATCTTGTCGCGTGCCGTACCTGCGGCCATGCTTGGTCAGGCCAGGTCGGCGGTGATCTGCTTGCGTTCCCGCTCCCAGACGGGCTGCGGGGTTTCCGGTGACGGGGTGTCCTTGCTGGTCGATTCACGGGCCAGCGCCACCCGGCCGGTCCGGGCGATCTCCCGCACGCCGAAGGGTCTTACCATGCTGATGATGGCGTCGATCTTGTCTTCGTTGCCCGTGGCTTCCAGCATGATCGTCTTCTGGTTGATGTCGACGATCTTCGCCTTGAATATATCGGCGATCTGCACGAGTTCCTGTCGCGTGGCCTGACTGGCGTTCACCTTGATGAGGGCGAGTTCCCGGTTGATGTAGTTCTCCCCGGTCAGATCCACGACCCGGATCACGTCCACCAGGCGGTTCAACTGCTTGATGATCTGTTCGATGATCATCTCGTCGCCCTGCGTGACGATGGTCATGCGCGCCGTGCCGGGTTCCGCAGCTTCGCCGACGGCGATGCTGTCGATGTTGAAACCCCGGCCGCTGAACAGCCCGGAAATGCGGGCCAGGACCCCGAACCGGTTCTCGACCACCATGGATATGGTATGGCGTGCCATGGTCTATCCTTTATTCTTCGATCATTTCGTGGGATGCCGCTCCTGCAGGAATCATGGGATACACGTTGCCTTCTTCGGCGATCACCATGTCGAGCATTACGGGACGGTCCTTGACCTTGCAGGCCTCGAGCCAGGCGCCTTCCACGTCCTCATCCTTGAAGACCCGGATGCCCACCGCTCCGTAGGCCTCCGCCAGCTTCACGAAATCCGGGTTGGAGTCACGGAGGTCCACCTCCGAATAACGCTGCGCATAGAACAGCTCCTGCCACTGGCGCACCATGCCGAGGTAGCCGTTGTTCAGCAGCACGATCTTGATGGGCAGGCCGCAGGCCACGGCCGTGGCCATTTCCTGGATGTTCATCTGGATGCTGCCGTCGCCCGAAAATACGATGACGTCGCGGTCGGGAAAGGCGAACTGGGCGCCGATCGCCGCGGGCAGTCCGAAGCCCATGGTACCGAGCCCGCCGGAAGTGATCATCGACCGGGGGTTCGAGAAGCCGTACCACTGGGCTGCCCACATCTGGTGCTGGCCGACGTCGGTGACCACGTAGGCCTCGCCCTTCGTGAGTTGGCCGATCCGCTCGATGGCGTACTGGGCGCACAGCGGGAATTGATCCGTATCCTTCTCGACGGTCTCCCGGTCGACACCCTCCAGGCCTTCCTCGTGGAGCCCGATCGTGTTCGCGTAGGTCAGCGGGTGGTCCTGCTTCCACGCTTCGATCTGCTGGAGCCATTCGGCCGTATCGGCCCGTTCCACCAGGGGAATCATCTGCTGCAGTACCTGCTTCACGTCGCCCACGATGGGGAGGTCCACCCGCACGTTCTTGTTGAGGGACGACGGATCGATGTCGATGTGGATCTTCTTCGAATGGGGCGAAAACTCCTCCAGCTTGCCGGTCACCCGGTCGTCGAACCGGGCGCCGATGCAGACCAGCAGGTCGCACATCATCACGGCCGTGTTCGCGTACCAGGTGCCGTGCATGCCGAGCATCTTGAGCGAAAGGGGATCGTTTTCCGGGTAGGCGCCGAGTCCCATCAGCGTGGTCGTCACCGGCGCGTTGAGCTTGCGGGCCAGCGTGCGGATTTCCTCCGACGCTTCGGAGATGATCGCGCCGCCGCCCACGTAGATCACCGGCTTCCTGGCCGAGGTGAGCATCTCCGCCGCCTTGCGGATCTGCTTCGGATGCCCCTCGGTCCGGGGCTTGTACCCGCGGATGTCCGGTCGCTCCGGGTAAGAGAACTCGGCTTCCCCGATCTGGACGTCCTTGGGCACGTCGATCAGGACGGGCCCGGGCCGGCCGGTCGTCGCGATATGAAACGCCTCCGCGAAAACCTGCGCGATGTCTTCGGTTTCCTTGATCAGGAAATTATGCTTCGTGATCGGCCGCGTGATGCCCACGGTATCCGATTCCTGAAAGGCGTCGTTGCCGATCAGGTGCACCGGTACCTGGCCCGTGATCACGATCATCGGGATCGAATCCATGTACGCGGTGGCGATGCCGGTTACCGTGTTGGTGGCGCCGGGTCCTGAGGAGACGAGAACCACGCCGGGCTTTCCGGTCGCCCTCGCATAGCCGTCGGCCATGTGGGTCGCGCCCTGCTCGTGGCGTACGAGAATGTGCCTCAGGTCGGTGGTGCGCTGAATGACGTCATATGTCGGGATCACCACGCCGCCGGGATACCCGAAGACGATATCGACCCCCTCTTTCTTCAGACACTCTATGACTATTTCAGCACCCGACAGTTTCATCGACCGTCTCCTTATAAAAAGAGGATATCCCGCGCAGGACGTGATCTACCGTTCACGAAACCGGCTGGATTTCGTCATGTTCAAAACCCAACTTGTGCCTCGTAAAATACGCCAAGGGTGCCTGTTGTCAAGTTAAAACTCTATAGAAACCCCTTGACGTAAAGCCCCGATTCTCTTATATGTTTTAGGCTTTGCGCCGGGGTCGGAATCGCTGTCGATTCGACGGATTGGCCCGGTGCGGTATACGACGTACGACCAACGCGATTACAACGGATTTCAACCGGCAGTTCTGAGCAACCATTTCCTGGAGGACCGGTTCGATGGCAAGAACGAGACGGCGCATCAGCCGTCGTGAGATGAAAGAAGACCGCTTCATTCTCTGGTTGTACGAGATAAGCAGCGAGATCGACAGGCACTGGAAATCGCTCACTGCGGCCGTCGTCCTGGTGGTCGCCTGCGTAGTTGGCTGGTATTACTGGTCCAACATGCAGACTACTGATCTGGCGGAGGCGGGACAGATATTCGCGCCGGGCCAGACGGCGATGCAGGACAGCCGCTATGAAGACGCCATTCCCGTTTTCGAACGGGTCGTGACCGAATACGGCGGCACTTCAGTGGCCCTCGAGGCGACGATCGAACTGGCCAACGCCTGTTTTCAGACCGGCGATTTCGAAAAGGCGCGCACCTACTACCAGACCTACCTGGACGAATTCGGCAGTCAGGACGCGCATTTCTGGCTGGCCGCACGCTCGGGACTGGCCGCGTGCGACGAAGAGGAAGAAAAGTACGAAGAAGCGGCCAACCAGTATCTCGCCCTGGCGTACGAAGATCCGGATAGCTATCTGGCCCCCGGTTTTCTCCTGAATGCCGCGCGATGTTTCGGGGCCGCCGACCAGAAGGACCAGGCACGGGCCCTGTACGACCGGGTGGTTGAGAACTACGAATCGACGCCCTACGCCCGGGATGCCCGCATCGCGCTGACCGCGCTCTAGCCTTTCGGGGTTCGAACGCCCACCCAGCCGGGACCCAGTGCTCACCTCGCGTTGACCGCGCGCTAACGGAGATCGCGTGAAGGTTACCAACTTTGCCCCCGGACCCACACCGGTTCCCGACCGGGTCGTCCGGAAGATGTCGGCACCGATCCTCACCCACCGTTCCACCGAATTCAGCGATCTGCTAAGGCAAGTCGCCACGGGGCTTCAGCACGTTTTCCGGACCGAGAACGACGTGCTCGTACTCACGGCATCCGGCAGTGGCGCCATGGAGGCCGCGGTCGTCAACCTGCTTTCGCCGGGAGACCGGGTGCTGGCGATCAGCGGCGGCAAGTTCGGCGGCAGGTGGGTCGAACTGTGCGCGACCTACGGCATCGACGCTCTGACGCTCGATGTGGAGTGGGGAACCGCCGCGGATCCCGATGAGGTCGACCGTATCCTGGGGGAACAGGGTCCTTTCGAAGCGGTGCTGGCCACCCACAGCGAGACCTCGACGGGCGTGCTCCACGACGTCGAGGCCCTGGGCAGGGTCGCCCGCGGGCATGGCTGCTACCTGGTCGTGGATGCCATCAGCGGCCTGGGCGCCAATGAACTGAGGACGGACGACTGGCACGTCGACATCGCCCTCACGGGTTCGCAGAAGGCGCTCATGATCCCGCCCGGTCTGGCCTTCATCAGCGTCAGCGAGCGGGCGTGGCAGCGCATTGAAGAAAGCCGCCAGCCTTCCTACTATCTGAACCTGAAACGGGCAAGGGATTCATTCGCGAAGGGACTCACGCCCTATACGCCGGCCGTGTCGTTGCTCATGGGACTGGATGAGTCGCTTAGGATGATGAAGGAACTCGGCCTGGAGGAAATCTACCGGATACACGAGCGGAACGCCCTGGTGACCCGCGCGGGCGTCGCGGCCCTCGGTCTGAATCTCTTCGCGCGCAGGCCGTCCAACGTGCTGACCTCGGTCGTCATGCCGCCCGGTATCGACGGCTCCGGATTGCTGAAGACGATCAAGCAGGAATGCGGCGTGACCATCGCCAACGGGATGGATCACTACAGGGGCAAGTACATACGCATCGCGCACCTGGGCTACAACGTGGCTCCGTCGGACATGATTGTCGCCCTTTCGGCCCTCGAGCACGGCCTGAGCAAACATGGGTATGAGTTCGAGTCCGGTGCGGGCGTCGCCGCTGCGGAGCGAGTGATTCGGGAGACGGCGTGAGCGGGCAGGACGCCGGTTCGGTGAGTGGACTGGTCGCCGGGTGCTCAGTTCAGCGGGCAGGTCGCCTCCGGCAGACGCTGCAGCCTCTGATCAGTTCACACATCTTTATCTTTTCAGCTCGCGGATCTCTATGTTGCCTTCGCTGGTTTCCAGCCAGATCCTGTTTCCACCGCCGTTGAGGTTGTACGTTGCGCTGATCTCTCCCTTTTCCCCGTTTACATGTTTGAGCTCCGCTTCGAAATCGGACCTTATCGTGTGTCGCGAAAGGTTACCAGTCAATCTCATTCGTTTATTTACGGATTCCCGCTTTGCTGCCTGCAACTCCCTTTGGGCTGCCTGCAATTCCAGTTGGGCCTCTTTCAACATTCGTTGCAGTTCTTCAGCTGATATCTCTGCCCGGTCCATGCTACGCGAAACCGCTACTTCTATGTTCTTTGTGATCTTTTCAATAATCTCCTTCAACTTTTCCTCGTCGATCTCCGTGACCGGTTGATCGAGTTCGATGGTTTCGAACCTCGGCCAAAAGGCAGCCTCACGGTCTCCGTCGGGACCAATGACCTCAGCCCCGCGGCCAAAGCCAAACCACGTCTTGACGTGGATCCGCGCTTCTATCGTCGCCTTGGTCTTCGGATCCACGTAGAGCACGATGTCGCCGCCGGCCGAGATGAGCGAGCTGCCCTTGGAACCCTCCGGCGTGATTTCAGCCAGGACATCGCCGCCTGCGGTACGCGCGTCGATCGACCCCGTTACATTCAGGAGCTCCAGTTCGCCCCCGGCGGTTTTCACCTGCAATTCACCCTTCGCGTTACGCAGTTCAATGTCGCCGCCGGACGTGGTGATACGGGCGTCCTCCAGAAGTTCACCGATCTCGATATCGCCTCCGGATGTCCTGATCCGGGATTCTCCGCCTACGTACTCGATGGTGATGTCCCCACCGGAAGTCTGGGCTTCCAGTTCATTGCCTACGTGCCCGATCCGGATGTCGCCGCCGGAGGTCTGGACGTCCAGGTCGACCGAGGCCTTCTCGACCCGGATATCGCCGCCCGACGTCTGGAGGTGAACGTCTCCGCCCACCGTGCCCACCCGGATGTCTCCGCCGGAAGTGGTCAGTTCCACGTCACCGCCGATATCCCGAAGCGTTACGTCGCCGCCCGAAGTATGGCTTCTCACGTCTCCGCCCAGGTTGCCCACGACCTCGATATCGCCGCCGCCGGTGCGCAGGTCCAGGTCGAAATCCGATGGCAGATCGATCTTGAAACGCAGGCCCCTTCTTCGATTCATCGACCACCCACCGAATCTGGGGTCGTAATCGACGCGCAGTATGCCCCCTTCGTAACGTATTCTCAGATCCTCCGCGCCGCTCGCCGGGACGCCCTGAACATTCACGACCGCTTCATTTTTGCTCCACGTGGAAATCGTGATATCGCCCGCCCGGGTGTTCAGGTCGAGCCGTCCGTCCTTTTCCACCTGGAAAGTCTCCGTCCGGTTCCCCGTAGCCCGGTTCTGGTCCTCGGCGAGGGCCAGGGCTTGCTGCGCCAGGGCCTGCTGCGCAAACAACAATACACCGAATGTACAAATCCATAATTTCATGATCGATACTCCTCGGTCGGCCGCGTCCGGTTACGGTGCGGACAGATTACTCAGCACGGTTCTTGCCTTCGTGCGGATGTAAGCGTTCTCATCTAGAACCATCCTGGTCCTGAGTACGCTTTCCAGCTGTTCGTCGAATGAGGCCGGCACCTGGTCCTGCAGCCGGTTGATCGCGTTTATTCTAAGGGCCGGATTTTCGTCAAATACCAGCGTGTGAATCATGGCATCCCGGATTTCTTCGTCAAAGGGATACCTGGACAGCGCGTTGAACGCCTCGCCGCGAACCCCGGCATTCGAGTCGGTCATCAAGGCCGTGACGAGGGCGTCTCTGATCTCGTGATCCGAGTGAAGGCTTTCGGAAGCGCTCACGGCGTTCACCGCCCGAAGCCTGACCCCGGGGTTCTGCTCATTCAGGACGGCAAAAGTCAGAACGCGTTGTATATCCGGATCGTCGACCGGTCCCATGATCTGCACGGGACGGACGGCCTCGAACCGGATTCCCAGCGTGCCGTCAGACATGTCCGAATCCACGAACCGGACGTTGGATATGGCCACGTCGTCGTTGTTCAGCAGGTCCGTATGGTCCATGCCCGCAGCCGCGAATCCGAGCGTCCGGTCACCCTGAAAGGCCAGGTAGTAACCGGCTGCCAGGCCGATGAACAGGAGCAGCGCGCCTCCGAGTACCGTTCTGTACTGTGGGAAAACGCTGATCGTAAGTCCTTGCAGGCCATGCACAAAACGACTCATCCACCCATCGGAAACGCGATTTTCAGCGTGGCCGAGTGTCAAGTTGGACCACAGGTTGCCGCGGGCATCGAGCAGGTCGGTTTCTCCAGGTCTCGCCGGTGTGGCCTGCTCCATGACCAGCCGGAACTGATCCAGTTGCGCCCGGTATGCCTGGCATCGATCGCACGATTCAATATGGGCATCCAGCTCCCGCTGATCCGTACCGGACAATTCACCGTACTGGGAGAGTTCAAGCCATTCCTCCCACTTCGCGTGTGATCGGTCCCTATCCTTATTCATATTCGTATGTCCTCGAGTTGAATGCGCAGCCGTCGCGTGGCGTCGAAGAGATATTTCTTCACGGTGCCTTCGGCACATTCCATGATGCCTGCGATTTCCCTCAGTTTGAATCCTTCGTGGTGACGCAGCACGAACACGGTCCGCAGCCGGGGAGAAAGGGTGTTGACGGCGGCACGTATCCGTGAGGCGATTTCGTGGTTGATGACGGCCGCGTCCGGCCGGTCGGGGGATAAGAGGGTTACTCCATGTTTCGTCGAGTCCTGGTCTTCTCCCGGCTCGTCTTCAATCGGTACGAAGCTTCTTTTTCCGCTTCGCGCCCGATGTGAAAGGCAGGCATTGGTGACGATCCGGTACAAGTAGGTCGAAAACCGGCTGCGGAATTCGAATTTCGGCAAGGCTTTATATACCCGCATGAAGACTTCCTGGTAAATGTCCTTGGCATCGTCCATGTCACCCACGAAGGACATGGCCATGGACAGCACCTTCTCGTCGTATCGGTAGACCAGTTCCTCCAATGCCCGTGCGTCGCCGTCCCTTGCCTTGAGAATCAGCCTGCGATCCTCCAGGTCCGTGCGATCCCTTGCCGAATCGATCTTCATGTTTTCTTCCTGATGATCCGGTGCGATTCGGCCGTCGAGTTTGAGGGCAGTTTCCACGTTGTTACCTGACGTCGAATGCCGTATGCGGGCGCCATCTGTTGTATGAGACCGGGTATGGTCCGGATTGGTTGTGTGCGAGTGTGTTTTTTTAGGTAACCGTAGTTTTATGCGCGGTCGAGCGTGCGCGGTCGAGCGTGCGCGGTCGAGCGTGCGCGGTAAAGTCCATTGAACGCGGCGCGCATTCAGAAACTACGATATACAACTTATCAGGAATATAACGTACTGGAACGAGGAAAGTCGCGGGAATTACGGTTCAGGCATACGGCGGAAACAGCGGGGAAATGCGAGAGGTTGCCGGGTTGTCCGCGTCTGACAACACGTGAGCATCCGGCGCCAAGACCAATTGCAGGCGTCCCAGAATCCTTTGGGGTGACCCCTTAGGGCGACCCTTAAGGGCGACCCGAGACACCGGTAGGCGAACCAGGACACTGGAGGACGACCTGTCGATCCAACAGCCCAAACCGCTCATAAAAGGTGCCTCGGTACGCATCCGGAAAGACCGTTGCGCGCCGCTACAGGCGTTCAGCCGTCTTTCGAGGCGGACGTGCCGGAGGTACCCTGTTTCTCTTCGGCCGGATCTTTGTTCTGTGCTTTCTTGAACTCGGTGATCCCCTGGCCCAGACCCTTGGCCAGTTCGGGAAGCTTCTTCGCCCCGAAAAGGATCATGACGATGACAAGAATGATAATCAGTTCGGTCGTGCCGAAACTACCTAGCATGTAAATCACCTCCTCGCATTGAGAATACCCTTATTGCCCCATGTTGTCAAGCGCGAATGAATTGACCAGGGCCATACCTGTTCTGGAATGAACCTTGCCAGGCCGAACCCGGGCCATGCCAGGCCGAACCCGGGCGGCGCTGTTCAGAATCCTTGCCATGTCGTCTATCCGATGTTTATATAGTTTCTGACGTTTGCAGCCGATTCGGCTGCCGGCCGCACCTACGTTCAAGGAGGACACGGTGATCGTACGTATCGTTTACTGCGCTGATTGAAGCTACGAACAAGACGCCGCCGGGTTGGCGGTGAAACTGCTGGAGTACTACAAACACGATATCGAACAGCTGCAGCTCGTGCCGTCAGGAGGAGGCAGGTTCGAAGTCACTGTGGATGATTCGCTGATCTTCTCCAAGCTGGCGAACGACCGGTTTCCGGAATACGCGGAGGTCAAGGACGCCATCGAGGCGTCGATCGCGGGCTGATGCGCTTTCATCCGCAACGAGGGATAAGGTAGGTATGAATATCTACGTTTCGCTGGAAGACGAGATCGCCGTGCTTCGCATCGAAGGCAGGTTGTGGGAAGAAGGGGACAGCGTCGAGCTGGACCGGATGATCGACGACACCCTTGCCCGGGGCTGCACGCGGTTCGTCGCCGATCTGACCGGCGTGCCCATCATGAACAGTTCCGGACTGGGTTCGCTGATCGCGGCCATGAAGAAAATCCGGTCCCGGGACGGGGAGATGGTGCTCACGGGCGTCAACGACCGTCTGGATCAACTGTTCCGGATCACCCGGCTGTATACGGTCTTCAAGACGTATGACGATGTGGACGCCGCCGTGGAAAACATGCTCGCCTGACAATCCAACCGAAGCCCGAGGCCGTCATGCCGGACTACCAGCCCCTGGACCTCACCCCGAACTACAACGCGAACCGCGGCGTATACGATTCCATTGGAGACCCTCCGCTGGGATCGCAGGTGTTTTACGGCCTGCCCTTCCAAATCGGCAACGGCACGACAGAATCCGATTGCTTCATCGGTTTCGGGTCCGAAGTGGGCTGTCCGTCCGAGCCCGTCGAAATCCCGGTCGGCCAGGCCGCGGTCAACGTGGTTTTCGCCCACGCGGTAATCCGTTCGGAGATCGAGGCGGGCGGGCCGATCGCCCTTCCCGTGGCCACGTACCGGTTCGTATGGGACGACGGACAGGCCGAGTCCGTAACGATCCGTGAACGATTCGAGATCGGCTACATGCCCCTTCCCTGGGGGCAGTATCCCTTTCTCTGCGTCCCGGACGAGAAGCCGTCGACCTACGACCGGTCGGGCGGCGACTGGAGCGATGCGGGCCGCCGGCAGACGGAGGCCGAACAGGGATGGCCACGCGGCTACTATCTCTGGGCCTGGCGCAATCCACATCCCGACCGAAGAATCCGCTCGATTGAAATCACGCCGCAGGGCCCGCCCTTCGTCGTGGCCGCCGTCACCCTCGGCCATGTCGACGAAGATCCCATCTGTCGCTGGGCCGCCCGGGACGTCGAAATCGAACTCAGGAACCAGGAAGACGCCGAAAAACCCTTCAACCTCGAAGTCGAGGTCGACCGGGGCTACGCGACGTACGCTTATCCGCTGCCCGATCAGGTCGACCAGGCCTTCCTGACCGACACGCACCGCGGCTGGGGCCAGGCGGACACCCGTCGCACCAGTCCCGCCCACGTGGGCGTGGCCGGTACCCCGTCGGCCACCGTAACCGTAAAACAGGATGGGAAGGCGGTCGGTTCGGCCAACTGGGGCGAGCTGGAAGCCAAAGAGGTCGTCGAGACCCCCTCGGTCCGGTTCGAGGTCATCGATACGGGCCGGAACTGGGTACACACCACGGTGCTGGATGACGAGACGGGCAAGCCGGTCCCGTGCCGCGTCCATTTCCGGTCGGCCCGCGGCGTGCCCTACGCGCCGCACGGCCACCATGCCCACGTGAACTCGAACCTGGATACCTGGCATGTGGACGTGGGCGGCGACGTGCGCCTGGGCCAGATGTCCTACGCCTACATCGACGGCAAGTGCCAGGGGTGGCTGCCCCGGGGCGAGGTGCACGTGGACGTGGCACGGGGGTTCGAGTACGAGCCGATTCGCAAGCGCGTTCACATCGAGCCCGGGCAGCGCGAACTCACGCTGCGGCTCAAGCGGTGGTCCGATCTGAACGCGGAACGGTACTTCAGCGGCGACACCCACGTGCATTTCCTCTCCACCCAGGGCGCGCAGCTCGAGGCCCAGGGAGAAGATCTGAACGTGGTCAACCTCCTGCTCTCCCAGTGGGGAGGCCTTTTCACGAACACCGAGGAATTCACGGGATCGGCGAACGTGGCGCACGACGGCGACACGATCGTGTATGCCTCGCAGGAGAACCGGCAGCACATCCTGGGCCACCTGTCGCTCCTCGGCCTCAAAGAACCGGTCATGCCCTGGTGTTCGGACGGTCCCGGCGAGGCGGAACTGGGCGGCAACCTGGAAACGACCCTGTCATACTGGGCCGACGCCTGCCACGCCCAGGGCGGGACGGTGGTGATCCCCCACATCCCCAATCCCAACTGCGAACCGGCGGTCCTCATCGCCACGGACCGCGCCGACGCCGTGGAGATGCTGGTGCACAGCGAGTACAACCACCTGGAGTATTACCGATACCTGAATTGCGGGTACAGGCTGCCGCTGGCCGGCGGAACGGACAAGATGTCCAGCGATGTGCCGGTGGGGATCTACCGGACCTACGCCTACATCCCGCCGGACGAGCCCTTTACCTATGACAACTGGTGCAAGGCGCTGCGCGGCGGGAACACCTTCCTGAGCGCCGGTCCCATCATCCGTTTGACGGTGAACGGACAGCCCATCGGCGACACGGTGAATCTTCCCGGCAACGGCGGGACGGTGGAAATCGAGGCGTCGGCGGATTCGACGTTGCCGATCCATACGCTGGAAATCGTCCAGCAGGGCCGGGTGGTCGCCTCTGCGGAAGAACGCAAGGGCACCCGCCGGCTGTCGCTCAGGACCTCCCTGAAAATCGAAGGCCACACCTGGCTGGCGGCGCGGTGCGCCGGACCGAACTACACCAGCATTCCGCACCATGACGGCTGGCGCCGGGGCATCATGGCGCATACTTCGCCGGTATACGTAGCCTGCGGCGGCCCCTACTGGCTGTTCGACCTGGAGAACGCCCAGTACATGCTGAGCCTGATCGAAGGGGGCCTGTCCTACATCAAGCGCCGCAGCTGGCAGCACAAGCCGGGCACGACCACCCACCATCACGGTGGTGACGACCACGAGGCCTTCCTCGAAGCGCCCTACGTACAGGCCCGGGAAGCCATTCACAGGCGGATGCACGAGTTGAACATCCCCCACTGAATACCCTTGCGGGACGCCGTCGGTACAATCCAATCGGAGGAAAACCATGGACGGACCCCGCGTCGACCGGGTCATATTCTGGGTCGCACTGCCGCTGATCGCGGGCGTCTCGGTACCCCTGGTCGTGTTTCCCGTCGAGGGAGAAGCCCTGCTCAGCGCGGCCTTCGGCTGGCTGACCCGAATCCTGGGATGGGCCTACCTCTGGTTCACCATCGCCGCCTTCGCGCTCCTCGTCTACTACGCCCTCGGCAAGTACGGCAACGTGCGTTTCGGCGGGCCCGACGCCAAACCCGAGTTCTCCCTGATCAGCTGGATCGCCATGATCTTCTGCGCCGGCATCGGCGCCAGTGTCCTGTACTGGGGCACGATCGAGTGGGCCTACTACTACATGAATCCGCCCTTCGGCCTCGAACCCCGGTCCGCCGAGGCCACGGAGTGGGCGGCGACCTACGGACTTTTCCACTGGGGATTCACGGCGTGGGCGATCTACTGCATTCCCACCCTGCCCCTCGCCTACCTCTTCTGGAACCGGCGGCGGCCGGTCCTGCGCATGTCGGCGGCCTGCGAAGGCGTGATCGGCGCGCAGGCGGCCCGGAGCCTTCCGGGCAAGTTCATCGACATGCTTTTCATGTTCGGCCTGCTCGGAGGGGTCGGGACGTCCATCGGGCTCAGCACGCCCATGATCTCGGCGGGGCTGTCGGAGATGCTGGGCGTCGACCGGGGGTACTGGCTGGACGCCTCGGTGGTGATTACGCTGGGGACGATCTTCGGCGTGAGCGTCTACACCGGGTTGCAGCGGGGTATCCGCATGCTGAGCCGATTCAACCTCTGGCTCACCATCGCGCTGCTGACCTTCGTCTTCCTGGCGGGGCCGACGCTGTTCATCATCGACACGATCACCAACAGTATCGGCCTGCTGGTGCAGAACTTCGTCAAGATGAGCCTTTACCTGGATCCTATCGGAAAGTGGGGCTCGCTGATATCGGCGTCTGGGGAGGGGAGTCCGGGGCTACAGGCTACACCTCAGGCCACCTTCCCGGAGCAGTGGACCGTTTTCTACTGGGCGTGGTGGATCGCCTTCGCGCCGTTCATGGGGCTGTTCGTCGCCCGCATCTCCCGGGGCCGCACGATCCGAGAGCTGATCGGCGCCGAGATCATCGGCGGCGCGATGGGTTGCTGGCTGTTCTTCGCGGTCCTCGGCAACACGAGCCTGTTCTTCCAGCTGGAGGGCTCACAGGACCTCACCGGTCTGGTCGCCCGCAACATGACGCCGGAAGCGATCATTGCCACGGTCGTCGCCGTGGGAGACCGGGTGATCCCCTTCGCCATACCGCTTCTGCTGGTGTTCGTGACCCTGGCCATCATCTTCGCCGCCACCACGCTGGACTCCGCCTCCTACATCCTGGCGTCGGTGGCGACCCGTGAACAGGCCGAAGTGCGTGAACCCGCGCGCTGGCACCGCTGCTTCTGGGCGGTCGTGCTCAGTTCCGTGGCGCTGTCATTGATGTTCGTGGGGGGTACGGAAAGCCTGCGGGCGGTCCAGTCGGCTTCCCTGATCGTGGCGCTGCCGCTCATCGCCGTGCTGGTCCTGATGACCCTGTCCTTCATCCGGTGGCTTAAGCAGGATCACGGCGCCTGAACGACAAATGGGCGAGCCCGTGAAGGCCCGCCCATCAGTCCCGTATCGGTTTTTCCCTTCAAAACACACCGGTCATTCGCACCCGGCGCTTCATTTCTTCCTGACTACCTGAAACTGTACGTCACGCCCAGCTTGAACCGCCGGCCCTTGGGGTCATGGGTCAGCGCGTCGAAGGCCAGTTCCTGGTTCACGTAGGGCGGCGCCGCGTCCAGGAGGTTGAACAGCGACAGCGTGGCGACCACACCGGAATCGGGTATCCGCCACTGGAAGTTCATGTCGAAGGTCAGGAACGGGTCGATCTGGGTCCAGTCTTCGCCCGAAGGCCCCGTATCGAACCAGTAGTCCCCGTTCTCGTACGACGAGATGTAATGTCCCCTGGCGATGGCGCTGTAGTCGCTCCAGTGGTACCCGACGGTCGCGTTCATGCGCAGCGGAGGCAGGGGCGGCGCCAGGGGGTTCGTCGCGTTGAGGAAACCCACGGCCTCGTTCTCGGCGACGAGTTCCACGCCGTTGTGCATGAGCGCTTCGATGGTATAGTCCAGCGTGTAGCTGCCGTCCAGGTGGAGGTCGATCGCGCCGTTGCCCAGCACCTGCCGTCCGCCGATATGCAAGTCGATCCCCGATGTCTTGAGTCCGGGCCAGTTGATGTGGTTGATCCGGATCCGCTCCATGTCGCCCGGTGCGCAGCTCCCGTCGTTTCGGTTCCCGGGACAGTAAATGCGGTCCTGCACGGCGGCGCGGGTCGCCGGGTTCACGTAGGCCGCGGCCAGTGCGGCATCGGGGAGGACGCCGATGGGATTGTTGAAATCGAAATTCCAGTAATCCACGGTCATCTCGAAACCGGTGTCGTTCTCGAAGATCACGCCCAGGTTATAGGTAAGTGCTTCTTCCGGCTCGAGATCTTCGACGCCCCTGTTCTCGATGGCCTTCCAGGCATCCGTCGGTCCCACGTACGCCGTGTAGATGACCACGTCCGTGTTGAGATCGTCCACAGAAGGCGTTCGGAAAGTAGTCTGCACCGTACCTCGCAGGGCCAGGAAATCGTTGACCTGCGCCCGCAGCGAGATCTTCGGGTCCAGGCTGTTCGCGAAACCGTAGTCCTCGAAATGCAACGCGGCCTGGCTGTCCAGCCAGTCGTTGGGTTTGAGCGCCAGTTCGGCGAACACCGCGTGGGTCGTTTGGTTGGCTTCGTAGGGATGGATCCCGGAGGTAAAGGTAAAGGACCCGGTCTGGATCGCGCAGCTCCTGTCCCCCGGTATGCGGCATGGATTTTGGGAGAGGTCGCCGGGCGCGTTGGGCACGGCGGAGACATCGACGCGGCGCAGCTGGTACCCCGCGGCGTAGCTGGCGACGTCTTCTCTGATCACGCCGTTCAGGATGGCTTCCATGGACAGCAGGCTGGCCTCGCTGGTCGTGGCGACCTTCTCGTTGATCCAGTCGATCAGCCCGGCGCCGTGGGCCAGGTCGGCGCGGTAGTTCGGATTGGCGCTGTCGGTGTAAGGGGCGTCCGGTTGTGCGGAAAACTGGATACCGTTGCTGAACGGGTTGAAGTAGGAGCAGTTCCCGGTTCCGGGAGAGACGCCGCTGGGAATGGCACCGAGGGCGAGGCCGGAAGGCGCGCTGGGGTCCGGAACGACCCCGACGCCGCAGTTCGGCCCGCCGTACCCGCGGAAAGCCAGGAACTTGCGGTAGGCGTATTCCGCCGGCTGGCGCACCGTACCCTTCGTATCCGAATAGGAAATACCCAGGTCGTAGCTCAGGCTGGACTCGCCGAGCGGCCCCGTGAGGGAGCCTGCCAGGCGTCGGGTGCGGGACTCCCGGCTCTGGACGCGTCCGGGACCGGCGTTTCCGACCAGGCGACCGAAGAAGTACCAGGGCTGGTCGCCGGTCAGGTCCAGCGTGACTCCGGCTGAATTCGTATAGGTGGGGTTCTGCTCGACGAAGGCAACGCGTCCGGGATGGTCCGCGCCCACCTGCTGTACGCCGTCGTAAAAGGCGATCGGAGGAAAGGAAGGCGTGGTTTCCCATTCGGGTACCCGGGCGTCGTGGTAGAGTGCTTCCAGGTGATAGTCTGTCTCGCCGATCGAGCCGTTCAACTCGGCGAATCCCCGGGTATGCTGGAGTTTCTCGATGATGCTGTCCCAGGGTTGGTAGCGGAACCGGCACGTGCTCGCGCCCACCTGGTACCCGCCCAGCCCCTCGCAGCCCGGGTCCACGAATCGAGGTTCCCCGGCCAGTATGCTCGCATCGGTCTGCAGTCCGTCCGGTATGATGAAGGCGCCGGGATTCCCGTACCAGGACCAGCCCCATCCGTAGTTCGGAAAGGGGCGCAGCGCCCAGTCCCGCTCTTCGGCGCGCAGGTTGCCGCGACGCTTGTGTTCCAGGGAGATCACCAGGTTGGAATCGCCGACTTTACCGCCCCAGATCCCACCCAGCTGGGCGTCTCCGGCCGCGTCGAAATAGTCGTAGGAAACATCCAGTTCAAACCCCTCGAAACTGCCGCGCGTGATGAAGTTGGCGACGCCCGCGATCGCATCCGATCCGTAGACGGCCCCAGCGCCTTCCTTGAGGATGTCCATCCGTTCGATGGAGATGGAGGGGAAGGCGTTCACGTCGACGAACCGGCCTCCCACGAGCCGGCCAGGCACATAGGTCTGCCGCCGGCCGTTGATCAGCACCAGGCTGCGCGAGGCGCCGAGTCCGCGGAGGTTGATGTTCGCCACGGTTTCCGGGATGTCTCCCGACTGCGCGTTGTACCAGCTGTTCGCCTCGCCGATGACGCCGCTGCTCGCACTCAGGTTCTTGAACAGGTCGACCATGGATGGCGACCCCTGTTCGGCCAGCGACGCGCGGTCGATGCGGGCGACGGCATAGGGGAGTTCGATCGGAGATTCGCGAACCGCCGTTCCGGTAACGACAATCGCTTCCGCCTCCAGCACGGGCAGCAGGAAGAGGGAATCTGGCATCGCGTCTTCCTGTTGGTCGGCAAGCGCGACGGAGCATGGCATCCCTGCCAGGCAGAGCAAGCCAAACACTTTCAAGGCAAACGAACGCCTGATCGATGTGTACATGAGAGGCCGCCTGTTCTATGAGTTTTTTATGATATTTGGAATTTCAAGCGTACAGGAATTGGGCAGAAAGTATATGTAATAAACTTCATTATGTCAAGGGAATTAAGGGCTTATGCATGTGTTTACGAAATATCACAATACACGGAATAAATACGCTTACCCGTTTATGATCCGCTTAACCTCGCCTTCTCAGATGGAGGCACCAGAAGAGGGGCGGCAGATCGTACACGTCGCCGCGCCCTTCCACGTACCGCTTCTGCTGGTCGGCCGGCGAATCATTGCGGACGACCTCCCATTCGCCGCCGGCGTCGAAGTCTGCCTTTATGCTGGCCGGGTCGAAAGACGTAATCATGGGTTCCCCAAGCTTCCCGACATAGTTCTTCATGCTCTGGGCACGGGGACGTTCGTCTTCCGGTATGCTGTTCGACTCGGCGAGGTAGTCGAAGACGATCTCCGAGCCGGGGCAGGTTATTCCGCACACTCTGTTCAGCGTATCCTGAATCGCGTCCCTGGACAGGTAGTACGTCACGCCCAGCCAGTTGAAGAAGGACCGTTTCTCCGGGTCGAATCCGTGGGCGGTCAGCCGGTCCGCGAGGTCGTCTTGCTCAAAATCGATGGGGATCAGCCGCAGACTGTCCGGCAACGCCAGCCCGGCGGCCACGGCCCGTTCCCGTTTCAGGGCAATCGTGGAAGCGAGATCGATTTCGTAGATGGTCACGTCTAGCCCGGGATGACGCAGCGAGAACGTATCGTAGCCGGAGCCTAGTATGACGTACTGGCCCACGCCGTCCTCGATCGCCGCCAGCAGGCAGTCTTCGGTAAAACGGGCCCGGGTCAGCGGTTGGGTGGTGATCGGCATGAGCCTGCGCAGCAGGATTTTGGAGACGAAGGCGTCGCGCAGCCAGGATCCGAGGATCCGTTTCCACCGTTTGCTCAGAAACTGGTACGCGAAGGGATCGTGGAAGATGTAGGGCGGCTGGTGGCGGAGGAGGTGCCGTGCGCGGCTTACCGCCACGAGTTCGGCGGTCCGGCTTCCGTGGGTCTGGACCGGGCCGGGATGCTGATCAGCCATGTCAGGTATCAGTCCGCCCGGTTCAGGTTCCGAAGGCCTCGATGGCGCCTTCCAGCGTATCGTGGACGGCGAAAACGGTCGACAGCTTGGTCATCTGCAGGAGGCTGCTGACGCTGCGCGTCACACGCGCGAGTTTCAGATCGCCACCGACCTTCTGCATGCGGGTATAGGCGCGAATGAGCAGTCCCAGTCCCGAACTGTCGATCCAGTACACTTTGCTCAGATCGAAGATGATCTTCCTGGAACCCTGGTCGGCCAGCCGGTTGATGCGTTCGCTCAGGGCGTCGGTGTCTCTTCCCTCGGCCATGCGGCCGCTCAGTTCCAGCACCGTGACGTCCCCGTGTTTGATTTCTCTGACTTTCACAAAATCCTGCCTCTCTCAAGCGGAACCATCTACACAGTACGCTGGCGCTATCGCACGCGAGTCAAACGGTTTCAGGAATGGTATACCTGGGTGTGGCGGGGTACTGACACTGATAGGGCGACCCGCAAGTCAGGACCGGAGTTCCGACCGACCGCGGATGCGCTTCCTTCTTCCGGATGCCATCCCGGGGAATGAATCCGGACTATGTCTTGCTGAAATTCGACTTGAATAATATACTGGCATTGTTTATCTGTCAAGACGATTTTACGGGTGATTCCAATAAACAGGACGCCTGAACCGAACGCCAACCGAAGCGCATCAAATGAAGTCTGACCAACGGCCGTACATCCTGCTGAATTACGCCTTGAGCCTGGATGGCAAGTTATCCACGGAGCAACGCGATCCGGTCCGATTCACGAGCAGAATCGATCGTGGGTTGATGGATGAGATCAGGGCGGACGCCGATGCCGTGCTCATCGGCGCCGGAACGCTCCGCGCGGAAGATCCGCCGGTCAGGGTCAAGTCCGCCCGGCGGAGAGACGAACGCAGGCGCATGGGCAAACCGCCGCATCCGGTCTCGGTGATCCTGTCCCGGTCCATGCGACTGCCAAGTGCCGGTAGATACTGGGAAGACGACCAGGTCGAACGGATCATCGCGACGACGCAGCAGGCGACGGACGAACAGGTCCTGCCCTTTCAGGACCTGGCCGAAGTGATCCGGGTGGGCCGGACCACCGTGGATCTTCATGAATTCTGCCGAAAGCTGTCCGACCGCGGCATCGGCCGGTTGCTGGTCGAAGGCGGCGGCGAGGTCAACATGGCCTTCTGGGAGGCCGGACTGGTGGACGAGGTGTACCTGACCCTGTGTCCCGTCGTGATCGGCGGAAGCACCGCCCCGACGGCAGCGGACGGCAAGGGCTTCGCCAGCGACCGTTTCCGAAAGCTCAGGCTGATCGAGTCCAGGCGGGTCGGCCAGGAGCTGTTCCTTAGATACCGGGCGGTGCGGTCGAAACCGTAGCTCGCGTGGTATCCGGCCGGTTGAAATCACTCGAGGACGTGCACCTTGATCCGGACGGACCCGTCCTGCACGGTCAGGGTGGATTCGGCCAGGTTCAGCGGGACGTTGACGGGACCTCCCTCCGCGCTTTCGGGTTCCAGCGTCACGTCCAGCCTCGAAGGTTTTAGTCCTTCCCAGGTTCCCCAGTAGATGTCGATGAAGAGGCCGATGCCGAGGGTGAGCAGGATGTCCGCGACGATTACCGAGGGCAGCTTGACCTTCTGCAGGACAATCCACTTCGTCTCGTAGCCCGGCTTGGTGATCTCCACCAGGTGGGACTCGTTCCGGGGTAGTTCGATCGTGAACGGGTTCGTGTCCCGGTCGATGCGGTCCGGGATCTTGATCCGGGCGTCCGCGGGGGTCACGTTGATCTCCACTTTCTGGGTGTCGCCCAGGAACACCCGTCCACATCCTGTACTGAAGACGAGCAGAAGGCATAACATCAAGCGCCGCATCGATTTCCTCCAGTTTTCCTAAGTCTGTATATCATTTCGTCAAATGTGTGTTGAAGCACATCACGTCCAGCTCGTGTATGGCGGCAGCGGCCAGTTCGCTTTCCCGCCAATGGCCAGCGCCTGTTTCCGTTCGTCGGCAGTCAACGGGGGGACGCCGTCCGCTCCCGCGTTCTCTTCCAGCTGCGCCCGGTTTTTTGCGCCGGGTATCACCGAGGTCACACCTGGCGTGTCCAGCACGAACCTGAGCGCCGCCTGCGCCATGGTGCGCTTTCCGCCTTTCGCCAGGAAGGAGAGCTCCGAGAGCTTCTGCAGCGCGGACCGTATCCGGGGATTGTCGAAACGCTCGTGCCGGCGGTCCTGTGGATCGAGCCCGGACAATGAGTCGAAATACTTACCGGTCAGCGCACCCTGGGCGAGCGGGACGCGGATGAGCGTCCCCAGGTTCTGGGCTTCCGCGAAATTCAGCCCCGGCTGTCCCACCGGATTAACGATGCTGTAGCCGATCTGGACCATCGAAAGATCGCCCAGCGCCATCAGGGCCCGCATGACCTCCGTTTCATAGGTCGAGATGCCGAAACACCGTATCTTGCCCGCTTCGACCAGCCGCGTCAACGCCTCAACGATTGCCAGCATGCCGGCCTCGTCCGGTTCGCCGTGCAACTGGTAGATGTCGATATAGTCAGTCCGCAGTCTTTCCAGGCTACCTTCGCAGTTCTTCGCGATGTACCGCTGTAACGGCTCCTCCGGGTCGTCGGACCGAGGCGCGACCTTGGTGGCGACCACGTAGCGGTCCCGCCTGTCCCGGAGCGCCCGGCCGATGATCCGTTCGCTGTGGCCGGCGCCGTACCCGTTGGCCGTGTCGAGCAGGTTGATGCCGAGGGATTCCGCGTGTTGTATGGTGGCGATGGACTCCTCGTCGTCGATACCGGACCAGTTCGCCCCGCCGGCCATCCCGGCCATGGGCCAGCAGCCCAGGCCGACGGACGAGACCTCAATCCCGGTTTTTCCCAGTACGCGGTACTCCACTCAGCTAACGCCCCTTCGGCGACAAAGTTTCAATATCGGCCGAGCGTCCTCGTCGCTCAGCGCGGAGACAGTCGGTCCACGCCGCTCAGCGCGGAGACAGCGTGAGCCGGTGCCCCGCGAGTGCTTCCACCGCCTCCCGGCTGAACGCCAGCTGGAGATACTCGTCGCTTCCCCAGGTCTCCAGCAGGCTGCCGTAGTAGGGGCTCCCGGGCTGGCCCGACTGGCCCGGCGTGATAATGAAGACCGACCGGTCCCAGTCCTCCGTGTCCAGGATGTGCCGGAAGCTCACCGACGTGGCGGCGATGGTGCCGAACCCGCCCGACCGCTCCACGGCGGGCAGGGAGAAAGCATCGGACAGGAGATGGGTGAAGGGGCTCTTCTGCAGGCGTCCGTACCGCCATTGGCTCCAGTCCTCGCCCAGTTCACCCTTCAAACGGTCCACGGTCTTGCGCAGGCCGGCTTCCACGAGCGGCCGGCGTTCGTCGGCCGGCGTCTCCGGTTCGTAGGCGGCGGCTTCGGCCTCGCCCCGCCAGCGGTACCAGACCGCCGCGCCGGCGCTGTCGCGGTCCAGGACGCCGTTCCAGTCGGCTACAAGCGCACGGGCCCGTTCGACTTCCGCATCGTCCGACGTCCAGCCCTGAAACGAGGGAATATCGGCCTCGGCCCGCAGCGAATAGGCATCCAGCTGGATGCGCTTGTGGTCGTCGACGGTGTATTTCCGGTTGGGCTGCAACAGTTGCTTCATGCGCTCGATCCGGGAGTATTCGACGCCTCTCGATGAGTGGAACATGACCGGGCGTCCGGTGTAGTCCGGCGGATGGGAATCGTTATTGGCCGTCCCGACCCAGCCGCGCTGGGGATTGTACTCCCGGGGCAGATCTTCCCGGAACCCCTGCCACTCGTACCGCCCGTCGCCGGGAACCGGCAGCCGGCCGTTCCAGCCTTCGCGGTCCGGTGTGAGGGCCGATACCTGGAAGGCGATGTTGCCCTCCACGTCGCCGAAGACCAGGTTATGCGTCGGTACCTTCCAGAACATGGCCCGCTCGAAAAAGTCCTCGGCGCTCTCGGCCTGGGCCATGCGGAAGCATCCCAGGTACGGCGCGGTGCCGGGCTCGTGGGTGATGGAACGCACGGCATAGACCACCCCGTTATCCGGATCTTCGTAGAACACGGGACCGTGTCGGCTGTACTTCAGCACGACTACCCGCGGCTCTTCGCCCTTCACCGGGATCTCCTCCGTGATGACGCGCAGGGGTTCCCATCCGCCCTGCCACCGAACCATGTCGGGCTGCTCGGGGTGGAGTTCCTCTACGTATACGTCGTTCACATCGACCCCCGCGAAGGTGTATCCCCACGCGACCCGGTCGTTGTGTCCGGCGGTCACGCCTACGAAGGGCGGCTCGCTGGCCCCGATCACGTTCCAACCCGGGGCGTTCAGATGGGAATAGTACCGCAGCGAGGGGTTCTCGAGGCGGCGGTGGGGATCGTTGACGACCATGACCTGGCCCGTGATGGACAGGGCGCCGCTCACGGCCCAGTTGTTGCTGCCGATCTCGAGCAGCTGCTCTTCGGTGGGTGCTTCGGCCTGGCGGTCCGGGGGTACCAGGCCCGTATACGGTTCGACGAGCTCGAGTTGCGGCAGGCGGCCGGGTACCAGGGGATCGCCCTCCCCTTTCCGCATTGCGGCCACGATGTCTTCGTGGACGATGGTCACGTCCAGGCCCTCCGGCACCACGAGATCATCCCAGGGCAGGGGCGCTGCGCGGCGATTGGCCTCCTCGACGCCCAGTTCCGCCACGGACCGGGCCAGCCGGATCTCGTCCCCGGCGTCGTTGCCCGCGCTCGGGAAGAAGAGCCCGGTCCAGCGCCGCACCACCGTCTCCTTCGTCCACCGGCCGGGCTGGATGCCCGTCAGCTTGAACTCCACCGGCAGATTGTCGGCGTGCGTGTCGATATAGGCGTTTACGCCGTTCGCATAGGCCGTGAAGATGCGTTCGCCCTCGGCGTGGTAGCTTGTCCACTCCCGTTCGTCGAAGGGACCGCGGTACATCATGAGCCGCGTCCGGGCGTCGTAGTCGAAGGCCTCGGGGCCGAAGATCTCCGCGAGACGGCCTTCCCGCCACCGGCGCCAGAGCTCCATCTGCCACAGCCGGTCCTGGGCCATCACGTAACCCTGGGCGAAGAAGAGGTCATCCGTGTTCTGTGCGTAGATGTGAGGTATGCCGTGGCGGTCCCGGATCACCTCGACGGGCTCCTGCAGTCCTTCCAGGGACAGCTCCCCTTCGATCTGGGAGATGGACGCGCGAGCCAGGGACATGAGCTGTTCGTCTGAATCCACGGTGTCCACCTCCTCGCCGCAGCCCATGGCCAACAGGGGAATTACAACGCACGTGACAATGATTTGAAAGTAACTGGTATACGACATGAATGGCTCCTCCTGCTACACGCCGCCGAGTTGCTTTGAGTATATCGAGGACTGAATCACAAGGTCTAGCGGTCACTAGGTTACGAAAAGCCGAAAAGTTGCCGACGACCTTTCAATAGCATCCTATCATGCGGTCGCCCGTATGTCAAGAAACCGAAGGCCGTAATGGGCTCGTAACCCGGATCAGTCACGCAACCCCGCCCGTATGCGGTCGGCCAGCTTCATTGTCTCGACGGCCTCGTCCAGGCCCGCCGCGGGCAGCCCAACCGGCCGGTCTTCCTTGATGCAGTCGACCAGGAAGCGGGCCTGTTCGGCGGTGCCGCCGGACTCCACCACGTCGAATACCTCGGTCTTGCCGTCGCGTTGTACCACGGCTTTCCTGACGCCTTCCAGGTAGGCCGAGCAGTCCCGGCCGTGGATTTCGTAGCGCTCCAGCCGGGCATCCGTGGTGAAATTGGCCGTGAGCTGTGCCACGCACCCGTTCTCGAAGCGGATGAGCGCGGCGTAAACGTCGACGAAAGGCGAATTGGTCCTGCGGGCGACGGCGTGCAGCTCGGTGATGGGGGAACTGCCGGCCAGGGAACGGGTCAGGTCGATGGCATGGATCGGCGTCTCGTAAATGAAGTTGTCCAGAAGGTGGTCCGGGAAGCCCCGATCGCGCAAGCCTGTCATGCTCTTGTGGAACTCCGCCACGATTTGGGTGATGGGACCCCGCTCCTCGATCAGGCCGCGAGCCTTGCAGATCAACGAATGGAACCGCCGGTTCCAGCCGACCAGCACCTTCGCGCCGGACGCGTTGGCGGCGTCCCGAAGCCCTTCCGTTTCCGCGCCGGAGAGTCCGGGCGGCTTCTCGAGCAGCGTGTGGACCCCGGCCTGGATCACCGGCTGCGCGCACTGGCCGTTCAGGTGGGCCGGCGTCGCGATGACCGCCAGGTCCAGTTCCTCTTTCGCCAGCATGTCCCCGATTTCTTCGTACTTTCGCGGGACGTTGTTTTCGGCGGCCACCCGGTCGCGCAATTCCTCCACGGGATCGCACACGGCCACGAACCGCAGGTCGTCGAAGGCCTTCATGGTCTCGAGGTGGCCCCGACCTCTGCCGCCGCACCCGATCAGTGCTGCATTAAGGATGGTTTCGGACATTTCCGGTGCTCCTGGTGGACTGCGAGGGTCAGTAACGTCGTGCAGGGATTTTAACGCGACGACCGTCGCTACGGCAATCACTGCGACAATCGCTGCAACAATCGCTGCAACGATAGGCGGAGTACTATATTGACGCGCGCGGTGAACTTCTTGACGCTGGCAATGTATGGTCATTTCTTTTGCAAGTAAACCCACCTTTAGCGATCGGTGTTTCCTGCATGCTGGATCTGGGCTTTTTCAAACAGAATGGTTACGTCAACCTCGGCCAGGTTTTTACCAGCCAGGAACTGGATCGATTCATCAAACTGTACGATGCGGACCGATCGGAACGGGGCTGTTTCTGGCATCCCATTTCCAATCACGGCCACCAGACCCTCAACTGCGATCCGCTGATCTCATCGCCGGAAATCGACGGCCTGATCCGCCATCCCGCCCTGATCGGCCCGATAGAGACCATCTTCGAAGGGCCCAGTTGGCTTGGAGAAGCGTGCCTGCGGCACATGGACCCGCGCGACAGCAATCCGGAGGAGATCTGGCACCGGGACCGTCCGCATGCGACGGACCGGCCCTATAGGTGCGGTTATTTGCAGATGATGCTCTACCTGACCGATGTCCACGAAGGTACGCACTGCTTCTCCATATCGCCGGAGCCCTGCGACGGTCCCATACTCGATACCGAGGAACAGCTCGCCCGGCGCGGCAAGGTCCACCTGCACGGTCCGGCAGGCACGGTTGTACTGTTCAACCTGTCCGTGCTGCACGCCGCGACGGTACGGATCACGCCGCACGAGCGCAAGACCGTTCAGATCTATTACGGCCATCGCGGCGGCCCCGTGCTCAGCGACTGTACCATGATTCCCGCCCGGCTGTGGCGGGATCATCCTGATCCGGAGGTACGGGGTTTCTACGGCATGATGACCAGTCGTACGCAGCAGTATGCCGAGGCCTTCGGCTGAGGCTGGACTACTAAGGAAGACAAGGAGAGTAAATGTCGAACAAGCGACCGCAAGTGCTCATCGCCTGCGACGAGCGGGTGCGCAACGGCTACCTGCCGCCGGCGGAACTGACCCGCCTCGAGGCCTTTGCCGACTGGGCGTGGTTCCATAGCGAGGGTGGAGGAATTTACGATACCAGCACGGACCCCGAAACCACTGCGCGGTTGGCAAAGGAAATGGACGGCGTGGACGCCCTCGTCGTGTGCCACGGCGCGCCGCGGATCGCCGCCACGATCCTGGATGCCGCGCCCCGGCTGCGATTCGTCGGCGAACTGGAAGGCGACCGGTTTGCCGCGCGCCTGGATCTGGAGACGTTGTGGGCGCGCGACATCCGCACCGTGGATACGACCAACGGATCCACCTATCCCGTGGCCGAATGGGCCCTGGCCCTGACGCTGATCTCCATGCGCAACGCCGGCGCGCTTTTCCGCCGCATCGTCGCGGGCAATACGCAGGATCGAGGTCTTATTCAGCCCATGGCGGGCATCCTCACCGGCAAGCGGGTCGGACTCATCGGCGGCGGACACATGGGACGGCGGCTGATGAAGCTGCTGCGCCCCTTCGAGGTCGAGCTATGGGTGCACGATCCCTACCTGCCGCAGGAACTGCCCGAAGCGCTGGGCTTCCTGCAGACGTCGCTGGAAAACGTGCTTTCAAAGTGTGACGCGATCATCTGCGTGGCGCCCCTCACTCCCCACACCCGGGGCATGATCGGACGGCGCGAGCTGGAACTCATTCCATCGGGCGCGGTGTTCGTGAACGTTTCTCGCGGGGCCATCGTCGATTCCGCGGCCCTGATCGATCGCCTCAAGCGCGGGGACATCGCCGCGGGACTGGACGTTTTCGATCCGGAGCCCATCCCCGAAGACAGCGAGATCATCGGACTGCCGAACGTTTTTCTGACCCCGCACTTCTCCGGTCGCACGGGAGAGGACTATCCGCACTTCTTCCACTACATGGTCGATGAGCTGGAGCGGTTTTTCGCCGGCCATCAGACCTGGTTCAACCTGACCCCCCGCTCTAAGTCCAACCGCGAAGGAAACCGATGAAACGCCCCAACCTGCTCTACATTTTCACCGACCAGCAGCGCGCGGATACGCTGGGATGCTATGGCAACCACCAGATCGAAACCCCCGCGCTCAACGGGCTGGCGTCGGACAGTTTCGTGTTCGAAAACGCCTACGTGAGCCAGCCCGTATGCAGCCCGGCCCGGGCCACCATGCTCACGGGGCTCTGGCCGCATACGGCGGGCGTGCCCTCCTGCAACGTGCCCCTGGGCGCCGGCATACCGACCATCGCAGAGATGCTGCCCGAGGGATACGACACGGCCTTCATGGGGAAATGGCACCTGGGAGACGAGATCTTCCCGCAGCACGGCTTCGAGACCTGGGTGGGCACTGAGGACCAGTACCGCCGCCACTTCTCGGAAGCGGACCGGCTTTCCGAAGTCAGCAACTATCACCACTTCCTGGTGGATAAGGGATACAAGCCCGATATCGAGCTATTGGGACAAAAGGTTTTCTCGCGGCACTATGCGGCCTCCCTGCCCGAGGAATGCACCAAGGCGTGGTACCTGGGCGAACGCGCGGCCGACTACATCCGCCAGCAGGACGACGCCCCCTTCGCCCTCTGCGTCAGCTACCTCGAGCCCCATCCCCCGCACACCGGTCCCCTGAACGACTACTACGATCCGGACAGCCTGCCCACCGGACCGGCGTTCATGAGGCAGCCGCCCGATGACGCGCCTTTGCTCGTCCGCCTGATGGCCGCCTACTATATGCAGTCGGAGAACTACGGGCTGGATCTTCGTACCGAGCCGGGATGGCGGGCGCTCATGGCCCGGTACTGGGGCAACATCACCCTGGTGGACCGTTCGGTGGGCAGGATCCTCAAGGCTTTGGAGGAAAGCGGAAAGGCCGATGACACCATCGTCGTATTCACGTCTGACCACGGCGAGTTGATGGGCGATCACGGCATCCTGGGCAAGACGCTCATGTACGAGGAGTCCATCAAGGTGCCCATGGTGCTGCGCGCGCCTATGGTGGATCAGACTCCACGTCACATCGGCGGCCGGTTCAGCCATATCGACCTGGTGCCCACGCTGATGGAGTTGCTCGGTCTCGAGCGGCCGGACCGGTTGCAGGGGCGGAGCCGGGTGCCGGTACTGCAGGGACACGAGAACCTGGACGGCGACGACGTGTTCGTCGAGTGGAGCGGCGCCGACGGCCACGCTCCCGCCGGATTCGGCGAAGCGGAACCGAACCGGAGCATGGTCCACCAGCATCGGACCATCCTGGCCGCGGACGGCTGGAAGCTCAACCTGTACGGGAAGGGTCAGGGGGAACTGTACGATCTGAAAAACGATCCCCATGAGTTGGAGAATCTGTATCACCGGAGCGGGCAGGCCGGACGGATTGCGGATCTTACGGAGCGGATCCGCGCCTGGCAGGAAGAGACGGGGGACATACCATGAAAACCGGAAAAGTCGCTGTATATACCCAGCCGCAGGCACCGATGGAGATTCGCGAGTATCCCGTGCCATCGGTCACGGCGGACGACATGCTCGTCCGGATCCGCATGGCGAATATCTGCGGGTCCGATCTGCACATCTGGCGTGGACATGGCCCCAGGATTGAGACCGGTATCCCCCAGGTCCTCGGGCATGAGATGATCGGTACCATCGACGCCATGGGGCGCAACGTCGCCTCGGACAGCGCCGGACAACCACTGTCCGAAGGGGACCGCATCGTCTATTCCTACTTCAAGCCGTGCCAGCAGTGCTGGACGTGCCTCAACGGCAAGCCGGGATGCCCCGACCGATATAGGGACTGGATCGGTGTCTCAAGCGATCAGCCGCCGCACTTCCACGGCGCGTACGGTGAATACTACTACATGAAACGCGGCCACTGGGTCTTCAAGGTGCCCGATGATCTCCCGGACGCGATCGTGTCCCCGATCAACTGCGCTCTTTCGGAAGTCATCTATGGTCTGAATCAGATCGGCGTCACCCTGGGCGACACGGTGGTCATCCAGGGAGCGGGCGGACTCGGACTCTATGCGACCGCCGTAGCACGGGAGATGGGGGCGGGCAGGATCATCGTGCTGGACCGGCTCCCGGCGCGCCTCGCGCTCGCCCGGGAATTCGGCGCCGACGACACCTTGAACATTGATGAAATGGACATGAAAGCACGCATTGAGTTCGTGCTGGATCACACGGGCGGGGTTGGCGCCGACCTGGTCGCCGAATTCGTGGGATCGCCCCGCGTACTCGCCGAAGGCATCGACATGCTCAGGTGGGGCGGCCGCTATCTCTGGATCGGCAACATAAACCTTGGGTTCCCGACGGAGATCGATCCGGGCAACATCGTCCGGTGCAGCAAGGCGATTCGCGGCGTGATCGTGTACGAACCCTGGGTGATCCCGCGCGCCCTCGAATTTCTGAGTCGCACGCGGGACAAGTACCCCTTCCACAAGATCATCTCCGATACCTTCTCATTCACTGATATCAACGAGGCATTCACCTATGCGGGCGCGGGTTCTGCGATCCGGGTTGGGTTGGAGTTTGACTAATAGGAAGAACCTGACTTAGGGATCTGACCGTTTCAATAGATGTAAGGAAATTACAACTACTCGGTTGTTTCCTAATTGGAAGTTGCTTAACATAAACAAGACAGGACCTATAGTGATTTCAATGAAAGGGTTTTGAAGGTTTATTAACACAAATTGGTTCTTGTATATCGGCCGGATCATGAGCACTGCTGGTTTACCGAAACGGTACAGTCCGATTCCTGACACATCATGCGACAACTGCTTTAAACTTACATGGCAGTAGGAGTTGAATCGATGCGACAAGTGGTTCTTTATCCCGGAGAGGACGGCTTCTGGATTGCGGAATGTCCCAGCCTGGCAGGTTGCATAAGCCAGGGCGAATCCAGACAGGCGGCGATTGCTAGTGTCAAGGAGGCAATCGAAGCATACATCACAGCACTGAAAGATGACGGTCTTCCGGTTCCCGAGGACAATAGCAAACTTAACGACAAGTAGCGGGAATCTGTCACCTTGAAGGACCCCTCCCCATGTCCATGACCGACGAAGAACGCTTCCGATTCGACCTGACCGGGTTTCTGGTCCGGCCGGCCATACTCACCGCGGATGAAGTCAAGGACATCCGCGAGCTGATCTACCTGATCAAGCACGACCCCGAATCGCTGCCGCCGGAACACCGCGACGTGCCGGGCGGACCGTCGAGCGTGCTTATCGACCACCCCGCGGTCGTGGACGTGATCGAGGAGATCATCAGCAAGGATTTCCGTTTGGAGAACTGTTCCTGCGTGTGGCGCAACAAGGGGGAAGCGCACGGGGAACTGCACGGGGGTGGCCCCAGACAGATCGATCCCATCTTCGGCTACCGGGTGCAGCGCGATCAGATCTACGCGGGCATGGTCCGGGTGATCTTCGAGTTTACGGATATATGCATGGAAGACCAGAGCACGCACTTCGTGGTGGGGAGCCACAAGGCCAACTTCCCCATGCATCCCGATCACATGTCCCTGGAGGAGGGCAAACGGAGCGAATTCCTGATGACCTACGCCTGTCCCGCGGGGAGCGCGGTGTTCTTCACCGAGAACACCTGTCACGCCGGCCCCGTGTGGAACCGGGACGAGCCCCGGGTCACCGTCCTCAACGCCTATTCCCACCTGGCCACGCACTGGCACCGGCTCAAGACGCCACCGGAAGTCATCGCGGGCCTTCCCCGCGAGAAGCAGGTCTACTTCCGCGAGCCGTGGATCGCGGATTTCAGGACCAATCCGGCCACGAGGAACACGGCGGAGCGGTTCATCGGCAATGACGAGCCGCCTGTCAACGCCGATACGAAGCCATAGACGGAACTTCTGCGAATCTGCGAATCTGCGAAACTGCGCGTATGAAACCGGCCTCGGTCGGAGTTTGTTACTGTCAAGGCCGGACGATACTGCCATCCGCCCTGCGATCCTCCGCGGCGTACCGGGGCGTCGCCGCGTCCTCCGCGTTCAGCAGCCTCGCCGCCGCATCCTCGTCGATGTCCAACCCCAGTCCGGGTTTGTCGTTGGTGTAGAGGTGGCCTTCCCTTAGCTCGCAAGCGCCTGGAAACGCCGAGTATTCTTCCTCGCTGAAGGTGTTCTCTTCCTGGATTCCGAAGCTCCAGCTCGACATGTCGAGGTGGACGGCCGCGGCTTGATTGACCGGGTCGTTGTCGCCGCCCTCCTGCCAGGCGGTATTGATGCCGAAGGATTCGCAGAGGCTCGCGATCTTGCGGCACGGCGTGATGCCGCCCGCCTTGGATACCCGCACGCGGACGTAGTCGATGAGGCGCTCGGTGATGAGGGGCGTCCATTCGTGAGGATTCACGAAAAGCTCGCCCATGGCCTGGGGCGTCGTGCACTGTTCTCGGATGAGTCGGTACCACTGCACTTGTTCGGGCGAAAGGACGTCCTCGAGGAAGAAGAGCCGGTAGGGTTCGAGGCGCTTGGACAGGGCCACCGCCGACTGCGGGCGCAGATGTTCGTGCACGTCGTGGGTCAGCTTGGGGCCGAATCCGAGTTTCGAACGCAGGTACTCGAACATGTTCGGAATGGCTTCGATGTAGGCCTCGTCGTCGAAGACCTGGCTGGCGGGCCAGGCGTTGGCGGGGCGGGGTGCTTCTTCCGACGGGATGAATCCACCACCGCCGTAGCCGCCTAATTGGCAGCGGACCACGGGAAACCCCTCTTCGAGGTATCCCTGAATGGCTTCCAGCAGGGCTTCCGGCGTGCCGCCCCCCGCGTGGGCATAGCAGGGCACAGCGCTCCGGCAGGCGCCGCCGAGGAGCTGGTAAACGGGCATGCCGGCTTCCTTGCCCTTGATGTCCCACAGGGCCATGTCGATCCCGGAAAGGGCTGTGTTGGTGATGGCGCCGTTGCGCCAGTAACCGCTCGTGTAGAAGGTCTGCCAGATATCCTCGATGCGGCTGACATCCCGTCCGATGAGCCTCGGGGCCAGCATGGACTCGACGGCCTCGATAACGGCGCGCTGGTGGTAGTGATCGCTTGCGGACCCGATGCCGTACAATCCAGGCTGGTTCGTGGTGATCTTTACGATGCCCCAGGTGCCGTTCGAACGCGTCCGGATGCACTTCACGCCGGTGATCGTGGTCAAGGTCCGCTCCTTTGTTTGCGGGGTCTGCTCTGTGGCCGCAGCGCTTATTCGTCCGTTACCCGCTTGCCGTCCACGAGAAAGGGTTCCGCGTTGCTCCAGTTCCGCGTGCCATCTTCGGTCAGGATCGGTTCGGCGGAATACTGGGTCAGGTACACGCGGCGCCAGCCGTCGGAGGTGTTCGGACTGCTGCGATGGAAGGAGACGCTGGAGAATACGGCGATGCTCCCGGCCGGCGCGACCACGGGCACGCCCGGATCGTCTCCGAAGTAGCCGATCTTGTCGTTGGTCTCGTCCACGATGCGGTGATCCTGGCGGCGTCTCGTGCCCGCTCGTGAAAAGGGCAGGATGTAGACCGTGCCGTTCTCGTCGGAGACGTCGTCGAGAGCGGCCCAGCAGCTCATGTAGGGCCGGTGGTCGAACCCTACGTAGCCCGAGTCCTGGTGCCAGCCGAACTTCATGCCGACTTCGGGCCCCTTGACCACGAACTGCTCGTGGAAGAGATAGGCGGTATCGCCCAGAGTGCTCCTGCAGATCTCGGCCATGGTCTCGCTGAAAATGTACGGCCGCAGGCTGGGATTGTCGCGGTGCCGGTTCGAGATGAAGTAACGGCTGCCCTTGTGGGTGATGCCCCGGGATTTCTCCGCTTCCCTGGCCATCTCGGCCTCCATCTCAACCCGCAACCGGTCGCACTCGCCGCGTATGTATTCCAGCTGTTCATCGTCCAGGGCGGACTCGAGAATGAAGTACCCCTCCTCCTGGTATTGCTGCTTCTGCGCGTCGGTGATCTCGACGGGCTTTGCTCCAGTTACCGACATTTATCCCCGTCCTATGTAGGGCATGGTGGTGGCCATGACCGTGATGAATTGTACGTTGGCGTCGAGGGGCAGTCCGGCCATAAATACCACGGCGTCGGCCACGTTCTTCACGTGCATCCGCGCCTCGGCCAGCAGATCGCCGGTGGGCTGCAGGATGCCCTCCTGCATGCGCTGGGTCATCTCCGTGGCCGCGTTGCCGATGTCGATCTGCCCGCAGGCGATGTTGTACTTCCTACCATCGAGGGAAGTCGAACGCGTCAAGCCGGTTACGGCGTGCTTGGTGGCCGTGTACGGCGCCGAGTTCGGCCGGGGCACATGGGCGGATACCGACCCGTTGTTGATGATCCGGCCGCCCTGCGGATCCTGATCCTTCATAATCCTGAATGCCTCCTTCGTGCAGAGGAAGGAACCCGTCAGGTTGACGTCCACCACCGTCTGCCACTGCTCGGCCGTCAGCTCTTCGAGGAGCACGGCGGGCGCCCCAGTTCCGGCGTTGTTGAACAGCAGGTCCAGGCGGCCGTGGGCGGCCCTTGTTTCGGCAAAGAGGCGCTCGACATGCGATGCGATCCCCACGTCCGTCGGCACGACCAGCAACCGGTCCGCGGCATCGCCGGCATCGGCCACGGTCGACTCCAGGGCTTCCTTTCTCCGGCCCGCGAGGACCACGCTGTAGCCTGCGTCCAAAAGCGCCAGGGAACAGGCCTTGCCGATGCCGGAACCCGCGCCGGTGACGACGGCGACTTTGGTGGATTCACTCATGCTGTGCTCCTATCTCGATTGTAGATACTTTGTATATACGCCATTCGATTACAGGTCCTATGGAGGTCGATTCGTCTCCTGTCGATACGACACTGCAACTAACCATACCTGGATGGACTCTGCAATCCTTTTTCACGAATAAGGATCCGCGGCGTCGCGCAACGCGTCTCCCAGGAAGTTGAAGGCGATGACGACGACCAGCACCGGCGCGGCGGGGAAGAGCAACCAGGGGTGGTTCAGCAGCACCGTCACACGCTGCGCCTCTTCGAGCAGCACGCCCCAGCTGGTCATGGGCGGCCGGATGCCGAGGCCCAGGAAGCTCAGGGCCGTTTCGCCCAGGATCATCCCCGGGATGGCCAGCGTGGCCACCACGATGATATGGCTGTAGCATCCGGGCATCAGGTGGCGGGAGATGATGTACCAGTGCCCCGCGCCGGCCGACCGCGCCGCCGTGGTGTAGTCCTGTTCCCGGAACACGAGGACCTTGCCCCGGACTTCGCGGGCCAGGCCGCCCCAGCTGATGATGGACAGGATGATCGTGATGCCCAGGTAGGTCTCGATGCTCGTCCATCCGGCCGGCAGCGCCGCCCCCAGGGCCATCCAGAGGGGGATCGGCGGAAAGGAGGCCAGGATCTCGACGACGCGTTGCAGGGCGTGGTCGATCCAGCCGCCGAAGTAGCCGGAGAGCGTGCCGAGGACGGATCCGAGGATCAGGCTGAGGAAAACGCCGATGATCCCCACGGTCAGCGATACGCGGGCGCCGTGGATCATGCGGGAGAGCAGGTCGCGGCCCATGCGGTCCGTGCCGAGGAGGTACATGGGGCCCTCGGAATGGATCAGCCTGAAGTCTCCGCCGCCGTCCCGCGACAGGAACCGGACCGGGTACCGCAGGGACGGGTCCGTCGCGTACTCCAGTTCCAGCGTCACCGGGTTCTGCGTGGAAGTCAGGCCGTTTACGTAGAATCCGCCGGACCAGTCGAAATGCAGGTCCTGGGGCGGCAGGTACCGGACCTGGATACGGATTTCGTTGTGGTCGTAGGGGGAAAAATGGCCGGCGAACAGGGCCGCGAAGTAGAACAGCGCCAGGACCGCCGCCGCCGCGATGCCCATCCGGTTCTTCCGGAACCTGCGCCAGATCAGCGTCCGGTAGCTGAGATAACCCGAATCCTGGTTAGTCATACCGTATCCTCGGATCCGCCCAGGCCAGCGCGATGTCGGCCAGGATATTGCCGATGATCAGGAGCAGGCTGAACATCATCAGCAGGGTGCCGGCCAGGTAGATGTCTTCGGCGACCAGGGCCCGGAGCAGCAGCGGTCCGACGGTCGGCAGGCCCAGGACGATCGCCACGATCGTGGCCCCGGAGAGGATGTTCGGCAGGCTCATGCCCAGGATCGTGATCAGCGGGTTGATGGCGATGCGCGCCGCGTGCTTGATGACGACGACGGACTCCTTGAGGCCCTTGGCCCGGGCCGTCTGGACAAATGGCTGGCCGAGGACGTCCAGCAGGTTGCCGCGCATGATGCGCATCAGGCCGGCCGTGCCGTTGATGCCCACCACGATGACCGGGATCCAGAGGTGCTTCAGGAAGTCCACGAGCTTGTCCCAGGTCCAGGGCGCGCCTTCGTACTCGCTCGAGAAGAGTCCGAACAGGGGAATCCTGTAGATCTCGAAGACGAAGACCAGGAGGGCGAGGGCCAGCAGGAATCCCGGCATGGACATGCCGATGAAGCTGATGAAGGACAGCACGTTGTCGGATAGGCGGTACTGGTGGGTGGCCGAGTAGATGCCGATGGGGATGGCCACGGCGTAGGTGAACAGCAGGGCGCCCAGGGCGATGAGCACCGTGAAAGCGAGCCGGTCCCAGATCAGCTGGTTGACTTCCTGCTCGTATTCGAAGGATTCGCCGAAATCCCCCACGACGAACCCCGAGATCCAGCCCACGTACTGCCGCCACATGGGCCGGTCCAGGCCGTAGCGCTCGCGCAACTCGTCGATGCGCGCGATCGAGCTGCTGTCGCCGTACATCTCCTCCAGTTCCTGGATCTTGCGGTCCAGGAAGTCGCCCTCCGGCAGCTGGATGATGACGAAGCCGATCATCGAGATGGCCAGGAGGGTCGGGATGGCCAGGAGACAGCGCTTGATAACGTAGTTGATCATTCGATATAGAACTGCTCGGGAAAACTCGTCGCGGGACCGGCGATCGCCCAGGGGCCGAGAATGCCGCTGTCGGGTACGTTATGGAAGTTGTTCTTCACGATGACGGGCTTGGGTGTGCGGGCCACGGTGCCCAGGTGAAAGGGCCCGTGCTCGATATGGATCCGCACGGCGTCCTGCACCAGGCGGTGCCGGGTTTCCTCGTCCTTCTCGTGCTTGATCCGGTCGTAGATGTCGAGCAGCTCGACCATGATACCGGTCGGCGCTTCGCCCCGTTCCCCGCCTGATTCGTACCACTTGCCCACCTGGGGATGCCAGTACTTCCCCATCGTCGGGAATACCCAGTCGGGGTAGGTGAACAGGTCCATTTCGGCCTCGCCGTGGAGATGGACAGTGAACTCGCCGAGGTCGCGGCGCAGCTTGAGTTCGGCTCCGGGCGGCGTGTATACGATGACCTCCAGCCCCAGTGCCCGCCAGCCCTCGGCTACGATCAGGGCCACGTCGTTTTCGTGGGCGATGTGCGCCGCGGCCGGCGCGTCCAGCACGAGGCTGAGCCGCCGGCCGTCGGGACGGAGCCGGTATCCCTCGGCGTCGCGGCGGGTGAGTCCCATCTCGTCCAGCAGCCGGTTCGCCTTCGGAATGTCGTAGTCCGCGTCGGTGGCCTTCCACAGATCGAACAGTCGCGCACCCTCCGGATCCAGGAAATGCCAGCCTTCCTCGCTCACGGTGGCGGCCTGGGGTTGCGCGAGGCCCTTGAAGGCGACGGCGTTGCATTTCTCGCGGTCGATGGCCGCCGCGAGCGCCTTGCGGAACCGCTGGTCGCGGATCAGGCCGCGGAGGACCGGGTCGTTGTCCGACCAGTTCAGGTTGATCGCCGGATCCGCTCCGGAAGCGCTCTCCCATAGCTTGACCCGGTACTCCCCTTTATCCCGTCCTTCCATGAAAAGGGAAAAGTCCCGGAGTTCCATATCGCGGAACTGGCAGTCCACCTCGCCGGCCAGCACCCGCAGGACGCGGATCTGGGCCTCGGGGACCAGGGTCGTGACCACCTGGTCGATGTAGGGGAGCTGGCGACCGTCGTCGTCCACGACGTAGTAGTACGGGTTCCGCTCCAGGATCACCCGGAAGCCGCCCTTTTCGATGCGGGAAATGGTCCACGGCCAGAGGGAAGGCTGGTCCGGGTTGCGCTGGGGCAGCCTGCGCTTCTCGTAGAGGACGAAATCGTCCACCTCGTCGTTGTGGTCCGGGTGGAACTGCTTCATGTAGTGTTCCGGCACGTTGTACTCTTCGCTCCACCAGAACCCGGTCGCCAGCCACAGGGGCACCAGCCAGTTGGGTCCCGCGAATTTCATGACGATGGTGTAGTCGTCCGGCGTTTCGACCACCATGGGCCTGCCGTCCACGAGGCACCAGACGGGCGGCGGGTACCGGTGGCGGTCGTCGAGGCACAGGTCGTACCATGCGCGGAAGGACGCCGAGGTATAAGGATGGCCGTCGGACCACCGGACGCCCTCGCGCAGCTTGAGCGTCAGTACCGTGCCGTCCTCGTTGAACGTCCACGATTCCGCCAGACCCGGCTCGAGGCCCGTGGTCAGCCGGTTCCACCGGATCAGCGGGGCGTATCCGGCGATCATCTTCCAGGAGCCGAGATCGGTATTGTTGTGGAACTTGCGCCAGGTCCCGCCGTAGACCCCCGGACCGTCGTACCCCTCATAATCGTGATTGGCTACGAGCGGGTTGGCCGGGATCCGCTCGTGGAGGGGCGGCAGGGTGCCCGCCGCCACCCGGGCGGCCAGTTCGGGTGCTTCCAGCGACGTCCGGGCCTCCTGGGAGGCAACCGTCGGGTCCGGTGCGGTCCCGGCAACCGTCGGGTCCGGTGCAGATCCGCCGCCGGTACAGGCCGGCAGCCCGGCGAGGGCCGTCAGCAGCAGACAAATCAGCAGGTTCTTCTCAACTTTTCTCATCCTGGACTCCGAGTTTTCTGTCCATCCGCCCGGTCAAATACCCTGGAGAGACAACGTGTCGCTGTAGTGGCATGCCGCCTTGACGCCCCCGGGATAGGTCTTGAGTTCCGGTTCCACTTGCCGGCACAGGTCCGTGGCATGCCGGCACCTCGGATGAAAGTGACATCCTGTCGGCGGTGACGCGGGATCGGGCACGTCGCCGGTCAGAGCGATGCGCGTCCGTTTCTTCTGAACCGCGGGATCGGCCACGGGAACGGCGGAGATCAGCGCCTCCGTGTAGGGGTGCAGCGGATGGTGGTAGACCTGTTCGGCGGTACCCGTTTCCACGATCCGGCCGAGGTACATGATCGCCACCCGGTCGCTGATGTGCTGCAGCACGCTCAGGTCGTGGGTGATGAAGATGTAGGACAGGCCCATGCGGTCCTTGAGCGAGGCCAGCAGGTTCAGGATCTGGGACTGTACGGATACGTCCAGGGCCGATACGGGCTCGTCCGCGATGATCAGTTCGGGCTGAAGGGACAGGGCCCGGGCGATGCCGATGCGCTGGCGCTGGCCCCCGCTGAAGGCGTGGGGATAGCGGCGCATGTCGCTGGCGTTCAGCCCCACGTCGGCCAGCAGGCCTGCCACGCGGTCCTCCAGTTCGGACCCGCGGGCCAGTCCGTTCACCCGGAGCGGTTCGCCCACGATGTCGCTCACCGTCATCCGGGGGTTGAGGGACGAGTTCGGATCCTGGAACACCATCTGCATGCGGTGCCGGTAGGGACGCATTTCACGGCGGTCCAGGGGACTTAAGTTCACCCGCTCCGCGCCGAAGAAGATATCGCCGTCCGTCGGCGGGATCGTCTTCAGCACGCACCGTCCCAGCGTGGTCTTGCCGCAGCCGCTCTCGCCCGCCAGGCCGAGGGTCTCCCCGGCGCCGCACTGGAAATCGACGCCGTCCACCGCCCTGACGTCGCCCCGCTTGCGCCGCCAGAGTCCTTTTCGGATCGGAAAGTGCTTCTTCAGGTTCCGGACGTCGAGGATGGTTTCCATGTCAGGCTTCCCGCTTCAGGAATCCAGCGCGACCCGGTCCGCGTGCCAGCATCGGACCCGGTGTCCCGGTTCGGTTTCTTCCAATGAGGGCATCGAGGTGCACTGCTCCGAGGCGTAACGGCATCGGGGCGCGAAGGCGCAGCCTTCCGGCAGGTTGAGCGGAGACGGTACCGTGCCCGGGATCGTGGACAGCTGCGACGCCTTCTCCCGGTTGATCCGTGGCGCCGATTCCAGCAGTCCCCGGGTGTAGGGATGGGCGGGCCGGTAGAAGATCCGCTCCGGCGATCCGGTTTCGACGACCTGTCCCGCGTACATGATCATGATTTCGTCGGCCATGTCGGCAATGACGCCCAGGTCGTGGGTGATCATCACGATGGCCATGTTCAGGTTGTCTTTCAGTTCCTTGAGCAGATCGAGGATCTGCGCCTGGATGGTCACGTCCAGCGCCGTGGTGGGCTCGTCGGCGATCAGGAGTTCGGGGCCGCACGACAGGGCCATGGCGATCATGGCGCGCTGCCGCATGCCGCCGGATAGCTCGTGAGGATACTCGTCCACTCGCTGCAGGGGGCCGGGGATACCGACTTCGGATAAAGCCTCCACCGCGCGGGCCCGGGCGGCCTGCCGGTCCATGCCGTGGTGCAGCCGCAGCGCCTCGCCGATCTGGTTGCCCACGGTGTATACGGGGTTGAGGGCGGTCATGGGCTCCTGGAAGATCATGGAGATCCTGCGGCCCCGGATCCGGCGCATGGCGTCGCCCCCCGGTTCGAGTTCGTGTATGTCGACGGTCGCCCCGTTTTCCCTTTCATGATAGGTGATCTTTCCTTCCACGTATCCGGGTTTCGGAACCAGCCGCATGAGGGAGAGGCCCATCATGCTTTTTCCGCACCCGCTTTCACCCACCACGCCAAGGGTTCTGCCCCGCCTGATCCGGAACGAGACGTCACGCACGGCCCGGACGGGACCGTCGTCTGTGGGGATCACGGCTGACAGGTGTGAAACATCAAGGAGAAGGTCTTGCATACAGGGTCATTTTAACGGCCTTTTCGAAGGTCTGTCAAGGTGATACCGCTGCCTGCCGCAACCGGAATATCGAAGAGAGGTGGCCGCCGGAATATTGAAGAGACGTGGCCGATGGATTGTAAGCAATAAAACTGTGTACACTCATTTGACGCGATCGTATTTACTATAGTCGTACTTAACTATAGCTGTATTAACCCAGGTTAACCGAGGAGTCGAATATGCATGCGTCAGAAACGGCCTTGAAAGGATGGTCTCGCAGGGGCTTCATGAAGGGCGCATTAGCGGCCGGAACGGCCGGCATCGCCCTGTCCATGTCGGACCGAATGGCCATGGCCACGCAGATGATCACGGGCGGAAGGCCCAGCATCGAAGCGATCAGGGGCGTAGGTGTGCAGCCGGGTCTCGTACGCATGAGCCTGAATGAGAACCCGTTGGGACCGTCGCCCAGGTCCATCGAGGCCATGGCGAACCGGATGTTCGGCGTCAACCGCTACGGCACGGACCTGCGCGATCTGATGCAGGCCCTGTCGACCTTCGACGGGGTGGAACTGCCCGAACCGGACGAATCCATGCGGCGCTCGTTTTTCAGGCCGCCTCCCAGTCCCTTCATGCTGACGCCGGGATCCAGTCTCATCCTGGACCTGCTTTGCCTGGCTTATCTGAGCCGCAACGGCGGCGAAGTCATCGAAGCGGAATTCGGCTACGGTTCCATTTCCCGCTCCGCCAGCGATTACAACGCCAATTTCGGCGTCGACGTCAACATCATCCGTGCGCCGATGACGCCGGAATACAAACACGACCTCGACGGGATGGCCGCCCTGGCCTCCGACAGGACGTCGCTGGTCGTCATCACCAATCCGAACAACCCCACGGGAACGCTGCTGCAAACAGATGAGATCGAAGCCTTCATCAACAAGCTTCCATCTTCCGCCATCGTGGTCATCGACGAGGCTTACCTGCACTTTGTGGAGCAGGATCCGATTCCCTCGGCGGTACCGCTGGCGGTCAAGTACGACAACGTGGCCGTGGTAAGGACCTTCTCGAAGGCCTATGCGCTGGCCGCCGTGAGACTGGGGTATTGCGTCGCCTCTCAGAAGATTCAGGACGAAATGCGGAAATACTACCAGGAGTCGCCGAACGCCCTGGCCACCGTGGCCGGCGCCGCCGCAGTCCGCGACCTTGAGCACCTTCAGAAGTCACGCGAGGCGGTCTGGGATTTCAAGAAGCGGTGTTACGCCGCTTTCGACGAGATGGGGATCGAATACCTGCCGTCCCAGGGTACCTTCGTAATGGCCGATATTAAGCGACCGGCCATGCAGGTGGTCCGGGAAATGCGCGCGAGAAACGTCTGGATCAGTTCCCGGCGGCAGCGGGAGTTCCGCGACTGGATCAGGGTCTCCGCCGGTACGGAAGCGGAAACCGAGGTATTCCTCCAGACCCTCAAGGACGTGCTGGCCAAGTCCAGCTAAGTCCTTCAGGTTCCTGACCGTTAATTACAAAAAGCCCGGCGGGGCGATCTCCGCCGGGCTTTGTTTTACTTGGATGTTCAGGTAGCCGGCTCATCTCAGACCAGGTTACTGTGCTCCGTCCTTAACCAGTCTCGTTCACGCGATGTAACTTCCAGATCTCCCCGACGAAGATAAGTACACCAGGGTTCAACTCCCGCACTCCCCAACGTCGATATTCGCAAAATCTCGGTTTCCTGAAGGTCGAGGAGGGCACGGATCACGCCATTCGTGCGGAATCCTCCGTATGCCTCGCAAAGCACATTCAGTCGTTTACGATAATCAGGTGGTTCCTCGAAACCGGCTTTTGACCAGAAATCGTTCCCACGCAGTGGTACAAGATGCCAGGCGATCTGTGCAACATCCTCTATCCTCTTGCCTGGTTCTGCCAAATCCCAGTCTATAATCCCCTGCAATACATCATCAGACCAGATGGTATTCCAGGGCCCAAGATCACCGTGACGAATGATTAACCCGGGTTGCCATCGCAGATCCGGAACACACCATCCCGTGTCGTCTGTAGGGATGTAATCCTTTACTGCAACATGGTAGGATTTCAGGAATCCTGCTAACTGAATCAGGCCGCTGCCCGTCCGCAGTACTTCCGGCCACGGCCTGGTTCCGGGTTCCCCTTCAATCCAGGAAAGAGTTTCATATTCGTCGTCCGCCCCGATCAACCGGGGGACGCCCTGAAAATCCGTATCTTCAAGATACCTCAGCAGGCCGTGCACCGCGGGCGTATGTTGACTAACAGGACGGCGTACCGTATCGCCGATGCGTTCGACGACGTGCAAGGCCCCGCGATATGATTTCCTGGATGAAGCCATTTTCGCTCAATAAGAAATCGGGGACGTGAGATGCACCTCTCGCCCCCGAACTGCTATCTTCTTCCTGCCTGTAGTACTTCCGGCTTAACACCCTACGTTAACGCCCCTTCGAAGTTTCCACGGTTTCATCGAGATCGGGTGCCGTTACCGGCTCCTCGTCCGACTTTTCCGACCCGTCCGAGCCGTCTACCGCTGCGACGCCGTTGCCATCCGTGGACGGCGTTTCAGCTGTCGCTTCTTCCGCAGCTGGCTTCTCCGTATCGCCCGAGCCGTCATCTTGCGCTACTTCCTTCTGCGCCTCCTCTGCGGCGCCCGCGCCGTCCTCTTGCGCGACTTCCTTCGATCCAGCGTTGTCATCCTTCTTCGGAGGCAGGATCTTGCCTTCGATGAGCGCGGCCACCTCGTCCCGGGAGAGTGTATCCCGTTCCAGAAGGGCCTTGGCTACGACGTGTAGCTGGGGTTCGTACTCCTTAAGCAGCTTTTCCACACGTTCTCCCGCCTCGGTCACGAAACGCTGGATCTCCTGGTCGATACGATGGGCGGTGGTCTCGCTGTAGTTGGGCTGGTGGGCGATATCCCGGCCGAGGAAGACCTCGTGCTCCTTCTCGCCCAGCGCCGTGGCGCCGAGTTCTTCGCTCATCCCCCAATCGCAGACCATGTGACGGCTGATGCGGGTGACCTGTTCGATGTCGCTCTGCGCGCCGGAGGTCACTTCGCCGAAGACGATCTGCTCGGCCGCCCGGCCGCCCAGAGCCGCGGCCATCGTGCCCAGGCAGTACGAGCGGGACTGGAGGTAGCGTTCCTCCGGCAGGGGAATGGTCACGCCAAGGCCCCTGCCCTGCGGCAGGATCGTCACCTTGTGCAGGGGATCGATTTCGGGGATGAGTTCGAAGGCGAGGGCGTGGCCGGCCTCGTGGTAGGCCACGATCTCCCGCTCCTTGTCGCTGATGACGAGCTGGCGCTTCGATCCCATCATGATCTTTTCTTTGGCTTCTTCGAAGTCTTCGCTGGTTACGGAAGCGCGATCGTACCGCGCCGCGATGAGCGCCGCCTCGTTCACCATGTTGGCCAGGTCCGCGCCGACCATGCCGGGCACGCCCTTGGCAAGTACATCCAGCCTGACCGAATCGTCGAGGGGGATTTTACGGCTCTTTACGTGGATCTCCAGGATCTTCTCCCGTCCCACCACGTCGGGCCGGTCGACGACGATGTGCCGGTCGAAGCGGCCGGGGCGGAGCAGCGCGGGATCGAGCACGTCCGGACGGTTCGTCGCGCCGATCACGATGATGGAGTCCGTTTTCTCGAACCCGTCCAGCCCCACCAGCAACTGGTTCAGGGTCTGTTCCCGCTCGTCGTGCCCGCCGCCGAGTCCGGCGCCCCGGTGCCGTCCGATGGCGTCGATTTCGTCGATGAAGATGATACACGGAGCGTTCTGACGGGCCTGGTCGAAGAGGTCGCGCACGCGGGAGGCGCCCACGCCGACGAACATCTCCACGAAGTCCGATCCGCTCATGCTGAAGAAGGGCACGCCCGCCTCACCGGCGACGGCCTTGGCGAGCAGGGTCTTTCCCGTACCCGGCGGGCCCAGCAGCAAGGCGCCTTTCGGTATCCGGCCGCCCAGGGCGTGGAACTTGTCCGGGTTCTTCAGGAACTCCACGATCTCCTGCAGGTCGCGCTTGGCCTCGAGCACGCCGGCCACGTCGGCAAAGGTGATGGAGGGCCGGTCTTCCACGATCATCTTGGCCCGGCTCTTGCCGAAGGAGAACATGCCGCGCTGGCCCGACTGCATCTGGCGCAGGATGAAAATCCAGAACCCGATGAGCAGCAGCCACGGCAGGGCGGCGATGAGGTAGCCCACCCAGTTGGTGGCTTCCGGTTCGGCCGTGACCATGACGTTTTTCGCCATGAGATCGGCCACCAGCTCCGGGTCGTCGAAGGGGATGTATACCTTGAACTCGCGCAGGCTCTGGTTCGCGCCTTCGACCACGGTCGACGAGTTCTGGCGCAATGTACCCGTGATCAGCTTCTCGGTGATGGTGACCTGCTCGATGTTGTCGGCTTCGAGAAACTGCTGGAACTGCGTATAGGACACGGTCACCGCGTTATCGCCCTGCCTGGGCAGGAACTGCGCGGCCATCAGGAAGAACAGGAAGAGCACGAGCCAGATCAGGATCGAGCGGTTCTTCCTCGTCTTGTCGGGCGGTGGCTGCCGGTCGTTTCTGGGGTGGGGCTGTCTTTGGTCCGGGGGCGGGTGCGGATTCCGGTCCTGCGGTGGTTGGGACATGTCTTGTTGAAGACCTCGGTTCGTTCGGGGGTTGGAAGGAGACTTCAGAAACCGGTGCAGATCGGTGCGGCGACGATCAGGTGACGGAGATCCAGGCCGCCTTCGGACGGATACGGCGACCAGTCCCTGAACATGCTCCGCAGCTTGCTTCGCGCATCCGAAAGCCTGCGTTTCACGGTGCCCACGGGGACGTTCATCCGCGTGCTGACCTCGTCGCAGGAGTATCCGGTGAAATAGTACATGGCGACGGTCCGGCCGAGTGCGTGCGACAGCGTCGCTACGGCTTTCCTCACGCTGCGGCGCTTTGCCCGGTCCAGGTGCTCTTCGCCCGGCCAGGGGCTTCCGACGCCCTCCTCCGGCTGGATCTCCGACCAGGCGGTCTCCCGGTGCTTTCGGTCACCCACGTGGGCGAGGCACCGGTTACGAGCAATGGCACGCAGCCACTGCGGAAACCGCGCCGGGTCGCGCAGGGACGACAACCGCTGGTACACGGAAAGCCAGATATCCTGTACGATATCCTGCCTGTCCTGGCGGTTCCTGACCATGGATCCCACGATACGCCTGATCTCGCGGTCATACCGCTTCACCAGCTTTTCGAAGTCGTCCGGTCTGCCGTTCAGCACGCCTTCGATGATGAGTCCGTCCGCCGTGTGCGCCATTTCGTGTATCCTGCGTCAGGTTCCAGTTGCGCGTGAAGTGCGGGAGGCAGCGTCTATACCGTCCACTATACTAAGAGGCCCCGGAACGGAAATCGGTTCGGTTTTTTTTCGCACCGTTCCAACCCACCGGTAATATACCCGATAAACGCGTGCCCGTCAAGCGGCCCCGGCCGCCTGTTCGTTGCCGGATACCACGCGTATTTCGCGGGTCAGACCGATCAATCCGACGAGATTGGGAAACATCATGCAGGCGACCATGATATCGCCAAGGTCCCAGATCAACCGGGCTTCATATACGGCCCCGAAGAAGGCGGCCGCGCACCAGGTGATCCGGATGCCCAGCACCACGCCCCGGGAGTCCGTCACAAACCGCAGACCCTGCTCGGCATAGTAGGACCAGGTGACCATGGTCGTGAACCCGAACATCAGGGAGCAGAGCGCCACGATGGCTCCGCCGAAGGGGATGGTCGTGTTGAGCGCGGAGGCCACGAGGGCGGTGCTGATTTCGCCGTTGTGCCACACGCCGGCGATGACCACGGTTACCGCGGTCATGGAGCAGACGACGATCGTGTCGATGAAGACGCCGATCATGGAGATGTACCCCTGCCGCACAGGGTTGTTCGTCTGCGCCGCACTGTGGGCGATCCCCGCGCTTCCGAGGCCAGCCTCGCTGGAGATGACGCCGCGCCGGATGCCGTACTGTATCGTCCGGGCTACCGTCACGCCGGCGAAACCACCGATGGCCGCCACCGGAGTGAAGGCGCTTTCCACGATCAGCCAGAGTGTTGCCGGCAGCAAGCTGAAATGGGTGAATACGACGTAGACCACGCTGGCGGCGTAGACGAGCACCATCGTGGGCACGAGCCTTTCCGCGACCAGGCCGATGCGCTTGATCCCGCCGATGATGACGACGGCCAGGATGCCGGTCAGCAGGGCGCCGGTGATCCACTTGGCCACGTGGAACTGGGAGTCCATGACCAGGGCGATGGAGTTTGCCTGGCTGATGTTCCCGCCGCCCAGGCCGCCCAGCGTGGCGCAGAGGGCGAAGATCGCGCCGATGGTGGGCAGGTTCAGCCCCTCCTTCAGATAGGACATGGGGCCGCCGAGCATGAGGCCGTCCCGCGTTTTTCCCCGGTACCGCAGGGCCAGCACGGTCTCCGCGTATTTCGTCGCCATGCCCAGCGGCGCCATGGCCGCCATCCAGAAGGCCGCGCCCGGGCCGCCCACCGCGATGGCCGTCGCCACCCCCGCGATGTTTCCGTTGCCGATGGTGGCCGCCATGGCCGTGGTCAGCGCCTGGAAGGGCGAGATGTCGCCCGATTCCTGTTCGCCCTTGTCCCTGCGCAGGGCGCCCCGCATGACCAGGCCGACGGCCGTGCCGAACTTACGGAACTGGACCCCCCGGCTGGCCACGGTGAGCATGAGACCGAGGACGGCGAGCACGCCGATCGTCCAGGGTCCCCACATGAAATCGGATATCGTGCGCAGGACGGCATCCATGGCGTACCTCTCTCGCTGATGAGTGGTGTGGATGTATCGTTAACGGCAATGAAAAGGGATGTGGGTTAATTTACTGTGCTACGTGCGTTAAACAAGACCAAAGACCATCGGCCGGCCGCGCGATCCGAATCCCAGTTTTGGTTGTCACTCGTGATGGCCCGGATTATCTTGGATGCTCGCGTACATCACGGTTGAAATGGAGTCGCTATGGCCGACCGCGTCTACGGCGTGTTGCTGGTCAGTTTCAGCAAGCACAGCCACCAGAAAAGTTTCGTCCCCGCCTTCGTGGATCATCCCCGGATCCGCATCGTCGGGGTGGCGGACGACGCGGACATCGACCCCTATCTCAAGCCGCTGAACCAGACCTGGGCCGAGCAACTGGGCGTGCCCTGTCTGGAAGGGATCGAGGCGGCCGTTCGGCGGGACGAGGTCGATGTCGTGAGCATCGGTCACGAGATCGAACGCCGCGCCGAGATCGCCAGACTGGCCGCTCGGGCGGGCAAGCATCTTTGGATCGACAAGTACATCGGCGCCAACATGCGGGAATGCCGCGACGTCGTTGAAGCCGTCGAAGGGTCAGGCGTCACATCTATCCTTCCCAGTTACGTTTACAACGATTTCGTCAACCAGAGCAAAAAGATGATTGACGCGGGTATCCTGGGCGATTTGACGGCGATGCACGTCGACATTCTCTTCGGCAAGGGGATCCCGCGGCCCATTACGAGTGCGCAGCGAAAACCCGGTTTCCTGCCACCGGGCAGATGGAAATTCCCGGACATCAAACGGGAATTGCTGACGGTCGGCGCCTATGCCGTCGCCCTGGTGCAGCAGTGTTTCGACCCCATCGTCGAGGTATACGGCCAGGGCGGCGCCTACTTCTTCCCGGAACATGCCGCCCATGGCGCGGACGACTTCGGTACGTTGACTCTCGTGGACCGGTCCGGCCGGGTGGCGACACTGTCCGCCGGACGCAACGGCATCGCCTCCCATGGCGCCGGGGGACCGAACTTGGCCTACCTGTTCGGGTCGAAGGGAACGGGACGGATCGACGGGAAACGTCCCGGCATCGATACCCACCTGAGAAACCGCATTGTGGACGGCGACTACAGCATCGACGAAAACGATCCCATGCAGTGGCACAGCGGCCCTCCCACCTTGCTGACCTCCACGGGACCTGAGTTCACCCGCGCCGCCCTGGATGACCTGGTACACGCGCTGGTCACCGGCGCGCGTCCGCGCTTCACCGTCCGGGACGCAAGGGACCACATGGAAGTGTTGCTCGCTGGTTACGAATCTATCGTGCGGAACCAGCCGGTACGTCTGCCCCTGTGCGGCGGGGAGGCGGCGTGAGGGAAATCGATGGGCTGGTCATAGGCGGTCCGCGGGAATTCGATTTCTACCGGGAGGATTTCGAGGCGCAGGACGGCGTGGTGTTCGCCCGGCCGAACGCGGGGCGGTCGAACGCACTCGACGCGTACCTGCCCCGGCAGGCCCTTTTCCTGTCACCCTACCGGGGCATGGCCGTGGATGCGGCACGCCTGGTAGAAAAGGGTGTCGACGTGCGAACGGCCGGTCCGCTGCCCGTCCGAGCGCGTAATCTGGATATACCCATCACGGATATCCACCGGTCCGATGCCGGATTCCGGGCGATGCTTGAAACGAGCCGCCACGCCGATTTCGGGGAACCGGTATACCTTCGTCTGATCTCCTCGCCTGGAGGGGGGAAGTGGCAGAAGTGGTGGTGTATCTTCCAGTCGTGCCGCAAGGCCGCGGCGCTGCTGGATGCTCCCCTGCGCCGCGTGTACGTAGCCGCGACGGGTTCGGCGCGAATTCTCCACGTGAGCATTACGTTGAAGACGGACCGTCATTCCACCGGTCATCTGCTGGTGTCGCCGACCGGGTTCCGGCTGCAGGACGACCTGTTCCTGGTGGGAACGGGCGGTACGCTGGCGGACGATCCCCTGCTCAATCAACCCGGCATGTACGGGAAATCGGACTACCGCATGATGTCGATGCCTGCCCGGCGGTGTCTGGCCGACCTGTGGAGGAATGAGGCCCTGATCACCCTGTCCGCCGAAGAACTGCGTTTCTACCATGACCTGCTCCGTGCGATCGGCGACTCGTCGCGGTCACGGCGCGGGATCTGCCTGGAATACCCCGCGGCCTGACGGATTCGGACCCGTGACGGATTCGGACCTGTGACGGATTCGGGCCCCGTGACGGATTCGGTCTTGTGGTTGTGCGGACCGACGCGTTTCAAGGATTGGGTGTGTTCCTGAGGATAGAAGGTTACCATGACCGTCATTTCCCCATCTGCCGCCAGCGTCGAGTCGGAAGAAACCGGCCCGGCGTCTCTGCCCTTCCTGCGGCGCATGCTGAAGCACCGCATGGTCTGCGCCGGCGGCGGCCTGGTCCTGTTCCTGGCTGCCCTGGCACTGGCCGCCCCGGTCCTGACAGGTCTGGGTTATCTGCAGGACCCCATGCAGCAGTTGGCCGAAGGTCTCGACGCCGACGGGTTGCCCCTCCCCCCCGGCGACCGGTTTCTCCTCGGCACGGACCAGCTCGGACGGGACGTGCTGGCCCGCCTGGTGCACGGCACCCGCATCTCCCTGCTCGTCGGCATCGTGGCCATGCTCATCGCTGTTTGCGTCGGGGTGACCGTGGGCATGCTCGCGGGGTTCCACGGCGGCTGGGTGAATACCTTGCTCATGCGCGGGACCGACGTCATGCTGGCCATACCCGGGCTGCTTCTGGCCATCGCCTTCGCCGGACTGATGGATGGACGCGTGATCCGAATCCACTTCGAGTCCCTGGACTGGCACGTACTGGATATCACGTTGAAACGGGGCCTGGTCAGCGTGTTCCTCGTCATCGGGCTCGTAAGCTGGACCTGGATCGCCCGGACCATCCGAAGCCAGGTACTGATCCTGAAGACCCGGGAGTTCGTCACGTCATCCCGGGCCATCGGCTGTTCCGACATCCGTATCATGGTGCGGCACCTCCTGCCCAACATCCTTCCCTTGACCATCGTGCTCGGTTCCCTGGCCACGGCGAATACCGTGTTGCTCGACGCCGGACTGAGCTATCTGGGGGTCGGCGTGCCGCCGCCCGCACCGTCGTGGGGTACCATGATCGCGGAGGGACAGCCGTACTTCATCGTCTCTCCGCACCTCACCATGGCTCCGGGCCTGTTCATCGTCACGGCCGTGGTGGGATTCAACCTGCTCGGCCAGGGCCTGCAGGAAGTACTGGATCCCTACGTGAAGGAGGGACAGGGACGATGAATGGTACACAGGCGCAGCAATCCGCGGCGCTGCATTCCACGTTCGAAGCCGCCTCTGGTCCCCTGTTGTGGGCATCGGTTTGCCTTACGGTGCTTTTCCTCGCGGTCTCCTGTTCCGGCGATGCCCCTCCCAGCCGTCTGCACCCCGAGGAGAACGTCCTGCGGATCGCCGTGCCTTCGGATCCGCGATCGCTCGATCCGGCCATCGCCTACGACGTGGTGACCTGGCCGCTGGTGCGCGCCCTGTTCCACGGCCTGGTAGACTATGACGACGACCTGAACCTGGTTCCCTGGCACGCGCGTTCGTGGACGATCTCCGAGGATGGCCGGACCATTACCTTCAAGTTGCGCCAGGACATCCATTTCTCGAACGGCCGGCCGATCACCTCCGGGGATTTCGCCTGGTCCCTCGAACGGATTCTGGATCCCGCCACCAAGTCTCCGGGACAGGGATTCTATCGGAACATCGCCGGGGCCCGAGCGTTTCAGGACGGTTCGGCGGACCGGGTCACGGGCCTGCGCACACCCGATTCCGAGACCCTGGTGATCGAGCTGGCCCATCCGGATCTGCCCTTCCTGTACTGCATGGCCATGCCCTTCGCCTACGCCGTTCCAAGGGAGGAGGTGGAGCGGCGCGGGGAGACGTTCGGGCGGCATCCCGTCGGCGCGGGACCCTTTGTCCTGGCCGACTGGCAGCGTGGAACGCGCATGCGGCTCGAGAAGCGTCCGTCCTACTACCGGGCGGACGAGGTCCGGCTGGAAGCCATCGAACTGATGGTCGGCGGAGACGAGACTCTGCACATGATGATGTTCGAACGGGGCGAGCTGGACATCGCGAGCGTCACGTCGACCGGTATACCGGACGCGGACTTCATCCGGGTCATGAAAGACCCCGTCCTTAGTCAACGGGTCGCCCATCAACCCCTGAACGCCATCCAGTATCTATCCATGAACACCGAGATGGCGCCTTTCGATCATGTGGACGTGCGCAGGGCGGTCAACCACGCCATCGACCGGCAGCGGATCGTGAGCCTGATCAGCGACCGGGGCATCCTGGCCCGGGGCGTGCTGCCGCCCGGCATGCCGGGATACAACGAGGAGCTCGAAGGATACGATCACGACCCGGAAAAGGCCCGCAGCCTGCTTGCGAATGCCGGATACCCCGAGGGTTTCACCACCGAACTTATGATCACGGCCCAGAGCGGCATCGATACCAAGATCGGACAGGCGGTGCAGCAGGACCTCGGGGAGGTCGGCATCACCGTGGAAATCAGGCCGGTCACCGGATCGACGCGGATCGAAGCGACGGGTCGGCGCGGCGCGGTACCCTTCTCCACCTTCGGCTGGTACCAGGACTATCCGGATCCGAGCAATTTCCTCGACGTGCTGTTGAACGGCAACCGCATTACCGAGGTGAACAGCACCAACGTGGCCTTCTATGACAATGCATCGGTGAACGCGTTGCTGAACGAAGCGTCCACCAGCACGGACCGGGAACACCGCCTGGCGCTTTACCGTGAGGCGGAGCGTCTGGTGGTGGAGGACGCCCCCTGGGTATTCCTGTACTACCCGCAGATGTATTTGCTCCGGCAACCCTGGCTCAAGGGGCTGAAGCTCAATCCGGTCTGGCCCATACGCTACGAACTGATGTGGATCGAACCATGAAACGCGGACGAAACCACAAAAGGACCTCGCCATGCTGAGCAGGATCCTGCGCCGCCTGGGATGGGCGGCCGTTATACTGTGGGGAACCACGGTGATCACGTTTCTGATCGTGCACGCGGTTCCGGCCGATCCGGTGCGGGTATACGCGGGGGCGAACGCCGATGCGGAGACGATCGAAAGGATCCGCGCGGAAATGGGCTTCGATGACCCGCTCATCGTGCAGTACGGCCGCTACATCGGCAACCTGCTGCGGGGCGACCTCGGCACGTCCCTGGTGACGGGGGAACGGGTGCTCGACGCCCTCCTGGCGAGGTTTCCGGTAACCCTCTCCCTGGCACTGACGGCCGTATGCCTTTGGATGCTGATGAGCGTGCCGCTGGGCGTCCTCACGGCGAAGTACCGCGGCCGGGCCATCGACCGGACGGTGCTCATCGTATCCCTGGTCGCCATATCCCTGCCCGTATTCTGGCTGGCCCGCATGCTGCAGTACTACCTGGCCTACCAAACCGGCCTGTTTCCGGTGGGCGGATGGGCGGGCTGGACCCACATCATCCTGCCGGCGGCGACCCTCGCCCTGGTGATTACGGGATATTACGCCCGGCTGGTGCACACGAACATGGTGGAGGTGCTGAACGCCGACTACGTGCGCGTAGCCCGCGCCAAGGGGATCCCCGAGTACGTCGTCCTGTTCAAGCACGGGCTGCGGAACGCCGTCATCCCCGTCATCACCGTCCTCGGCCTTGACATGGCTGCCCTCATGGGCGGCGTGGTGTTTACCGAGAACGTCTTCGCCCTGCCCGGCCTGGGCGTCCTGGCCCTGCAGTCGGTCTTCAATCTCGACGTGCCCATGATCATGGGCGTCGTGCTCTTCTCGGCCGCAATGGTGGTCTGCGCCAACATCGTGGTGGATTTCTTGTATATGTGGATCGATCCCAGGGTCGAGGGGATGTAGCGTCCGGCGGCCCGGAGCGGCCCGGCGGCGGCTCGGAACCTTTTCAGGACAGCAGCGACGAAGTCAGCAGGTCCACCACCAGGTCTTCTTCTTCGTACCCGTAGGCCAGCCAGAACTGGTTGTCGTCGTGTTCCAGGATCATCGTGGGGAACTTGTCGGCGTGGAGGGACCGGCGAAGCGCGAAGTCCTCGCGGAGCAGTTCGTCGGTGCGGGCCGATTCGAGGTCTTTGGAAAAGCGCGGTGCATCCAGGTTCAATTCGCCGGCAAGCTGTACGAGGGTTTCCGCGTCCGACGGGTTACGCGCTTCGAGGTAGTAGGCCCGCTGGATCGCGTGAAACATCGCACCGATACCGTCCGGCCGCTGCATCCCGGCGGCGATGACCGCCCGGCAGGCCGGGTAGGTCGATCTCCTGGGCTCGCAGTCCTTCCAGAAATCCCAGTTGAATTCCGCACCCGTCCTTTCGGCGACCAGCCGCCACTGGGACTGCACGTAGGTCCGGGTTTCTTCAGGCATGGGATCTTCAGCATCCCGGGCCAGGCCGCCCATGACGTAGCGGATGGGGATTTCTTCCGGAAGCACGCCGGAAACCGCCTCCAGCACCGGACTGAATCCCCAGCACCAGGAACACATGGGATCGGCGATGTAGTAGAGTACGTCGCGTTGCATGATCTACCGTCGCATCCGCCGGTTGTGAACGTCCAAAAAGACCTGTGCGCGTTCCATCGCGGAACGTATTATAGTGAAGCCAGGATCACCTTATCAAGAAAAGATATCACGAGGAGATGCGCATATGTTCAACGGACTGGGCATGGATATGGGAAACCTGTCTCGCCTGTCGCGCGCCAAGACGCGGTCCATCTCGCCGGAAAACACGGACGGCGGCAAGGGCCGGGGCGGCATGGCTACGGAGGGCACCGGCGCCCATAACGCGCGGCACCTGGGGCAGGGTTGGAAGATCTCCCCTTCCTTCGACATCGAAGCGGGGGAAACGCTGACGATGGCCGATATCGAAGGGCCCGGGGCCATTCAGCACATCTGGCTGACGCCCACCGGCCACTGGCGCTTCGCCATCCTGCGTATCTACTGGGATGACGAAGAGCATCCCTCCGTGGAATGCCCCATGGGCGATTTCTTCGCCTGCGGGTGGAGTGAATACGCCCACGTGTCCTCGCTGGCCGTGTGCGTGAACCCGGCCAGCGCGTTCAACTGCTACTGGGAGATGCCCTTTCGCAAGCGTTGCCGCATCACGCTGGAGAACATCGCCGACGAGAAGATGCGCGTGTACTACCAGATCGACTACACGCTGACCGAGGTCCCCGAGGATGTCGGCTACTTCCACGCGAGCTTCCGGCGGACGAACCCCGTTCCCTACAAAGAGGTGTTCACCATACTGGACGGCGTGAAGGGGCACGGCCATTACGTCGGCACCTACATGGCGTGGGGATCCAACAGCAACGGATGGTGGGGCGAGGGGGAGATCAAATTCTACATCGACGGGGACGACGAGTTTCCGACGATCTGCGGGACGGGCGTCGAGGACTACTTCTGCGGTTCGTACAACTTCGACATCGACGGCCGGTACGTGGAATACACCACCCCGTACGCGGGCATGCCCCAGGTCATCCGCCCCGACGGCATGTACAAGTCCCAGCAGCGGTTCGGCATGTACCGGTGGCACGTGTCCGATCCGGTGCGGTTCGAGGAGGACCTGAAGGTAACCATCCAGGCATTGGGCTGGCGGCAACTGCTCGGCTTTACCCAGGGCGGCCCGTACCAGGCGCTCCAGGACGACGTCGCTTCGGTGGCCTTCTGGTACCAGACCCTGCCGAGCGTGCCCTTCCCCGCGCTGCCGGACCGGGACCAACTGGAAGTCATCTGATCGGGAGAGGAGTTGCCTGCGGCAGTACGGCGTGATCACCGGGCCGCGTGAACATAATGGAACCGGAACAGCTTCAGTCGGTCCGCAGCCGGATCACCCACACCCTCTTCGTTACCCAGGCCCTCTTCGGCGCTACCCAGGTCGCGGCCTTCACGGTGGTGCCCATCCTGGCGGCGCAGTTGTCCGACAGCGAGCGCATGACGGGCGTGCCCATGACCATCGCCTTTCTCGCGCGCTCGATCAGCGCCTTCCCCTTCGGCTGGATCATGGACCGCCTGGGTCGCCGGGCCGGGCTTACGGCCGGATACTTGTCGTCCCTGATCGCCGCAGCGGCCAGTTTCTTCAGCGTGGCCGTCCATTCCTTCGCGGGATTCTGTGTCGCGTCTTTTTTCGCCGGCATGGCGCGCAGTTCAAGCGAGCAGGCCCGTTTCATCGGCGCGGAAATCTATCCCGAGACCGAACGGGCACGCATCATCGGCCGGATCGTGTCCGCCGGCACCATCAGCGCCATCGGCGGCGCCATGATGGTGGCGCCCGCGGGGATCTGGATCGCGCAATACGGTTATCCGCCCATGTCGGGCCCCTTCGTCGTCGGCGTGGGCCTGAGCCTGGCGGCGGTCCTGCTTACCCTCTTCCTGGTCCGACCCGACCCGCTCGACCTCGCCCGGCGCATCAAACCATCCGCCGAATCGGAAATCGACGCGTCGACCACCCGTCCCGTGCGGGAGATCCTCCGCAACGTGCACGTCCGGTACGGGATCGCGGCCATGGTGATCGGTCAGTTCGTCATGACGCTGCTCATGGTGATCACGCCCCTGCACATGAGCCACCACGACCATGGCACGTGGCTGATCTCGTGGGTCATCATGGCCCACGCCATCGGCATGTTCGGCGTTTCCGGCATCACCGGAAGGCTGATCATACGGTGGGGTCAGCACGCCATCGTGAAGTGGGGCGTGCTCATCCTCGTCGTATCCTGCGTGATCACCCCGGTTTCGCCCCGGTTCATCCCCCTGACGATCGCCCTCTTCCTCCTCGGCCTGGGGTGGAACTTCTGCTTCATCGCCGGCTCTTCCCTGCTTTCGAACGCGCTCGCGCCCCTGGAACGGGGCCGCGTGCAGGGCGTCAACGAGATGTTCATCGCCCTGTCGGCGAGTTCGGCCAGCCTGGTGACGGGATTCCTCTTCGAATCGGGGGGCATGCTGCTGCTGGCGGTGATTGGAACGGTATGCTCCGTCGGCCTGGGGTTCTGCAGCCTGGTTTATTCAAGGAGAACAGGGCGGGGGACGCTGGCGGAAGCAGCGGGGTGATTGTGGTGAGGCGGAAGCGGTCGGCTGAGTGCGGTGAGGCGGCGGTAGCCGGCGGGGTAAGGCGGAGGCGGCCGGCTGTGTGCGGCTTGCTATGCGGACTCCGGACGGACCGGAGCGGGAATCTCGTCCAACGAGGCACATCCCAGGTTGACCATGTTGACTTCGAGGTCGGCCTTCAGGATCTCGAAGGCGTGGTCGCCGCCCGTCTTGCCGAAGGCGCCTACACCGTACATGAAAGCCCTTCCCAGCATCACGAAATCAGCGCCCAGTGCGAGCGCCCGGATGATGTCCAGTCCGGTGCGCACCCCGCTGTCGAAGAGGATGCGGGCCCGTCCGTTGACCTGGCGGACGATGGGCGGCAGCGCATCGATGGCGGCGAGCGTGCCATCGAACTGCCGAGCGCCGTGGTTCGAGACCTGGATGCCGTCCACGCCGGCCTCGATCGCCCGCTCCGCGTCATCTGGGTGCATAATACCCTTCACGATCACCGGACCGTCCCACAGATCACGGGCTTCCCGAACATAGTCCCAGTCGAGCGTGCCGCCCAGTTCCTGGCCGACGTAACTCGCCACCTCGCCCATCTGCTTCGAATCGGCGTACTTCTCGATGGCCCGGAGCCTGGGTAGCCCGGCGAGCAAGGTCTGGATCGTCCAGGTGGGGTGAGTCAGCGCTTCATACACGAAACCCGCCGTGATCCGCGGCGGCGTCTCCAGGCCCGCGCGACTGGTCCGCTCCCTGCGGCTTCCCATGGGCACGTCCGCCGTCACCACGAGCGTATGGAAGCCGGCATCCATCGCGCGCTTCAGCAGATCGTCGCGTATTTCCCGGCGACGGGGCGGATAGAGCTGAAACCAGCCCATGTCGCCCACGATGGGTCCGACCGTCTCGGGCGCCTGCGTGGCCACCGTGCTCAGGCAGTAGGGAAAGCGGTACTTCGCGGCCGAGGCGGCCAGGATGAGTTCTGCCCGGGGCCACATGAGCCCGGTGAGGCCCACGGGCGCCATGCCGAAGGGCACACTGTAGGTCCGTTCGAACAAGGTCGTGGTCAGGTCGGGTTTCAGGTCGCCCTTCATGAAAACCGGTGCGAGCGTGACCTCCGCCATGCGTTCCAGGTTCCTCGCCACGGCCCGTTCGTCGCCCGTGCCGCAGTCGAGGTACTCCCAGGCTATGTGCGGCAGCCGCTTGCGCGTCAGCCTCCGCAGGTCACTTACCGCGGGGTACCGTTGCAGTCGCCGTTTGAATCGCTTTTCCGTCATCCTTTTCGTTCCGGTTCTGCTGGAAATGATCGGTTGATTTAGACCGTGGTACTTCGTAATTTGCTACGGTTCCCGCGTCTCGATTTCCGGCGTGGATCGTACCCCAAGATAAACGTACGCAACAAAAAGGCAAGGCGATCGAAAATGGAAAACAACCCGCTGCTGAACTGGGAGGATCTTCCCCCCTTCGACCGGATCGAGACCCACCATATAGAACCCGGAATCCGCACCCTGATCGAGGACTGCGAACAGGCCGTGACCCGGCTCGAGGAGACCTCGCCGCGCACCTGGCGTGAATTGATGGATCCGCTCGAGCGGATCGAAGACGACCTCGGCCGTATCTGGGGCATCGTGTCCCACCTGCACGGGGTGAAGAACTCGCCCGAGTTGCGGGAAGTGTACGATCCCCTGCTCGCCGAAGTGGTCAAGTTCGGCAACCGGCTCGGTCAGAGCAAGCCCCTGTACCAGGCCTATTGCGACCTGCGAGACAGCGAGGAAGCGAGGGGATTCGCGCCTGCCCAGCAGCGGATCCTGGAGTCGGCCATACGCGAGGCCGAGTTGAACGGCGTGGGCCTGGATGACGCGGACCGGGAACGTTACAACGAGATCAGCCAGCGGCTGGCGGAGCTGAGCACGAAGTTCTCCAACAACGTCCTCGACGCCACCAAGGCGTTCAAGATCAAGCTCACGGAAGCCGAAGAGACCGAGGGTCTTCCCGAAACCCTGCTCGAACTGGCCGCGGATACGGCCCGGCAGGAGGGCCACGAGGAGGCCACGGCAGCGGACGGGCCCTGGGTGCTCACGCTGGATTACCCCAGTTTCATGCCGTTCATGCAGCACAGCAAGCGCAGGGACCTGCGCGAGCGCATGTACCGCGCCTTCATTTCCAAGGCGTCGGATGGCCAGTGGGATAACAAAGACGTGGCCAGGGAGATCATCGCCCTGCGGATCGACAAGTGCCGGCTGCTCGGGTTCGGCACCTTCGCGGCGTTGAGCCTCAGCCGGAAAATGGCGCCGGACGCGGGTTCGGTGCGGCGACTGCTGGACGAATTGCGCGCGGCGGGCCGCGGCGCCGCCGAGCAAGACATGGAAGCGTTGAGAGCACTGGCCGGCCTGGATGGCCGAGCTGGCCCGGACGACGATGACGACGAACTCAAGCACTGGGACGTCCCGTTCTGGGCGGAACGGCTTCGCGAGGCGCGCTACGACCTGAAGGACGAAGAACTGAGACCTTATTTCCCGCTGCCCCGCGTGCTGAACGGATTGTTCGAACTCACGGAGCGCCTGTTCGGCGTGCGCCTGGAGGAAGCGACCGGCGAGGCGCCGGTCTGGCACGAGGACGTCCAGTTCTTCCTGGTGTTCGACGACCGGGGCGAACCCATGGCGGCCTTCTACCTGGACCCCTACAGCCGTCCTGCGGAGAAGCAGGGCGGCGCGTGGATGGATACGCTGGTGGGCAGAAGCGCGGTCATGGCTTCAAAGGGACAGGCCGCCCGGCTGCCCGTGGCCTACATGATCTGCAACCAGGGCAAGCCCGTCGGTGGCAAGCCCTCGCTCATGACCTTCCGCGAAGTGGAAACGCTATTCCACGAGTTCGGCCATGCGCTTCAGCACATGCTGACCACCATCGACTACGGCATGGCATCCGGCATTTCCAACGTGGAGTGGGACGCGGTGGAGATCGCCAGCCAGTTCATGGAAAACTGGTGTTACGACCGGGGGACGCTGAAGGGCCTGGCCCGTCACTACGAGACGGACGAACCCCTTCCCGACGAGATCATCGACCGGCTGCTCGGTGCCAGGACTTTCCGAGAGGGTAGCAACACCTTGAGGCAGGTCAACTTCGGCCTGCTCGACATGGAGCTGCACGAGCATTTCGATCCGGCGGGAACGGAGACGATCCTGGACGTGCAGCGCCGGATCGACGGGGAGACGCTGATTCTGCCGTCGCTGGAGGAAGACCGGTTCTTCTGCTCATTCTCCCACATCTTCGCGGGAGGCTACGCTGCGGGGTACTACAGTTACAAGTGGTCGGAAGTACTCAGCGCGGATGCCTTCTCGGCCTTTGAGGAAGCGGGGCTTGAAAACGAAACGGAGATGCGGCGACTGGGCCGGCGCTTCCGCGAAACCATCCTGGCCCTGGGGGGCAGCCGTCATCCTATGGACGTCTTCCGGGATTTCCGAGGAAGGGAGCCGACTACGGACGCGTTGCTCCGGCAGGGCGGACTGCTCCATGAATGACATCGTTCGCATCGGCATGATCGGCGCCGGGCACATCGCCCATGCCCACGTGGAGGCGTGGCGAAAAGAAGCCACGCTGACCGCGGTCGCCAGCCGCCGTATCGAAAGCGCCCTATCCCTGGCGGAACAGTATGACATTCCTCACGTTTGCGGAGACGCGAACGAGCTTTTGGATCGTGACGACATCGACGCCGTCGGCATCGCCATGACCCATCACCTGCACCATCCCATCGCCCTCGCGGCCCTGGCCGCCGGGAAATCCGTGTTTTGTGAAAAGCCCCTTGCGCTGGACGGGAGTCAGGCCCGGGAGATGTGCGCCGCCGCGAAGGCGGGCCCCTTGAAAACAGGCGTGCAATCGGGTATCCGTCTTTTTCCGGCGCTCCGGCTCCTAGCCCGCCTGTTGCGGGAAGGCCGGGCCGGAAAGATCCATACTTTCGATGCCCACTGGTCCTTCGACTGGGCCAGGGATCCCCGCTTTCCGCTGACCTGGCGGTTCAAGCGGACCGAGGCCGGAACCGGGGCCCTGGGTGACCTCGGGGTATACATGATCGATGCGGCCCGCTGGCTGGTCGGCGAGATACGGCAGGTAAATGCGGAGTTGGCCACCTATATTCCGCGGCGTCCGGTGCTGACGTCAGATAGGCACTTCGGCGAACTGCGTCGGCAGCATCGAGAGGGTATATTGGATATTCCCAAGGAGACCGGACCGGTGGAAAACGATGACGTTTGTCATTTGCTGCTGCGGTTCGAAAACGGCGCCCGTGGATCGATCCGAGCCAGCAGGCTCCACCAGGAACATTCCATACGGATAGATTGCGAGCGGACCTCCTACCGCTGGCAGATGACGGGCGACCGGCGCCTCACGGAACGGTCCACGGAGGCGGAATATAAGCCCGTCGAGATGCCGGAACCGCCTGGTGACCGCACCATCGTGACGTCATTCCTTAACAATATCCGGCAGGACGAGGACGAACCGCCCACGTTCCGGGACGGCCTGGCGGCCCAGCTCGTTATAGATGCGGCGGTCGAGTCGAACGATACGGGCCGGTGGGTCGATGTCGAATGCTGATGCAGGACAGCAGGAAGGACACGGATAGCACGAAGGGGGCGGACACCAGGAAGGCGGCGGACCAGGCACGGATACGCGCGCATATGCCATCCGGTACGGAAGAGATTCTGAATGAACGAACGCTTTCTTCCTCGCATCGGCGGCTTGACGAACTGCTCCAACCCCGGATGCGTGTGCTGGACGTCGGGTGCGGAACCGGGGCGATTACGCGGGGCATTGACGAGAAAAACAATTCTGGCGTCACCGTAGGGCTTGATATCGACATAGACCTGATCCGCCAGGCCGTCGACGCAAGCCCTTGCGGCCCCGGTTTCGTCGCAGCCGATATATTCCATATGCCGTTCTATCGCACATTCGACCTGGTCAGCGCGGCCCGGGTGATCCAGTGGCATTCCGCTCCCAGGCGGGCGATTGCATCCTGTGTAAGTGCCATTGCACCGGGCGGCCGGTTTCTTGCGCTGGACTACAACCATGAGAAGATCGTGTGGGATCCGTGTCCACCTGCGAGTATGCAGGCGTTTTACGAAGCGTTCCTGGCATGGCGTTCCGACGCCGGCATGGACAATGCGATTGCCGACAATATCGCGCCTGCATTGGAGCGGCTGGGACTCGTTGACATCCGGGAAACCGTGCAGCATGAATACGCCGATAGCCATGACGGCGACGGTAAATCCCGGCTGGGTATCTGGTCGGCGGTTGCTGCGACCCGTGGGTTTCAATTGGTTCAGGACGGGTATTTGACCGAATCGCAGCGAGCGGCCGCTGAAGCAGACTACCTGGAGTGGATTGATTCCAACGCCGTTTCACAAACCCTCTACCTGCTGGCCGTCGAGGGCCGGGTACAGAGGTGAGCCATGAATCTGGACTATCTACTCATCACCGCGACGAAAATGGAACAGGAACGGGTCCAGGCACGGATGGAGATTTCCGAAACGGACGATCCCCTGGTCCGGCCCTGGCACCTGGGCTCGTTGTGCGGGAAGCCGGTGCTCCTGATCGAGGGCGGCGTGGGCCAGGTCAATACGGCCGTGGCCCTGACTCTTGCGCTGACGCGCCATGACCCCGCCGCGATCCTCCAATTCGGCGTGGGCGGCGCGTACGTGCGGTCCGGTCTCGAAGTGGGTGACCTCGCCATTGCCACGGAGGAATACTACGGCGATACCGGCGTCCTGACCCCGGAAGGCTGGATGGACCTGGAGGGAATGGGATTTCCCATGCTTCCCGCCCGGACCGGCGCCCAGGAGCAGGCCGGGCAGGCAGGGCAGACGCCCAGAAAGCCCTTGTACAACCGGATACCGCTCGACGCCGGGCTCGCCGAACACATCCGCCGAAGCCTGGAATCCGGGCCGGAAGGCCTTTCGGCGCGCCGGCTCGTATCCGGTCCCTTCGTTACCGTCCAGCAGTGCAGCGGCGTGCAGGCGGTCGGCGACACGCTAGCCGCCCGTTTCGGCGGGATATGCGAGAACATGGAAGGGGCGGCGGCAGCCCATGTTTCCGCGGCGAGCGACATTCCCTTCGTGGAGATACGCGGAATCAGCAACCGGGTGGTCGACCGGGACCTTTCGCAGTGGGATCTGCCCCTAGCGATCCGGCGCTGTCAGCAAGCGGTCGAAACGATCGTAGAATGCGGGGTTTGCTGATGTGCCGCCTGGTCGCGGTGCCTCCTTTTTCTGGTAGATTAAGCGACACTGAACCCGCCACAGCCAGGTAGAGTCATGACCGCCCTTTCACTCGGCTACTCGCCCTGTCCCAACGACACCTTCATCTTCTGCGCCATGATCCAGGGGCGCATTCCAAATGCGCCGAGGTGCCGGGAAGTGCTGGAAGATATCGAGACCCTGAATACCCTGGCCCGGAAGCGCAGACTGGACCTGACGAAGATCTCCTTTCACGCCCTCGGACACCTGCGGGATCACTACGTCCTCCTCCGTTCCGGCGGGGCTCTGGGCACGGGTTGCGGGCCCCTGGTGGTTGCGCGGGAACCGTTGCGGCCGGAAATGCTGAAGGGCCGGAAGATCGCCCTGCCCGGCCGGCTGACCACGGCGGCATTGCTGCTGAGGCTCTTCGATCCCGGCCTGGACCGCCTCGTCTATTTGCCCTTCGACCAGATTATGCCGGCCTGCCAGCGAGGTGACGTCGACGCCGGGGTTATCATTCACGAAAGCCGGTTCACCTTCGCCGAACACGGCCTTTCCCAGGTAATCGACCTCGGTGCGTGGTGGGAGGAAGAAACGGGGCACCCGATTCCCCTGGGCGGTATCCTCGCGCGGCGGGATCTGGGCGGCGCCATGCACGACCGGCTCAACCGGTCGATACGATCGAGCATCGAATACGCGTACACCCATCCGGATGACGTGAAGCCTTACATACGGCGCCATGCCCAGGAAATGGATGAATCGGTCATGCAGCAGCATATCGACCTCTACGTGAACCAGTATTCGCTGCAGTACGGAAATGACGGAGAAGCGGCGATCCGCGACCTGTTCGCACGGGCCGAACGGGCGGGTATCCTTCCGGCGTCGCAGCGATCCCTGTTCGAATAACGGCCACCCTCAGCACGGAGAAGAATTACTATGCGCATATTGATCATGACGGACATGGAAGGCGTCAGCGGCATCGTGGCCTGGGACCAGGTCACGGGAGGCAAGCCCATGTACGAGGAGGGCCGGCGGCTGTACACGGAGGAGATCAACGCCGCCGTCCGGGGCGCCCGGTCCGCTGGCGCGGAGGAAATCGTGGTGGTGGACTGCCACGGCGCGGGCGGCGACTGGACCTTCAATTCACTGGTACCCGAGCTGCTCGATACGAACTGCGAATGGGTGGCCAAGCATCCCTGGTCGCGTTACACGGAGATGTTCGAGACGGGCTGCGACGCCGCGGTGTTCGTCGGCATGCACGCCCGTGCGAACACGCCGGACGGCGTGATGTGCCACACGATCTCGACGACGGGCTGGCGCAGTCTGCGGTTCAATGACGACGAAGTGGGCGAAGTCGGCATCAACGCCGCCCTCTGCGGACACTACGGCTGTCCCGTGCTGCTGGTCACCGGCGACGAGGCCGTATGCCGGGAGTCCCGGGAGCTGCTGGGAGAAAACCTGCCGGTCGTGGCCGTGAAACGGGGCCTGTCCAGGTACTCGGCCCGGCAGATTCCCCCGGTCCGAGCACGGAAGATGATCGAGGAAGGCACGCGGCAGGCGCTAGAAGACTTACCTGACATCAAACCCTATGTTCCGGCAGCTCCCACGAAGATCACCATCGAACTGGACACCGTGGACAACGCGGCACATTACAAGGGCCGTCCGGGGGTCTCGTTTCCCGACGACCTGACCGTCGTCAGCGACGGCCGGGACTGGATGGAGGCCTGGAACCAGATCTGGCACTGGTAGGCCTACTGCTGTTCCATCAGGTTCCGGATGAAGCGCAGGTCCGACCGGGCCAGGTCGACGACCGTATCCACGGGTTCTCCTCCGTATTCGCTGTGCATGGTGACGGGCCCGTCGAATCTCTGGGCCTTCAGCGTGGACAGCACCGTCTTCCAGTCCCCGAAGCCCGTGCCCAGCCGCACCACGTCGACCTCCCACCTCCGCTCGCCGTCATGGACCCGCTGCACCCGCGCAAGGTCCTTGAAGGACATGACCGACAGGTATTCCCGGACGATGTTGAGGGCCATGTCGATCGGCTCTCCGCAGATGGACAGGTGTCCCACGTCCGCGAAAACGCCGACGTGTCGGGGGTCGAATCCCTGCACGACGTGCATGACGGCGGACGAATTCAAGCCCATGGAGTGGCCCGAATGGTTGTGTACGACGGTCTTGACGCCCGTTTTTTCCGATAGGCGCTGAAACCCCTCCAGCTCCTTCCGCGCACGGTCCAGTTCCGCCCAGTAGTCCGACCCCGGCGACCAGTGCCAGTATCCCAGCTTGATGTGCTTGACCCCGTTCTCCCCGCAGGCCTGGTAGTATCTCTCCGCGTAGTCCAGCGTGGCCGAAGTGAAATCTCCCGGTGCGGTCACGAGCGGGATGGTCAGACCTTCATCGGAAAGGACCCGCACGGCTTCCGGCAGGGCCCGGTCTATGTTCCCGGGATTCACCGGATATCCGTCGCGCACGCACAGGTCGGCGCCGGAAACGCCCACGCTGTTAAGTTTCTCCGCAATTTCCGCCAGCGAAAGACCCTCGAGGTGCTTAGTGAACATGATGAACTGCATGCGTCAAATCCCCTTTCTCAATAGGACTCCCAGCGATGAGGCCGGTCCGGGAACCAGGCCAGGTCTACTCCCATGGCGATCAGCTGCCAGAAAAGATAAGCGAGCAATATGCCAATAAACAACCTGCGGACCTTCTGGTAAAGTGTCGGGCCGCCGATGCGGAACACGATGGCCTGGACCAGCCAGGCCAGGAAGATGGTCAGGAACGCGTTCCGTACCGGGGCGGACATGACGACTACCATGCCGATGGGATGGAGCGGCCACCACGGAAGGAGAACCCGCCCGGCCAGGAGCACGATCATCATCACGACCCCGCTGCTGAAAAACAGGATTTCAAGGTCGCTGATCTGCGTGGCGTTGTTGACCCAGGTCACGATCAGGTCGTAGAACCGGATGCCCCGGTCCGTGCCCAGGTCGGTCCGCAGGTTCTGTGCGCCGAAGGTGTTCCCGGCGTAAATCACGTAGCCGATGGAGGCCACGGCACTCAGGCAGAAGGCGACGGCCACGCCGGCGAAGAGGTGCCTCGCGGAGATATCGCTCGAGGAGACTTCGCTCGCGGAAACCCGTCCGGCCGGCAGCGGATCGGCCCCGGCTTGCCGGTGCTGGCGCCACCGGGACTTGAGCCAGGCCACGTGGGACGTGCCGATCATGGTGAAAGTGCGCCAGTTGCGCGCGAACCCGTTGGCCATGCCCAGGGCCGTGAGGTCGCCACGGCCGATCTGCGCGGATCCCACGATGGCGATGGAGAACTGGTGGCTGTTGATGGGCAGGTCGAGCGTCACCACGCCCGTTTCCGCCACGACGCGGGCCAGTGCGATGTAGAAGATGAAGAGCAGGATGATGAACAGCGCCATGATCGGAAGGGACAGGCCGGCGGCGTACAGCCAGCAGATAATGAAAAGCAGGCCCAGCAGGAAGCCGAAGACGGCCGTGCGGTAGGAGAACAGCTCTTCCGCGTCGTCCAGCTCGCCTTTACGGCCCAGGGCGTGGCGCCATACAGCCCCTAGATGCCGGCGGGCCATCCAAAGGCCGAAGAGGACGAAGGTAACCAGGCCGGCGATGGACTGAATGCCGGCCAGGCCGCCATGGATGATAGTACCAGTGGTGGATCCGACGCCGAGCAGGTTGAGCGATCCCTCCTGGAGCACGTAGAAGACGAGAATCAGCCACATGCTGAGCAGCACGTCCCGGTTGACGAAGATCAGCAGGCAGAAGACGAACACGTTCATTCGGAAGATAAGCCCGGGAAAGGCGGGATCGAGGGAAAGTACCCTGGAGTGTTCGGCCATGATCGGGACCGGAGGCCATACGCCCCAGAAAGAAACGATGTTCCAGATCATGACCAGAGACATGGCCGCGGCGCCGGTCTGGATCCAGCGGTTGCCGCCCGACCTGCCGCCTGCCCTGCCGGCGCCCTCCTCTCTGCCACCACCTTCCCTGCTACTGCCGTTCTCCCTGTGGCCGCCGCCCAGGGAGATCAGGTGCAGGCCTACTTCGCCCAGCGGGAACTGAAGCCGTTCGTGTTCGACCCACTGTTTGCGAAGCATGACGATAATGCACGCGCCCACGAAGAGCAGGATCAGGATGAAGGATCCCCACCAGAACAGGGGGGACAGCCACGCGCCCCAGGGAATCGACTGGCTGGATTGGAGTCCCTCGTAGAAAACCCGCGCCGCCGCGCGGTCGCTGAGGACCAGCCATTCGGGCAGATAGGGAAAGAAGATGGTCTCCCAGCTGTTTTCCGGCGAGGCGAAGTAGAAAGGCGCGGTGATCACGACGAGCAGGTATTTCGTCATGGCCTGGTCGGGCACCGTGGAAGCGATCCATCCCATGGCGAAAACCATGATCAGTTCGTAGAACGAGAGCGCCGAGGGGGGACGGATCCTCGCGACCAGGGCATTGGGAAGCAGCACGCAGAAGAGAAAGGGAACGAGAAATACCGGGGGAAGGTGGGTCGCCGCCGGCTCGTAACCGATCTGGTTGGCGGAGTATTCCCCTGCGAAGCCGATGAATATCGAAAGCGCGGCCCCGATGAGGACCGCCCTGAAGGACCGGATGCGCTGGAGGAAGATCGATGTGATGGATGTCATTAATCGGTCAGGACCAAACGGTCAGCCCCATGACGAGGTATACGACGCCGGTCAGCACGGCGGCGATCATCGCATAGGGGATCTGGGTCCTGACGTGATCGATATGATCCGATGCCGCGCCGGTCGAAGCGAGAATCGAGGTGTCGGAGAGTGGAGAGCAGTGGTCGCCGAAGACCCCGCCGCCGGCCACGGCCGCGATGGTCGCGTATACGATGTCGGTCAATGCGTCCCCGGAATAAACCAGGGCCACGGGCACCGCGATCGGCAGCATGATGGCGAAGGTACCCCAGGACGTACCGGTGGAAAAGGCCATCACGGCCGCCAGCAGGTAGGTGGCCAGGGGGAGCATGGACGGGGTAAGGAAATCCCTGGAAATAGAGACCATGTAGTCGGCCGTGCCCATGTCTCTGCTCAACTGGTTGATCGTGTAGGCGAAAACCAGGATCATGATGGCCGGCATGATCCCCTTGATGCCCGTCATCGCCGTGTCCATGATGTCGTTCAGCCGAATGCCCTGGATGCGGATCGATACGCCGAGAAAGATGACGACGGCGAGATAGGCCTCCAGCGTCTTCGCGGATCCCGTGAGCACAAAGGAACCCAGTACGATGATGATGATCAGGATGACGGGCAGGATGAAGTTCAGGAACAGGCGGGGTTTTATGTCCGGGAACATGGGGGTTTCGGTCAGCTCCCGTCCGATGAGCGGGACCGCGCCGTCTCTCAGCACCTTGCCTTCGTCCATGGCCCGGCGTTCCGCTTTCTTCATGGGTCCGAACTCCGGGACCAGTCCGGCGGCGATCAATCCGACCAGGATGACCGCCGTTATGGCGTAGATATTGTAAGGAATGGAATGAATGAACGCGTTCAGCGCATCGCCGGCATCGGCGATGGGTCCCATGCCGATGGTGAGCCCCGAAATGTAGATCGCCCAGCCCGTGAAGGGCAGGAGGACGATGACCGGGGCGGAGGTGGAGTCGGCGATGTAGGCCAGCTTCTCCCTGGATATCCGCGCCTTGTCGGCCAGGCTGCGCATCGTGGTCCCGACGAAGAGCGGGCTGAAATAGTCGCTGAAGAATACAAACATGCCCAGCAGCCACGTCCAGAGCTGCACGCCTTTGCGCGACAACTTCCGGTAAGCTACGAACTGCGTGAAGGCCTGGATGGCACCGGTGCGCATGAAGAAGGCGATCATGATCCCGATGCAGATTTCAAGCATGAATACCCAGGAGAAACTGGTATTCCCGATCGCGTCGATCATCAGCTGTGAAAACCCCAGGGGCCCCTGGCCCGCGATCAGGACGCCCACCAGGCAAGCCACCGCCAGGGAATACACGGCATTCCTGGTCAGGAAGGCCAGTACGATGGCAAGGGCCGGCGGCACGATGGATAGGATGCCGAGATCGGTTTCCACTGGAGGTCCCCTGATTTGAGTTTGGATCGGATCTCAACTAAGAAACATCTATCAGGCGCTTCGGGCAACAACCTATATTGTGATGCATGAATCATCTCGGTTACATGCTGATCGATCCGCCGTCCCGATGGGGCGGGAGTATAGACGACACCTTCCGTTTCATACGTTCCATCGGATATGACGGCGTGGAACTGAATCTTACCCCGGAACTGGCCGGCCTGCTGGATCAGGTCGAGGACGCCGCCCTTGCGAATGATCTGCCGGTCGTTTCGCTGCTCACCGGTGCGGCGTACGGGGAGGGACTCTGTCTCTGCGCCCCGGACGCGTCCATCCGCGACCGAACGGTCGAGCGCCTGGTGGAGAACATGGAGGCCGCAAATCGGTTCGGCGCCATCCTGGTGGTGGGCCTGTTGCAGGGCCTGCGCTCCGACGAACCGGATCCGGCGGCCGCCCAGGCGCGGATCGTATCCTGTCTGCAACAGGTAGGGCGGGAAGCCGAGGCCAGGGGGGTTGATATCGTAATTGAACCGGTAAACCACCTCCAGGTGGGGTTCAACAACAGCGTCGGGGAAGTCCTGCGCCTGATCAGGGACATCGGATCTACCGCTTTCCATCCCATGGTAGACACCATCCACATGAATATCGAGGAGACCTCCCTCGTACAGCCCATCCACGCCTGCGGCGCCCGTCTAAGGCACGTTCATCTCTGCGAAAGCCACGGCGGATTGCCGGGTACCGGCCGCATCGACTTCGCGGCCGTCCTCGATGCCCTGGGAGGCGCCGGGTATTCCCATTTCGCTTCGGTGAAGGTCTACAGGAAGGCCGGGTTGCGCGAAGCGGTGGAGCAAAGCATGGCCTTCTTCAGTGGGCTGAAGTCGGGCCAGAACCTGAAGACGGACTAGTTCGCCGCGCCGGTGGGACGGCTCACGGCCAGTCCGGCGTTTGCGGCCGGCCGGTGCGGACGGATTCGAGCCCGGCCTCGCAGACGGCCACGACGCGGGCGCCCATGCGGGCGGGAATCGGGTTTTCGATGCGCCCGTCGAGCGTGTCCAGGAAATCGATAACGGAACGGCCCCAGCCGTGACCGCCCACGGCGGCCTCGTCGGAGACGTTGGGCAGCGTCACGGGTTCCTCCCCCCTGCGGTACAGCTTCCCGTTCCAGAGCGTCCCTTCGGTGCCGTATACGGCCAGCATGCCGCCTCCCATGCCGTGTCCGGAACAGCCGCTGGACACAAAGACTTTGCCCAGCACCCCGTTCTCGAACTTCAGCATGACGATATAGCAGTCGTCCGAGGGAAATTCGGGCACGCTCATCTTGCTGCTGTAGGCGAAGACCTCCACGACGGGCGAGTCGACCGTGGACAGGATGTTATCGATGGGATGGCAGCCGCCGCCCAGCAGGATGTTCTGCGGGTGCTGCCGGTCGATCCGCCACGGCGTGTGCCTGCGCTCGCCGGGCTGGTAGATCGACCACATGTCGTGGATGTAGTCGCCCTGTACGAAGAAAATGTCGCCGATTTCGCCCGACTTGGCCGCGCGGGACATCTCTCGCCAGGGATACATGTACCGGATGGTGTGATCCGTCATCACGGTCAGGTCCGTACGGTCGGCGGCGTCCATGATGCGCCGGGCGTCGGCCACGGTCGTGGCCAGGGGTTTTTCCACCAGGGCATGGGCGCCGAGCTCCAGGGCCAGGACGGCCTGATCGGCGTGGAGGTGGTCCGGTCCGGCCACGGCGACGATGTCCGGCCGCGTATCCTCGATAAGCGATCCGAGATCGTCGCCGGTAACCGCATCGGGGTAGTGCGACCGGGCCGCCGCGAGCTGCTCCCCGGATGGGTCGAATAGGGCGGTCACCCGGGCGCGGGCGCTTTGCTCGGCCACCTGGGCCACGAATTTCCCCGCGCTGCCGCAACCGCTGAGGAGTATGGAATAGGGCATGTCGTGGTGCTGGATTCAGCGACCGGACCTCACTTCACCTGCTCCAGCCGGGTCCGGTACTTGTCGTAAAGATCGGTATGTTTGCTGCTGATATCGACCGGACGGCCCTGGATGAAGGCATGTTCCACCTGCGTCATGATTTCGAGCGGGTCTCCATTGGTCACGATCAGCGTGGCGTCCATGCCCGTCTCCAGGGAACCGAGCCGGTCCTCCACCCCCAGAATCCTCGCGGGATAAAGGGTCACGGACTTGAGCGCTTCTTCCTTCGGGAGGCCGTAGGCCGCCGCGGTGGCCGCGTGATAGGGGAGGTTCCTGACGTTTGAGGCGCCTCCGCCCTCGCCGATACAGAAGGCCAGGCCGGCCTCATGCAGCTTCAAGGCGTTGGTAAACGGTGCGTCGTAGGCCTCCCAACGACGGGAAGGCAGGTAATGCACGGCCCCGATGATCACGGGGATATCGTTCTCCTTCAAACGGTCCGCCACCCGCCAGACGTCGGCGCCGCCGACCAGGACGATCCTGAGGTCCTCGGCAAGGGCCCAGTCGATCGCGGCGTGGATCTGCTTCTCTTCAGTGGCGTGTATAAAGACGGGCATTTCCTTTTTGAGCACCGGGATCATGGACTCCCAGCCGAGGTCCGAGGGATGAAAAGGCCCGCCGGTGCTTTCCGCCTCTTTCGCGATCATGTACGCCCTGGCATCCCGGAAGGCGTCGCGAAGCCGGGTAAGGGCCGCTCTGCGATCCTTGATCTGGTCTTCCCGGCTGCCCAGGCCGGGAATGTCGCGAACGCGGTAGGATGGCCATCGAACGTGTAGCCCCACCGTAGCGACTAGGGTCATTTCCTCGGTGGTCCAGCCATCCATCGCGATCAGCCCGGAAAGACCGGAGATCAGTCCCCCGCCGGGCATGGTCAGGGCGGTCAGGATCCCGTTGGCCCGGGCGACCGGGAAGTATTCACTGTCGGGATTCACGGCGGTCACCGCGCGGACGCTGGGCGTCACATTCCCGGTTTCGATATTGTCATGGGTCGCCCACACCGAGCCGATCTCGGTAAGGCCTAGGGTCGTCGGTGCGGCGATCAGGCCGGGATACACATGTTTTCCCGTAATGTCGATCGTCCGGGTGTTTTCGGGCAGGGCCAGGTCGGTCCCGATACCGGTAATGACGCCGGACTCGAAAAGCACCGTGGCGCCCTCGATGACGCCGCCGCTTACCGTATGGACCGTTCCGCCGGTCAGCGCGATGGGCTGTACCTGCGGTCCGGCCGGTTTCTGCTTGGACGCCGCCGCTTCGTGGACCAGGGGTCCGTAGGCGCATACCGCTATAAGCAAAAGAAACATCAGCGGAACCGCGGTTCGTATCCGCCACCCACCGGCAGCGGCTTTCGCCGAAGGATCAGGCCCCAGTGATACACGGGGTAATGCCACCATTTCTCGCCTCCATTCGCCGGGATACCGGCTTGTACGGGCCTACGCCTCCGGCGCTCGTTCTTCGGTCTCGGACTCTTCTGCTTCCGGTGTTCTGAGCAGTTTCTGAATCAGCCGGGTCCGTTCTTTTTCGACTTCGATCCGCATCTGCCGGTCCTCTTCGATATCGAAGTACTTCCTTCCGTCAATCCACGTCTGTTCGCACTTCGTATAAGTGGACAGGGGATGGCCGTTCCAGATCACGAAGTCGGCGTCCTTGCCCGGTTCGAGCGATCCGACCCAGGGATCGACGGCCAGTTGGATCGCCGCGTTCAATGTGACGAACTTCAGGGCTTCCACCTCGTCCACCCCGCCGTACTTCACCGCCTTGGCGGCTTCCGTGTTCAAACGCCGGGCGAGTTCGTTGCTGTCGGAGTTGAAGGTGACCAGCACGCCCGCGTCGTGCATCAACGCCCCGTTATGGGGAATGGCGTCGTAGGCTTCCACCTTGAAGGCCCACCAGTCGCTGAAAGCGGATGCGCCCGCGCCGTGGGCGGCCAGCTCCGGAGCGACCTTGTATCCCTCCAGCACGTGCTGGAAGGTGCCGATCGTGAACCCGAAGTCGTCGGCCACCCGGAGGAGCATCAGGATCTCGTCCTGCCGGTAGGAGTGGCAGTGGACGAGGCGCTCGCCGGTGAGGACTTCCTGCAGCGTTTCCAGTTCGAGATCGCGGCGGGGCGGCACGACGCCGGACTTGTCCGCCAGCGCCTCGTATCTGTCCCATGCCTGCTGGTATTCCCGGGCCGCCCGGAACCGGTCGCGGATGATCTGCTCGACCCCCATGCGGCTCTGCGGATAGCGGTCGCTGAGGATGCGCCAGTTGCTACGCTTGACGTTCTCGCCCAGGGCGAACTTGATCCCCGCCTTGGCCTCCGTGAACTTGAGCACCTCGGGACCGGTGCCCCACCTCAGCTTGATGATCTGGTTCTTCCCTCCGATGGGGTTGGCCGAACCGTGCAGTATATTGGCTACCGTGAGTCCTCCGGCCAGTTCCCGGTACATGGCGATATCGTGGCTGTCGATGACGTCGCCGATGCCCACCTCGGCGGTCACGGCCTGCGTTCCTTCGTTAATGCCCTCCAGGATAGCCGTGTGCGAATGGGCGTCGATGATGCCGGGCGTGACGTGCTTGCCGGTCCCGTCGATCTCCACGGCGTTTTCCGGCGCAGTGATGCCCGAACCCACTTCCGCGATCTTTCCATCGCGGATCAACACATCGGCGTTCTCGAGCCTGCCCCGCTCGTCCAGCGTCCACACCGTGGCGTTCCGGACGATAAGATGTTCCGGTTGTGCCGGCACGCTATCCCTGCCGAAGGCGCCCGGCGGGTACAGCACCGGAGCTTCGGCCACATCGGCCGGCGCGGGTACGTCCTTCGTTTCCGCTTCCCGCGGGGCGGTGCGTTCGGCCGACCAGACCACGCTTTCTCCGCCGGGGCGGATCCCCCGGCCGGTTATCCGGTCTCCCTGGATCGAACCCGAGAAACGCCATACGCCGGCTTCTCCCAGTGTCTCGTCCTCCACGCTGAATGCTAGACGCGCGTCTTCCAACGCCATGCTTATCGCCCCCATGGAGTGCCCGTCCTTGTCCAGGGTCCCTTTGGGCGCCCCCGGTGTGCCTCCGATGGACAGCGACAGACTGTCACCCTCCAGGACGACCACCCACGTGCCCCGGGGATCGGTGACCGGCCGGGGGGTGACCACGTGGCGGTTGCCCGCGACCCAGACGTCCTGCACGTTCACGTTCTCCGCGAAGAGGGGGCCGTCGGTAATGGTCATGTTGGCCAGCTTGCCGGGATCCAGGGTTCCGAGGCGGCTGCCCAGTCCGAGCATGGACGCGGGCGTCGTGGTCAACGCGGCCAGCGCCGCTTCATATGCCAACCCGTGCTCGATCGCCTCACGCACCCTTTCGTGGAATTCGGCGCTCTTGTCCAACCTCGTACTGCTCAGCGCGATGGGGATCCCGGCCCGGTGCAGCCTTCCGGGATTCCCGGGCGCCAGTTCCCAGTGCCGCAGTGCGGCCAGGGTGACGTCCAGGGCGTCTTCCGGCGTGGAGACGGAGAGATCGTCCGACCGGGGAAAATCGAGGGGCAGTATGACGGGCGCACCCACTTCGCGGACCGCGTCCAGCATGCGGTATTCATGGCCGCTGCCCCGCACGAGGAGCCGCAATCCGAATTCATCGGCCAGTCGGGCGGCGCGCAGGAAGGCGTGGTCGTCATCGACACTCACGAGCACGGCCTGGTCCCGGGCGGCCACCCTGTCCAGCGCTGTCAGCGCGTCATTGTCCTCCGGACGGTCCTGGCGGGGATTCGCGGCGTAGGCCGCGTGGGCGTCCCGGTGCCACTGCGCGTCGAGGATCGTCTGCCGCATGAGGGCCACGACGCCCATCATGGAGGCCGGATAGGTGCGGTTCCGGTTCCGTTCCATACGCAAGTGCTGAAAGACGTCGCGCTTCAGTATGTTTTCATTGGGGGATCCGGATCCCAGGTTGACGACCGCGCTGCTGCCCGCGAACACGCCTCGATCCGCCACAACCATGGCCGCCGCGAATCCGGTTTTCCTCAACCGTTCGATCTCAGTCTCGCTGACGCGGTACGCTTCGGCGGCGGAACGCTCCGGGCGGACGGCGGGGTTCCAGTGGGTAGACCCCGACGACGGGTCCCTTTCGGCTTCCGGCAGTCCGGCCTGCGTGAACATCTCGATCAAACCGGGATAAATCGTCTGGCCGGAGTAGTCCCACCGCTGGGCATCCGGCGGGATGTCGACGGAGGCCCCCGCCTCGACAATCAACCCGTCCCGGATGACCACGACGCCCTTTTCAATCACGAGATCGGGGCGGACGTATATCCGGGCATTTTCAAGGGCGTGTACACGTGAACGGTTTTCCCGCAATCCCGCCTGCGGTGCCGTCTGCTGGGCTTCCACGGCGAAGTTGACGATCCCGGACAGCAGCGCGGCCGGAACCAGTTTCCAAAAGGTTTTAAACATGGTTAACCTCCTGAAACAGATTGTTACACCGGCACTTACATGAATTTCCTACATCAACAGTTCAACAGCTTTGTCCACCGCCTGGCTGACCCGGTCGGCGAGTCCGCTGTCATCGAGCCGGCCGATGGGATGATCGATTTCGACGATCGGATAGCCACCGCGTCCGAGTTGCTCCGCCAGTACCCGGGCGGTGTGCGTGAAGTTGGTCGTACACAGCAATACGGACGGTAGTTCGAGATTCTCCAGGATGAGGGCATCGTGCATGCTGCACGCGCTGCAGGAGCCTCAGTCGCCGACGCCAACGAGGGCGAAATGGCAGCGCCGCGCGATGAGACCGGTCATCTCGTCGGACAGCACGCGGCTGGCGCTTTCCTTGGTGAATTCGAGCGATTCCACGGGATGGTCCAGGCGTTTGCTCAATTGCTCGAATACGCCGCGCAGGATGACATCGGAATTGGGCTTTCCGTTGCTCACCAGTGCGGCTACGATGTGTCCGGGACCGAGCGGACGACGGGCCGGCCGAAGGACCGCTTCGGCAGCGGAGGCCGTGGGATCGACGAGGGATATGGCCATATTCCATGCTCCGGGAGCCTGTGGAGTGACGACGGATCGGCGGTTTGAATTACGGTAGTTATTCGATCGTTATTTAATCGTTACGATTGGGAAACCAGGCACGTCACCGGCCGCGATCCGACTCCCCTGCCCGCGCCCAGCCAGGAGGGGATGATGGCGGAGTGTCCGCCCGCCGAACCTCCCGCGAAGACGATCCAAATGCCGCCCCGGTCCGGCGTCAGCGTAATGCGTTCGTCGGGTTCCAGGTCGTCGTGCCGGCCCGTTGCGTGGATTTCGCGCCCCGTGGCCGCGGTACGTTCGAACAGCGCGTCCCGGATCGTATCGCGCGTCCACCCGGCCCTGGTGAAAACCGACCGGTGTTCCGGGCAGATGACGAAAACGATGGCGGCGCCGGCGTAGTTGGTCGTGCGGGCGACGCGCGCGAACGAGTCGATCAGGCCGTCAGGTTCGTCGTTCACGTGGTCGGCCACGGAATGGGGGGCTTCAGCGGCAAATACTGTTACGGCGCTGCGGTCCCCGGGAACACCCAATTCTTCGCCCTGGGTCGGCCAGCCTGCGCAACGCGCTTCGGGCAGGCAGTACGCGATGCGCCCGGCATGGGCTACCGTCGCTCGGTCCAGGTCTCCGGGCACGCTGCCGACTCCGTTTCGGATCACCAGGTTCAGGGCCCTGCCCAGCGTCAGATTGGACCGGTTGCCCGCGCCGAGTACCGCCGTTTCCGCATTGAAACCCAGCGTTGCCACGACAGGGCCGTGCACGATGACCAGCGGCGCGGCGCCCCCCGTGCTGGCCGAGGGGCCGACGATGTTGAATGCCGGGTCCAGGACGGCTTCCACCGCGGCCAGGACCAGGGGGAAAAGCGCGTCTGTACAACCGGCCATCACCGCGTTGGCCGCGGCCAGTTCCGCGGTGACGGTTCGCTTTCGTTCGGGCACCCGCCCGATTTCCCGGCCGGGCTCGACTCCGTGCGCGGCCAGCATCCGGTCGATGCGATCGCGGGTGGGCGGCACGACGGGCAGGCCATCGGACCAGCCCCGGTCATAGGCGTACCCGATGGCATCGATTTCTGACTCGACCTGGTGGGCCATCGCAACCGTTACTTGCCGTAGTAGTTTTCGAGATAGGTCAGGATGGTATCTTCGGTCTTGCTGTCAAATGTCTTCAGGCCCTTCTCCTCCTGCATCCACCGGATGGCGTCCAGCCACTCCTCGCGGTTCGCCCGGTACGAGCGGATGATCTGGGTCGGATGGCACTGCGCGCATTCCTTTTCCACGACAGGGTAGCCGTCGCCCATGATCAGCCGGGTCCGGTGATTCAGTTCCAGTCCGGTCCGGGGATCGAACATGGCTACGGGCTTGGCCGCCTCTGCCCGGGCATTGGCCAGTGCGACCTTTGCTCGTTCCGCTTCGTAGTAGATTACGCCGATCACGAGGGCATCGAGGACGATCACGAAAGCAATCTGGCCCAGGACGCGCATAAACCTATTCATGTGCGACTCCTGTATATTCGATGGGAACGGCTCATCCGGGCTGGCGTGATGTCATCTCGAACCCGCACCGATGGGAAGGCCGAATCCCACGTACCACGTCCGGCCGGAGGCCGGCTCGAAGAAACGGTCCCCGAAGGCGTTGGGGACGATGGAACCATTGTAACGCGTATCGAACAGGTTGTTGACTCCGGCGAACAGGACGCCGTCGACCATTGCGCCCTGGTAGGTAATACCCGCGCGCAAGTCAACGAGGCCGTAACCGTCGTTGACGAAGTCGGATTCGGGTTTTCCGCTCCCCGGAGCGGGCCCGTTGAAGTCGTTGGCAAAGTACTCCGCCGTCCACTGCGCGTTCAACTCCAGGAACGCGCCGTTGCCCGGATGGGTGTAGGTGAATCCGGCGAACAGGTGGTGGGGCGGCACGCCGGGTACTTCGTTGTCCGACAGCTGGAAGCGCGAGGTGCTTCCATCGACCTCCCGCTCGACTTCGAAGTCGTCGAACCTGAACTGCATGCCGGTGTAGGCCATCGACAGGTTGACCGGGGGCAGGGGAGACCAGGTAAGCTTCAGTTCGATGCCCCGGTTCCGCGTTTTGCCCGCGTTGCGGAAAAAGACCTCGTCCGTCTCCGGATTGTCGATCTGGAAGGGCAGGAGCATATTGCGTATGCCGAAGGTGAAGAGGGCCGCGTCATAGGCTAATCCGGCATCGGGCAGGAATCCCTTTACGCCTGCCTCGAAGCCCCGGATTCGTTCAGGCTCGAGATCGGGGTTGAAACCGCCGGCCTGCGTGGGCTGGTTGCTCAATTCCGTGGTGGTAGGCGTCTGGAAGGCGGTGGAGAAATTGCCGTACACCGCCGTGAGCGGGGCAGGACGGAAGGCCACGCCCAGGTGGGGACTGAACTGCGCCATGTTCCGAGTTCCCGAATCGTCGGTCTGGTCATTCAGGAACCGATCCGTCGCTTCGTACCGGAACCGGTCGTACCGCCCGCCGGCGGTGACGGAGACATCGGAAACGGGTGACCATTCCAGCTCTACGAAGGGGCCGAGGCCGTCGACGCCTTCCTTCTGATCCAGCCGTCTGTCGCCGCGCGAGATTTCGTCGAAGACGCGGGCGTCGTCCAGCGTGCCCGCGAGGTCTCCCGGAATGCCGCCATTGCCGTATTCGCGCCGTTCGTCGCGCTGTATCTCCAGGTCTAATCCGACCGTCATCCGGTATCCGCCGTTTCCGATCCTGCCCTCGCGGCTGAACACCCCCCGGATGCCCCCGGCCATGCGGTCCAGGTCGATGATCCGGCCCGGAATGGGGTTGAACAGCGTGCGTCCCATGCCGAAGACCGTGATCTCACCCTCGGATCCAGGCGTCTGGTAACGAAGGGACAGGCCGCCCTGGAACTGTCTGACTTTCTTGGACGCGCCCTGCCGCTGGACGAAGGCCCTCGCGCTGGCGGGGTCCGACTCGGCCGTGGCCTTGTCGAGAGAGCTCGGGTTGTACTGGTAGGGGGCGTTATAGTAATTGGCGACGGCTGTCACGGTCCAGGTATCATCGATCATCCGTTTACCGACCGCATTGATGCCGGTCGACCGCGCGAAGGCATGGTCACGGAACCCATCGAACCAGAGCGAATTGAAATTGACGAGAAACCGGTTGCCGCCCGCGGTGCCGGCCGCCTTGCCCTGCATGCGCCGCAGGCCATGGGAACCGATGATGAAACGGGGGGTGACTTCGAACGGCCGGTCAGGGGCCTCTTCGGTGCGGATCTGGATGACGCCGCCCGCCGCGTTGCCGTAAAGCGACGAACTGGGACCCCGCAGTACTTCGATCTGCCCCGCCGAGGTGAGATCGAGGTTGTTGAGCTGGGACTGTCCGTCGGCCATGGTCAGCGGAATGCCGTCCAGCACCAGCTTCACGCCGCGCACGCCGAAGGACGCCCGGCTGCCCAGGCCGCGGATACTGATCCGGTCGCCCTGGGAAACATTGTTCCGGTTGTTTACGATGATGCCCGGGAGTCCACGTACGCTTTCCTCCAGGGACAGCCCGGGTTCGGCGCGCTGGATCTCGTCCCGGTCCACCCGGTCCACGGCATAGGGTATGTCGAGGATTTCCCGGATATAGCGGGTAGCGGTTACTTCAATGGGTTGAAGGACGTGGTCAACGGCAACGTCGGTGGTGTCCGGAGTGGACTGCGGCCAGGCATGGGCGGGGAACGGATGCAGCAACAGCAACAGATGCAGAATCAGGACGCCGCAGGCTGGGAGAATCGTTTTCATCGAGTACCGAATCGATGCGGCGGGGCGGACGACAGGCCCGCCCCGCGGTGTTCACTATTCCAATGAACGGATCTTGACGTTCTTGAACCGGATTTTGCCCTGGCCGAAGGCCTGCAGTACGACGACGCCGCTGTAATGGGAAGCATTCTGGATATTGACGGCTTCTTCCCCGTTCAGCGTAACCGTGATGTCACGTCCGTCGGCGGTGATGACCATGGTATTCCACTGGCCTTCGGTCTTCGGCGGCGGTTCGTACTTGGCCAGCGCCACGATGCTGCCGGTGGTGTAGCCCGATCCGTGGGTATCCGCAATATTGATCTCGTAGAAGGAGTACTGGTTCACCCCCGCCCCGGTATCGCGCGGTCCGCGTACGAAGACACCACTGTTGTGGCCGGCGTCCTGGTTGAACTGCACGCTCAACTCGAAGTTCGTGAATTCGTCGTAGGTGCCGATGTAACCGGGACCCCGGCCCGTCACCTCGCCGGTGAGCATGCCGTCTTCGACTGCCCAGGTGGCGTTGCCGCCGCGGTGGGTCCAGCCCAGGAGGGTCTGGCCGTCGAACAGCAGTTTCCAGCCCGCCTCCTGCTCCGCTTCGGTCAGCATATTGTCCTGCGCGGCGGCCGTGCCCTGCATAAAGGCTGCGACCAGGGCTGCGGCGGCCACGCTCCAGATGTAGCGTTTCATTTTATTCCCCTTCTTCGGGTTCGGGTTCCTCGCCCAGTTTCAATGCCACCAATTCGGCGGCATGCCCACTGGCGCCGACGGTCATGATCAGGTATTGCACGTCATTGTGCATGTAGGTCATGGGCATGCCGCTCTGGGCTGCCGGCAGTTCGATCGACGCGACGACTTCGCCCGTCGCCTTGTCGTAGGCGTGCAGATAGGGATCTCCCCCGAATCCCTCGCCGGCGAAGAGCAGCGTGCTCGTCACCAGGGAACCGATCCGGGTGGCCTTGCCGGTACGGGGCAGATCGACGCCCGCCAGCTCAGGCAAGTCCTTGATGGCCTGTGGGGTATCTCCGTTCGGCGCCATCCAGACGTGATCGCCCGTGTTCATGTCGACCGCGGTGATCCGTCCCCAGGGCGGCCTGACTAGCGGGATCTGGCCGAAGACCCGCGGCGCTCTCAGGCCGGCCGAGAAGTAGTCCATGTCCGACTCCTCGGGATCCGGCGCCCGCAACGCCAGCTTCGATATGCTGGTGTTGGAGGGTATGAAATTCACACCGGTGACCGGGTCGAGGCAGGTCATATTCCAGTTGACCCCGCCGTTCGCGCCCGGGATCTGGATCGTGCCGATGGTTCCGTCCGGCGCTTCCGCGAGCGAAGGCGGCTGGAAAAGCGGCCCGTACCGGTGGTTGGACATCAGGTTGATCGCCTCCTGGCGCACCGCCGGGGTGAAGTCCACCAGGTCGTCCTGGCTGATGCCCTGGTGTTCCCACGGGGCAGGCTTCACGGGAATCGGCTGCGTAGGGGAAGCCCGGTCGCCCGGTACGTCCGACGCGGGGACGTCTGTCTCGGGCATGTCCCAGATGGGTTCGCCCGTTACCCGGTCGAAGACGTAGGAATAACCTTGCTTGGTGTTCTGGATCACGATCTTGCGCGGCTCGCCGTCGATCGTCACGTCGGCCAGGATCGGCGCTGCGGGATTGTCATAATCCCAGATATCGTGATGGACGATCTGGAAGTGCCAGATCTTCTCGCCCGTCGTGTAATCCACGGCCACCAGGCTGTTCGCGTACAGGTTGTCGCCCAGGCGATGTCCGCCGTAGTAATCGTTCGTCGGTGCCTCCACAGGCAGATAGGCATAGCCCAGCTCGGTATCGGCGGATATGGAGGTCCATACGCCGGCGTTCCCGGTATAGGATCTCGAATTCTGCTCCCAGGTCTCCGCGCCTTCCTCGCCCTCGTCCGGAATGACCTTGAACTTCCAGAGGATCGCGCCGGAACGGGCGTCGTAGGCCACGACGTCTCCCGGCGAGTTGGTCATCGATCGGGGCCGGAATCCCGCGGCGAGGGCCGGTGGAACGAGGATGATGTCCCCCACGACCGTCGCGGGAGACGTGTTGGCCAGGTTGCCGACAGGCGTGACGTTCTCCGCGTTGCGCCAACCCTCCATCATGTCGACCACGCCGTTATTGCCGAATTCGGCCACCGGGATGCCCGTCTGGGCGTCGAGGGCCACCAGGTAGAAGCCCCGGGTGATTAGGATGACCCGGTTGTCGCCCTGCCCGTCGGTCCAGAACGAGACGCCACGGCCGGAATTCCGCCGAGGAGCCGTTGCCCAGCGTTCTTCGTCCTCCACCGGGCGGTAGGTCCACATCGTCTCGCCGGTTTCAGGTTCGATGGCCATGGCGCTGCGCCGCGTACCCGCCGTGGAATAAAGCATGCCCCCCACGTAAATGGGCACCGGCTGGGCATAATACTCGGGACGGGGACCGAAATTGTCCTGCTTCCATCGCCAGGCTACTTCAAGGCGGTCCACGTTATCCGCGTTGATCTGGTCCAGCGGGGAATAACGCGTGTAGGCCAGGTCGCGGCCCAGCATGCGCCATTCGCTATCAGGCTGCTCCACCGGGATGATTTTGCCCGGTGCCCTTTGTGCCGCGGGTTCGCAGGATGCTAATACCGTGATCGCCATGGCCAGCGCGATCACCGGCGGCGTCCATCGAAACAAGGGGGAAAATCTACTCATCACACGCTGCCTCCGTTGATGCAGGTTGATTGGTGCTGCGAATCGCATGTACAAAATCGATTAGACACAGAGAGATCACGGACCGGGGTAAGGGTTCTAGCCCGTATTCCCTGTATACAAAACAGGCGATCTGTTATTGAAAAGTTTTGCAAATATCTCACCAATGTATTGTCTCGATTTATTGATGTAAAGTCCTTTGTGGCAGGAGTCGCATGGTTGCACCTTCATGGGCGGCGCGACCGTCGGGTTGAGGGTGCTTCCGGAGCACATGCATGACCTAGTCCCTGCGTGGCCAGGGCGTCTCGGGTGGACCGAGATGCGGTTCGCCCAGCACGGGGGTGGACAGGCAGTAGAAGCCGTGATTGGTAAACAGCCAGACCAGGTTGCGGTCGTATTCGACGTAAATGCCATGGGTCAGGTTGCCCAACGCATATCCCGGCGTGCGGGACGGATCGAATCTTGGTACGAAGTAGGCGGTGATCTTCGGATCGGAAAGGTCGGAGACATCGAATACCTGCACGCCGGCGTTGTAAAAGGCATAGAGGAGGATGTCCTCCTTCGGCGTGCCGGGCTGGGTGTAATAACCGCTTCGTTTCGGCCCGAAACTCCCGCGCCGCTGGACGAAATCCGTGAACGGCGCATCCGCGGGCGGGACTGGCCTGGGCAATGTGCCGAGCAGACGGGGATTGGACGGATCATTCACGTCGATCATGAAGATGTCCTTGTAGGGCTCCCAGCCGTCTTCGTTCAGAGGATAACCGGAGAAGTAGACCACGCCGGTCTTTTCCACCTGCGTCACGTTGATGTAATCCCCTTCCGTGCCCGCGACGCTGGGCGGGAAGTTGAGATGTCCCAGCGCCTTGATATTGGTCGGGTCCGAGATGTCCAGCACGTAGAACCCCAGGCCCCCCATGGCGGCATAACCGTATCTCCCGCCTTCCTCCACGGGCCTGGCCATGAAAATCGACATGCGCGCGCCGAACCAGGAGGTCCGGTTTCCCGCACGGGGATTGGCCCGGTAGGTGGCCTCGTCGCCAGGATCGCCCAGCTTCTGGCCCGGTACGTTGAACTGGCTGATAAACCCGGGATCGGCCGGGTCGGTCATGTCCCACGCCTGGTAGCCGGCCGAGTACAGGTCGCTCGGGTATTCGGTAAGCGCGTATTCCGCACTGGGCGCCGCGGCGACGAACATGTACCTGCCGCCGTGCCAGGCCGGGATGTCCCGCACACCGGAGCCCTGTTGCTCGCCGATCGGCGCGTCGGGGTGCTCGTAGTCGGTAGTTCGCTCGGCGATCAAGGTCCAGTCATCCGGCAGGGGCCCGTTCATTTCGTATACCTTGAACCCCTTGAGATGATTGGCGTGGCGGATCGCCTCCACCTTGTCCGGTTCCGCGCGCTTGTCGCTCAGTACGCCGAAACGCCGGATCTCGAAGGCCTGCACCATGATGTACTTGCCTAGATCCTCGTTCCACTGGATGGACGCGGCACCGAACATGTCGCCTTCGTCGTAGGGATTGACCTCCTCGCCGGGCCCGTCTCCAGTCCACGTGCTGCCCTTCTCGTAGACGACCCGCAAGTCCTTCGGATCGGTGATATCGTAGATTTTCAATGCGCGCCGCACGTACTGGTACATGTACCTTCGGCCGTCGAAGTCCACGATGTTCTGCCAGGTATGGAAGGGTTCGACGGTAATCGGGTAGTAGGCCTCGACGGTCATGTCCTTCGCGTACTCGTTCGTATCCCAGTAGGCCAGCTGGCCTTCGAAGGGTTTGGACGCATGCTGATGGGGTGTGGCCGTGGGGTAGATGAACCGCCCAGTTTCCGGGTCCATCCCGTAGCTCGCGGGATCGGGTTCGAGAGGCGTGCGATCCTCCGCCAGCGCGTCGGCGCGGAGGACGTATTCGTCCGTTATGGGGGTCTGGGGCGGGGATTCGCTTTCTGTGGATCCGCCCGTCGGTGATCCGTTCTCCGGGGCCGGGGATTCGCCGTCCGATGCAGATCCGCAGCCAAGGGCGATCGTTCCGCTCAGAAGCGCGGCAACAAGGGTCTTCATGGCTTGGCTTCCATGGGCGTGACGAGCCTGCCGATGCCCTCGATCTCCATTTCCACTACGTCGCCCGGCTGGAGGTATTCGGGCGGATTCCGGGCACGGCCCACGCCGTCCGGCGTGCCCGTGGCGATCACGTCGCCCGGATAGAGGGTCTGCACGGAAGTCAGGTACCGGATCATGTGTGCTTCATCGTAGATCATGTAGCTGGTGTTGCTGTCCTGCTTAATCACGCCGTTGACCCAGGTCTTTATTTCGAGATCGTCATGCTGGATGAACTCCTTGGGCACGATGTAGGGTCCGAAGGGGGCGGCGCGGTCGCTGCTCTTGCCGTTGAACCAGTTCGGACCGGGGAACATGCGGTTAATCGGCTTCAGTCCGGCGCCGCCCCGGCGGCTGACGTCGAACACGATGCTGTAGCCGAAGACATAGTCGTGGGCGTTCTCCAGGGTCAGGTCCAGGGCCGGCCTGCCGATGATGATGGCCAGTTCGACTTCCCAGTCGATGTTCACGTCTTTCGGCACGTAGTAGGGTTCGCCCGGATCGATGATGGTGGATCTTGGCGACTTTGCGAAGAAATAGGGTTCTTCGGCGTCCACGTCCACTTCAACGGCGGTGAAACCCGCGCCCCCGATGGCCGATTCTTCCATCTCGTCCGCGTGGGCCCGGTAGTTTGCCGCGGCCGCCAGCAGGTTGTAGGGATACTTGATCGGCGCCTTGAAGGAAACGTTCTCCGGATCGAACACGAAGGGCAGGTCCGGGTTCGACAGGCGGTTTTCCGCGCCCATGTAGTTCGCGATCGTGTACATGCGGTTGGAAACGGCGTCGTACTGCTCGATCAGCGTGCGCATTTCCTTGGGAATGGATACCACGGGCAATCCAAGCTGCCGGGTGACGTAGGCGTTCGCCTCGCGCAGGTCCATCAGCCTTTCCTGGCCCGCCTGGTCGGTCTGGTTCGCTTGAACCGCCTGAACCGCCATGCCGATGCGGATCGTTCCCGTGGCTTTGAAGGTGGCAAGCTTGAAGGGCGTGTCCGGCTGGTCCGAGACCTGGGACCGGGCCGTGCCCGGTGTGATCAACCATAGCGCGGCGCCTATTAGCAGGACTGCGGCCGGCAAAAAACGAATCCGGTACGGCATGGTAACATCCTCCTGGATGACCGGTCGATCAGGGCGCGTCCATATCTCCGGGACGAGACTGCGCGCCAGATCGCGGTGTTACGGAATCGGCGACCTGCCGGAGCATCCGGCCGGGAAGTCGCGGGGTAACGGGGTACGGAAGCGAAAAGGTAGGATGGCTTTGCTGAATTTCTGTTGTTTGAGAAATCGGATCGGGGCGGGGAGATTTGAACTCCCGACCTCCTGCTCCCGAAGCAGGCGCGCTGACCGGGCTGCGCTACGCCCCGATGTATGTCCGATCAAGGGCAAGGGCCCGGTGGGCTGCCTTGCCGGAATCGGGGCGACTGGATTTGAACCAGCGACCACCAGCCCCCCATGCTGGTGCGCTACCTGACTGCGCTACGCCCCGAAAACTTCGGCGTATAATGTATGCCGGGGAGGGGCTTCGGGCAAGGGTTATTTTGGCGGTAGATGCGATGCCCGGCACGATCCCATGCGGCTTCGGGCCTGCTCGACAAACCAGTGATGATCGGCGCGAATCAGTGATTCGTCCCGTTCGTCCGTGGCGAGAAAGTCGAGTTTGTTCACTACGCGAAACGCCGTGTAGGCATCCCACCAGGGAAGGCAGCCGGAATCCACGGGATTCTGGGATTCGTAGTGGCGGGTGAAGGACTCCATGATTTCGGCGCCGAAGAGCATCAGGATCTCGAACCTGGCGTTCGATACGTCGAAGAGCGGGTCGCCCCGGCGGGTGTCCTCCCAGTCGATGACCGCCGTGAGAAGTCCATTCTGCCAGAGGGTATTCCCCGGCCAGTAGTCGCCGTGCAGGACGACCGGTGTATTTTTGCGGGGAAGCGGCCAGCACGGCGCGAGCATTTCGACCAGTTCGCGTTCGCCCGTGGTAACGCCGGGCGTTTCCGGGGGCCTCCCGATCGCCGAAGCGCAGTCATCCTCCACCCGCAGAAGAAAGGAAAGATCCCGGCTGGCCGTATCCATCCGGTGGATCCTGGCCAGTTCGCGGGCCATCTGCGTCACGTATTCCGCCGGGTCTGTGGGCTTCAGGTCGGTTTTACCTTCCGCATATTCCAGTACCAGGGAGGGCGTGGGAAAGAGGGGATCCGTCGCGTCCAGGTAGACCGGGGCAGGTGTGGCCAGCCCCGCGGCGTGGGTCAGTTGCAGCACGCGGAACTCATCAGCGGCCACGTTCGGGTTCTGCTGAAGGTCCACCTCGCCGTGCAGCCGGTGTATGAGCTTTCTCGACGTACCGTCTCCGGCTTCGAGTTCCAGTACGGTCACATCGGCGGAGTAACCGCCGGGCAGGCTGCGATGGCGCATCAGCCTGGCATGCGGATCGAATCGGTGGACGAGCTTTTCAAACCGGGTGTAATCGTCGGTAGGTCTCATGGCTTGCCGGCCCTGCGGGTTCTGCGCGTTCTGCTGGATGTCTATTCCCCGGGGTAGTCTATGGCCCATTTACCCTCGAGGTTCCCGCTTCCGCCCGCCTTGCTCCAGAGGGCGGTCACCTCTTCCGGAGCGTGGTGATCCGCCAGGTGAGCCAGGAACAGGTTGTGCAGGTCATCCAGGACAGCCTCGTTGCCGGTGGCGATGTTCTTCTGGGCCAGACGGTCCTTCTGCAGGTCGTAGAGCTCGGGTCGTCCGTCTGCTCCGACGGGTGCGTAGCCCCAACGGTCCGTAACGAGGAAGGGCGTCGTGGCGCGCCGGGGCAGGCCGCCCGACGGTTCCGCGATATTGCAGGCACTGACCGCGTACTCGCGATGGGTAGTCCGGCCTTCCAGCACGGCCTCGGCGCAGGAGATCCCGTCGAAGGGTTTCGGCGGGTCGACCGATACGCCGGCCAGGTCGCAGAGACTCGGGAAAAAGTCGATCGTCTGCGTAATCAGGGGGAGTTGCGCCCCGCGGGGCACGGCGCCGCCGGCCAGCATCAGCATGACGTGGCCGATCTCCGGGTAGATGGGCCAGAACCTCCCGTCGTCCTCTTCGATGTTGGACTTGCCGGTCCGGTCGTGTTCGCCGATGGATATGCCGTGGTCCGACATGACGGTCACGATGGTATCGTCCCAGAGACCCAGGTCGTCGATCTTCTGCAGGACCTGGCCGATATGGCGGTCCACCAGTTCCGTCTCCGCCGCGTAATGGGCCCACAGGTTGTGCAGTTCCTCCGGCGTGTAGGCCGACGACGGTCCGTAGTTCGGGTGCAGCATGGGCGGCCCCGTGTAGCCGGGGTCGTAACGCCGCACCATGTATTCCGGCGGGTCCCAGGGTTCGTGGGGGTCGAAGAAGTCCACCCACAGGAAGAACGGGGAGGACTCGGCGTTTTCTTCGAGCCAGCGAACGGCAGTCTGCGCGGTCTGCGCAGAGAAGACGTCGGATTCGTAACGATAATAGTGGTTGATCCAGCGGTGCTGGTTGACGAGTGTATGGCCCCGATAGCGCGGGTGCACGCGGGTTTTGTCGTCCTGGACGACGCGTTCAATGGGGTCGTTGAGGTGAAGCAGCGGCCTGTCGCCCTCCTGGCCCCGGTTCTGGTACGCCGCGTCGAAGCCATCGGTGAAACGGGCCTTGAACAGGTGGGGACAGTCGCAGATCAACTGCGTGGCGTAACCCTGTTCGCCGAGCATCCTGCCCGCATGGTTGGGCCCGCTCAAATCGATGGGTTGCCAACCGTAGTGGGGCCAGCCGGTGACCCCCGTCGCGAAATCGGTGCGATGGGGGATCGTGGGGAAACTGCCCATGTGGGCCTTTGTGATCTCCGTCGCCCGTTCCGCGGCGAAACGGTCGAGTTCCGGCGTTCGCACGGGCCGCTCCCCCCGGTTTCCCAGGTTGTCGTGGCGGAAGGTATCCGTAATGAGTACGACGATGTTCTTCGGCATCACAGTCCTTTCATGAATGGGGATGGCGATCTACGCGTTCAACCGTCGATCCTGCAGTCTTCCAGGTAACGGTCCACCGACGCCTTCAGCGGTATCTCACCGCCCATCACCCGGTCTTCGTATTCGCGGTACCAACCCGGAATCAGGGACCGGGCCTCGCGGAACTCGGCGAGGATGAGTCTTGCGAAGTCTCCGCTGTCCTCCAGATAGCCGGATTCGTGAAAGCGCGCGATCGCCCGCTCGCGGTCGTAGTCGAGCCGGATGATCTCCGCCTTCCACGCACCGGCCTCAAACGTCATCTGGGCGTAGGCCGCGCGGGGATCGCGGTCGAAAGGCGCGCCCACCGCGCCCACGTTGACGACCAGGGCATCGTCCACGGTCCGGATCAGGGGCCGGTGCGTGTGTCCCACCACCAGCACCTTCGGCGCCGGAGCGATTTTCTCGCGCAGCGACGCTTCGGTATCATCGGGGAAGATCCCTTTGCGGTCTCCCAGCATGGATGCGTGCACCATGCGGAATTCATTCCCCGCCTCATCGGTCATGGACCACTGGAAGGACAGTGCTTCGAGGCGTTCGACCAGGCAGTCCGAGCGGTCCAGTCCGGCCTGCCCTGACTGACTGGCCTGACCGGCCAGTTGATCGTACGTCCACTTCGCATGCCGGATGATCTCGAATTCAGGCCCGAGGTCGGGCAGGTTTCCCCTGCCGTACTTCAACACGTACCGCTCGTGATTCCCGTAGATCAGGCCCCAGTCTTCCGCCATGGCACGGGTCACCACGCGTTCGGTGCATTCACGAGGCTTCGGCCCCCGGTTGATGATGTCGCCCGCGCACAGGACCCGGTCGGGACGCCAGCGGTCGATATGGTCCAGGACGGTTTCCAGCGCGTCCAGGTTGCTGTGTACGTCGGCGAAAACGGCGATCTTCATGGTTTCAGGAACCGGCGCAGCACGTTGGACACGATCCTGGAAATGTCGTTGTCGGCATCGTTGTACAGCAGGCTGCCGCAGAAAGTGATGGATCCCGTGGCGAAAAGCTGGCTGCCGGAGTCCGACTTCTGGTAAACCATGTCCGCCCGGACCAGTTTCTCAGGTAGCTCCCCGGACCAGGTCGTGATATGGGTGAGCAGCTCTTCGGGTACGGGTATGAAGGATTCGTGGTGGTTTTCGGAACTCGCGACGATATGGGTGTTATCGGGTGTGCCCAGCCGGTGGTCCGCCCGGTCGAGTTCGAACCCGGCGGCGCCGTTGCCGCTGAACCCGTAATCGCCCACGGTCTCGCGCTCCACGCCCTCAAAGATCCACGCGGTCTCCGGGTTGACGCGGGCGTCGGGGTCGATGCGATAGTACGATCCATGGAAATTGCCCTGGGCCGAAAACCCCACTGCGGCAAGCTGCTGCGGGGGACGGTTGTTCCTGCGCCAGAGTCCGCCGTAACCGCCGTCAAAGGCCTGGAAGTACTCGCCCGGTTCGGCCGCCCAGGCCCGTATGCCGCCTTCGTTCCGGCGTATTTCGAGGGTCCCGTTGCCCTCCGGGTGGACGGCGATGCGCCAGTAGAACCCGTTTCCCCCCAGGTACATAAAGTGGCCGCCCAGTTCCCGGAACTGGCGCAGGGCGTCGAGCGTGCGCGGCGTATGGTATTCCGGATGGGAACCCGTGGTTACGGCGCGATAGCCTTTAATCGCCTCGATACCGTCATCGTGCAACTCCTGATCGGTGACGATGTCGAAGGGAATGCCCTGTTTCTCGAGCCACGCGTACAGGTGAGTGTCCGCCTGCAGATGCCTCAGCCCAGAACAATCTCCTTCGGTGGCACCGAAAGTGATGTAGCCCGGGCGGAGCGTGAACAGCGGGCGCCGGTGATTGGCGTGGCAGATTCCGCTCCCGTCCCTGTGAAAGTTGTAGGTGGACAGCCCGTATTCCGGGTGAACGGCGGGATTCCAGGGGTAGGCATTCCATGCGCCAATCCGCTCGAGCCAGGAAGGATGGAAATTTGGACGGGCGTGATTGCCGTAGACGGTATAGGTGAAGGTGGACGCAAGGACGCAGAGATCCGCCGTGGGCCTGCCTCGCGGCGCGCAGACGTAAAACGGCATCATGTCCTCGTGTTCGCCGCACTGGATGCGGGCCGCGTAGAGACCCGATCGCATGCCGTCCGGGATTTTGAAGGTGAAATCGGTCTCCCAGCCGAAGTCGTAGATGTCGTCGTCGTGGAAGTGGATGGCGCCATACTGTTCCGGTGCGTGCTTCCAGGACATTTCCTCGCCGGTCCACCGGGAACCGATCATGGCGCGGGCCGGCATGTTGACCAGGCGGCCGTGCAGTCCCTTCGGCCCTACATCCACGATCCGCGTCGAACCCGTGTCCCGGGCGAAGTCCCACTGGGCCCACGCGCCTCTATGGTCTCTGGCGTCGTATTCCTGGTTGTCGATTTCTTCTACCGGGATGTCGACGAGGGAGGGTGCTTCGATCTTGCCGTTGTAATGGCCCTGGACTGGATCGCCATCCTTTCCGCCGATGATGACCCGGGCCAGGTCTCCCATGGGAACGGGGCCGACGGCCGCGACCGTGATATTGGACGGTCCCGGTGGTGTGTGGACCGCCCGGAATCCTACGCTCACCGTCCCGCTACCCGCATCGTAGCTCGCCCACACCCTATACCATTGCCGGGCATTGACCGGTACGCTGCGACAGGCAATGCGGGTCACCCGGTCCGTCGATGAACGGACGACCGCGGTCAAGGCGCCGCGGTCCAGGCAGAGGCTGAGGACCGGCTTTCGTTCGACGGTTCCACAACTGACGATGCCCTGGTCCGCCTTCTCGGGGGTCGTGGGCCATATCGTGGCGGTGAGGGTAAGGCCGCTGGCCGGGCGGAAGCGGCCGTCAAGGGGGATGACGGCGTACGAGCCCGGGTGAAACGGCTGGGACCTGGAGGGGTATTCGCCCCCGAAGGGCAGGCCGACTTCCTCCAGTTGCAGTCCGGGACCGGCAGGATTGGGGTCAGCGCATATCACGCGAACGAGGCTGGCCCGGAAGGGTTCCGCGGCCGCGCTGCTGACCTTGAAGGCGATTTCGTCGCCGGGCCGGCCGGACAACCGGTCGGTGTAACCCAGCAGGGGAATGTCGGCCATCAGTTACCCGGGAGCAGTTCGTCGCCTTCTCGCCGTTCGCGGTACCCGCAGACCATGAGACCCGGCCGTCCGAAGCTCTGGCCGTACTCCTGCCGGTTGTCCGGGTTCCGGTAGCCCATGCGCACGAGCCTGCGGGGCCGTTTCGTCTGGTTGATGTAGGATCCGTGTACGGTGTCGATGCAGAAGATGACCACGTCGCCAGCCCGGGCCGGTACCGCCACCGTGTTTTCCAGCTTGTACTCGTCGGTCGGCAGATGGGGCGCGCAGGGCCCCTCTTCCGATTCGGTGATGTGCTGCAGATGGCCAGATTTGTGGGATCCCGCCAGGAAGCGGATCTCACCGTTCTCGTGGCAGGTGTCGTCCAGGTGCACGAGGACGTCGATGTACCGGCCGTCGTGATGGCCGTAGAAGGGGTTGTCCTGGTGCAGGGGAAAGGGATGCCCGGTCTGGGGCGGCTTGATGTGCAGCGTGGTGTGGTGCAGCTCCACGTTCGGCCCCAGCAGTTGCGACAGGGCCTCCACCAGCCGCGGATTGGCGACGGCGCGCGACCATGCCTGGGAATAGAAATGGAGATCGTGCATTGCCGTCAGTTTGGATTTGGCCTCCGTATCCGGATCCATATAGGCCAGGCGCCAGGGGCCGTTCCATCCCGGGCTCGTGAACGCCCAGTCCTCGACGAGCCGGTCCATCTGATCCGACAATTCGGCCGTCTCTTCGGGTGTGAACACCTCCGGGATGTGGAGAAACCCGTTTTCATGGTAGAACGCGACCTGCTCGTCGCTCAGCACGGTTTGTTCCATGACCATGGTCATGTCAGACGCTCCTTGTTCGGTTATCGCGGACGGGGAGTGGAGGCCATCACAATGTAGTCACTCTGATTTCTGCAGGCAATCCAATTTGAAGCGATCCACCTGCATTATAGCGATCTACCTGTACACATCGGCCAGGAGCTCGTAGGACCGCAGCCGGGCTTTGAAATCGTGAGTGATCGTCACGGCCATGACCTCTTCGGCTCCGAACTGGCCGGCAAGCCGGTCGATGGTGTCCCGGACCTGGTCCGGACTGCCCACGGCCGCCAGGCGGAACTTGTCGTCCAGAAAGGCTTTCTCGGCTTCGCTGAACCGGTGTTTTTCCGCTTCCTCCACGGTAGGTACGACGTTGCTGGGCTTGCCCGAGGCGAAGCGGGCGAAGAGCAGGTCTCGGCTGAGTGCGAGGCGTTGGGCCTCCGCCTCGGTATCGGCGCAGATGACGTTGATGGCGATGCAGGCCTCGGGCTGCGGCGACTGGCCGGAGGGCTCGAAATAGTGCCGATAGTATTCGAGGATGCGCGGGTCGATGTTGCTGTTGATGAAGAGGGCGAAATTGTAGGGCAGGCCCAACCGGGCGGCGAGCATCGCGCTTTCCGGACTGGACCCGAGCATCCATACCGGGGGCGGAGACTGGATGGGTGGCGTGACCCGCGGCTCGAAGTCCCTGTTCTGCAGGATCTCCACCAACTGGGCGACGAGTTCGGGGAACTGCTCGAACCGGGGACCCGCCCCGGGGGCCAGCATACGGGCAGTCTTCATGTCTCCGCCGGGCGCCCGTCCGACCCCCAGGTCGACCCGGTCCGGGTAGAGATTCGTGAGCACGGCAAAGCTCTCGGCGACTTTGAAGGGGCTGTAGTAGGGCAGCATGACGCCCCCGGAACCGATCCGCATGTCCTCCGTGGCCGCCCCGATGGCGGCGAGCAGCACTTCGGGCGAACTGCCGGCCAGGCAGTGGGCGTTGTGGTGTTCGGACACCCAGAAGCGCCGGTAGCCCAGTCGTTCGGCCTCCCGGGCCATGATAAGGGTCTCCTGGAAGGCCTGAACAGCCGTTACCCCTTCACGTATGGGAGACTGGTCGAGAATGGACAGATTCATGGTGGTTTAGTTGCTCCTTTTCGGGTCGCTCTACTACCAGCCGTCCACGACGTGTCCGGCACCCGGGAACCAGACCGCGTCCACCAGGAACGTGAGGAATACGCCCAGGGCGTAACCTGCGAGAATGCCGATAAACAGCGGCTGGCCCTTGCGATAGAGCGCTACGCCACCGAGGCGAAGGACCGCCGTCTTGACGATCCAGACGATCAGGATGGACAGGAAGGCCATATCCGCCGCGTAGGTGGTGACGATCCCGAATCCCACGGGATGAAGGGGCCAGAAGTGTAGCCGGTGATGGGCCCAGACCAGGAATGTCGAGATCAGGACGCCGCTCAATACCATGGTCAGCTGGGAATGCGTCATGGCCTGCGGGTTCGTAAGAAAAGTCTCCAACTGCCCCCAGTAACCCTTCGCCCCGGATTCGAAACCGCCTGCCGTGAGCTGGGACGCCCCCATGTCGTATCCCAGGTAGAGCGTATACACCACGGCGGTCATGAAACCGATGGCCAGGGAAAGTGCGATGGCGCCGAATACCCCCCTGCCCACGCCGCCGATTACATCGCCTACCTTTGCGGCGTGCGCCATAGAACACATGCCGAGCGTCCGCCAGTTCCTGGTGAAGGTCTGGCACAGCCACATCCCCGTGATGGTCCGGGCGTTGATGTGCTCCGATCCGACGAACCTGAAGGTGATCTCGTTGGCGCTGTTGTAGGGCAGGTCCAGCGACGCCAGGCCAGTCTCCGCCACCACGCGGGTTACGCCCATGTACAGGATCAGCAGCACGAACATCATGAGGGCCACGACCCAGAGCGTCATGCCGCTGCTCCACAGGAGGAAAACCATATAAATCGAACCGCCGGAGAAAGATAGCACGGCCGTACGGTACGAGAAAAACTCCCGCGAATCATCGATTTCAGGCGCCCTTCCCAGGGCTTTCCGGATCACGTCGCGGATATGCCTTCGCGCCATCCACAGCCCGAACAGCACGAAGACGAAAAACCCGGACAGATGCTGGAAGTGCATCATTTCCAGTGGACCCGGCACGCCGACGCGGGTCATCACCCCCTGCTGCACGATGCGGATGAGGTAGAACAGCCAGACGCTGAGCAGCACTTCCACCCGCGTGAAGTAGGCCACCCCGATCAGCAGGAAGTTCAGGCGAATCTGGATGGGATGGAAAGCTTCGTACAGGGTGAGGGGAAAGGCGTGCCCCGCGCCGAGGGGGATGACGGGCACGAGGCCAAAGAAACTGCCCACATTCCAGGTCATGATGAACAACGTAAGGCCGAAACCCCACCAGAACAGTTTCACACGGGCGATCCTGGGGAAAAGGGCCCTGTCCTCCGCGCCGTCTACCAGCGTCAGCGGCACCTGGGCCAGGGGGAAGGCCAGGCGCTCGTGTTCGACCCACTGCTTCCGGAGCATGACCATGATCGATGCGCCGACCATGAACAGGGCGATGTAAAACGTCACCCACCAGAACATAGGCACGAACCAGATCTGCCAGCGTATGTTTCTCGTGGAATACACGCCTTCGTAGAACTGGTTCAACCCGCCCAGGTGGTTCGGGACCACCAGCCAGGACGGCAAATAGTCGAGGAACAGTTCCGCCCACCGGTTTTCAGGCGTGGCGTGGTAGAACGGGCCGCTGATGATCGATACGGCGTAATTGCTGAAGGCCCAGCCGGGTATGACGGAAGCCGTGAAGACCAGGAAGAAGATCACGATGAGTTCCTGGCTGGTGAATGGACGGCTGAAGCCCGAGATTTTCAGGCAGGGATTGACCAGCAGGACCATCAGGAGGAAGGGCAGCAGTGCCGCCACCGGCAGATGGGTGACCGTGATGAATGACCCGCGAGTAACGAATTCGGAGGAGATAGACCAGATGGTCAACAGAATGGTGAAGACGCATCCGATCACCACGGCCCGGAGGGTGAGGCCGGCGGAAACGGGCCGCGCTACGGGAGTTGCGGAGGACATTTCCCGGTCGGAATGTGGCAATGTGACTGTGGACATGATAGCAGGGGATGTGCGGGGCTGGCTGGCTGAGGTGCTTGCCGCCCGGATTACTGGTCCGTTCCGACTCGTGCGTCCACGCGCGTTCACGCGCATACTGCAGTATTCACGCGTTACTGCGCATTCACGCGCTTTCCACGCACGTCCGAAGCTTTGCCAGTCCTTTTTGTGCCGTGGCCACAGGCCCTTCGGCCCAGTAGGCGGGATTGAACAGTTCGAGCGACAGCATGCCCCGGTATTCCTGCCGTACCAGGCTGGCAACGATCTCGTCCCAGGGCGCTTCGCCGTCTCCAGGATAGACTCTGTGCTCGTCTTCGATATCCGCGCGGGGCGGGTCGGCGGGATAGTCGTTCACGTGGACCAGGCCCAGGCGGCCGGGATCGAGGTAGTCCATCCCGCGCTGGTGCCCGCTTCCCTTGTACATGTGAAAGATGTCGGTCAGCAGACTGGCGTCACGCACCCCGCTCTCGGCTGCCACGAGCAGGGCTTCTCCGACCGTTCCCAGCGTCCGGGACACGCCCCAGAACTCCAGCAGGGGTTTCGGGGAGAAATCCGAAACCGCCTCCGTCAGTTCGGCGAATCTCCGGGCGACGGGAAAAAGGTCTACGTCGCGGTCGTGGATCCCCTTCGGGGCCGTGGCTACGAAGGGGCATTCCAGGACCTGCGCCATTTCGAAGCACCGTCGTGCCTCTTCCAGTCCACGGGTATGCCGGTCTTTTTCGGGAACCGCCCATTCGAAGAAGGCGATCAGGTTCACGATCCGGATGCCCCGTCCTGCAGCGTGGTTCCGCAGTTGTGTCAACGTTCCGCCCGCTTCGACCCAAGCATCGATTTCCTCCACCCAGGGTTCGATCCCGTCATATCCGGCATCGGCCGCGATATCCACGTATTCCAGCACGGAAACACCGGGCGATCGGATCGTACTCGTGTTGAGGCAGTAGTCAAAGCATCCCATCGATTGCTTCCCTCCGAGAGTCCGCCGTCTCAACCGATTCGGGTCGGGCACGGACGGTGCAACGGCTAAGTCTATTTGCTTGGTTCAGGCTTCGAATCAATTTAGTGTATGTTACAAAAAAAAGTACCGTTTTAACGGTTTTCTTCTATATTGTATACCGCTTTAAACAGAACCCCGTCCAGAACCCCGCAATGATGACGTCAGGAACGAATGTGAGATACGTTTCGCGCTTCCCGAGGTTTGTTCTTCTCCTTAGTTTCCTGCTGATTTCCAGGTTTGCTGCCGGTCAGGTGACCGAAACGGATGTCATCGGTTCCGCCGTGACTCTTCAGGGTACTCCGGAACGAATCATATCGCTCATACCGAGCAACACGGAACTGCTTTTCGCCGTGGGCGCGGGAAGTTCGGTCGTGGGGATCACGAACTACTGCGATTATCCACCGGAAGCCACGGAAATTGAGAAGATCGGCGACGTCACGACGATGAGTCTCGAGAAAATCGTGGCGCTCGATCCTGATCTCGTACTGGCCTCAAAGGGAAACGCCAGAGAACTGGTTTACAGCCTGAAAGCACTGGATATTCCGGTGTTCGTCCTCGACCCCCAGTCGATCGAGGATGTGCTCGATGCGATCGGCACGGTGGGCAGGCTTGTCGGGCGCGAGGAATTGGCACGCGAGCTTACCGACGAGTACCGCCAACGGCTGGCTGCGGTGGCGGAGCGCATCGACGGCCTGACCGAAAACGAACGTCCCAGGATATTCGTCGGCAGCCCCTTTCGGGACGAGAACTGGACCCCCGGACCTGAAACGTTCACCTCGGCGGTGATTCAACGGGCCGGCGGGCGGAACGTGGCCGACGACCTGGCACCCGGTACGTGGGCGGTGTACAACCTGGAAAACATCGTGTCAAAGGATCCCCAGGTCCTCCTTTCCACGCTGGGTGAAGGGCAGGACGCGGAGGAAGTCCGGGAAAGCTACCTGGTACGGGCGAAGTCGCTGAAAGGCTGGCAGGGCCTGGACGCCGTGCGCAATGAACGCATCGTTCTGATCCCCGAGAACTGGCTGCTTCGTCCCGCCCCCAGGCTCTTCCAAGCGATCGAAACCCTGGCGGCCGCCTTGCATCCGAACCGGTTCTGATTTTCCGGACTTATCTCGGATTGATCCCTGACTGAAGATTCAGTACGAAACTAAACCCAACCGTACCTCTTCCATGCCGCTGATCAACAAGATTCCATCCGAACTGACCCGTCTGATCCCATCCGGCCTGCCTGCAGGCGAGGACCATGGCGATCTCCTTTTCGCCTGCAAGACCGACCTGGCGCCCGACGGCCGCATTGACGAATCGATGCTGGCCGTGACCCGACGGCACCTGGTGGTTGCAACCCGATCCGGCGGGGCATGGACGCTGACCCACACCCTGTCTTTGGCGGCGATTAACGGCCTGACTGTAGAACCCCTTGTCGGCGCGAGTGCGCTTGTGGCCGAGGTGGACGGTAAGAGCATCCGGCTGCTCCGGTACACCCATGCCGTGGCGCAGGACATGACAGATGCCGTCGAGTCTCTGTTGCACCTGATCGGCCCCGATGGCAGCACGGATCACACGGAGCCCGTTGCCGAGGAACCGGTCCCGGACTGGTCGAGCCGCGAGGCCCACCTGCGCACGTTTGGGCGCTTGTGGACTTTCTGCCTGCCCCACTGGCGCAAGCTGGTCATCGCCATGGTGGTCACGGTTGCCGCGTCGGCCATCGACCTGCTGCCCCCGTACCTGACCATGATCCTTGTCGACCAGGTCCTGGTGGACCAGAGCATGTATATCTGGCTTCCTTCAATCGTCGCGCTCCTGGCCGTTTCCCGGATCGTCCATACCGGGGTGACCATCATAAGCGGAAGAATGCTGGCCGTGCTGGGCGACCGCCTGGCCTACGACGCGCGGTCCGAACTGCTGAACGTGCTGCAACTCCTGCCCCTCAAGTACTACGACATGCAGCAGACGGGCGGTCTCATGGCCCGCATCGCCCGGGACGCCAAGTCGATCCACTATTTCTGGATCGATTTCGCGCCGCAGGTGGTGCAGCAGGGACTGCTCGTGATCGGCATGACCGCGGTGCTGTTCTACCTCAACTGGGAACTGGCGCTCCTCGTCCTGATCCCCATTCCCGCCATCATCTTCGCCTCGGTCCATATCAAGCGGTACCTGATGTGGTTCTACGGCAGGTCGTGGGACAGCTGGGCGACCTTCTTCGAGCGGGTGAACGACGCGCTGGCCGGCATCCGGGTCGTGAAGATCTTTGCCCAGGAGAAACGGCAGAGCCGGGACATGCAGCTCGAGAACGAGAAGGTGTTCACGGCCGAACGCAACATCCATGTCCGTTCGCGCACGGTGCGCCCGCTGCTCGCTTTCCTCGTGTCCGTGGGCGGACTGCTCGTTCTGTTGTACGGCGGCCTCCTGGTGCAGTCGAACGCCATGACGGTCGGCATGCTGGTGGCCTTCCTCCTCTACCTGGCCATGTTCTACAGTCCCGTGCAGCAACTGACCGGTATGGCCGACTGGATCCCGGAGATGATGACGGCCATCACCCGGACCTTCGAAGTCATCGACAGTCCCATCGAGGAGTACACGCCGGCCGATATCGTGGACGTACCTCGTTTCGAAGGACGCCTGGAGCTTCAGGACGTCAACTTTGGCTACGTGGCGCACCAGCCGGTGCTCAAGGGGATCAACCTGCACGTCGAACCGGGCGAGATGATCGGGCTCGTGGGGCACTCGGGCGCCGGGAAGTCCACTCTGATCAAGCTGATGTGCCGGTTCTACGACGTGGATGGCGGACGGATCCTGATCGATGGAACCGATGTGCGCCGGATGGACCTGACGCAACTGCGCAGCCAGATCGGTTACGTGGAGCAGGACCCCTTTCTGTTCGCCGGATCCGTGGCCGACAATATCCGCTTCGGCAACCAGGAAGCGTCCCGTGAGGAGATCATCGAGGCCGCCATCAACGCGAACGCCCACGAGTTCATCGTCAAACTGCCCGACGGATACGATACGCCGGTCGGGGAACGAGGCGGCCGGCTATCGGGCGGGGAGCGCCAGCGGGTCGCGATCGCACGGGCCATCCTGCACGATCCGAGGATCCTGATACTCGACGAACCCACGTCGGCCCTCGACCTGGAAACGGAGAAGAAGATCCAGGAAGCCCTGGGACGGCTCATGGAGGGCCGCACGACGCTCGCCATCGCCCATCGCCTGTCCACCCTGAGAGACGCCGACCGCCTGCTCGTCCTCAAGAACGGTGAGCCGGTGGAATTGGGCACCCACGAGGAACTGCTGGACCGGCAGGGCGAGTATTACCGCCTGGTCCAGCTGCACACCAACGTCTCTAGCATCGTGGGCGTGGAGGGGTAGGACATGTCCATTCTCGACCCGGCCGCCGTTCACCTCGAGCGGCGGGACGACCAGCCGCCCACCCTGTCCATCGCGGGCGATCTGTTCTTCAACGTCAAGATACGACAGGCATTTCCGCTTTCGCAGGAGAGCCGGTACATCACCTTCTTCGACCAGGAAGACGAGTACCTGGGCATCGTGGCCGACCCGGGAGCATGCGACGAGGAAACCGGTCGCATCATCCGCGATGAGATCGAATGGCGCTATTTCCGTCCGAGGATAACGCGGATCGTGGAAATGGAAGGCCGGGGAGGGACGTCGCTGTTCTCCGTGGAGACGGACCGCGGCGAGGTGAAGATCCCGATGCGGGACCTGAGGGAAGGCATGGTGGAGTTGTCGCCCGGCCGTATCCTGATCACGGACGAAAACGGCAACCGGTACGAGATCCCCGACCTCGACCGGCTGGACCGGCGCAGCCGCCGCCTGATCCGCCGTCTGATTTAACGCTTAGTTCAACAGGATCGGCGCGATCTTCGCATAGGCCGTTTTGAATCCCAGCACGGCCAGGTAGATCCCCACGCCCAGCAAGACGATCAGGATCGTGCCGATAGCGACCAGCAGCGATTTGCTCGCGGCGAACCGTACCTTGAGTTGTTCTACTTTGGCGTAGATGTCCGGATACTTCTTCTCCAGGCGGGCCAACATGCGCTGGGCAAAGGCGTAGCGCGTGGACAGGATCGTCAGCCCGATGACGATGAACAGCACGCCCTGCAGCAGCGGCAGGAACAGGCCCAGGACCCCGATGACGAGAAAGGTCCATCCGAATACGTCCTGGGCTATGCGTAGAAGTGGTTTGCGTGCTATCTGCTCGTTTCCAATCGTTTAGCGGTAGATCCCGCCCGGTAACGGTTCGTCCAGTCGCATGCAGATCAATCCAGAAACGCGAGGGCTTCCCGCATTTCGTCCAGGTCCTTGGCGTCGCCCTGGCGCTCCGCCACAACGATCCCCTGCTCGTAACACCTGCGTGCCTCATCATCGCGGTCCAGCTGTTCGTAAACCCGCCCGGCCTGGTGATAGCCCGCCGTGTAGTCGGGCGATGCCGCCATGAGCCGTTCGAGGATACCCGCCGCTTCTTCGAGCCGGTGCGAACTCACGTATTCCAGCGCGATCGCGTACTGGATGAAGGGATCGTCGGGATCCTTGCTGGCGAGTTGTTCAAGCTGTTCGAGGCGCGAGTTCATGCCGCGCATCCTCCGCGAATCGGTGTATCTACATTGTATCTACTGCGTATAGCTATATCAGCGAACGGGACTGGCAACCGTCCACGTTGATGCAGGCGCCGGTCACCCAGCTCGCCCGGTCGGATGACAGGAAGACCACCACGTCCGCGATCTCTTCGGGCTTGCCGAAGCGTCCGGCCGGGAGCTCCTGTTCTATGAATTTACCGATGCCCTCCGGGTCCGCGTCCAGCCGCTTCTGCCAGTTACCCCCCGGGAATATGATTGAACCTGGCGCCACTGTGTTCACGCGGATGCCGGTCTTGGCCACTTCCTTGGCGAGTGTTTTGCCCATGGAAATCTCCGCGGCCTTCGTGGCGTTGTAGGTGGCGGGACCGCCCGCTTCGCGTCCGAAGATCGAGGAAATCGTGATGATCGACCCGCTTTCCTGCGCGCGCATCGTGGGCAGTACGGCCCGCGTCGCCCGGACCGCCGCGAACATGTTCAGGTTGAACACGTGAAGCCACTCGTCATCCGATACGTCGTCGAAGGGGTTCCAGACGCTTCCACCCACGTTGTTGACCAGGATGTCGATGCGTCCCCACCGCGCCAGCGTCGCCTCCACGACCCGCTCTATGCCTTCGGCCGTGGTCAGGTCCCCGGCCGTCGCCAGCGTCTCGACGCCCGTCTGCGCGACTTCCTTCTCAGTTTCGAGCAGCCGTTCTTCCCCTCTGGCACTCAGGCTGACGTGACATCCCTCCTCCGCCAGGCCCAGAGCGATCGATCGTCCAATACCCCGGCTCGAGCCCGTTATCAGCGCGACTCTTTCCTTTAATCCCAGGTCCATTACAAGTCCTTTCTTTAGTCAACCGGTTCGAACAGTATCTTCATGCCTTCTCTGTTCAACAGCCGTTGGAATGCGTTCTCCCACTCGGTTAAAGGAACCACGTCCGACACGATGGGTTCCAGTTCGATCCTGCGTTGATCCAGCATCACCATGGTGCGGTCCCAGGCATCCAGGGATCCGGCGAAGGAGGTCCGTATATCGATTTCCTTCAGTTCCGCCGGGAAGAAATCCACCTCGAAGGGTCCGCCGTGCAGGCCGATCTGCATGATGGTGCCCTGCTTCCTGACGAGTTCGATGGCCGAACGGGTGGCCGCCGCCGACCCGGAACATTCGTACACCACGTCGGCGCCGTAGCCCCCGGTCCGATCCCTGACGAGATCGGGCAGGTCCACCTCTTCGATGTTGACGGTCTCGTCGGCCCACCGCGCGCCGAGTTCAAGCCGGTCTTCATCCGCCGAAGTGCCGGTCAGGATGACATAGGCGCCTTCCGCTTTCGCCACCTGCGTAGTCAGCATACCGATGGGGCCGGGTCCGGTCACCACCGCCACATCGCCGGCGGTAACGGACGTGCGTATGGAGACGGCCTTCACACAGCAGCATAGAGGTTCGCTCAGCGCGCCGATGGTGAGGTCCAGGTGTTCCGGGATCCTTCGCAAGGCCCAGGCGGGCATGACCACGTACTTCGTGAATACGCCGTGTACCCCGCTGCCGATGGACAGGCGGCTGTCGCAGAGACTGTGCTGGCCCGCCACACAGTACCGGCACACGCCGCAGACGACGGTGGTCGGAATGCCGGTCACCGCGTCGCCCGGCCGGAATTCGTCCGTGCCGGACACTTCGTCCACGATGCCGGAGAACTCGTGACCCATGATCACCGGCGGTCTGTAGGGGTACTCGTCCTTGTAGATGTGGATGTCCGTACCGCAGATCCCCGCGGCCCGGATCTCCACCCGGACCTCCCCGGAACCGGGCTCTGGAACCGGCATGTCCCGGACTTCCATGTTGACCGGTCCATGGTCGTATTTAACCAGTCCTTGCATCCTCGAATCCCCGCGAACACCGTTCAGGATTTCTACCGCTCGATGCACCGCCGAAATAGGCGGTCTGAATATATGCCGGTGTATACGCGATGACAAGATCATTCACTGCCTGGATGTCCGCATTAAGGCGTTGACAATCCGGCAGGCAGGTTCATATGTTGAGCACGGGCCAAGCCGGACCGGAACTTCACTTCTGCCCCCGTAGCTCAGTGGATAGAGCAACGGTTTCCTAAACCGTTGGTCGGGTGTTCGACTCACCCCGGGGGTATTCCCGGTCTTGAGCCCGTCTCTCGTGTTTCCCCCGCTTCCCCGCGCACATCCGCAGGAGGGTCTCCATGTCCGATCTGTCCCGGTACATTCAGGAAACGCCGCTTATCGACACCCACGAGCATCTCCGGTTCGAGGACGACTGGGTCGCCAATGGGCCGGACGTGTTGCAGGACCTCTTCGAGAACTACGTCCCGGCGGATCTCGTGGTCGCCGGCGCTTCACAGGAGGTTGTAAACGCCCTGCTGGATCCCCGGAAGGGCGACGTAGCGGCGCGCTTCGAGCCGGTCCGGTCGGCCTGGGAGTCCGTGAAGCATACGGGATACGGTGAAGCGGTGCGCATCCTGGCGGAAGACGTGTACGGCATGGCCGAGATTACCGTCGACGGCCTGGCGGCGGCACAGGCCGAGAACGACAGACTGCGGGGCCCCGGCCAGCGCCTGGCGCTGTTGCGGGACCGCGCGGGCCTGGATCACGTGCAGATCGACAACTTCGTCTGGGCGTGCGAACCGGATGTCTCCGGACCGGATTTCTTTCTCTACGATCTTTCCTGGGTGGGATTCTGCAACGGCGAAGTGCCTGTAGAGAAAATCGCGGAGGAAACAGGGATTACCGTGGACAGTCTCGGCAGCCTGCGCGATGCCATGGCCGCGATTTTCGCAAAGCACGGTCCTCATGCCATCGCCGTCAAGGCGCAGCACGCCTATTCAAGGACGCTCCGGTGGGAGGAACGCAGCGACGAGGAAGCGGCAAGGGCCCTGGATGTCGTGCTGCGTAATCCCGATGGCGCACCGGAGGAAGCCGCGCTGTGCCTGGGTGACTGGGGCTGGGCGCGGGGCGTGGAACTATCCATCGAACACAACCTGCCGTTCAAGATCCACACCGGTTACTACGCGGGCCACAGCCGGATGCCGGTGGATCGGATAAAGAGCGGAAACCTTTGCGGTCTACTGGCACGCTACCTCAACGCCCGGTTCGTGCTGATGCACATCGCCTACCCCTACAGCCACGAGTTGATCGCGCTGGCCAAGCACTACCCCAACGTCTGGGTGGACCTCTGCTGGGCCTGGTCTATCGACCCGTTCAGTTCCTGCGATTTCGTCCGCCGGTTCATCCATGCCGTGCCGATCAACAAGCTGTTCGCTTTCGGAGGGGACACCGGCTGGCCCACCAGTGCCTATGCCTACGCGGTGCAGGCGCGGAGGTGGCTCGGCCGCGCCCTGGAAGGCGAAGTGAACGACGGCCTCCTCACCGAAAAACAGGCGATGGACGTGGCGCTCCGGCTCATGCAGACCAACCAGCGGGAGTGTTTTGATATCAGCGGAACGCGGGCGAGTATCGCGCGGTCCCTGGAATCCGTCGGAGCCTAAAAACGGGTTGCGATCGGGTAGGTCGTGCCTTATATTTAGCGCGGTTTTACCAAGCCACGATAGCTCAGTTGGTAGAGCAATTCATTCGTAATGAATAGGTCGTCGGTTCGAGTCCGACTCGTGGCTTTCCAACACCTCCAGCAACGTGTCGACTGTCTGTTCTATGGCGGTCTCCGACTGCAAGGTCTCTACCGGAATCGACACGTGTAATCCCGCTTCGATCCGGTTCCTCAATTCCACGGCCATGAGGGAATCCACCCCCAGACTGCGCCACGTGTTCCCCAGGTCCACGCTCCCACGGTCCACTTCCACGATCCGGCTGATCGCATCGGACACGAATTCCTCGATGTAAGCTCGCAGTTTGTCCATGGGCAGCGCATTCAAGTCCGCCTTCGGTAGCGGTGTAATCGACTGTGGTGCGCGTTCCGGACGATCATCTGGTGACAGGTACGGTGCGAGCAGCGACTCTCCCGCGGGTTCCGTCGTTGGGATCACGCCGACGCGGTGGACATCACGACGCAACAACTGGTCGAGCAGCGCACCAGCCTCAGCAGGCGGGATCGATCGCAGTCCCTGCCGCCTGAGACGATCGGCGGCGTGTTCGGCTGACGCCATGCCCGCGCCTTCCCAGGGACCCCAGTTGATCGACGTCACCGGCAGGCCCTCCTGGCGCCTGAGGTCGGCCAGACCGTCCAGATAGGCATTCGCGGCGGCGTAGGACGCCTGGCCCGCGGTGCCGACGATGGAAGCCGCCGATGAAAACAGGACGAAGAGATCCAGTTCGAGATCTTTTGTAAACTCGTGCAGTAGCCAGGCGCCGGTTGTCTTGGGTCCGAGGACCTTGCGGAACCTATTCGCGTCCTGGGTGAGCAGAATGCCGTCGTCCAGCATGCCGGCCGCGTGGAAAACACCCCTGACCGGCCCGTGCTCCGCCCGCAGGTCCGTTATGAGTTGTCCAATTGCCCCCCGGTCGGTCACGTCGGCCCGCACATACCTGACGTTGCCGGCAGGATCGGATACCAACGCTGTCTCCTCGACTCTTCTCCGGCCCGTGACGACCACCACGCCGGCTCCCCGGTCGAGCAGCCAGCCGGTCAGAAACCGGCCGATCCCACCCGCGCCGCCCGTGACGAGGTAGGTTCCTCCCGGGCGAATGACAGGATCGTCGCCGCCCAGGAGCACCGTAATCGGCGCGCCGTCATCCACGAGCACCAGTTTGCCCGTGTGCCGGGCCTGCGACATGAACCGGAAGGCCTCCGGCGCCTGTTCCATCGGGAAGTTCCGATTGGGCAGAGGACGTATCCTGCCATCCGCGGCCATGTCGACGATCTTCTGCAGCAAGCCGCCTGCTCGATCCGACCGTTCCTCAATGTACTGTGTTAGATCGATGGGATGATAGGAACGGTTGTGGTCGAACAGGTTCAGGTCAATGGATCCGTGGTTCAGCAAATCGGTTTTCCCGAACTCGATAAATTGCCCGTTAGAAGCCAGTACGGACATCGAAGCCCGCATGGCGGTACCGGAGAGGGTGTTGAGCACGATATCCATGCCCTTCCCATCCGTCTGCTCCATGATTTCTTCGGCGAAATCCAGCGATCGGGAATCCATTACATGGGAAATGCCCATATTCTTTAGATAAACTCGTTTTTCTTCAGATCCGGCCGTGGCGAATACCTCGGTTTCCGCCTGCTGTGCGATCTGAATAGCGGCCAGTCCTACCCCGCCGCTCGCGTTGTGTACGAGAACGCGGTCTCCGGCGGATATCCCGCCGCGTACCACGAGCCCCAGGTACGCCGTCAGAAAGGCTACGGGCAGCGTGGCGGCCTCCTCGATGCCCAGGTGTTCGGGCTTTCGGACAACCAGGTCTGCCTTCGCCGTCACGTGTCCGGCCATGGCACCGGGCATCAACCCCATGACCACGTCGCCGATTTCCAAGGAGTCCACCCGGTCGCCGCGCGCGATCACTTCGCCGACGCATTCCCATCCAAAGGACGGTGTCCGCCGTGATGGTCCCTTCAGCATGCCGAGGGCGGTCAGCACGTCCCGGAAATTCAACGCGGCCGCCCGTACGCGAATGACCACCTCGTCTGGCCCGGGTTGGGATTCAGGTTTCGTTTCGAAATGGAGGTCGTCGATTGAGCCGGGTGAGGACTGTGCCAGTACGTAACTTGTTTTTGAACAAGCGGTTATGGGTACGGTTTTCGCATCGCTCCGCTCCTGATCGAAGGGAACCAGACGGCGGGTATAAACATCAGGCTCCCTCAGTGCGATTTCACCGGGTGATGAGTCCGTCCCAACGATTTCGGCGAGACGTTCAATGTCTATCTCCTCATCCATCCCGCCGGTCCCGGCCGGGAGATCGATCAGCGTACAGTCCAACTCGGGATGTTCTCGCATGGCGACCCGTCCGCAGCCCCAGATCGACGCATATGCCGGCGATACAAGGTCGTCTGCCTTCACGGACTGCGCGCCCGCCGTAATCAGCCGCAGGCGGCACGGAAGATCCGGGTTGTCCAGTACGGTGCGGACTAGTTCGAAGGATTCCAGGGCGGGGCCGGTGTGCCCGAAGGACTGCTCGCCTGACTGCCGGTTACCGCCTCCCGTCCAGATTCTTGCCAATCCAATGTAGCTGCCACTTTCGCATTCTACGGATCCCAGTTTATCGGACAGCGCGCCCAGGTTCTTCTCCAATTCACGGCCGGATATGTCGATGCATTCACGCTCCACACCGGGACGCGACAGGGCGTCGGTCAGTTCGCGCCCGAGTCTACGGTCGTCCGAAAGCACGAACCAGTGAGAGACCGGACCGGGTTGCAGGTTTTCCACCCAGTTGTTGTCGGCTACCCACTCCTCGCAGTACAGTCCTTGGGGGTTGTTGTTGACGTTGCGACGGCTTCCCCAGCCGCTCGCCCGGGACAGGGTCACGCCTTCCAGGGCCACCACGGGAAGGCCCTTTTCGTCTACAAGATACACGTCGGACAACAGGTCGTTTCCATCCGGGGCTTCTCGCAGTCTCGCATAGGCAACCAGGACTTCATCGGATTCCGGAAGTCTCTGCAGCACAATGGTTTTCACGCCTACCGGCAGATACGGACCGTCATCCGGCACGAGCAGCAGCAGGGCCTGCAGGCCGGCATCCAGAACACCGGGGTGCAGACGGTATGGTCCGTGCCCTTCTTCGCAGGATACCGGGGAGACCAGGGCTTCCCGTTCGGCGTACACGACGTCGTCGACCTGGCGGAAGGCGGGTCCGTATTGGAACCCTAATTCCGCGGCGCGTTCGTAGAACCGCCTGTGCGTGATCCGCCGGTCGCAACGGGTTCTGACGGCGTCCAGGTCGATGTGTTCGGCGCTGCCAGCCACACCACTGACCCCGGACAATGGGGACCTTTCGGTTCGCATGTGGGCTAGCCACCTCGCAGCCGATTCCTGCGATTCAGGTCTGGAGGACAGGGTATATCGGTTCCGTCCGTGCACTATTTGGACGCGGTGGGCACCGGATTCGGGCAATAACAGGGGGTGCAGGAGTTTGAGGTCGGAGAAGGTGACGGAAATCTCTGTCTCTTCGAGCGTCTCGAAGAGCATTTCGATCTGCCCGGCAAGCGGCATGATGGATCGGTCCAACACCGTGTGGTCCGCCAGGATCGGGTGGGACGCCAGGCTGATCGCTCGTTCCCATACCCGGGAGTCGGGGTCGACGGACGATTCGACGGCACGACCGATCAACGGGCGCGAGTACCGGCCGCCCGGACCACCCGGACGCTCCGAGTCCTCCTGGCTGTCCAGGCCACCCTGAGGTGTTGTCATGCCATCCAGCCAGTACTGTTCCTTCTGCCACGGGTATAGCGGTAGCTGCAAGGACGTACGCGGCGGGTCCACCAGCCGCTCCCAGTGGATATCGTGTCCGTGGACGTAGCACCTGGCCACGGATTCGAGCAGGACATCCCACGCTCCGCGATCACGGCGCAACGAAGCCAGCGCGTGGCCCGTCCGACCGCATTGAGCCAGGTTCTCGTAAATGGCCGCGGAAAGCACTGGATGGGGGCCGATCTGGATGTAAAGCGCCTCCCCATCACCTGGAATCTGTGCGAATATCCGGTTGAAAAGGACAGGACTCCGGATATTCCGCCACCAGTGGTCCGCGTCGAGTTCCGTTCCGTCTGCCCTGATGCCCGTGACCGTCGACAGCAGGGGCACGCGGGTTTTCGAGGGAGCCAATCCGTTCAGGGACGCCAGAAAGTCGTCGCGGATCCCGTCCATTTGCCCGCTGTGATAGGCGATTTCAGTATGCAGCTTCTGGCAGAAGAGCTGTCGATCTTCGAGTGCGGCGTGTAACCGGTCAATCACCACTCCGTCCCCTGCTATGGTCACGGACACAGGGCTGTTGACCGCGGCGATGGACAGGCCGTCGCCGTAGGGTTCGATGAGCTCCTCGGCCTCGTCCGATGACACACCCACCGCCAGCATCTCACCCCTTCCCTGCATCACCTTCTGCAGCCTGCTGCGCTGATAGATGATGCGAACGCCCTCTTCCAGGGAAAGCGCCCCCGTGACGCAGGCCCCGGCGATTTCCCCGACACTGTGGCCGACGACGAACTGCGGATCGACGCCCAGGGACCGCCACTGGGCCGCCAGCGCCCACTGCAGGGCCATGTTGGCGGGCTGGGCGACCTCGACGTCGGCCATGCGCTCCCCTGACGTCCCGCTCTGCATCATTTCGAGCAGGGACGTGCCCGAAACGGCCGCAAACAGGCGGTCGAACTCGCCCAACGCTTCGCGGTACGCTGGCGCTGAATCGTACAGTGCCTGGCCCATGCCATACCACTGGGGGCCCATGCCGGTGAAGACAAACGCGACGGGTGTCGCTTTGGCTTCGATGCGACCGGTTTCGAAACGTTCCGGGATACCGCCGGCACAGAACGTCTCGAGGTCCCGGGCGGCTTCCGTCGAATCCTCGACCACCAGGGCCAGACGGTGATCGAGATGGGACCGGTGCAGGGCGAGTGCAGCCGCAAGATCGCCGGGCGGCGTGCCGGGGTCATAACGGAGCAGGGATGCCGTATCCGATGCCTTTTCCTTCAGCGCGGCGGTGCTTCGTGCGGACAGGACGAGTATTTGGGGAACACGCTGATCGGTCTGGCGCTGGTCAGACGAACCGCGCTGATCGACCGCGCTGCGCGAACCGTCCTTTTCGACACCCGCCGGTACGTTTTCTGGTACTGCGACATCGGTCGGCCCGCCACCTGGTCGTGCACCCGCGGCAGACCCGGCGGACTCAAGAGCCGGCAGGGACGCGAGCCCGACGGAATCCGTAACAGGCGGAGATCCGAGCACGACGTGGGCATTGGCGCCGCCGAATCCGAAGGAATTCACGCCGGCAATGGCGGGACCGGGGATGCTGACCGGCTCGGTGGCCACCTTCAGGCCAAGCTCTTCGAAGGGTATGTCGGGATTCGGCTTCTCGAAATGCAGGGAGGGCGGCAGGACGCCATGCTTAAACGTCAGCGCCGCCTTGATGAGACCCGCGACTCCGGCCGCAGCCTCGGTGTGGCCGATATTGGTCTTCACCGAACCGATCAGGCAGTCCGCGCCGTCCGTGACGCGTCCTTCCCCCGTGGCGCGTCCGATGGCCATCGCTTCAATGGGGTCGCCCGTAGGCGTTCCCGTGCCATGGGCCTCCACGAAGGCAAACTGGGCGGCGCTTACGCCCCCCGCGCGGGCGGCCGCCTCGATGACGGCTTCCTGTGCGCTTTGCCCCGGGACCGTGAGGCCGCGGCTGCGCCCGTCCTGGTTTATCGCGGACCCGTGAATGACCGCGTATACCTCATCGCCGTCGTCCACTGCATCGGACAGGCGTTTCAGCACGACGATGCCCGCGCCGTCGCTGCGTCCGTATCCGTTCGCCCCCTGGTCGAAGGCCCTGCAGCGTCCGTCCGGCGACAGCATCTGCGCCTGCTCGAATCCGCGTGTCGTCTGGGGCGTCAGCAGCAGATTGGCGCCGCCGGCGAGCGCGGTCGTGCACGTCCCGGTCTGGATGTCGCGGCAGGCCAGATGTATGGCGGTCAGCGATGAAGAACAGGCCGTGTCCACCGCGAGGCTCGGGCCCTTCAGGTCCAGGAAGTAGGAGATCCGGTTCGCCGCGATGCTCAGCGTTCCGCCCGTATTGGTGTGCATGCCGACTTGCGAAGGCGCGGCATACCGCTGCAGGTCCCAGTATTCGTCCAGGAAGATCCCCATGTACACTCCGACGGGCCGGCCTTCCAGCCTGGCCGGGGGGATCCGCGCGTCTTCCAGCGCTTCCCACGCGAGTTCGAGCAGGATGCGCTGCTGGGGATCGATGTGACGGGCTTCCCGGGGAGAGATGTTGAAGAACGCCGCGTCGAACCGGTCGATTTCGTCGACGAATCCGCCCAATTCGGGAAAATCCCCGCCGTCCGGCCACGGTTTCCACAGCGATTTCCGCTCATCCGGAACCGGACGAATAGCGTCTCCGCCGTTCAGGACGAATTCCCAGAAGGACTGGGGGGTCGACAATCCCCCCGATATCCCCCCGGGAAACCGGCAGGAGATGCCGGTTATGGCTATGGGTTCACCGGACATGGCTCGCGGTCCTGCGATGGGTCCAGGCGGCGTTTGCGTACCGGGTTCGGACCAACGACTCGGCTACTCGCCGCTCCTCCGCGTCCAGCACGTCCATTCGACCTTCCACGTTCAGGCGGTCGAGCATCGAACGGGACAGGCGGTCGGTCCATTCCTCGAAGGAGGGCGGATCGGGGATCAATTCGGCAACGGAGACGGTCCGGCGGTTCAGCAACCGGGCGATGGTCTCCCGGCGTTCCGGTTCGTGGGCGGCCATCAGCAGGGAAAGCCTTCGGTGTCCCGGCCCCAGGAGCAGGGATCCGTGCTGCAGCACAACTCCCCGGGATCGGCGCTGGGCGCTGCCGGCCAGTTTTCTGCCGGCCACCGTGATCTCGTAACGTCCAGTGGCCGTGAAGCATACGTCGTCATTGCCTCCTGAACCGCAACGCCCTTCCATCGCCGGCTCGGCGGATATATCGAAGTACTTCAGCGTTTCAACCAGCGCCTCGCTCACCGCGCGGAGCATCACGCCGGACCCGCCTCCCAGGGCGGGATGGGCTTCCGGCGCGACCAGGCTGTAGGTCAGTTCCTGGTCGTGCAGTACCGCGCGTCCCCCGGTGATCCGCCGGACCAGGTCGATGCCGTACCGTTCGCATTCCCCTGGATCGACCTCTTTTTCCGCCTCCTGCCCGTATCCAATGGAAACGGCGGGCGGATGCCACGAATAGATGCGCAGCGCCATCATCTCCGCGTCTCGCCGACCCGAGTCGCCCTGGCCCGCGTCCGGCCGGCTCGCGTCCCGCCGGCTCGCGTCCCGCCGGCACGAATCCAGCAGCGCTTCGTCCACGGCCATGTTGTACGCGGCGGAACATCCGGGCGTGGTAAGTATGCGAATCATGACCGATCGACGGCGCGGTTGGACTGCAGCTGCTCCACGGCCTGCCGCGCGGCATCCTGTTCCGCGTTCTTTTTGCTGGTGCCCGTGCCTTTGCTGACGGGATTGCCGGCGACGAAGACCTCGATGGTGAAGATCTTCTCATGGTCGGGACCCACGGCGGAATCGACGCGATATTCCGGCTGGCCGATGCCTTCGCCCTGCGTGTATTCCAGCAGCGCGCTCTTGTAGTTCCGCGAGTGACCGACTTCGGAGGGACGTTCCGTACTCAGCTCCTGCAGCAGGGTACGGTTCAGGAAGCGTCTGACCGGCGGGAGCCCGCCGTCCAGGTAGATGGCGCCGATGATGGATTCGTAGGCATCGGACAGGATCGAATGGCGAAACCGCCCGCCGGATCGGGCTTCACTGGTACTCAGCAGCACATAGCGTCCGAGCTTCATCGCCCGGGCCTGGCGGGCGAGCGCCTTCCGGTTAACCAGCGTGGACCGGAGCTGGGTCAGCTGGCCCTCGCGGCGTCCGGGGTACTTGTGGTATATGAACTCGCCGACCACGAGATCCAGCACCGCGTCGCCCAGGAACTCCAGCCGCTCGTTGGAGTGCACGCCCGACTGCTCCCGGGAATACACGTAGGAACGGTGCTTGAGCGCCGTGATAAGGTAATCGGGGTTCTTGAAGCGGTAGTCGATGTATTTCTGAACCTGGCGTACGTTTTCACGTTCAAGGGCCGTTCGGTTCGCGGCTTGACCGGAAGCGCCGCCTTTCAGGCCCGAGACCAGGGCACTGGCCGCGCGCCGCAGCTTCTGCAGAATGGAATGCCGATTTGGCACGGTAGTCCCCGAAGCACGTCCGAGGCTTTTCGGAAAGAAGCTACGCCGTGTGTTTCTTTACCACGAGCGTCACGTTATGCCCTCCGAAACCGAACGAATTGGTTAAGGCCGCCCTCACTTCCCGTTCCCGGCCCGCGTTGGGGACATAGTCCAGGTCGCAATCGGGATCGGGCTCCTCGTAATTGATGGTGGGATGGACGTAATCGCGGGCGACGGACAGCGTGGTCGCGATGAACTCGACCCCTCCGGACGCCCCCAGGAGGTGGCCAACGAGTGATTTGGTGGAACTGATCGTCAGGCTGCGCGCATGATCCCCGAAGACCTTTTTGATGGCCAGGGTTTCGATGCGGTCGTTGAATGGCGTGGACGTGCCATGGGCGTTGATGTAGTCGATTTCGTCCACGGCCAGTCCGGCGTTCTGAAGCGCCAGGTGCATGGATCGCGCCGCGCCTTCGCCCGATTCGTGAGGTTGGGTGATATGAAAGGCATCCGCCGTCGCGGCATAGCCCGCCAGTTCGGCGTAGATCGCCGCACCGCGCCGCTGCGCGTGAGACAGGGTCTCGAGGACGACCATGCCGGCGCCTTCGCCGAGCACGAATCCGTCCCGCTGGGCATCGAAAGGCCTGCTGGCCCGTTCCGGCTCGTCATTTCGCAGGGACAGGGCCCGCATGTTGCTGAACCCGGCCACGGCCATGGGGGATATGCTGGCCTCCGTGCCGCCGGTGACCATGACGTCCGCGTCCCCGTGCTGCAGGATCCGGAACGCGTCGCCGATGCCGTGCGCGCCGCTGGAACAGGCCGACACCGTGGTGTAGTTGGGTCCTTTCAGGCCATGTATCATCGAGATATGGCCGGGCGCCATGTCCGCGATCATCATGGGGATAAAAAAGGGACTCACGCGTCCGGGGCCCTTGTTTACCAGGTTGGTATGCTGGTTTTCGAAGGTCCATATCCCGCCGACACCTGTACCCATTACCACCCCGATGCGGTCCCGGTCCTCGGCATCGAGATCCAGCCCGGAGTCGTCGATCGCCATCTGCGCCGCGATCACGGCGTATTGGACGTTTTCGTCCATTCGCCGCACTTCTTTCCGGTCGATGTAGTCCGCCGCGCTGAAGTCCTTCAATTCGGCGGCGATTTTCGCCGGAAAGGCGCTCACATCGAATTTCGTAATGGGCCCTACGCCGCTCCGACCCGCGCAAAGGGCCTGCCAGTAGGTATCGAGCGTGAGACCCACGGGGCTCAGGACGCCCATACCGGTGACGACAACGCGTTCAGCCACCCCGACGCCTCCCGAAATCAGCCAGTCGAGTCACCCGGCCTGCATGGAAATCCCGGACTGTGCAGAAATCCCGGTCTGCATGGAAATCCCGGCCGGGCCTCGAAATGAATCAGCCGTCTATATTGGACTGGAGATACTTGATCGCGTCGCCGACCGTGACGATCTTCTCGGCGTCCTCGTCGGGGATCTCGAGATCGAACTCTTCTTCGAGAGCCATCACGAGTTCGACCGTATCGAGCGAGTCGGCGCCCAGGTCGTCGGTGAACGAGGCATTGTCGGTGACCTGGTCACCGTCCACACCAAGTTGTTCGGCGATGATTTCCTTTACGCGGTCTTCCATCTTCTTTCCTCCTGTACAAATGATTGTTTATTAACCGTCTGCTTTCCTCACATGCCCATGCCGCCGTCGACGCGCATCACTTGGCCGGTTACGAAAGCGGCGTCGTCGGACGCCAGAAAGGCCGCGATGCCGGCAACGTCATCGGGTTGTCCGGCCCGAGACAGCGGAGTGGCTTCCAGAAACGCGGACTTCACCGCATCGGGAAGCGCTTCCGTCATGGCCGTTTCGATATATCCCGGGGCGATGGCGTTGACCGTGATGCCCCTGCTGCCCACCTCTTTCGCCACCGACTTGGTGAAACCGATGATCCCGGCCTTGGATGCGGCGTAGTTGGCCTGTCCCGGGTTGCCCGTCAGCCCCACGATCGAGGTCATGTTGATGATCCTGCCGCTTCGCTGCCGCATCATCTGGCGGATCACGGCCTGCGTGCAGGCGAACACGCCGCCCAGGTTCACGTGGATGACCTCGTCCCAGTCATCCTGTTTCATGCGCATAAGGAGCGTGTCCCTGACCGTCGCCGCGTTGTTGATCAGGACGTCGATGGACCCGTAGTCCTCGACCACGGTATCGACCAGGTTCTTCACGCTGTCCCGGTCGTCGATACTCAGGGAAACGCCCCGGGCATCGCCGCCCACACGGTTCAGCGCGTCGGCGGCTTCCTGCGCCTTTGCTCCGTCGCGGCTGGTCAGGACGATCCGGGCGCCTTCCGCGGCGAAACGTTCGGCGACGGCGGAACCGATGCCCTGCGCGCCGCCCGTCACGATGGTGACCTTGTCCTTTAAGCCCTGCAAACCTGAAGTACTCCGTGTGAGTGTCGTTATCTGTGAAACGAAACCGGTTTACCGCGGTTCCAACCGATCTGCCACGAGCCGTCCGTGCGTTTCCGCCACAGGCCGGCCGATCGATTCCGCCACGGCCGTGACGTCGGCGAGTTTGTCCGCGTTCAGGACGCCGATGCCGCGGTGCATCCGCTTCATCAACCCCGTGAGCACGTTGCCCGGTCCTGCTTCCACCACGGTGTCCACCTCTTGATCGGCCAGCGTCTGCATCGATTCCGCCCAGCGCACGGGGCTGGTCAGCTGTTCGATCAACAGGCGGCGGATTTCATCGGGCTCCGTCACGGCCCGGGCGGTCACGTTGGCCACCACCGGCGTTTCCGCGCGGGCAAAGGGGACCTTTTCAATCGCCTCGGCAAGGCCGTGCCGCGCGTATTCCATGAGTTCGGAGTGGAAGGCGCCGCTGACCTTGAGCGGTACGACCCGCTTTGCTCCCGCTGACCGGGCGCCGTCCATCGCGCGTTGCACGGCCGGCACCGCGCCTGCGATGACGGTCTGCACCGGTGCGTTGTAGTTCGCCGGTTGAACGGGTTCGTCTTCCGCGCAGGCGGCCCGGCAGACTTCGTCGATCTCCCGTGGCGACAGGCCGATCACGGCCGCCATGGTTCCCCGACGGCGCTGTCCGGCCTCGTGCATCAGTGCACTGCGCAGTCTGACCAGGCGCAGCGACTCCTCGAAATCGAGGACGCCGGCCGCCACCAGCGCCGAATACTCGCCGAGGCTGTGGCCGGCGACGAAATCCGGTTCGATCCCATGCGCTTTCAATAAGGATGCGACCGCCACGCTGTGCACCAGGATGGCCAGTTGCGTGTAGTTCGTCTGCTTCAGGGTTTCGGCGGGACCGTCGAAGGAGACGCCGGCAATATCTGCACCGGTGATCTCGCGGGCTTGCTCGTAAAGCGATCGAACCTGCTGATACCGGTCATGCAGGTCCCGGCCCATGCCGACGTACTGTGAGGCCTGGCCCGGAAACAGGAAAGCGATCCTGGCTTGGGACATGGGGAATCGGCGCCGAACCTAAATGGCTTCGACTTCCAGGACTTCCTTTCCCTGGTAGTATCCGCAGTGGGGGCAAACGCGGTGCGCGCGTTTCATCTCTCCACAATTGGAGCATTCCACCAGCATCGGCATCGGCAGCACCCAGTGCGTGCGGCGCTTACGACTCCGTGCCCGAGATTGGCGTCGCTTGGGCAAGGCCATGCTTTATTCCTCCTTCAACAACGTTTTCAAGATGTGCAAGCGTGAGTCCACCATCCGCGTACCGCAACCGCAGGCACCCACGTTCAGGTTCGTGCCGCAATCGGGACAGAGGCCCTTGCATGCTTCGCTGCACAGGGGTTTCATGGGGATATTCAGGTTGACGAGTTCGGCGATGCGCCGACTGATGTCGATCGTCTTCGCGCCGTAGTCCAGGATTTCCACGTCGTCCGATTCGGTCAACTCCTCGCCATCAGGTATGGCCCGGTCGGTCTTCTCGTAGTAAGTCGCGATTTCACCGCTGATATGTTCTTCGACCTCTTCGAGGCACCTGCCGCAGGAGAAAGTCATGGAGACCGCTATGTCGGCCTGCAGCACGAGCGAATTCTCGGAGACTGTCAGCGTGCCGTCCACCTTGACCGGTGAAGCGAAACGGCATTCCTCGTCCGGAATGAAATCGGCGGCGGGCGTGTCTTCCAGGTGGATGGGATGCAGACCTTCGGCCAGATGCTCGATCGCTATTCGCATATTGACGGCTTGTTCACGGGACTACGACCACGTTCCACACGCGACTTAAACGCCACATTCCGGATGGGCCGGACTATACTCCAATCAGCCGGAAGCCACTAATAATAGGGAGGTTACCCCGGTCGTGTCAAGAGGAAAATCCCCGGATCAGGCGAGTGCGGACCGGATCAGATCCACCACGTCGGCTGACCGGTCGGCCACCGGAATGCCCGCCTCGTTCAGCGCGCTTACTTTCTCCTCGGCGCCGCCCGTTCCCCCCGAAATAATCGCCCCGGCGTGACCCATGCGCTTGCCTGGGGGCGCCGTGCGGCCCGCTATGAAACCGACCACCGGCTTCTTCATGTGCTGACGCACGAACTCGGCCGCCCTTTCCTCGTCGGAGCCGCCGATCTCGCCGATCATGACCACGGCGTGGGTATCCGGATCCGCTTCGAAGGCCTCGAGGGCGTCGATGAAACCCGTCCCGATGATCGGATCGCCGCCGATACCAAGGCAGGTCGACTGGCCGATGCCCGCGGACGTCAGTTGATGGACGATCTCGTAGGTCAGCGTGCCGCTGCGGGAGACCACGCCCACATGTCCGGGCCGGTGAATGTGGCCGGGCATGATGCCCACCTTGGTGACCCCGGGCGTGATGGCGCCGGGACAGTTCGGTCCCAGGAGCCGTACGCCTGAGCCTTGCAGGACGGCGTAGACCCGGGCCATGTCCAGCGTGGGGATGCCTTCTGTGATGCAGATCACCAGGTCCATTTCGGCGTCGATGGCCTCGTGGATCGCGTCGGCCGCGAAGGCGGGGCGGACATAGATGATGGACGTGTTGGCACCGGTCGCCGAAGCGGCTTCCTCGAGGGTGTCGAAGACCGGGATGCCATCCAGGTCCTGGCCGCCCTTGCCCGGAGTGACCCCGGCCACGATGTTCGTGCCGTAGGCCGCCATCTGGCGCGTGTGGAAGGAACCGTCCCTGCCGGTGATCCCCTGCACGACGACGCGGGTGTTTGCGTCAACCAGGATGCTCATCTTGCCCCCTTCCCGAGCGCTACGGCCTTCTGAACGGCTTCCGCCATGGTGTCTACGGCTACGAGCCCCACGGATTCGAGTATTTTGCGGCCCTCCGCTTCATTGGTCCCGGTGAGCCGGATGACGATGGGCAGCGTGAGCGGTCCGCCGGGACCGGCAGCGATGCGGTCCAGGGCGGTCACGATGCCGTTGGCCACGTCGTCGCAGCGGGTGATCCCGCCGAATATGTTGAAAAGCACGGCCTTGACCCGGTCGTCGGACGTGATGATGTTCATGGCGGTGACGACCTTGTCAGGGTTCGAGCTGCCGCCGATATCGAGAAAGTTTGCGGGCATGCCCCCGTAGAACTTCACCATGTCCATGGTCGCCATGGCCAGGCCCGCGCCGTTGACGATGCAGCCGATGTCGCCGTCGAGCTTGACGAAGCTGAGATCGGCGTCCCGTGCCTCGGCCTCGGTGGGCTCTTCGGATTCGGAATCGCGCATGTCCTCGATTTCCTCGTGCCGGAACAGGGCGTTGTCGTCGATGTTCATCTTGCCGTCCAGCGCCCACAGCTTGCCTTCCGGCGTGGTCACGAGGGGGTTGATCTCCGCAAGGGACGCGTCGCTTTCGATAAAGGCGTCGTAGAGCCGGGCGAGCATGCCGGCGGCCTGTTTGACCTGTGCAGGATCGGAATAGAGTTTGTAGGCCAGGGACCGGGCCTGGTACGGGAGCAGGCCGAGCAGGGGGTCGACGGCCAGTTTGTGGATCTTCTCCGGCGTATCCCGTGCGACCTCCTCGATGTCGACGCCGCCCGCTGCGCTGACCATGAACACCGGCCGCCGGGTCTGACGGTCGAGGATGATCCCGATGTAGGCTTCTTGGTCGATCTCCACCGCCTTGGCTACGAGGACCTGCCGGACCGTCAGCCCCTTGATGTCCATGCCCAGGATCCGGCCCGCGACCTCGAAGGCCTCATCGGGCGTCGAGGCCAGTTTCACGCCGCCCGCCTTTCCCCGCCCGCCGACGTGCACCTGAGCTTTGACCACCACCCGCGTGCCCAGTTCCTCGGCGATACGCCGGGCTTCATCAGGCGTCCGGGCCACCTGTTCCGGCGGGATCGCCATCCCGTGCCGGGCGAAGATGCCCTTCGCCTGGAATTCGTGTATATTCAATTTCTGCTCCTTTGCTTTTCTACCATGCTGCCCAGGGCGTCGAAACCCGGCTTGAGGGCCGGATACATGGATTTGAAGATCCCGTAACACTCCTCGTAGCGTTTCGAAGCCTCTGGATCCGGCTCCGTCCTGGACACGACGTCGACCAGGTCGTCCGCGGCATCCTCGACCGTGCCGTATACGCCGGTGCCGACCGCGGCCAGGATGGCGGCGCCGAAGGCGGGGCCTTCCTCGGCGTTCACGGTAACGACTTCCGCCCCGTAGACATCGGCCTGGATCTGCCGCCAGAGGCTGCTTCGCGCTCCGCCGCCTGTGGAACGGACCTGTGTGACGGACAGCCCGAGCTCCCGCATGATTTCTATGGAATCCCGCAGGGCGAAGGTCACGCCCTCCATAACGGAACGGATCATGTGGGGCCGTCCGTGCCGTCCCGTGATACCGATGAACGCGCCCCGCGCGTTGGCATCCTTGTGGGGAGTGCGCTCGCCCATGAGGTAGGGGAGAAACACCAGGCCCTCGCTGCCCGCCGGCGCGCGTGCCGCCTGGGTCGTCAATAGTTCGTAGGGGTCGGTGTCCAGCATCCGGGCCGCGCTGACCTCGACTTCGCCCAGCGTATTGCGCAGCCACTGGAAGGCGCCGCCCGCGAAGAGCGTCACCCCCATGAGGTACCATTTGTCGGGAACGCTGTGGCAGAAGGTATGGACGCGCAGTTCCGGGTCCACGCGGACGTCGTCGGTGTGGGCGAAGACCACGCCCGACGTACCCAGGCTGGCCAGGATCCGGCCGGACCGGACGATGCCGGCGCCCACGGCGCCGCAGGTGTTGTCGGCTCCGCCGCCGACGACGGGCGTGCCGGGCTTCAGTCCCATGTCTGCGGCCACCTCCTCCGTCACGTGGCCGCAGACGTCGATGGATTCGAAGGTGGGCGGAAGGAACTCCGCGGGCAGGCCGATGGCGTCCATCATGGCGCCGGACCAGCTCCGCTCCCGTACGTCGAACAGCAGCGTGCCCGCGGCGTCGGAGACCTCCATGGCGAATTCGCCGGTCATGCGGAACCGGATGTAGTCCTTGGGCAGCATAACCTTTCGGATGCGGTCATAGACATCCGGTTCTTGATCGCGGACCCAGACCAGCTTGGGCGCGGTGAAGCCTTCGAGGGCCGGATTGGACACCCAGTCCACCAGGTTCTTCTCACCCGCCTGTTCCGTGATCCAGCGGCACTGATCGGACGTCCGCGTATCGCACCACAGGATGGAAGGCCGAAGCACCTCGTTCCGTTCATCCAGCAGGACCGAACTGTGCATCTGACCCGACAGGCCGATCCCGGCGATGGATTCGGCCGTCACGCCGGCGGTGCCCATGGCTTCGCGCACCGTATTCGACGCCGCGCGCCACCAGTCCGCCGGATCCTGTTCGGCCCAGTTGGGACGGGGCGTGTGCAGAGGGATCTCCTCGAAGGCCCGGGCCGCCAGGCCGCCCCGTTCGTCGACGATGATCGTCTTGATCCCCGAGGTGCCGATGTCGATGCCGATCAGGTGTCTCATGGGTGGGCTGTTGCCTGTCTTTACCGTGCCATTCCGGCACAAAAAAACCTGCGCAATTCCGCAGGGACGAGATGATTGGAACTGGTGGCCGGATTCAGCTCATGTAAGCGTGCAGCCGGACGCTGCGGGACGTATGGCGCAATCGCCGGATCGCCCGTTCCTTGATCTGGCGCACCCGTTCGCGGGTCAGGCCGAACTGCTTCCCGATTTCGTCCAGGGTCATCGGCTTTTCCCGGTTGATCCCGAAATAGGAACGGATCACGGCGGCTTCGCGGTCCGTGAGCGTATTGAGGGCCCAGACCACTTCCTCTTTGAGCGACTTCTCCATGACCGGCGCATCCGGCGACTCGATGGTCGTGTCTTCGATTACGTCGAGCAGGCGTCCCTCCTCGCCCGGTGAAAAAGGCGCGTCGAGCGAAAGGTGTGAGCTGAAGGTCCGCATGATGTCGACCACGTCACGGTGGTCCAGCGACAACTTGCCCGCGATTTCGTGGGTCGTGGGCTCCCGGCCCAGTTCCTGCTTCAGGCCACGTACGACCTTGTTGATCCGTCGCAGTTCCTCGGCCCGGTTCAACGGAAGGCGAAAGATCCGGGACTGTTCGGCCAGGGCCTGCATGATCGCCTGCCGCACCCACCAGACCGCGTAGGAAATGAACTTGAATCCCTTGTGTTCGTCGTAGCGCTGCGCGGCCTTGATCAGGCCGATATTGCCCTCGTTGATCAGGTCGGACAGCGGCAGGCCCTGGTTCTGGTACTGCCGGGCCACCACGACGACGAACCGCAGGTTGGCCTGGATCAGCTTGTTGATGGCGCCATTCACGCCGTTGCGTGCGTCGCGGGCCAGTGACATTTCTTCTTGCAGGTTCAAGACCGGTATGGTCCTGATTTCCCTCAGGTAGGTATCGAGCGACCGGTCATCACCGGAATTCCGTGATCCAACCCGGGAAATGTTGACTTCCGACTGGGTGGACTTGGCCATGAACGTTCTCCGGTACCTGGCGCAGACCGGTTGAAGACAGCCGGATGCTGTCCCGCCGAACTGTTTGTGGCAGTGGTTGTTGCGGATTTCGATCGGGTATAGCCGAACCAGCGCCTGCGTGATACTTCCGGTTCTCTGGAAACTTACAAAACTATAATAATCGCCCGGTCAGGGCGTCAAGGTATTTTAAGGCAATTTCCGCAGTGGGGCAACCCCGGTTCAAAACACCCGTTTCTCGACGTTGTTTCCGATATAGATGTCCATCATCGTGGTCCGGTTGCCCCAGAAGTGATCCTGTCCCCACGAATTGGGCTCCAGGCCTTTGAACCAGGGTTTGCGCAAGTCCAGCACGTGGGTGTGATAAATGAAAACGCCCCCGGCGTCTTCCACCAGGATGCGTTCCGCCTGCCCGTAGTATTCCATGCGTTTCATCTCGTCCATCGTCGTTCCCCCGGCCTGCAGCAACCGGTCGAAGGCGTCGTTCTTCCAGTCATGGCGGCCGTGGCCGACCGGCTGGGAATGCCAGACCTGGGACAGCATGTTGTCGGGATCGGGGTAGTCGTATTGATAGGGGATCAGTCCGAAGGGAATGGCGTACTGGTACATGTTGTCCATGTAGAGTCCGATTTCCTGGTTCCGGATCTCGACGCGCATGCCCAGGGTTTCCAGCATCATGCCCTGGATCGCCTGGGCGATGCCCATCTGGGTCGGATCCGCCTGGCGGAGCCAGAATTCAATCTCGGGCAGGCCCTTGCCGTCCGGATAGCCGGCTTCCGCGAGCAGGCGCCGCGCCTCGGGCGGGTCGTAACGCTGGACATCCTTCAGCAGATCGCCCGTGTATCCGGGGAAGTTGGGCGGAAGCATCGTATAGGCGGGCGTGCCGTGACCCTGCAGGATGACCCGGCAGATGGTCTCGCGGTCGATGGCGTGGCCGACGGCCCGGCGGACCCGCACGTCGTCGAAGGGCGGGATCGCGGTACGGAAGAAGAGGTACCAGGTCTGGAAATGGGCGTTGGAAGTCAGATCCCGGGTCAGGTCGGGGCTGTTCTCGATCTCGCCAAGGAATTGGGCAAAGACGCCCTGGCGGTCGACCTCGTTGTTCTCGTAGGGCGCGATGCCGGGATGGGTGCCGGCGATGATGAACTTCAGCAGGATCCTCTCCAGGTAACCCGGGTAAGGCCCGTTATAGTAGGGGTTCAGGTCGTAGGAGATGTACCTGTCGGTGATCCATTCATCCAGCCTGTAACTGTAGTTGCTGACCATGTTGCCCGGCTCGGTCCAGCGGCGGCCGTGTTTCTGTACCTGCCAGGGTGGCACGGGCGCCGCGGAGTTGTAGGCCATGATGTGGGGGAGAAAAGGGCAGGGGGCATCGGCCTCGATTTCCAGCGTCAGGTCGTCGATGGCGCGCACGCCCACCGAGTCGGGATCGTTGATCTTCCCGTGGTTGAAGTCCCGCGCGTTCTTGATATTGTAGAAGAGAAAGGCGAAGACGTTGCCCTCGTCCGGGTCCAGAAAACGCTTGAAGGTGAATTCGAAATCGTGTGCGGTCACGTCCCGGCCGTCGCTCCAGCGAGCGCCCTCCCGGAGATGGAAGGTCCAGATGCGTCCGTCCTCGGACGGTTCCCAGCGGTCGGCGGCCCCGGGAATGAGGATATCGTCGGGGTCGAACATGGTAAGTCGTTCGAACAGATAGGGATCTGCGCCTTTGACGCCGTAGTTGTCCATGCTCACGTCCAGCGTCTTGGGCTCTTCGATGAAGTACATCAGGATCTGTTCGTGGAGCGGTGCGGCGTCCGGCGGCAACTGCTTGCCCAGGCTGTTGATCACGGGACCTTCCGCGATTTGAACCTGGGCGCTTTCGTCGCCGCCGCAGGCCGCTGCGCAGAAGAAGACGAGGAGGAGCGCCCGGGCCGTGAAGGTGTGGGAGGACATCATGCGCGCTACCTTATATGGGGTTTTGTGTGTTTCCTGTAAAATGACCACCCACCCTTATCCGGGTCAATAGAAAAGCGCAGGGCGATCTGACCGGGTCTCTTGACACCGGAGATGGGGAGAGATAGGTTGATGGCGGCTCGTCCCGCTCAACCGAGGCGTCCCGGTCATCCGGCTCGTCCCGCACACCCGAGTCGTCACGGCCATCCGAACCGTCACGGCCATCCGAACCGTCACGGCCATCCGAACCGTCACGGCCATCCGAACCGTCCCAGTCATCCGAGCCGTCCCGCTCACCCGCGTCGGCTCTTCAACCACAGCAGGCAGTCCGGAACATGTCCGAACCGCACGCTATACCTTCCCGCCCCTCACTGCGCAAGTCCCTCGGGCTCTTCGACGGCATCACCATCCTCGTCGGCATCACCATCGGGGCAGGAATCTTCTCGGCGCCCCAGATCATCGCCGGATTCACCGGGTCCTTCACGCCCATCCTCTGGCTCTGGATCGCGGGCGGGGCCTTCATATTCATCGGCGGCCTGGTCTACGCGGAACTGGGCAGCCGGATGCCGGATACGGGCGGCGAGTACATGTACATCAGCCGCGCTTTCGGCCCCTTTGCCGGGTTCATGTTCGGCTGGTCTCAGTTGTTTATCATACGCACCAGCCCGCTGGCCGGCCTGGCCATCGTGACCGTCAACTATTTCACGTTTTTCGTGGAAATGACGCATGTCGAACGGATCGCCGTCGCCCTGTTCATCATCCTGCTGCTGACCATCCTGAACTACGTGGGCGTGCACCGGGCCGGCTTTTACCAACGCCTGACCACGGTGCTCAAGGTCGCCGGTCTGATGCTCCTGGTGCTGCTTGGATTCACCCTGGACTACGGCGGCGAGAACCTGCTGGGCACCGCCGCGGCGCCGACCGGTGCGCTGGGCCCCGTTGGAAACATCATCGCCGCCGCCTTCATGGTGGTCTTCGCCTACATGGGATTCGAACGGGTCGGCTACTCGGCGGGCGAGATGAAGGACCCCAGGCGCACCATTCCCCTGACCATGTTCGTGGGGATCACCGCGATCGTCCTGATCTATGTCCTCGCGAATTTGCTCTATCACCAGACTCTCGGCATGGAAGGCGTCCGGTCGAGCAGCATCGTGGCATCGGATACGGCCGTCCTGCTGCTGGGCCCCCTGGGCGCGGGGTTCATCGCCGTCACCGTCATGATCTCCACGACCGGCAGCATGAACGGAACCTTCATGACCGCCACGCGGGTCTATTACGCCATGGCGCGGGATGGACTCTTCTTCAAGTGGCTGGACTACATCCATCCCGTGTACCGCACGCCATCGCGGGCCATCATCGCCCACGCCGTGTGGGGAACGGTCATTCTGCTGTTCCGGGGGACCTTCGAGACCATCATGGCCGGGATGGTGTTCGCGGTGCTCATCTTCTTCGGGGCCAATACCCTGGCCCTGTTCAGGCTTCGCCGCATGGGCGTCGGCGCGGACGGCGGATACCGGGTGCCGCTCTATCCCTGGACGCCGGCGCTCTTCCTGGCGGGTATCGTCGTCCTCGTGGTGCTGCGCGCCACCTTCGAATGGTACAACTCGCTGATCGACCTCGCCTTTATCGTCACCGGCCTGCCGTTCTGGTTAATCTGGCGCAAGACGAGGGGCTAGACGAGGGGTTAGATCCGGCGACCGAATCATCACATAGAAGACTTCCCGCCACAGGTGTTACCGCATACCTGATTCGTCCTGAACACGGCCGGCCGATGGTCAGTTTTCCCTTTACTGAATCGCCTGTGCAGTGTATATTTAACCGTTCCATTCAGGCGTAAATACCCGCGAAACCAGACCGGGCCAGCCAGGCCGGAGATCATCCATGAGCTACCAGCTGACGGACAGTTTCGGTCGAACGATCAACAACCTTCGGGTGTCGGTGACGGATCAGTGCAATTTCCGCTGTATCTACTGCATGCCCGAAGTGGGGATGATCTTCCAGCCACGCGAAGAGATCCTGACCTTCGAAGAAATCACGCGTTTCGTCGGGATCGTCACCGAACTGGGCATCTCCAAGCTGCGGTTGACCGGCGGAGAGCCGACCGTTCGGAAGGACCTGCCGGTACTGGTGCGCATGCTCGCTAAGATCCCCGGCGTCCGGGACATGGCCATGACGACCAACGGCTTCCTGCTCAAGAAGATGTCCCGCGACCTGCGCGAGGCGGGACTCCCCAGGATCAACGTCAGCCTGGATACGCTGGACGAGGAGAAGTTCAAGGAGATGACCCGCCGCGACGTCCTGCACAAGGTACTCGACGGGTTGGAAGAGGCGACCCGGCATTTCCGGCTGCCGATCAAGATCAACGTGGTCGCCATGAAGGGATATACCGAGGACGAACTCCTCGATTTCGCGAAACTGGCGCGCACCGGCCCCTACCAGGTACGCTTCATCGAGTTCATGCCATTGGACGCGGACCGTTCCTGGACCCGCGACCAGGTGCTGGACGGCGCCGAGATCATCGAACGTATCGGCGCGCAGTGGCCCCTGGACGCCGTGAAGCGGCCCGACCAGCGGGAGCCGGCCGACCTGTTCCGGTTCCGGGACGGCCAGGGGGAGATCGGGCTCATCGCTTCGGTCAGCGAACCCTTCTGCGGCAGCTGCAACCGCATACGCATCACGGCGGACGGCAAGCTCAGGACCTGCCTGTTCTCCATCAACGAAACCGATATCAAGGCCCTGCTGCGGGGCGGCGCCTCGGACGCCGAGATCGCCGAGACGGTGATCGAGGCCGTGCGGAACAAGGAACCGGGACATCACATCAACGAACCCGATTTCGTCCAGCCGGAACGGACCATGTCCTCCATCGGCGGATAGCAGGAGATCATCATGAGTCAGCGGATGTCATCTCAGGAACTCCTCGCCCAGGTCAAGGGCGAAGTGAATGAGATGTCCATGGAAGAACTTAAGGAAAAGCTGGACCGGAACGCCGACCTGGTCTTGATCGACGTGCGCGAGCAGGACGAAGTCGACCAGGGCGTCATCGTCGGAGCGACCCATATTCCGAGGGGATTTCTGGAGCTCAGGATTGAAAACACCGAGAGCGACCGGAACCGGGAAATCGTGCTGTATTGCGCGGGCGGCAACCGTTCGGCGCTGGCGGCGCAGTCGCTGGAAGCCATGGGCTACACCAATGTCATCTCCATGCGGGAAGGATATACGGGATGGAGCGCGGCCGGCTTTCCCACGGTCCAGGAGCGGACCTTGAGCAAGGAAGAACGCCTTCGGTATTCCCGCCACCTGATCGTGCCCGAGATCGGGGAGAAGGGCCAGGTGAAGATTCTCGACGCCAGGGTGCTGCTGGTGGGATCGGGCGGACTGGGATCCCCGTCGGCCTATTACCTCGCGGCCGCCGGAGTGGGCACTATCGGGCTTGTCGACTTCGACGTGGTGGACGTGACGAACCTGCAGCGGCAGATCATCCACGGCACGTCCGACATCGGCCGTCCCAAGGTGGTGTCCGCCCAGGAGACGATCAATGACCTGAACCCCGACTGCAACGTGGTCCTCCATGAAACCCGCCTCATGGCCGACAACATCATGGAGATCATCAAGGATTACGACATCATCGTCGACGGCTGCGACAATTTCCCGACACGGTACCTGGTGAACGACGCCTGCGTGCTGGCCGGCAAGCCGAACGTCCACGGCAGTATCTACCAGTTCGACGGTTACGCCACGGTGTTTCATCCGGACCGGGGACCCTGTTACCGCTGTCTCTATCCCGAACCGCCGCCGCCCGGCGCCGTACCCAGTTGCGACGAAGCGGGCGTACTCGGCGTCCTTCCAGGTACGGTGGGACTCATTCAGGCCACCGAGACCCTCAAGCTCATACTCGACCAGGGCGATCCGCTCATCGGCCGGATCCTGATGTACGACGCGCTGGACATGACCTTCCAGACCTTCAACGTCCAGAAGGATCCGTCCTGTCCCCTGTGCGGCGAGAATCCCACGATAACCGAGTTAATCGACTACGAAGCCTTCTGCGGCTTCGCGCCGGCCGCCGGTTGACAGTTGGCCGGGCGTTGCCTCCTTGCCGTACGCAGGCCGGGTCCCGCATGGGGAACATCCCCGGTCGACCGCGCGGTATGGGGATATTCATGTTCATTCGTGTTTGATGGTTTACCATTCAGATAAGCCGTTAACCCATAAGGAATTCTCACCATGGCGGAAAGAATCGGTTTCATCGGACTCGGCATCATGGGCGAGCCGATGTGCCGCAACCTGATGAAGGCGGGATATGCCTGTACCGTGAATACCCGGACGAAATCGCGGGCCGAGAAGCTGCTTTCCGAGGGCGCGATCTGGGCTGACAGCCCAAAAGAAACGGCGAGCAAGTCCGACGTGATCATCACCATCGTGACCGACACGCCGGATGTCGAGAAGGTGATCCTGGGTGAAGGCGGGATCATCGAGGGCATCAGTCCGGGTTCGGTGGTCATCGACATGAGCACCATCTCCCCCTCGGCCACGCAGACCATGGCCGCGGCCCTGAAGGAGAAGGGCGCCGACATGCTCGATGCGCCGGTCAGCGGCGGCGACACGGGGGCGATCGCGGGGACCCTGTCCATCATGGTGGGCGGCAGGCAGGAGGTATTCGACCGGTGTCTGCCCGTCTTCGAAGCCATGGGCAAGAGCATCAACCTGATCGGGGATCACGGTGCCGGGCAGATGACCAAACTTTGCAACCAGGTGGCGGTCAGCGTTACGAACCTCGCCATGGCGGAAGCGCTCATCCTGGCCGCCAAAGCCGGTCTGGACATGGAGAAGATGCTCGCCGCGATCAGCGGGGGCGCCGCGGGTTCCTGGCAGCTGTCCAATCTGGCGCCGCGCATCGTCAAGCGGGACTTCGATCCGGGATTCATGGTAAAGCTGCAGCAGAAGGACCTGCGCCTCGTGCTGGGCGCCGCCTCGGAACTCGGACTGGGACTGCCCGGAGCGAGCCTGGCCCACCAGCTGTTCAATGCCGTCGAGGCAGCGGGCGAGGGCGACGAGGGCACGCAGGCCCTGGTGAAATCCCTGGAACGCATGTCCGGGGTGGAAGTACACGGCTAGTAACGACCCCCGAAGGAGATTGATGCGTTTCAGCGTCCTGGTGACCCTCTTCGGCGTCGGTGCGGTCCTGATGGCGGTCGCCGTGGTCTTCATGTACGGGACGGACGGATCGGGCGAACCCAGAACGCCGGTCGAGCACGGCAGAAGACTCTTCCGGCTGCAGGGCTGCGCAACGTGCCACGCCATCGGCGGAGGGATCTCCCGTGGACCCGACCTGGCCGGGCTGATTCCCCGGCTTTCCGCCCGGTTGACCGACGCGGCGTATCAGAACCACCTGGATTCGCTTCGGGTGGCCAGGCCGGATGCGCACGCCTTTTTCGCAGCGCGGTACGAGCATGTGCTCGGCTCGCAGGGTGAAGAGCGGATCAAGGCCTGGTTCGCGGAGCATCTGCGGAATCCCCGGTTCGATCATTTCACGGGACTGATGCCCGACTACGATCATTTGACGGAAGACCAGGTGGATCGGTTGACGGCCTTCATCCTCACGCTCAAATAGACGCCGATCGAAGACCGCTGCGGCCGATCGAGCGCCGCTGCGGCCAGTCGAGTTTCGCAGCGGCCGATTGAGCGCCGCTGTGGCCGAAGAAACCATTCTCGCAGAACGGAGACCGAAACATGGCAGACGATGGAAAGAGACACAGCAAGACGATCACCGACGGACCCTCCCGGGCACCGGCCCGGGCCATGCTTAAGGCCTCGGGGTTCACCGACGCGGACCTGGCCCGGCCGATCATCGGGATCGCCAACACCTGGATCGAAATCGGTCCCTGCACCTACCATCTGCGCGATCTGGCCGAATATGTGAAAGAGGGCGTCCGGGAGGCCGGAGGCACACCCATGGAATTTAACACGGTCTCCATCTCCGACGGGATCACCATGGGCAGCCAGGGCATGAAGGCTTCGCTGGTCAGCCGTGAGGTGATCGCCGATTCCATCGAATTGGTCACGATCGGGAACATGTTCGACGGCCTGATCGCCCTGTCCGGCTGCGACAAGACGATCCCGGGCACGGTCATGGCCCTCGGACGGGTGAACGTACCGTCCCTGATGCTCTACGGTGGATCCATCATGCCGGGCAGTTTCCAGCAGCACGACGTGACCATCCAGGACGTGTTCGAGGCGGTGGGCGCCCACGCTTCGGGAAGGATGTCCGATCTGGAGCTCAAAGACATGGAAGATCACGCCTGTCCGGGCGCCGGCGCCTGCGGCGGCCAGTTCACGGCCAATACCATGGCCATCGCCTTCGAGATGTTGGGGATCTCGCCCATCGGCAGCGCGAGCGTTCCCGCCACTCACCCGGACAAGCCGGAGGTGGGCCGCGAATGCGGACGCCAGGTCATGGAACTGGTGCGCAGGAACCTCTGCCCGCGGGACGTCATGACCCGGAAGGCCTTTGAAAACGCCATCGCCGCCGTGCTCACCACCGGGGGGTCCACCAACAGCGTGCTGCACCTTTTGGCCGTCGCCCAGGAATCGGGCGTAGACCTGCAGATCGAGGATTTCGACCGGATCAGCGAGAAGACGCCGCTGCTCGCCGACCTGAAACCGGGCGGGCGTTTCGTGGCCAACGACCTGTTCGCCGCGGGTGGCAACCGGCTCGTGGCCAAGCGCATGCTGGTGGGCGGCATGCTCCACGAGGACGCGATCACCGTTTCGGGCCGGACCATCGCCGAGGAAGCCGCGGAGGCGTCCGAGACGCCGGGCCAGGTGGTCGTCCGGGATCTCGAAAACCCGCTCAAGCCCACCGGCGGCTACGTGATCCTCAAGGGCAACCTGGCCCCCGAAGGCTGCGTCCTGAAGGTCGCGGGCCACGAGAAGACCCACCATCGCGGTCCCGCACGGGTCTTCGACTGCGAGGAAGACGCCATGGCGGAAGTGATGAACGGGGGGATACAGCCCAACGATGTGGTGGTCATACGCTACGAGGGTCCGAAGGGCGGACCGGGCATGCGGGAGATGCTGGCCGTTACCGGCGCCCTCGTCGGCCGGGGCCTGGGAGAATCGGTCGCCCTGATGACCGATGGCCGTTTTTCAGGCGCAACCCACGGTTTCATGGTCGGGCACGTCGCGCCCGAAGCCGCGGTGCGCGGTCCCATCGCCGCACTGCGCGACGGAGATATCGTGGTATTCGACGTGGCCTCCCGCCGCCTTGACGTGGAGTTGTCCGACGAAGTAATCGCCGAACGCCTTTCCGACTGGACCGAGCGGTCATCCCGTTTCGGCGACGGCGTCATGACCAAGTACGCCCGGCTCGTCTCTTCGGCGGCCACGGGGGCGGTAACGCGAGCTTGAACAGGTCACCCGGGCCTGACCGGATCAGGCGGACCAGGCGGGCTACAGGATCCCGCGGCCGAGTGCGGACAGCAGGAGTTCCACGCCCAGTTCGGCCGTGGCGTTTCCCATGTCGAGTATGGGATTCAGTTCGACCAGATCCAGGGCGCGCAGCAGTCCGCTGTCAGCCACCGTTTCCATGAGCAGGTGGGCTTCCCGGTAACTGAATCCGCCCTTGACCGGCGTACCCACGCCCGGTGCGATGCCGGGATCGCAGACGTCGAGGTCGAAGGACACGTGCACGCCCGCCGTGCCGTCCCCCGCAAGCTCCAGCGCCTTTTGGGCTACCCGCGCCATCCCAAGCTGGTCCACGTCTTTCATCGTGTAGACATGGATGCCGGACTCGAGCACCAGGTTGCGCTCGGCGGGGTCGAGATTGCGTACGCCGACAAGTACGGTGTGCTCCGCTTCGACGGCCGGTCCGGCCGGACCGAAACCCGACAGTTCGGTTGGTTCGCCGCCCAGCAGTGCGGACAGCGCCATCCCGTGGACGTTTCCGCTCGCGCTGATGCCGGGCGTATTCATGTCCCCGTGGGCGTCCACCCACAACAGGCCGATGCGTTCGCCGTCGTCCCGGGCGCGCGTGGCCGTGGCCACCACCGAACCGGCGGCAAGGCTATGATCGCCGCCCAGGACGACGGGCAGCGCGCCGTCGCGATGCACGGCAAGCGCGGTATCGTAAAGGTTGCGGCAAACTTCCGCGATGTCTTCGATGTACTTCCTGGCGGGATCGCCCGGACTGCAGAGTTCCCGGATGGGCGCGGACAGGTCGCCCCGGTCCGTCACCGTTCTCCCCAGGGCGGAGACCCGTTCGCCCACGCCGGCGATACGCATGGCGGACGGCCCCATGTCGACGCCGCGGCGTCCAGCGCCGAGGTCGAGGGGCACTCCGATGATGTGGATGGGGTTCATCGTTCGTATTTTCTCGCCCGTTGTTCAAAATCGAACGGGTAATGATCGGACTACGGCCGGATTCTAGTCCCGCACGGGCAGCTCGCCCGGCGGTGCGATGCGGCATCCGGGCAGGGTGCGGAGAAAGGCCTCGGGACCGGGCGGACAGTAGATGGCGATGATGCGCATGGGTTCCCATCCCGTGTTGATCGTTTCGTGGAACATGTCAGCGGGAATGTGGCACATCATGCCGGGCCCGACCTTCCGGCGTATTTCCTGCCCGTCTTCTTCCACCATCTGCTCGCCTTCCCCTGAAATGTAGTAGAGGATCTCCTCCACGCCGGGGTGGTTGTGCCGTTCATGGCCCTTGCCCGGCTCGAGCACGACCAGCCCCATGGTGAAGCGTTCGGTCTCGGTTACCCGGGGCTCGCTGAACCACTTGATGTTGCCCCAGTCGAACATCATGGTTTCCACGTCGTCCGGCTCTACAAATCGAAGGCCCGGTTCTGGCATGGCTGCCTCCCTGGGTTGGCGCTCGGTGTCTTGCCGCAATGAGCGCGTCGAACCTTGTTTTCATCCGTATCGGTTTAAATAGCGAGTCCCTTGAAGTGACGGACCTGTTCCGTCAGCGCCCGTTCCACGGGAAGGCGCTCGATGCTCGACGCCCCGAAGAAGCCGACGACTCCGGTCGTGTTATTCAGCACGTATTCGGCGTCATCGGGTTCGGCGATCGGCCCGCCGTGGCACAGCACCAGGATATCGTCTCTCACGCCGACGGCCGCGTCCCGGATGGCCTGGACCTTGTCGGCGGCCTCTTCGAGCGTCATGGCCGTCTGCGCGCCGATCGTTCCGCTGGTGGTCAGGCCCATGTGAGGTACGAGCACGTCCGCGCCGGCTTCAGCCATCTTCACCGCCTCCTCCTCGTCGAAAACGTAGGGACAGGTGAGGAGTCCGGCCTGGTGGGCCTCGGCGATCATTTCAACCTCAAGGTCGTATCCCATGTTCGTCTCTTCCAGGTTCTGGCGGAACAGCCCGTCGATGAGGCCGACCGTGGGGAAATTCTGAACCCCCGAGAAGCCCTGGTCCTTGAGTTGTCGGACGAAGACGCTCATGATGCGGAAGGGATCCGTACCGCAGACCCCCGCCAGCACGGGCGTGTCCTCCACGACGGTCAGTACCTCTTGGCCCATCTCCACCACCACCTGGTTGGCATCGCCGTAGGGCATCATGCCCGACAGCGAACCGCGCCCGCCCATGCGATAGCGACCTGAGTTGTAGATGATGATGATGTCGGCGCCTCCGGCCTCCGCGCACTTGGCGGAAAGCCCTGTGCCGGCGCCCGTGCCGATGATCGGCTTGCCTTTGGATACCTGCGCCCGCAACCGCCGCAGGCATTCGTCATAGGGTATGGCCATGGTTTGCTCCGGGATGGTACTAAAGTGATGTGGGGTGAGGTTGGCGTTAAGCGTGATGGGTCGTCTTGCGACATGAGAAAGGCAAAAGATCGTGATTCCGCGAGTTTGTGTCCGAAAACTGCCGACTCAGCGGTATGATTCGAGTATAGGAATCCGTCCAACCAGCGTCAACGAAATTGGCGTGCCGGAGCCAGGGATGGGCAATATGATTGAATCGGCCCTTTCCGTGGTGTATTTTTCCGAAGTGCGTGATCCGCAACATCCCCATGGAGCTGTTTCATGATCGCCACCGAAAACATACGCATCATGCCGGACCGGCACGGCGAAGCCCAAATCTTACGCTTCGATGCCCGGGACCCGAAGACCGGCTGGCGCACCGTACTGTCTCACCGGGCCGCAAACAAGCACCGGCCCTGGGAGAAAGACGAAGGGTTGTCGATAGAAGACCTGGAAGTCGTGCCTTCAAATGACGGATCCGACGCGGTCTTCACGGAAATCGCCGACCAGGGGACGAATACGTTGCTCATCCGTCGCGGAGAGATCGGCGAACACGAGCTCGAAGAACGGATATCCGTTGAAGCAGACAACCGGCTCCGCGTCGAGGTAAACGATCGCCTCACCCGTTCGGGCGTGCTCCTCGCACGTCTCATGAACCACTATTACTTCATGCCCGACGACCGGGCCATGGGTTACGCCCTGCCCCTGGATTTCGCGTGGATTCCCGGTTTGCACGACCATGAAAACCATGTGGCGGGAGAGTGGTTCTTCCGGTCGCCCTGCGTCATCGTTTCGGCCCACGGGCTGTATGCCGTCATCGTACCGGACCTGGACCTGATGCAGGAGCAGCTGGACTTGCACCACGCCCTTGACCTGCGCGCCTGGCATCACGCCGGGAGTGGAGAGACCTATGGACTTCCGCGCATTTCCTATGGCATATGCAGATGGAAACCGGACGGCCACGTGCTGACCGCCCGTGATGAGCCCGCGCCTGTCAGCGGGATTGAGATCGCCTATGCCTTCGATCTGATGATCGGCGCCTCACGGGGTCCCGAATCGATCGTGGCCGAGGTGACGGAGTTGCTCTGGGACAAATACGGGACCCGTTATCTGAAGGACATCCGGCCCCAGGTCATGCCCTTCGAGGAATACGGAAGGCAGTACACGTACCGGCATGAACTCAATCTATGGGCAAAGCCTGTATCCATTGGCAGCCAAAAGGGCTACGGCATCGAAAACACCTGGCGCAGGGGCGTCAACTACCATGCCTGGGAAAACGACTTCCAGGCGGGTTTCGGACTGATGCACTACGGACGGAAATGGGGCGATGAAGATCTCCTTTCCATCGCCGAGGGCATGATCCATCTGCGGTTGTCTTCCCCGCGACTTAATGGGGCCTTTCCCTGTATATACAATGTAGATTCAGCGTCCTGGGAAGGCGCCATGTACTGGACCTCCTGGCCGGCAGACCCTGCCGACGGTTACGACCTGCAGTCCATGGGGGTTACGGCCTGGTGGATGCTCTACTGGTACGAACAGTACCCCGATCTCCGAAGGGGGCCGGACCTGCTCAACTGGATCATCGATTTCTGCCGGTTCCTGGTCGACGCCCAGCTTCCGTCCGGCGCCATCCCCACCTATTTCGACCGTCAGCTCAACCCGTCGCCCCAACTGAAAGAAGACGCTCCCACGGCCATCGGCGGCGCGGTGCTGGCGAAGACTGCCCGCATCGTCGGGGATCCCGAAATGGAACGGGCCGCCGTGCGGGCCGGCGAGTTCATGCTCCGGGAAATCTTCCCGCGGATGAAGTTCCAGGATTTCGAACTCTTCTATTCCTGCGCGCCGAGACCCCTTTACTGGGTCGACCCGCTCAACGGGATCCCGCCGGTCAATACACTGGCTATTCAGTGGGCAGCGGACCACTTTCTGGCCCTTTACCAGCTGACGGAAGAGGGTCAGTGGCTGCGACAGGGCGAGTACTGCCTGGGCTTGCTGTCCCTGTTTCAGCAGGTTTGGGCGCCGAACCGGTTCGGCAAGGCCTATCTATTTGGCGGTTTCGGCGTGATGAACTGCGACGGGGAATGGAACGACGGGCGGCAATCCCGTTTGGTACCGACCTACGCCGACTACTACCTGGCCACGGGCAAGATCGAATACCTCGAACGGGCCGTGGCCGCGTCCCGTGCCGCCTTTGCCGCCATGGACATGAAGGAGAACCACGCCAACGGCATCAACGACTACCGCGTCACCATGGCGGAACAGGTACAGGTGCAGCCGGGAATCGGGTTGTCCCCCGAAAGCCTCATGCACGGCGATCCCTGGGTGCATTCCGGCGAAGGCGGTGGCTGGACGGGCTTCAACTGGGGACCGGGCGGCGGGCTCACTGCGACCGCTTACCTGGAACGGCATTACGGCGGCGTGTGGGTGGACGGTTCATCCAGGAAAGCGGTTGCCATAGACGGTGTCACCGCGGAAGTGACGGGATGGTCGGACAATGCCATAGAACTGTCCGTTGCCAACGCGCTGGGAGACCTCGCTATGCCATACTCGGCTCGGCGAGAAATCCCGCTGAAATTCGGCCATCTGGTCGAAGACGCATACCGCATCGTGGTGAATGAACAGCATCTGGGAGATATTCCACGTGAGACGCTGGAGATGGGACTGAAAATCGAAGTATGACGTAGCCATTTCGAAGAAAGGAACGTCCTTGAAACTGTCGTCGTCGCAGCTCGAAGCGTATCAACGGGAGGGGTACGTGATTGTGGACTGTCCTTTTCCGAAGACCCGTACGCAGGACTGCCAGAGTGCCGTGGAAAAGGTCGCCATCGATCCTGAGTCGGTCACCGCGGATACCCGACGGAATCATTATCGGCTGGCTCCGCAGATTCCCGGCTCCTACTGGTGCGCGCTCGACCATGCCCTGCCTTACCTGAAGATCATGCTCCATCCGGAAATCCTCGAAATGGCCAGGCAACTCTCCGGCGACGACGATGTCTATCTCCGCAACGGCGGCATCAATGAACTGGCGCCCGACCACTCATTCTGGTGGCACCGCGACAGTGAAATGGTTTACACCGAGTTCATGCACTACTTCTCGAGCGCATCGGTCGAGCAGGGCTGTCTCCGGGTCATTCCCGGCAGTCACATCGGGTCCGCCGACCGGTTCAAGGAGGAAGCGGAACGACGGCGGCGGGAGCAGGGATATCCCGAAGAATACTGGGTCGATGGCATTGCGGACGTGGAATTGCCTGGAGAGGTCCCGCTCGAGGTGAGGCCGGATCAACTCATCGTACGTGATTCAAGGATCTTTCACGCGACCGGGCTTAATACCTCCAGGGACGGCAGGTCGATGAGCCACTGGTTGTTTCGCGACGGAGCGAGTAACGACCACCGGTTCCGTTTCGAGGATGTACTTACCGATGAACTGATCGAGGCGCTTTCACCTGCGCAGCGGGACGCGCTCTGGCTGTGCCGAGATTTCGAGATCGCCGAGGGTTACCGGGAAGAACGGGAACGAGAGGATGGGAAGGTGGCTTGGGGGGTGGTGTGAGCTGGTTCCGGGAATCCGGCTTAGAATGCGTCTTCGCTCGACATTTGTAAGCGGTTGGCTGGGTCAAAACGCGTAACGCAACGACGCTCTGAGTCCCTGTCCTCTGAGCATCGCCCAGGTTTCGGCGAGGTCTAACTCCAGCGGTTCGCGGCTGCCGTCCTTCCAGACGACCTGGCCGGTGGCTCTTCCGGTCTCTACGATTCCCCAATTCACGTATCGCCATGCAAGATCGAGCGAGATCCTGTCCGAAAGAGACGTAGCCACTCCGGCTGCCAGCATTGCGGAGAAATCGACCCGCCGGCCGTCCGGAACGATGGTCTGCGTCCTGGGAAACGTCATTAGGAATTCGCTGATATCGACATAATGCAGTCCGGCGCCGGCACCCGCGAACACACTAAAGGGACCGTGCGCTATGAAATCCATATACGCGGCTACCGTGCCGGAAGCGGACTGCAGGTCCGCCGATACGGTCTGTAGTGTATCGGTCTGAAGGAAGTTGGCGGTCCCTTCAAAGGCGAAACTCGGACGGTAGGAAATGGACGTTTCCAGGCGCAGGCCCGGTGTCACGAAGTAGCCAAGGCCGACCTCGACACCACCCGCCATGCCGAAATCACCCCGCGTACCTCTAGCGATGCCGTCGCCCCCCGTTCCACACCCGTAGAGCGCTGCGGGAGACGTACTCAGACAGTTCCTGTCCCCGAACCTGGTTGTCGAGGGCAGATCGAGGCTCGCACCGACCCGAAGGTAGAAAGTGGGTTGGCTGGTGGCGGATTCGGTCGTCTCAGTTGCAGTTTCAGTCTGGTGCACATGGTCTCTACTTGAGATTGCGGTCCCTTGGGCGTCTACCGGTTCGATATCCATGGTGGCCAATGCCATAACCAGGATAGAGACCGTCCTGATCCTGATGACTTTACGATGGTCGCCTGTCATGTTCCTCTCGCTCTTTCATAATCATTTCATCAATTTGGTGTGAAATGAGTAGGGATATCCTGCGTGAATCACACCGCATGTCCCGAATGGTCTCCAGCACGTGTTCGATACTGATCTTGCACACATGATCGAACGAGGAGGCCGGACTGCATGAACGATCAAGAGGGTAGTAAGGGCTAGTCAAGATCATTAAATGCTGTGGGCAATGCACGGATAGCCGTACCGACTCTCCTATGGGCTGCTGCAAGGTCAAACTGTGACTGCAGGTTAATCCAGAACAGCGGATCCACGCCGAACCAGTGACCGAAGCGCAAGGCCGTGTCCGCTGTAATCGACCGCTTGCCTGAGATAATCTGGCTGATCCTGTTTGGCGGAACGTCAATCTGACGTGCGAATTCCGATGGCACAACGCCCAATTCTTCGAGCTCGTCCTGAAGAATCTCGCCGGGATGAATGGTACGCTGGAGCATGATTTTATCCTCCATGTTGCCTTAATGATAGTCTACAATTTCTACGTCTAACGGTCCCGGACTGTCACTGGGCCATCTGAAGCAGATTCGCCATTGGTTGTTTATTCGAATTGAATACTGCCCACTTCTTTTTCCACGGAGAGATTCCAAACGGTTGCTGGTCAGTGCTTTCAAGGTATTAAGCGATGGGGCAGCATTCAGAATCGAAAGTCTTTTTGCAGCCTGTTTTTCAAATCCCTGAAACGAAGCAATGAATTCGCCGCTGGCGAATCGCTCGGTCCTGCGATCCTTGTATCCAAGAATCATAGCTGATACCAAATTACATGAGATGACGATGTACGTCAATCGTCAATTCATGGAAGCAGAGAACTAATTAACGACTCGAATCTACAATAAGTCCATAAAGGAGTCGATACAGGAGTTTGTTAGTAACCTACTTCAGAATTTACACCCCAACCTTCGCCTCGAACGCCGCGATCTCCTCTGCCCCTTCCAACACGCCGATCTCCAGGTGAAAATCGCGCACTTCGTCGGGCTCGATGTGCTGCAGGTAGCCGTTCTTGCGGTTCCAGGCCCGGCCGAGCATGCTGACGTTGCCCGGTTCGATGCCGGTGACGTAGGTGCCCTTGTGGAAGTGCTGCCAGTGGCTTACGAGGGGGATCTCTGCCTTGGGGAATGACCAGTACAGGCCCAGGCCGAGCCGGTCATTGATCAGTCCTACGTGGCACAGACCGCTGGTATCGGCCCGTGGCCGGAGGACGTAGACGTCGTCGTGCGCTTCGTCTGCAGGTGCGGAGACCGTAGTAAACGTTGCTGGATCGACCTCCCGGTCTTCGAGCCATTCCGTCGACTTCTCGCTGTCGATGACGACGCGCGTGCCTTCGTCGAGGATGGGGAAACCGGGATTGCAGTGATAGACGAACATCAGGGGAGAGCGATCGACGGACTGGTTGTGTATCCGATCGTGGATGTGCAGCGATTTTTCGCCCAGGACCGTCGAGATTTCTCGGGTGAGTTCCAGGTTGGTACCGAAGACGACGGCTTCCCGGATCTTCCCGCGCACTTTGATGACATAGTCGTCGCCGTCCCACTGGCCATCGGTATGGACCTGCCGTGCCGGCAGGAAGGACAGGCGGCCGTGGAGACCGAGTTCTTCGTTTTCTTCTTCAGGATCTACTTCCGGGTGTCCGGTAAACGTCATCCCGCAGCTCAGCACCAGCCCGCCGTAGAAACCGCGCATCCAGCCGTAGCCCTGCGGTTCGTAAAACGCCGGCCCCACATCGCCCGTGTTGCCGCGGAAACAGAGCGACATGCCCTTGTAGTGGGCTGAGGCCACGTCCAGCGCCCTTCCCGGCAGCAGGGAGAAGCACAGGCCCGAGGCGTTGAATACCTCGATGAGATCGGCGCCCCGGTCGCTGCCTTCGCGCAGTTCGCCGTACCGGGCGTGGGCCACCTGGCTCATGTCGCCGACGAGATTGAGCAGTTCTCTGCGTGTATACTCTTTTCCGAATAGGCGTGCCATGGTCACCTTCCTGGATGGAATCGTTTCTGTCCGTTACGTAAACGCTTACGTTGCTGACGCTTATCTACTTCTGTTGGATCTTCGCCCAGGTATCGCGGAGGGAGATCGTCCGGTTGAACACCGGTCCGTTGGGCTGCGTTTCGACGGCGTCGATACAGAAGTAGCCCAGCCGCTCGAACTGGTAGTTCACGCCGGGTTCGGCTTCCGCCAGACCGGGCTCGACCTTGCAGTCCGTGACGGTCTTGAGCGAATCAGGGTTCAACAAGGACCGGTCGTCGTCGACTTCACCCGGTCGGGGATCCGGATCGCTGAAGAGCCGGTCGTAGAGACGCACGGTGGCGTTCAGCGCATGCGCGGCCGATACCCAGTGAATGGTACCGCGTACCTTCCGGCCGTCCGGCGTAGACCCGCCCCGGGATTCCGGATCGTAGGTGCAGCGCAGTTCGACCACTTGCCCGTCATCGTCCTTGATCACGTCCGTGCAGGTGATGTAGTAGCCGTAGCGCAGGCGGACTTCCCGGTCCGGCGCCAGCCGGAAGAACTTCCGCGGCGGATCTTCCATAAAGTCGTTCCGATCGACATAGATTTCACGGGTAAAAGGCACCTGCCGCGTCCCCATGCCCTCGTCTTCCGGGTTGTTCACGGCTTCCATCTGCTCGGTGCGGTCGGTGGGGTAGTTGGTGATCACGACCTTCAGCGGATCCAGCACGCCCATGACCCGGGGTGCCCGCTTGTTCAGGTCTTCCCGGATGATGAAATCCGCCAGGGCCATGTCGATGAGATTGTGGTTCTTGGCCACGCCGACGCGGTCGCAGAGGGTCCGGACGGCCTCGGGGGTGTATCCCCGGCGCCGCAGGCCGGATAGCGTTGGCATGCGGGGATCGTCCCAGCCGGACAGCACGCCTTCCTCGATGAGCGGCCGGTAGAATCGCTTCGAAAGCACGGTGTGGGCCAGCGCCAGCGGCGCGAATTCGATCTGCTGGGGGTGGTAGACGTCCAGTCGGTCAAGGATCCAGTCGTAGAGCGGCCGGTTGTTCTCGAACTCCAGGGTGCAGAGCGAATGGGTGATGCCTTCGATGGAGTCCGACAGGCAGTGAGTGAAGTCGTACATGGGATACACGCGCCACTTGTCCCCGGTGCGGTAATGATGGGCGTGCCGTATCCGGTACAGTACGGGATCCCGCATCGTCAGGTTGGGATGGGCCATGTCTATCCGGGCCCGCAGGACGTGCTTGCCGTCCGGAAACTCCCCGGCCTGCATGCGTTCGAACAGGTCCCGGTTTTCTGCGGCCAACCGGTCGCGGTACGGGCTGTTGCGGCCCGGTTCCGTGGGCGTGCCCCGGTGATCCCGCATTTCCTCCCAGGTCAGGCTGTCTACGTAGGCATCGCCCTGGTCCACGAGTTGCAGCGCGTAGGCGTACAGTTGATCGAAGTAATCGGAAGCGAAGTAAAGCCGGTCCTCCCAGTCGAACCCCAGCCACCGGATGTCTCGCTTGATCCCCTCCACGAAGTCCACATTCTCCGTCTCGGGATTGGAATCGTCGAACCGGAGGTTGCACAGGCCGTCGTACTCCTCCGCAACGCCGAAATTCAGGCAGATCGACTTGGCGTGGCCGATATGGAGATAGCCGTTCGGTTCCGGGGGGAAACGCGTATGCACCTTGCCCCCGAACTTCCCGCTTTCCATGTCCGCGTCGATGATCTCGCGTATAAAGTCCCTGTACTGCTTTTCTGAGCTCATAAGTTCCTGTTCAGGTTGTCATTGGAGCGGATTCAAGGCCGTGTAATATAGGGCGTGAAGGGGGAAATGGCAAGGTGATGATGGAGATGTTGCGTGGGTTGGTCAGCCTTCAAACACGTGCGTTTTGGGTTATTCGACCCAGTCTCTGGCATGACGGCGGACTCTCGAACGAATCTCCTTACCATTCAATACCAGTTCCCGGGATAACTCATAGGCTTTCTGGGCGTTCATCCAGAACTCCGGAGTCTGGTCGAAATACTCACCCAAGGCGATAGCGGTTTCAGCGGTCACACCGTGTTTATTTTGTACGATTTCATGAAGTCTCGTGGCTGGAAGGTCTATATCCCTTGCCAGACCGTTGACGGTCAATTCCATTTCATGAATCTGTTCAAGCAGGAGAGCGCCCGGGTGGGTTGTAATTCGTTCTATAGGTACGTTCATACCAGATTTCCTTCTCATTCCTAAGTGTTGTTCAATTCCCTATCCGAGGTACCTCCATCTCCGACCTCGGTATGTCGTAACAAACGTGAAAATCGAAAGCGACGCTATCGATTTTCACACTTTCGTCGCCCACGCCCCAATGTGCGGCGGTATAACGACGGGACGCTTTGCCGCGACGATTTCCTCCCGGACCCGCTGGGGAATGGTGTCGATGTCCACCTCTTCGGCGGTTGCGATCCCGTAGTGTTCCAGCAGCGGGACGACACTTCGGAAGGAATTTGCGACGTACGAATACCCCGGCCAGTCCGTCGATCCGCCCAGCAGCATGCCCGCGTCCAGGGTAGGTTCGGGCAGGCCGGCCTCGATGAACACCCGGTGCAGGTCCAGTCCCATATTCGGGTTCGCTCCGGAGCGCTCGAACACCTCCACGATCCAGTCGACCAGCTGGCGCATGAGCGGAGTATCCTCGCTCGCGTACGACCGTGTCATCGTGAAATCGATCTCCTGGAATACGACGAGACCGCGGGGACGCAGCCGAGTTACGAGTTGTTTGAGTGTGGCCACGGGATCGGGCAGGTACATGAGCACCAGCCTTCCGATCAGGGCGTCGAAATCGCCGCCCATTTCCAGGGTGTGCACGTCGCCGGAACGGAACTCCACGTTTCGGTGCCCCGCCTGCCGGACCCGTTCCCGGGCGGTCTCCAGGATCTCCGGATTCATGTCCACGCCCACGACTTCCCCTACGGGACCTACGAGCTCCGCCGCCACCAGGGCTACGTCGCCCGCGCCGCTTCCGATGTCGAGGACCCGCATGCCCCGAGCAAGGCCGGCCGACTTCAGAAACCGCTCCGTGATTGGTCTGAGTAGCCGGGACTGCTCGATCAGGCGTTCCGTCTCTTCGTCGCTGCGTCCCATCGTGTATTGCCGATCGCGGTCTTGATCCGTCATTTCGGATACTTCTCCTTTCCATCCTTCTATTTGCACATACAAGCACAGGTTTGGACTCATCCTCTCGCAAATCGTTCAAATAGTAAACCATTACGCCACTCGTCAACGCTTTTGAGTAGCAAGTACCGTTCACATTCCGTTCAAATTTCGTTCAAATTCGGAGAATAAACTGTTCCGGCCACCTCTACGACTTTACACCAACACACCCACACCACCCTCACTCCTTCACCGCTCCCAGCGTAATCCCCTGCACGAACTCCCGCTGCATTGCGAGGAACAGGGCCATGATGGGCAGGATGGACAGCAGCGTCCCGGCCATGAGCATGCCGTATTCCTGGCGGTAGACGCCCACGAGGCTGGCCAGACCGAGAGGCAGGGTATACTTGGCCGCGTCCCGCAGCACGATCATGGGCCAGAGAAACTCGTTCCAGGCCCCCAGGAACCCGAAGATGCTCAGGGCGCCCATGGCCGGTTTCACGGCCGGGATGATGACGCGCCAGTAGATACCGAATTCGGAGGTGCCGTCGATCCGCGCCGCATCGAGCAGATCCGAGGGCACGCCGAGGATGAACTGCCGCATGAGGAACACACCGAATCCGCTGGATGCCAGGTAGGGCAGGATCACGCCCTGGTAGGTGTCGAGCCAGCCGAACTGGTACAAAAGGGTGAACAGGGGCACCAGCACCAGGTGAAAGGGGATCATCATGGAGGCGAGGACGATGGCGAAGAGGACGCCGCGGCCCCGGAACGAGTACTTGGCGAAGGCGAATCCGCCCATGGTCGCGATGGCGAGGAGCAGCAGCGTGTGAGAGGTGGCCAGGAAGGTGCTGTTGACGACGTACTGGATGATCGGCATTTCCTGGAACAGCCGGGTGAAGTTCTCGAGCGTGGGATCCTGGGGCAGAAAGGTCGGCGGGTAGGTGAAGATCTCGCCCGACGGCTTGAAGGAAGCGGAAACCACCCAGAAAAGCGGGGTCAGGACCAGGACGGTCAGCAGGATCAGAAGCACATAGGTGATGGTGGTGCGAACAGGGTTTCTCATGAGGTCAGTTTTCCCTGAATACGCCGAATAACCGGACCTGGATGATGGAGATCACGCCGATGATCACGGCCAGGGCCCAGCCGATGGTCGCCGCATAGCCGAGATTGATGAACTCGAATCCGTGCTTGTACAGGTACATCACCATGGTCATGCTCGCGTTGCCCGGTCCGCCCTCCGTGAGCACGTAGGGCAGGTCGAAGAGCTGGAACGAGCCGATCATGGAGGTGATGACCACGAAGGCGATCACGGGTTTCAGCGCGGGGATCGTCACGTGCACGAAGCTCTGCCAGGGTCCCGCGCCGTCCACCGCCGCCGCCTCGTAGAGCTCCTGCCGGATGCTCTGAAGTCCGGCGAGGAAGTAGACCATGTTGAATCCGGCCCACCGCCATACGCCGGCCAGCACGAGGGCGGGCATGACTAGGTCGGGGTCCTGCAGCCACGGGATTTCGGAACCGAGGACCCGGTTCACCAGGCCGTAGCGCCGGTCGTACAGCAGGTAGAAGATCACGGCGATGAAGACGCCGGAAATCAGCACCGGCGAGAAGAAGGAAAGACGGAACAGGTTCCGGCCCTTCAGGCGGGCGTTGCTGAGGAGCAGGGCGAGGGCCAGGGCCACGGGCAGTTGCAGGAGCAGGCTGCCCGCGGCGAAATAGGCCGTGTTCCAGAGGGCGGTCCAGAAGAGTGGGTCGGCGATCAGCCGTTCGATGTTTTCGAGGCCCACGAAGGTCTGGTTGCGCATGCCCCGGACACTGTACGTACTGAGCCGGATCGAATCGAACAGGGGGTAGACCATGAAGACCCCGAAGAGCGCGAAGAAAGGCGCGAGGAAGAAGTAGGGGGCGTACCGGGGCTTCATTCGGTCTCGGTCGAGTTATTCCGCAGCGCGCGGACCTGCTCTGCCAGGTGGGACAGCGCATCGGCGGGCGTCCGGATCCCATTGGCGGCTTCGTACACGGCCTGTCGCAGCAGATCGTTGGCCTCGGCCCAATACGGGTTCAGGTGGAATCCGGGGATGTGGGGCGCGAGTTCCGTCAGGCTTTTGCCCAGGACCTGCCCGTCCAGGTACGCCTCGGGCTCGGTATACACCGGGTTGGACCACGCAGAACGGATCGGCGGAATGATAAAGGTCTTGCGGTAACGGTTCGCGAGGGCCTCGTCGTCCATGTAGGCGAACTTGGCGAATTCCCAGGCGAGATCCGGGTTCTCGGCCTGTTTGGTGACCGCGATCATGGTGCCGCCCCAGGTCGAGGTGCGGCGCTCGCCTACCCGCCAGGCCGGCAGGGGCATGGCCCGCCATTTCCCCTCCAGTTCCGGGACGAACCTCCGTGCGAAGCTGATGTACCAGTCCGGTGCCAGTACGCCCAGAATAACGCCTTCCTTCATGGCGGCGTAGCTGGCCGGGTCCTGGGAGAATTCGGGGATGGCCAGCTGCTCCTCGTTGAGCAGGCTGCAGTAGAATTCCAGGGTGGCAACGGCGATGTCGTTGTCGATGATGATACCGCCATTCTCATCGAACATGCCGCCTCCGTTCTGCAGGAGCAAAAGCCAGAAATGACCGGGTTTGTGCGCACTCAGCATGATCGGGTAACGGTCGGGCCGCCCGTCTGCGTCCTCGTCGCGGGCGAGGGGTCTCGTCTCACGGACGAAATCGTCCCAGGTTTCGATGGATTTCGGATCGATCCCCGCGTCCTCGTAGGCGTCGTGCCGGTACAGGAGCATGACGGGATGGACATCGCGGGGCAGGCCGTATACCCGGCCTTCGAGGGACCAGGGAGCAAGGCGCGCCTGGACGAACTCATCCGAGATCCCTTCGCGCTCGATACGGTCGGTCAGGTCCACGAAGCCGATTTCCTCCTTCGTGCCCTTGAAGAACCTGCCGACCGATGAAATCTCGACTTCGGACAGATCGGGTCCGCCGATACCGGACAGGAAGGCGGCCAGGAGCTTGTCGTGCAATTTCGAGATCAGCCGAAGTTCGACCTTGACGCCGGGATGTGCCGCCTCGAAGGCCGGGATCCTGGCGCTGAACTCATCGTAGTGCGTCTGCGCGAAGATCCAGAACTCCAGCGTGTCCGAACGGTCATCGCCTCGGAACACGATGACGGGAAAGGCCAGTAGGAAGAGCAGGCCGAAGATCAGGGGTGCCTTGCCGAGGTGGCTCATACGCTATGCCTGTTGTCGGCGAACGGGTGGTCGGTCATGCGGTCAACCATCTCCCATGGCCCGGCGAATCGGGGTCATCACGGGATCGGTAACCGATTCCGGCGGCGGGGACGTGAAGAGTGACACCACGACGCCCACGATAGACGTGGCCATGAAACTCCATGCGACGGGCATGAGGCCCGGGTTCGGCAGCCATTCGTAGAACATGGCGACGAGCACGACGTTTCCGGCGACGATGGCCGTGATGGCGCCCGTGGCCGTGAACCGCCTCCAGTGCAGGCCGAGCAGCCATATAGGGGTCAACGTGACGAAACCGGAGAAGGACAACTGAGCCAGGGCGAATATGGAAGCCGGACGGAGGATCACGATGTAGTAGGCGATCCCCCCGAGTATGACGAGGAACAGCCGGCCCAGCACCACCTGCCTGCGCTGGGACAGCCCGTACCACACATCGCGGGTGAGCATGGACGACAGGGTCAGCATTTGGGCGTCCAGGGTGGACATGACCGCCGCCAGGATGCCGGCCAGGGCGAGCCCTTGAATCAGGGGGCCGAAGTGGCTGCGGATCACCATGGGGAAGACCATGTCGGAATCCCGGCCCACGAAATCCGGGAATTCGATGCGTCCCCACACGCCGTAGAGCGTGGCCACCAGCATCAACCCGATCATGATGATAGGGTAGTACCGGATGGAGTTCTTCAGCGATTTCACGTCCTTCGCGGCGAATACGCGCACCAGCAGATGGGGAAAGGCGAGGACGACCAGTCCCATGGCCATGCCCCATACGAACCAGTTGCCCGTCGTGAAGGGCGGCGTGTCTTTCGTGACCGTGAGCTCCGGGAACCGCCGGGCGATTTCCTGCATGACGCCCGAGACGCCGCCGAAATCGGCTGCTACGACGAAGATCGATACGTAGAGGAACACGCCGAAGACAAGGCCCTGGAACACGTTGGTCCACATGGTGGCTCGCATGCCGCCCGTGGTGGTGTAGAGCAGCGTGATGACCAGGATGCCGGCCGCCGCGACTTCAAAGGAAATCGCCTGCTGGGTGAACACGTCGACGGCCAGCCCCACGCCGGCGACACCGGTGGACAGGTAGGGCAGCATGAAGACGAAGTACACGACGAACAGCAGCCGGCCGAGGTTGGGGCTGTCGAGTCGTCGGGCGAGCAGCTCGGCGGGCGTCACGGCTTTAAGTTTCCGGGAAGCGATCCACGCGGGGTAGCCGATGACGTAGTAGGCCACGGGGATGATCAGGGCCGCCATGGCCGCCGTGTAGCCGAACACCCCGTAGCCGTGATGGTAGGCCAGCCCCGAAATGCCCATGATCAGGAAGGGCGTGATGTTCGTGCCGAAGAGGGCCATGAACATGACGAGCGACTTGGCAAGGCGGCCCCCGAGGAAGTAGTCTTCGGCCGTCGGCTGGGACCGGCGGAATGCCGCGGCGCCGATGCCCAATACCACGGCGAAGTACACCACCACCACGACGAATATGGTCGTTTCAGGACCCATCGAAGTCCCGCCATACGTACTTGGTGAAATAGAGGACGAGGGCGGCGGCGGCGATCACCCAGACGATGTGGTAGGCCAGGTCTACAGGGAGCCAGCCGAAGAGCGGGGGAGGGGAGATGCCGTGGTTGAAGAAATCGACGTGGAGCGCGGCCAGCACGACCACGAGCACCCAGAATATCCGTCTATGCTGTCTTCGCGTCATGTCTGCCGAAGTACCGCCGGGTTTCCGCGGCGACGATGGGAGAAAGGAAGAGCAGGGCTACCAGGTTGGGGAAGGCCATCAGTCCGTTCATGATATCGGAGACTCCCCAGACCAGTTCCAGTTCCGACACGGCGCCGACCCCTACGAAGAGGCAGAACAGCATGCGATAAGGCAATGCGGAGCGTTCACCGAGCAGGTATACGACCGATTTCTCGCCGTAGTAACTCCAGCCCAGGATCGTCGAATAGGCGAACAGCACCAGGCCCACGGCGACCAGGTAACCCCCGAATCCGCCGGGCAGGCCGCTGGTGAAGGCTGCCGCGGTGAGCGGCGCGCCCGTGTCGCCCGACAGCCAGACCCCCGTACCGATGATGGTGAAACCGGTGATCGTGCACACGACAAGGGTGTCGATGAAGGTCTGGGTCATGGACACGAGAGCCTGTGTGACCGGATCCTTCGTCTGGGCGGCCGCGGCGGCAATGCCCGCGCTGCCCAGGCCGGATTCGTTGGAGAAGATGCCTCTGGCCACGCCGAACTGTACCGCCTGCCGGACCATCGCGCCGGCGAAGCCCCCGGCGGCCGCGGCGGGCGTGAAGGCGTGGGTGACCACGAGCTCGAAGATGCCCGGGATCGCCGAGGCGTTCATGAAGATGGCGGTAAGTCCGCCGAGGATGTACAGCACGATCATCGTGGGGACGATCAGGCTGGCCACCCGGCCGATGCTCTTGATCCCACCGATCAGGACCAGGCCCGTGCCGATCATCAGGACGATGCCGGTGACCCACGGGTCCACGCCGAAGCTGCTCTGGAGCACGTCGGCCATGGAATTCGACTGGGTCATGTTGCCGATGCCGAAGGCCGCGAGCGCCGCGAACAGTGCGTAGGCGGCCCCCATCCACTTCCAACCCATGGCGTTGGAGATGTAGTACATGGGGCCGCCCTTCATGAGCCCCTGCGAATCGGTCTCGCGGTACTTGACCGACAGGACCGCTTCCGAGTATTTCGTGGCCATGCCCACCAGGCCCGTCATCCACATCCAGAAGAGCGCGCCGGGTCCCCCGGCCGAGATAGCCGTGGCCACACCCGCGATATTCCCCGTACCGACGGTCGCCGCGAGCGCGGTCATCAGGGCCTGGAAGTGGCTGATATCGCCTTCGGCGCTGGCTTCCCGGCGTCTGACGAATGCCAGGTAAAGGGCGTGCCACAGGGAGCGGAATTGCACGCCTTTCAACAGTATGGTAAGGTAGAGTCCCGTGCCGCCCAGCAGCACCAGCAGGGGCAATCCCCATACCAGGGCCTGCACGTTGCCGACGTATTCAAGCAGCGGGTTTTCCATGTGGTCTTCCATGTAAGGGTGATGAGGCAGACAACGAAGGCCAACCTAAGAGTCCGCCGGAACGTATGTCAAGCACTTTCCATTTTGCTGCTTGATCTTTAAACGCCCCGTTTTTATAGTGAACCATCGCCGGTGACGGTCGGCAATACCGGGTCCGGTGCTTTATCTAAACATTTCAGTTGGAACCAGGCCATTTCGAGGACCACGACACATGGAAACACTCCGAATCGGCATTGCGGGCGCGGGCGGCATGGGCGGCCACCACGCCCGGTTGCTGTCCGCCCGAGAAGACGTCCGGGTCGTGTCTCTGTTCGATACCGATCCGGTCGCGATGAACCGGATGGAAAAGACCCTGGGGCCGTCCGCACAGGGATTGAACCACTACGCGACGCTCGAGTCGATGATCGACGGGGAGACACTGAACGGGATCGTCATCGCAACCCCCCATACCCGCCATGCGGACCAGGTCCGGACCAGCCTGGAGGCGGGACTGCACGTGCTCGTGGAAAAACCCATGGCGACGACGACGCGGGACGCCAGGGACTTCATCGAATACTCGGAGCGGGCGAACCGGGTGCTTGCCGTCGCCTATCAGCGTCACGGCGAGGGGAAGTTCATCAAGGCCCGGGAGATGATCGGAGACGGCGTCATCGGCGACGTGCGCCTCGTCCACGTCATCATCGCCCAGGACTGCCTGGGGATCTTCAGCCCCGGCGCCTCGTGGCGCGCCGATCCCGAACTGTCCGGCGGCGGGCACTTCATGGACACGGGCAGCCATATCAATGACATCCTGCTGTGGACGACGGGCCTGGAACCGAAGTCCGTCCACGCGTTCATCAACCCCGAAGGCACCCTGGTCGACGTGAATACGGCCATTTCGGTGGAGTTTACAAACGGCGCCGTCGGGAACCTTTCCTACACCTCCATGTCGCCCGAATGGCGGGAGGAATTCACCTTCTACGGCACCGAAGGCGTGATGCGTTTCGGTGCTTCCGAGCCGCTATTCGTCCATCGAAAGGGAGAGGATATCCGGCTGCCGCGGACTCCGGGGCGGGGGAAGCCGCCGGCGGAGAACTTCATCGAGGCCATCCTGGGCGAAGCGGAAGTGCAGGCTCCGCCGGTCTGCGGCCTGCGCGTCGTACAGTTGACCGAGGCGGCCTACAAGTCGGCAGAGAGCGGCAAACCCGAAGCCGTGGGCTAAACACATTCAAATCGTAACAGAGGAAGACATCGAGGATGCACATGCGTGATCAAGGAACAAACGGATGCCCACTGTTCATCGGCGGAAACTGGACCAGCGCGGCCGACGCGGACACGGAACCGGTTTTCAATCCATCGGACGGCAGCGTGATCGCGAGGACGCCCATGTGCGGCGCTTCCGAAGTCGATGCCGCGGTTCGAGCCGCCCGGGAAGCCCTTTCCGACTGGTCGGCCACGCCGGTCGTGGACCGGGCCAGGATACTCTTCCGGTACGTGCATCTGCTCGAAGCGCATTTCGAGGAACTTTCAAGGCTGGTCACGCGGGAGCACGGCAAGACCCTGGAAGAAGCCCGGGGTTCGGTGCGGAGGGGCATCGAGGTCGTGGAGTTCGCCTGCGGAGCGCCTACGCTGCTCATGGGCGACGCGCTGGAAGAGATCGCCAGCGGGATCGATTGCGACACCATCCGGCAGCCCGTGGGCGTCTGCGCGGGGATCACGCCCTTCAATTTCCCCGCGATGGTGCCTATGTGGATGTATCCCATCGCCATCGTGTGCGGTAACACCTTCGTACTCAAGCCGTCGGAGAAGGTGCCACTGACCGCCGTCAGGCTCGTGGAACTCCTGCAGGAGGCCGGACTGCCGCCCGGCGTGATGAACCTCGTGCACGGCGGCGTGGACGTGGTCAACGCCCTCTGCACCCATCCAGATATCGATGCCGTTTCCTTCGTCGGTTCGTCGCCCGTGGCCCGGCACGTCTACCAGACTGCGACGGCCCACGGCAAGCGCGTGCAGGCGGCCGGCGGCGCAAAGAACTACATGGTCATCCTGCCCGACGCGGATCCGGATTTCACGGTGGACGCCCTGATCGGTTCGGTGTACGGCTGCGCCGGGGAGCGGTGCATGGCCGGCAGCGTGGCGGTGGCGGTGGATGACGCGGCCCGGCGCGTGCTGCCCCCGCTTCGCGAAGCCCTGGACGGGATGAAGATCGGTCCGACGGACCGGGATTCCGAAGTGGACATGGGACCGGTAGTTACCCGGCAGCATCTCGATAAGGTGCACGGTTACATCGCCTCGGGCCTGTCGGACGGCGCCTCGCTCTACCGGGACGGCCGGGGGGTCGAAGTGCCGGAGACGCCGGACGGATTCTACCTGGGTCCCACAATTTTCGACGAAGCGTCCACCGGCATGAAGATCGTCCGCGAGGAAATCTTCGGTCCGGTCCTCTCCGTGATCCGCACCGAAAGTCTGGACAAAGGCATCGAGGCCTGCAACCAGAGCGGTTTCGGCAACGCCGCGGTCCTGTTCACGGGTGACGGAAAGGCCGCCAGAACGTTCAGGAACCAGGTCAGCGTCGGGATGGTGGGCATCAACGTGGGCGTGCCGGCCCCCATGGCGTTCTTCCCGTTCTCGGGCTGGAACGGCTCGTTCTTCGGCGACCTGCACATCCAGGGCAAGGAAGGTTTCGCCTTCTATACGCGTCAGAAAGTCACCATGAGCAGGTGGGCGTGATCGCGGCGGCCCACAAGACGTGATGGCGGCAGCCCACAAGACGTGATCGCGGCGACCCACAAGACGTGATCGCGGCGGCCCGCAGAGGCCCACGGCAGCCCACAGGGAATGAGAATATGTCCAAACCCGTTGTGTATATCCTGAAGACCCGCCTGGACGGCGAAGACGCGTTAAGCGATGCGGCCTTTGCCGGACCGGCCCGTGAGATGCTGCGCGCGCTGGACGTCGATCCCGGGAACCGCGCCGTGATGATGAAGCCCAACGTCACGGCCGGGGCGCCACGGAACAGCGGAATCGTCACCCATCCGGCCTTCGTGGCCGGTCTCGTCGATTACTTCGTCGAAGACGCGGGCGTTCCGGTGGACGAGGTATACGTCGGCGAAGCGACCAGCAGGCTGACTTCGCAAGCCCAGCGCGACCTGGGCTGGGCCCGGAGCGGCTACACGGAGATGGCGCGCGAGAAACGCGTTCGGCTGCTCGAACTGGCGGACTACGGCAACGTGCGCGTCACCCCGGGGAACACGGTACAACTCCATAACATCGGGATTTCCCGCTGGGCGGCCGCGGAGAACGTGTTCTACGTCAACGTACCCAAGCTTAAGACCCACAACCTGGGCGTGGTCACCCTGTGCGGCAAGAACCAGCAGGGCGTCATGATACCGGTCACGGAACGGCACCTCTGTTCGGACGCGTGGCGCGCCACCTTCGGGCGCGACGACCGGCGAAAGCAGGGACGGGAATGGATGGGCGTCGAGGACCACGAGGCCTGGCAGCGGACCATCGCCCACATGCACTGGGACGTCTTCCTGGCCTGCCAGCCCGATTTCAACGTGGTGGAGGGCATCGTGGGACGGGACGGCAACGCCTTCTACCTGGGCCGCAACTTTCCCGCCGGACTCGTCGTCGCCGGCGCATCCATGGCCGCGGTGGACCTCGTGGCGGCCCATCTCATGGGTTTCGAACCCGAGAACCTGGTCTATCTGCAGGTCGGGATCGAACGGGGACTGTGCCCGCCCTCGATCGATGACGTGAACGTGCATCTGGTCCGGGACGGCGAGGTGGCCGGATTGATCGATCCGGATCAATACAGGGCCGATCCGCCCTTTGAAGTGTACCGCGACATCCCCGCGGACTACGCGAAAAAAGACCTGTTCGACGAATACGATCCGAACGCCGAGGATTTCCAGATCACCGCCTGAAGAAGGACCGGATTCCTCGGTGGGACGCATCCCGGAGGGTCTCCCATGACCCAGGTGGAACCGGATCCCCTGTACGCCGCCTCGATGTCGCCCGTAACGCGCGACTTTACCCACGGTTTTCTTCCGCCCGAAGACCCGCTTCCCCACCTGACCGAGCCCTTCAGAGCATGGGAACAGGCCGGCGGCGTGCTGCCCAAGCTGGCCCTGACGCGGCATATCCGCCCAACAATAGAGGATCTTCCCCCCTTTCCGGGGAGCAGCCTGGAAACCCTGGCCGAGCACGAACGGGCCATGAGCCTGCTTTCCTTCCTGGCCAACATGTACGTTTTCGCTCCCGATCACGCGGTGGCCACGGCGATCCCCAGGAACCTGGCCACGGCCTGGCACGGCGTGGCCTGCCGCCTCGGACGGCCTCCCATGCTGACCTACGCCTCCCAGGTCATGTACAACTGGCGCAGGTTCGACCGCCAGGGCCCCGTTGAGGTCGGCAACCTCCACATGATGCTGAACTTCCTCGGCGGGATGGACGAAGAGTGGTTCGTCACGATCCACGTGCATATCGAGGCGGTCTCGGGGCGAGCGCTCTCCGTGCTGATCCCCGGCCAGGATGCGGTGTCGCGGGGCGACGCCGGGACCGTCGCACGCTGCCTGGACGCCGTGACCGGGACGCTTCACGAAATGCGGGCGGTCCTGGAGCGCATGACGGAACGGTGCGATCCCAACACCTACTATCACCGGGTCAGGCCGTACATGTTCGGCTGGAAGAACAATCCCGAACTGCCCGAAGGCATGGTGTATACCGGCGTGGAGGCCTATGAAGGAAGGCCCCGGCAGTTCCGCGGCGAAACCGGGGCGCAGAGCGCGGTCATTTACGCCGTGGACGGATTTCTCGGAATCGAGCACGGCTACGATGAGATGCGGGCCTACCTGATGGAAATGCGAGACTACATGCCCGTGCAGGACCGGCACTTCATCGAAACGGTGGAGGCGGGACCGTCCGTCCGGAATTTCGTCCGGGAACGAGGGAACAGCGAGCCAGGCCTGAAAAACGCCTACAACGCCGCGGTGGAAGCGCTTTACGAATTCCGGCGGCTGCATATCGAGTACGCCGCCATGTACGTGCTCAAGCCCGGGCAGCAGGAGAACAAGGGCCACGTGGGCACGGGCGGCACGCCCTTTACTGTCTACCTGAAAAAGCACATCGACGAAACCCTCGCGCACCGGATCTGACCGGTCAGGTGCCGAAAACCGTTGCCCCACCGGGCGTTCCATGTTAAATTGATATTCCGGTAAAGGCCATATCCACAAGGGCTTAGCGATGGCGCGCCAGTTCGACATTCCCAGTTACTACAAGAGTGAAATCACCTCCCGGATCAAGCAGGGCCGGCGGCTGGTCGATCCCAAGAAGAAGGACCTGTCGCCGTCCATACTGGATTTCGGCGGTGTACGGTTCATATTCGCCCGGCATTTCGGATTCTGCTACGGCGTGGAAAACGCGATCGAGATCGTGTACAAGACGCTGGAGGAAAACCCGGACAAGCGGATCTTCCTGCTCAGCGAGATGATCCACAATCCGAACGTCAATACCGACCTGCAGTCCAGGGGCATCCAGTTCATCCATACCACCCTCGGCGAACAGCTCATTCCCTGGTACGAACTGACCCGGGACGACCTGGTCGTCGTTCCCGCCTTCGGCACCACGGTAGAGATCAAGGAAATGCTGACCCGCCGCGGGATCGACTTCTGCACCTACGATACGACCTGCCCCTTCGTCGAAAAGGTCTGGACCCGGGGCGGCCAGATCGGCCAGCAGGGGTTCACGGTCGTCATTCACGGCAAACCCCGGCACGAAGAGACGCGCGCAACTTTTTCCCATAGCGTCCAGCAGGCCCCGACCGTCGTAGTGCGGAACCGGGAGGAGACCCTCATCCTCGCCGATATCATCACGGGGAAGGTCGGCACGGACCGGTTTTTCGAAGTATTCGGAGAAAACTGCTCGGAAGGGTTCGATCCTGAAGTCCATCTGAACCGGGTCGGCGTGATCAACCAGACCACCATGCTCGCCAGCGAGACCCACGAGATCGCTCGGCTGATCAGGGAAGCGCTGGAGGAACGGCACGGACCCGAGCGCATTGCCGAACACTTCGCCGATACTTCCGACACTCTGTGCTACGCGAGTAACGAGAACCAGAACGCCACCTACGCCATGATCGAAAAGGGGGCGGACGTCGCTCTCGTGGTCGGCGGTTACAACTCGTCCAACACCTCCCACCTGGTGGAGCTCTGCGAAGAAACGATCAGCACCTTCTTCATCAACAGCAGCAAGGACATCCTTTCGGACCGGCAGATCCGCCACTTCGACCTGGAATCCAAGTCGATCGTCGCGACCATCGACTGGCTGCCGGTGACCCGCCCCGTCGACATCATCCTGACCTGCGGCGCGTCCTGCCCCGATATCATGCTGGACAACGTATTGCTCCGCATCCTTTCTTTCTTCCCTGATGCGCCGCCGGTAGCGGAAGTGCTCGCCGAATACGAGCACGCGGTCCGCCAACCCGTCGTTTCCGCCTAGTAAACCCACCCGGGAGTGCCATGCAGATCGGGGTCAGTTCATACAGCTACAGCCGGCTGATCCGAAGCGGCGAGATGACGGAATTCGACGCCATCCGAAAGACGGCGGAGCTCGGATACGACGTGATCGAGTTCTCCTCGCTGCACCCGCCCGGAAACGAGTCGTTCGAGCAGTACGCTCCCGACGTGCGCGCGGCCTGTGATGAGGCGGGTCTTCCCATCGCCAACTACACGGTCGGTGCGGACTTCATTAACGGTAGCGAAGGTGATTGTCAACGCGAGGTGGAGCGGGTGAAGGACGAGGTGCGCATTGCCCACCTGCTCGGCGCGCCCGGCATGCGCCACGACGCCACGAGGGGGTTCCCCGACAACCGTCCCGGAGGGCGTTCATTCGATGATGCCCTGGCCGTCCTCGTCCCGGCGATCCGGGCGGTCACGGAGTTCGCGGCGGACCTCGGCGTCCGGACCATGGTGGAGAACCACGGGTTGTTCTGCCAGGACAGTGAGCGGGTGGAAAGACTGGTCAACGCCGTGAATCACGAGAATTTCGGCGTGCTCATCGACATCGGCAACTTCCTCTGCGTGGACGAACCACCCGATGCCGCCGTGGGGCGCCTGATCCCCTACGCCTTTCATGTCCACGCCAAGGACTTCCACACCCGGCCGGGCACGGCCACCGACCCCGGCGAGGGATGGTTCCGAACCCGGGGCGGCAACTATCTCAGGGGCGCCATCGTCGGACACGGGAAAGTCCCCCTGGCTTCCTGCCTGCACGTTCTCTCACGCCACGGATACGATGGCGTGCTTTCCATCGAATTCGAAGGACTCGAGCACCCCGTCGACGGCGTTCGCATCGGGTTCGACAACCTCAGGCGCTACCTGGGCTGACCAGGCTGGCAGCGGTACCGTCCGGTCGCCGCTTCCCTGGTGCTGTCGGGCTGACCGTGCCGCCTACGCAAGTTGAACGACCTCGCCCGATTCCATGGATTCATTCGCCGCGAGGGTGACGGCGAGGCTGTTGACGACGTCGCCGTAGGCCGATCGGATGAGGGATGGATTCTCCTCTTCGATGGCCTGAAGGAAGAGTTCGTTTTCGAGCTGGTAGGGGTTGTTCCGACCGGGATACCGTACCGTTTCTTCCTCGCGCACGACCTCCAGGTTGCCTCCGGCGATCTTCACCGTGAGGCCCCGGGCAATGACCTCCAGGGCGGTCCCGTATCCCTGTTCGGCGACGCAGGAGGAGAGTATGGTGGCCACGGCGCCGCTTTCGAACACGAGCGAAACCGTGCTGGCATCCTCCACGTCGTAGTTCGGCAGATCCAGCATCCGTCCCTTCGTCCCCGCCGCGTAGACGCTCACCACGTCCCCCATGAGGTACCGCGCGCAGTCGTATACGTGCGTGGTCTGCTCCACGATCTGTCCACCCGACTTGGACTTAACGCGCCACCAGGGGGATCCGGGCGTGTTCCCGATCCAGTATCCGATCGCGAGGGCCGGCCGCACGCCGGACAACAGGTCCCGTGCCTTTTCCGTCGTGTCCAGGTACCGCCAGTTGTACCCCACGCACGAGAGGACGCCGCATTCTTCGACTTTTGCCGCGATGTCACGGGCGGTATCGACGTCCAGCGCCTGGGGTTTCTCAACGAACAGGTGGAGGCCCTGTTCCAGCACGGCCATTTCGGGATCGCCGTGGGCGAAGGGCGGGAGGCACACGTACACGGCATCCAGTTCTTCCCGGTCCAGCATCTCGCGGTAGTCTCCGTACGCGCGGCCTCCGCACCGGTCGGCCGCCGCCTGCGCGCGCTCGACCTGGATGTCCGCGTACGCCACGAGTTCGGCCCGCTCGATTTCCGGCAGGAGTCCCAGGTGCATGCCCGCAATGCCGCCGGTTCCGATAAACCCTATACGAACGCCCATGCGAAGTCCTCCGCTGTTCCCTGTCCGTGAATCCCACGATGACCGGTCCAGCCTGCCGCCGGTCCACCCTTGAAATCTCTGGTTCCTTCTTTCAAGATTCCTTCTTTACGACGATCATCGTCGTGTCGTCGTCCTGGCCGCCGCCGCCGACGAAGGCGCGCCACACTGCGATCACGTGGTCCCGGATCTCCTCGACCGGGCAGTCATGACAGTCCTTGATTGCCTGTTCCAGCCGTTCGATGCCGAATATCTCGTCTTCCAGGTTGGACTTCTCGATGAGGCCGTCCGAATACAGGACCACGACGTCTCCATCGTCCAGGTACACGCGACCGTCCTCGAAACTCGCGTCCTCGAACGAACCCACGATCAGGCCCCCTGCGTGGAGATTGACCGTTTCACCGGATTTCCGGCACAGCAGGGGCGGAGGATGGCCGGCGTTGCAGTATACGAAGGTGTTTTCCTGCAGGTTCACAATTCCATAGAACAGCGTGGCGAACCGGTCCGCGGACGTGACCTCGTACAGGACCTCGTTGACGTGACCGATGACGTAACTCGGAAGGTAGACGTAGTAATTGGCGAATTCGTGGAACGACGTATAGAGCGAAGCCATGGTCAGCGCGGCGGGAATGCCCTTGCCGACCACGTCGCCCACGGCCACGCCCAGCTGCTTGTCCGAAAAAGGTATGAAATCGTAGAAGTCGCCCCCGACCTCCCGGCTGGGTTCGCTGAATGCAGCCAGGGAGAGGCCGCGCACTTCCGGCACGGCGCGCGGCAGCAAAGCACGCTGAATCTCGCCGGCAACCTCCAGTTCCCGATCCAGCAGCCTGCTCCGCCGCGCGTCATCGAACAGGCGCGCGTTCTGAATGGCGATACTCGCCTGGGACGCAAAGGCCTCCAGCAGGGACTGGGCCTCGTCGTCGTAGGCGTTCGCCCGGTCGTTCTCGATGTTGAAGACCCCGATGACCTGGTTCCCGGAAAGCATGGGAACGGCCATTTCCGATTTCGTGCCCGGCCGATGCTGCACGTACCGGTCGTCCAGCGACACGTCCGGCACGATGATCGCCCTTCCGGTCTCGGCCGCGGATCCGCTGATGCCTTCGCCCATCTTCAGGTTGATCGCGTCCAGGTCCGGCGAATATCCACGGATGGTCTGTTCTACCACCGCGTTCTCGTCTTCGTCGAGCAGGAAGATGACCGCCGCGTCGTAGGGCACCACCGTCTGCAATGCGTCGATGATGAGGTTCAATACCTCGCTCAGGTCCAGCGAACTGCTGATCCGCTTGCCCACCTCGTACAGGGCGGTCCGGTGGATCATCTCCCGCCGGGCCAGTTTGAAATGCAGCAGCCGCGTAACCGCGTAGCCGGCGTGGCGCGCCAGGGAGATGGTTACTTCGAGGCGTTCGGGGTCGAAGCCGGTCTCGCCGGATGCCATGGCCGCGAGCAGCACGCAGTGAAACCGTTCGTCGATCTGGTGATGAAATAGTACGGCCTGGCCGGTCAGTACGTCGCGGCCGAACGCGGCCTGAAGGGGCCAGTCCAGCTGCCGGACGTCCTCGACCAGCCGGGTACTCGGCTGGGACCGCAGCCAGTCCAGCAACGCCTCGACTTCCCGCTCCGTATCGGGCAGGACCAGATAGCGGCCGGTGGTCTCGAAAACGATACGGTTCGAGACACAGTCCACCATGAAGAACCGGCAGGCTTCCGCGCCGGAAAGCTCCAGCGAGATCTCCTCGATGGCGGCGGAGAGGTCGGCTTCTCCCGTTGCGGCCGTCATGCGGGTCAGCCCATCGACCACACGGTGCCACAGGATATCCGAATGTGCTTCGACGACTGTTGAATCAAGCATAGCGATATCGTGAAAGTGCGCCTCGTTAATGCGGGCGGTTTCAGGCCCCCCGTCGTTCCGATCGGGGACCGGTTGTACACGTATTGTCGGACAGCATGGCGACAGCCTGTTTCATGTCGTCGGGCAGGATGGCCTTGAAGGAATGGGTCCGGCCCGAGAAGGGATGGATAAACTCCAGTTCGGATGCATGCAGCGCCTGCCGCCGCAGGACACCCAGCATCTCTTTCAGTTTCGGGCGGCGCCGGGGCGCCGTGCCGGCCAGCCGCTTGTGCCGTCCCCCGTACACCGGATCGCCGATGACGGGATGACCCAGGTGGGCCAGGTGAACCCTGATCTGGTGCGTGCGGCCGGTTTCCAGCGCCAGGGCCAGCAACGACCCGTCCTCCATGGATTCGCTCACGCGGTAATGGGTGACGGCCCTGCGGCCGCGGTTTTCCTCCACCACGGCCATCCGCTGCCTGAACCGGGGATGCCGACCGACCGGCGCGTCGATCGTCCCCGAAGGTTCGGCGAAACGGCCCCATGCCAGGCCGGTGTAGCCACGCTTTATGCGCCGCTCGGCCAGCTGCCGGGAGAGAAACGCGTGGGCGTCTTCGCGTTTCGCCACGATCATCAGGCCGGACGTATCCTTGTCCAGGCGATGCACGATACCCGGCCGGACCGGATCGTCGAACTGCTCCAGGCTCCCGCAGTGATGCAGAAGGGCATTCACCAGCGTCGAACGCGCATGTCCGCAGGCCGGATGCACGACCATGCCCGCTGCCTTGTTCACCACCAGGAGCGCTTCGTCTTCGTAGACGATGTCCAGTGGGATGGGCTCCGGTTCCGCGGTCGAGGGAGGGGTTTCGGGTATGGTCACGGCGACGACGTCGCCTTCGGAAACCCCGTGGCCGCACTTCTCCACGACGACCGAGTTGACCGAAACCGCGCCGGCCCGGATCCAGCGCTGTATCCGCGACCTGGTTACCGGCAGGTCCGTTTCCGACAGGTACCGGTCCAGTCGCCACTGGGACTGCGAGGCGGGCACCACGGTCTCGACGAAGGATCCCTCCCAGTCATCCGGAAGGCGCTTCATCGTTCAATATCCGGTTGATGGCGGACAGTCGGGTGAACAGGAGGATGATCCCGATGGTAATGGCGGAGTCCGCCACGTTGAATACGGGCCATCGGTATGCTCCCACCCCGATATCGATGAAATCCGTAACCGCGCCGTAGACCGCGCGATCGATCAGGTTGCCGATCGCGCCGCCCAGTATGCTCATCATGGCATACCGTCCCCACCGCTCGACGGGGGGTAGCCTGAACAGGTAATAGATCATGACCGCGATGGCGATGACCGACAGCACCAGGTAGAACCAGCGGCCGCCGAGGGTGATACCGAACGCGGCTCCGGGATTCCGAATGTACGTTAACTGGACCACTTCCCCCAGGAGGGGATAGGACTGGTGAAGCGCCATCCCCTGCTGAACGGCGATCTTGGTAATCTGGTCCAGGATCAGGATACCGGCGCAGACGATGGCCGGCTTTGCCAAAACTTTCAGTCCGGAGATGTTAGATCAGACCTCGTTCTTCCTTGGACTTGCACTCAATGCACATACGGGCGTGGGGTACGGCCTCGAGCCGGGCCTTGCCGATCTCTCCATTGCATACGTAGCAAAGTCCGTAGGCGCCGTTCTTGATGCGCTCCAGGGCTTCGTCGATATGAAACAGGAACCGTCCCTCGCGGGAGGCGAGGTCGTAGGCCTGTTCCTGCTCCATCGATTCGGTACCCTGGTCCGCCGGGTGTTCCGAAAAAGGATAACTGCCCGCGACATCGCGCGCCGCGGAGTTTATCGTCTTGTTTCCGAAATAGCCCAGCTCATGCAACAGCGTTTCGCGCTTTTCGAGCAGAAGCTTTTCGAATCGTTTCAGATCTTCACCCGTCATCCATACCTCCACGGCAAAGCAGACATTGATCGATGATAGCAGCCAACCTTCCGTAATTCTCACTTCGCGCGGGTATCGACGAACATAAGACTTTTCCGTCGACCGTCAATCTCTTTTCAACGACACCCACCGCGGCGACCGGCAGGCCACAGTGTACGGCCGCGATCACTTCATCCACCAGACCTTCGCCGACCACGTCGATTCCCGCCTGGGCCCATGGTGCGAGTTCTTCACCGGCTCCGGACCGTGCGACCCGTCCATACACGACGCCGCGCAGTTCAAGTCCCAGGGAAGCCGCGCCCCTCTTGAGATCGTTCGACCATCGCGCGTCGTACGGTACGCTCATGTCGGGGTACCTCGGGCCGAGCCGTTCGTCGTTCGGCCCCCTAAGCGGGTTCTCGCCGGTACAGTTTACGTGATCGTCCACGATCACGTATGAACCTGCTTCGCATCCGCGATTCAGCGCGGAACAGCCGAATGCGCTCAATAGGCTCTCGGCCCGCAACAGCCGCAGGACCCGCACCGCATCGATGCGGCGTTCCGCGTCCATAGCACTTCCCAGGCAGGGGAGCAGTACCGGTCCCGCCTGGTACACGGCTTCAAAAGGCGCCCAGGATCCGGGTGCACTCACCGGGCTCCAGGGACAGGCCTCCGGAGATACATCCGGGAGCGACAGGCCGACGATCCTGTTTCCCCGCAGGAAATCGCCCATCCTGCCGGCCAGCCGCGAGATTCGCTCGTACGTCATTCGTTAGCGTGTATCTGCCTTTTGCGATCGGGCGATCCCCGGGAATCAGCCCTGATCGGGATTCAGCCTGGCCGGGGCTGCCGTGCGGGGCCCGGCGCCGGATGCTCGCCGCTTTCCCGGTCCGTGCTCCGCATGGCGTCCAGTTGCTCCTGGTGGGATTCGAGCAGAATCCTGAATTTGACCTCGTAATCCTTCCTCAGCGTAGTGAGCGCACCCAGTTCCCGCTTGATTTCGGCGACCTGGTTGTTCGCGTCGGAGATCCACCGGTCCGCCTTGTTTTCCGCATCTTTCAGTACGTTTTCCGCTTCTTTCATTGCATTGGCCTTCATGTCGTGAATGACCTTCTGCGCGGACACGAGCGCGTCCTCCAGCAGTTTCCGCCTCCGGCCCACATCGGACAACTCGCCGTCCATCTCCGCCATCCTGGTCCGCAGCGATTCGTTTTCCTTCGCGAGGTTTTCGAACGCGCCGGCGGTGCTGTTCAGAAACGCTTCCACTTCATCCATATCGTAACCGCTGACCCAGCGCGTCTTGAATTTCCTTTCCCGTATTTCCTCCGGGCTGACGTCCATGCGTTCACCTCTGTTTCCTGGTCTCCTGGCCGCTCGCCTGTCAGATCCGCAGCAACAGGGGCAGGAGACTCACCTGGATAAACCTCAGTATCAAAATGGCGATCAGCGGCGAAAAATCGATGCCGTACGTCGACGGCATGATCCTGCGGATCGGCGCCAGAATGGGATCGCTGAAGAGAATGAGTAACTGGAAGAGCGCGTTGCCCGTGTCCGGGTTGAAGAACGAAAGCACCGCGCGTACGAGTATCACGATGAAGAGCACGTCGAAAATGAAGTCGATCACGTAGACGATGCTCCCGAGGATCATGTCCGCCGGAGCGCCTGCGGCCTGTGCCACCAAAGCGCCGGCCTGGTACAGTACCAGACCGTGCAGAACACCGAGCAGCACGATGCCCATCAGTGCGGAAACGTCCGGCCGCCCGATCCGGTAGCCGGTGAAACGGCGGATCGGGGCCAGGAAGAAGTGGGCGATGTTGTGCATCAAGTGCCCGGACTGGCTGAAGGCGAACGGAGACTCGATAGATATGAAGAAAGCGCCGAGGAACAGTATGGCGAGCACCCGCACCACGAAATCGAAGACGTCCAGCATGCCATCGGCCAGGGAACTGGACAGGGGCACGCCCATGACGGTCGTCACCAGGAATCCCCGCACGATCACGAGGGCGATGATGGCAAAAACGGGCGACCAGTCGAAACGCGGTTCGCCGCGCATGATCACCTGGCGGATGGGCCGCAGCACCGGTTCGGTCGCCGTGTACAGACCCCGCTGGATCGGGTTCTCGCTGAAAGGGCTCGCGGCGGGCATGAAAAGGCGGAGTCCGAAGGCCAGCATGTAGATGTTGATGATGAATTCGATCAGTCCCATGAAAGGTCCCGTTCACTGCCGGATAAACGGCGTTTCAAGCCTGGCGTGCACCGAAAACGGCCGTGCCGATGCGGACCATGTCCGCGCCTTCCTCTATGGCTACCTCGAAGTCATGGGACATGCCCATGGAGAGTACGTCCATACCCACGCCCTCGACCCCGGCGGAAGCGATGCGGTCTCGCGTTTCACGGAGCAGCCGGAAAGCGGGCCGGGCATCTTCGGGATCGGGTGTGAACGCCGGGATCGTCATCAATCCCCTGACGGCCAGTCCGGTCAGGACGGACAACTGCTCCGCGAGTTCCAGGGCGCGGTCCGGCTCCACGCCGGCCTTCGTCTCCTCCGACGACGTATTGACCTGGATCAATACAGGCATAGTCCTTCCAGTGGCCTGAAGCCGCCGGTCGAGTTCCTGTCCAAGTGAAAGGCGGTCGACGGAATGAATCATGTCGAAAATCCGCACGGCGAACCTGGCCTTGTTCCGCTGTAACGGACCGATCAGGTGCCAGGTTGCACCGTCGTCCTGCCGGATCTTCTCGAGCGCTTCCTGGACCCTGTTTTCACCGAAATCCGTGACACCGGCCCGCCTGGCCTCTTCGATCATCGACAGGGGCTTGGTCTTCGATACGGCGATGAGCTGAATGGACGAGGCCTCGCGGCCGGCTCGCTCGGCAGCCCTGGATATACGGTCGTACACCCGGACCAGATTGTCATTGATCGTGGGCAAAAGATCAACCTCACCGAAAATCAAGTCTGATAATATATGCGAACAGGGGCTTCATCGCAACAGAAATCAGTAAACTTCGAGGTAGCGAAAGGTAACGAGATTCCGCCCCGTCCCGCCGACAGATATGAATGTGCTGGCGCCGATTGAATCCATCCCGGATTGGTCGGCATGCGACCCGAGACGGTACCATTATTCGAAGGAGGGACAGCTTGCTATCACGTGTATCCAGCGGCGCCGTGCAGGGGATCGAAGCGATTCCCGTGGTGGTGGAAACCCACATCACCAACGGCCTTCCTCATTTTTCGACCGTTGGACTGCCGGACAGTGCCGTGCGGGAGAGCAAGGACCGCGTCGTGGCCGCCATCAAGCAGTCCGGTTTTACCTATCCGTACCGGCGAATCACCGTCAACCTGGCCCCCGCGGACGTGCGCAAGGCGGGTACTTCCTTCGATCTGCCCATTGCCGTGGGCATTCTCGCCGCGTCGGCACAGTTGCCGGTCCAGTCGCTCGAAGACACGATCCTGCTGGGCGAGCTGTCGCTGAACGGCGCGCTCAGGCCAATCCGTGGCGCGCTGCCCGTTGCGCTCGCCGCACACCGTCTCGGCGCGCGCAGGCTGATCGTTCCGAGCGAGAACGCGGAGGAAGCTGCCATGGGCGGCAGTATCGATGTTTATGGCGTGCCGTCCCTGGAATCCGCGGTCCACTTGCTCCAGGGACGTAAGGGATTTGAACGGTCCCTTCACGATGCCGGCCCCATGCTTTCTTCCGGTGCGGATTATCCGTTCGATTTCTCCATCGTCAAGGGTCAGGATCACGCCAAACGCGCCATCGAAGTGGCCGTCGCCGGATCACACAATCTGCTGCTCATCGGTCCACCGGGTTCCGGCAAGACGCTGCTCGCCCGCTGCGTGCCGTCCGTACTGCCCGATTTCACGCTGGAGGAAGCACTGGAAACGACCCAGATTCACAGTGTAGCGGGGAAGATCCCGCCCTTTACCCCATTGGTCACCACCCGGCCCTTCCGGGCGCCTCACCACACCATCACGGAAGCGGGCCTGATCGGCGGCGGGAGCATGCCGAGACCCGGAGAGGTGTCGCTCGCCCACAACGGCGTGCTCTTTCTGGACGAGCTGCCCGAATTCCGAAAGCATGTGCTCGAACTGCTCCGGCAGCCCCTGGAAGACGGCAAGGTCAACCTGTCCCGCGTTTCCAGGTCCCTGTCCTATCCCGCGCGGTTCACCCTGGTAGCGGCCATGAATCCGTGTCCATGCGGATACCTCGGCGACCCGGGCCGCGAGTGCACCTGTCCGCCTGCCCGGATACACCAGTACATGTCCCGGATCTCGGGTCCGCTGCTCGATCGGATCGATTTGCACGTCGAAGTGCCGCCGGTACCGTATGGGGACCTTGGCGGCCGTTCCGGCGGTGAGCCTTCCCGCTGCATCAGAGACCGGATCAATCGGACCAGGGAACGACAGTTGCCGCGGTTTGCCAACCATCCAGGCGCTTTTGGAAACGCGCACATGACACCCCGCGAATTGCGTCAATACTGTGGATTGGACGACAGGGCCCACGACCTGTTGCGAAACGCCATTGCCCGTCTGGGTCTTTCCGCCAGGGCCTACGATCGCGTCCTGAAAGTCGCCCGGACCATCTGCGACCTGGCCGGCGGGGAAACGATAGGTGCCGAACATGTGGCCGAAGCCATACAGTACCGGTCCCTGGACCGCGGCAAATGGCTGGATCACTGAGCGGGTTTCTTCGTCCATAAACAACTTTGAATCCACTGTCACCTGTGCTATAGTAGATAAGATTTTTGAGACCTGAACGACGAACCGGCAGTCCACCTAAATACCCAGGGCAGTAATCCATGCTCAGAACCGGAACAGGTTTGGCCGGCCTTACCGTCATGCTCCTTTTGATGACAGGATGCAGCGGTACCGGGCAGGCGGACTCCGCCGTGTCCTTTTCTCCGGAACGCTATGCGGCCCTTGTGGATACCCTCTCGGAGCCCGGCGGGTTTTTCGACAGCGACAACCTCGTCTCCAACGAAGCCGGCTATCTCCATGTAAAGCATGCGCTAAAGCGGCTCGGTGTCGAAGGCGGTGTCTACATCGGCGTGGGGCCGGACCAGAATTTCACCTACATCGCGCAGGTGCGCCCGCGGTACGCCTTCATTCTCGATATCCGCCGGGACAACCTCATCGAGCACCTGCTCTACAAGGCCGTTTTCGCCCTATCGGAATCACGGGCGGAGTTTCTGTCCATGCTCTTCAGCAAACCCCTATCGCAGGCCGGATTCAGTGACGGCCAGCCCTCGATCGAAGCGTTGGTGACGTATTTCGATCGAACGGACGGAGACGAGGATCTGTTCCGCCGCAACCTTGAGCGCATCCGGGTCCAGATAAGCACTTTCGAGGTCCTGTCGGGAGACCGTGATACCCGGCGCGTGTCCGAACTGTACCGTTCCTTCTTCGAGCGGCATCTGGACCTGAGGTGGGAGTACCGGTCGGACGGGGACCGGGGCATTTCTTTCATTACCTACAGGACGTTCCTGCTGGGACGGGACCTCGAGGGTGCTTACGGCAATTTCCTAGCTTCGGACGAAGACTACCGGTACATCCGCGATATGCAGGCCCGCAACGCCATCATTCCCGTCACGGGAGACTTCGCGGGCGGCCATGCCCTCAGGGCCATTGGAGATTTCGTTCGGGGAAGGGGGGACCGCATCTCCGTGTTCTATCTATCGAACGTAGAGTACTACCTCCAGCCCGAGGGCCGCCTCGACGAGTTCGCGGCAAACGTCCGGTATCTGCCGACTGACGGACGGAGCGTCTTGATTCGCGCCTTCGTCAACCTGAGGCAGCGCGCTCATCCGTTGCGGGTGGAACGGGACTTGATGACCACGGTACTCCAGTACACGCGCTCGTTCAGCCAGCTTTTCGCCGACGGGGCCTACGGGTCTTACCTGGACCTTGGCGTGAAGAACTACATGCAGTAGGGTCGGGGCGGGGTCAGAGCGTCCGCTCGACCGCTTCCACTGCTTCACCTAGCACCGTGGCGATCCGGGCTACCTCGTTTTCATTGACGGTGTAGGGTGGACTGATCGCGACGTGATCGCCGTAGACGCCGTCCACGGGTCCCGGCGCACCCGGCATGATCAGTACGCCGCGGTTGTAGGCTTCCCGGACAATCCAGCCCGTCACACCCAGCGACGGTTCAAAAGGTGCGTCCTGCGTCTTGTCCGCCGTAAACTCGACGCCGCAGAGCAGACCCTTCCCGCGCACCGTGCGCACCATGGGCAGTTCGGTCAACGGCTTCAGGTGTTCCAGCATCACTTCGCCCATTTCGGCGCAACGCGCGACGAGATCATTGCGTTCGACATATTCCTGCACAGCCAGCGCGGTGGCGCAGGACAGGGGATTGCCACCGTAGGTATGGCCATGTACGAAGGTTGGCGCGGTTTCATAGATGGTCTCGTAAATCTCGTCCCTCGCTATCGTCGCGGCGATGGGCGTGTATCCGCTGCTCAGGCCCTTCCCGGTAGCCATCAGGTCCGGCACAACGCCCCAGTGGTCGATCCCGAAGTCGACCCCGGTCCTTCCGTACCCGGTGACGACTTCATCGATGATCAGGAGAATCCGGTAGTGATCGCAGAGGTCCCTGACCGTGCTGAAGTAATCGTCCGGCGGCGCCATCCCGGCGGCGGAGGTTCCCAGGACAGGTTCTACGATAAAGGCGGAAATGTATTCCGCGCCGACCTGGCGGACCACGCGTTCCAGTTCGTCGGCGCTGTGTTGGGAAATGTGAGGGAAATCCAGCAGGTACGGCGTGTAGTCTTTCCGCCAGGCCGACCGGCCCGACATGGACAGGGCGCCGATCGTATTGCCGTGCCAGCTCTGCCAGCATGAAATGACCTGGTACTTGGACGGGTTGCCGGATTCCAGGTGGTATTTCCGCGCGATCTTCAGCGCCGCTTCCGTGGCCTCCGACCCGCCGGACACGAAAAACACCCGGTCCATTCCCTCCGGGGCCATATCGGTGATCTTCCGGGCAAGGTCGATTTGCGGCTGACTGGTGAACTGGCCGTAGGCGAAGGCGACCTTCCGGGCCTGATCGGCCATGGCCTCCGCGATTTCCTCCACACCGTGGCCTATGCTGACCACGTGCACGCCGGCACAGGCGTCCAGGTAGGCCCTGCCGTCGGTATCATACAGGTAGCATCCGCGGCCGTGTGAAATCCGCGGCCAGTGGTCCTTCCGCGCTCGGTGGAAGATACGCTCTGTCGGTTCGCTCCGACCGTCCATGTACTCTCCAGAAATCGCGCGTGCTGCCCGCAAATGGTGTGGTCGATCCGGCCCGCCTACCTCAGGATGCGCTGGTCGCTCAGGTCCTTGCCCCCGATGGACTCCACGATACTCGCGCCCACGAAGTCGATCTGCTCCAGGCCTGCAAAGGCGTTCACGATATGGTACTGCGTGGGCAGGTCCCGCCATTCCGCCCGGTGGAACCGCACACTTCCCCGGCCTGAGCGCTGCGCCGTCACCCTGCGGTTCGGGGTGGCGGACGGGGTCAGTACGGCGTATTCCGCGTCTGCCCGGTCCCATTCCCCGGTCCGTGGTATGTATTTGTAGTGCAGGGTTCCGGTTAGTTCGGTTTCATTGACCTCTGCCGCGGGGGCTTCAGCGTCCCCCTCGGGCGGCATTTCCATTTCCGACAGATACATTTCCATAAAGCGGTATCCGAGCCAGTCCGCCGTGCACCGCGTCTCGCCGTTCAACACGGACGGCGGCGGGATCGCGCAGAATATCTTAGAGAAACCGAGTTGTTCCCTCCCGGTGAGAATCGGATCGGCCAGGTTCTCCCACAACACCGCGAGGAAGGGGCCGCGGGCCCGGTCCCGTTTCCCCCTGTACTCGGCCGGGAAACTCACACCGAGGGTATTGTAACCCCTTCCGGCCAGCCACTCGATCTCGGTCATATAGGAAACCGTGACGGTCACCACGGGATCTCCGGCCAGCCGGAATCCTGCTGGCAGCAGCACTTCGAGCTGTTCAGGCCGGGTCAGAAAACTCACGGAATACGAGGTGGTCCGCGGCGAGTCCACACCGTCGAACCGCCGTCCATCGGGGCCCTGACGGGGACCCGCGGCAGGGCCGAAATGGGTCGGCATCGTGTGCATCCGGCCGGGCTGAATCTTGTAGGGCATGGACGTTATCTCACTGAAACCGTCGGGGCGTCGTCCGGTCGAGGTACGTACCGGGACGCGGGAACACACGCCGTTCTATCCAATATGTACTGGCGCTGCGATGGTCGGACTATATACAATCCATTCCAGGCCTGTCAAGTAGAGGGAGTCGGCACACGGAGGCAGTCATGCGGCACAGGATCCTCGGCAAGACCGGCATTCGGGTCAGCGAGATCGGAATGGGCGGACTGTTTGTCTCATCCCATGGCTCGGACCGGACCGAGGGCATTCGGGCGGTACGGCGGGGACTGGAACTCGGTATAAACTACATAGACACGGCGCCTTCGTACCGCGATTCCGAGGAGGTGATGGGGCTGGCCCTGGATGGGGTGACGCAGCCCTTCATCCTTTCGACCAAGCTCGGTGGGCGGCCTCAACCTTTCGATCCCAGGGACCCGGACCAGTTGCGCCGGTCTGTGGAGACCAGCCTGGAACTATTGAAGAGAGACGAGATCGACATACTCATGATCCACGAACCGGACCGCCCCGGCCAGTACGACTGGTTTGCGGACTGGGAACGTTTTCACGGTCCCGTGTGCGAGCTGCTCGAGGCGCTGAAGTCCGAAGGCGTGATCCGGTACACCGGCCTGGGCGGCACCACGGCGTATACACTGCCCGCCATCATGGCGACCGGCGCGTACGACGTCGTGCTTACGGCGTTCAACTACAGTCTGCTCTGGCAGGAAGCGGTCCACGCGGTGCTTCCCGAGGCGGAAAAGCAGCACATGGGGGTTGTCGTGGGATCCCCCCTGCAACAGGGGGCGCTTTCCGCGTGTTTCACGGAACAGGTGGAGCGCGGGGCGCCCTGGTTGTCACCGCCCCGGCGCACGCAGTTCAAACGGCTGTACGCCCTGGTGGAGGAGCTGGATATGCCCCTGCCGGAACTCGCGATCCGCTGGGTGTTGTCCAACCCCGCCGTCTCCACAGTTCTGTCCGGATCAAGGTCGGTCGAGGAGGTCGAGCAGAACGTCGGTTACGTGGCGTCGGGGCCGCTCCCGGCGGCGGTCCTGGACCTGGTGCAGGAGATCGCGGACATGGTGCCCTTCAGGCCTTTCGAGGAACCCTTCGGCCTGCCCTTCACACGCGTCTACCGGGGGCCCGGCTTGGCGCGGTAGACCGCAACGAACCGGTTGCGTTACCGGTCATCCGATCGATCGTCCATCATACCCAGGACATTCCGAAGGTTCGCGGCGGCCGTGGCGTAGTCGTACTTCGCCGTAACGTGATCGGTCTCGGCCTGTTTCAGCACGAACTGGGCGTCGATAAGCTCGAGTTGGGTGCTGACGCCGCCCTCGTATTGCACCTGCGCGATGGACAGGCCGCGGCTGGCCAGTTCGACGGCCTCCTCGCCCGCCCTTACGCGTTCCGACGCCTCCACTACATTGAGCACGGCCTCGGTGACGTCCACCTCGATCTGCTTCCCGAGCTGGCGTTCGACGTAACGCGACAGCTCATAGTCCGCCTCGGCCTGCATGATACGGCCCGAGTTCTGCCTCCCGTCGAAGACCGGGATCGATACGTTGATGAGCGTGTTCCAGCTCCGGGAGAAGTCGTTGAACCCGATCGACTTGAAACCGGGGTCGTTCACCTGGGCCTGCATCAGGTATCCCGCGGAAAGTGAAACGTCGAGTCCGTTTTCTCCACGGGCAAGGCGGATCGCCGCATCGTTCATCGTGGTCTGCAACCGGGCGGCTTTCAGGTCCGATCGGTTCGAAAGTGCCTGGTCCACGGCCGTTTCGATGTCCTCCGGCAAGCCGAATACGTCTACGTCGAGGCTGCCGGTACACCGTATACGCGCCTGCCGGGGCAGCCCGATCAGGCGCTTTAAGTCCGCTTTCGCGATCGCGAGCCGGTTCCTTGCCTGGGTGACCGGCGGGAGGGCGTTGGTCACTTCCACCCGGGCCCTGAGTACGTCATAGTCCGATACCGTCCCGGCTTCGTAAAACCGCTGTACGCCTTCGTACTGGGCCTCGGCACGGTCATAGGCCGCCGTGGTGACCTCCAGCGTGGCTTCGGCCAACAGGACATCGTAGTACCCGTCGTGGATCTGGTGCACGATGTTTCCTCGCATCCGGTCCGTGTTGGATGCCGAAATCCGCTGGTAGTAACGCGCGATTCTCAGGCCGACGCCGACCTGTCCGCCCCGATAGATGGTCTGGGAAAGATCGAGTCCGAAGTTGATTACGTTGTCGGTGCCTACTTTGAAGGTCTGGCCGCCGAAATTAAACTCCGGAAGGGCCCAGTTCCGGGTGATGGTGCTGCTGAAGTCGAGCTTGGGCAGCGCTTCGGAATACGCTTCCCGCACGCGCGCCCGGGCACGGTCTTCCTCCACCCTGGTGCTCAGCAGGGCTTCGTTGTTCCTGAGCGCAAGCTCGACGGCCCGGTCGAGCGTAAGCACGATCTCGTCGTCCTGCTGGGCAGACGAGGGAAGTGCGACGCCGGCCGCTATGGCGATCGACACCACTGCGTTTATCACGGTGCGAATCATGCTATCCTCCAGCTTAACTCTCCGGCTTACGGTCATACTGCTGGTACGGGCTGCTCCACGCCGGTCACGTCGTCCCGCCCGCTTTCTTCCTCTGCCTTCGCTGCCCTGTCACCCCGTTCGGTCCATCCCGATACGAAGTCGTACATGACGGGAACCACGACCAGGGTCAGCACCGTGGCTATGGCCAGTCCGAAGATCACGGCCACGCCCATGGGACCCCACCACTGCGAGCTTTCCCCACCGATTTCGAGCGTGAGCGTCATGAAATTGAAGCTGAACCCGGTGGTCAGGGGAATAAGGCCGAGAATCGTCGTCATCGCCGTCAAAAGGACCGGCCGCAGCCGGGTCACCCCGCCCTGGACGATCGCTTCCCTTCTCCGCAGGCCGCGGTTTCGTAGCTTCCTTATGTAGTCGATCAGCACGATGGCGTTGTTGACGACCACCCCGGCCAGGCTGATGACCCCGATTCCGGTCATGATGATGCCGAAAGGCGTGGCCGTCACGATCAGTCCCAACAGGACGCCGATCAGTGACAACACCACGGACATCATGATGATGAAGGGCATGGTGACGGAATTGAACTGAGTGACGAGCACGAGCGTGATCATGATCAGGGCGATGAAAAAGGCCCTGGACAGAAAGTCGGTCGCTTCCTCCTGCTCGACGTTCTCACCGGCGTACCGAATGGCGTATCCCTCGGGCAGATCGAGATCCGCCAGGGTGGCCTGCACCTCCGCGAGCACATCGTTCGCGAGCCGGCCTTCCACGTCGCCTTCGATAGTCAGCACGCGTTCCTGGTCCTTCCGCTTGATGGACCCCACGCCGCCGGCCACGCGAGTCCGCGCCAGGGTGCTCAGCGAGACCAGTTCGTCTTCATGGATGATATGTATGCGTTCCAGGTCGGCAAACGTGGCCCGCTCGGGTTCGGCGAACCGGACTACGATGTCGTATTCTTCCTCACCGACCCGGTACTTGGAGGCTTCCGTGCCGTTTATGGCGGTGCGCACCGCCCGTGCGATCTCGGCCGTGTTCATTTCCAGCAGGGCGGCCTGTTCGCGGTCGATTTCGACTTTCAGTTCAGGCTTGCCCGAATCGTAGTCGTCCTTGAGGTCTACCAGGCCCGGGATGTTCTCGATGCGCAGCATCACCTGGTCGGCCAGCCCGCCGAGTACGACGAAATCATCCCCCACGATTTCGATATTGACGGGCGCCGCGGTGGGCGGACCGGGCTGCGGGGTGATGATTTCCACGTCGGCGCCGATGAGACGTTCCATCCGCCGCCGGATCATCTCCACCGTTTCGAAAGAGGACTGCGCCCTGTCCTGCCGTTCAAAAAGGTCGACGATGATCCGCGACCTGTGGGGCGTTCCACCACCGCCGCCGCCGCCGGGATTCTGGGAATCCGAGGCCGCTCCCACGCTGGCGACGTACTGGTTCATGTCGGGCACGTTCTGTATGTAATCCTCCGCCTCCCGGACCACGCCGTCGGAGACGTCCAGCTGGGTGCCGATCGCCGTGTTTACGTCGATGTAAGCCTGGTTCGGTTCGGTCTCCGGGAAAAACTCGACGCCTTTGCCGATCAACCCGTAGAGCACGATCATACCGACGAGCACACCGCAGGTGACGAACATGACCGGTGCCCTGTGACCCAGCGCCCACATGAGAAACCGGCTGTACCGCCCGCGCAGGGATATCAACCACTTCTGGTCCTTCCGGGCCGTATTTACGGTGAGCAGCACGGAACAGACCGTGGGATTGATGATGAGGGCGACGAAAAGCGAGGCGGACAGGGTGATGATCAGCGTGGCCGGGAGGTAGCTCATGAAATCGCCGATGATGCCCGGCCAAAACAGCATGGGGGCGAAGGCGCACAGCGTGGTGAGGGTGGAGGTGCAGACCGGCACGGCCACTTCGCCCACGCCTTCACGGGCGGCGCGGACCAGGGGCCTGCCTTCCTCGCGGTGGCGGTAGATGTTCTCGACGATGACGATGGCGTTGTCCACCAGCATGCCGAGGGCCAGGATCAGGCTGAAGAGCACGATCATGTTCAGGGTGTAGCCCAGGATGTCTAGCACGATGAAGGAGATCAGCATGGACAGCGGAATCGCTATGGCCACAAATAGCGCGTTGCGCACGCCCATAAACATGAACAGCACGCAGACCACGAGGATCAGGCCCGAGATGATATTGTTCTCCAGGTCGCTTACCATGGAACGGATGTCCTTGGACTGGTCTGCCAGGACCGCCAGGTTTACCGTCTGCGGCAACCGCCCCCGTTCTTCCTCCAGCAATGCCTTCACGGCGTCGGCGATCTGGATCAGGTTTTCCCCGCTGCGTTTCTGTACGTTCAGGGTAACACAGGGCAGACCGTTCAGCCGGGCGAAGGAGGTTTCTTCCTTGAAACCGAACCGGACCTCCGCCACGTCCGCGATGGAGATGGGTTGCCGATTACGGGTCTCGACCACCAGCGTCCCGATCTCTTCCGGTGTCGTGAATTCGCCGGGGACCCTGACGGCGTACCGCAAGGTTCCGGTCTTGATCGATCCGCCGGGCATATTCAGGTTTTCCTGGCGAATCGTTTCGATGATGTCATCGAGCTCAAGTTCGTAGTATACCAACCGGTCCGGATCGACGTTTACCTGGACTTCCCGTTCCAACCCGCCGGCGACCGTTACATCCAGCACGCCCGGGATCTGTTCGATCCGCTGCTCCAGGTCCTCCGCGATGTCTTTCAGCGTTACGAGGCTGTGGGTTCCTGCGACGTTGATCACGAGAATGGGGATGTCGTCGAAATTGATCTCCTGGATGGTGGATTCCTCCGCGTCTTCCGGGATCTCGGACCGCGCGATGTCGACCTCTTCACGCACCTTTTGGAGCGCATTGTTGATGTCGACGTCGGTTTCGAATTCGATGACGACCGTCGAGATCCCCTCGCTGGAGGTAGAGGTGATCACCTTCACGTTGGACAGTTCTTCGAGATGCTTTTCGATCGGCTGGGTAACGAGGTTCTCGATGTCCGCGGGAGCCACGCCGAAATAGGGGGTGGCGACAAAGACGATCGGTATAGTGATCGAGGGGGTGGATTCGCGGGGCAGAGACAGGTAGGACATGAAGCCGAGGAGGATGACGGCCCCGGTCAAGACGAAGATGCTGATTTTGTTTTTGATCGCCAGGTCAGAGACTTTCAAGTACGGATACTCCAATGGATGTGTGAGGCGAACAGGGTCACCGGGCTACATCCCTTCGTTTCTGACCTGAATGGATTCACCGTTGACCAGGTTCCGGTGGCCCACGACGATCAGGGAATCACCGACCGACAGTCCGTTGGTGACCAGGACCTGGTCGCCCGAAGTCGAACCCAGTGCGACCGGTACGGACCGGGCGACGTTCTGATCCGCCAGGAATACGATCCGCCCCCGGTCGGTGTCGATTACGGCGTCCTGGGGGATGACGATAGCTTCCGGTATGTTGTCTTTGACGACGCGGATGGTGACGGCCATTTCGGGTTTGAGTCGGTGCGCCGGATTGTCCAGTATGATTTCGAACGGTACGGTGCGGCTGTCCGGGTCCAGCGTCGTGCCGATATAGGAGATGTCCGCTTCCAGGGTGAGGTCCGGATAAGCGGGAAACGTCAGGGTAGCCCGCGTGCCGTCGGCGACGTGTTGCAGATGCCGTTCTGGGACACCGGCCACGATCTTGACCCGGTCGATCTCCACCAGGTCCACGAACTCCGCACCGGGTGCGGCCAGTTCGCCCACCTCGAGACTGCGGCTGTCCACCACGCCGGAGATCGGCGCCCGGATGATCGTCTTGCTCAGGTAGGTCTGGGCCTGCTGATGCCGCGCGAGATTTATATCATGGCGATACTTGGTGTCGAGGTATACGGATTCCGCCAGGGCTTTCTGCTCCAACAGCCGTTTCTGGTTGCGCAGGGTCAGGCCGCTGGCGTTCACGGCTGCTTCGGCCTCGTCCGCGGCTGCCTTGAGCAGCTCGTCGTCCAAACGGGCCAGCACGGCATTCTGTCGCACAGACTCGCCCTTTTCGACCTCGATGCGCTCAACCAGACCGGTCGCTTCGATACTCACCACGACGCGCCGGACCGGCTTGACCTCGCCCACCAGCCTCAGGTGATTAACAAACTCCCGAGGCTCGACCACCCGGGTCACCACGTTTACAGACCGCGTCTCCTCCACGGCGGACGCTTCGTTGGCGGCACTGCCGCTTTCACTGCAGCCCGCGGCCGCCAATACGACCGCAGTACATACGGCCGAACCCAACCAGTGCCTGGCGCGGTTGATCATCGATGCCTGCTCCTTCGCAATTGCTCGTATTCCACGTATAGTTATCAAGTATTGAACTGTTTCATTTGACAACGGGCACGGGGCAATGGTTTCCATTATCTCTGCAAATTGCCGTGTACCGTTTCCGACGGCCAACCCCGACTTGCCGGGTCGGCCGAAATAACGTAATATCAGGACATCCTGTCAAGTACATCTATACAAAAGTGGACGGGGTGTCATTCAATAAAACCGCGGTCGATTCCATCGCCAGGGAACCACGCCGCCTACCGCGTCGTAATGCCATGTGGAAACCGATCAACAACATCGCGTACCGGCTCTACTTCGCGTACCGGAACCGGATATCGCGCCGTAAAAACAGGCGATGGGCGGTTCGCGTTGCACGGACGACGGACTCGGAACCCAGACCCGTGCTATACGTGGCATGGGGAAGGATCGGAGACGTGGTCCTGGCCACCGGGCATATCAAGCGGATGCGACGGTGGTTTCACCCCAATCCGGTCTGGTTCCTGGGAAGGTCCCGCGTAAGGCCGCTCGTCGAACCGCACGTGGACGCCTTCCTGCCGTTCCCCGAACCGGCCGCAAACCGAACCGGATCCGGCGTCGAACCGGCCGCAAACCGAACCGGATCCGGCGTCGAACCGGCCGCATCGCTCGAAGGGATCGCGGACCGGTCGTTCCGATGCGTCATCGCGGACATCCACACGTTCTACGGCGGACTCTTCGCCCTGGATGCCGTGCTAGCCGCCGTGCGGGCGGACCGCAGGTTCGTCTACGAAGGATACCATCTCGGCGAAGACCTCGCGCCGGAAAGGCCCTATCCGGCCGGGTTCGAGGTCGTGCCGAAGTTCGAGGACGGTGATGGCGGGGGAAAGGACAGTGCCCCATGCCATCTACTGCATCACAACGCCCATTACATCCGACGCGTGCTGGAGCACTGTGGTGTCGAAACGGATGACGGGGAAGCGTGGCGGCCGGAACTGGATCACGTCGGATCGGGAGCTGACGCATGCCGCCGTTTCGGGCTCGAACCCGGGGAGTTCGTGGTGTGGCAACCCCTCAGCGACAATCGGAGGAAGGATTACCCACCGGCGCGGTGGGCGGAGACGATCCGTGCGTTCCCTGAAATGCAGTTTGTCGCACTGGTCGAGCCCGGCAGAGCCGGCGAAGTCAGCCGGACTTTGCCTCCAGGCGTTCGCTTGATCGAAACCTCATTGACCGTCGTGATGAAGCTGATACGGGAGGCGCGCCTGTTCGTCGGACCGGACTCGGGACTGAGCCATATCGCGACGGTCATGGGAACACCCACGGTATGTGTCTGTCCGGACAGCCACCTCGGGTACTTTTTTCCCTATCCGGAAAGCTACGGATTCAGGAATCTGTATACCGTCTCGCATCCGGACTACCTGACGTGCCGGGGTTGTTTCATGACCTGCCGGCACGAACCCCTCACATCGACGGTCACCCGGGGCGCCCTCTGCCTTCGCACATTGCCTTCCCGGCTGGTCATCGAGGCCATCCGGTCCGCGTTGTAGTTTTCCCGCGTCACAGTTCGGCGGCCGCGTCACAATTCGGCGACCGATCTGAGTTCGACCCGTGCTGGGCGGACCAGCGCGACGAGATCCTCGATATCGAATTCGGCCAGCAGTCCGAAGCAGAAGAGAGGCGAGAGGGACTCGTACCGTCCGGGTTCATCGATCAACCAGTTCAGGCTGGCAAGACCGCGATGCAGTATGATTTGATCGACTGCCCGGCCGCAAAGGGCCGCTGCCATGAGGGCGATCACCGAGGACACGGGGCCTTGCGCCGCGACCTCCAGCGGGGCCGGGCTCCGAAACGGGGCCGCGACCTCCAGCGGGGCCGGGCTCATATGATCCATGACCGCCGCGAGCTGGGCGACCTGGAGACCCAGCATCCGGCCACCGCTCGATGCCAGCATCATCGTCCACTGATGCGGCGCCTTTCCCAGTCCGCACGCGCCCTGCATGACCACTTCCACCTCCGTGGCCGTGACCTGTTCCCGCAGGGCTTCCTCTGCCAGGGCTTCCGTCCCCTGCCGCCCTTCATCTGCCAGGATCAGACGATTCTTACCGGTGCTTTGACCCGTGGGAACGGTGGTCACGGCGGGTAGTTCCCATCCGTCCCGCAAGTGGTAACAGCCGCATTCCTGCCGGCGGCCGTTTCCTGTGCGCGAAGCCTTGTCGGCCACGCGCTCCACGGGCAGGGGCCGGTACCGAAGCAGGGACTTCAGCCGTTCCCTGCCCGCCGCCTGCCACCTGGAGAACGCGGCGGGATCCTCCGGCGGCTTCCGGCGTTTCAATCCACGGACCAGGGACCGGGCCAGGGAGACGAAATCGGCGTTATCCGCCGGCGTTCCGACCCACAGTGCTTCTTCGGTGCGGACTTCGTCTTCCGAGGGGATTTCATCGTCGCGGGACGGCGCGCCTGGCCGGCCGTCGAGGAAATGCCGGTTCAAAAATCTGTAGAATCGCTCCCGGTGTTCCCGTTCGTAGTTGTGGGTACCCGGGTCCAGGTTGTTGTGGAATGCAAAGGCGTCCGATCTTTCGAGTGCGGCGTACAGCGGGCGAACCGGTTCATAGACCGAGGGCCGCGCCCTGGGAGTCTGGAAGCAACAATCGTCAAATTCGTTATACATCAGCAGGGCCGGACGGGGCGCAAGCAGCGCCGTGAGCATGGGATAATCGGCCGTCGCAGCGAGGTCCGAGGCGTTCTGTTCGATATCCCCCCGGTCGGCCCGGTGGTTGACCCGGCTGTCCAGGCCGATGTAACCGGCGTTGGGCGCGGCGAGGCGCACCCTCGTGTCCAGGGCGGCGAGCACGATCGTCTGCCAGCCTCCGCCGGACAGTCCGGTCACGGCGACACGCTCCGGATCGACTTGTTCCAGGTCCAGCAGCACCTCCAGCGCGCGGCACATGACCTGGTAGAATACGGCAATGCCGGCCGCACCGCACAGATCCAGGTAGCTTGCATTGTTGTGCTGGTAACCCGGGCCCTGCAGTTCTCCGAAGCTCAACCACTCCGGATTCAGCGCAAACACGCCCCGGCGGGCCAGGTTGACGCAGCGTATCTGCTTGTAGTCCACCGCCTTGCCCGGCGGGCCCACATGCCCGTTCAGGTTCAACACACCCGGCGCCGGAACCGCAGGATCATCCGGTTCGTAAAGCAGGGCCGGGATGACCAGGCCGGGCTGACCGGGCAAAGCGCGGTAGGTCAGCTTGCGAATCCGGTACCCCTTGCCGGTTTCGATCACGTCGCTCCACTCGACGTCGGGCGCGCCGTTTCTCCACGCGTCGGGCACGCCCTTGAAAATCACTTCTTCCAGCACGGTCTGACGCAACTTGCCGGCCTCTTCTTCCCAGGTCGCGGCATCGGGCAGTTCGAACCGGGTGATACGGCTCAGCAAGTAAGCCTTCAGCATGTCCACCGTATGCGACGGCCGGTCCTGGTCATCCATCGTTACGCTCCTCGTGCATTGAACATGATGAGTCGGCGGCATTGTCCGGAATCGATTCCATATTTACCTCCACTTCAAGCTCGATATCGCCCCCTCCGAACAATACGCCTCGCGTGGGGGACACGTCCTGGTAGTCCCGCCCCACCGCCACCCGTACGTGGCGTTCGTCGGCCAGCGTTGCGTTCGTGGGATCAAATCCCGTCCAGCCGGGGCCGGGCAGACGGCACTCCGCCCAGGCGTGCGAGGTCGTTCCCCCGCCGGCCGCGGACTCGTCATGGAGATAGCCGGATACGTACCTGGCGGGAATGCCCCAGGTCCGCGCGACGGCGATCATGACGTGGGCGTAATCCTGGCATACGCCGCGACCGGTATCCAGAATGTGTTCGATCGTGGAAGAGATCGAGGTACTCCCGGGCACGTACTCGAAGCATTCGAAGAGTGCGCCGGACAGCCGTTTCAGCGAGGCCAGCGGGTCTCCCGCGGGTGCTATGCCGCTTCGTTGCACGAACCTTTCAAGGGCAGGAGAAGGAAGGGCCAGGCCGCTGTGATCCATATAGTCCCACTGGTGGAACGAATCGCGCCAGCTCCGGATGGTCTCCCAGGCGCCTTCTTCGCACTTTTCGGGTGGCGCATCACTTGCCCTGACGTCAACCGTTGAACGTGCGGTGATGGACAGCGACTGGTGTTCGTGGTTCAGGTGAAGCTGGTGACGCGCATTGCCGAACGCGTCCGTGACCGGAAAGACCGAGCCTTCCGGTTCCGTCCCGACCCGGAACGCGGAGACGCGCTGCCTGCGGTCCTCGATTGGTCTGAGTGCCAGGGACATGGCGCAGTTTCGCACGGGTAAGCCATAACGGTACTTCGTGACATGCTCAATCCGGTATCGCACGTGTTTGGCCATAGCGTCATCGTACAGCCAGAGATTCCAGGGGATAGTCGATATAGGCGTCCATAATCTGCCGGTGAAGCTTCCGGCTGGCGCCGTTCACCTGTTCCAATGTGGCGCTCCAGGCCGAAACGTCGTTCCTGCCGTCCCGGACGACCACGCAAAGAGAGGCGCTGATCGATACCGCTTCCCTGCTCGCATCGGGCGACGGACCCGATCCAATGGCGTCCAGCACGGAGGCGATCGCGTCGAGGGACCGGCGCAATGAACCTGGAAGCAGTGCGTCTGTTACGATCAGGTCGAGCACCTGTCCGGGCTGAACCACTACGCTGTAGGCATGCACGTAGGCGTCGAAGGCGCGGAACACGTGCAGCAGGTTCGCCCAGTCCGCGTCGAACGATTCGTCCTGCCTGTCCTGCGCCGCGATCTGCGCCAACAGGACCGATGCGGAAAGCTGCACCCGTTCAATGTACCTGCCCAGCTGGATGAAATGCCAGCCTTCATCGCGGTACATGGTCGCCTCGGCCACGCCGGTGAAAGTGGCGATGTCCTTTGCCGTCCCCGCGTAAAAAGACTCCGGGGCCGTCTTCCATATCTCCTGGATGGTCAACCCCTGCAAGCGCAGGAAGGTCAGATTCAGCGAAAGCCACATCTCGGCGCTGATGTAGTTGCGGGCCTGCCGCGCGTTCTCCCGGGCATAGGCGAAACAGTTCCATATGGAATCCGGATTCGTGGGTTCGAAAGTAAGATGATCGGCCAGGGTATAGGAGTCGGCCAGCGCGTAGTCGTCGCTGCCGAAGGCTTCCAGCGTACCGGCTGGGGGAAGCTGGCTCATGCTGCTGTACACGCGGTTCCAACCGAAATGGATCTCGCGAAGCGGACGGTCCACCAGCGTCTCCACCTGCAGCTGCATCAAGCGGCTGAGGTGGGCAGCGCGCTCCAGATACCGGCCCATCCAGTACAGGCCCTGTGCGCTTCTGGACAGCATTCAGTCCCCCAGTACCCAGACGTCCTTGCCTCCGCCCCCCTGGCTGGAGTTTACGACCAGGCTGCCCTCACGCAGCGCGACCCGGCAGAACGCACCCGGCACGATACGGGTCTCGCGGCCATGGAGCACGAAGGGCCGCAGGTCCACGTGCCGCGGCGCGGCACGGCCCCCGATCAGGCAGGGCGCGCGCGAAAGGTCCAGTACGGGCTGCGAAATGAAGTCCGCGGGGTCTTCCCGCAATGCGCGGGCGCAGGCTTCTCGTTCATCAGGCGTCGATTCCGGCCCGACCAGCATGCCGTGACCTCCCGACCCGCCTACCTGTTTCACGACGAGGTCCCGGAGGTTGTCCAGGGTGAACTCGAGATCCTCCGGACGTCGGCAGATGTAGGTCTTCACGTTCGGCAGCAGCGGTTCTTCGGCCAGGTAGTACCGTATCATATCGGGGACGTAGGCGTATACGCTCTTGTCGTCCGCGACGCCGGTGCCCGGCGCGTTCACCAGCGTGACGTTTCCGGCCCGGTAGACGCCCATGAGGCCCGGGAAGCCCAGCAGGGAGTCCGTCCGGAATACGAGCGGGTCCAGGAAATCGTCGTCCACCCGCCGGTAGATGACGTCCACCCTTTGCAGCCCTGATGTGGTGCGCATGTATACAAAACCGCCGTCGACCAGCAGGTCCCGTCCCTCGACCAGGGTCGCACCGATCTCGTCCGCCAGGTAGATGTGCTCGTAAAACGCCGCGTTGTATACGCCGGGCGTCAGCAGCACGACGCAAGGATCGTCCTCCGCGCGCGGCGCGAGTTCCCTCAGCGTTTCACGGAGCATGTGCCCGTAATGTTCGACCTCCCGCACCCGGCAGCTGCGGTAGAGCCGGCGCAGGTTGGCCTTGACCGCCTTCCGGTTGGCGACCATGTAGGATACGCCGGAAGGTACGCGCAGGTTGTCCTCGAGCACGTGAAACCCTTCGTTCGTGCGGACCAGGTCGGTGCCGCAGACCGCGACATAGGTCCCGTGCGGCACGGTCACTCCCCGCATTTCGACGCGATATTGGGGACAGCCGCGCACCAGGTCGACCGGGACGATCCCGTCTTCGACAATGCGGGCGGGACCGTATACATCGGCAAGAAACCGGTTCAACGCCTTCAACCGCTGGGCAAGTCCGGCTTCTAGCTGCCGCCAATCTGCTGCGGGCAGGATCCGGGGCAGGCAGTCGACGGGCATGATGCGCTCGCCGGCTTCATCTCCGCCGTATACCGTAAACGTGATGCCTTCGCTGGAAAAGGAATGCGTGACCCGCTCCTGCATGCGAACGAGTTCTTCGACGGGAAGCCGGAGCAGAGATTCGTGCAGACTGCGGCAATGTGCGCGCGGCGTACCGTCAGGCAGGAACATCTCGTCGTAGAAAGCGCTGTCCAGGTCGTATGCGTCGAAATCCATTACGAGGGTCCCCGATCGTCGGACCAGCTCATGCTTTCCACCGGCTAACATGTTATATCGGGCAAAGCGGTAGATCAAGGGAAGTCTCCTCGCGCGATCAGGGCCCGGACGGCAAGACTTCATTGTCCAGCCGTGACATAAGCAAACCTGCCTTCTGCCGCCAACATTTCTATTGCGCATTCAAGTTCACTCGGTATAATCACGCTTGGGTCTATTCACTCGTCAGGTGTACCGTCCGCGCACGAATCCCGTCTCGCTGATACCGGTAACAACGGCCTGATCGTCCTTTCAACACAACCTGAGACATAACCGGAGGTTTCCGCGTTAGTCAAAGCAGCGGGAGATGGATTGATGGGCGCTACGCTGGCGAATACACTTACCGCGTATTTTGACTTCATCTGGATGTCCTTCCTGTTGCTGGGTCCGATGTTGATCCTGGGTCTGCTGCTCTCCGGCCTGATCCACGTGTTCATCTCCCGCGAAGCGATCCTCAGATGGCTCCGGGACGACAGCCTCCGGTCGGTCTCCGTCAGCTCCGCGGTCGGTGTGCCAATTCCGCTTTGCAGCTGCTCTGTCGTCCCCGTCGTGGCTGAAATGCGACGGAAGGGCGCATCCCGTTCGTCTTGCATGGCCTTCCTGATCACCGCGCCGGAGACCGGAGCGGACTCCATCCTCGTCACCAACGCATTTTTCGGGTTCGTCGCCGCCTTGGTACGTCCCGCCATCAGTTTTATCACGGCTGTCGTGGCGGGCGTTTTCTGCATTGGTCTGATCAGGGACGACAGCGGTGCTGTCAAGCCGAGGGAGGAAGATCACGACCATGGCCGCGACCAACATGACCATCACGACCAAGGCCGCGACCAACATGACCATCGCCACGCGGGTCACATTCCGTTGACATCGGTCAGGGACGATTGCTATGTCAGTCCCTCCGCCATGAAAGTCATGGTAACGCGGTGGATAAATGAAATAACCACCGTGGCTTCCACCTGGAGGTTCGGATCGAGGATCAAGCCCGGATTATACCGCGAAATCGATGGTGAACAGGCGAGAAAGTCTGGCAAGGTCGGCGAAGCGGACCGGGTGGAAGCGCAATACCCCGGGCTCGATTTCAAGAAGATCGTCCGTCACATCATGCACTACGGCTTTGTGGAGATCGCCGACGATATACTCTTTGCGCTGCTCGTCGGTATCGCGCTGGGTGGCGTGCTCTTTCTTGTCATTCCGGCCGACCTGATGTCGAACGATTACGCACGTTGGCTGTCCTATCCCGTCATGATTATCGTCGGTGTGCCCCTCTACATCTGCGCCTCGGCCAGCACACCGATAGCGGCTGCGCTGGTTGCCCGAGGCGTGAGCCCCGGCGCCGCGCTGATTTTCCTGATGACAGGACCGGCTACCAACACGAGTACCATCGCCATCATCATGAGTCGATTCGGCGCGCGCTTCGCGGCCGTTTACGTTACCTCCGTCATCGCGGTTACCGTCGTGATTGGCATAGCCATCGATTTCATGCTGCTCTCGACGGGCTTCACGATTACCGTCAACCTGCTCCCTTCCGAATCCCCCACGATCCAGTTCATACAGTGGGGCGGTGCAATGGCATTGATCGCGCTGATCATCTGGCGGTACCGCGCAGGTGCCATGCGCAGAGGATACGAAGACATGATGGCCAACTTCAGGACTCGTACTGCGAAATGAACGATATCGTCTTGCTACTCCTTGCGTATTCGACGGTGATCTTTGCCGTGTCCCTGATCGGTGGCAAGCTCTCGGCCGTTGTCACCCTGACCCACACCCGGACGCATCTGGTCATGAGTTTCGTGGCGGGGTTTCTTCTGGGCGTCGCCATGTACCATCTGCTGTTGCACAGCCTCGATGACATCCCCGGTCCGCATGCCGGTGAAATCGCCGTGGGTTGCGTGGTACTGGGCGTCATCATGATGATCGTACTGCTGCGGTTCTTCAGGTTCCATCAACACGAATTCGGCCAGGATGCGGTCCTAATATCGGATCATGATGACCAGCCCGACCAGCCCGACCAGCACGGCCACCCGGTCCAGCACGGCCACCCGGTCCAGCACGGCCACCCGGTCCAGCACGGCCATCATGCTGCGGTAGTCGTCAATCCCCGAAGCGTGTTCGGTGTCGCCACGGGCCTCGGCCTGCATACCATCACCGAGGGGATCGCCCTCGGCTCAAGCATGCGAGTGGGACTGATTCACGACGAGGGAGCGAGCCTCGTGGGACTGGGCGTGTTTCTGGCGATCATGCTGCATAAACCCCTGGACGCATATTCCATCATCGGATTGATGCGGGTATCCGGTTACCGGAAGCGGGCCTGCTCGCTGACCAACATCGGGTTCGCCCTGCTGTGTCCGCTCATCACCGTATTGACCTTTTACGGCGTCGGCCTGCTGAGTGAACTCGACGAACTGCATGTGGTGGGTTACGTCATGGCCTTCGCCGCCGGTGTTTTCCTGTGCATCGCCCTGAGCGACCTGCTCCCCGAGATACAGTTTCACAGCCACGACCGCGGAATCCTCGTCCTGGCCTTTCTTATAGGGGTCGGGCTCGCATACGCCCTTTTCCTCTTCGAATCCGAGACTATGCACGGGCTGGAGACGTTGGATACTCATATCCATTAGCATCCCCCAGCGCCGCGAGCTGCGCCTATGTCGACTTCCATCCAGGGAACACCAAACGACGTGGATACCGAAACCCGCGTATTCCAGGTAGAGGGCATGACTTGCAGCGCGTGCTCGGCAAGGGTAGAAAAGATCCTCGCCCAGGTCCCCGGTGTCGCTGCCGCCCACGTGAACCTCGCGCTGGAAAGAGCGACGCTGACCGTTGCGCCCGGCGTGGAAGAAGGCGCGCTGGCCGGGCCCGTAGCCGCCGCGGGGTACCGGCTGAACGCCATTCAGGACGATCGACACGAGCCCGAGAAGAATCCTGGTCAGTCACGCCGGGACCGTATCGCCATGGTCGTCGCGATTTGCCTGACGATTCCCTTCCTGCTGCAGATGCTGGCCGGACTGCTGCGGGGCTGGACCGGTTTCGACGGGCACATGCCCGTATACGCGGAAGCGATGCTCGCGACCGTACTGCAGATCGGGGTCGGCGCCCGCTACTACCGGAGCGCTTTCCACGCGCTGCGCGGTGGCAGCGCGAACATGGACGTACTGGTGGCCCTTGGAACCACTGCGGCCTATGCGTACAGTGGTTACCTCGCCTTCCGCCTGGGGGCCGCCGCGGCAGGCCTGCTCTACTTCGAAGCCTCCGCGATCATCATTACCCTCGTACTCATCGGCAAGCACATCGAGACCCGGGCGCGTCGCAGCGCGAGCCGGGCGATTCGGGAACTGCTCGCGATCCGGCCGGTCACCGCGCGGGTACGGACTGCAGACGGCACGGAGCGGGATACGCCGGTACATGCCTTGAAGGCCGGTGACGTCGTCATCTGCCGTCCAGGCGACCGGGTGGCCGCAGACGGTGTCGTGCTCCGGGGCGAAGCCGAGATCGACGAAGCGCTTATCACAGGTGAGAGCGTCCCGGCGTCCAAACACCCGACCGACAACGTGATCGCCGGATCGATGAACGTCAACGGCTTCCTGGAAATCGAGGCCCGGGCCGTAGGGAGCGATTCGACGCTGGGACGGGTGATACGCCTGGTCGAAAGCGCGCAGGCTGCCAAGCCGGCGATTCAGCGCATGGTGGATCGCGTAAGCGCTGTTTTCGTACCGGTGGTCGTCGGCCTGGCCGTGATCACCTTCACCGCGTGGGCCCTTTCAGGGGCCGGCCTGGATTCCGCGTTGATCAATGCCGTCTCCGTCCTCGTCATCGCCTGTCCTTGCGCGCTGGGCCTGGCGACGCCGACGGCCATCGTGGCCGGTGCGGGCGTGGCGGCCAGGGCGGGCATCCTGATCCGGGATATCGAATCCCTGGAACAGTCGAACGACCTGACGCACGTCATTTTCGACAAGACGGGCACGCTGACCGAAGGCCGGCCCGTGATCGCGGCCGTCACGCCCCTGGCCGAGCGGGATGAAGGCGATCTGATACGGATCGCCACATCGCTGCAGCAGGGCAGTGAGCATCCCTTCGCCGCCGCGTTTCTGCGCATGGCCACGGAACGGTACCTCGCCCTTTCAGATGTAAGAGGATTCAGGAGCGTGGTAGCGAAAGGCGTCCAGGGAGACATCGATGGCACACGCTACCTGCTGGGAAACCGGAGGCTCTTCGAAGCATACTGTCCGGGCATCACGCCGCCCGATGTACCGGATGACGGGGGTTTCACGGCGGTTTGGCTGGCAGCCCGAACCGATGCCGGATGCGCATTCCTCGCGCGATTCGATCTCATCGACGCGTTGCGGTCCGATGCCGTCGAGGCGGTGGACGGGCTCAGAAAGCTGGGGGTCAGGATCCTGCTGGTTTCGGGCGACGCGGAGACCGTCGTGGAGCGTATCGGACGGCAGGCCGGCGTTGACGAAACCCACGGCGCCGCTACGCCGGTAGAAAAGGAGCGTATCGTAAGCCGGCTGGCAGAAGGCGGCGCGAAGGTCTGTATGGTCGGCGACGGGATCAATGACGCACCCGCCCTCGCCCGGGCTACCGTGGGGATCGCTATGGGCTCCGGTACGGACGTGGCCATGGAAACGGCCGCGATCACGCTGATGAGACCCAATCCGACCCTTGTGGCCGGCGCGATCGACGTGAGCCGGAAGACGATCCGGAAAATCAAGCAGAATCTGTTCTGGGCGTTTATCTACAACGTGATCGGACTGCCCCTCGCGACGCTGGGATTCCTCGTCCCCGCGTTCGCTGCGGCCATGATGGCAGCCTCCAGCATCAGCGTCGTCCTGAACGCGCTGACGCTTCGCTCGTGGCGTCCAGGAACCAGGTAGGTCTATCGGATCATCGAACCGGCTCAGGCGGGTTGGTCGGAAGGGGAAGCGGCGGGGGGTTCCGGTGCGTTCTCGACGGCGGCCAGTGGCAGCCTGATGGCCATTTCGGTGTATTGGCCAGATTCCGAATCCACCTCGATCGAACCACCGTGTTCACGGACGATATCGTTCGACAGGGCCAGGCCGAGGCCAGTGCCCTCGTCGGTGGGCTTGGTGGTGAAGAAGGGGTTGAAGATCTTGTCGATCACGTGGGGCGGAATCCCCTTGCCGTTGTCCTTTATCCGGACGACGAGCTGATCCTCCTCGCGGCGGGTGGACAACCAGATGCCAGGTACGTAACCGGATTCCGTGTCCGGATCCTCACGCTTCTCGTTGGTGGCGTGACAGGCGTTGTTCACCATGTTCAGGAATACCCGGGCCATTTCCTGGGAAACGATCTCGATCTCGCCCAGATCGGATTCGAAGTCTTCGTGGATTTCAAGCTGGAAGTCCGCGTTCGATGCCCGGGCGGCATGGTAGGCGAGGCGGGCGTGTTCTTCCAGCAGGGCATTGATGTCCGTCGACTGTTTATCTCCCGAACCTCGGCCCATCTGAAGCATATCGCGCACGATGCGGTTGGCCCGTTCGCCATGCTCCCGGATCCGGCGCAGGTTTTCCGTGAGGTCGCCGCCGATCTCCTTGATCAGTCCGTCCTGCTCCTCGTCGATCGAGCCGCCGGCCTCGGGCAGTTCTTCCTTCATTTCCTCGAGGAGTTCTTCCGAGGACTCCGCGAAGTTCTTGACGAAGTTCAACGGGTTCTGGATCTCGTGCGCCACGCCCGCGGTGAGTTCGCCCAGGGCCGCCAGTTTCTCCCGCATGACGATCTGGTCCTGCGCTTTCTGCAGTTCTGCCAGGGTGCTCTCCAGCTCGTCGTTTTTTCCGCGCAGTTCCTCGGCCAGTTTCTCAACGAGGTTCAGCCTTTGCGCTTCGATGGAGTGAAGCCTGAAGACTTCCAGCGCGGCGGCCATGTCCGCCACCTCGTCACGGCCGTCCAGTTCGACTTTCTGCTTCAGATCCCCTCCCGCCATCCGCCGCATGTGTTCCGATAGAAACCCCAGCCTGCGCAGCAGCACCTTGCCGACGAACAACCACGCGATCAGCAAGGCGCCGACCAGACTGACCGCGTTCAGGGCCAGGAGAAGCTGCCGGCCCACCTGGATCGTCTGCGTCGACGCGACCGTGGCGGCCCGGGTACTCTCCTGCGCCGAATTCACGAGGCTTTCCACTTCGGCCACCAGTTCGACGGAGAGATCCCGGTTGTTTTCGATCAGGGCCCGTTGCTGAGCGATCAGGTCCAGGTCCTCTCCGCGAATCTCGAAGATCTTCCCCTGGCCGCTGCCCAGTTCGAAGAGCTGGGCGAATACCGGTTCGAGCCGTTGCCGCAGGGGCGCCGTACCCAGGCCGGCGAGACTTCGCTCCACGCCGCCGTCGGCCGACTCGAAGCGTTCCAGCAGGGGTTCCAGCCGATCGGCATCGGACAGGTTGAAGACGTTAGACAGGATCCGGGTGCTGACGGTCGCCTCGGCCTGCAGATCGGCCAGATGCCTGTAACGTTGCAGTTCCTCTTCGGAGAGGTATTCCTCGCGGGGCGCCACCGGCTGATCGATGTCCCGGTATCCCGTTACCGTGTAGAACAACTGGTTGTCAATCGCCGGGACCAGGATATTCGTCAGTTCGAACTGCAGCCGTTCCAGTTCAAGACGAAGCTGCCGGCCCTGCTCCTGGAGCACGAAGCGTCTGGCCACGGACTCCTCGATCATTTCGATATTCGACATCAGCGTGTTGCCGGCTTCGCTGATGTGTTGAAAGCGTTCGTCTTCCATGCCGTAGCCGGCGATGGCTTCCAGCTGCACCGCGAAACTCTCCCGTTCCTCGGCGATGCTCGCGGTTACGGATTCAAAGGTTTCGGGGGTTTCCGCGGCCGTCAGGCGCGGCGCGGCCGCCGCCAGCGTCCCGCTCCGCTGGGCCACGCCGAAGGCCGCCGCGATCTCCGGTACGGCGACCTCGTTTACTTCGCGCTGGGCCTCGCCGACCTCGTTGAAGGCGAACCACGCCACCATACTGGCCAGCATGGTCAGCGCTACCGCCGCCCCGATGCCCAGGTACAACTGCCCCGATATTCGGGAAGGGCCCTTGTCGTACAACCACAACAGCCACTGCTTGATCATGGCATCACGTCCCGGAGGGTACGGATGGGATGGTAACGGCCATCCTGTCCGATCACCGTAAGGAAGACCGCGTCCGAACCCTGGTTATCCCCTTCGCCGAACTCGAGACGAAGACCGCCCAGGTCGATCGTCCCCGCCCGGTTCAGACTCTCCATGAGGCAGGATCGCCTTACGTCAGGGCCACAGCCCTCGAGGGCGGTGATCGTCAGCTTGCCGGCGAGGTATCCTTCGAAGGAAACGAATCCGGGGGTCGTGCCCGGCGCGTGCGCGGAGAGCGCTCTGCGGTACTGGACGGCGATGGCGATGTTACCGGCCGCGGGGAAGGGCACCACCTGAGAGACCAGGACACCGCGTCCGTCGGGACCCAGTTCTCCGGCCAGCGCATTACTCCCCACGAATGAAATCGTTGCGAATACGGGATTGAAACCCACGTGCCGCGCCCACGCGATGAGCGTGGCAACCGGCTGGTAGGCGCCGATCACCACCACAGCGTCCGGTTTTCCCTGCTGCAGATCGAGCAGGCCGGCCTTGATCGCGGTGGTGTTCCTCGGATACACGCCGATCGCTACGGGATCGAGTTGCCGGCGCTCCAGCGCGCGCCGTACGCCGCGGTATCCGACCCGGCCGAAGGAGTCGTTCTGGTACATCACACCGATGCGGGTGATGCCGAGATCGCGCGAAAGCCGGTCGACGATTTCCTCGGTCTCCTGGAAATAGGAGGCCCGCAGGTTAATGACGCCCGTATCCGTGTTGTCACGTAAAAAAATCGCGCCGGTGAATGGCGCGATATAGGGTACGCCGGCCTCCGAAGTAATGGGAACGGCCGAGCGGGAGGTAGGGGTGCCGACGGCACCGATGAGCGCGAAAACCTCTTCTTCCTCGATCAGTTTCCGGGTATTCGCGATCGCGGCTTCCGGTTCATAGGCGTCATCGAGCGTGATCAGCTCGAGCTGCCTTCCGTGTACGCCGCCCCGGCGATTCGCTTCCTGGAAGGCCGCCTCGATCCCGAGGTTCATGTTCCGCCCGAGTTCGCGGGCGGGTCCGCTGAAGGCCGCGGACTGGCCGAAGAGTATGCGTTCGGCCGTCACACCGGGCTCGGTCGCCGCTCCGGGCTCGGTCGCCGCTCCGGGCTCGGTCACCGCTCCGGGCTCGGTCACCGCTCCGGGCTCGGTCACCGCTCCGGGCTCTTCGACCTGGGAGGCGTTCGCGCCGCTGTTTTCAGAGGATAAAGCGGGAGAGAACGCCGTCGCACAAAGGGCGAGCAGGATGACCGCCCAGTGGTCGCGCGTTCGTCTCATCCGTTTTCCTTCCGCTTGACGATCGTGAGTATGTTCTGGTTGTCTTCGCGGCGGTAGCTCAGTTCATCCATCATGGTCCGGACGAGGTAGATACCCAGGCCGCCCACGGGCCGATCGTCCAGTCCGGAGTCGACATCCGGTTCCGGCGAATCGGTCAGGGGGTTGAAGGCCCGTCCCTCGTCCCGCAATTCGATCGTGAGGGCTTCGGTATCCGAGCTCATCACGATTTCGAATTCATGGTCGGGATCGCCGCCGTGGCCGTGCGTGACGATATTCACGCCCAGTTCCTCGAGGACCAGCTTGACCTGGTAGACCATACCCGGCGGCCATTCTTCGGTCTCGCCGAGTTCATCCACCGCTTCGTAGATGCGCTCCAGCTGGTCAAGCTTCGTGGGCAGGCTTAGGGACAGTCTTCTGCTCATGGTCAGACCTGGCGTTGAAGCACGGTAACACAGGTAATATCATCCGATTGCGGCGTTTCTCCGGCGAACTCATGGACCGCCTTGAACACCGCTTTGTTTGCGTCTTCCGTACTGCCGGGAGGGTCATCCGCGAAAACCGCCTGCAGGCGGTCCATGCCGAATTCCTCCCCGTCGGCGTTCATGGCTTCCGTTACGCCGTCGGTATAGAGCAACAGGAGATCGCCCGGGGAGAGCACAACGGCGGACTGGCCGAAATTTACGCCCGGAAAAACCCCGAGCGCCAGGCCGTCCGTACCGGGGAGAAGCGTCGATGAGCCGTCGGAATGCACCACCAGCGGAGGATTGTGCCCTCCGTTGGAATAGTCCACCTGTCCGGTCTGGGGGTTGTATACCGCGTAGAAAGTCGTGACGAACATGGCCGCTTCGTTTTCCTCGGTAAGCAGGTCGTTGACCTCCTTGAGCACGGCGCCCGGTTCGATGGCGCCGATCGCCGAGCCCTTCAGCAGGGTCCTGCTGGACATCATGAACAGGGCGGCAGGAACGCCCTTGTCGGAAACATCGGCGATGGCCAGGGCGATCTTGCCTCCGGGCAGGCCGAAAACGTCGAAAAAGTCGCCGCCAACCTCCCGGGCCGGTTCCATGTTCGCGTATATCTCGCAATGATCGGAATCTGGGAACTCGGTGGGCAGAATCGACTGCTGCATCTTGCTGGCCACGTTCAGTTCGTTCTGCAGCCGAACGAGCTTGTCCCGCGACTCCAGGGCTTCGCGCCATTCCTCCATGTTCTTCAGCGTACGTTCAATCGTTACCCGCAAGTCCTGGAAATCGATCGGCTTGGTAATGAAATCGAAGGCGCCCCGGTTCATGGCCGTGCGGATGTTCTTCATGTCCCCGTAGGCGGATACCACCACGGCGCGGATGTCGGGGGCAATGTTCGGTATCTGCGCCAGCAGCGTAAGACCGTCCATCCGGGGCATGTTGATATCGGACAGGACCATGTCTATATCGGGCACTTCATTGAGGCGTTCCAGGGCTTCCACGCCGTTCTGGGCGAAATATAGCGTATACAGGCCGGAACGCACGTCACGGCGCATGCGCTGCCGCATCAGGTGTTCGAGATCCGGCTCGTCGTCCACTACAAGGATTTTGTACGGTGTCTGCGTCATTTCACCCCCGGAAACCGCCGCGGCCTATACTGTTTCCGCTATACGCCACACAGCGCTTTGGAATAAACGCTGCGACGCAGTGTGGAAACAGGTAGAGGCGTTTACCGGCCGATCTTATCCACTGCTTCGGCCTGGGAATCGTGAATGGATATGATCTTGTCGAAACCGCTGATTTCGAAGACTTCCCGGATCGGATCCGAAAGCGAGCACAATGCGAACGCGGCATTACGCTTCTGGAGCAGTCGCGCGATCAGCAGGATGACCCTCAGGCCCGCGCTGCTTATGTAGGACAAGGCACTGAAATCCAGCAGCACCTTGCTGTCGTCTTCACCGATGGCGCCGTTGAGCGCGTCTTCGAATTCCCGCGCGTTGGCGCCGTCGATTCGACCTTCAACCTTCGCAATAAGTACTTCGTTTGCTCGGTCGACACTGATCTCCATGAAACCAACCCCCTTTACAGGTTTATAATACTGCCTTGTTCGGCAAAATCAGCAATCTGTACTCCATAGGTTTTTCCTGGTTTCTGTACATCTGGACCTGCCTGGCCCGGTCCGGCCAGGATCTGCCCGGCCACGCGTCTGCTCAACCCGACGCCAGGATGGGATGCAGCGGTCCACCGAACGGCTCGCCCGGTTTCATAGTCTGGTCGCCGCCCGCGTCCCACCGGCCGTTGTAGTTCACGTACTCCGGTATGTATATGATCGCCAGCGCTCTCCGGGGAGATGCGGTGCGATTGGGCGTAGCGTAGTGGAACGTGCATCCATGGTGAAACGTCACGCCGCCCGCTTCCATGTCCATCACGACGGGTTCTACATCGACTTCGACGTCCGTACTCTCGATATCTTTCAGTACGCTGGCGCCTTCCGTGCTCAGTGCCACCGGCGCCAGCCGGCCATACTTGTGCGATCCTGGTATGAACTGCATGCAACCGTTGTCCACCGTTACATCGTCCACGGCGATCCATGCCGAAAGCGCGCCGACCTGTTCCATGGGCCAGTACGGTGCGTCCTGGTGCCAGTTGGTGGCCTTGCTCTGTTCACCACCGGGCTTGATCAGACCATGGTCATGGTAGATGACCAGGCGCTTGCACTTCGAAATCTTCCGGGCGATCTCCGCCAGCCGCGTATCAAACGAGTATTTCCGGATGACCTCGTAGTCGACCCACAGGTTGACCATCTGGTTGAAAACGCGGTTGTAATCGTCGTCCGTCTCGCGTCCACCGCCCAGTATACGTGCTCTCTTTTCGGCAACCGTCTTGTCCAGCGCGTCGGCCAGTTCCTCGATTTCCCGCTTCGAGAAAAACCCCGGAATCTGGAGATAGCCGTTCTCCTGAAAGAACTCAACCTCATCGGCGCCAATGTGATTTGGATTCATAACGCTGTAGAACCCGGGGACTGGAACGCATAACTCATATATAGTCCAAGCCTATACAAATCAACAACAATAAACATTTCAGTGCAGAATTTCGCACGAATAACGTAAATTAACTTACGAGCAAGAAATTTCAACCCCTTTTCACAAATCGAGGGTTTTATTCGACATTGCAGCGCCCGGTCGGAATGTGTACGGCGCCGGCCGAAATCGATACATCCATCATCGTACAACCCGGAGGAATGCACCATGTCGACGGACCGGTACCGGATCGGCGTCCAGGACTATATCGATTTCCACCGCGACGGCTACCTCGTCGTCCGCGGACTCGTGCCCGGAGCGGAAGTGGAAGAAATACGCCGCCATACCGAAGCACTGATGCAGGGAAGGATTACCATCGAAGGGGTCGATCCGCCGCCGCCCGGATTGACGTCCGAACAGATGGGACAGCACTGGCTGCGCATACACATGCTTCACCGGAAGCACGCGCTGCATGAGCGGTTTCTGCTCCAACCCCGTATCCTGGACGTGCTCGAAGCCCTGATCGGCCCGGACGTGCTGGCGCTCCAGACCATGTTGTTCCTGAAACCGCCCGGCCGCGAAGGCCAGGGTTTTCACCAGGACTCGTACTACATACCCACCTATCCCGACACGCTGATCGGTTCCTGGCTGGCCGTGGATCCCGCCGATGAAGAAAACGGCTGCATGATGGTCATGCCGGGATCGCATCATGAGCCGATTTATCCGGACGAAAACAAGCTCGGCCAGAACCACACCGACGGCGCCATAGGGGACCTTGGGACCATCGAGGGCGCCAGTGCGACGGATGAGTCCCTGAACGGACTGGCCCCTGTCGCCGGGAAGTACGCCGGCGGCGAGGTGGCCGCGCGCATGGTGCCGGGAGATGTCCTGTTCTTCCACGGGCATCTCCTGCACCGGTCGCACGAGAACCGGACCGGGACGCGGTTTCGCCGGGCATTCGTGGGTCATTACTGCAACGCGAGGTCCTGGGTGCCGTGGAATCATGGCGCCGAATTCGAGGGGCCGACTGCGAATAACCTCCACATCCTCGCCCGGGGAAATACCCACCTGCCCTTCGCCCTGCCGAAGTTCGGCACGCCATGCGACGCGCTCAATCCCAGGGAAACGGCCGGCGGCGTGCGGCCCGCGCGCATGATGGGCGACATGCCCAAATCGACCGTGAAGGGCGTCATGGTACCGCGTTGACCGATCCGACATCAAGCCGGTTGAATGGATCAGGCGGGAACCGGAGACCGGACGGAAGAACCAGGTACGGCGCTCCGGACTGACGAACGACTACGTGCCGAAGAGGTTCCGTGCCCGGTGGATGGCTCCGATCATGATATCGATTTCTTCGGAGGTGTTGTAGAAATAGAGGCTTGCCCGCGCCGTGGCGCCGTAGGGCGTCCCGATCCGGCGCATGAGGGGCTGCGCGCAGTGGTGCCCGGCGCGGATGGCGATGCCCTGGCGGTCCAGCACCGTCGACAGGTCGCTGGGATGCATATTGTCGAGGTTGAAGGAGATCGCCCCTCCCCGACCCGGTGCGTGACCGAAGACCGTCAGGCCGTCGATTTCCTCGAGCCGCTCGATCGTGTAGTTCGTCAGCGCCTTTTCGTGGGTGTGGATGTGCTCCATCCCGACGGCGGAGAGGTAGTCCACCACGTCGCCGAAGACGATAGCATGGGCGATATTGGGAGTGCCCGCCTCGAATTTCTCCGGGATGTCCGCGCAGGTGAACCCATCGAGCCGGACTTCGTCGATCATCGAACCCCCGCCCATGTAGGGATCCATCGATTCGAGCAGCTCCTGCCGGCCGTATAGTCCGCCGATGCCGGTCGGACCGCACATCTTGTGGCCGGAAAACGCAAAGAAATCGCATCCCAGACGCCCCACGTCCACCGGCATGTGCGGCACGCTCTGCGCGGCGTCCACGAAGACCAGCGCGCCGACGGCGTGGGCCCGTTCCACGATGGCTTTGACGGGATTGACCGTGCCCAGCACGTTCGACATGTGTGCGATGGACACGATGCGCGTCCGCTCCGTGATCAGTTCGTCCGCCTGGTCCATGTCGAGCGATCCGTCTTCACGGATGTCGAAATACCGCAGCACGGCGCCGGTTTCCCGCGCAAGTATCTGCCAGGGCACGATGTTGCTGTGGTGCTCCATGACCGAAAGCAGGATTTCGTCGCCCGCCCCGACGTTCTTCCGGCCCCAGGCGCTCGCTACGAGGTTGATGCCCTCAGTCGTGTTCCGCACGAAGACCAGGTTCCGGGCCGGCGCATTGATGAAGCGCGCCACCCGTTCGCGGGCGGCCTCGTAGGCGTTGGTCGCCTCCTCGCTGAGCGTATGGAGTCCGCGGTGCACGTTGGCGTTCAACCGCGTGTAGTAGTCGTCCAGGGCGTCGAGCACGGCCCGGGGTTTCTGCGACGTGGCGCTGTTGTCCAGGTAGACCAGCGGCTTGCCGTGCACCTTCCGGTCCAGGATGGGGAAATCCCCGCGGTAACGCAGCGCGTGCTCGTCAGACAGGCGGACTGCCTCATCCAACTTGCGTGGCACTTCTACCAGTGTTTCTTCCATGATTCCCTAACCGTCTGCGATCAGTAGTCTATGCCAAGTTCGAGCTTGGCGTCCTCGGTCATCATGTCGATATGCCAGGGCGGCTCCCAGACGATTTCGATCAGGGCGTCCGACACTTCGTCCAGGTCCTTGACCTTGGTTTCCACCTCGGCGGGCAGCGACTGGGCCGCCGGGCAGTTCGGCGAAGTGAGCGTCATCTTGATGTTGGTCATGCCGTCCTGCTGCACGTCGATTTCGTAGATGAGTCCCATTTCGTAGATGTTGACCGGGATTTCCGGGTCGTAGCACGTCTTCAATACGTCCACGATCCGTTCTTTAACGGCATCCGTATCCATTCGTCAGCCCCTGTGCGCGTGTAAGGTATCCGCTATCTTTCCGTACGGCCCCGGGCCGCCGAAAGATCCCGGATGGTGGTTTCAAAAAGCGTATCCAGCGAGGTACGGACGGCCTCGATCCCGAGTCGACGGATCAGGTCGGCCGCGAACCCGTAGGTAAGGAGGTGGCATGCGCTGTCATGGGACAGGCCGCGGGTCCGCAAGTAGAAGATCTGGTCCTCGTCGAGCTGGCCCACGGTGGCGCCGTGGGTGCATTTCACCTGGTCCGCGTAGATCTCGAGCTGCGGCTTGGTGTGTATCATCGCGTTTGACGAGAGCATCAGGTTCTTGTTCAGCTGCTTGGCATCCGTTTCCTGGGCGTCCTGGTGCACGAACACCTTGCCGTTGAACACGCCGCGGGACCGGCCCTCGAGGATGCCCTTGTAAACCTCGTAGCTGTCGCAGTTCGGCACGGCGTGATCGATGGCGGTGTGATTGTCCACATGCTGGTCGCCCGCGACCAGGTACAGCCCGTTCATGCGTACCACCGCGTGCTCGCCCGTGAGCCGGGCGTTCGTGTCATTGCGGGTCAACGCGCCGCCCATGCTCATATTGAAGGTGGAGATTCTGCCGTTCCCCGCCAGGTGGAGCTGGGTGGTGGACAGATGGGCGGCTCCTTCGCCTTCCCGGTTGATCCGGTAGTGGTCCACGTTGCCGTCCCGCCCCACGGAGATTTCCGTTACGGCGTTGGTGAGGTAGACCTGATCCGTCAAACCGGAATAACTCTCGACCACCTTGAGGCTCGCCCCGTCGCCCGCCGCGATGAGCGTGCGCGGCTGCGTGGCCAGGGGCGCGTCGAGTCCGGTCGTTACGTAGTGCACGTGCACCGGGGTTTCCAGCGCTCCCGCGCGCGGTACGTGGATGAACAGGCCGTTTTCGATCAGGGCCGTGTTCAGTGCCGTCAGCCCCGTGCTTTCGTAGTCGGCATAGCGCGCGAGGTGCGGATGAACGAGCTCCGGATGCTCCACGAGGGCATCGGCGAGGCTGCTTACCACGACGCCCCGGGGCAAGTCCGGCCCGTGCGACAACGCGGGTGCATGCACACCGTTTACGAACACGATCCGGTGCCAGCCGTCCTGGCCGAATTCGTATGGCGCGAGCGCGTCCTCGTCCAGCCTGACTTCCACTGGTCGGCCTGGCCCACCTGGACTGCCCGGTCCGTCCTGGTAGTAAGTCTCCGCGATCTGCCGGAGATCGGTGTAGATCCAGTCTTCCTTAAGTGGAAAGGAGAGCTCGCGGGCGACCGGCATGCCGAGTTCCCGGAAGCGCTTCATGGCATCCGAACGGATCCGATGCAGCCAGAGCGGTGCATCAAGGGAACGGATGCGGTCGTAAGCGTCGTAAAACGTGGTGTATCTGCTGGTCGTCGTCTGCTTCAGTGATTCCGTCATTTCGTGATTCCATGCTCCTTGGATGAATTCAACCCGCGGCTTCCACTTCTTCCCGTATCCACTCGTAGCCCTTTTCTTCGAGCTCAAAGGCCAGTTCTTTCCTGCCCGACTTCACGATCCGGCCCTGGTACATGACATGGACGTAGTCCGGCACGACGTAGTCCAGCAACCGCTGGTAGTGGGTGATGACGATCATCGCGTTCTCCGCGGTGCGCTGCTGGTTGATCCCATGGGCTACGATGCGCATGGCATCGATGTCCAGCCCGGAATCCGTCTCGTCCAGAATGGAGAGGGTCGGTTCGAGCACGGCCATGTGAAAGATCTCGTTGCGTTTCTTCTCGCCGCCGGAGAAGTCCTCGTTAACCGGCCGCCGGGCCAGTTCGGGGTCCATGTCGACCTGTTTCATCTTCTTGTCCAGCAGCCGCCGGAACGCGCCGGCGCTTATCTCCGGCTCGCTGCGGTACTTCAGGCGTTCGTTCATCGCCGCCCGGAGGAAGTAGGCGTTGCTGACGCCGGGGATCTCCACCGGGTACTGAAAGGCCAGGAACATGCCCTCGTTGGCCCGCTCCTCGGGGGTGAGTTCGAAGAGATCCTTGTTCTGGAAACGTACCGTGCCACCGGTTTCTTCGTATTCCTCGTGGCCGGCCAGGATCTTGCCCAGCGTGCTCTTCCCGGAGCCGTTGGGTCCCATGATCGCATGGACCTCGCCCCGTTCGACGGTCAGGTCGATCCCGTTGATAATGTCCTGGTCCTTGATGCCGCCACGTAGATTCCTGATTTCGAGTAATGCCATCTTGCTTGCTTTCTCCTGTTGTTATCTTGTTTTCCGCAGTTTTGGGCCTGGCCGTCCTGGACATGGCCGTCCTGGACCCGGCCGCCCGTCCTCGTCAACCCACGCTGCCTTCCAGGCTGATCCCCAGCAGCTTCTTCGCCTCCACGGCGAACTCCATCGGCAGTTCCTGGAAGACCTCCTTGCAGAACCCGTTGATGATCATGGAAATGGCGTCTTCGGTGGATATGCCCCGGGTCTTGCAGTAGAAGAGCTGGTCCTCGCTGATCCGGGCCGTCGATGCTTCGTGTTCCACGCTCGCCGAGTTGTTTCCCACGTCGATATAGGGAAAGGTATGGGCGCCGCAGCGGTCGCCGATCAGCATCGAGTCGCACTGGGTGTAGTTCCGCGCCCCGTCCGCCTTCTTCAGGACCTGGATCCGTCCCCGGTAGACATTCTGGCCATTGCCCGCGGATATTCCCTTGGAAACCACGGTGCTGCGCGAGTTCTTCCCCACGTGGATCATCTTGGTGCCCGTGTCGGCCACCTGCTTGTTGCGGGTCAGCGCCACGGAATAGAACTCTCCGATGGAATGGTCGCCCTGCAGGATCACGCTGGGATACTTCCACGTGATGGCCGATCCCGTTTCCACCTGGGTCCAGGAGATCTTGCTGTTCTCTCCCTTGCAGGCCCCGCGCTTGGTCACGAAGTTGTAGACGCCGCCCTTGCCTTCTTCGTCACCCGGATACCAGTTCTGCACCGTGGAATACTTGATCTGCGCGTCTTTCAGGGCGACCAGTTCCACGACCGCGGCATGCAGCTGGTTCTCGTCACGCATGGGCGCGGTGCAGCCTTCCAGGTAGCTCACGTAGGAACCCTCGTCGGCGATGATCAGGGTGCGCTCGAACTGGCCGGTCCCGGCCGTGTTGATGCGGAAGTAGGTGGAGAGTTCCATGGGACACCGGACACCGGGCGGGATGTAGCAGAAGGAACCGTCGCTGAAGACGGCCGAGTTCATCGTCGCGAAATAGTTGTCGCGGTACGGCACCACGGTGCCCAGGTACTTCTCCACCAGGTCGGGGTGTTCCTGCGCCGCCTCGGAAAAGGAACAGAAGATGATGCCCAGCTCGGCCAGCTTGTCCTTGAAGGTCGTGTGGACCGACACGCTGTCGAAGACCGCGTCCACGGCCACGCCCGCGAGCACCTTCTGCTCTTCCAGCGGAATGCCTAGCTTGTCGTAGGTCGCCAGCAGTTCGGGATCCACCTCGTCGAGGCTGTTGTACTGCGGCGTATTCTTCGGCGCGGCGTAGTAGACGATATCCTGGTAGTCTACCGGCGGATAGGCCATGTACTGCCAGTTGGGCTCTTTCATCGTGAGCCAGTGCCGGTAGGCCTTCAGGCGCCATTCCAGCAGAAACTCGGGCTCTTTCTTCTTGGCAGATATGAACCGGATGATATCCTCGTTGAGCCCCGGCGGCGCCGTTTCCATCTCGATGTCGGTCACCCAGCCTTCTTTGTATTCCTGCTGGGCCAGCGTTTCGATGGCTTCCATTGCATCTCCTTGAAACAATTGAAAACTGTCGTGCTAAAATCTGTCGTGCTGAACCTGCCGTGCTAACGGCCTATCTGGATAATGCCGCTCGTCGCCTGGTCCCGCATGGTATCCTGGGAGACCTGCTCCACCACCTCGAGGACCTGGTGTTCCGTCTGCAGCAGGTCCATCAGGGTAATGTGATCGAGCACGCCGGACAGGTACCGGGCCAGGACCGTCCAGACCGGCCGGATGGCGCAGGCGTTCAGGTGCGCGCACGCCTCCAGGTGGCCGGAGAAGTGATCGCACATGTGGCTGTCCGGGCTGGTGATCACGATCCCCTCTTCCGAACTCAGGGCGCGCATGACCTCGCCCAGCGTTACGCTCTGCGGTTCCCGGGCCAGCGCGTAGCCGCCCCGGATCCCCCGCACGCTTCGGACGAGCTCCGCCCGTCTGAGGATCATCAGCAGCTTGGATACGTAGTCCAGGGATATGCCCTCCGACTCGGCGATCTGCCGTCCCGTAACCGGGTCGCGGGAATGGTGCCGCGCGAGTTGCAGAATGCACCGGAGGCCGTATTCTTCCTGGGCGGTCACTTTCATGATCGAGTCTCCATCGATGGCCAGATAACAGTGTGAATATAGCAAACCTGACTTTTATGTCAAGTATTAAATCCGGTGCGTATCGAAGCGATGATCGCGTGCGCTTTCCACTGTGCTCAACCTGTGCTCAAGCTTTGCTCAGGCCTTTGATGAATCGTGCCGGCCGCTAAGAGGTGACGCCGCAGTTTCCCGAGCGATCTCCTTGACATCGAAGGCGACCGGCGTTACCGTCGGTCCCATATCCACCTAACCGAATCTCACGCTTAAGCGAGGACGAAAGATCACCCATGTCCGAAAAACTCGATGTGCGCCGGCTCCCCGGCACCCAGACGGCCGACGCCGCCGTGGGACAAGGCTATTTTCCGGTCATAACCCGTCTGGGCGGCAGTGAACTGCTCATGGCCTACCGCGGCGGCGCCGGGCACATCGGCCTGGGCGGCCGGCTGGACGTGGGGCGCTCCCTGGACGGAGGCTTGACCTGGTCCGCGCCCGTGACCGTGGCCGACAGCGAACGGGACGACCGCAACCCCGCGCTCGGCGTGGCGCCGGACGGCACGCTCGTGCTGGCCTACCACTGGCAGGGCTCCTATGACGAAGAGGGCGCCTGGAAACCGGAAATGGGCCGGACCGATACCCGGGTCGTATTCTCCACGGACGGCGGCCATTCCTGGGTGGACGACGCCCTCATCGATTATGCCCCGATCAACGGCGCCTCGCCCTTCGGAAAGATCTTCACGGCAGACGGCGTCATGCACATGCTGATCTACGGAGGGGGACACCCGATATGCGAGCCCGGCGGCGTAACAGTCCGGGTCGGTGAAGGGGCGTCGACGCCGACGTACATACTCCGGTCGAAAGACAACGGCCGTTCCTGGGGCGATCCGACCCTGGTGGCGCTGGGACTGAACGAATCGGACGTGGCCCTCCTCCCCGACGGCCGCTGGTTGTTCGTCGCCCGTTCGGAGGACCGCGCCGAGCAAGCGCTGTATTCCTGCGTATCGGAAGACGGCGGGTACACCTGGCGCCTGGTCGGCCGGGTCACGGACGCGAAGGAACACCCGCCGGACCTCACCCTGTTGCCCAACGGCTGGCTGCTGCTCGTCTTCGGGCGCCGGCATCCGCCCTTCGGCGTGGAGGGCCTGATCAGCCGGGACGGCGGGACGACCTGGGATGCGCGGCGGCTGGTATTCGACGATTCCCTGCCCGGTGGCGACATCGGCTATCCCTCCACAGCCCGCCTCGACGACGGGCGGCTGGTCACGGCCTACTACACGGCGGGCACACCGAACAGGCAGTGGGAATTGTTCCGCGCCGTGGACGCCGCATGCAAGGTCGTGACCTACGACGCAGCCAGCCTGATCCACCACTGGACCAAAAACGTGTAACAAACTGTTCACGAACGGGTTACGGTTCTGGAGCCTTGCGTGCGAATCCTGGATTCCGGCACGGTCTGCGACGGCCATCCAATCCCCGGTCACCGCAGTAATTGCGCCTTCACCACCATCAACCGACTGCATGACGGCACGATACTCGTCTCGGGCCGCTGGGGCTCGGACCGCGATTCGGCGGACGGGCACGCCTGTGTCTGGGCGACCGTGGATCGCGGCCGTACCTGGGGCCTTCGATACGACGGATTCGGGAAGGGATCCTGGGAGGGTACGCCGGGCGAAATGAAGGGCCTGACCAGTACGGAACTCGCTCCGGGCAGACTCACGGCCACGGCCCTGTGGGTCGACCGATCCAACCCGGATCTTCCTTTCATCCACCCGCAAACGCAGGGCCTGCTGCCCATGCGCATCCTGCACGTCGAGTCGGAGGACGGCGGCCGCACCTGGAGCCCACCGCAGCCCATGGACACGTCGCCCCACCTCGCCGCTTCACCCTGTTCGCATGCCGTCATCCAATTCCCCGGCGGCATCCTTGCACAGCCCTACGAACAGTGGAAGGAATACGAGGATCCGACACCCGGCCGGCCCGTGGCGCGGCTGCGCTTCTCCCGGGACGGCGGCCGGACCTGGCCGGAGTTCGTCACCGTGGCCCGCCATCCGGACAACGCGCTGGCCTACTGGGACCAGCGGCTGGCTATCCACCCCGGTGACGGGCGCCTCGTCGCCACGTTCTGGACCCATGATTTCAGGATGGGGTCGGACATCGATATCCATATCGCCTATGGAACCCCGGACGGCCGGTCGTGGACCATCCCGCGGGGTACCGGCCTTCCCGGCCAGCACTGCCAGCCCCTGTCCCTGGGCGGCGACCGGCTGCTGGCCGCCTATCCGCGGCGGCGTGATCCCCCCGGCATCGTACTTTCCATCAGCGAAGATTTCGGGAAGCACTGGGAACGCGAGCGGGATCTCCTGGTCTACGACAGCACCACCGGCACCGAATCCGGCGCCAGCGGCGGGCGAACCCAGTCTGAACTGTGGGGCGACATGGAACGCTGGCGTTTCGGGCATCCCCGGATGGTGCGGCTACCGGGCAACGAGGTCTTCGTGGTTTACTACGCGGGCGATGACGCCGTCAAGACCGCAAGGTGGGTGCGGGTGCGCGTTTAGGTAGACGCGGGTACGTGTTTAACGGCTTCAGCCCCGCACATCCCGCCACGGCCGGGCCATGATCTGTTCGAAACCTTCCGGATCGATATCCACACCGAGCCCCGGTCCCAGGGGTACCGCCACGCAACCGTCTTCGTCCAGAACGAAAGGCTCGGCGAAGTAGCCCTTGCCGATGTACGTCCTGCCCCCCTCCCGCCAGCAGTTCACTTCGTTGTGTTCCTGCACGAGGAAATTCGAAGCGCAGGCGTCGACCTGGATAGACGCGGCCAGGGCAAGAGGGCTCAACGGGCAGTGCAGGGCGAGTTTCGCGTAGGCGCTTTCGCCCATCACCGCGATCTTGTGGCACTCGGTGATGCCGCCGGCGTGGCACAGGTCCGGCTGCATCACGGACAGGGCGTTCTTGCGCAGGGCATCATAGAAGATCCATTTCCCCATCCATCGTTCCCCGGCAGCGATGGGGATCTCGCTGTTGCGCGCGATGTCCGCGAGCACGTCGACCCGTTCCACGGGCATGGGTTCCTCGATGAACAGGGGACGATGGGGCGTGAGGGCGGAAATCATCTGCCTGGCCATCACGGGGTGGGGATTGTGGATATCCACGGCCACCTCGACATCGGGACCAGCACCCTTCCGCACGGCGGCAAAGGCTTCGGCGATACGATCCACTTCAGCGGTAGGTTCCAGCCCGGTACCCATGCCCACGTGCAGTTTCATGCACCGAAAGCCCCATTCTTCGATGATGACCCGGGCCGCTTCCTCGTGACCCGCCGGGAAATCCCAATCCGGTTCCCGGGAAGGATCCCAACCCGCGTCGTAGGGCTGTCCGGGTTCCACGTACCAGGGCAACTGACCGCCGACCGCGCGGTACATGCGAATCCGGTCGCGGCAGGCCCCGCCCAGCATGCGGTGTACCGGCAGTCCCGCGGCCTTCCCCGCGAGGTCCCAGAGCGCCATGTCGATCCCGCTGATCGCGCTCATCTTCACCGGGCCGCCCACGTAGCCGGAACCGCCTTCGTACATCTTCTGCCAGAGCGATTCGACGCGGCAGGGATCCTCGCCGACGAGCAACGGCTCGAGGCGCCGGACCTCGGCGATGACGCTTTCGGGGTGGTTTTCAAGGTAGGGTTCGCCCCAGCCGAACAACTCGGTGTCCGTGTGAATCTTCAGCCACACCCAGCTCGGTGGTACGCGCAGGATTTCAAAATGGGTGATTCGCATGCTCGATTCTCCTATCGTCCGTAGACCGTCTGGATCGTGGCCCGGATGTATCCGTTCGCAAAGGCCTTGCCGGCCGGACCGGCCGAGGACTGAGGGAAACCCGGGGTGTGGTCCATGCCGAAGGGTCCGAAGTACCCGTTATCGCGGTAGGTTTCCATGGCCCGGTGCATATCCACTTCGCCTTCGTCGATGAAGACCTCGGCGAACCTGGGCAGCTGCCCCCGTACGTTCCGGAAGTGGACCAGGGCGATCTTGTTCCGGGAGGCCATCTCGGCAATGATATCGTATACTTTCTGCGGGCCCGCCAGTTCGGTCATGCAGCCCTGGCAGAAGAGCATCCGGTGATGTTCGCTGGGCACCGCGTCGAAGATGCGTCCGAAATGCTCCAGCGTGGAACAGATCTGGGCGACGCCGCCCAGTGGTTCGGGAATGGGCGGGTCGTCCGGGTGAAGTGCCAGGTTGACGCCGGCCTTCTCGGCCGCCGGGACCGCGGCGCCCATGAAGGAGACCATGTTGTCCCACATCACGGTCTCGGAGACGGGCGGTTCGTGGGGCGGTGGACGGTTCCGGTCGAATTCGGCATAGTCGAAAGTGCTGTACACCGCACCGCCGCGACCGATGTCGGAGGTGGTCCGGAAATTGCCCATCGGCTTGAAATTCCAGGCCAGGGTCGGTATACCCGCCTTTCCCAGGCTTTCGATGAGCTGCAGGAAGGCGCCCAGTTCCTCGTCCCGGTCTTCTGTGGCCAGGGTGATCCCCTCCAGGACCGGCATGAATACGGTCTGCAGCTTCAATCCGTGAGACTCCGTCTTTTCCCGGGCCCGTTCGAACAGTTCCGTGCTGTCCTTTCCGGCCCTCACGTGCCGTTCAGCGTCGGATTTCCCTCCCGTCCTGAGGTCCAGCTGGATCATGTCCACGCTGATCGCGCGGTAGAAGCTGAGCGTTTCATCATCGAAATCGGTCCAGTTTACGACATCGTGCAGATACATCGGGCTCCTCCAATGCGGTCATGGCGGACCGGGTACCGGGCCTGATCAGTCAGTCCGGTCCATTCAGTCTGAATCCGGGGACGGCGGTCTGATGTCAAGATAGGCTGGCCGGTGGTCCCGGCAACTGCGAAGTGGACAGATGAATGTCCATTTCCGCAGATTGGGCTATCGAAAAGGGACATCGCACATTATAATCGTGGTTGCCCGGACCGTGCAAGGACGGTTCGGACGGGACGGGCGGGTCCACAGAACAGCAGGTCCATAAAACCTCTGTACTCAAATGAATATGCCAGTTTTCAATGAATGGCAGGCCATCACAACAGGAGTAGCACATGGCGGAGCACAATCTGAAACAACGCATCGGCGCGGGAGAGCAGGTCATTGGCGCCAATGTCGGCATGACCCATACCCGGGACCAGCTGAAAAAGATCGCCGAATCCGGACAGTTTGACTTTCTCTGGGTGGATGGACAGCACAGCGCCTTCAGCGAGGAACGGCTGGTGGAATTCTGCGACCGGGCGGATACACTGGATGCCGACGTCATGTTCCGCATCAAGCACACCCATCATAGCTACCTGGTCGGCAACCTGCTCGACCTCGGTCCCGCGGGGATCGAAGTGCCCCAGGTTGAAACGGAAGCGACGGTCGAGGAAGCGGTCGATTTCTTCTACTATCCACAGCAGGGCACGCGAAGCTGGGGAGGCGCGGCGCGGCGCAAAGTAAGCGAAGTCGGGGGCGACCGGCTGCAGTACGCCGCATGGTGGAACAACTACGGCGTGCTGATGATGCAGCTCGAATCCATCCCGGCGGTGACCGGAGCACGACGACTGGCCAAAGCGGGCGTGGACTGCCTGTCCTTCGGTCCGAACGACCTCATGTACAGTATCGAAGCCCACCCGCAACACCCCTTCCGGGACGTGGACGACTGCGTCCGGCACGTGGTCGACCAGCTACAGGATTCGGAAACGATGGTGTGCTTCAGGAACCACCCACGTGAAGATCGGGAGAAATACGTGGATATGGGCGTGACCGTGTTCCTGGAAAGCCCGGTTATGTAAATGACCGGTTCACCCACGGGTGCCGCCGCTTCCTGTTCTGTCGATCGCACCGCTAATCCCTGCCCGACGAGAACACGCCCAGCTCCACGTTGGCCAGTACAAATGCCTCGGCGAGCTTCAGCGATGTCGTCCAGGACAGCGTATCTACAAAAGACAACCTCCTCGATTGAGTATAGCTGCACGAGAGATCCCGATCAATTCAGCACCCTGAAAACAGGCAAGCCCCCGGCAGTTCGTACCACCGGAGGCCTGGTCCTGTTTCCTGATATCCTTATTTTGAATTAACCCTGGCTCGACCCACCCAGGATATTCTCGAGTTCATTCACGAAGACCTCGAGTTCATCGGGCTTGCCGATGGTCACCCGCAGGTGGTTGCCGAGGAGATTAACCTCTTGGGTGCGGTATCCGGAACCACTCCGAACCATGACGCCGCGCCTGAACAGTTCACCGGACATCCGGCGGCTGTCCCGCCCGACGTTCACGATCATGTAGTTCCCGTGACTCGGCGTGTATTCCAGGCCCAGACGATCGAACTCGGCGGACAGATAGTCCTTGCCGTCGTTCACGACCGTCAGCGTACGGTCGACGAATTCATCATCGTCAATGGCCGCGAGCGCCGCGTGCATGCCCAGGGTGCTCAGTCCGCCCCCGAAGAATCCCATGTGCGCCATCAGCATATTCATCATGCGCTGGCCGCCGACGGCGTAACCGATGCGCATGCCGGCCAGGCCGTAGATCTTGGAGAAGGTACGGGCGACCACCACGTTTTCCCGCTCCAGGGCGAGTTTGACGGCATCCTGGTAGTTCGGGTCGCGAACGAAGTGGATATAGGCTTCGTCGATGAGCACGATGGCCTGTTCGGGCGCCGCATCCACCAGGGACACGAGATCATCGTAGGGCACGATCGTTCCGGTGGGATTGTTGGGATTGGTGACGACGATCAGGGACGTTTTCGGGGTGATGGCCGCTTTCATGGCGCCGAGATCGTGTACGAAATCACCCGTGGTCGGCACGCGGACGACACTGACGTCCTTCCCCATCATCTGAAAACTCTGAAAGCCCCGGGCGACCGATCCATATCCCGGAACCGCCTCGATGCATTCTCCGCCGTTGCCGGCGGCGATGACGGCGAGCGCCTGAAGAATGGGACCGGAACCCGGCGTGACCATGACCCGGTTCAGTTCACGAAAACGCATGAACGACCGCATGTCTTCAAAACTCAGTTCGAAACCCTCTACGCCCGGGACGTCGTGCATCTTGTTGAGGCGGACGGGCAGGTCCACACCGAAATCGTACCGGTTGATCTTGTGCAGGTTCTCGGCGATGGCCGCCACAGCGCGAGGGGACGCGCCGAGGGGGTTCTCATTGGAACCGATATTGACCCGGCCCGGCTCGACGCCGTATCCGCGGACGTCGCCGGCCTTCTTTCCGGTCGCCATCGCCTGCGCGATGTCCCAGGCTGAACCGGTGGCCACGGCACCGGCACCCAAAAGGGCACCCTTCATGAACCGCCGCCGCGTAAAGCCGTTCTTCAGTACACTCGCGAAACCCATGATCTTGCCTCCACAGTTAAAGTGATTTAAACACGTTCTAAAAACCCGATCCCGCTACCTGATATTGAGCCTTGCCATCTGGGTGACGATGTAATCCGCACAGCGGAAGGCCAGCGCCTGTATCGTCAGCGTCGGGTTGCTCTTGCCGCTGGTGACGAAGGACGATCCGTCCACGATGAACAGGTTGTCCACGTCGTGAGCCTGGTTGAACTTGTTGACCACCGACGTCGCCGGATCGTTGCCCATGCGGCAGGTGCCCATGAGATGGGCGTCGCCGCGGGGTACGAAGTTCGGCGAGGCCACGACCCCGTGGGCGCCGGCTGCATCGAGCAGTTCCCGGGCCCGTTCGCGGAAGAAGTCCCCGAGTTTATGTTCATTGGGATGCACATTGTAGGTCACGCGCGGGACGGGCAGGCCCCACTTGTCGTTGACGTCGGGGTCGAGGTCGATCGTATTGGACTCCTGGGACATGGACTGCATGCTGGTGAGGGCGACCATGTACCGGGTGTAGTTGTCCATGATCCACTTCTTGCGCCGGGCGCCCCACCTGCGCAGACGCGGCATGTTCAGGTTGGCGAAAGAGATGGTCTCGCCGTCCCCCCGCGGTTCGAGCACGCCCCCGCCGAAGAAACCGTACTTGTCCGGGTCCGGGTCGTAGAAATCCTGTATGATCCGGGTATCCATGACGCCCTTGTACTCGTTCAGGTCCTTCTCGTAGAAACCCCGCGCGGACTGGTAGTAGTTGAACATCAGGTGCTTGCCCACCTTGCCGCTGCTGTTGGCCAGGCCGTCCGGGAAGAGATTGGATTTCGACATGAGCAGCAGGCGGGGAGTATGGACGCCGTTGCAGCATACGATGACCGCGCGGGCTTCCAGCCGGTGCTCGCGCAGGTCCTTGTCCAGGTAGATGACCCCTTCCGCCCTGCCGTCCTCGTCGACCACGATCTCCCGCACGCAGGCGTCGGCACGGATCTGGCAATTGCCCGTACGCAGCGCCTGCGGAATCATGGTGACCAGCATGCTGGACCGCGCCTGGATGGTACAGACGTAGCTTTCGCAGAATCCGCAGTTCATGACCGGCGATCTTCCGCCGTATTCCCGGGAGTTGATGGCCAGGGGCGCCGGGTAGGAATGCCAGCCGAGTTTCCCGGCGGCCAGGTCGGACAGGGCGCCCGAACTGGTCCGCGGCACCGGGGGCATGGGATAGGGCCGGCGGCGCGGCGGATCGAAGGGATTGGCGCCGGCCAGGCCCGAAATGCCGATCTCGTACTCGGCTTTCTCGTAGTAATGTTCCAGGTCCCAGTAGTCGATGGGCCAGTCCTGCACGTCGGCGCCGTCCAGGTCGCCGAAGAGGCTTCGCTCTTTGAAATCGTTCTCGTGAAGCCGCCATGAAATGCCGGTGTAGTGGAGCGTGCTGCCGCCGACGGTGCTCTGCATGTGGATCCCGTGGTCTTCGGTAGCCTGCACGTCCGCCGACTGCCGGTACGTATTGGGCTGGTCGTGGCGGTAGATGTTGGGATGGTCCGGATTGTTGCTGGCGGGATGCATGGCCTGAAGCTCGTCCTGGTCGAAATGGCGGGTCTTAAGAAAAGATCCCATTTCCATGGCGACCACGCGCAGCCCCTTCGTGCTCAATTCCTTCGCCAGTACCGCGCCCGCGGCACCGGTGCCGATGATGATTACGTCCGGCCGTCGTATGTTGGGATTGGGTAGGGACATGGAGGCTTCGGAGTTATTCCTCGCCGATAATCCGGCTCTTCATGGGACCGTCGTAGGGTTTCCATTCGGGATATTCGGTTTCCGGAATGGTCATGTCGAATTCGCTGAAGGGGGGATCGTAGCCGAACGGCGCCCGGCCCGGAAACCGGATCAGCTTCCAGCCGGTCTCGCGGTAGTTGCCCCCGTAGGACGGATCGCTGAACATGCCTTCCATGGTATGGGTAACCACCATGCGCAGGAAGTCCCGGGCGCCCATGGGGGCGTCCTCCGGCCAGGTCCCGGGAGACCTCGGTCGGTCCATGCCCATCAGCACCCGACGTTGTGTCCTGGCGTCCAGTTCCAGGAAAGGCGCTTCGTGCGCATTCAGGCAATACTGATCGAAGGCGGCCAGGCCCGATTCATACGTCTCCCTGTATTCGGCCCGGTGTGCGCCCAGCGCCCGGTCGATATAGACGACTACCCGGGCTTCCGCCGCGCCCGGACCGTTGTCGTCGGACGGCATGATCATCCGGGTCAGCGCGTCGACGGTACGTCCCTGGTGCGCGTCCAGGTGCTGCCACGCGTGTTCGAAGGGCGGCGCTTCCTGGGCGTCCAGCACGCCGGTACGGGACAGCACGCCGAGGGTGATCACGCCCCCGGTCGCCTGCGCGGTGCTGGCGATAAACGAACGGCGGGAAAAGCGCTTCTTCGTCATGGTTTCAAGGCTCCGGAATCCGGCGTTTTTCAGGTCCGTACGCACATCAGGAATGTATACACGATTCAGCCCGGTTTATTCAAACTATCCGCTCCAAAAATACGGATGGACACCGGGTTGACAACAGAATTCGACCACGCACAAACTGGCGGGCAAAGAAGTTGACGGCGATACCCGCGAATCTATATTCATTTAGCATGGATATTCTGAAACCGCCGGCATTGAAACCGGGCGATACCATCGGGATCGTCGCACCGGCCAGCCGCTCCGCACTGCCGAGCGCCCTGAAGAACGGCCGCCGGTCGATCGAAGCCCTCGGATTCCGCACGGAGACCGCCCCGCACCTTTCGGACCGGCACGGATTCCTCGCCGGCAGGGACGCCGACCGCCTGGCCGATCTCCAGGCCATGTTCGCCGACCCGGAAATCAAGGGCATCGCATGCCTTCGCGGGGGATACGGGTCCGTCCGCATGCTGCCCGACCTGGATTACGACGTCTTCCGCGCCCATCCGAAGGTCTTTGTCGGCTACAGCGACATCACGGCCCTCCACGGGGCGATTCAACGGCATGCCGGACTGGTCACCTTCTGGGGACCCATGGTCTCTTCCGACATGAGCCCCGTTTTTCAACCGTATAATCGGGATGCCTTCGTGAAGGCGGTTGCGGGAACCGATCCCATCGGTGAGATTCCGCACCCCGACGACATGCCGCCGGTGCAGACCATACAGGGCGGCCGGGCCAGCGGACCGCTGATCGGGGGCACGCTTTCGTTGCTTGCGGCCGCGGTGGGAACGCCCTACGAATTCGATTACGACGGCGCCGTCCTGTTCTTCGAGGACGTGGGCGAAGAACCCCACCGGATCGACCGGATGCTCACGCAACTGCTGCAGTCGGGCCGGCTTGCCCGCGTCTCCGGCATCGTGATCGGCGAATGCGCCGGGTGCGGCAGTGCGCCGCACAACCCCGCGTTTCCTTACGGCAGTTTCAGTATAGAGGAAGTGTTCATCGACCGGCTGAAACCACTGGGGATTCCGGTTGTCTACGGTCTGGGAATCGGCCACGGCACGTACAAGGCGACGCTGCCCCTGGGCGTGCGGGCCACCCTCGACGGTGATGCCTGCACCCTCACGATCGACGAGCCGGGCGTCATCTAGCCCCCCGACCGGTCCAGGCGTCCAGTAGCCCCCCGACCGGTCCGGACGCCGGGCGAGTACGGGTTTCGCATGAACAGGAACCTCCATGGGCATTCACATACTGCTGGACGTACCCCTGCCGGACTCGGTAATGGAACTCTTCGATGCCGGAGACCGTTTCCATATGCTCGACGACCTGGCCGACGGTGACGAACGGTGGCATCTCATCGACGCCTATCTCACCTATGGCCATCCCCCCACGGACGGGGAAGTGATGGACCGCATGCCGAACCTGAAGGTCATCAGCAATTTCGGGGTAGGCGTCGACCATATCGACACGGAAGCGGCCCGCGAGCGCGGGATTCCCGTGGGAAATACGCCCCACATGCTCGACGGCGCAACTGCGGATATGACCTTTACCCTCCTGATGGCGGCGGCAAGGCGCGTCGTCGTGGGCGACCGGTTCGCCCGGAGCCCCGGGTTCACGCACTATGACCCCAGCATCCTTCACGGATTCGAAGTCCATGGGAGCACCATCGGCATCATCGGCATGGGCAGCATCGGGAAGCAGGTCGCCCGCCGGGCGAACGGGTTCGACATGGAGATCGTCTATCACAACCGGAAGCCGGACCCGGATGACCACCTTTACCGGGCCCGGTATGTCTCGCTGGAGTTGCTGCTCGAGGTCTCGGATTTCGTGACGCTGAACTGTCCACTCACGGAGGAGACGCGGGAACTGATCGACGAAGCCGCGCTGCGGCGCATGAAAAAGACCGCTATCCTGATCAATCTGGCCCGGGGCGCCGTCGTGGATCACGACGCCCTCCACATTGCCCTGAGCAACGGCTGGATCGCCGCGGCGGCGTTGGACGTCACCGAACCGGAGCCCCTGCCGCGGGACCATCCCCTGCTCAAACTGGAAAACCTGGTGATCGCGCCGCATCTGGGCAGCGCGACCACGCGCACACGCGACGCGATGGCTCGGAGGACGGTCGAGAACCTCAAGGCGGGACTCGCCGGGCGGCCCCTCGCGAGCTTCGTCGTCTGAGGCCCCATTGTATTCCTTCGCGCCGCTCGAGCGACGGGTCGCCATAATCGATCTGGGTTCCAACACGGCCCGGCTTATGATCGCCCAGTTCACGCGGGACCGGGTCTTCAAGATCACCGACGAAGTCAGCAGGCGGGTCCGCCTGGGTGAAGGCATCGCCGGGGACGGGCGGCTTCGCTCCGCGGCGCGGTCCCGTGCGCTGGACGCCGTCCGCATGTTCAAGTCGTTCTGCGACGCCCAGGGCATAGACCATATACTGCCTGTAGCCACCGCGGCGGTGCGGGACGCCGCGAACGGCGCCCGCTTCCTCGAGGAGATCGCCCGCGGCACCGGGTTGAACTTCCGACTGATCGGCGGCGAAGAGGAGGCGTTCTACAGCACCGTGGGCGTGATCAACAGCCTGGGTCTCTTCGACGGGATCATCCTGGACGTCGGCGGCGGCAGCGCGGAAATCGGTCTGATCCGGGACGGCGCGTTCGCGAAGGGGGCGTCCACGCCCTTCGGCACGGTCAGGACCACCGAGACCTACTTCCCTGGTACGGAGGTTACCCCTGGACAGACGAAGCGGCTCGACGGGGACATCGACCGGGCGCTGGATGACATCGGCTGGCTCAAGACCGACGGGAAGGTACCGGTCGCCGGCGTAGGAGGCGTCGTCCGCGCCCTGGTCCGCATCGACCGGATGGAACGCAAGTACCCCCTCGGGCTCGTGCACGGCTACGAACTGAAGCGGCGCCGGCTGGAAAAGCTGATCGAGCGCATCGCGTCCATGCCCGTTTCCGAGCGGTCGCGGCGGATCCCCGGGTTGCAGAAGGAAAGAGAGGACATCATCCTGGGCGGCGCCATGATCGTGTTCGGTGTGATGCGGAAGACCGGCGCGCGGATACTGACCGTGAGCGGCCAGGGCCTGCGGGAAGGGCTGTTCTTCGAAGAGGCGTTCAAGCCCGCGTCGAAACCGGACAGTATCGGCCGGCTTCGACGGTTCACGGTCCTGAACCTGGCGCGGCTATACGGTTACGAGGGCGCCCACACCGGCCACGTCGCCCGTTTGTCGCTCTCCATGTACGACCAACTCCAGGAAATGCATGGTTACGGCAAGCGCGAACGGGAGTACCTGTGGGCCGCGGCCCTGTTGCACGACATCGGCACGGTGATCGACTACTACGATCATCACAAGCATTCGGCCTATATCATCCTGAACGCCGGCCTGCCCGGATTCGACCACCGGGAAATCGTGATCATCGCCTGGCTATGCCTCAATCACCGGCGCGGCAAGCCGAACTTCTCCCGGTACCAGAGCCTGTTGAAGAAGGAAGAACGGACCATGGTGTACCGGCTGTCCTCACTGCTCAGACTGTCCGAATACCTGGACCGCAGCCGGGCGCAGATCGTCGAGGACGTCAAGCTGGAGACCGGTAGCAGGAAGGTGCGCATGAAGGTCGTTCCACGGGACGGCCGGGACGTCACCGTCGAATTGTCTGAAGCAAGAAACCGCGTGCAACTATTTGAAGAATGTTTCGGCAGGCGGCTCGCTATCGAGCTGGACCGTACGGGCGGGAAGGGAGATCCGAGCGGACCGAGCCGGGCGAACTGAACCGGGCGGACCGGCCAAGTTGACCAGGAGATCCACAAGATGAAACTGAGCGGCGGGCAGAAACGGTTTTTCAGCGACTTCGGTTACCTCGTCCTACCGGGCCTCCTGCGAGAGGAGATTCCCTGGATCATCGAGGAATTCGAACGGGTGTTCCGTGAGGCCGGGATCGTGCACGACGGTACCGCCCGGTCGAGCCTGGGGCGCTTCATCGAACGCAGTGAACGGCTGTGCACATTACTCGACCACTCCAATGTCGACGGATTGCTGTCGGGCCTCCTGGGGGAGGGCTACAACTATCTGGGCAGCGGCGGCGAGCTGTACGTCGGTGACGGCATGTGGCATCCGGACTGTCACGGGGACCCGGTTGTCCAGGTAAAATGGGCGATGTATCTCGATCCCCTGACCCCTGAGACCGGCGCCCTCAGATTCGTGCCGGGTTCCCACCGGCAGGGATGGCAGGGCAATCTCGATACCCATGCGCTCTGGGGCATGGGCATGGAAGAAGTACCCTGCGTCGCGCCCCATAACCAGCCCGGCGATGTCGTCGTGTTTAACCAGATGACCCTGCACAATGCCCTTGGCGGCGGAAACCGCCGTCGCATGCTGAACATGACGGCCTGTTCGTCCTGTCGTTCGGAGGCCGAACTCGCCTTTCTTCGGCGCAGGCTCCCGGCCGACCGGGGCGAACTGCGGTGGGACCTGATGCGCAGGACGGCGACGCCGGAGCGGATGCGCCACCTGGAACAGCCATGGCAGATACTGGCATAAAGGGAATAGACCGTAACCTGACCCGGTACGGCGATACGGAATTCAGCCGCTATCTGCGGCGGGCGTTCCTGTCTTCCGCGGGCTATGACGGCGAAGACCTCGACCGCCCGATCATCGGCGTCGCGGACACGTCATCGGATTACAACACGTGTCACCGGGATATGCCGGCACTCGTGGAAGGCGTCCGGCGCGGGATCACCCAGGCCGGCGGTCTCGCCCTGGCCTTCCCCACCATCTCGCTGGCCGAAACACTGCTTTCGCCCACTTCCATGCTCTTTCGCAACCTGATGGCCATGGGCACGGAGGAAATGATCCGGTCGCAGCCGATGGACGGCGTCGTGCTGCTGGGTGGCTGCGACAAGACCGTGCCGGCCCAGTTGATGGCCGCCGCTTCGGCCGGCCTGCCGGCGATCTCGCTGGTGACCGGCGCCATGCGCACGGGGAGCTGGCAGGGCGAACGTCTCGGCGCCTGCACGGACTGCCGACGGTACTGGCTTCGGCATCGGGCGGGTGAAATCGACCAGGAAGAAATCGAAGAAATCGAACAGTCCCTGTGCCCCACGGGCGGAACGTGCATGGTCATGGGAACGGCCTCGACCATGGCCTGCCTCACGGCGACGCTGGGGCTGATGCTGCCCGGCGGCGCCACGCCGCTCTCCGGATCGGGCGACCGGCTTCGGCAGGCGGTGATGACGGGCAGGCGTATCGTCGAACTGGCCCGAAGCGGCGCGGTTCCGCACAAGTTCCTTACCCGGGCGTCGTTCCACAACGCGTCGGTCGTACTCGCGGCGCTGGGCGGGTCCACCAACGCGGTGATCCACCTCATCGCCATTGCCCGCCGCGCCGGCGTCCCCCTTACGCTGGAAGACCTCCACGAGGCGGCGCGGGAAACGCCCGTGCTGGTGAACTGCAAACCCGTGGGTACGGGATACATGGAGGACTTCCACAAGGCGGGTGGCCTCCCCGTACTGTGGAAGGCCCTGGAATCCAGGCTGGACCTCGATGCCACGAACGTGAACGGCGCGTCCCTGGGGGATATCCTGCAGGACACGGCCTCGCCGGACGACTGGCAGGATACCATAGGCACTCTTGAAGCACCCATCGGACCACCCGGCGCCCTGGTCGTCCTGCGTGGCAGTCTCGCGCCCGACGGGGCCTTGATCAAACGGGCCGCTGCCGCGCTGGACCGCCAGCGCCACCGGGGCCCGGCCGCCGTATTCGAATCCCCCGACGACGTGGCGGCGCGGATCGACGACCCGAAACTGGGGCTGACCCCCGATCACGTGCTCGTCCTGCGAAACGCCGGTCCCGTGGCCATGGGCATGCCCGAAGCCGGTTCGCTGCCCATTCCGGCTTACCTGGCGAAAGAGGGGGTCATGGACATGGTGCGCGTCTCCGATGCGCGGATGAGCGGTACGGCCTACGGTACGGTCGTGCTGCACTGTTGCCCCGAGGCCGCGGTTGGCGGCCCTTTGGCGCTCGTCCAGGACGGCGATCCGATCGAACTCGACGTGGAGGGCCGGCGGCTCGACCTGTGCGTGCCCGCGGAGGAACTGGCCCGCCGGAAGGCCGGACACGTCCCTCCCCCGCCGCCCGACCGGGGTTGGCGCCGGCTGTACGCCGAACACGTCCTGCCCGCCCACCTGGGGGCCGACCTGGATTTTCTATGAGTCAGATTCGTTGGCAACCAGTTTGCGATGCGCCTTGCGCCGTTCGATCGAGAAAGGAATGCTGTCATGGCAGATAACTGGATTGCCCTGAAGCTGCGCCGCCAGGAGCTGGCGCGTGATAACGGCTTTGCAGCGTGGAAGACGATCACGACCGAAACCCGCTGGGAGCCGGAGCGCACCGCGCTGGTGCTGTGCGACGTCTGGGATGCCCACTGGTGCCGCGGCGCGGTCGAGCGGCTGAACGCGCTGACGCCCCGAATGAACGAGGTCGCGGCCGCCTGCCGGTCCCGGGGCGTCCTGATCGTGCACGCCCCGTCCGACACCCTGGATTTCTACCGGGATGCGCCCGCACGGAAAAGAGCCGAGTCCGTACCGTCCGTGGATACGCCGCCGGACCTGGGCCTCCCGGACCCGCCGCTCCCCGTGGATGCATCCGACGAAGGCGCGGATACGGGCGAAACGGAGACCTTCCGTGCCTGGTCCCGTCAGCACCCGGACATCGACATCGACCAGGAGAGGGACCTGATGTCCGACAGCGGCGCGCGGATCTACGCCTGTTTCAGGCACTACGGGATCCGCAACATGCTGATGATGGGCGTGCACACCAACATGTGCATCCTGCACCGGACTTTCGGCATAAAGCAGATGGTCCGCTGGGGCGTTCCCGTGGCGCTGGTCCGCGATCTCACCGACGCCATGTACAATCCCGCCATGCCGCCCTACGTCAGCCATGATGAGGGCACCCGCCTGGTGGTCTCTTTCATCGAGAAGCACTGGTGTCCCACCGTGCACAGTTCGGACATACTCTCGTAATGACGGGAAGGGCAAGACCGTGACCAGATGGAAGGACCGTCACCTCGCCGATACGCGTCGTATCTTGCGGCCGGATTTCTGGGACATCCGATGAATCGTGCGCTGGACGTGTTGGCGGTCGGGGACGGCAACCTCGACGTGTGGATGCGTGTGCCGCGCCATCCGGACCGGCACCGTGGAGGTGTTCGGGGATCCGGCGTGGTCGGCGAGGCCTGTCGGGTCGGGCCGGGCGGGGCGGCCGCGAACGTTGCCATGGGCATGGCTCGGTTGGGCGCCAGTGCGGCCTTTGTAGGCGCGATCGGCGACGACGCGCCGGGTACGCGTTTCGCGGAGGGCATGCGGGCCGGCGGCGTAGACACGTCCCGTCTTCACGTCATGGAGGGACAGGCGACTTCGTTGGCCTGCATGTTCGAGACACCGGACGGCGAATACACGTTCTACGTGTGTCCGGGTTCCCGGACCATACCTTCCCACTGCCTGGCCGGTGATTTCGTCCGTTCCGCGCGCCTCCTATACGTCACCGGCCATGTGCTTACCGAAGACGAATCGACCTGCGCAGCCATCCTCGACGCGATGGCCACGGCCCGAGACTCCGGCGTTACGGTAGCCCTCGATCCGGGAAAGTTCTGGCTCAATCCCGCCCTGGAATCCCGCGTGCACGAGGCCGTGAAGCATACGGACATCATCTTGCCCAACCAGGAGGAAGCGGAACAGCTCACGGGCCGGCAAGCGCCTCGTGACGCCGCCGCCGACCTGCTGGAGGCAGGCGTCGGCATCGTATCGGTGACGCTGGGTGGCCGGGGTTGCCTGGCGGCCTCCGAAGACCGCATGGTCGAGCTGCCGGCCTTCCGCGTCCGGACCGGGTCCACGGTCGGTGCGGGCGACGCTTTCGCCAGCGGACTGCTTTACAGTTTTCTTTTGAAGGAGAACCTGGAGGAAATGGCGGCTTTCGCCAATGCCGCGGCGGCCATCAAGATCGGTACGCCCGGTGCGTCGGAGGGCATGCCCGGGGTGGATGAGGTAAGGGCGTTCCTCAGGGAAAACGCATAGCGTGATCAGGCCGACCAGCCTACTTCCGGCTTCCGGCATAGAACGGCAGTTTTACCACTTCGGCGGCGATGTGCCTGCCTCGGATGCCGATGGCGAGGCCCGTTCCGGGTTCCGCCAGTTCGGCGGGCACGAAACCCGTGCCGATCCCCATCCCCAGCGTGGGTGAAATCGCTCCGCTGACGACCTGGCCGACCTGGACCCGGTCGTGGAGGATCTCGTAGCCTTGCCGGGGTATCCCCCGTTTCAGCAACTTCAGTCCCACCAGCTTCCGTTTCACACCTTCACGCCGGACCCCCAGCAGGGCGTCCCGGCCGACGAAGTCCGGTTTCTTCAGCTTGACCGTCCATCCCAGGCCGGCTTCGATGGGATTGATCGATTCGTCGATCTCGTGCCCGTAGAGCGCGAGTCCGGCTTCCAGGCGCAGGGTATCTCTAGCGCCGAGTCCGCAGGGCTTCAAGCCGCTTGAAGCGCCGGATTCCAGCAAGAGATCCCATAGCGCGGCCGCATGTTCCACCGGATACCAGATCTCGAAGCCGTCCTCGCCCGTGTATCCGGTTCGAAAAACCCGGGCATCGATGCCACCGACCCGGGTTTCGACAAACCCCTGAAACCTGAGCGCATCCAATTCGGCCTCCACCAGCGGATCGAGTATCTGTTCGCTGCGGGGTCCCTGCAACGCGATGAGCATGCTCTCCTGGCTCAGGTCCCGGATTTCGACGTCGTACGCGGCGGCATGGCCGCGGAACCAGTCCAGGTCCTTTTCCCGGTTGCCCGCGTTGGGAACGACCAGCAATCGGTCCGGCATGCGGTAAACAAGGAAGTCATCGATGACGCCGCCGTCGGTCCGGCAGGCCAGGGTATACTGGGACCGATAGGGCTTAAGCCGTTCGACGTCATTCACCGTGATGTGGTTGGCGAAGGCGACGGCGTCGGGTCCTGATATCTCGACGCGGCCCATGTGCGAGACATCGAAGAGACCGGCCGCCGTGCGGACCGCGTGGTGTTCAGCCAGAATCCCCTCATACTGGACCGGCATCTCCCAGCCGCTGAAAGGCACCAACTTCGCGCCCAACGCCACGTGGCGGTCATATAGCGCGGTTTTTCGGAGTTCCGTCATGCAACGCTCCCCCTGCAAGGTCCCGATTATCACCCATCGCATTTAACGCAAGGGCTTCCTGCGGTGTCAATACAAAACGAGATTCATGATAGGGCTTCGACTGATATGAACAGGCGGGCATCGAGGGTCAAATCACCCGAATCACCATCATCAAAAGGAGTTCCTTATCATGATACGAAACCACCATCTCGCCATCACCGTGCTATGCCTCGGTTTCGCGGGGAAGGCGGCGGGCGCGGGCATCGTCATTTCAGAGGTACTGGCCGATCCCCATTCGGAATCCAAAGGAGAGTTCGTCGAACTCTACAACGCGGGGGAAGAACCGGTGGATCTCGAAGGCTGGCCACTCGGCGATTCACGGGATGTGAACGACACGATTACGGACTTCACCGGTCCCCATGACTTCGGCCTGGCGGGTACGGTGCTGGCACCGGGCGCATACGCGCTTGTCGTCGATCCGGACTACGAAGGCGAATACAACGCGCGAGTTGCCGCGGCGGGCGATCCTGCCCGTCTACTGATGCTGACCATCAAGGGAGACCGGACACTGGGCAATGGGCTGGGGAACAGCGGAGACCTGGTCTTCATCAAAAGGGACGAGGTTACGATCGACCAGTTCGCATGGACCGAATCGGCGGGAGGGAACGGCGTTTCGTGGGAACGGCCGCGACTCGACCTGCCCGTGGACGAGTCCAACCGTTTGCCGTCCACACATCCGGACGGATCGACTCCGGGGTTCCGAAACAGCACGGCGAACGACCTATCTCCCACGCCCGGGCCGGAGGATCCAACAATGCCCGAGGATCCCGAGCAGCCGGTAGAACCCTCAGAGCCGGAAGAGCCAGCGACACCCGAGGAACCCGAGCAGCCCGCCGAACCTGACACACCCACCGATCCCGAGGAACCCGCGGAGCCGGATGAGCCAGCGACACCCGAGGTACCGGAAGCACCCACCGAACCTGACACGCCCACCGATACCAAGGAACCCGCCGATCCCGAGGAACCCGAGGAACCCGAGGAACCGGCAGAGCCAGCGACGCCCGAGGAACCCATGGCGCCTGTAGACACCGGGAGATCGATGGAAAACGTAGTCATCAATGAGATCATGTTCAACCCCGGCCCCAACCGGACCGAATGGATTGAACTGTACAATCGGGGTAGTGGTGCGGTCGATCTCACCGGCAGCGCGCTGCGGCTGGATCACTTGGAACGGGTGCGCCTCATTTCCTCGGGCGGCCTGTCTATCGAAGGCCAGGGATATGTCGTAATTGCCCATGATGTCGCCCTGTTCCGGGAAACGCATCCCGGCTTCGGCGGTACCGTGGTGGAAGCGATAGGCGGCTGGGAAAGGCTACGGAACAGCGGTGCGAGGATATGGCTTCTGGATGCAGTGGGAAAACCCGTCCATGGCGCAGAATTCGACGAGGCCTCGAATCCCGAACCGGGTCGTTCCGTGGAACTGGTGAACCCGGACTTCGATCCACCGGTCTGGGGACCATCCGCCGACACGGGCGGCGGTACTCCGGGCCGGCAGAACTCACTCTATGTTTCCCGTATACCGGACGGCGTCTCCGTGCATTTCAGCAACAATCCGTTCTCCCCGGATGGCGATAACTTCGAAGACGTCTGCCTGGTGACGATCGACCTGCCCGCACCCCACGGTATACTTCACGCCATGGTGTTCGATATCCAGGGCCGTTTCCTTAGAACGCTCATTGATCAGACGACCGTAGCCAGCCGGCATGTCTTTACATGGGACGGAACGGATCAGCACGGACGCGGGCTGCCTGCCGGTCCGTACATCCTATACGTGGAACAGATGCTGCCCACACTCGACAGGCTGACGGCTTCCAAGCATCTGGTCGTGATCGCCTCTTCGCCGTGACGGCCGGATTTCGCCGTGAACGGCCGGATATTGTACTTGACACGGTGCTTTGGTTTCCCTTGATTTACGGTGGCTTCACGCAGCATTGCTCCAGGCCGCCCGGAGCATGAATCGGGTCGCGCGTACAGAGACGGATACATGAACAGTATCGTGGTATTCAGCGGCTCTTCCCATCCCGCGCTGTCGGAAGAGGTGTGCCACTATCTCAACGTGCCGCTGAGAGCCAGTACCCTGACGCGATTCAGCAACGACTGCCTCCAGGTCCAGTTGAATGCGAACTGCCGGGAAGGCGATGTCTACATCATCCAACCGCTGGGTCCTCCGGTGCAGGAGAACCTGGTTGAATTGCTGTTGATGCTGGATGCCGCCCGGGGGGCGTCGGCGGCGCGCACCACGGCCGTGCTGCCCTATTACTCCTACTCGAGATCCGACAAGAAGGATGCTCCCCGCATATCCATCGCCGGCCGCCTGGTGGCCGATCTGCTGGGAACGGCCGGCGCCAATCGCATTCTCACCCTGCAAATGCACCAACCGCAGGTTCACGGATTCTTCAGTATCCCGGTAGATCACCTGAACGCGATCAAGGTACTGGCCCAACATTTCCAACAGCGGGATCTGAGCAATACGGTGGTGGTTTCTCCCGACCTGGGCAACGCCAAGAACGCGGCCCATTTCGCGCGTCTGCTGATGTTGCCGGTGGCGGCGGGCAACAAGCGCCGCATTTCGGACGACAAGGTCGAAATCGACATGATCGTGGGGGACGTCACCGGCAAGAACGCGATCATCATGGACGATGAGATCGCAACCGGCGGCAGTATCTTCGAACTGATCCAACGGCTGGAAGAACGCAACGTACAGCGGGTCTGCGTCGTGTGTACGCACGGGGTATTCAGCGGCGGGGCGATCGAACGGTTCAGAGATTGTTCCCGGATCGACGAAATCGTCACGACGAATACGGTACCCATCGGTGAAGACAAGCGACTTCCCCACATGGTCATCCTTTCCGTCGCTTCACTGCTGGCGGAGACGATTCGAAGGATCCACAACGGAGAATCGGTGAGCAGCCTGTTTGCCGATACGATGTAGGGTACGGCCGGGAGGGTTGCTCCCGGCCGGCCGCACGACGCAGGACGACTTTTGTAAACCAAACGCGGGACGAACCCGATTCATGGAGGAAGAGGATGGACCAGATCAAACGGCGCGAGTTTCTGAAGACGGCATCCACGGCCGGATTGGCCGGCGGGGCCGCACTGATGGCGGGTTGTGGTTCCGGGCAGGAAAGCAGCGGTCCCGCCATCCGCACGGACAGGACCTATGAGTGGAAGATGGTCACCACCTGGACACCGAATCTGCCCATATTGCAGGAGAGTGCGCGACTCCTTTCCCAATGGGTGGAGGAAATGTCCGAGGGGAGGATGAAGATCACGGTGTATGCGGGCGGCGAGTTGATTCCGGCCCTCGAGGGATTCGAAGCGGTCAGCCAGGGTGTGGCGGAAATGGGACACGGCGCCGCGTACTACTGGGCCGGGAAGGCGCCCGCCACGCAGTTCTTCTCTTCGGTACCTTTCGGGATGAACGCACAACAGGTCACCGCCTGGCTCTACAGCGGCGGCGGGTTGGAGTTATGGGAGGAAATCTACGCCCCATTCAACCTGATCCCCATGCCCGCGGGCAATACCGGCTTCCAGATGGGGGGCTGGTTCAGGAAGGAAATCAACACCGCCGACGACCTCCAGGGACTGAAGATGCGGATACCGGGCCTGGGGGGCGACGTGATCAAGCGGGCGGGCGGTTCGGCCATTCTGTCTCCCGTAGGCGAGATTTACACCAACCTCGAACGCGGCGTCATCGACGCCACCGAATGGATCGGCCCGTATCACGACTACCTCATGGGCTTCTACCGGGCGGCCCAGTACTACTACTATCCCGGTTGGCATGAACCGGGCACCGTGACGGAACTCATGGTCAACAAGAGCGCTTTCGAGGAACTCCCGGCCTATCTGCAGACGGTGATCCGGACCGCGGCGGCCCGGTCGACGCACTGGGTGCTGTCCGAGTTCGACGCCAGGAACAACGAGTACCTGCAGAAGCTGGTCAACGAAGAAGGGGTACAGCTCAAACGCTTTCCGGATTCCGTGCTCACGACCCTCAAGGGATACTCGGAGGAAGTCATCGCCCAGCTGGTCGAAACAGACGAAGACAGCAGGCGGGTGTACGAGTCCTTCACGTCTTTCCGGAACACGGTTACCGGATGGACGGACCTGGGAGAGAAGATCTACTACTCGGGCGCCATGGGGTAAGGCGGTAAATCGGCGGGGCGCTGGCGATAGAGCTGCAGGGCGCTGGCGCTATCCGTCGAAAACGCCTTCGATCCGGGCGATCCAGCCCGTCATCGCGTCGCAGTACAGCAGGTCGTCTCCGCAACGCGCCAGGCCGTGCGGTTCCGGATGTTCCGGACCGATATGGATCTCGTCGAGCACGTTGCCGGTATCGACGTCCATCTTCGCGATGACGCGGTCCATCTTGAATACCATCCACAGGGCATCGTCGCCGGTCCTCACGATGCCGTGGCCGGCGTCGTAGGGCAGCGGAATGACGCGCTTCACCGACCAGTCCGGGATTCGGACCTGCGTGAGCGTCTTCTCCTTAAGCGTGCTCAGCCAGATCGTGCCTGTATCCACGAAATCGTAGTCCAGGCCATGGGTGCCGCCGGCAGCGGGAAGGGGCCGGCGGAGCAGAGTAGCGCCGGTCCGCGGATCGACCTTGAGGATCTCGCCCGTCCCGGGCGGCGCGTCGGTCTCCCTCGAAAATCGCCACCGTTCGCCCGGACCGTTGGCGGCCAGCCACAGCCCCCCTTCGCCGAATGACATCCCACTCGTGTTGGAGGATTCCGTCGGCAACTCGCGCAGTATCCTGCTGGTTCCGTACTCGTGGGGAGCTTCCAGGGCGAGGAGCGCGATGCGATCGGTGAATTGATCGACGACCCACAGGCCTTCGTCGGTGACCTGCAGACCGTTTGGCGCACTGTACGGCGCCCGCATGTACCGGGTGATCCGTGGGTTCATGCCTCTTTCCTGTCCTTGAGACGGGTCCAGCCCCTGCCCGGGTTATAGGGCTTCGCCTCGTGGTAACGGTCCCGGAGTTCCCTGAAGGCTTCCGGCGTCGTGACCTCCCGCTCGGGATGATTCGAATCCCGGATCACGAAGTCGGCCTCGCTCGGATAGCAGGCCATGGTGACCGGATCCCGTTCCGGCGTGTAGGTCTCCGGGTCCTCCTCCGAGTTGTTCGGCGCGTCCATGGACTGGTACCTCAGGTCGATACTCCAGCGAACGATCCCGGTATGGTTCACGAAGGAGGCGTGGGGGGTCAGATTGGTCATGAACAGGACGTCGCCCCGTTTCATTTCCAGGGGAATGGGCTGGTTCTCCGGCAATTCGTCCCCGGGGATCTCCAGGTAGCCGCCGTGCCCCCCCGTGTAATGCCGGAACACGCCGCCCTTGTGGACCCCGGGAATCACGTGCAGACAACCGTTTTCCACGGTCGTGTCGACCAGCGGGATCCAGCAGGTCACGATCAGGTGCCGGTCGCAGTGGGGCAGGAAGTAGCCTGAGTCCTGGTGCCAGGGCACTTCCGTCCGCGTATGCCCCGGAAGCTTCGGACGGATGCGATAAGCGGAAGCGCCCACGATGTCCGGTCCGATCAGGTCCGAAACACAGTCTACCAGGTCCGCATTCCGCAACAAATCCAGCATCGACTCGCCGTTGAACTGCCCTCCACCCCGTCCCATGATCATCGCCAGGACGGCCTCGCCGGCTTCTTCGGACTCTTTGTAAATATGCGCCAACCTGGTTTCGAATCCTTCTCCCGCATAAGGGCTGGGCAGTTTTCCCTCGTCGTGCAGCCGGCGCGCGCCTTCGTCCACGATGCCGCTCAGGGCCCGGATCAAAGGATGCAGCGCGGCTTTGGACAGCAGCCCGGTTTTGACCAGGTAACCCTGATTTTCGAATTGCGTGGTTTCCGCCTGAGATAAACCCATTTACGCCTCTCTTGTTCCCTGGTCCGCAACCGGCGTTGCGACCGCGTCGGCCAGGCTGACCGTCAGATGCGCATCATGTCCGATACATCCAGTTCGGTCTTCGGCTGGTGGGGTTTCAGGAAACGCATGATCTCTTCCGACGTGGACAGGTCCAGCGCCTCCCGGGTAATGGTCTTGAGCTCCTGGTAATCTGCCGAGCGGATCAGGCTCTTGATCTCGGGAATGTCGATGGGGCTCATGCTGAGCTCGTCAACGCCGAGTCCGAGCAGTATGCAGGCCGCAAGGGGATGGGCGGCCATGGCGCCGCACACGCCCACCCAGATATCGTTGTCGTGCGCGGCGTCGATCACCGACGCGACCAGGCGGAGCACGGCCGGGTGGCACGGATTGTACAGGGAGGCGATGCTCGGATTGCCCCGGTCGGCCGCCACGGTGTACTGGATCAGGTCGTTCGTGCCGATGCTGAAGAAGTCCACCTCCTTCGCCAGGTCGTGGGCGGTCAGTGCGGCCGAAGGGATTTCGACCATGATTCCGACGGGCATCGACTGGTTGACGGGCACCCCATCCTCCAGCAGTTCATTCCGCGCCTCTTCGAAAAGCGCCTTCGCCCTCCTGAGCTCCTGCAATCCCGATATCATGGGGAACATGAGACTCACGTTGCCCTCGGCACCGGCCCTCAGGATGGCTCGCAACTGCACCTTGAACATTTCCGGCCGGTCGAGACAGAGCCGGATACCTCGCTGGCCCAGGGCGGGATTGGCTTCGTCCGGCATCTCTTTCGGCATCTTGTCCGCCCCGAGGTCCAGCGTCCTAATGATCACGTGGTTCGGCGCCATGCGCCGCGCGATGCGCTGGTACGTCCGGGTCTGATCTTCTTCGGACGGCAATTCGTTGCCTACCAGATAGAGGAATTCGGTACGGTACAGGCCGATGCCGTCCGCGCCGTGGTTCAGGACATCCTCCAGTTCAGCCGGCAGTTCGATATTGGCCGAAAGCTCGATGCGCCTTCCGTCCCGCGTCTCCGCTGGCAGGTCGTGAAGTTCCTGCAGCTCATGCTCCAGCACCGATAGCTGGGACTTCGTTTCCCTGTACCGGCCGATCGTATCGGCATCCGGATCGAGATGGACCATCCCGGTGTTGCCGTCGATGATGATCATCATGCCGTCCGAAATAGTCTGGGTGGCGATGTTGGTCCCGACTACCGCCGGCACGGCAAGACCGCGGGCGACGATCGCCGTATGCGACGTCTGACCACCGGCGTCGGTGATGAAGCCGCAGACCGCAGACCGGTCTATTTCCGCGGTGTCCGAAGGGGACAGGCTGTGCGCTACGAGCACGATCTCACCGTCCTTGGCCTCGATCCCGGTATGCGCGCTGCCGGTGAGCTTCGCCAACACCCGGTATTGCACGTCTTCGAAATCGGCGGTCCGTTCACGGAAGTATGGATTCTCTATCGAGGAGTAACTGGCGATCCATCCTCTCATGACCTCGTCGAAGATATACTCGGCGTTGGTCCGTTCACGCCGGATACGCACGACGGTAACATCCACCACTTCCGGGTCTTCGAGTACGGCCTGGTGCGCGCGGAAAATCTTCAGTATGTCCTGGTCGAAATCAACCGCGATGCGGCGCTGCAACCGGGTCAGGTCGTCCAACGCTTCGTCGACGGCGGTCCGGAATCGAAGAATCTCCGCCTCCACGCCGTCGGCGGGAATCGGACGCTGGTGTATGGAGGCAAACCGGCGATTATAGACCAGGGCGCGTCCGATAGCGATGCCCGGCGATGCCGGTATGCCTTTAAGTACGCGGCGCTCGTCGCTCATGTTACGGCTCCTGATCCTTGTCGAACATGTCGGTAATGGCCTTCAGGGCATCCGTTTCGTCCGGTCCGTCGATCTCCACCGTAATGGAACTGCCGTGCTCCGCTGCCAGCATCATGACCCCCAGGATGCTCTTGCCATTCACCGGAATGTCGTCCTTGACCAGCGTGACTTCCGACTTGAATCTGGACGCCGTGCGAACCAGTTGCTCGGCGGGTCGCATGTGCAACCCCTTCCTGTTCTTTACGGAAACGGTTTTCCTTATCAAATCGCTGCCCGATCCATTCAGACCTGCGTGACATGCTTCTACTCGTAGTCTTCCCTGCGATACCGGACCTTTTCGCCTTCCTTCATGACCTCCAGCACCCGCTGATTCAATATGGATGCCGGGTTGATTCCGACGACTTTCAGGAGATGCCGGAGTGCAACGACCTCGGAAATGACCGTCAGATTCTTGCCCGGGTTGATGGGAATCCGGACATAGGGCAGTTCCGCGTCGAGCAACGTCGTGGTCTTCTCATCGAGGGCCGTACGTTCGTAGACCTCGTCGCTGTTCCAGTCCTCCAGGTTTACGACGACTTCTATCCGCTTGCGCACGCGGATGCTGCGTATGCCGAACATGCTGGTGACGTCGATAATGCCCACGCCGCGTATTTCCATGAAGTGCTGCGTGATCGTGTTGCTCGTCCCCATGATGACGCCGCGCCGCATCCGGTAAGCCGTAACCACGTCGTCCGCCACCAGCCGGTGACCCCGTTCCACCAGGTCCAGGGCCGTTTCGCTTTTGCCGATTCCGCTGCGTCCGGTGAACAGGAGACCCACGCCGTACACGTCGACCAGGGCGCCGTGTATGGTCGTCATCGGCGCGAAGTAGGGTTCCAGGTACTCGATCAGGGACTGCGCGAAGGCATCCGTCGTCAGTGAAGTACCCAGAACGGCGATATCGAACCGCTCGGCGGTCTCGGTCAATTCCCGGGGCGGATCCATACCCTTCGTGATCACCATGCAGGGAAAGCCCAGGTCGAACAGCCGGTCCAGCGACGCACGCCGCTGGTCCGCGGGCAGACTGTTCAGGTAGGATAATTCGGTCTCCCCCAGGATCTGGATCCGGTTGCTGGAAAACCGCTCGACAAATCCCGCCAGCGCGAGTCCCGGCCGGTTCGTCTCCGCGTTTGTTATCTTCCTGGACAGTCCCGTTTCACCCGTCAGCGGGGACAGTTTCAGGTCGACCTGCTCGACCAGGTTCTTGATCAGCAGGACGCGCGATTTCAGGGGCGATGTCGTGGCCATCGTCCGCTACCTAGTGACGCCGGTTTCTGTGATCGTGCAGCTTGCCGTTGTGCTTCTTCAACTGGGTTTCCATCTTGTTGACCGCCTGATCGAGGGCCGTGTAGGCTTCGGCGTTCTCCTCTTTGCTGGTCAGGACGTGCCCGCCGACGTGCACGTTCAGTTCAACCATGTACCGGTATTTTTCCTGCGAGACGATAAGGTCCGCACTCAGGATGTTGTCGCTGTATCTGTTTAAACGGTCGATCTCTCTGTCCGCATGCTCCTTGTAAGCGTCTGCCAGTTCGCAGTGTCGGGCCGTCATGGATTTCTGCACGTTCGCCTCCCTTCGCCGTATGGCCTGTCGGGTCAGATCCTTCTGCGCATCCGCGCAATGGGTATTCCCAGGTTCTCGCGGTACTTCGCCACCGTCCGCCGCTTGATCTGCACGCCTTCCTTCGTGCGGAGAATCTCCTCAATCGCCTGGTCGCTCAGCGGCGCACGCGCGTCTTCTTCCTCGATGATCCGCGCGATGCGGTCTTTGACCGTCTTGGTCGCCAACTGGCCGGCCGCGGCTTCCCCGGTCTCCTCGTCCGTCTTTTTCTTCAATCGCCCGTCGAAGAAGAACCGCAGCGCGAAAATGCCCCGTGGCGTCTGAACGTACTTGCCTTGCGTGGCCCGGCTGACGGTCGTTACATGCAGGCCCACCTCGTCGGCCACTTCCTGGAGAATCATCGGCTTGAGACTGGAAAGGCCCGCATCCAGGAACTCGCGCTGTGCCCTGACGATGCAGTTTGTCACCTTCAACAGGGTTGACCGCCGCTGTTCGATGGAGTTGACGAAGTGGTTCGCTTCGGTCAGCTTGCGCCTCACGTAACGCCGGTCTTCATCTGAAGACTGCGCGTTCCGGTTCAGGATGGCCTGGTAGGCATGGCTGACACGCACCCTGGGCAGGTTGCGATCATTGAGGTAGACGAGGTACTCTCCGTCTACTTTCTCGACGATCAGGTCGGGATGTATGGCGATAACGGATGAATCGCTGACGGCCAGCCCCGGATGAGGATTGAGTCCGGCGATCACGTTCAGGGCGTCGCCGATTTCCTGCTCGGACGCCCTGATCTTCTTTCGAATCGAAGCGATGCGCCGCAACTTGACGTCGCGCCAGTGTTCCGATACCAGCCGGTATGCAAGGGAATCGCTCAAGCTCAACGCTTCCAGTTGAAGCATGAGACACTCTCGCAGGTCCCGCGCGCCGACACCCGTAGGCTCGAGGGTCTGCACGACCTTCAGCACCCGTTCCGCCTCGTCGAACGGCACGCTCGATTCCAATGCCAGGTCCAGCAGTGGGACGTCGAGGAGACCGCTGTCGTTCAGGTTTCCGATCAGGTACTCGCCGATTTCGCGGTCCTGGGCGGAGAGGTCGAGAAGCCGCAATTGCTCGATCAGGTAGTCGGTGAGCGTCGTATCCGACTTTCCCTCCCGTTCCAGGATGTGCTGATCTTCCCTTTTTTCCGTCTCTTCACGGGCATCCATCTGGTTGTGCATGCCGTCCTGAATGTAGGCATCCCAATCGATTCGGTCCTGATCGGACGCGGGGTCCTCCGCCTGGGGTTCCTCCGCCTGGGGTTCCTCCGCCTGGGGTTCCTCCGCCGTCTCGCCCGCCTCTTCCTCGAGTTCCAGCAGCGGATTCTCCTCGATTTTCTCCTTGATCTCCTGCTCGAGTTCCAGCGTGGTGAACTGCAGCAGCTTGAGCGAGTACATCAACTGGGGAGAAAACTGCTGCCTGGTCTGGGGCTGAAGTTGAAATTCCATGGGCGTGCCTTCCGGTTACTCCAGGCGGAACCGCTCGCCGAGGTAGATACGGCGGGCTTCGGGGTCCTCGGCCAGATCCTTGGCCGTTCCCGATATGTAAATCCGGCCGTCGGCCATGATATAGGACCGGTCCGTGATCTGCAACGTTTCCCGTACCATGTGATCCGTGACCAGGATGCCCAGTTTTCGTTCCTTCAGGCGTCCGATGACTTCCTGTATGTCCTCCACGGCAATGGGATCGATGCCGGCGAAGGGCTCGTCGAGCAGAATGAACTTCGGTTCGGTCACCAGGGCGCGGCTGATCTCGGTTCTTCGCCGCTCGCCGCCCGACAGGGTATAGGCCTTGTGCTTGGCCAGATGGGCGATGCCGAAATCCTCCAGCAGATCCTCCATCTTCTGGCGCCGGGCCTTGCGGGTCATGGGCAGGGTCTGGAGAATGGACATCAGGTTCTGTTCCACCGTCATCCTGCGGAAGATCGACGGCTCCTGGGCCAGATAGCCTATCCCCACGCGAGCCCTGCGGTACATCGGCCACCGCGTGATGTTCCGGCTTTCCCCGGTCTCCCGGTCATCGATGAGCACCCGGCCCGACCCCGGTTTGATCATGCCGACGATCATATAGAACGAGGTGGTCTTCCCCGCCCCGTTGGGCCCGAGCAGTCCGACCACCTCGCCCTGGTCTACACGCAGGCTCACATCGTCGACGACGCGATGATTCTGGTAGGACTTCACCAGATTCTCAGCTCGCAGGCACTGCACGGATCCTCCGATTCATCGGTTGCCGTCTTCGTCTTCCGGGTTGAGGTAGGATCCGTCCACGCCGCCATCCGCGTTCACCTTGACCGGTTCGCCTTCATTCAATTCGATCACGATTTCCTTCGCCCGGACCACGTTGTGGCCGGTCGGACCACTTTCGAGCGCAGACGGATTGTAGGTACTCACCGCGTTCCCTTGCGCGGTAATCATCCTCACCGATTCGCCCTCGAAGTCCACGATCATGCTGCGGCCTTCAATGGTGCTGCGGCCAGCCTGGCCCGATTGGCCCTCCTGGTCCGCCTGATCGGTCTGGTCCGTCTGATCGGTCTGGTCCGTCTGGTCCGTCTGATCGGTCTGGTCCGCCTGATCGTTCTGGTCCGCCTGATCGGTCTGGTCCGTCTGGCCGGTCTGGTTGTCTGCCTGGCCGGCTGTCCGGTCCGCCAAATCATCCGCCAGATTCGTCCCCTCTTGCTCTTCCGCGGTATAGGAACCCCGGGCATTGCCCGTAACCAGAGCGCGTGCGACCTCGCCGTCCTCCATTTCGAGGATGATCTCATCCCCGGTGATCTCGCTGTGAACGCTCCGAATCACCGGGTTGCCGAGGAGATCGATCTGCTGGCCTTCGCTGTCGAAGCGCAACGTATCGCAAATCCCCTCCAGCGTTCCTTTGACGACGCTGACCGAATCGAACACGTCGGCAGTCCGGTCTTCGAAGGCGTAGGCCATGCCTTTCCCGGTCGCCACGATTTCGCCCGCATTGCCTTCCAGTCGCTTGACCAGCCGGGGATCGCCGCTGAAACGAGCGCTATCCGTTGCCTTGTAATACTCCGCGTGATCGCAGTAAATAGTCACGCCTTCGCCCTCGTCCACCACGATGACGGATTCCACTGCCAGCGCTTTCAGCAGGGAGTTGGTTTCGGTGAAGAAGTACTCAAGACGAAAGCCCTCGATGTTGATTTTGCTTTCGTTTTGCCCCCAGGTCATATTCGGCTTGCCCGTCGCCACGGCGCGGTGGGGATCCTGGGTGAAAACCATGCGATTGCCCGTCAGCACCACGCCGTCCAACGCGTCATCGAGCCTCACCTGCCCCGCTCCGATAGCCCGCTGGTCCTCCTCGTAGTACACCGCGGCGTCGGCGGTGAGCGTGGTGGTCCCGCGGATCATGCGTACGTTTCCGTAAAGATGTACGATACCTTTCAAGCGATCATAGTTCACCCGGTCACTCGTCAGCACGGTATTTCCGTGCTTGAGCCGCACCGACTCGGCCAGGTCGAAAACCTCGTCGACACCAGTAGCCCGGAAGCTGCCCGCTTCCTCGATTTGCACCGGTTCGCGAGGCTCCTGGCCCTCCGCCTGAGCAGCGGAAAGCACGATGAAACAGCAGACCGAAATCACCCACCTGACGGACCCTGTTCCATGACATAATATACCGAAATTACCGTTGAACGTCAAGGATGCGTGCCCCCCGTGACGGCGGTCGAAGTACTGCTCTGCGAAGGGGTCATTGCGGTTGTGCATCCGGAAGAAAACGGCCTTTGACGTTGCGCCGGATGATATAACGGCGCATGCCCGGATCGGCTTCAAACCCATCGCCCGCAATGACATCCGTGTCCCCGGTCAATCGAACGGCGGCATCCGTTACGATAAGATTCGCGGCGTTCAACCAGGTCAGGGAATCGGTTTCCAGGGTGCCCCGCTCCGTGCTGTGGACCGTTACACCGCCCCGGACGCGCAGGTTGTGGGTCAGCCCGTCGATTTCGCCCCACTCCGCTTCGAGCGTAGAGGCCAGGCTGCCGTCATCTTCAAAGAACTCGACGTGGATGCCCTCATCAATGACGGTGACGTTGGTTTCCGAGAAATAAAGGCGGTGCCCTGCCCGGATCGTGGCTTCCTGCCGGCCGTCTCGGCTCAGGTATATGGTCGTGTTCCACGCTTCCTGGTCCGGCAGCGCGTCCTGCGCGCCTTCTTCAGGAACCGGCTGATCGACGGGCTGACACGCTGCCGTGCACAGGGCGATGGCCATGGCCAGGTGCCACGGCCGGAAGCGGGCGAGCCTTTTGGATGCATGGTGATTCAGGCGGGTCGGAACATGCGGATTGCGGGTAGTCGGCATGACTGAATATACCTGGTTTCATGCATACCTGCAAGATCAAGTTGGACCGTGTACGCTGGGTCAAGCCTACCTGGACACCTTGTCAGTTCGCCCTGGCAGTCGCGCCGGGCCTACTTTGACACCCTCCATCGGTCATGCATCCATACCCACTGCTCCGGCGCCTTCCTGATGAACCGTTCCAGTTCCCCGGTATACGCCCTCGTCGTTGTTTCCACGTCTTCCGGCGTCCGTCCTGCGGGCCGGATCGGCGGCCGGACCGTCACGAGATGCGTGTCGTCCGGAAGACGGTGAATGGCCATGGGCACGATAGGCGCGCCCGTCCGGTCCGCCAGCACCGCGGGTCCGGTCGGGGTCCGGGCCGGGTGGCCGAAGAAAGGGACCGCGATGCCGGCGCCCCGGGTATCCTGGTCCACCAGGAGCCCCACCACGTGCCCCTTTCTCAGCGCGCGTAGTATGGCGGTGGTAGCCCGGTCGCGGGGTACCACTTCCAGTCCGCTCCGCACCCGGTTCTCCCGCAGGAGCGCGTCCAGCCTGTCGTCGTAAAGCGGGGCCGCCACCACGGTTACCGCGTATCCCTTGAGCGCCAGGAACGCGCCCATCAGTTCGAAGTTGCCCAGGTGGGCACTTACCGCGATCACGCCCTTGCCCTCGCCATAGGCCGATTGCAGGTGGGACAGGCCATCGGCCCCGACCAGGCCGTCCACGTTCTCCGCCGTTACCCGGGGCAGCCGGGCGACATCCACGACATTCCGTCCCAGCTCCCGGAAGACGGTCCTGCCCAGACGCCGGATCTGCCCGCGCGACTGCGTTTCGCCGTAAGCCAGCGTCAGATTGGAAAGTGCAAGGCGCCGGGGACCGCGGGCAGACAGGTACGCCAGTCCACCGATCCACCCGCCGAAGGACAACGCCCGCGGCCTCGGTAACGCGTTCATCAGGCCGATGAGCGCGCACACTGCCCGATAGATCGCGGCATTTCGCATGCGCTTGATCAGAGAGGCCAAGAGTGCACTCGCATGGAGGTTAACCCGCCGCGTGGGGCCGCACGACTTCGTCGATCGCCTTGAGGCTTTCCAGCAGAGGCTCCAGGCGGTCGAGCGGCAACATGCTCGCGGCGTCGCACAGCGCCTCGGAAACCCGGGGATGGGTTTCGATGAATACCGCTTCGCATCCCGCGGCCACCGCGGCACGGGCGAGGGGTTCGATGAATTCGGGGGTGCCGCCGCTCGCGTCGCTGCTCGGACGGCCGTACAGTCTCACCACGTGAGTGGCATCGAACACCACGGGGTATCCCGTCCGGCGCATGATGGCCAGCGACCGCATGTCGGCGACCAGGTCGTGATAACCGAAAGAGACGCCGCGTTCGGTCAGGAGGATGTTCCGGTTGCCTGCGCTTTCGATCTTGGCGACGACTGACACCACGTCTTCCGGCGCAAGGAACTGTCCCTTCTTCACGTTGACGGGCTTTCCGGTCCGGGCCAGGGCGAGGGTGAGCTCCGTCTGCATGGACAGGTGCGCGGGAAGCTGCAGAACGTCCAGGACCTCAGCGGCCTCGTCTACCTCCGGCAACGCGTGAACGTCCGAAAGTACGGGCACGCCGAGCGCTCGGACTTTCCGGAGCACACGCAACCCTTCGCGCAGCCCCGGTCCCGCGTAGTAGGCGGCCGAAGAGCGGTTCGCCTTCGCATAGGATGATTTGAACACGAGCGGGATGCCCAGGTGCGTGGTAGCCGTAATCAGGCGCTCCGCGGTCTCCATGACCACGGCCTCGCTCTCGATCACGCAAGGCCCCGCAATCAGCGCCAGCGGCCGTCCGCCTCCTATGGCCACGTCTCCCACGGCGACTTCTTTCACGACGCATCTTCCTCCGCGGCCAGCCTGCGTTCCGCCTTTACCAGGTCTTCGGGCACATCGACGCCAAGGGGGGCGTAGTCGGTTTGCCGCACGGTGATACGGTATCCGTTTTCCAGGGCCCGCAACTGTTCCAGCCTTTCGATCCGCTCCAGGGGCGTCGGTTCAAGCCCGGCGAAGGTGAGCAGGAACGACCGCCGGTACCCGTAGAGACCCACCGTATTGTAGAACCGGTGTTCTCGCAGGAATGCCCGGTCCGGCCGCTCCCCCGGCCAGGGCAACGGTGAGCGGGAAAAGTACAGCGCCAGACCCCGTCCGTCGATGACCACCTTGCCCATGTGGGGATTGAGCAGGTCCTCCGTCGTGGTGATCCGGTGGGCGAGGGTCGTCATGGGCAGGTCCGGATCGTCGACCAGGGGCTGCACGACCGTTTCGATGGCTTCGGGCGTGATCAGCGGCTCGTCTCCCTGGATGTTGACGACCACGTCCGTATCCATCTCCTGAACGGCCGCGGCCAGCCGGTCCGTACCGCTCGGGTGATCCGGCGCGGTCATGATGGGTTCGCCGCCGAACCCGCGGACGGCGTCCGCTATGCGCCGGTCGTCGGTCACGACATACAGATCGGTGAGACACCGCGCCCGGCGGGACCGCTCATAGGTGTGCTGTATCATCGGTTTGCCCCGCAAGGGCGCGAGCGCCTTGCCGGGGAAACGCGTCGAAGCGTAGCGGGCCGGTATGAGACCCGTGATTCTCGGGGTATCGGATCCCATATCGTCTTCAGATTACCTTGGGCACCGTGAAATGGCCGCGATCGGACGCCGGAGCGTTCCGCAACGCTTCTTCCTGGCTCAGGGATGTTCCGGCTTCGTCGTCGCGGAAGACGTTCTTCAGCTGCAGCACGTGGGAAGTCGGACCTACGGCCGTCGTGTCGAGCGTATTGAGCTTCTCCATGTACGCGAGTATGGCGTTCAACTGATCTACCAGTTGTTCCCGTTCTTCTTCCGAGAACTTCAGGTGGGCCAGTGCCGCGACATGGTCGACGTCCTTGACGGTTACCGTCATGGTTTGTTGCCCCTTCCCATGCGCCGGATCATCCGGCGCTTGTTCATTACATCAATATATCCATATATCGATTTAGCATTATATCATTTCCAGGGCGGCGTATTTCACGATCACTTTCTTGGTCGTATCCGAGAAGCGTATCGTCGCCCGCAGGTCGTCCCCGCTTCCCGCGACCTGAATGATGCGTCCCTTGCCCCAGATGGGATGCTTGACATCCTGTCCCCGGGAGATCCGCACCCGGCCCATGGGCGTCTCCACCGTCCGGGGGGTCGTGATATCGTCTTCGAACGGGGTGGCGGAGGCCTTTTCCTCCTGCGGCCAGGTCGACCGTGAATAGAACCGGCTGGTGCGCTCCTCGGTAACCAGGTCGTCGGGAATCTCGTCGACGAAACGGGACCGCAGGGAGGTCTGCGTTCCCCCGAACCTGCGCCGAAGGTTGGCGTGGGTGAGAATCAGTTGTTCCCGGGCGCGTGTGATGCCCACGTAACAAAGCCGCCGCTCCTCCTCCAGATCGGTGGGGCTTTCCATGGCGCGCGAAATGGGGAAAAGACCGTCTTCCATGCCCGTGATGAATACGATGGGGAACTCCAGGCCTTTGGCATTGTGCAGGGTCATGAGCGTGACGCAGTCCACGGATTCGTCCCACCGGTCGATATCGGTTACCAGGGCGACTTCCTCCAGGAAATCACCCAAACCGGAGACCGATTGTCCCTCCTCCGGCCGCTCGGTCGCCTCTTCAAGGGCGGCCATCAGCTCGTTCACGTTCTGTACCCGGGTTTCGGCCTCCACGTTTTTCGCGGCTTCCAGCTCCAGTTCCCTCAGGTAGCCGGTCTTTTCGAGCACACGCCTGGCCGCCTCCGCGCCCGATATTTCCGCCAGGCGCGACCTGAGGCGCACCAGAAACTCCCCGAGTTCCACGGCGGCGCGGAGCGCTTTACCCGAGACGCCCGCCTCACCGGCATGATACAACGCTTCGAGGTAGTCCGAGCCGCGCGCTACGGCCAGTTGCTCGACGCGGGAGACGCTGACGGCGCCGATACCCCTGGCGGGGGTGTTGACCATGCGGCGGAAGCTGATGGCATCCCGGCCGTTGACCAGGACTTTCAGATAGGCCAGGACGTCCTTGACTTCCTTCCGTTCGTAGAACCGGACGCCGCCGACGATCACGTATGGCAGGCCGGCACGGCGCAACTCGTCCTCCAGCGTACGCGACTGCGCGTTGGTTCGATAGAGGAGGGTGAAATCCCTCAGCACCCGGCCGGAGCCGTTGCGCATCTCCTGGATCTTCCGGGATATCCACCGGGCTTCATCCCGGTCGTCCATCGTCTCGACCAGGCCGATCTTCTCCCCGGCGGGGTTGTCCGTCCACAGCTCTTTCCCCTTGCGGCCCTTGTTGTTCCGGATGACTTCATTGCCCGCCTTAAGGATCAGCCGGGTGGAACGGTAGTTCTGCTCAAGCCGGATGACCCGGGCCTCAGGATAGTCCTTTTCGAACTCGAGGATGTTGCGGATATCCGCGCCGCGCCAGGCGTAGATAGACTGGTCGTCGTCCCCCACCACGCAAAGGTTCCGGTATTTGTTCGCCAGTCGGTTTATCCATTCGTACTGGGCGCGGTTGGTGTCCTGGTATTCGTCCACCAGGATGTACTGGAACCGTTCCTGGTACCGGTTCAGCAGGTCCGGATGCGTCGCGTATCCTACCGCCAGCCGCATGATGAGATCGTCGAAATCCAGCGCATTGCAGTCTTCCAGGGCGTGCTGATAGGCTTCATAGACCCTCGACACCACCTGCTGTTCAAAGAAATCCGAGTTCTGCGCCTTGTACTCGGCGGGCGATATGAGCTGGTCCTTGGCTCCGCTGATATAGCTGCGAACCGCCTCGGGGGAATAGCGCTTGTCGGAGATCTCCAGGTCCTTCATCATCCGGCGGATGAGGGCCAGTTGATCATCGCCGTCGTAAATCACGAAATCGCGGCGGAAGCCCAGGATCTCCGCTTCACGGCGCAGTATCCGGGCCGATAGGGAATGAAAGGTGCCCACCCACTGGGGGACCTCGCCCTGCCCGAGCATCCGGTCGATCCGGTCCTTCATCTCCGCAGCCGCCTTATTGGTAAAGGTGACGGCCAGAACGTGATAGGGATCGATGCCAAGATGTTCGACGAGGTAGGCGATCCGGTAGGTCAATACCCGGGTCTTGCCGCTTCCGGCGCCGGCGAGCACAAGCAGCGGTCCATCGACATAGGACGCGGCCTTGACTTGAGCGGGATTCAGTTCGCCAGCGAGGTTCATTCACCGTTCCCAAACGGCCAAGAGAGAAGGACAGTCCACCCGGAATTCAGCCAGCTTCATCCATCTGGAAATTTCGGTGAGCAGGGCGATACCATAATACACGGCCAAAATCGGTCCTGTCAATACAATCATGGCCCGGTCGACGACCGTCGAAGGGCGTCCGAGCCAAAGTTTCGTTGAATATCCAGGGCAGTCGGATATATTAAGGCGGATCGATTCCAGCCTGTTTGACCGGAGCATGAAACGCGGGATCACTGGAAATGCTGGATTGCCTGACGGATCGTGGAAACCTGCCCGCCGACGCGGAGGCCTTCGAACACGCCCTGGCCTGCACGCCGGAGAGTCCGTTCGGCCCGCTGGGGACGCGCTTCGCGGTACGGAAGCCGATCTACGTCGTACGGGCGCCCGCCCGGCTCGACTGTATGGGCGGCATCGCGGACTACAGCGGTTCGCTGGTCTGCGAGATGACCCTCGACCGTGCCGTTCTGATGGGCCTTCAGGCCCGGGACGACCGGAAGGTGGTCGTGCACAGCGCCGGCGTGGACGAACTGGGCCTTTCTCCAGACGTTACACTGGCGCTCGACGAACTGGCGCCGGGCTCGCGCGCCGTGGACTACGATACCGTAAAACGGCGTTTCTCCAGCGTGCCGGAATCCGCCTGGGCGGCCTACGTTGCCGGGGCGTTCAGCGTGCTGCAGGGCGAAGGGCATATGGAACGATTCCCCCACGGCGCCACGATCGTGCTGGCCAGCAACATACCGTTCCGGGTAGGCGCGTCCTCGTCGGCCGCGCTGGAAATCGCGGCCATGCATGGACTGAACCTGCTCTACGGGATCAACCTGGACGGAATGACGCTGGCCGTCCTCTCCCAGAAGGTGGAAAACCACGTGGTCGGTGCGGCCTGCGGCATCATGGACCAGGTCACCTGCGCAATGGGTATCCGGGGCCACGTCCTTTCCCTGCTTTGCCAGCCCCATACCGTGCGGGAACAGATACCGATCCCGGACGGCGTACATTTTATCGGCATCAACTCTGGCGTCCGCCGTGAGATCAAGGGCGCGAGGTATACGAACAGCAGAATCGGCGCGTTCATGGGCCTGGCGATCTTACAGGATCATCTGCGGTCCGGCAACGGAGCCGCCGCGAATCTTCGCCTGGGATACCTGTGTAACCTGTCCACGTCCGAATATGTGGATTCCTGCCGGTCCCTGCTGCCATCTAGCATCTCGGGCCGGACTTTCAAGCGGCGATACGGAACCACCCCCGACCCCGTGACGACCGTCGATCCGGAGGTCGTGTACAAGGTGCGCAGCCGCGTGGAACACCCGGTCTACGAACACCGCAGGGTGACCGACTTCACCGAGTGCATCCGGCTGGCGGGGTCTTCCGAAAAAACGGCACTACTCGAACGGGCGGGCAGGCTGATGTACGCGTCGGACTGGAGTTACACGCACCGGTGCGGGCTCGGGTCCACCGAAACGGCCTGGATCGTCCGGGAAGTAAGGAAACTGGGGGTGGAAGCCGGATTCTACGGCGCCAGGATTACGGGAGGCGGAGCAGGCGGGACGGTCGCCGTCGCGGGAAACGATCGCATGTTCGACCACCTCGGTCCTCTGCTGGAACGTTACGGCGAAGCGACGGGGATCGAGGCCGATGTTTTTATCGGTACTTCGCCTGGCGCACTCGAGTTCGGGCACCGCGTCTATCGGATCGCCTGAATACTCACGGCGGGTTTGAAGGAGTTGGACCAGATTGAAACCAATTCGAAAGGCGGTCATCCCCCTGGCGGGACACGGGTTGCGCATGTTGCCGGCGACCCTCGCCGTGCGCAAGGCGCTCTTCCCCATCGTGGACGCCCGGGGACGGGTATGCCCCGTTCTTCATCTGATCGTGGAGGAAGCGGTCAACGCGGGCATTGAAGAAATCGGCCTGGTGATCGCGCCGGAGGACGAGGCCATGGTCCGCGCCTACTTCTCGCGGATGTCCGGTCCGTTAAAATCCGCGGTCGGGCATCGTGCGGACCTGCTTGCCGCGGCCGAATCCCCCGGTGAACTTTCGGATAAGGTGACATTGATCTTGCAGGATCGTCCACTGGGGTTCGGCGATGCGGTCCTCCGCGCGAAATCCTGGGTCGGCGGCGACCCGGTCCTGGTCATGCTCGGCGACCACCTGTACCTCAGCGGGGAGGACCGGTGCTGCGCGCGTCAGTTGCTGGACGCCTTTGCAGAACTGCAGGCGCCGGTTTCGGGCGTGACCCGCAAATCCGTCGACGGCATCCACCACTTCGGAACGGTTTCGGGCCGTCCCGTGTCCCGGTGGAACGGTCTCTACGAACTGGACACCGTGGTGGAAAAGCCCGATCCGGGCCTGGCGCGGGAACGGCTGCGCGTGGAGGGCATGCCGGCGGACACCTACCTCTGCTGGTTCGGCCTGCACGCCATGACGTCCGATATCTTTGAGTGCCTTGCGCGGATGGAAAGAGACGGCGCCACGGATGGCGGCGAACTGCAGCTGACCGGTGCACAGGCCATGCTGTCGGCTCAACGGGCGTACTTCGCCCTCGAAGTCAACGGCGATCACTTCGACACGGGTTCGCCGGAAGGGTATGTGGAGGCCGTCGCGGCCTTCGCCGGCCCAACCGGCATTACCAACAAGTGAAAGGGAAACAGATACCATGTCTGAACAGCAAGCACCATCGCGGGAAACCCTCGAATCCCTGCTCATTCCGAGTACGGCCACACTGACCTCCGTACTCACGGAATACGGCCTGTACAACACGTTCATGCAGGACGTCGCGCCCCTGGCCCCGGACATGCGCATAGCCGGGGCCGCCTTTACCCTCCGGTACATACCCGGCCGGGAAGACATCACGCACGTGCCCGTGGACAACCTGACGGACATGCAGCGGATCGGTATCGAAAGCATCGGGCAAGGCGAGGTGCTCGTAATCGACGCGCGGGGCGACACCCGGGCCGGCGTAATGGGCGACATCCTCGCCACTCGGATTCTGCAGCGCGGCGCCGCAGGGGTGGTGAGCGACGGCGCGTTCCGGGATACCCCGGCCATCGTCGAATCCGGGCTCGCCGCGTATGCGAAGGCCATGAACGCCCACAACAGCAAAAGCGTGCACTACCCGAGCGATATACAGCGTCCCATTGCGTGCGGCGGCGTAGCCGTGTTCCCCGGAGACATCATCGTGGGCGATGCGGAGGGTGTTGTGGTCATCCCGCGCCACCTTGCCGAAGAAGTGCCGGCAAAGGCCGTGGCGCAGGAGGACCGCGAAGTCTTCATCCTGCAGAAGATCCAGCAGGGAGCGAGCATTATCGGCGTTTACCCGCCCGATGAAAAGACCCTGGCCGAATACGAGGCCTGGAAGGCGAAAAAGGGCTGACCCTTCATTCGGTGGCCAGATCCGCCATGCGCTGAAAGGCCACAACCGCCAGCAGTCTCTCCTCGGCGTGCAGGGTTCTGCTCCGGCCTTCCGATTCCAGGTCCGCCAGGACCCTGTACGCCAGTTCGAGATCGTCAGGACGCGCTGCGGGTCCTTCCGCCGGCGCCGTATCTTCGGTTGCATGGTCCGGGCGGTCCGGACGGTCCGGGCCAGCTTCCGCAACGACGTCCCGGGCGATCTCCACGAGCCGCTTCAGCACCTCACCGGTCTGCTGACGCTCGAACGCGACCATGGCGCGGTCGACGGCTTCCGTGAACCGGTTCCTTGCCGCTCTCTCAACATGCGACCAGCCACCCAGCTGCCGGCGGGCGGATCGGAAAATCCGCACCGTCGCCCGGTCCTGGTCCATCTCGCCGGACTGCAGCAATCGGTACAGCAGATCCGATGCGCCGAGGAGGTGCCCCGCCGACATGACCAGCACCCCCCGCTCGAGGCTGGTTTCGCTGCTCCGGATGAGGTCCTGAAGCCGTCCCAGGATGCCGGTACTCCCCATCCTGGCCAGCGTTTCCAGTGCGGACTGGATGATGGCGGGGTCCCGCTCATGCTCGAGCAGGGCTTCCAGCGCGGTTTCCGCGCGCCGGTCTCCGATGCGATCCAGTGCGAGAATGGCGCTTCGTCGGATACCCGGGCGTTCGTCGTGCAGCAAGGTCACCAGAATGTTGAGACTGAGCGACGAAGGCACCGCGCCCAGGGCTTCCACGGCTTCTTCGGCGATGTCCGACGATGGGCTGCCCACGCATTCGAGCAGCGGATTCACGGCTTCCACCGCGCCGATCCTGCTCAGGGACTGCACGGCCTCGCGGCGTACGTTGCGGTCGCTGTCCTCCAGCAACGCGATGAGCTCGTCCACGGCCAGGTGACTGCCCGTTTCGCCCAGTTCACGGGCGGCCCGGGCCCGGACCGAGGGATTGCTCGATTTCCCCATGCGCACCAGGTGCCACAGGGTCGCGATGGGATTTCCCTTGCGCACGCGGTTGATCACGTCCCGGGAAGAGACCTGCGAATCGGAGGGCACGCGGGCCAGCAGCCCCATGTAGGCGAAACGAAGCGCCCCGTTGGCAAGGAAAAGGTACTGCAGACCCGCGAAGGTGTAGCCGAAGAGAGAGACGGCGGGGATGGTGGTACACAGATCAGCGGCAATACCGCCCAGCACGGCGCCGCAGGCCGCGCAACCTCTCGATACCGCGGAGTAGCATCCCAAAAAAGCGGAACGGTTGATCGCCGGGGCCGTCTTGACGATGAGATTGAACCGGGCGGTGCCCCACCCCGCGCTCATGCTGCCGCCCCAGACCTGCACCAGCGGCACCATGATCCAGTAGTTTTCCAGGGTCACGAATCCCCATCCCAGCGGAAACAGTGCCAGCCCCACGGCGGTAAGCGACATGACCGGCTTGTAACCGTACTTGTCCGCCAGGTAGCCCCAGAAGGGGTTCATGATGATCGTGGCGATGGTCTGAATCGCCGAGTAGATCGCGATCTGGGCGTAGGAGACCTCCAGCGTCCGCAGCATGTAGACCGTGAAAAAAGGCGCGGCGATCTGGGCGATGAGGAGCCGGCCCGAAACCAGGAACATCAGTCTGCGAAAAGGACCGTGCCGGAAGGGCAGGCGAAGCAATTGGTTCGAAGGGACATGCTCTCCCCGGGTCTTCTGCGGTTCGGGAATGCGGGACCAGGCCCAGACCCCGAAACCGGAGAAGACCACGGCCACGATGAACAGGGTGGTGAAGCCTCCCTGCTCCTCTCCCGCGGCGTACGTACTCAGGAAGAACCCCGCGCAGACCGACGTGATCAGTCCGGCGGACGCCGTCAGACTGCGCTGCCGGGCGACGAAGCGGCCGCGCATCTCGTCGGGTACCAGGTCGGTCAGCCAGGACTGACGCGCGGGGGAAACCAGGGACATGACGGCCTTCGAAAGGGCGATGCAGCCCATGAGCGCCAGCACCTGGTAAACCTCGAAGAAGAGAAAGGGGATGAAGGCGATGGGCAGCCAGAGCGACGAACTGACGGCATTGGCGGAAAGGCACAGCGGCTTGCGCCGTTGCAGGCGCTCGATCAGCAGCGGCGAGATGGCTTGAAGCAACTGGCCGATGGAAATGGACGCGGAAATAAAACCGATCATGGCGCTGGATGCACCGAGATGCAGCGCGTAACCCGTGGTGTAGACACCCGTGGTAATCGCCGAATGCACCGACTCGAGCATGCCGTTCACGTTCCACATGCGCATCCCGCGCGCCGTCTGCAGCCGGGTCAGTTTCTTATCCTGTTGCATGATTCGATTTCCCATTCCGCGCCAGTATCCAGCTGACCGCCGTGCCGACCCCCAGGTTCACGGCCAGGGCCATGGGACTGATCCACATGAAGCTGACCGGATCGTTCCCATCGGGCAACATCCCGAAGAGCGGTCCGGAAAAGGCGATCAGCGAAGCGGTGAGGACGCCGCACACGGCGCCCGCGACGACGCCTGCGGGGCGGGCGAACGGCACGAAAAGCGCGAAGAAGAACAGGGCGAATATAGGCGTTGTCAGCAGGTTCGAGGTCTTGTTGGTCACCGCCGTGATATTGCCGGGCACCAGTTCCATCAGCGAACTGGCGCCCACGGCGATGGCGCCGATGACGAAGGCGAGCGTTTTCGCCGTACGCGTCAGCTGTTTCTCGGTGGCCGGCGACCTTCTGAACCGGTCGATGAAATCCGTCGAAACCACCGCCGTGATCGCATTGACGCCCGAGTCCAGGCTCGACATGGCGGCCGCGAACATGGCGGCGACTACGAACCCGGATACGCCGGGGGGAAGGTAATAGGCGATGTAGTGGGGGAACACGTGGTCGGCCTGTCCGTCCAGGTCGGCGCCGGCGGGCAGCAGACCGGGTTGGTCCTGGAAGAAGCCGAGAAGGGCGAAACCCGCGACCCACAGGGTGATCCCGATGCAGAGCCCCACCAGTTGCTGGGTCAGATAGGACCGCCTGGCCGCGCGTGCGTCCGTGGTCGCCATGAAGCGCTGCACCACGGTCTGGTCGCCCCCGGCCGTGGCGATCGCCCACGTCATGGACGCCAGCATGGAGCCGATAACGGTCAAACGCACGGATGGGTCCAGGCTGAAGACGGGCTGCGCGTCCCAATGGGGCTGCCAGGAACTCGGAATCCAGCTGAATCCGTCGAAATGCAGGGTAACCGTGACAATCACCAGTATGGCGCCGCCGAGCATGAGCAGGGTCTGGAGCGTGTCGGTGATCACGACGGCCCGCAGCCCGCCCAGCGAGGTGTAGATGACCGCCACGAGCCCGGTAACCAGGGTGATGACGGGGATCCAGTCATCGCCCACGCCCAGCATGACGGTCATGGCCTTGGCGGACAGGTAGATCAGCAGGGCCATCCAGACCAGCCGGAGCAGGATGAACATCACCGCGCCCATCAGGCGGATGCCCACGCCGAGTCGATCCTCCAGCAGTTCGTAGGCGCTGGTTACCCGCGTCCGCATGTAAACGGGAATCAGCCCGTAGCCCACCACCACGAAGATGATCGGAATCGTCAGGTAGTTGAGCATCCAGACGGGCCCCTTGCCGATGGCCTCGCCCGGAATGGACAGGTAGGAGATGGTACTGAGCAGCGTGGCGAACAGCGAGAAGCCGATGAGCGTCGGCGGCATGCGGCCCCCGCCGGTGAAATACTCGCTGACGGTGCTTTGCCTGCGGCTGTAGTAATAGCCCAGCGATATCGTCGCCAGGGCGTATCCGATGATGATGGTCCAGTCGACGGGCGTCAGTCCGCCGGGAGTCATGGCTCCTCGTTTCCAATGCGTAGTGTATACATTGTATCTACAGATCGACGTACCAACGGGTCGATGTACCTATAGGACTCCGGGTTGCACATCCGGCTAGGGCACGGCGGCGACCCGGACGAAATCCGTGTGGCCCGGTCCCGCCGATGGCGATCCGCCGACGATGACGATGTGGTCTCCCCGGCCGAGGCCGCCGGCCTCGCGGGCCGCGTCGAGCGATGTGCGGATCATTCCGTCCGTCGTATCGAACTCGGCGCACAGCACCGGTTTGACGCCCCAGACCAGGGCGAGGCGGCGAACGGTCGCCACCTCCGGACTGACGGCGATGATCGGCACGCTGATCCGGTGTCGTGCAGCCACCCGGGCGGTATGACCCGACCGCGTGCAGCAGACGATGGCTTTCGCGCCTGCTTCAAGGGCCAGTACGCAGGACGCGTGGCTGATCGCCCCTGAAACTCCGGGGATCCCGCGACGCTCCGGGTTTCCATGGGCCGTTCGCTGGAACAACCTGGCTTCGGCCTGTTTCGCGATGGACGCCAGCGCGCGCACGGCCTCTACCGGGTAAGCACCAGTGGCGCTTTCTTCCGAGAGCATCACCGCGTCCGATCCGTCGAGGACCGCGTTAGCCACGTCGGCGGCCTCCGCCCGCGTGGGCCGGGGACTCGCGACCATGGACCGCAGCATCTGCGTGGCTGTGACGACGGGCCGAGCGGCCTGCAGGGCCTTGGCGATGATGTCCTTCTGCACCAGCGGGACATCCTCGTAGGGGATTTCCACCCCCAGGTCCCCCCGCGCGACCATGAGCGCATCCACCGCCGGCAGGATGTCGTCGAGGGCGTCCACGGCCTCCGGTTTCTCGATCTTCGCCATCAGGGGCAGGTTCGACCCCCGGCCGTCCAGCAGCATGCGTGCGCTCAGCACGTCATCCCGGTTCCGGACAAAGGAAAGCGCAGCCATATCCACGCCCATATCGAGCCCTTCCAGCAGCAGTTCCCGGTCCTTTTCCGTGAAGGCGTTGATACCCGTCGCTCCGCGCGGTACCGTGATGCCCTTGTGATCGGAGAGCGAACCGCCGAGGATCACTTTGCATCGTATATCGGGCGGTTCCACCGCCTCGATGCGCAGTTCGACCAGGCCGTCGGCCAGTAACAGGCGCTGTCCCGGCCGTACCTCCTCCGGAAGGCCTGCGAAATTCACCGACATCCGGGCCCGGCTGCCGGGCACCGGTGCCGTTGTCAGGGTGAAATCATCGCCCGCACCGAGGTGAACGGGACCGTGCTGAAACGTGCCGATGCGGATCTTCGGGCCGGGCAGGTCCTGGAGGATCGCCACGGGCTTGCCGAGATCGTCCGCGACGGACCGGATGTGGTGGACGCTGCGCCTGTGGTCGTCCGGGGTACCGTGGGAGAAATTGAGACGGAAGACGTCTACACCGGCCTCGAGTACCTGGCGGATCATCTCGGGCGAACGGATGGCGGGACCCACGGTGCAAACGATTTTGGTACGTCGCATCGGTCCGTCCTTTCGCGGGACGGGCGCAGCAGCGGAGGATAGGACGGGCCGCATCAGGCGACCGAAGCTTACTTCAACACGCCGATGCGGGCGACATGCTCACCTAGCCTGAGTTCGCCTGAGTGGACATCCCCGGGTACGGGTTCGTCACGAAGCTCCGTCGACAGCGTTTCCGTCCTGATGTAGTCGGCGTGGGTATCGATGGCCTCGGCCAGGTCGCCGTCCGCCTCGTAGTAGAGCGTGATCCGGTCGTCCACGTTGAAATCGGCTTCCTTGCGGAGATTCTGCACGTGGCGGACAAAGTCCCGCATCAACCCCTCGAGCAGGAGTTCGCGGGTCACCGTGGTGTCTATGGCGACCGTGCATCCGAAGTCCGAAGTCACGGACAGCCCGTCCGCGTCCACCCGTTCGACCTCGACCTCTTCGGGCGACAGATCGACCCGTTCGCCATCCACGTCGAGCGTGAGGGCCTCGCCGCCCGCGACCAGGGCGCCGGTCTCATCGCCGTCCAGTGCCTCGAGCGCCTGCCGCACGGCGTTGAGCCGCTGGCCGAACCGGGGTCCCCATTTCGAAAAGACCGGTTTCACCGCATATCCGCGAAACGCGTCTTCGCTGTCGACCAGTTCCAGGTCTTTCACATTCAGTTCTTCGAGGACCTGCGCGCGCAGCCGCTCGATGGTTTTGCCCTGCCGGGCGTTCGCCGGTTGCACCAGCAGCCGGAAGGCCGGCTGGCGCACCTTCATTCGGGCTTCGTTCCGCGCGGAGCGGCCCAGTTCGATCACCAGCATCAGGTCATCCATGTCATCCATGAGATCCTGGTCGATCAGTTCGGCGGCCGCTTCCGGGTATGCGCAGAGATGGACGCTCTCCGGGGCCGATGGGTCTACGGGCGGGACCAGGCTCCGGTAGAGTTCCTCGGCGGAGAAAGGAAGTATGGGCGCGATCAGCCTGCTCATCGTCACCAGCACTTCGTAGAGCGTCTGGATGGCCGACTGCTTGTCCGCGTCATCGCCGCTCTTCCAGAATCGCCGCCGGCTCCGGCGGACGTACCAGGTGGAGAGCACGTCGATGAACCGTTCCGTTTCGCGAACCACCGCGGCCGAATCGAAATGGTCCATCCGGTCGTTGCAGTGGCGGATCAACTGGTGAAGCCGCGAGAGCACCCATCGGTCGAGTTCGCTGCGATCCGTTGCGGGGGCGGAAGTGGAAATCGGCGGGCAATCCGGCAGGTTGGCGTAGGTCACGAAGAACGCGTAGACGTTCCACAACCGCAGCATCTTCCGGGTCACCTCCTCGGCAGGCCCGTAGCCGAAACGGAAGACCATGTTCAGGGGCGCGCCGGCGTACTGCCAACGCATCACGTCGGCGCCCATGCGGGCCGTCGCGTCCTCCACGGCGATGGCGTTGTCGCCGCTCTTGCTGAAGGGCTCGCTGTTTTCGTCCCTCATCTCTTCGTAGGTGAGCACGGCCTTGAACGGCGACCGGTCGTAGAGAGTCACCGACATGAACAGCTGGGAATAGAACCAGAGCCTGATCTGTTCCCGCATTTCCGTGATCCAGTCCGCGGGAGACCACGATTCCCAGGTGGATTCGGAACCGGGCGAGGTCACACCCGCCTTGTCTCTTTCGGCTTCCGGTCCGCGCTCCGACCGGATCGTGCCTTCGATCCCTCTGTGCTCCGGCAGATAGTTCAAGGTCGAAAAGGGCACGATCCCTGCATCGAGCCAGCAATCGCCCACTTCGGTCACCCTTTTCGCGGCCTCGCCGCACCGCTCGCAGGTGATTTCGATTTCGTCGATCCACGGGCGGTGGAGTTCGGGCAGATCGTCGACGAGGGCGGGATCCACCGCCCTTTCGCGCAGTTCGGCCGTGCTGCCGATGACATTGATGTGGTCGCAGTTCCCGCAACAGTAGAAGGGCAGGGGCAGTCCCCAGAAACGGCGGCGGGATATGCACCAGTCGCCCATGTTGTCCAGCCAGTCCTGCATCAGGAGACCGCTGTACTCGGGTACCCATTGGACTGTGGCGGCGGCCCGCTTCATCGGCGCCCTGATCTCGTCCGCGGAAATGAACCACTCGTCGGCCAGGCGGAAGACCAGGGGGGTCTTGCAACGCCAGCAGAAGGGATACCGGTGCGTGTAGTCTTCCCAGCGGAACAGCACACCCCTGGATTCCAGTTCCCGCCGGACGCCCTCGGCCGAATCCCGCACATGGGTGGCAGCGAGCGGACCGATATCGTCCGTGAAATAGCCGTTTTCGTCGATCGGCACGATGATGTCCAGGTCCAGTTCCTGTCCAAGCTGATAGTCCTCGGCGCCGCAACCCGGCGCGATATGGACGATCCCAGTACCTTCCTCGTCCGAGACCATGTCCCACGCGACGGTGGCGCGGTTGACCTCCCGCTGCGCGGGAAGATCCTCCATTGGACCGTGGAAAGGCAGGCCGATCAGGTCCTCCCCCTTCACCGTCTCGACGACTTCGGCTTCCGGCGGCAATACCGTCTCGACCAGCGTTTTCATCAGGTAGTAGTGTGCGCTGTCCAGGACCGCTTTCGCATATTCGGCTTCCGGATGCAGCGCCAGGGCCGTGTTGGCGGTCAGGGTCCACGGCGTGGTGGTCCAGACCAGGAAGTACTCGTCTTCGCGGCCGCCGACGCGGCAGCGGAAGAAACAGGAGGGGTCGGTCTGTTCCTGGTAGGAATCCACCAGTTCGTGCTGGCTCAGGCTGGTGCCGCACCGCCAGCACCAGGGCATGGACCGATGGCCCCGGTACAGCCAATTCCGGTCGTCGCAGGCCTTGAGAAAATGCCAGATATGTTCGATGTTGTTGTCGTCCAGCGTGAAGTAGGACGCCGGATGGCCGTCTTCGTGGTACCACTGCATCCAGTGGCCCATGCGGATGGACTGCCGCGTGATCCGCTCCGCGTACTCGTCCACCCTCGCGCGGCACGCCCGGGAGAACTCCGCCAGGCCGAAGGTCTCGATATCCCGCTTCGAATCGAATCCCAACGCCCGTTCGACCTCGACTTCCACCCAGAGGCCCTGGCAGTCGAACCCGTTCTGCCACCGCTGGTTGAACCCCTTCATGGCCTTGTAGCGGCAGTACATGTCCTTGTACGTTCGGCCCCAGGCGTGGTGGACGCCCATGGCGTTGTTGGCGGTAATCGGGCCGTCGATGAAGGACCAGGTGGGGCGATCCGCCAATTGTGCGCGCAACTTGTCGAAAACTCGATGCTCCGCCCACCATGCGAGTATGCGCTCCTCCATAGCGGGGTATTCCATCTTTCCGTCAAAGGGCTTGAACATCTGGCCAGACACAGGTAAGTCGTTGCTCCACAGGTTAAACGGTTTACGATGCGTTCTGCTGTTCTACAGGCACCAGGCATCCGGGAATCGCTGCCTGAAGGGCAAATCTGACGATCCGGAATGACGGTCTGAAAATAGGCCGTAAGGGGGTGTTGCACAAGGTAATTCTGGCTGGCGGGAGGGCTGGCGGCCGGCCGTACGACAACGATCACCGGGCGGTGATTTCAGTCCTTTCCTTCCATAATCGGGAACCGGTTCAATTCGTCCCGGCGCGCGCGCCAGTCAGGCATGTACCGGTCGAGGATGCCCCAGAAGCGGCGATTGTGGGAGGGCTCGATCAGGTGGGCCATTTCGTGGACGACCACGTACTCCAGGCATCGCATCGGCTTCTTGGCCAGCTCCAGGCTCAGCCAGATCCGGCCGTTTCGGACACTGCAGCTCCCCCAGCGGGTGCTCATCTTCCGGATCCGCCATTCCTTCACCGACACGCCCATGAACGGTTCCCACGCCGCGATCAGGCGTGGGATGCTCGTCTTCAACCTTTCGCGGTACCAGGCGGCAAGCAGATCCGCCCGCTCGTCCCGGCCGGTACCCGGACGAACGCGCATTTCCAGCGTCGAATCGCCCATAAGATCGATGTGCGGCGGCCCTTCATGGGTGGTGACGTTCAATACGCAGGCAATCCCCTCCACGAAATGGTGCTCTCCCGACGCGAAGATCCGGGCGGATTCCCGCTCCCTTTGGCGCTGTCTTTCCTGCTGCCGCCGGACCCACGGCAGCCGTTTCGCCACGGCCTGGCGGATCGAATCGTCTCCGATGCGAAGCGGCGCAGAGACCCTCAGGCGTCCGTCGGGCGGACCTACCCTGAGGTACAGGTGCCGGATCCGCTTCCGGTGGACTTCCACCTCGATATCGTCCACGCGCAAACGATATACCCTTGATGTCCTTACCGCGGCGATAGGTTGCTCGCTTCCGGTCTGAGTCTTCGGCGGCCGAATCCTGGCGTATCGGACCCGCCGTGAGTGCCCGTGTTTTCCTGACGTTTCCGCAATATAGGACGGAAGGCGGACCGGAAAAAGGAGAACAGAGCGTTCTCCCCGATCGGCTAACCGGTTTGACTTTGATCATGCCAACCCGTTAGTTTCCAGAATCACGATGAATACTCCGGAGTCTGCAACCGTACGAACCCTTAACCTTGAAAGGGACGCGATTTGAGCCGCGCAAAGCCCAATATCCTGTTCTTCTTCACCGACGACCAGCGCTTCGATACGATTCACGCGTTGGGGAATCCCCTTGTTCAAACGCCCGTCATGGACCGCCTGGTCGCCCGGGGCGTGTCCTTTACGCACGCCCATATCCCCGGGGGCACATCGGCCGCCATATGCATGCCCAGCCGGGCCATGCTGCATACCGGCCGCACCCTGTTTCATCTCGACGGCGCCGGCGCGGACATTCCGCCGGATCACACGCTGATGGGGGAATACCTGCAGTCCCACGGCTACCGCACCTGGGGCACGGGCAAATGGCACAACGGCGTCCCGTCCTACGCCCGCAGTTTTTCGGACGGCGCGGAGATCTTCTTCGGGGGCATGGACGACCACTGGAACGTACCGGTCTTCGACTTCGACCCGGACGGGAAGTACGAAGGCACGCTGCCCCAGTGCCCGGATGCCTTCCGCTCGAACGAAGTGAACATCCGGAAGGGGAACCACGTGCACGCCGGGCGGCACTCCAGCGAGATCTTCGCAGACTGCGCCGCCGATTGGCTGAAGGGGTATGATTCCGAAGATCCCTTTTTCATGTATGTCTCGTTCATGGCGCCCCACGACCCGCGGACAATGCCCCAGGAGTTCCTGGACCTGTATGATCCCGAAGCCATCCCGCTGCCTCAGAACTTCATGGGCGGCCACCCCTTCGATAACGGCGACCTGAAGGTTAGAGACGAAGTCCTGGAGACGTTCCCGCGCGATCCGGCGAGCGTGCGGCGCCACATCGCCGAATACTACGCGATGATCACCCACCTCGATGCGCAGATGGGACGGGTTATGCAGGCGCTGGAAGACCGCGGCATGGCGGACGACACCATCGTCGTTTTCGCCGGGGACAACGGCCTGGCAATCGGCCAGCACGGGCTGTTCGGCAAGCAAAACCTCTACGAGCACAGCATACGCGTGCCCCTGGTCTTCTCCGGACCCGGCATCCCGCGCGGTGTACGGCACAGCGCTTACGCGTACCTGCTCGATATCTTCCCCACCCTGTGCGATCTGACGGGATTGGATTCCCCCGGTTCCGTGGAGGGGGTGAGTCTGGCGCCGACGTTCGAAGATCCCGGCGCACGTCCGAGGGACACGGTGTTCGCCGCCTATCGCCAGTGGCAGCGCATGGTGAAGGACGACCGGTTCAAACTGATCGAATACGTGGTCGACGGGCGCCGGACGACCCAGCTGTTCGACCTGGAACGCGACCCGCTGGAATGTCGCAATCTGGCCGGCGAAGCCGCTCATGCCGACCGGCTTGCAGGCCTTCGTTCCAGGCTTTTCGACTGGCGGGATGAATGGGGTGATGGGGACAGCGAATGGGGCCGGGCCTTCTGGACCGGGTACGACGCGTGAGGTACCCGGTCCACCTTTCCGCTCGTCAGGCCGCGACCGCCCGGTTCCCGGTGTTATGGTACAGCGCTTGCCCCATGGCGCCCAGACCGATGATGACCAGCAGCAGATTGATGACCCAGCCCACATAGGGCAGGCTGACGGCGATCAGGACCAGCACCAGACCGGAGAGCAAGGGCAGCAGCATCGATCGGATATCGTGCTGTTTCGGTCGCAGGAGCGCGTTGCCGAGGAAATGGGCAACGACGATCTTGGACACGTACAGGCTCAGTACCCATACAGCGCCAATGACCAGTCCGGCGGGCAACCCGATGAGCGTCACGGCGAGCACGACCGCCAGGACCGGCGTGGCCGTGACCAGCACGAACCCGAATCCTGCGGACAGAAGAATACCGTTCAGATTGTCCAGCGGCACGCGACGGAGCGCGGGAAGTGCCCAGAGCAGCAGCAGGCCCGACAGGAACGCCGTGACCAGCCACAGGGCTGTCCACGCGATGGTCCAGACGGACAGAATCCCGTCCTCGTCCTCTTCCTCGTCCTCCCGGCCCGGTACGGGTACGTCCACGATGGTTTCGCCGACAATGTTCGCGGCGGCAGCCACTTCCAGGTTCTCCGCGTCGGGCAGCCCCACGTCGAGATTCCCGCCGATGGAAGCGGAAGACTGCACCGTGGCCACCTGGCCGCGGAAGGTAACGTCCCGCTTCACCTCACCCGATATCGTCAGCGTATTGCCGAACACCGTGGCGTTCCGTCCGACCGTACCGCCTACGTTGATACCCTCCCCCATCGCGAATAGATCTCCCGCGATCGTTGCGTCACGGCCGGATCTGAACGACTGCGCGAGTACATAGACGCTTTGACCTATCGAGTCTCCTATGCGAATGACCTGGCCGAATCCGACGTATCCGCCACCCGCCCGGCCATCCACCTCGATGTTCCTGCCGAATACGTAAATGTCCCCCAGTACCGAACCCGAGATTTCGATCGACTGTGCGAAGGCAATCAGATCTCCCGTCACCTCACCGTCGATCCTGACCGTGCGGCCGAAGGCGACGAAGGTGTCGTCGACGATCTCGCCGGCATCCAACGAAATATCACCTTTGGATCGTATTTCGATGGCTTCCGAGGGACGGGCGTATCCCAGCATCAGCAGCAACCCTCCGAGCACGACCAGCGTGCCTGCCGGTCTCCGCAACAGAAGGTACAGTGTAGCCAGCAGCATAATGAACGCGACAGCCAGGCCTACATCGCTTATCAGTGTAACCATGGTCGTACCTCCATTTTGGTAGTATTCGATGAAATACGCTCCGGTGCTGAACAGCATGGACAACTGTCCGGAAACGTTCAGTGGATTCAGCCACTCTATGCTCCATGGAAGTTCCAGTCCCATCACCCAGCCAATTCCCAACCGCATCAAAGCCGCGATTCCGATAACGAGCCCCATCAGCTTCAGTATGTGGATGGGCGAAGGCACGGAGACCGGCGCCGGTTGCGTTTCTCCAAGAAAGGCCTCCGTGTTTCCCACGATTTCGAAGAGAGCGTCTCTCTCCCTTCGGAACGCCTGTACGAGGCCCTGGCACCTGGGGCAGTTTTCCAGGTGAACAGTGAACGCCCGTGCTTCGGAACCGGTCAGCTCGCCATCGGCATAGGTCGAGCAGACGATTTCGGATGGACACGCGTTCTGGTATACCGATTCGTCGGTCGTCATAATTCGGTCAACTCCTCTCGCAATCGTCTTCTGGCGCGGTAAATCAGCGTCGCCACCGTGTTCCGGTTCAGATTGAGCGCGTGGCCGATTTCGTCGTAGGTGAACTCGTTGTAGTAGGCCAGTACGAGCGGCACGCGGTACCGGTCCGGGAGCGACTGTATCGCCGATCGCACCTGGTCCCCCTTTTCCGCCCGCACCATGATCTCCAGCGTATCCTCGGAAACCTTCGACGGGCCGACCTGGTCGGGATCGGCGGATTCATAGAAATTCACCTCGCGGTTACGGCGCCGCAACCGGTCGAGACAGTGGTTGGTCGCGGTCTTGAGCAACCAGTTAAGGGGCGATTTCGACGCGTCCATGGTGGACCGGTTCCGGTAAGCCCGGAGAAAGACTTCCTGGGTCGCGTCCTCGGCTTCGTACACGGACTTCAATAGATATCTGCAAAGTGCGAGAATCCGCCGGTGATGCGTCCGGTACGTCTCGTCGAATTCGAAACCCGTTGCGCTTTCGCCGCTCGCGGTCGTGTTCACAATCCTACTACGAATGGCGGAACGAGATAGTTTCATTTCCTGTTCCCAGAGCGAGGCGCCAGGCGCGTCATGATCTGTGAAACAGCAGAACGCATGTGGGATGAGTCGTGTCGGCGGCCTGCGGGAGACGCGTGCTAATCACTCGATGGCACAGGTTTCACGGCCACCGCGCAGAACTTGAACTCGGGGATTTTGCCGTCGGGGTCCAGGGCATCGTTGGTCAGGATGTTGGCCGCGGCTTCCTTGAAGTGGAAGGGGATGAAGACGTTGCCGTCGGCGACGCGGCCGGCAGCCTTCGCTTTAAGCGTTATGGCGCCCCGGCGAGAGGATACGGACACCGGGTCGCCTTCTTCGACGCCCAGGCGTTCCAGGTCCCCGGGCGTCATCTCCACGAAGGGCTCCGGCGAAATGGCGTCGAGGGCCCGGGCGCGGCGCGTCATGGTGCCCGTGTGCCAGTGCTCCAGGACGCGGCCGGTATTCAGTACGAAGGGGTATGCGTCGTCCGGCAGTTCGTCCGGCGGCGCGAAGGATACGGGCGTGAAAAGGCCCAGGCCCCGGGGAAAGGCGCCGGTGAACAGCACGGGTTCTTCCAGGGGCCAGACCACGGTTGCCTGTTCCATCGCCTCGTAGGTGATGCCATTGAATATGGGGGTCAGCGCGACGATCTCTTCCCAGACCGATTCCGGTCCGGCATATGCCCAGCGCGGACCGCTCTTCCCCTGTTCCATGCGGATCATCCGATTGGCCAGGTCGATCAGGATGTCCCCGTCCAGGCGGGCCTCGCCGGGCGGATTGATCGCCTGCCTGCCAATCTGCACCATGCGGTTCGTGTTGACGTAGGTGCCCCGTTTCTCCGCCGCGGTGGAGGCGGGCAGGATCACGTCGGCGAACTCCGCGGTTTCCGTCAGGAAGATGTCCTGCACGACAAGGAACGAGAGCCGCTGCAGGGCCTTTCTGACCTTGTTCATGTTCGGGTCCGAAAGGAAGGGATTCTCGCCCATCATGAGCATGCCCGCGATGCTTCCGTCGAGGGCGCCGTGCATGATTTCCACGACCGTCAGTCCGGAGTCTGGATCGAGCGTGGTATCCCATGCCTCCTCGAATCGCTTTCGCACCTCCGGGTCGTCCGCGGACTGGTAGCCGGGATAGAACCTCGGAATCAGTCCCACGTCCGAGGCGCCCTGCACGTTGTTCTGGCCCCGCAGCGGGTGCAGGCCCGTACCCCGGCGGCCGATGTTACCCGTCATGAGGCAGAGGGAGATCAGCGCTCTCGCATTGTCCGTGCCGTTGACGTGCTGGCTGATGCCCATGCCCCAGAAGATCATCGCGCGCTCCGCCCGGCCGTACTCCAGGGCAATCTCCTCGATTACCGAAGGCGGAACGCCCGTGATCCGGGATGCCATCTCGGGCGTATAGCGCGCCAGGAAGGGTTCCAGGGCCTCGAAGCGTTCGGTGCGGCGCGCGATGAAGTCCCGGTCCTGCAGGCCCTCCCGCAGGATCACGTGCATCAGCCCGTTCAGCAGCGCGATGTCCGTGCCGGGCTTGAACCGCACGTACCGAGTCGCGTGATCGGCGATGGTCGGTCGCCGGGGGTCGAGCACGATCATCCGGACGCCCCGGGCAACGGCCTGTTTCATGTAGGATGCGGCGACGGGGTGGTTGTCCTCCGTGTTGGAACCGATCACGAAGATGACATCGGTTTCAAGGACTTCCTGGAAGGCGTTGGAGACTGCCCCGCTGCCGATCGCTTCGGTGAGAGCCGCCACGGACGAGGCGTGGCAGAGACGCGTACAGTGGTCGACGTTGTTGGTGCCGAAGACTACCCGGATCAGTTTTTGGAACAGGTAGGCCTCTTCATTGGTCACCTTGGCCGAACCGAAACCCGCCAGCGCGGCCGGCCCCAGCGTGTTTTTGATCTCCAGCAGCCTGCGCGCCGCCAGGTCCAGCGCCTCGTCCCATTCGGCCTCGCGGAATACCTCACGGATGCGGTCGTTCCATTCCGGCGAGCGGAGCGAACGGCGGAAGTCCCGGTAGTCCTTGAAGTCCGCCGACAGCGGCTCTTTGGGATAGGCGTCTTCCCGGCGGACGAGGGGCCTGGTGAGCCGCTGGGGATGGTGCGTGTAGTCGTAACCGTACCGCCCCTTGACGCACAGACGGCCCTCGGTGTGGGTATCGTCCCTGCCGGTGACGCCCTCGATTCGGCCGTTACGCACGTGGTACGAGATCCCGCAGCCCACGCCGCAATAGGGACAGATGGAATCGACCTGACGGGTACCGGGGCCGGCTTCTTCGGACCCGTTCGCCGCGGCGTCGGGGTCGGCCCCAAGGGTATCGGACCCATTTGCCACAGAATCGACCAGTCGCTTGTCGGTAAGTGCGCCGGTGGGACAGGTGGCCACGCATTCACCGCAGGACACGCAGGAAGACCCGCCCAGCGGCAGGCCGTTGTCGAAGGCGATACGCGTGTCGCCACCCTTGCCCGTTCGACCGATGACGTCGTTTACCTGCACGTCGTCGCAAGCGCGGATGCACCGGTCGCACAGGATGCACGCATTCAGATCCACCGCGATGACGGGCGATGAGAGGTCGGGTTGCACCGGCGGGGTCGAGCGTGTGGCGGCGAACCGCGACGGGTCGGATTGGAGTTGAACCCCCAGGCGCGCGAGTTCGTCCTGTTCGGCGGGCTTGCGCCGTTCATCCGCGTGCGGCTGACCGGACTCCAGCAGTTCCACGAGCGTCCGACGCGCCCTGCGCACCCGGTCCGTGTCCGTTCGCACGGCCATGCCATCTTCTACCTGCCGGATGCAGGCCGCCGGCAGTGTTCGGGCGTTTTCCACGTCGACCACGCAGACGCGGCACACGGCGACCGGTTCCAGTTTGGGGTCGTGGCACAGGGTGGGGATGTCGATTCCGGCGGAGCGCGCAGCTTCCCAGATCGTGGCGCCGGCCGGCGCGGTGATGCTTCTGCCGTCTATCGTCAGCGTGACGGTGCGACTATTCATCCGGACCGCCTCCGGTGTTCTCCCCACGTTCGGTCGGTTGACAGCCGTGCGTTGCGAAGGCGGAGGGGAAATGCCGGAGCGCCGAGGTAAGGGGCAGCGCGGCGGCCTGGCCCAGGCCGCAGATCGAGGTGAGTTCCATCGCCTCGGCGACGTCAACCACGGGTTCCAGCGCATTGGGCCTAGCGTCTCCCTCCAGGATCGTGTCCAGCAACTTGACCAGGTGTTCCGTGCCCGTACGGCAGGGCACGCACTTACCGCAGGACTCGTTGCGGAAGAAGGTCACCGCGTTCCGGGCCATATCCGCCATGTCCGTTCCTTCGGCCAGCACGATGACCGCCCCGGAGCCCAGCATGGAACCGGCATCGGCGAGCGGTTTGAAATCCAGGGGGAGATCCGCCATGGACGCCGGCAGGAAACCCGATGACGTGCCCCCCGGAGAGAAGGCCATCAGTTCGCGTCCCCCGGCAATGCCACCCCCGTAGTCCCGGATGAGATCGCAGACCCTGGTCCCGAGTGGTATCTCGTATACGCCGGGCCGGTTGACGTGGCCGCTCAGTGCGATGTACTTGCGTCCGACCGCGCCGTTTACCCCCTGGGACCGGAACCAGTCGGCGCCGCGCCGCAGGATGGCCGGCACCCACGCGAAGGTCTCTACGTTGTTGATCAGCGTGGGCCGTCCGTGAAGCCCGTGCGTGCCGGGAAACGGCGGCTTGTTGCGGGGCTCGGCTCTTTTCCCTTCCATCGCTTCGAGCAGGGCCGTCTCCTCGCCGCAAATGTACCCTCCCGGACTGTCGAAGATCTCGAGGTGAAACGAATGCGCCGAATTCAGCACGCCGTCGCCCAGGTATCCGGCCGAATAAAACGACTTGATCGTCCGCTCGAGCACCTCGCGCTCACGGTCGTATTCTTGGCGCAGGAACAGGTATCCCTGATCGGCTCCGACGGCGAGACCGCCCAGGATCAGGCCTTCGACGACGAGATGGGGGTAGTGGTAGAGGATCTCGCGGTCCTTGAACGTGCCCGGTTCGCTCTCATCCGCGTTGCAGATCGCGTACTTGACGCCGGACACCGTCTTGCGAACGAGGTCCCACTTGACGCCGGTCGGGAATCCGGCCCCGCCCATCCCACGCAACCCGCTGTCCTTGATGGTCTGCAAGAGCCCTTCCGGGTCTTCGTGCGAGACCCACTCTTTCAGGGATTCCGCGGCCAGCGGGTGTTCATAGGGATCGATGCATCCCGGATTGGCCCTTCGCCGGGCGGGCTGGCGGGCGATCTTTCCGTCGGCGGCGAGGCGGGAAACGTACCGGCCGAGCCGCTCCCCGGTCATGGACCGATAGCTGCGGCCGTTGATCGAGACCGCCGGTGCGCCGTCGCACTGGCCGAGACAGGAAACCCCGGAGACCTCCCACTGGTCCAGGCCGGCATAGCGCACGGATTCCCGCAGGGTCTCCAGCACGTCGCGGGCCCCGTGGAGATGGCACGAAAGATCGGTACAGACCCGCAGGGAGGACGCGGGAGGAGGTTCCAGCCGGAAGTGCGGATAAAAACCGGCCACGCCATGGATTTCGTAAAGCGGAATGCCCTTGCGTTCGGACAGGGATTTCAATTCCGCGTCCGGCAGATATCCGTGACGCGCCTGTATTTCTCTCAGATCATCGATCAACATGAACCGGGTCCGGATAAGAAACGGTTACTGGCTGAGCTGGTGTATCGAGGTCTTCCAGCGCGGGCTGTCGATATCGACGATGCGGAAGGCCGCGGGCTCGTCCGTCGCGATGACGCGGGAGCCGTCCGGCTTGATCACGGGGTCCTTTCGAAACTGCAGTCCCACACTCGGCGCGGTCAGGACCGTCGCGTTGCCCACGTCCATGCGGAAGTCATGGTGCACATGGCCGCACAGGATCAGGCGCAGCGCGGCCGCGGCCCCGCAAATCTCCAGAAACCGCTCGTTATCCTGCAGAATCAGTTCATCCATCCAGGCGACGCCGACCGGTACCGGCGGGTGATGCATGCAGATGACCGATGACAGCCCGGAGGACAGTTCCTGCTCCAACCAGTCCAGCTGGTCGTCGTCAAGCCGTCCCGAAACCTCGCCCTCGTCCAGGGTATCGAGCACGATAATCCGGTGGCCCAACCGTTCAAGGGAATAGTAATAGGAGGCCGAATCCGCACGGGAGTCTTCCAGCATGACCTGCCGGAAGACCGGCCTGTAGTCGTGATTGCCCAGGGCCATGTGACAGGGAAAACGAAGGTGGGAGATGACGTCCTTGAAGGCCCGGTAGGATGCTTCGGTTCCGTCGTTGATCTGGTCGCCCGTCATCACGACGAGATCGGGCGAGGGGCTCAACCGGTTGACGGCGTTCACAGCGGCCCGAAGCCGTTCCAGGGTATCCTGGCCGTGTACGGGCTGTTTTGCAGCCGGAACGATATGAGGGTCGGAAAGTTGTACGATGCGCATGGATCAGCTCTTCCAGTCCTTTACCAGTTGCAGCAGCAGACGCACCCCCACTCCCGTGGCTCCTTTCGGGCAATATGGCTTGCTAGCATCCGTATACGCGGTCCCCGCGATGTCCAGGTGTACCCAGGGACGTTCGACGAACTTCGCCAGGAACGCGCCCGCGGTCAGTGCACCGGCCCACCGTCCCCCGGTGTTCTTCACGTCGGCGACATGGCTTTTGATCTGGTCGTGGTAGTCCTTCCACAGCGGAAGCGGCCACACCCGCTCTCCCGCAGTCTCTCCGGCCGACCGGACCCGGTCCTGCAACCCGTCGTCGTTGCCCATCATCCCGGTCGCGGCATAACCGAGGGCGACCACGCACGCTCCCGTCAACGTGGCCAGGTCGATCACCGCGGTGGGGTTGTACCGTTCCGCGTACTCCAGCGCATCGGCGAGTACGAGGCGCCCTTCGGCGTCGGTGTTGATCACTTCGATCGTCTTGCCCGAGCGGGTCGTGATGATGTCGCCGGGCTTGAGCGCCTTGCCGTCCGGGAGGTTTTCGGTGGCGGGTACGAGTCCCACCACGTGCAGGGAAGGTTTCGCCAGGGCGATGGACCGCATCGCGCCGATCACCGCGGCCGCACCGGACATGTCGTGCTTCATTTCCTCCATGCCGCCGCTCGATTTGATGGATATTCCGCCGCTGTCGAAGGTGATGCCCTTGCCGATGAATACCAGCGTATCCGTCCCGTCGGACGCTTCGCCGTGTTCCAGCACAATGAATCGAGGCGGCTCCTCGCTGCCGGCGTTGACGGCGAGCAGGGCGCCCATGCGCTCCTTTGCGATGTCCTTCCGCGTCAGGACGCGGCATTTCAGTCCGGTTTCACCGGCCATTTTCCGGGCGGCGGCGGCCAGCTTGCGCGGGGTCATCGCATTGCCGGGCGCGTTGGAGAGGTCCCGTGCCAGGGTCGTGCCCTCGGCGCTTATCTGGCCGTCTTCAATCCCGTCCCTGATCTCATAGGCCTGCGCCCGTTGCGGCGTCACTACGTTCACCGACTCGAGGCGGGGTCGATCTTCATCGCCGGTCTTGAAGTCGTCGTACCGGTACGCGCCAAGCAGCAGGCCTTCCACCGTGGCCTGTGCGCAGTCCCGAAGCTCGAATCCCGGTGCGACGGGGCCGTCCGGTCCGCCCGGTCCGTCTGGCCCGCCCGGTCCGCCCGGTCCGCTTGGTCCGTGCACGGTTATGGACAGTTCGGATACACCGAGCTTCAGCGCCCTTCTGACCGCGATGCCGGATGCGCGCCGTGCCGTTTCAAGGGAGAATCCATCGCGCGATCCGAGTCCCACGAGGATTATACGGCCCGGCGGCGCCTGGCCGAGCGGATACAGCACCGCGACTTCCTGGTCTTCGCCCTTGAAATCTCCCACGGCCAGCACGTCGCGCAGATACCGGTGCAACGCGGATTCCATGACCGCGGCGTCGCTCTCCTCGAGCCGTTCCTCCTTGAACAGCCCGATGACCACAGTGGTGTCGACTTCCGATCCGATCCGTCCGATTTTAACGTCTATCTGCATGCGTTTTTGTCCGTATTGGGGCGGTCCGAGGTACCGTATCGAAAGTCCGGATACCGGCCCGAATGCACAGGCGTCCAGTGAAGGGGATTCATGAGATCAATGATGGCATCCGCAGGCTGGTCCGCAAGACGAGGAGGGAACAGGTGCCGGAGTTGCCGCGGTAGCCGCGGAGTCTTTTGCCGATACAGCTGTTGCGAAAGTGGAGAACTTCTTGACCACGTCGTCTTCTGAGCACGTGGGACAAGAAACGCTTTCCGATGCGGCCGCGTTCATTACGAGCATTTCGAAATCCAAGTCACAATGGGTGCAGTGGTATTCAAAGACTGGCATGGCGGGTTACGCTCCTGTTGGGGTTGCGGCGCCGGGCCGGAGCCCGTTCGCCGATGAGCCGGCTAGGCTTCTACTGATACGGTTTGCTGAACGTTCGCTTCTTCCTCGCGCTTCAGTCGGTAGGCCCGGTCGAGCAGTTCCACCGGGTGAAGGACCTCGATCTCCCCGCCGTCCCGGTTTATGCCGTGCCGGATCTGCAGGATGCAGCCGGGATTGCCGGTGGCCACCACGTCGGGCGCAGCCTGCCTGACGTGGTTCATCTTGCGCGCGAGCAGCCGGTCCGCCATGGCGGGATGGGTAATGTTATAAATGCCGGCGCTGCCGCAGCACCAGTCCGATTCCTCCAGCTCGACGAGCTCGAGGCCGGGAATCAGGCTCAGCAGATCCCGGGGCTCTTCGCGGACGCGCTGTCCGTGGGCCAGGTGGCAGGCATCGTGATAGGCGACCCGTGCCCGGACCGGTCCCATGTCCTTCTTGACGGGTATCCCGGAGAGAAACTCGTGGACGTCCTTTACCTTGTCCGCGAAGACACGGGCTCGGTCGTGGTAGTCGTGATCCCCGGCCAGCAGGTCGCCGTACTCCTTCAACTGCGCGCCGCATCCCGCGGCGTTGATGATGACGGCATCGACTTCCGCGTGTTCAAAAGCATCGATGTTCCTGCGGGCTAGTGATTCGGCCACCCCGCGCTCCCCGCTGTGTACCTGAAGCGCACCGCAGCAGGTCTGGGCTTCGGGAAGGACCACGTCGCACCCATTTTCGTTCAATACACGGACCGTCGCGGCGTTCACGTGGGTAAACATCTCGTTCATGACGCATCCCGTAACCAAGCCTACGCGATAGGTCGCCGTCCCCCGCGCCGGGGCGAAGGGTCGTAGCTCCGCCTTCATCGATGCTCTGGGCATGTCCGGCATCATGGCCTCCATGCCGCGCAGGCGGGAAGGTAGCCATTTCGTCAGGCCCAGACCGCGAGCGAGTTTTTGTATGCCAAGTGCCTGGTACCAGCGTAAAGGCAGGAAAATCACGGAGAGCAGGAAACGCGACGGCAGCAGCCGCTCGAACACCAGGTTCCGGAAAAGCCGGCCGAGCAAGGGCCTGGGACGCTGCTCGACGATCTCCGCCCGGGCCGCTTCCACGAGACTGCCGTAGTGGACTCCCGCGGGACAGGCCGTTTCGCAGGCCCGGCAGTCCAGGCACCCGCTTATATGCGTCTCGAAGTGATCCGTCAGTTCGATTCGCCCGTCCGCGTAGGCCCGCATGAGGTGGATGCGGCCGCGGGGGGAATCCATTTCCACGCCGAGTTCGGTATAGGTCGGACAGGCTGGAAGACACAGTCCGCAGTGCACGCAATCCAGAAACTTGTCGTATTCGTGTACCAGCCTGTTCTGCGTGCTCATGCTATGCGGATTCCGTTCTTACGCGGGCGGGTGCATCGGTCGGCCCCTTCGGCAGGATGCATCGGCCGGCCTCAACAACCGGGTGCATCGGCCGGTCCCTTCGGCCGGGTGACGATCGTAGTATTACAATGTTTTAAGCGTATATTGTCAAGCAGTTTATGACCACACCGGAAGGTGAAATAACCCTTCCAAAATTCTCCGTTCGATCTATCTTTCCATGATACGCGCGCACTTGCGTTACAGCGCGTAGACGTGCGCACTCGCGTTGCCAGACAGGGAACATCCGGTCCGTAAAACCGACCTTTAAAAACTACGATTCGACAGGAAGGAGCCGATTGCATGTCCGCGTTCGAAGGTATCCTGCCCGCCATCATCACCCCGATGCACAGCGACGGCAGTTTCAATGAAGAGGCGTTCCGCCGGGTCATGGAATTCAATATCGAGGCCGGTGTCCACGGATTCTGGATCGCGGGCGGGACGGGGGAAAGCATACTGCTCACCGACGAGGAGAACATGCGGATCGCTACGGCGTCCGCGGATCAGTCCCGGGGCCGGGTGAACAACATCATGCATGTCGGCGCCGCGACCACCGAAAGGGCAGCCCGGCTGGCCGAACATGCCGCGGGTGCCGGGGTTGAGGCCATCTGCTGCGTACCGCCTTTTTTCTACGGCCGGACCGACGAAGCGATCGTTGAACACTACCGCGTCGTGGCGGCCGCGGCGGACCTACCCTTATTCGTCTACAACCTGCCCCAGTCCACGGGCGTCGAGATCACACCCGGACTGATGCAGAAGATCCAGGACAAGGTGCCGCAGCTGACCGGACTCAAGCACTCGTCCCCGGTTTTTGCCAACGTGCGCAGCTTCTCGGCCATGGGGCTGAAGTGCCTGGTAGGCAACCACCAGTTGATGCTCCCGGCCCTGACGATCGGCGCTACGGGCTGCGTGGACGGACCACCGGTCATAACGCCGGAATACTGGGTGGAAATCTGGAAGGCCTACCGTGCGGGTGACCTGGGACGGGCCGAATCAGCGCAGGATCGCGCCAGCGGGGTGTGGGCGTCCCTGGGCGCGTGTGGCGGCGAGTTCCATTCGGTGGCCAAGGCGGCGCTCAGCGAGCGGCTGGGCATCGAATGCGGGACGTCGCGGCCGCCGGGAAGGCCCTTGTCGAAGGAACAGCGGGACGCACTGCGCCGGACCATGGCCGATCTCGGCCTCGTGTAATGGACCACGGACCGTCATTTCGACAGACGCCTCACGATGTCATCGCCCACTTCCACGGTACGCGATCCGCCCCCGATGTCGGGCGTGCGGATCCGTCCTTCGGCGAGGTTCTTCGATACCGCTCCGCGAATGGCCGCTCCGGCCTCTTCTTCACCCAGAAACTCGACCATCATGGCCGCCGCGAGGATCGTGGCTAAGGGATTGACCTGGCCCTTTCCGATGAGTTCGAAGGCGGAACCGTGGACCGGCTCGAACATGGAGGGATGTATCCGTTCGGGGTTCAGGTTCGCGCTGGGAGCCAGGCCCATGCTGCCCACGGTGATCGCCGAGATATCGGTCAGGATGTCGCCGAAGAGGTTCGAGGCCACCACCACGTCGAAATCCTGGGGCCGGCGCACGAAGTCCATGGCCGCCGCGTCGATGAGGAGGGACTCGGTCTCGACGTCTCCGTATTCCGTTTTCACACTGTCGAACACCTCGTCCCAGAAGACCATGCCATGACCCTGGGCGTTTGACTTGGTTATGGACGTGACCAGGCGCCGGCCGTCGCGGCGCCGCGCTTCTTCGAAGGCGTATCGGATGATGCGCTCGGTGCCGTGCCGCGTGAAGACGGCGGTCTGGACCGCGACCTCGTGGTCAGTCTGCTGATACACCCGCCCCCCGATATCGGCGTATTCCCCTTCGGTATTCTCCCGGATGACCACCAGGTCGATGTCGCCGGCCCCCTGTCCCGCCAGGGGAGACTGCACGCCCGCGTACAGGTAGGCGGGCCGGACGCAGGCATACTGGTCGAATCTGCGGCGTATGGGGAGAATCAGGTTGTTCAGGGTGATGTGGTCCTGCACTTCCTCGTCGCCGACCGCACCGAAGAATATGGCGTCGAAGGCCGCGAGCCGATCCAGCCCGCCCTCGGGAATGAACCTTCCCGTTCGCTTGTAGCGTTCGGAACTCCAGTCGAAACGGGTGAAACGAAAGGCCGGGCCCCCCAGCGCTTCGAGCGTCTTGATGCCTTCCTCGATGACTTCGGGACCGACGCCGTCTCCGCCGATCACGGCGATTTGATAATTTGACATGTTTGAATGAACCGGTGAGCCTTTCCAGGGTTAGTCGTCAGGGAAGCATGGATCAGGGGAATTCACTCAGGTCGAGGCGGCAGGGCATGCGGACCATTCAGGCGTCGACGCCTCCGGCGGAGCACTCGTCGCAAATCCACGCGGCACGGGTCATCCCGCCCGCGGGGATCTCCGTCTCGTAGTCCTGCGCAACCGGCACCCGAGTCCTGCCGCAGAAGTCGCATTTTCCGGTCAGCTTCGGATGCCGGCCGGCCGGCATTTCCTCGCGCATCCGGGACACCGCGTCTTCATTGAGAAACGGTTCGGCGAACTGCCGCGCGAATCCGAGCACCTGGCGGTCCGTCTCGGTCTCCAACGCGCGGCGGACGATGGGTTCGAAGGCCGGATCGGTGGGACAGCCTCCGTCCTCCAGCGTATGCCAGGCCCGCCGGCGGACTCGGGCGTCTTCATCCTCCATCATCCGGTAGAGCGCTTTCCAGACTTCTTCGTTGCGGTGACGGACGTGGCACGGACACATGTAGGTCGCGGCCACGATACGGTCTTCGGGATCCCCGCTTTCGGACAGTCGCAGGAGTTCCGCGATATCTTCCCGGCTCACGCGTTCCTCGCCCGGCTTCCGCCAGGCCTTCTGGTGGCGATTGAGTCCGCTATTCCGTCTGCCCATCGCTTTGTCCCGGTCAGAGTTGCTGCACGGGATTGGAGAGTACGCCGATCTGGGGGGAGGCGATCATCACGATGTCGTCCTCACGCAGTCCCAGGTCGTTCGGCACGATGATGCCCGTGCCCGTGGAAACGACCGTACCCGCGGGGATCAGGTTGTCCCGGTAGAGGTACTCGTTCAACTCGTCGAAACTGCGCGCCAGTTGCGAAGTGTTGGCCTCTCCCTCGAACACGACGGCGTCGTCCCGCAGAATCCGGCAATGAATGTCGATATTGTAGGGATCGTCGATCTCGTCCGCGGTGACCAGGGCGGGTCCGAGCGCGCAACAGCCCTGGTAGATCTTGGACTGGTTCAGGTAGAGCGGATTCGCCTTCTCGATATCCCAGGCCGAAACGTCGTTGCACAGGGTATAACCGACGATCTCGCCTTCTTCGCCCAGCACATAGGCCAGTTCGGGCTCGGTGGCGGTGAAGCTGGAGTCGCCGCGCACGCATATGGGCGCGTTGGGTCCGGAACAACGCGAAGCGGTGGCCTTGAAGAAGGACTCGGGCCGATCGGACTGGTATACCTGGTCATAAATGGTCTGCTGGGCGTCGTCGTCCCTGAATTCGGCACTCCGCTTGTAGGTCACGCCGAAGCCCCACACCTCGGGCGAGAAGATCGGAACCATCAGGTGCGGTACGCCCACGTCCGGCGTAACGTCGAGCGATTCGTAGGTAAACCCGGTCAATTGGCCGTCGTAGTCGTTCGTAGCGCGTTCGACGAGCTCGGACAGCGAGAGACGGGCCGCTCCGGCTATGTAAAGGAGGTCGTTGACGGTCTCCACCTCCGGCATGACTTCCGAAAGGTCGATGATCTGGTCGTCCTGGAGGATGCCCACGCCGGACTCCTGGCCGGGTTCGTAGTATTGAACCAGTTTCATTCGAGATTCCCCAGTATTCAAGGAGGGTTTTACCGGATTCATGCATGCAAAAAGCACAGGTAAAGATAGGATTCCAGCGCCTCGTGTAAAGGGAATTCTATCCCGTGTCCCTGGGTGTGGTTTGCGGTTAGTGCTTGATCGCAGGCACGGCGAACGTTACCATTGGAAAAGCTTTTTTGTTGAAGTGGGAAGCGCTGGATGGTGTATACTATTCCGTTTGCAGCGTCGTATCTACAGTTGGTCGAAATCTACAACCCGGAAAGCACGCCGAGTGTCCTTTTTACTCCGGACCGCCGCCGTTCTGATCATGCTGACCTTCGTACTTGGCGTGATTCTGCCCACGGCCCGCGGGCAACGCACCCCCGATTCTCAACGCACTCCCGATTCTCCCGTTACGAGTTGGCAGAAGCTTGAAACGCGGATGACCGACAACTGCGCCCTGTGCCACCAGCGCCTGGGTGAACCCCTCGCAAAGCAGGTCGCCGAGTGGCAGGGCAGCATCCACGCGTGGAACGGCGTATTCTGCGACACGTGCCACGGGGGTGATCCCACGAGCACCATACTCACCGTGGCCATGGGCGAGCAGAACGGGTTCATGGACGCACCACTGCCCGAAGCCATTCCGGAAGACTGCGGACGCTGCCACCCCGAGGCCCTGGAGAGCTTCTGGGAAAGCGCCCACGGGGATCTGTTCGAAGCCAACGATTTCGAACCCGAATGCGTCACCTGCCACAACAGTCACGACGTGACGGAAGTGCACATTGACATGGTGTCCATCACCGCGCCCTGCGGCGAATGCCACGACCAGGACTACATCGATGAGGTCCGCAATCCCCTGATCGACACGGACGGGAGAATCGAAAGGCTCTACGACGAGATCCTGGGCATGCCCGGCGACAACCCCAATGCGCCTTATCTCCGCAACCGTCTCGTCCGCGTCCGCAAGGAGTTCCGCGGCCTGGCGCACTACCTGGCCACCAACACCATCGTCACCAAGCGGCAAGCCATCGACCGTGAACTCGACTACATCGAATTCATGCTGCATTTCGATGACAGCACGGTCGAAGGCAAGTAATCCGAAGACCGCGCACCGCCCCCCGCTCTCCCTCCCATACCACCGCGCCGGTTTTTCCTTTTCCAGGGTTATTTCTGTTGACTTTCCACGTGGTCATCTCTAATTTTGACTGGCTTTGCCCGAGACGATTGCCGAGGTAGCTCAGGCGGTAGAGCAGTGGACTGAAAATCCATGTGTCGACAGTTCGACTCTGTCCCTCGGCATTTTCCACAATACAACGAATATCTCCTTCGGAACGGGTCTTCTGGCTGTCGTGACCCGCATCGGCGTGGTGCGTCCCCGCAGACCCCTAATCCTACTTCCACTGCAACCTTTCTTGAGCCGAGCGAGTCGAAACGATCGACAGCAGCCTGCACGAACGGCCGGTCGAGTCGAAACGATCGACAGCAGTCCGCATGAACGGCCGATCGAGCACGTCGAAAGCGGACCGAAGCCGCACTGACGCGCCGAATCACCCGAGTTACCGCTCGAGACAGGATACCACGCGATCATGTTCCGGAACTACCTCACGATTGCCTATCGTAACGCCCTGCGCCACAGAGGATACGCAATAATCAACGTCATGGGCCTCGCAGTCGGGATGACCTGTTGCATCCTGATCCTGCTCTACGTACAGGACGAACTCGGCTATGACCGGTACGCGTCCCGGCACGACCGTATCTACCGGCTCACCATGGCGATCGAGACGCCGGACAGGGCGGAGACCCGTACCGCGCGAAGCCCGACGGCGTGGGGGTGGATGCTGACCGATGCCTTCCCGGAAGTCGAAGGATTCACCCGCATCAAGGCGCCGCTGGTCTCCTGGCAGGTCACGTACGTGGATGGCAACAAACGGTTCAACGAGCCGGGTTTCTACTTCGCGGATCCCGGCATCCTGGACCTGTTCGACTTCAACCTGGTACGCGGCGACGCGAACACGGCCCTGAACGCCCCCAATACCGTGGTCATGACCGAATCTACGGCGGCCAGGTACTTCGGCGACGAGGATGCCCTGGGCAAGGTGATCCGGATTGACAACACGTACGACCTGACCGTGACCGGCGTCATGGAAGACGTGCCGCGCAATTCCCATATGACCTTCGGCTTCCTGGGGTCCTTCGAAACGCTCAACGTCAACCCCATCTACGGGGGAACGGATTACGGCAGGAATACACAGAACTTCGGCCCGGACCTTTATACGTACCTGTTGCTCGCCGAAGGTTTCCCGCCCCAATCCCTCGATCCGAAACTGGCGGAGTTCATCGAATCGCGCTACGGCCCGGCCCTGAGCCAGTTCAACGCGCAGATCGAAGCCGAACTCCAACCGCTGACCAGTATTCACCTGCACTCGAACCTCGACAGTGAACTCGGCGCGAACAGCGATATCGCCTACATCTACATCTTCTCGGCCGTCGCGTTCTTTCTCCTGCTGATCGCCTGCATCAACTTCATGAACCTCGCGACTGCCCGCTCCGCCGGCCGTGCCCGGGAGGTCGGCATCCGCAAGGTGCTGGGAGCGTTCCGCGTTCAGCTGATCGGCCAGTTCATGGGCGAATCCACGATCATGGCGGTACTCTCGCTGATCGTGGCCGTGGGTCTGGTCTATGCGTTTCTTCCCGTATTCAACGCCCTGGCCGGCAAGGACCTGGTCTTCGCCTTCGACGATATGAGCATGGCACTCGGCCTGATCGGCATCGTGGTACTGGCCGGTGCGCTGGCCGGAAGCTACCCGGCGCTGTTCCTGTCGTCGTTCCAGCCCGTTTCCGTGCTGAAGGGCTCTTCCAGGGCGGGTGCGGTGAACACGAACCTGCGGAAGATACTGGTCGTTCTGCAATTCGTGATCTCCGTCGTGTTCATCATCGGCACGGGCGCGGTGGCGGATCAGATGCGGTTCGTACAGGACAAGCACCTGGGATTCGACAAAGAGCAGCTGGTGGTCATGCCGCTCGGAGATCCCAGGCAGCGCTTGATTTATAATGCCTACAAGGATCAAATTACCGGCTATCCCAACGTATTGGGCGTTACGGTGGCGAACGAAATGCCGGGCGGACTGGTGAACGACATCCTCTTTACGCCGGACGGCGCTCCGGAAGAGGAAATGGTCCGCATCAACAACATGTGGATCGATCACGACTTCATCCGCACGATGAATATCGAACTCACGGCGGGACGCGATTTTTCCAGGTCCTTCCCAACGGATACACTGCAGGCCTTCGTAATCAACGAGGCCGCCGTGAAATGGCTGGGCTGGGAAGGCGCTCCGCTCGACAAGAAAATCCGCCTGGGGAACTTCAAAGACGGCCGGGTCATCGGTGTCGTGCGGGACTTCCACGTGCGGTCGCTGCACAGCGGCATCGAACCGATGATGCTGCAACTGGCGCCCGGCCCGGACCCGCTTCACTATCTCGCGATCAGGATCGCGCCGGATGACGTAGCCGAAACGATGGGATTCCTGGAAAGTAACTGGCGCGAGATCTATCCGGACGATTCGTTCACGTATTCGTTTCTCGACGAGGACTTCAACCGGCTGTACCAGAACGAAGCGCGGCAGGGAAGCATCTTCCGCAGCTTCTCCATGCTGGCCGTCTTCATCGCGTGCCTGGGACTGCTGGGACTCGCTTCCTTCACGGCGGAACAGCGAACCCGGGAGATCGGCGTGCGGAAAGTGCTGGGGGCATCCGCTTCCGGCATCGTCGCGCTGCTTTCGAAAGAATACGTCCGACTGGTCGTGTACGCCAACCTCATCGCCTGGCCCATCGCATACTTCGTGATGAACGACTGGCTCGACGGATTCGCGTACCGAACGGACCTTTCTCCCTGGATATTCGTGCTCGCCGCGGCACTGGCCATCGCCGTTACCATGCTGACCGTGAGCTACAAAGCCGTCAGCGTCGCCCACACCGATCCCGTGGACGCCCTGCAACACGAGTGAACCGTGGACGCCCTGCAGCACGAGTGAACCAGTTGCGCCCCTGCGACAATTTCAGGTTTGACGACCTCCCCGTTCGACTGTAGATTCCATCGACCTTCATGCGACTATGACGTCGCGCTTTGCGGTGCATCGCGCGAGCATGCCAAGCCGAACGGGAAAGACAGCGCTGATCGTGGCTACGAAAACCTATGCTTCGCTGCCTTACACCGAACCGGACCACCTCGTCCGGGATTTCGCCAGCCGCGGCATCGTCGCCCTGCCGCCGGAAAGTCTCGGCATCCCCGAAGAGATCCACCAACGCATATACACGCTGGAGAAGCAGGCCTACCTGGCCAGAAAACCGGTGACGCCGGGCGGCATACCGGAAGTCCTTGAAGTCATCAACGCACCGGGCGTCGTTGATGCCTGCAACCGGATCGTGGGCCGGAACTGGGCCATCGTCCCCTTTACCCACAATGCCTCCTTCGCGAGCGGCGCCCGGGACCAGCACTGGCACAAGGACGACAACGGCCCGTACAACGGCCGCAAGCAGCGCCATCACCAGGCCGTGCAGATCGAGATGCTCTACTATCCCCAGGACGTGACCGAAGTCATGGGCCCCACGGCCACCGTTCCCTACTCGCACTACTGGACGTTCAACCACGAAGAAAACCACGACAATTTCGCGGGCGCCGACCACCTTGATTTCGAGTATCAGATCAGCGGGATGGAAGGCGTACCGGTTAGCGGTCCCGATTCCGAATACGACTGGGAGGACGTCGTCCACCGGCGCACGGCCCACGATGTCCGGATGCGGGAAGCCGTGTCGAACACGGGATGGCCCCTCGTGAAACCCCTCGAGGCGGCGCCGTTGCGGGCGGGAAGCGTGCTGCTTTATTCCCACAACACGTTCCACCGGGGCAATCACCGGAGAGACGACTGGCGCCTGTGGGACGATCATCCCCGTTTCATGTGGCGCTTCTGGATCTATCGGACGACGGAACCGGACGGCGATGACCGTGATGAGCCAGGCGAAATGGCCTGGCGAGAACTCGGCGTAGATCCCCTGACCGGGGTCGATCTGGGGGAGGCGAACGACGACACGACCGTGGTATGGAGATATCATGATCACTGGATGCGGACGGGACGGACGCCGCAGCCGCGGACCGAGGCAAGGGCGTTGCCCCAGGCAGAACGGGAAACCGAGGCGCGGGACCTGTACGAACAGTTGCTCGCCATGGGTGACGAAGCGGAACCCCGGCGCATCGGCGCGGCCTATCGACTGGCCTCGATCGGAGACGATGAACTGGCCGTCCGGCATCTCGGCACAGCGCTCTACAGCCACCGGGAGAGTGTCCGCCGCGCGGCAACCTACGGCCTGATCGCCGTCGGGGAGCAGGCTACGGTGACCTTCGTCGAAGCGACGAAGTCACCGGTCAAATGGGTCAGGAAGGCCGGTGTGTACGGACTGGGTGACTGTGCCCCGCTCACCGGCGAAGTACTGACCGCCGCCACTTCGCTGCTCCATCACGACCCCTCCGTGTACGTCCGTGCCGTCGCCGCGGGATCGCTGGGCTGCCTGGGTCGACGCGCCGCGGGGACGGGTACCGGACGGTCCCTGGTGCCCCACTGTCTCGAGGCGCTGGTCCGCTGTCTCGATAGGGAAGAAAACCGGTTGAGCATGGACCTGGCCCAGCAGCGGAGCATCAAGTTCGCACGGCCCACCGACGAGTGCGACGTCTGCGAGGGCAACGGCGTCGACATGGGCCTCGAACGATTCGAACCGGTGCGCTCCGCAGTGCGGGAGAACGCCCTATGGTCCATGGTCATCCTCTGTTCCCACGGGGCCGGTCTGGCGGGCGATGCGCTGGATTCCACCATCGATGCCCTGACCGAGGTGGTGCGCAGCGACCGAAACGTCATCTGCGTGGGGTTCGCCATGGACGCGCTTAGTCGCCTGGCCAACCTGGAAACCGATGGGCCGGAAACTGGTGGGCCGGAAACTGGTGGGCCATCGCCGGCTGCTCTCGACCAACTGCGTGCGGATCTACTCACGTTACTTGGCGAGTCCCCCATCCGGTGCTGGGAGGCGCTCGTACGCGGCGGCCTGAGCACAGCGTACCTCTCCGCGTTCTCAGAAGCCGGCTAGCCCGGCCTTACCTTTTCATTCAGCAATATACGCAGCGTTGCGTACGCTCTGGACCGTACCGCGCTCAACACCATGTTTCCAGGTGACTGCCGTGCCCCACATCCTCGTCGACAACATCGTCAAGACCTTTCGGATCGCTCAGAGGCGCCCCGGTCTCTGGGGCGCGCTACACGGGGTAGTGCGCCGTGAATACCGGACGATCAAGGCCCTGGACCGGGTCTCCTTCGAACTGGAACCGGGGGAACTGGTGGGCTATATCGGCCCCAACGGCGCGGGCAAGTCCACGACCGTAAAAGTCCTCTCCGGCATCCTCGTGCCCGATTCGGGACGGTGCGAGATCGACGGCCGCATACCGTGGCGCAACCGGATCTCCAACGCGGCCAACATCGGCGTGGTTTTCGGCCAGCGGACCCAGTTGTGGTGGGATCTGCCCGTTATCGAGTCCTTCGACCTGCTGCGGGATATCTACCGGATCGAAAACGGTGATTACCTTCGTGCCAGAGACGAGCTCGCGGTGCTCATGGACCTGGAACCGCTGTACGACGTCCCGGTGCGCCAGCTCAGTCTCGGCCAGCGCATGCGGTGCGACCTCGCGGCGGCCCTGCTGCACGCGCCTTCGGTGCTCTTCCTGGACGAGCCCACCATCGGCCTGGATGCCGTTTCCAAGCTTGCCGTGCGGGATTTCATCAAGCGGCTGAACCGGGATCGGGGCGTCACCGTCGTGCTGACCACCCATGATATGGACGACATCGAGGCCCTGTGCGACCGGGTGATGGTAATCGGACACGGGAGGATCCTGTCCGACAGCACGCTGGACGACCTGCGCACCCGCGTCACCCGGGAGCGCCGCCTCATCATAGATCTGCTCGACGAAGGCCAGGCGATCGAGGATCCTGACGTCACCTTCATTTCGCGCAACGGCAACCGCGTCCACCTGCAGTTCGATCCGGACCGCGTCCCGACGGCCGCCCTGATCAGCCGGATCACGGCGAAGTACGCCATCAAGGACCTGTTCGTCGAGAACCCGCCCATCGAAGAGATCATTTCCCGGCTTTACGACGAACACGAACTCCGTTAAACCCGGACAGGCATGATGCAATCGTTCGTTCTACCCTACACTGCCGTGCTGTCCGCCCGGTTCCGCATGATCCTCCAGTACCGGGCCGCGGCCATTGCCGGGTTCGTCACGCAGATCGGCTGGGGCGCGATCCGCGTCATGGCCATGGAGGCGTTCTACCGGTCCACGAGCGCTCCCCAGCCCATGCATCTCGAGGACGTGGTAACCTACATCTGGCTGGGCCAGGCGCTGCTCGGCCTGCTTCCCTGGAATCCCGATACGGAAATCCGCAACATGGTGCGGTCGGGTACCGTGGCCTATGAACTCGTCCGGCCCGTGAATCTTTATACCTACTGGTTTTCCCGGTCTATGGCGTTCCGGCTCGCGCCGACCTTCATGCGTTCCATCCCGCTGGCGATCCTGGCGCTGCTCTTTTTCGGGATGCAGGCGCCCGCCTCGCCTGAAGCCCTACTGTTCTGGCTGGCGGCGACCGTGGGTGCGGTGCTGCTCAGTACGGCCCTCACCGTGATCCTGTCCATCACGCTGATGTGGACGATTGCCGGGGAAGGCGTGTCCTTTCTGGTCTCACCGGTCATCTATTTCCTGGCGGGGATGGTCATCCCCCTGCCCCTCTTCCCCGACTGGGCGCAACGCGTACTCGATATCCTGCCGTTCCGCGGCATCTGCGACGCGCCGTTCAGGCTGTACATGGGCCATATCCCGGCCACGGAAGCCTGGGAGGTGCTGTTTCACCAGGTGATCTGGATCGTCATCCTGGTCGCATTCGGCGCGTGGCTGCTCTCGAGAGCAACCCGCCGGCTGGTCGTACAGGGAGGTTGAAGGATGGCGAACCCGCTCGCACTGTATACCCATTACGTGAGCATCTCCCTGCGAAGCCAGATGCAGTACCGGGTCTCGTTCCTGCTAGGTACCCTGGGCCAGTTGTTCAGCACGGGGGTGGAATTTATCGGCATCCTCGCCCTGTTCGACCGCTTCGGCAGTCTGAATCAGTGGACGCTCGCCGAGGTCGCCTTCTTCTACGGAATCGTCAACGTGGCGTTCGCCGTGACCGACATGCTGTCTCGAGGCTTCGACCACGTGGGCCAACTGGTACGCAGCGGCGAGTTCGACCGCATGCTGCTCCGGCCCCGGAGCACCGTACTCCAGCTGATCGGCCAGGAATTCACCCTGAAGCGGCTAGGGCGTTTCCTGCAGGGCGGCGCCGTCCTGCTCTGGGCGGCGCTCTACCTGGACATCGACTGGTCTCCATCGGTCGCGGCCCTTACCGTGATCACCGTATGCTGCGGCGCCTGTTTCTTTCTGGGACTGTTCATCAACATCGGCACGGTGTCCTTCTGGACCACGGAGACGCTCGAGCTCATGAACGTGTTGACCTATGGCGGCATCGAGGCTTCGAAATACCCGCTGGCCATATACCGAGCCTGGTTCCGCCGGTTCTTCACCATGGTGATCCCCATGGGCTGTGTGACCTATTTCCCGGTCGTGGCGATTCTCGGCCGGTCCGATCCGCTGGGCACGTCTCTCGCATTTCAGTATCTGGCCCCCTTGTTCGGCCTGTTCTATTTCATCCTGTCGCTGTTTATCTGGCGTATCGGTCTACGGCATTATCGATCGACGGGCAGCTAGCGCGCGCGCCCCAACCGATCAACGCCCGGGCTCTCACGATCGACGGCCGGGCCGGTTCGACGGCCCGATTGGCGCGCCGTCCTTCTTGACGATGTTCCGGGGTGCCTGTTAATTGGTCCGGTATGGCGAACAACAGGCAGTACCGATCCAATACGCTGTTCGTGGGTACCCGCGGCGTCAAGGAGTACCGGGCCAGCATACCTCGCTGGGTGAACGGCTCCGATACCGTCCTGGAAATCGGCTGCGAATGGGGCACGACCACCACGATCATCGCCGAGCACGCCGCGGCCGTGATCGGCACGGACGTCAGCCCGGTGGTCATCGAACGAGCCCGGGAACGCCACCCTCACATCCGGTTTGATACGCTGGACGCCTTCGACGTGCGGGCCGCGCTGGAATTGAACGAGGACTTCACCAAGATCTATATCGACATGTCGGGGATATCCGGATACCGGTCGCTGCTGGACCTGATCGCCCTGCTGAACAGCTACGCCGCCGTATTGAGACCGGAAGCGATCGTGGTCAAGAGCGGCGCTCTGAAGCACTTCGCCTCCCGTTGCATTCCCTTCGGAGATGACGGAGCCTGGCGTGAGCGAAGACATGACAACCAGTGAATCCCGCGGTGCCCATCGGCGAAAGACGGGCATCCTCGTCCACGGATACAATCTGCATGCCGGCCAGTGGGAGGACGTGACCTGGGGCGCACCGCCGGAACGGATCGGCCGCGTGCCCATGGGCGTGTTTTTAGCCCTGAGCGAGCAGGCGGACGTGATGGTCTTCGGTTCGGGCGCCTCGAAAAAGGATGGGATGCTCGAATCCGAGGCGACGGCCCGGTTGTTGTGGGAGCGGTTCGAAGAACTCGCCGGATTCGCGGTATTCAATGACAGGGCGACCGAATTGAACCGTCGTTCGGTGGCCGGCAGGATGAGGCAGCGGATCGAGTCCATACTGCACCTGGACCGGGCGTCGAAGAACACCCGTGACGAAATCGCCTATGCCGGGCGAGTCTTTGTCGAGCGGGACGTGGAGCGGGTCATCCTGGTCTCCGGCCCGACCCATCTGCCGCGGTGCCTGAGGGATGCCTGTGCCATCTACGGGGAAGACGGGGACATGTCGGGCCTGCTGCGGGAACTCTACGCTGCGCCGAGTGTCACCGGATACCCGGGGTATTTGGCGGACGACGTAGTCATATTCGAACCGCCCCATCGTCCGGACCGCCCTGGGGCGGATATGAGTCGAGTGGTAGCCCGGGCGCACGATATACCGGAAAACCAGCGGGAAAGATTCGTCCGGCGCCTGGATGACCTGCTACAGGAATTCGAGGTGTAGACACCGGTCCCGCGGCTGGATCAGTAAAGCGAGCGGCACTTAGCGAGGAACCAGACATGATGACCCCGGAACAACGGTACCTGTTCGACGTGTTCGGATACCTGCACATCGAGAACGCGCTGTCGAAGCAGGAGCTCGAGGCCTGCCAGCGCGCGTCGGCCCGGTACATGAACACGCCGGAGGACAAACTGCCGCCGGGATTCGGGTTCGACGGCAAGCGCCACCTCCACGGCTTCGCCTTCGACAAGTCGCTCGAGGCCCTGACCCGCCATCCTTCGATCTGGCCCATCGTACGGGAACTCACCAACGGCAAACCCCGGCTGATAAGCGGCACGCTCCAGGTGGACCGCCCCGGGGAATCGGCCGTAGGGGGCCTGCATTGTGCCCGGGAGGGTTTCGGCTGGGAAAGCACCCGCTACGAGACCCATCACGGGCGGGCCTACTGCGACGACATTATTGTGTTTCCCTACCTGGACGATGTTTTTCCCGGCGACGGCGGCCTCATCGTGCTGCCCGGATCCCACAAGGCGAATTTCCCCCGGCCGGAAAGCCTGTTCAACAACGGACTCATGCACGGCGTGGAGGACCTCGCGCCAGGCGTGGTCAACATCACGCCCCGTGCGGGCGACATCATCGTGACTTCCGAGCTCATGACCCACGGCATACTCGAATGGCGGCCCGGTGACCGGATCCGGCGCATCCTGGTGCTGCGGTACAAGCCCCAGCACGCCGGACTGGCCATGCCGTTTCCGGATGAGATCAAGGCCGTGCTGTCCCCCGAAACGCTGGAACTGATCGAGACCGCCCACTACAACCACGTAAAGGACATCGTCAAGGACGACACGGACGGCGGTCCGGAGAGCGGCCCGGAGGACGACCCGAACGGCGACACGGATGACGAACGGCAAGGGGCAACCCCATGAATATCCGGAATATCCGTGCCTTCACCGTGGACCTTTCCAAGGCCAGGAAGGCGGTAAAGACATCGCTGCAACGAAAGGGCCGGCAGCCGGCAGGTCCCATGGACCGGTACCCGGAGTACCGGGGCCGGCGCGGGGACGCGGGACCTACCTGGCCCTCCGCGGCGTGTATCGTGGAAGCGGACGACGGTACTTTCGGACTGGGACTGACCCAGCATAGCGGTCCCGTCCTTCCCATAGTCAACGAACATTTCAGGCCGCTTTTGACGGGGCAGTCCGTCATGGCCACGGAAAAGTGCTACGATCTCATGGTTAGAGCGAGCGCGGCCTACGGAAGCCAGGGCGCGACGAGCTACGCCATCAGCGCCGTGGACCTGGCCCTGTGGGACCTGAAAGGCAAGCTGCTGGGCCGGCCCGTGTACGAACTGCTCGGCGGTCCGCAGAAGGACCGGATCAGTTGCTACGCCACGGGGTTCGATATCGCGTGGTACCTCGAACTGGGATTCAAAGCGGTAAAACTTCCCATGCCGTTTGGTCCGGACGATGGAATCGACGGATTGAACAAAGCGGAGGAGATGGTGGAGGAAACCAGGTCCGCGATCGGAAACGACGTCGAGTTGATGCTGGACTGCTGGATGGCGCAGGACGTGGAATACGCCGTGCGGCTCGGTGAATCGCTTAGTCCCTACCGGCTGAAGTGGATCGAGGACTACCTGATGCCCAACGACCTGGACGGGTTCGCCGCCGTCCGCCGGCGCTTGCCCGGGCAGGGACTCGCGACCGGAGAACACTGGTACCTGGCCGAACCGTTCCTGTATGCCGCGGAGCACCGGCTGGTGGATATCTTCCAACCGGACGTCAAGTGGTGCGGCGGGCTCTCCGCCGCGGTCCGCATCTGCCACATCGCCGAAGCCGCGGGCCTGACCGTCGCCCCGCACGGCGCCATGAACGATCCCTACGGCCAGCACCTGGTCTTCGCCATGCCCGCGGCCCGCTGGGGAGAACGTTCCAGCGGGGTCTCTCCGCCCGGAGTGCCCCTGTCCGACATGGTTGAGCTGCCGGGAACGGCCGTGATTGAAGACGGCTGCCTGGTCCCGAGCGACGCACCGGGATTCGGGATCGAAGCCGACCGGGCCTGGCTGGACCGCGTGGCCGTCTGAGATCTAATCTCCGGTATCCAGGTCTTCGGAATCCGGCGAGACGTGTATCGTCCGGGTAGGGAAGGCCATCTCGAGTCCGAGCGATTCGACGATCTCCATGATCTTAAGGTTGACGTCCTCCCTGATCCGCAGATAATCCGCCCACACCGTCGTCGCGGTAAAATAGTAGACCATGATGTCCAGCGAGTTCTCGGAAATCTCGTTGAACCGCACGAGCATAGTCGATTCCTGGCTGACCTCGGGGTGGGTACGCAGCAGTTTCTCTATCCTTGAAACCGCCTCTCTCATCGAATCGGACGGTGTATCGTAGGTGAGTCCCACCGTGATCCAGACCCGGCGGTACGGGCGGGACGAGATATTGTCGATCACGAATTCCGCCAGCCGGTTGTTGGGGATGGAGACGACGGTCTGTTCGAAGGTCCGGATCCGGGTGCTGCGGAATCCTATGCTCTCCACCACGCCTTCGATCTCCCGGTCCGGCGACACGATCCAGTCTCCCGCCACAAAGGGCCGGTCGACCAGCAGCATGATGGACCCGAAGACGTCGGCCAGGGTCTTCTGGGCGGCGAGAGCCACGGCCAGTCCGCCGATCCCCAGGCCGGCCAGCAGGCCGGACACCGAGTAGCCCAGGTTCTGCAGGATCATGAGGGCGGCGAGGATCCACACCATGATCTGCAGCGCTCGTTCGACGAGGGGCACGAGGTGGTCGTCCAGGGTCGTATCCGTCTTGTGCGCCCACGCCTTGAGCATCGACGTAAAGACGTTGACGCATCGGAAGATCATCCAGGCCGTCAGGAGTGAAAAGGGCACCCAGAACCCGGCCTGCAACACCCCCATGACGATCTCGGGCGGACGAAGCGTATAGATGGCGAGGTAGAGACCCAGCACGACGATCACCCATTCGAGGGGTTTCTCGACCGCCATGATCAGCATGTCGTCCAGTTGGGTCGTGGTCACGCGGGCCAGCCGTTTGGCGGCGCGGGTCATCAGGTGCTTGAACAGCCATTTTACGACAAAGGTCCCCAGGAGAATCGCGAAGGCGATACCGATTTCCTGGCCCGACCACTGCCACGACTGTTCAAGGAGGTTGACGAGGGTATCCATGGTCCGTTCCTTCCCGCCAGGGCCGGTACTCCCGGCATTTTTTTGTCGCATCGCCGGCGCCGATGCATATATTTCAAGGGCTGTTATCTTAACGTATGGCCCGTGGACTGTCAAGTCGAGGTCCCCTGGCAGGGATGCCGGGAACGGGGAACATGACGAAGGAGGAAGGGTGTGTCGACGCGCGCCATAGTCCTGTTTATAACGGCCGTATTCATCGGTTTGACCGCCGTGCTTTGCGACGGTTCCGGCATTCCGGAACCGCCCAGGTACACGGGGGACCTTCCTGAGCTTCAATCGCGCGGCGTCGTCCGCGTCATCGTCCGTCCGGACGCTGTCGACCATTTGCCCCGTAACGCGGAACCGGTCGAGCTCGACCATGACATCGCCCGGGGCATAGCCGAATCGCTGAAACTGGATATACGGCTCGTCACCGTCGAGGACCACCAATCGATGGTCGATAAGCTCCTGCTGGGCGAAGGAGACCTTGTCGCCGCGAATCTCACCGATACGCCGGAACGGATGGCGAGAACGGCCATATCCGTGCCCTATCACTTTGTCGATGAATACCTGATCGTCCCCGCAGGAGAGAGCGTCCCGGACAGCCTCGATGATCTGAACGGCATGGAGATAAGTGTTCGTGCGTCCAGCTCGTACTACCAGACGCTTCTGGAATTGCAGAAGCAGGTGCCCGGCCTGCGTATAAATACCGTACCTGAAACCCTGCTGACGGAGAGTATCATCGACGGGGTCGCCCGCGGCGAGTACGAGGCGACGGTCTGCGACAACAACCTGTGGTACGCCGTGGCGACCGCGTACGACGAGTTGGCCGCGCCGCTTGCACTGGCGGAAAACCGCGAGGTCGTACTGCTGATGCGGCCGGGAGACGATGAGCTTAAGGAGAAAGTCGACGAGATCCTGCTTGCCCGGCAGATATCGCCCACCCGCGAGCGTGTGTACACCGATGACCTGGCCGGGTTGAAGAAACGCGGCCGGCTGCGCATGATTACACGAAACAACGCGCTGACCTATTTCATCCACCGAGGCATGCAGGTCGGTTACGAATACGAACTCCTGAGAGAATTCGCCAGGCGGAACGACCTGCGGTTGGAAATCGTCATACCGGACGACCACGCCAAGCTGCTCGACTACCTGAACGAGGGCAAGGGAGACGTCGTCGCCGCGGCCATGACGATCAATGAAGAAAGGGCGGCCGCCGCATCATTCACGACGCCGTACAACGACGTGGACGAAGTGGTGGTCGTCCGCTCCGATGAAGAGGGCATTTCAGGCTTCGGGGATCTCGCCGGCCGAACGGTGCACGTCCGCGGCAGTTCATCGTTTCTCGTACCGCTCCGCGCCGCCGCCGATTCCGTGGAAGGCCTGGAGATCGTCGAGCTGCCCGGCGACGTCGAGACGGAGGAAATCATGTTCGGTGTCGAGGACGGCACCTACGACGTGACCCTGGCGGACTCGAACCTGCTGGAAGTGGAACAGGCGTACGGACACAACCTGAAGGCCGCGTTCAGCATCGGGCCCGCGTCTCTGGGATGGGCTGTGCGAAAGGAAAATCCGGGGCTTCTCGCAGCCCTCGACCAGTACATCCGCCAGGAGAAGCGGGGACTGTTCTTCAACCTGATGCGCAAGAAGTACTTCGAGAACATCCGCACCATCGCCAAGTCCAAGGACTCGCTGCGGGTCGACCTGAGCGGACAGCTGTCGCCATTCGACGACCATGTAAAGAAGTTCGCCGGCTATTACGGCCAGGACTGGCGCCTTGTCACCGCGCAGATGTACCAGGAATCCAGGTTCGATCCTGACGCCGTGAGCTGGGTAGGCGCCCAGGGACTCATGCAGGTGATGCCGGCCACGGGCGAGCAGATGGGATTCACCGAGCTGCATGACCCGGAAGTAGGTATCCATGCCGGCGTCAAGTACATGGACCATCTTCTCGGACGGTTCGACCCGAAGTTGCCGATGGAGACACGGGTGCACTTCGCGCTCGCGTCCTACAATGTCGGATACGGCCATCTACTCGACGCCCGCCGCCTGGCCAGGGAGAAGGGGTGGGACAGCGACCGGTGGTTCGGAAACGTCGAAGAAGCCATGCTGCTTCTTTCCAGGCCCGAGTATTACAGCCGGGCCCGGTACGGTTTCTGCCGGGGTGGACAGCCGGTACATTACGTCGAGAACATCCAGCAGTACTATGACGCCTACCTGGAAGTACTCGCCTCGGCCGACCCGGTTCGAACCGACGAATCAACCCGCCCGGATCCACTCGCGCTCGACAGTCCGCATAGACCGGACCGCCCGGACCGCCCGGACCGCCCGGTCCAGTACGACACCACGACCGAACTCGCCATTCCGAAATAGCCCACAGTCGGAGCTTTCCATGAATTCCGACGTCCGAGACCCGATTCGCCAGGAACCCTGGCAGCATCTCCAGGTGCTCATCCAGGCCGAATCGCGGCATGTGCTGCCTTCCTACATCGGGTCGCTTACGGCCACCGAACTGGCACGGGCCGTCTCGCGCCTGAGTCAGGATGAACACACCCGGTTGCTCGGTCTACTGTCGCCCCAGGACGCGGCGGAGTTGATCGACCGGATCGAGGACGTGCAGGCGGTCGACCTGATCGAAGACCTTCCACCCGCCGATGCCGCGGCGATCGTGGACGAGATGTACAGCGACGCCCAGGCCGATCTGCTCGGGGATCTCAAGGACGAGGAAGCGGAAGCCATTCTCGAGGCGATGCCGGACGAAACGGCCGAGGAAGTCCGGCAACTGCTCCAATATCCTGACGAAACGGCCGGCGGGATCATGCTGACCGAGTTCGTTTCCTATCCCGTTGATTTCTCCGTGCAGGACGTGATCGAGGACCTGCGGATCCGGCACGACGAATACGTCGGTTACGACGTGCAGTACCTGTACGTATCGGACAGGGAAAAGCTGTCAGGCGTGCTGCGGCTGCGGGACGTGGTGATGGCCCTGCCCGGACAGCAACTCACCGAAATCATGGTGAAAGAACCCGTGCGCGTCGACGTGCTTACGCCGCTCGAGCAGATGCGCGACCTCTTCGAAACCTACACCTACCTCGGGCTGCCGGTCACGAACGAGGAAGGCCGGCTGGTCGGCGTGGTTCGCGCCGCGGACGTGCAGGAAAAACTGACGGAACAGACCGAAAGCGAGTTCCTCAAGACAAGCGGCATCGTAGGCGGCGAGGAACTGCGCAGCATGCCCGTCCTGACGAGGTCCTCGCGACGGTTGTCCTGGCTCAGCGTCAACGTCGTCCTGAATATCCTGGCCGCGAGCGTCATCGTCTTGTACCAGGACACGCTGGAAAAGGCGATTATCCTGGCCGTCTTTCTGCCCATTATTTCGGACATGAGCGGGTGCTCGGGCAACCAGGCGGTCGCAGTGAGCATCCGCGAACTGGCCCTGGGACTCGTACGGCCCGGAGAGATCCTGCGCGTCCTTGCCAGGGAGGCCACCGTCGGCCTCATGAACGGCGTGGCCCTCGGCGCTTTGCTCGCCGGCGCCTCCCTGCTGTGGCAGGGGAATCCCTACCTGGGCCTCGTCGTCGGCACCGCCCTGGCGGCCAACACGCTGCTCGCGGCGTGCCTGGGAGGGTGCATTCCCCTGGCGCTCCGGGCGATGAAGGCCGACCCCGCGCTGGCGTCCGGCCCCATGCTCACGACGGTGACGGACATGTGCGGCTTCTTTCTCCTGCTTAGCCTGGCGCAGTTCGTGTTGCCGAAACTGGCCTGAAAAAGGAATGTAAATGTGCATCCAGGTATAACCCGCGTCACAGGCAATCTCCGCAAGGCCGGCCGATTCATCGGCAGCGAGATCTGGCACATCAACACCCGGGGGCTGTCCAGGCTGCACGCGCTCCTCGTGCGCGTCGCCAAGTCCATCATCTTCCTGTATCACCAGTTCTGGGAGGACCGCCTGCTGACCCGGGCCTCGGCCCTGACCTTCTCGAGCCTGCTGGCCCTGGTGCCGCTACTCGCCATCGTATTCACCGTGTACCAGAGCCTGGGACTCTACGTGGACTTCGAACCTACCCTGAGAGAATGGCTGAGTCCTTTAGGCAGCGACGGCGACATCGTGGCCACGCAGATCATGGATTTCCTGGCCAACGCCCAGACCGGCACGCTGGGATACATCGGGCTGGTGGTGCTCCTGTTCGCCGTGCTGGGCATCCTGGCGAACATCGAGGAATCTTACAACGACATCTGGCACGTGCGGCACATGCGAAGCTGGAGACAGCGCCTGGTGAGCTACCTGGCGCTGCTGCTCACCGGCCCGCTGATTATTTCGGGCGTCGTGACGTTCATGGGGTCGTCGGACAGCATTGCCATGTTGGCCAACTTCGAAAGAATCGCGGGCTTCTCGCCCCTGTCCGTCCTGCTGATCGGACTCTTCTTTACCCTCATCATCTGGTCGGTACCCAACACCCGGGTTTCCATACGGTCCGCCCTGGTCGGCGGGATGATTTCGGGATGCGGCTGGATTCTGCTTAACCGGTTATTCGCCCAGTTGATCGCGGACACGACACAGGCAAGCGCGCGCGAGATCCTGTTCGCGGGTTTCGCCGCCCTGCCGCTGTTTCTGATCTGGCTTTATTTGGGTTGGGTGATCCTGCTGCTGGGTGCGATCCTGGCCTATTCCATCCAGAATGTGGGCATCATGGAGTGGAGACAGTCGGAGCGCGTCCACGGGACGGCGCTGCGAAGCTACATCAATGTCCTCGCCTTCCTTTACATCATCCGCAATTTCGTGGAAGATAACAGACCGACCAGGCTGGACCGGCTTTCCGGACAGACCGGGGCGCCGGAAAATGTACTGGACGAGATGCTCTCGGCCTACGTGGATTCGGGACTGCTTATGCGCAAATCGGGGTATCACATCTCCTACACGCCCGCCGCCTCGCCGGAGGACTTACCCCTGCGTTCCCTCCTGAACGTGCTCTACCATCCGGGACCGCTCCCCGACCGCTTCCAAAGCGTAGATCCGCTGAACGCCCTGGCCCGGGACCTGCTGCAGTACTACCGGACGTCCTACCGCTATCCCCTCGACCAGTCCCTCACGGACACGGTACTCTCTCTCACGCCGCCGCGATTGACACCCGACGAGCACGCCGAGGGCGACCCACAGGATATCTGAATCTCTAGTAGGAAATACCGGACCGGCGCAATCCGTCCAGGCTGCATCCCCGCGGCAGGTCGTGGCCCTTGACCGTGCGGAAGAAATCCTCCATCCCGAGCAGGAAGGGTTCGATGTAGTCCCGCGAACCGGCCTTTCCCATGTGCCCCACACGCAGTGCGTCCCGGGCGAACTCGCCCATGGCCTGGGCCGCCAGGAACCCGTGGTTGCGGAGCAGGTAGGTGCGCAGTTCCTCGGCTTCGGACACGTCAGGATGGACCCGGAACGTCGTCACCGTACAGGACGCGGCGGCATCGGCCACGATGGGCCTGCACCCCACCGCGCGCAGCCCGGCGCGGACCACGGACCGTGCCCACGCGTACCGGGCCCAGTGGCCTTCCAGCGTCTCCCGGTGCAGGATTCTTTTCAGGCTGGCGTGCAAAGAGACGATCAGGCTGCTGGCCTGCGTCGTGGGATAGGGATGCTCGCCCGAGGATTCGGATGCCCGCTTCCAGACGGCGAGGTCGTAGTACCAGCCACGGTGCCCGCTGTCCTTGGCGCGAATGATGTCCCACGCCCGGTCGCTGACCGCGAGGATGCCCAGTCCGGGCGCGGTCTCCAGGGCCTTGTTGGAAGAGGTCACGGCCACGTCAATGCCCAGATCGTCCACGGGGATATCATAGCCGCCCAGTGCCGACACGCCGTCCACGAAAAAGGGCAGTTCGAACTCGCGGGCCAGGCCGGCGTAAGCCTCCAGTGGATTCCGCACGCCCGTGCCGGTGTCGTTGGCGACCACGACCAGGCCGGCGGTCCGGGGATGGCGTTCGAGGGCGGCGCGCGTTTTGTCCGGGTCGCCGGGCTCGCCCCAGGGGTCGTCCACGGCGATGACCTCGCACCGGAAGGCCTTCAGGATTTCGACGAGGCGATTGGCGAAGGGTCCGTTGGTTACCACCGCCACCTGTTCCCCGGGCTGGAAGAGACTGCTGAGCCCGGCGTCGAGCGCGCCCGAACCGGGGGCCGTCATGATGATTACGTCGTTGCGGGTCTGGAAAACCGTCCGGAGCATCGATACGGTTTCTTCGTAGATGGGACCGAAGTCTTCACCGTAGTGGGGCAGCACCTGCTGGCTGAGCGCTTCCAGGGTTTCCTCCCAGATATCGATGGGACCGGGCAGCAACAGTTTGGGACGGGTCATGGGCACGCTCAATCCAGTTTCACGTCGGGGTATTTCGCGATGATTTCGTTGATCGCGCCAATGAACCGGTCAATGTCGTCGTAGGAATCGTAGAAATGGGTGGACACCCTGAAAAACGACTGGCCATCCACCCCCAGGGCGGTGACCTCGATCTTGTAGTCGCTCCAGAGATACTGGCATACCTTCGACAGGTCGATGCCTTCGATCGAGAAACTGGAAATGAACCCGGACATGGATTCTTCCATCGGGATCGTGAGGCGGGCCCCCCGAATCCGCTCGACTGCCTGGGCCTTCAGGTACCGCGCCAGGCCGAGGCAATAAGGCCGGATCCTGCTTTCCCAGCCGATTTCCTCCTGGTAGTCTATGGCGTCACCCAGGCCGGCATGATGGGTCTGGTCCCGGGTCCCGTTCACGTCGTAGCGGCTGGCCGAATCGGTTTCGCGCATGTTATGGCCGATAATCACGGGACGGATTTGGTTCTGATACTTTTGATCCATGTAGAGGAACCCAACGCCCTTCGGCGCCAGCAGCCACTTGTGGCAGCTGCTGGAATAGAAGTCGCATCCGACTTCGGACAGGTCCAGGGGAACCATCCCCACGGCGTGGGCGCCGTCCACCATGGCCACGGCCCCGTGGTCGTGGGCCAGGCGGGTCAGTTCCGTGATGGGCGCGACCAGTCCGGTCGTGAAGTACACGTGGCTGAAGATCACGACGCTGGTGTTCTCCGTCATGCCCGCCGCGTAGGCGTCCACGATGTCCTGTGGCGATGACGGCGGGATGGGCATGGAAACGTAGTTCAGGTTAAGTCCGTCCCGCTCGGCCAGCCACGTCCACAGAGCGCGGACGGCGGGGTACTCCTGGTCGCTGAGCAGCACGTCGCTGCCCCGTTCCCAGATCAGGCCCTGGCCGGGTATGTTCATGCCCATCGTCGTGTTCAGCACGAGCGCGATCCGGTCCGGTGTGGTCCCCACGAATCGGGCCAGCTTCTCCCTGGACGCCTCCACCAATGGCCGGAGCAGGTCTCCATGCCGCCGGTGGAGCGGATCCGCCTCGAACTCCCGCATCAGGTCGATGATGCGTTCGATGACCGGCCTGGCGGAGGGACCTACCGTTCCGCCCTGCAGGTAAGTCACGTCGTCCATCAGGTAGAACTGTTTCCGGATCTCCGACCAGTAGGCCGCTTCTTCGGCAGTAATGGGATGGCTGGATTGGGTGGTCATGGGTAGTCCTGGATAGCGTGAATGGACGGGGTGCCTACCGATGCAATACAACCCGTCTATTCTAACAGACGCTCCCCTGTGGTGTCAAGACGATACGATCCATTTCACCGGCAGAAAAGCCTTGTCATCGGAGGGTAACTTCCTAACTTGTCCAGGTTGGTTGTCCACCGTGAGAACCGACATGACGAGTTGTGCAAGGAAGTGCGCTACTGACCGGGATTAAAAAGGAGAATGCGGCCGATGCGAGGAAACAGGGTGCTGGAAAAACTGCGGGCCGGCGAAGTCGCCCACGTGGTCGGCGGCCACAGCCACACGGCGAATTCCATCGATTTCATGGGGCAGTTCGGATTCGACGGCTACTGGATCGAGGGAGAACACGGGGACATCACCTTCGACCGGATCGGAGACGTATCCCGGGCATGCGACCTGTGGAACATGGCGTCGGTGATGCGGGTGCACGCCAACGAAACCGGGTTGATCGGCCGCACGCTGGACTGCGGCGTCAGCGGGTTGGTCGTCCCCCACGTGAGCAGCGCCGAGGCGGCGGAACGCGTCGTGCGCGCCAGCCGGTTCGCGCCGGCGGGCATGCGGGGCATGTACTTCAACCGGCGGGGTTACGGCACCGAGAACAGCGAATTCATCGCGCAGGTAAACGATGAGATCCTGGTCATCGTCCTCATCGAAGAAATCGAGGCCGTGGAGAATCTGGACGAGATCCTCGCCGTGGACCACATCGACGTGTTCTTCGTCGCCCCGGGCGATCTGGCCCAGACCATGGGCTATCCGGGAGAGATGTACCGCCCCGAGGTGAAGAAGGTGGTATCCGATACCCTGGCGCGGATTGTCGCAGCCGGCCGGAACGCGGGGTCGCTCGTAGGCGACGAGACGTTCGAAGCGCACGCCGAAATCGGCGTCCGGTTCTTCTTCACCGTGTACGACCACTGGCTCCGGGCCGGCGCCAAAGCCTACTGGGACAGGGTCGCGGCGTTGAAGTAACCGCGAGCCGAATGAAGTAACCGCGGGCCGCGCCGACAACCGGGCCGCGCTGTCACCCGATCAGCGGTCACCCGCCCGGCGATCACTTGTCCGGCGATCACCCGCCCGGCGATCACTTGTCCGGCGATCACCCTACCCGCTGTCCCACGCCTTCGGCTTTCGCCCGCTCATAGACGACCGCGGCCACGGCCACGTCCTCCACGGCCAGGCCCTGGGACTCGAATAGCGTAATGTCGGCGGGTTCGATACGCCCCTGCACATGGCCGGCGACCACATCGGCCAGCTCGTGTATGCGGTCCCAGTGGAGGATCCCCTTTTCTACCGGTTCGAGCAAGTCTCCGCACTCCACCTTCGCCTGCTCCCTGGAATCGACGGCCACCACCCGGGCCCGCCGGACTGTCTCCGCGTCGATCTCGCTGCGAACGAGCGCGTTGGAACCGGCGGCGTTCACGTGGGTGCCGGGCGCCAGCCACGCGCCTTCCAGCACAGGCTTCGCCGAACTGGTGATCGTGATGACCACATCCGCTTCCTCCACGCAGGCACGGGCCGAATCCACCGGCTGTACCCGCACCCCGAGTACCTTGCTCATCTCGCGGCAATAGGTCTCCCGTCGCGTCCGATCCCGCCCGAATGCCTTAACGGAATTCACCGCGCGTACGCCGCAGACCGCCGCGAGCTGACTTCGGGCCTGCCATCCCGTACCGATGACGCCTACACTTACCGCGTCTTCCCGGGCCATGTACTTCGTCGCCACGCCGCTTGCCGCGCCTGTTCGCATCTGACCGAGGAGGTCGGCCTCGATCGCGGCCAGCGGTTCCCCGGTGTCCTCCCGGAAGAGCAACACGACGAACTTCGCACCGTAGCGCGTGGTCGTATAGGCTTTCAACCCGGTTAGATTCAACGCCGGAATCCCCCCGGACATGACGTGGAGCGTATGGCCCGGCAGCCGGACCCTGGAACGGGGGATGTTTACCGCATTCCCCGTTCCGAGCCCGCTGAAGGCCTGTTCGACCGCGCGCAGCGCGTCGTCCATGGACAGCAAGCGGCCAACCTGGTCTTCGTTGATGAACAGCATTTCTTGTACTCCGTTCGGATGAATGCGAGCCGGCGCCCGGAAGTCGGCGCCAGGAAGCCGGCGCCCGGAAGCCAACGCCAGGAAGCCATGATATCCGGTATGTCGACGAGGTGTCAAGACCAATGTCCCGGCGGCGGTTCACGGGCCGCGTGCCCGGATGGATCCCGTCCGCCTTGACAGCCACTGACCGCATGGTATCTTCAGTTTCGTCATGCCTTTGACCCTCCAGGCCGTACGAGACCGGTTTCCCGCACTCCAATACCGCGATTTCAAGCTGCTGTGGTCCGGCCAGGTCGTTTCACTCACCGGATCCCGCATGCAGCAGACCGCCGTGCTGTGGCACATGTATCAGTTGACCGAATCCGCGTATGCCCTTGGCGCGATGGCGGTTATACGTCTCATACCTATCCTGGTCCTTTCTCCGCTGGCCGGAGTAATCGCAGACACCCACGACCGCCGGCGCGTGCTGCTCATCGCCCAATGCGGCCTCGCCCTGATCAGTACCACGCTGGCATGGATTACGTGGTCCAATCAGGATTCCGCCACGGCACTCTACGTGATCACCGCCATCAGCGCGGGGATCGGATGTTTCAGCAGTCCGGCCAAGAACGCCATGGTGCCCAACCTCGTGGCCCGGCGGCATCTCGCCAACGCCATGAGCATCAATATCACCGCGTCCCACGTGGCCTCGGTGACCGGACCGGGCGTGGCCGGCCTGATCCTGGCCACGGGCTCCATCGCGACCGTCTACTGGATCAACACCGTTTCCTTTGCCTTCATGATCGTGCCGATCCTGATGATGCGCACCGTACACCGGAGCATCGGGAGCGTGACGCGGGTCAGCTTCGCCGCGGCCCTCGACGGACTCAGGTTCATAAAGCGTTCGCCCATCATCCGTTCGGCAATGGTGCTGGATTTCACTGCCACCTTCTTCGCATCCGCCACCTCGCTGCTGCCCATCTTCGCCACGGAAGTGCTGGGCGTGGGAGAACGAGGTTACGGCCTGCTTTCTGCGGCGCCGGCGATCGGCGCCGTGCTGACCGGTGCGCTCATGTCCACCTTCCCCGTGATCTCCGGCCAGGGACGGCTGCTTTTCAAGGCGGTGGGCTGCTACGCGCTGGCCACCGTGGTCTTCGGCATTTCATCCAGCTTCTGGCTCACCTTCGCGGCGCTGCTGCTGACCGGCGCTTTCGACACGATCAGCATGGTGTTGCGCCATACTATCATGCAGCTGTCGACCCCGGACGAACTGCGCGGCCGCATGACCTCGGTTAACATGATGTTCGTCATGGGAGGACCGCGCCTCGGCGAGGCCGAAGCGGGACTGGTGGCGGGACTCGCCGGCGCGCCGTTCTCCGTTGTCACGGGCGGGATCGGCTGTCTGGCGGCCGTCGCCGTCATCGCCTGGCGGTCGCCCGCGCTGAGGCGGTACGACGGCCAGCGATAACCCTGAACCAGGAGGAGGTTCCATGATCTACGATGTGCATTCCCATGCGTGGAGGTATCCCGACCACTTCAACGACACCTTCCGGGAACAGGCCATTCGCATGCGGGGTTACGAACTGGACATGACGCCATCCTACGAAGGGTATCTGTCGTCGGCGCAGACCGCCGGACAGCCTGTGAAGACCGTGGTCTTCGGTGGCAAGGCGAGGCTGTCGGGGCTCTGGACGCCCGACCGCTACGTGGCGGAGTACTGCGCGGCGCACCCTGATCAGACGATTCCATTCATGTCGCTGGACCCCACCCAGGACGGCTGGAGAGAGGAAATGATCGAAGGCCGGGAGCACCTGGACATGCGGGGCATCAAGCTGCTGCCCATGTACGCCGGGTTCTATCCCCAGGCCTCCGAACTGGACGACCTGTGGCGCTACGCCGCCCGGAACGGACTGCCCGTCCTGCTGCACACCGGCACAACGTTCGTGGACCAGGCGCCGCTGGACTGCACCCTGCCCCGGCACCTGGACGCGGTCGCCATCCGGTTCCCCGAATGCAGGATCATCATGGCCCACCTCGGCCATCCCTACGAAGGCGAAACCGTGGCCGTCATCCGCAAGCATCCCAACGTATTCGCCGACATATCCGCACTGCACTATCGTCCTTTCCAGTTTTATCACAGTCTCATGCTCGTCCAGGAATACGGGGTCTGGAACAAGCTCCTCTTCGGCACCGACTACCCGGTCACGACGGTGGACGACACGCTCCGCGACCTGCGCGGCCTGAACGCCATGCTCGAGGGCACGAGACTGCCCCGCCTGGACGAAGAAGAAATGGAAGGGATGATTCACCGGGACGCGGTGGAGATACTGGGTATAGGCTGATTAACGCTCGCCAATCAGCCACTGCCAGAACCGGAAGGGTTCCGGTTCGTTCTTCGTGGGATCCTTCAATACGTCCTTCGTAATGTAGAGCTCGGTCTGCAGATTGGACATGAGCTCGCCCCGCCAGGCCCGGTAACCCCACTTGTTGGGCTCCAGGGCGTCTCCCCGGATGAAGGGCTTCCACATCTGGTTGATCCGGATGTACCACAGGAAAATCCCCCCGGCTTCATCGACGAGGATACGCTCGGCGTCCCTGTACATCGCCATGCGCCCTTCGGGATCGCCCACCAGTTCGTTGGCCTGCCGCACGAGACCTTCGAAACGATCGTCGTGCCAGGCGTGGCGCCCATTGGAAAGCCAGATCGTCAGCAGGTTGCCCGCATCGATGTAGTCGTACTGGTAGGGGACCATGCCGAGGGTCAGTTCCCGTGCGCTCATGGCGTCCAGGTAGACCTTGCGCTCCACGTTCCGGACGCCCACGTCCAGCTCCAGGTGCTGATTCAGCATGGCCTGCACCGCCTCCGCGGCCGTCCGGATGTTGGCGGCTTCCCCGCGCAGCCAGATGTTTACCTCCGGAAAACCGCGGCCGCCGGGGTAGCCGGCTTCGGCAAGATAGCGTCGTGCCAGTTCGGGGTCGAACCGTTGCAGCGGGGCCAGTTCCTCCGAGCTGGAACCCGGGAACCCGGGCGGCAGCATGGAGGAAGCAGGTATGCCCACGTCGCGCATGGCCGATTTCATGATGGCGTCGACATCGATGGCATGGGCAAAGGCCTTGCGCACGCGGACGTCGTCGAAGGGCGGGTTATAGGTGTCCAGCATCAGGTAATACGTAGCGAAATCCGTGTAGGCATTGAGTTGTTCGCGCAGGACCGGGTCCGCCTTGATCCGGTTGATCTCGGCCTGGTTGGTCAGGGGGACATAGTCCACCTCACCGGCTTCGTAGGCCGAAAGGAATTGGGGCGGTACGGCGAGGTTGTAGAGCCTGGCCACGACACGCTCCAGCATGGGCTTGATGGGGCCCCGGTAGTTGTGGTTGATACCGAGTACGATACGGTCGCCCTTGATCCATTCGACCAGGCGGTAGGGTCCGCTGCCGAAATGGGTTTCCGGCCGCGTCGCCCATTCGGGGCCGTACTTGTCGAACAGGTGGGTCGGGGAAACCCAGCTCTTGGCGAGAAGGAGGGGAAGATAGGGCGTGGGACGTTCCGTGGTGAACGACACGGTGTGCTCGTCAAGCGCTTTGACGCCCAGGGAATCGAGGGGCTGCCGACCGCCGACGACGTCGGTCCAGTTCTTGATCGAGCGAAAGTACCATTCGAAGTCGAAGCCGGTCTCGGGATTCGCCCAGCGGCGGAAGGTGGCCTCGTAGTCCCGGGCTGTCAGGGGATGGCCGTCCGCGAAGATCATTCCCTTCCGTATCCGGTAGGTCCAGGTCAGCCCGTCTTCAGACAGTTCCCAGGAAGTGGCGCCGGCCGGAAGCAAGTTGAAATCCCGGTCCACGCGGACGAGCGGCTCGGCCACCAGGCCCACGCCCCAGGCCTGCTTGTAGGTGGAGGTACCGCGGTCGAGGTAACGGTTGTCGGGAGAAAACTGGGTGAGGACCTGCAGTTCCGGCGGCGCCGCGTCAGGAGGCAGCGTCACACCGAAGGAGTTGACATGCCGTGCTGTCCCGTCGGCTTCCTTCTGGCCGTCATCCGGCAGCGCGAGGACAGTAAGAGTGATGAGGACGAAAGACGCGACGGCCAGGGGAACAAGGACCACCGGACGCATTCGCGCTGCGCTTCGCAGCCTGGCTGCGGATTGATCGAGTTTGAACAACTGCCGTGTCCCTCGGACGACGGGTTGGATTTCGTAATGGAGTCGCTGGTGCATCTTACGGAAACGGCGTGGGGCTGTCAACGTTTTCGTCCCGGAACGGCCACTATAAAACGGGTGACACGAAGCGCCTGAGCGATTACTCTATACAGGATCCGAACAGAGGTAACCGTCTCCCGATTCGAGGGAACCCGGAGCCTGTACGGCGGAATTCACAGAAAGGAAAACAGCATGCCAATCGCCACGAGACAACTGGGAACCACAGACGCCTACGTGACCGAACTGGGTTTCGGAAGCGCGCCGCTGGGAGACCTGTTCCAGCCCGTCACGGACGCGAAGTCGCGCGCCACGCTCCGTGCGGCCTGGAGGGCCGGAATCCGCTACTACGACACGTCGCCCTGGTACGGTTACGGCAAGAGCGAATTGAGGCTGGGTGAGCTGCTGCGACAGAAAAGCCACGGTTCCTACGTGGTGTCCACCAAGGTCGGCCGCGTTTTCAAAGCGACGCGGGACCTTCAGCACTTCGATCAGGGTTTCTGGTGCGGAGGACTGCCCTTCGACCATGTCTACGATTACAGCTACGACGGGATCATGCGGTCCTACGAAGACAGCCTGATCCGCTTCGGGGTCCATCGCATCGACCTGCTGCTGATCCACGACCTCGACCCCTTCTACCACAACGAGCCGCAGATCCAGGCCTACCTGCACCAGCTGTTCACCAGCGGCTGGCGCGCACTGTCGGAACTCAAGGCCTCGGGCGACATCAAGGGCGTGGGCGCCGGCCTGAACAAGACCGGAATGATGCTGCGCTTCCTGGACCTGATGCCCCTTGATTTCTTTATCGTCGCCATGCCTTACACGCTTCTGGACCAGGACGCGCTGGACCTGGAACTGCCCCGGTGCGTGGAGGACGGCATCGGCATCGTGATCGGCGCCGTCTTCGCCTCGGGCATCCTGGTCACGGGACCCACGGAGAATTCAACCTACGGTTACTATCCCGCGACGCCGGAAATCATGGAGAAAACAGGCCGCATACAGGCCGTCTGCGAGCGGCACGGCGTGCCCCTCGCCGCAGCCGCCCTCCAGTTTCCGCTGTTTCACCCGGCGGTCGCGTCCGTGATTCCCGGCGCGATCAGACCCGAGTACGTCGAATCGAACCTGGCCCACTACCAGCATTCCATACCTGCCGACCTCTGGGCTGAACTCAAATCGGACGGGCTGATACGCGACGACGCTCCGGTTCCGGGTTAGGCGCCCATGGAATTCGAACTCTGGCAGCTGTTCCTGCTCGCCGGCGTGGGCGTCCTTTCGGGTTTCCTGAACGTCATGGCGGGCGGGGGCTCGCTGCTGGCCCTCCCCGTGCTCATCTTCCTGGGCCTGCCCGGCAACGTGGCCAACGGTACCAACCGCGTGGCCATCGTCGCCCAGAACGTATCGGCCGTCACCAGCTTCTTCAAGCAGGGGTATGCGGATCTGCGCACCATGCTGACCCTCGCGCTCTGCGCCGTGCCGGGGGCGGCGTTGGGGGCGTACCTGGGGACCCAGGTCAGCGGCGAGCTCTTCAACCGGATCCTTGGCGGCCTGATGATCCTGCTGCTGATCCTCATGAGCAGGAAACAGCGTGACGCGGAGGTTACCGAGCAGCCAAAGCGCCTCGTCCTGGGGCACATCCTGATGGTCGCGGTGGGGTTCTACGGCGGGTTCATCCAGGCCGGGGTCGGGTTCTTTCTCATGGCCGTGCTCTACCGGGTCGTCGGCCTGGACCTGATCCGCGTGAACGCATTCAAGGTATTCATCGTCGGCATCTACACCCTGGTGGCGCTGGCCATCTTCGCGGACAAGGGACAGGTGCTCTGGCTGCTCGGGGCCGCCCTGGCCGTGGGCACGACGGCCGGCGGATGGATCGGCGCGCATTTCACGGTCAAGCGGGGCGAGGGACTGATCCGCGTGGTCCTGAACGTGGTACTGGTCGTCATGGCGATCCGGCTCCTGCTCTGACCCTATCGCAACGGAGTTCATCGTGACCGGCTCCGCAAGCCCTACCCGTCCGAACGTCATCCTCTGCATCTGCGACCAGCTGCGCGCGTTCGAAGTAGGATGCTACGGAAACGAGGTCGTCCGGACGCCCCACCTGGACCGGCTCTCAGCGGAAGGCGTGCGATTCGAAACGGCGGTGAGCAACAACCCCGTCTGCATGCCCGCCAGGTCCTGCCTGCTGTCGGGCCAGTATAGCCGGACCTGCATGGGCGCGCTGGGCAATTTCGCCGAGCGCCGTGAGGATGGTTCCTCGACGATGCCCGAGTATCCGGCAGTTGGCCGGCCCCACCTGCCCGCGCCGACGCTGCCCGAGATGTTCAAGACCCTGGGATACGATACGGCGCTGATCGGGAAATGGCACATCCATTCCGCGCCCGGACCGCTGGGGTTCGACTACAGCCTGTACCCGCGGGTCCACCACCGGCACAGCGGGCAGTCCTACGTGGAGAACGACGGAGAGGAGTTCCAGGTAGAGGGATTCAGCGTCCGCTTCGAGTCGGACCAGGTCGGCGGCTACCTGAGAGACCGGGAACACCGGGAGCATCCCTTCTTTCTCTACTACAGCATTTCTCCGCCCCACATGCCTCTCATGGACGCGCCCGAAACGTACCTGGATATGTACGACCCCGCCGATATCCCCCTGCGGCCCAACGTCTACCGGGACGGCCGGCTGCCCTGCGACGAACACTGGTTCAAGGTCTACCTGTGGGACTTTCTCTTCTACGAAAAAGATCTGCCGTTCACGCGCAACCTGCCGCCCGGGTTCGATCTGCGGCACCTTATCGCCCTGTATTACGGCATGACGACCTGGGTGGACGACATGGTCGGACGCCTCATGCACTTCCTCAAGGCGTACCACCTCGCTGAAAACACCATCGTCGTTTTCCTCTCCGATCATGGAGACAACCTCGGCAGCCACCACCTGTTCAACAAGGGCCGCCTGATCGAAGAGTCCATCCGCATCCCGCTGGTCTTTCACGCATCAGGCCGCCTGAAACCGCGGGTCGATTCGGCCACGACGGCCCAGCTCATCGATGTCATGCCCACCTTGCTTTCCCTCTGCGGCGGTTCCGTACCCGCCCACGTCCAGGGGAGCGACCTCGCGTCGGTGATTTCGGGTGAAAACGGTCCGATGGAAGACGAGGGCGTGTTCGTGGAGACCTCACTGGGACAGGTCGGACTGCGCACGCCGACCCACACCTACGGGATCCGTATCGATCCGAAATCAGGAAAAGTACTGGATGACCTGGAGTGCTTCTTCGATCTGAGGACCGACCCCTACCAGTTGTCCGACCTGAGGGACGCCAGTCGCGACACGGGGTTGGCCGCCGGTCTCCGGGACCGGGTGCTTGCCTGGCACCACGCGACGCCGTGGATGCACCGCGGCGCACCCCCGTGATGGATCTCAGCAGGAACACCATATGACCGAAACGAGCCGGGAAGGGAACAACCGTCTGATCGTGGTGTTGTTCGGCCTCATGTTCGTGGCCGTCGCCGACAACCAGATGATCTCCCCGCTCCTGCCCGACCTGATGGCCGCCTTCGCCATGGGCGCGGGCCAGGCCGGGCTGCTGGTCTCGGTCTATGCCATCGCCGCGGCCGTGGTCTCCTTCGCGATCGGGCCGTTGTCGGACCGGACCGGACGACGGAAAATGCTCATCGCCGCGTTGATCGTATTCACCGCTGCGACCCTGCTGTGCGGCCTGGCGTGGGACTATGCTTCGCTGGTCGCCTTCCGGGCCGTCACCGGCGCGGCCGCCGGAGCTCTTTCCCTCAATATCACGGCCTGCATAGGGGACCACTATCCCTACAGGCGGCGGGGCGCCGCCATGGGACTGGTCATGTCCGGTTACTTCGCGGCCATGATCCTGGGCGTGCCGGCCGGGGCCTTTGTCGCGGAGGCCTGGTCCTGGCGGTGGGCCTTCGGCGCCTTTGCAGGGGCCGGACTGCTGCTGTGGGCGCCGGCGCTGGTCTTCCTGCCATCCCGCGATCCCGCGGCCAACCTGGGCGGAACGGGTGGCTCAGCCAGCGCGGCCCCCGCGATCCAGCGTGTTTCCATTTCCAACCTGGTAAGAAGTTACGGTCGATTCCTCACGCGCACCGGCCCCCTGGCGGTGATCGCGGCGTCCTTTCTCGTATCGGCTTCCACGGTCGGTTTCATCACCTACGTGGGGACGTGGCTGCGGGATGCCTACGGACTCTCGACCGACTGGATCGGCATGGTTTTTCTATTCAGCGGACTGGGCGCACTGCTGGGCAGCCCACTGGCCGGATACCTCTCGGACCGTGCGGGTAAAAGGGGTGTCGTGGTGGTGAGCGGGCTGGTGATGGCCGGCCTGCTGGCGGCCATACCCTGGATAACCGGCCTGTTGGCGGTGGTCTTCGCCGGATTCATCCTCACCGGCATCGCCGGGGCCTTCCGCCACGCGCCGCTTCAGGCGCTTGTGACGGCCATGGCATCCGACGAGGAACGCGGCACCCTCATCGCGCTCAAGAACACCGTAGCGGAATTCGGCATTGCCGGAGGCACGGCACTTTGCGGCGTGCTCTACGTCGCCTTCGGATATCCTTCCGTCGGAGCGGCCTGCGGCGTCATGGCCGCGGCCGCATCCGTCGTCATCTTGATCTGGGTGCGCGAACCGGGCGGACCAGGCGGACCAGGCGAACCGGACGGGCCGGGTACGCCAGACGAGTCGGGCGAACCGGGCGATTCGGACCCGCCAGGCGAACCAGGCGATTCGGTCCCGCCAGGCGAACCAGGCGAACCGGACCCGCCAGCCGGACCGGCCGAACCCGGTCAGACCTGACGATGACGTATCAGGATGCGTCGTAGGCGGTAAGGGGACGCATCCAGATGTTGCGGAACCGGACCGGATCGCCGTGATCCTGCAGTTGCAGGGGGCCCGTGTCGGCGTGGGGCGTGTCGTAGTTCGCCAGGTCCCTGTGCCCGGTGGGACCGACGGCCCGCTGGCGGTGGTGCACCACGATCCCGTTGTGGATGACCGACAGGTGCGCGCCCTTCACCAGTCTGTCGCCGTCCCACGAAGGCGATTCGAAGATGATATCGTAGTTCTGCCATTCGCCCGGTCCCCTGCTGGCATTGACCAGGGGAGGATACTGGCCGTAAATGGCCGAGGCGGAACCGTCGGCATAGGTCCGGTTGTCGAAGCTGTCCAGCACCTGGATTTCGTAGAGCCCCAGCAGGAACACGCCGCTGTTGCCCCGGCCCTGGCTGTCTCCGGCCACCTCTTCGGGCGTGGCCCATTCGAGGTGAAGCTGGCAGTCGCCGAAATGCGCACGGGTCGAGATGTCTCCCGTGCCGTTGACCTCCATGTACCCGTTCTCCACCTTCCAGGCAGCATCGCCTCCATCCCGGCCGACCCACTGAGCGAGGTCCGATCCGTCGAAGAGCACGACCGCGTCTGAAGGAGGGCTCCCACAGGCGCCGCCCGGTGTGACCACGCGGGGCTGGGGCCGGTCGCCGTCGTGGACGCGCCATTTGCCGCCGGGTATTACGGAGGTATCGGTGTATCCTATGGAATCCGCCATGGATCGACTCCTATAAGCAAACTTCGTGAATCATGCGTGAATAGATGTCCACCGCTTCGTAAAGCTGCGGTATTTCCACGTATTCGCCCACCGTGTGGGCCTGCTCGATACTGCCGGGGCCCAGGACCACCATCTCCAGCTGCTCCCTGAAATGGGGAGCGTCGGTCCCATAGGGCACGGTCTCCGGCCGCTTGCCTCCGGTGACGTCGGAGGCCAGTTGCACAATGGGGTTCGATGGATCGGCGTAGAAGGGGCGGGATATGCTGCTCGTAACCTCGAAGCCGTAGCTTTCGGCCCGCGCGACCAGTTCATCCACCAGTTCTTCGCTGTGATCGTCCGGCATCGTGCGGAAGCAGATGTGACAGGTCGACCGCGCCGCGGAGACGTTCTGCTTCGTATCGTAGTCGGTGATCACCATGTTGAACCCGTTGGAAGGCGGATTGAACTCCGCGTTCTGATACCGTTCATCGTTTATGATCCGCTCCGCCTGTTCGGCCATTTCGGCCAGGAAAGGAGCGATCTTGAAATTGGCGGATTCCCCCAGGCCCGTGCTGGTGTGCGCCGCCCTGCCGTGGGCCGTCACCACGATGTGGGCCGCACCCTTGTGGGCGTACACCGGCGTCAGGCTGGTCGGCTCGGCCACCACGCCGTAGGTGGGGCGAACGGCGCTCATGATGCGGGATTCCGTGGCGACCTGGTGCGCGCCGCCTCCGCCCACTTCCTCGTCGGCCGTCGCCACCACGATCAGCGGCTTCTTCAGGCGGTCCGCGTCTACCTGCGCGGCGGCGATCATGGTGCATGCCAGGGGGCCCTTCATGTCGCAGCTGCCACGGCCGAGCAACCGGTCGCCTTCGACCACGCCGTGATAGGCGTCCCAGTCCTGCTCCTGACCCGGTACCGTATCCGTGTGGGACAGGAAGGCCAGGCCGCCCTCGCCTTCGCCCTTGCGTCCGACAAGGCTGACCTTCAGTTCGCCGTTCTCATCCTCGTAGGACAGCCGTTCCACCTCGAGCCCGCATGCCTTCATCCGGTCTTCGACGAGGTCGGAAACCGCCGCGTTGCTCCACCGGCTGACGGACTTCACATCCACGAATTCCTTCGTCATTTCAACTGGATCCAACCCCACGTAATCCCCCTCTCGAGATCGTCATTATCGCATTTTTTACGAGTTGCGCTCAGTCCGCCAGCCAACTCGACATTTCATCACGCAGTTCCGTGTCCGCCTTCAGGGCGAGGGCGTCGAAGGCGTTGTCCAGGTGGCCGGCATGGCGGGCGCCGACGAGGACCGACGTGATATCGGGATGCCCCATGGCCCACGCCATGGCCATGCGCACCATGGGAATTCCCCTGTTATCCGCCAGGGCCCGCAGCCGCTCCACGTTGCGGAAGTTCCGGTCGTTGAAGTAGATGTCCGCGTGTCCGGGAATCACGTCGAAGCGCGAGCCCTTCGGAAAAGCGTTAAGGTCCGGTGTGTATTTTCCCGCCAGGAAACCCGCTGCGAGCGGGCTGTAGGACGTGATGGCCACTTCCTCCCGCCGGCACAGGGGAAACAGTTCGTCCTGGGCGCCCGGATCGGCCAGGTTGTAGGGCGGTTGGACCACCTCGAACCGGGCATAGCCTTCCCTGGCGCTGGCGTCCAGGGCCTCCCGGAGCTGCGCGGCGTTGAAGTTGCTGCAGCCCACGGTCCCGATCCTTCCCGCCGAAACCTCCTCGTCCAGCGCGGCCAGGCTTTCGGCAATGGGAACCGATTCATCGGGAGAATGCAGTTCGTAGATGTCCACGCAGTCCACCTGCAGGCGCTCGAGACTGACCCGGAGCGCCCGGGCGATATTCTCCGGGCTGTTGCCGCTGCTCACCTTGGAGCAGATCACCACGTCGTCCCTGCATCCCCGTGCTTTCATCCACTTTCCGATGATGATCTCGGAAGAGCCCATGATATCCGAGGTCTCGCGCACATCATCGACTTTCAGCACGTCCCGCCGGTAGGTCCGGGCATTGCCGCCTCCATACGCCTCCGCCGTATCGAGCCAGTTTATCCCCCTTTCGACCGCATCATCCAGTATGGCCGCCGATGCGTCCTCGTCGATTTCACGGCCGAAAGTCACACAACCCAGGCCGATGAAGCTGAGCGACGTGTCGGTGCGGCCGAGTTTTCGGTGTTCCATGCGCACTCCTTTGGTGTTATCCTGCGGATGTCGCGGACGCCTGACACATACCGCGAGTGTCTAACGCAAATCGCAAAGCGCGGGTGGAAAAGTTGTGGTGTGAATGTATACCGGTGTGGATCGGGCAGGCAAGGGATGTTTGGCGGGGAGATCGTGGCGGCCCCGGTCCAGGCGAATCGATCGCTCAGAATCCATCGTCGCTGGACCGGACCGGGATCCGCTGACCGATCAGCCGCATGCGTTCATCCAGCAGCCGCTTGAGTTGGTTCAACTTGATCCGGTGGGCCGCGAGTTCCCTTTCGTGTTCCAGGATCATCTGCTGAATGAGACGGGGATCTTCACCGGACCGGGGATCGTCCGGACCTTCTTCGGCGAGCAAGGGAGAAGCGGGCGCGGCGAGTGTTTTCGGCTGTGCCGCGAGCACCGTGTGCGCGGTATGTTCCACATCCCCTCGAAGGTACTTGATTTCGATCCGGGTGCCCACGGGAAGCGTGGTCACGAATTCGGCCAGGACGATGGGATGGTGCATGGAGACGCCGTTCACGGCCCGAAGCACGTCGCCCTTGCGCAGACCGACCTGCATGGCGGGACTGTCGGGATATACATCCGAAACGACCATGCCTTCCACGGCGCCCAGCATGATATTGCGGTCGCCGCCGATGGTGACGCTTTCCCAGATTTTCTCCACGTGAACGCCCAGCCAGCTCCGGCGGATCTCGCCGAATTTGATGAGTTGCCGGGCAAATGTCTTCACGCGGTTAATGGGTATAACTGCGATCAGGCCCCTGCCTTCACCTGCGCCGGAATCGACCGAGCCGGGCGGCTGGGCCCGATGGGGATCGGCTACGAGACCGAGCAGGCGGCCGTTCGTGGAGAACACCGCGCCGCCCGAGTAGGCGGAACCGACCACGGTGCTGACCTGGATCATGACGTCCTCTTCCCGCAGCCCGTTCACGATCCCCGTCGTCATCGAGGACGGAAAGCCGTGGGCGTTGTTCAGCACCAGTACCCAGGACCCCGGACGTACGTCATCGGAATCACCCAGGCGCGCGGTGTGGGTCTCCAGGCTGTCGACGCGGATAACGGCGATGTCGGAAAGCCGGTCCACCCCGACGAGATGACCCCGGCGGTAACTTCCATCCCGAAAGTTCACCAGGATATCGTGGGCATGGTCGACGACGCCGGCCGTCGTAATGATGAACCCGTTCCGGTGAAGGACCACGCCGGTCCCGATGGAGCGTTCCCAGTCCGTGAAGGTCTGTCCGTTCACCGTATTGATGAACTTGCGCTGCACGATCACGCTGGCGACCGTCGGTTCCACGCGTTCGACGAGACTGACGATCTCCCGTTCGAGGCTATGAAGATAAGGGGCGGTCTGCCCATGGACCCGGCGATCGTCGCCCGCGTGCCAGCCGCAGGCCAGTAGCGCGGCCCAGATCAGAGGCCGGAGGCGGCCGGTCCAGAGATGGGGGTTGGAATGAGCACCGTGCATGGTCGATCAGAACGATATGCGGACGCGCTTGAGCGGAGCGGTCGGGCCGGACGACGACGCGTCGGGCGTGCCCGTTGCGCCGGTTGTGCCGACCGCACGCTGGGAATCGCGAAGCTCAGCGGTACCAACGGTTTGCAGCAGGTCTTCCGGCGCCGGTCGATCCGGATCGCCGCCGGCCACCAGGTCCCGGCCGAAGGCCTCGTCGAACAGGGATGGATCGAGGCGCATGCCCGTACCCACCGGAACGAACCGGATCCCATGGGTCATCGGCTCCATGGTCCTGACGGTGAGGATGCCGGGTCTGTTGCCGGTATTGCGGTTTGTGGTATATGGGAGACTGGTTGCAGCGGGAGTGGGGGGAATTGTTGCCTGTTCCGTGTTCATTGCCGGTTCAATCGCCATGTGCGGCGCGAGTTCCCGATCCAGGGGAAAGGGCGAAATGGGATCGGGTGGCGCAAGTTCGGGTTCGATGGGCGTCGGAAGGGAAAAGGCCATCGCGGTACCCGCGGACGAATCGGACCTTTCCGTCGGGCCGGTCACTTCGGCAAAACCGCCGATCACGGTTATGGTCAGGATCAGGCTGGTCGCGAATACCAGTTGAACGGGGCGCTGCCGGCTGAGTTCGCCCAGTTCGGAAACGGCTGCCGAAACGCGTCTCAACCAGGAGGAGGCGTACAGTTCGCGGGCGACTTCCCGGCTCAGCAGGTTGCCGAGCTGTTGTTCGAACATCGGCCGGGGGGATACGGCGGGAAGACTCTTCACGGCCCGCATGGCGCTTTCCATCTCCTGAATCCTGAGCCGGCACCGGGGACATCCGTTCAAGTGAAATCTAAGCTCGTCTTCTGTCGCCTTCGACAACTGACCGTCCAGGTAGTCCGACATCTGCCGCTCGTATCCACTGCAATTCAAAATGTCCTTCCTCCTCAAAGTATCTCTACCTGCCACTGTCTCAACATTTCCTGCAGTCTCAGCCGTCCCCGGTTGACCCGCGACTTGACGGTTCCCGTCGGACAGCGGAGGATCTCGCCGATCTCCTCGTAAGAAAGCTCCTCGATGTCGCGCAGCACGATCACGGACTTGTATTTTTCCGGCAACTGATCGATCGCGTACTGTATTGCCCGGCCCAGTTCGTTCTGCTCCAGGTGATCGCCGGGACCCGCGCTCGTGTCCGGCAGATCGATGCTTTCCCGCGTGCTGTTCTCGTGGGGCGAAGCGTTCAGGGAGAAGAACTGGCGGCGTTTCCGCTTGCGCAACTCGCTTCGGGCGAGATTGAGCGCGATGGTATAGATCCAGGTGGAAAGATTGGAGATCGCTTTGTAGTTGTGGCGGTTCCGGTAGACCCGCAGAAACGTCTCCTGCACCAGGTCTTCCGCGCATTCCGTATTGTGGACCATGCGGTAGATGCAGTTGTACAGCCTGGTACGGTATCTTCCGACGATCACCTCGAAGGCGCGTATATCTTCCCGCTGGACACGGACGAACAGTACTTCGTCCGACAGGGTCAGTTCGTCCAGTACGCCGGACTCTACATCGGTGACCTGCACCGCGTTTATGGAGGTATTGTCGGCCATTTCATGTCCACTCATACCGCGTTATACGCCGCGCGGGAGATTCGGTTTCAAAAAACACCTCGGCGTCCGGATACCTGCCCGGTCGGGCCGTACCAGCCATACAGGTCAAGCCCGGTCGGGCCGTATTCAGAATATAGAAATACGCCGCGTCCGTGTCAACCGGACCGTCATGCCCGCACTTCGCTCACGTCGTGGATGGTATACTGGTAGCCCTGTTCCGTCAGAAAGAGCTGACGGTTCACGGCATAGTCCTGGTCCAGGGTGTTCCGCGTGATGAGCGAATAGAAAATGGCGGCGGAGCCGTCCGCCTTGGGACGGAGGATCCGGCCCAGCCGCTGGGCTTCCTCCTGGCGGGAGCCGAAGGTACCCGAAATCTGTATCGCCACGTTCGCGTCCGGCAGGTCGATGGCGAAATTCGCGACCTTGGACACCACGAGGCGCTTGAGTTCGCCGTTTCTGAACCGGGTATACAGATCGAGGCGGGCCTGAAGCGGCGTGCTGCCGGTGATCAGGGGAAAATCGAACAGTGCGGCGATCTGCTTGAGCTGCCTCACGTACAGACCGATGATCAGGACCTGGTCCGATGGATGCTGTTCCAGCAAGGCGCGGATGATCTCGGTCTTGCGGCTGTTCTCCGAGGCGATCCTGAACTTGTCGCGGCGGTTGGCCACGGCGTAGGACATGCGCCGCGCTTCGGGCAGATCGATCCGGATTTCACGGCAGTACGCCTCGGCGATCCAGCCCTGGCGCTCGAGGAGCTTCCACGGCATGTCGTACCTGCGGGGGCCGATCAGGCTGAAGACGTCGTCTTCCCGGCCGTCTTCGCGAACCAGCGTCGCGGTAAGCCCGAGGCGACGCCGGGCCTGGATCTCGGCCGTGTACCGGAAAACGGGGGCGGGGAGCAGATGGACCTCGTCGTAGATGATGAGGCCCCAGCCTTTCTGGTCGAAGAGGCCGAAATGCTCGAATTCGTCCCCTTTGCTCTTCCGGTAGGTCAGAATCTGGTAGGTGGCCAGGGTTACGGGCCGGATCTGTTTCGTTTCACCGGAATACTCGCCGATATGCTCTTCCGACAGCGAGGTCTTCTCGATCAACTCCTCCCGCCACTGGCGCAGGGCCACCGTGTTGGCCGTCAGCACGAGGGTGTGGCACTTCAGTACGGCCATCGCCCCGAGGGCCACGATGGTCTTCCCGGCGCCGCAGGGCAGCACGATGACTCCGTTGCCTCCTTGCGGTTCGCCGTTCATGTGAAACGCGCCGACCGCGTCCTGCTGGTAGTCCCGCATGGTGAAGGACTTCCGGTCGTCGGAAGCGGTGCGCAGATTGATTTCCAGCGGGGCGCCTTCGACGTATCCCGCCAGATCTTCCACGGGAAATCCGACCTTGATCAGCGCCTGCTTGATGTGGCCCCGGAACCGGTCTCCCACCTGCACCCTTCGCTCGTCCAGGGGCTGCGCGAGGAACTGCTTGACCGAGGGCAGTCCGGAAACCTCCGCGATCAGGGCGGGGTCGTCGGACTCGAGGATCAGCTTGCCGTCGTCCTCCTTAAGCAGCCGGAGCTGCCCGTACCGTTCTATGAAATCGTAAATCTCGCGGCGGATGTTCTGCGGGATCTCGTACTTGCTCAGGTTTTCGAGCGATTCGAGCACGCCGTCGGCGTTCATGCCGGCCGAGGCGGCGTTCCACAGGGACAGCGGGCTCAGCCGGTATACGTGGATGTGCTCCGGGGACTTTTCCAGTTCCGCGAACCGGGCCAGCGCGTCCCTGGCATCCTCGTATCGCGGATGGTCGACTTCGACGAGGATGGTTCGGTCGCTTTGTACAATCAATGGGTTATTCAGGTCAGGCAAGGAAATCCCCCGGGGTTCCGTCCTGCAAGGCGCCCGGCGCCGCTCATGGGTGCCAGGCATCCTCATGGGCGTCCTGCGTCACTCATTGGTGCCAGGCATCCTCGACACGGTCAAAGGGTGTACATCCCGCGCGGATCAGACGCGGCGTACCCGTGGATACGTCCACCACCGTCGAAGGCTGATCCGAAGGCGATCGTCCGCCATCGATAATCAGGTCGACCCGGTCCCCCAGTTGGGAGGCCACGTCCTCTGCCGTGAGGGGTTCCGGCTCACCGGAGCGGTTGGCGCTGGGCGCGGTCACGGGCCCGCCCGTCGCGCGGCACAGGGCCCCCGCAATCGCCGCGCCGCTGTGCCTGACCCCAATCGTGGCGCCCCCGCCCAGCAGTTCCCGCGGCACGCTGTCCAGCGCGGGAAAGACGAGCGTCAACGGTCCGGGCCAGCAAGCGTCCATCACCGCATGGACACCTTCGGGGATGCACCGGACCAGGCGGGCCAGGTCCTTCCTGTGGGATACGAGTACCAGGATCGGCTTCGATTCCTCCCGGCCCTTGGCTTCATAGACCCGCCGGATCGCGGCGGGATTGGTTCCGTCCGCACCCAGTCCGTAGACCGTTTCGGTCGGGAAAGCCACAAGGCCCCCGGCGCGGACTATGTTCGCAGCCTCCATCAGTACGGTACGGTCCGGCCGCACCGGATCGACAGTGCGTACCTTCATGGTTTCGAATCCGGATTTCCGATCCTGTGCAGGCCCTTTCGGCCGATGTCCCTGCGGAAATACCGGTTTTCGAACCGAACCCGGTCCACCGCCTCGTAGGCCCGGTCGATGGAGCCCGTCAGATCGTCGGCCAGGGCCGTCACGCCCACGATCCGGCCGCCGTTGGTCACCAGTTTTCCGTCCCGGCTGGCCGTATCGGCGTGAAAGGCGAAGACATCGTCCATTTCGTCCAATCGATCCAACCCGCTTATTTCCTTCCCTTTCTCGTAATCGCCGGGATACCCACCGGAAGCCACCACCACGCAGGTTGCGGCCTTCTGCTTCCAGGTCAGGGGCCGGGCGGGCATCCTGCCCTCGCTGATCCCGACCGCCAGTTCCGCGAAATCGTCTTCGAGGAGCGGCAGGATGACCTGGGCCTCGGGATCGCCGAACCGGCTGTTGAATTCTACGACCATCGGGCCCTGGCCGGTCATCATAATCCCGCAGTACAACACTCCTCTGAAAGGCCGTCCGCGTTTCTTCATGCCGAGGACCGCGGGTTCGATGATCCGTTCCATGATGTCCTCCATGGCGCTTTCATCGATGACCGGCGCCGGTGCGTAAGCGCCCATGCCCCCGGTGTTGGGCCCCGTATCGCCGTCGTGGATGGGCTTGTGATCCTGCGACGGGACCAGCGGAAGGACCCGTTCGCCATCGGTCAACGCGAATACGGACGCCTCCTCGCCTTCCATGAAGGCCTCCACGACCACGTTCCGGCCCGCATCGCCGAACATTCTGTCGGTCATCACCACATCGAGGGCCTGCGTGGCCTCCTCGACGGTCCGGCACACCAGCGCGCCCTTGCCGGCGGCCAGGCCGTCGGCTTTAATCACGATCGGCGCACCCTGTTCGTTCACGTATGCCCGTGCCGCGTCCACGTCTGAAAACACCGCGAACGCGGCCGTAGGAATCCCTTCCTCCTGCATCATCTGCTTGGCGAATACCTTGCTCCATTCGATCTCGGCAGCCGCCCGTGTAGGACCGAAGGCCCGTATGCCCAGGCTTTCCACCGCGTCGACCACGCCGGCTTCCAATGCGCCGTCGGGTCCGACTACCACCAGGTCCACCCCGTTGTCGCGGGCAAAACCGGCGATCCCCTGCGCGTCTTCCGGTGCGATGGCGACGCACTTTCCAAGCGCGGCGATACCCGGATTGCCCGGAGCGGCGAAAAGGTCTTCCACGAGGGCCGACCTGCGAAGCGCCCAGGCCAGCGTGTGTTCTCTTCCTCCCTTGCCGACGACAAGTACGTTCATGGTGTCTCCGGTTTACGGGGCGGCGAGTCCGTGATCTTCAAACCATACCACGCGTCAAGCGCGATTGCATGTGATCCGCTCGCGTCCGTCTGCGTTCCGAAGGGGTGAACGGTGAAACCAATGAAATGGCGTGGGCGTTCATATTGTATAATGATTACGATGTGCCTGATTCGTCGCAATCGGGGATGACCGCGGGACCGCATGGAATCCACCCGGACCCTCGATAGGATGACGATCAGCAAGATCGGAAAAGTTAAAGAAACACAGGGGGAATGTCAAGGCGTGAACACGAAAATCACCATCGCCGAGTGACCCGAAAACCATTGACAGGGTACATCCCTGCTTTAGTATTACTTAGTTACTTTAATATCAACTGGCGACCTGCCCTGCATGCAACCTGAAGGTCGTTTTCTGCGCGAACCAGGTCGAATCCCGGGCGGAAGACCGGGACGAAGGAGTCTGGCCATATGTCGACCCTGAAGAAACCGAAATACGCCATCCTGCTGGTCTTTGTCGCGGTCGGGTCGTTCCTGCTCGGCAGTGCGGCCGACAGGACGATCCATGCGGCGGACAACATCTTCTCGAGCACCAGGCTGTTTATGGGCGTGCTCAACCTGGTCAACGACAACTACGTGGAGGAGGTAGAGACCGGCGAGTTGATCTACGCCGCAATCGATGGCATGCTCGAGGTGCTCGACCCCCATTCCAGCTTCCTGAGCAAGGAGAGCTTCGCTGAAATGGGCGAGCGCTTCAGCGGGAAGTTCTACGGAATCGGGATCGAGTTCGACGTACTGGACGGATTCCTGTACGTGATTTCCGTGATCGACGAATCGCCGTCGGAAGCCGTCGGCCTTCAGTCCGGAGACCGAATCGTCCGGATCGACGGTGCATCGGCGATCGGCATCAAGCACGACGAGGTGAGGCAGAAGCTGCGCGGGGAGAAAGGGACCAGGGTGGATGTAACCATCGAACGTCCCGGCGTCGATGAGCGGTTCGACGTGACGATTACCCGGGACAGTATCCCCATTCGCAGCGTCAGGACGTCCTTCATGCTGGAAGACCAGACGGGATACATCCAGTTGATCCGGTTCGCCAAGACCACTTCCCGTGAACTGGAGGCCGCCCTGGACAGGCTTCAGCAGGAAGGCATGGAGCGGCTGATTCTCGACCTGAGAGGCAATTCGGGTGGATACCTGGACCAGGCGGTCGAGGTGTCCAGCAAGTTCATACCCGAAGGCCGCGTAATCGTCAAGACCATGGGAAGGAACCGGAGTTCCAACCAGACTTTCAATTCGATAAGCGGCGTTAATCACCGGGAAATGCCCCTGGTGATCCTGCTGGACCACCGCTCCGCCTCTGCTTCCGAAATCGTTGCGGGCGCCGTCCAGGACTGGGACCGGGGCGTAATCGCCGGAACCCGCAGCTTCGGCAAGGGCCTCGTTCAGACCCTCTTCGCGGAGCCTCAACTGACGGACGGTTCCGCGCTCAAGCTGACGACGGCCAGGTACTACACCCCGAGCGGCCGGATGATCCAGCGAGACTATAAGAACAAATCCTTCCAGGAATACGTCGAAGGCTCGTTCAGTGAGGCCGGCGAGGCCGGCGAGGCCGGACAGGAAGCGGAATCAGGTACGGATGATGGCCATGCGGGCCAGGCAGGCGATGCGGACCAGGCAGGCGATGCGGACCAGACGGACGATGCGGACCAGGCAGACCACGCAGACATCCCGGAGCGCACGGAATTCACCACCGCCGCCGGGCGTACAGTCTATGGAGACGGCGGCATTTCTCCCGACGTCGTGATCCCGGCGCCGAAACGCATGTACCCCTTCGTAATCGGCAAGTACAGGGGATGGGTGCCTTTCGACCGGGCCTGTTTCGAATTCGCCAACGCCTACAGCGTGTCCCTGGCGGACCGGCAGGACCTCAGGGATGATTTCGACGTCTTTCTGCAGGAGTTCCAGGTCGACGAAGCGATGCTTGATGCGTTCAAGATCCAGGTCCGGGACTCGGGGATAACTTTCTCCGACGAGGAGTTCAACGACGACCGGGACGTCATCGAACTCCAACTGAAGCGCTCGCTCGCCCGGAATCTATGGGGTGACGAGGAAGCCAGCCGCGTAGCCGCGGCCGGCGACGAGCAACTTCAGCAGGCCCGCCAGCTGTTTTACTCTCACGAAATGCTGGTACAGCAATAGCGCAAGTCGACAAAAGCTCAAGGACTGACCGTGCCGAGCAAAACCACCCTCTCCACCTGGCACGCGCTGCGAGACCGGCTTCACGCGCTACGCATCCGAAGCCGGTGGATCGTCATCGTCGAAGGGCTGTTCACCGCCGGCGCGCTGATCTGCATCCTCGCGCTTTTCCTTGCATCCCTTGAATCCTACCTGTATCTCGACCGGGCGGTTCGCCTGGGCCTGATCGCGGCGGGGATCCTCCTCCTCGCGGCCTGGCCGGTCCGGCGCTGTCTGGACCGCCTGCGTAACGGATTGTCCGACGAGGACCTCGCGCGGCGGGTCGATCGCCAGCATCCCGACCTGAACGACCGGGTCACCGTGGCCCTGCAACTCACCGAGCAGCGGCAGGCGGGTTCCGGTGCTTACGGGACCTCTCCCGCATTATTGGACGCGGCGGTATCGGATACCGCTCGGCACACCGAATCGGTGGATTTCAACGAAGCCGATCAGCGGCACCGCATCGTCCGGTCCGTCAGGGGATTCGGAATCGCCGCGCTGCTGGCGCTGATCGCGATGGCCGCCTATGGCACGCCGCTTTCAGGCGCGCTGAACCGCCTGGCAAGCCCCCTGACCCATTTCCAGCCTCCGCAACGCACGTTTCTGAGCGTTGCGCCGGGCGACGTGGAAGTCACATCGGGCGGGCAGGTCACGATCCTGGCCGAAGCGTCCGGGGAGCGACCCGACCGGGCCGTTCTGCAACTGGTCTCCGACGACGGATTGCGGAATGCCGTGGAGATGAGGGTCACGGCGCCGGCAACCTACGCCCACACCGTGCGTGAGATCCGGGAAAGCCTGACCTACGTTATCGAAGCCGGAGACGCCGTCACCCCTCCCTTCCGGATCAACGCCATAGATCGCCCGTTCCTCGGCGCGCTGCAACTGACCTATCGCTATCCGGCCTATACCCGGCTGGCGCCCAGAACCACCACGGAGGGCGGAGACATCGTCGCGCTGAAAGGAACGAAGGTGGACCTGGCCGCCGTGAACGCGGGCCGGGACCTGTCGGAAGCGGCGATCTATCTCGAGCACGAGGACAGGCCGTTAACCATGGCGGTGGTGAACGACACGGCCTCGGCGGCGCTGACCGTGCGGACCGACGGGCGGTACCGCATCTCGCTGCGCAACGCGGATGGTCACGAAAACGTAAATCCCGCCTGGTACCGGATCATCGCGCTGCCGGACCGCATGCCGTCCTTGCGGATCCTGTCTCCGGGACGGGACACCGACCTCACGGAGAACATGGTCGTTCCCTTCCTGGTATCGGCCACGGACGACTTCGGATTCTCCGCCATGAACCTGATCCATCGCAAGGAACCCGAAGGCGAAGAGCGGGTCAGGCCCATCCCCGTGGACACGGAGTCCACGATGATGACGCAGCCCTTCGTCTGGGACCTGTCCTCGGAAAACCTGTTTCCCGGGGACGTGGTCTCTTACCGGATCGAACTTTATGATAACGACACGGTATCGGGCCCCAAACGGGCGGTAAGCCGGACCTACACCGTCCGGTTTCCAACGATTGAAGAGATCTACGAACAGATCGACCATACGCAGGAGCAGCAGGTCACCGAAATGGAAGACCTGCTGGAAGAGCAGGAGGAATCAAAGAAGAAGATCGAAGCGATGAACCGGACGCTGGAACAGAAGGCGCGGCAGGAGGCAGAAGGGGTTCAGACGGAGGAATTGACCTGGGAGCAGAAGAAGGAAATCGAGTCCGTCCTGGCCGGCCAGGAAGAGGCGACCGACGAACTCCTCAAGGCGGCCGAAGCGGTGAAGGCGGCCATGGAAACCCTCGAAGACCACGATTCGATGAGCCAGGAACTCATCGACAAGATGGACCAGTTGCGAAAGCTGTTTCAGGAGATTGCCACGCCCGAATTGCTGGAGGCCATGCGGGACCTGAAACAAGCCCTGCAGAACATCGACGACGAGCAACTGAAAGCGTCGATGGAAGCGTTCGAGTTCGAGCAGGAGGAGTTCCTGAAACGCCTGGAGCGCAGCCTCTCCATTCTGAAGCGAATCCGGACGGAGCAGCAGTTGATGGCCGCCGTACGTCAGACCCGGGACCTCGCCGCCCGGCAGGACGAACTGCGCTACGCCACGGAGAATACGTCGGACGGCAGGGAAGGGATGGACCTGGCGGAAAAGCAGGAGCAGTTGGGCGAGGATACGGGTTCCCTGCAACGCGGCCTCGAAAACCTGGCCAACGAAATGGAAGCGTTCCGGGACATGCCCGCTGAGCGCGTTCGGGACGCGTCCAGGGAAATGGAACGCCAGGAAATGACGGGTTCCATGGAACAGATCGCTTCGCAGCTCAGACTGGGCAGGATGCAGCAGGCGATGGAAGGCCAGACTGAAATGTCCCAGTCCCTTTCCGCCCTGGGCCAGCAACTGGAGGAGATCCAGGACCAGCTTCAGGAAGACCGGATGCAGGAAATCGCCGAGGGAATGAGGCGCGCGATGCACCAACTGGTCGATCTCTCCGTCGGCCAGGAGAGCCTCCACGAACGCACGCGTCAGCCGGGCGGGTCCGTCACCAGGATCGATATCCTTTCGGAGGACCAGCAGGGACTCTCGGATGGCGCATCGCTCGTAACCAACGACCTCGTATCCATCGCCCGGAAGACGATGTTCATCTCGCCGGCTATCGGACGAGCGCTGGGAGAAACGCTGAACAGCATGGATCGCGCGGAGGGCCACCTGGCCGAACAGGAACGCGATTCCGCCTCGGAGGAGCAACTGGCTGCCATGGAGGCGCTGAACGAGACCGTGCTCGCCCTGCAGCAGGCCATGCGCAACATGGCGAACTCCGGTTCGTCCTCCGGCATGATGGACCTCATCGAACGTCTGCAGGGCATGGCGAGGCAACAGACCGGGATCAACGATCAGATGAACCAGATGATGGACGGTTCGGATGGGGAAATGGATCTGCAGACCCAGGCACAGGTTTCCAGGCTTGCGGCCCGGCAGGAAGCGCTGCGGAAGAGCCTCGAGCAACTGCGGCGGGAACAGCAGGTCAACCAGGGCCAGGTCCTCGGACGGCTGCAGGAGATCGAGAAGGAGATGGAAGACACGGTACGGGAACTGCAACAGTACCAGATCGACCCCGCCCTGGTGGAGCGCCAGCAACGGATCCTGTCCAGGCTGCTGGACGCTTCAAGGTCCATACGCGGCCAGCGACGCGAGGAAAGGCGTCGGGCCGCCCCGGGCGAGGACCTGGCGACCCGCCCGTCTCCCGGCGATCTGTCCGAAGACCTGACCCGGTTCGAACGCACCTTGCGTGACGATGTCCTGGGCCGCATAGACGAAGGCGCATATCCACAGGAATACGAAGCGCTCATTCGGGCCTATTTCCGTGCACTTTCCCACGTTCCGGTCGTGAACTAGGCGGTGACCGTGAAACGCATACCCAAAGCGATTTACGGCATTGCCATACCGCGCCGCACGCTTCTCGCTGGCGGCCTGCTCGCCGCATTGCTGGCGGTTCAGGTTCTCTTGCCCTCGAGCGTCGAGGGACAACTCAACCGGGCCGCCGACCTGAACCGGCGGATCGAACAGGCCCGGAGCCTGGAACGCCTCCGGCAGTATGACCGCGCCGCCGTCCTCTTCGAGCGGGTGCTGCAGGACGACCCGGATAACCGGTCCGCCCTGAACGGCGCCCTCAGGCTGTACTTCCGGCTGGAAGCATACCACAAGCTGATCCCTCTGCTCGAAACAAACATCACGAAGTCTCCCGACGATTCAAGAATGCGCGGCAGGCTCGCTGAAGCGCTTTTCGGCGCCGGACGGGACGACGAAGCGGAGGAACAGATCCGAATCATGCTGGAACGCTTTCCGCAGAGCGAATCGGCCGTAAGCCAGATCGCGAATATGCACCTCGACAGGCAGGCGTACGACCGGGCCATACAGACTTACCTTGACGGCCGGAAGCGGTTGGGCGATCCGGAGGCTTTCGCCCTGGCCCTCGCCAGTGTCTATACCAGCGCGTTCGAAGTGCCGGGCGCCGTCCGGGAATTCACGCGCTGGTTGACGCAGCAACCCGCCCAGTGGCGTATCGTCAACGACCGGATCGACCTGCTCGCGTCGATCGGAAGTCAGGAACTCGTAGAACAGGCACTGCGGTCGGCGGTGGCTGAACACCGGGACAGCAAGGACGCCCAGGACCTGCTCGGTAGCTTCTATCTACGGTCCGGAAAGCCGGAGGAAGCGCTCGCGTCGTACCGTGAAGCGGACCGGCTGGACGGTGACAGCGGGAAATACCTGGTCCGGTATGCCGATTGGGCGTTGCGGGAGGGGCACCACCAGGACGCCATCGATACGTACCGGGAGTTGATCGGGGCGGTTGGGTCGGAGACCCTGCGCGCCGAGGCGTATACCGGCCTTGCCCTGGCGTTCCGGAAGCGCGGTGGCATGGACGATGCCGCCGATACCTACCGGCAGCTCATCGCGCAGTATCCGAATACGGAGTACCGAGACGAGGCCATGTCCAACCTGGCGGACCTGCTCCTGGTCCACTATCGGGACGCACCACGGGCGCTCGCCATGTACCGTTCACTACTGGCGGACGCTTCCGTGCCGGAGTACCGGGAGAAAGCCCGGTTCGGCATGGCGGAATGTTACGTCGCCCTGGGCAGCCTGGAGGACGCGATCGTCCAGTACAACGCCATCCTGGACCCGGAGGGCGATACCATCGGAGTTGAAACCCGGGCGCGGACGCAATTCCACCTGGGCGAACTGGCGCTGTTCCAGCACCGGCTGGACGATGCCCTTGGCCAGTTCCAGGATACGGCGGACCGCTTTACGGGCAGCCCCTATGCCAACGACGCGTTGACGTGGACCATCCTGATTGCGGAAGGCCGCCAGGGCGGAGACGGCCCGCTTTCCGATTATATCCGGTCGGTGCTGCTGAGACGCCAGCACAAGGACCAGGAGGCCCTGGAAGCCTGCAAGTCGTTTGTCGAAGAAAACGCGGAGAGCCCGATCGCCGATACCGTCATCCTGGACATTGGGATGTTGCTCGACCGGATGGACAAGCCGTTCCAGGCCATCGCGGCCCTGCAGGACCTGATCGAGCGATATCCGGAGAGCCGACGCGTCGCCACCGCCCGCTGGCGGATCGCAGAAACCTACGAGACGAAGATCGGCGACATCCCCCGGGCACTCACCGAGTACGAGACACTGCTCCTCGCCCACCCCGACCACTTCAGGAACGACGCCGCCCGGCGCAAGATCCGGGAACTGACCGAAGACCATCCCCCCATGCCGTGACCATGTCCCGACCGCTTCACATCCACCTGGTGGCCATCTGCGGCACGGGCATGGGCGCGCTCGCCGTGATGCTCAAGTCCCTGGGACACCGGGTCACCGGAAGCGACGAAAACGTTTATCCCCCAATGAGCACGGTGCTTTCGGAGCAGCAGATACCCGTGTCCGAGGGTTTCTCTGCCGCCAACCTGGATCCCCGGCCGGATCTCGTGGTCATCGGAAACGCCGTTTCACGGGGCAATCCCGAGGCCGAAGCCGTCCTGGACCGGAAGATCCGGTACGCTTCCATGCCGGAGACGCTCAAGTCCTACTTCCTGTGGGACCGCAGTCCGGTCGTGGTCGCGGGCACACACGGCAAGACCACGACGACGGCGATGCTCGCCTGGGTGCTCACCGAGGCCGGCCTGGATCCCAGCTACATCGTCGGGGGCGTGCCCATCGGCTGGCAGTCCGGCGCGCGGCTGGGATCGGGCGACCTGTTCATCCTGGAAGGCGACGAATACGACAGCGCCTTCTTCGACAAGCGGGCGAAGTTCCTTCACTACCTGCCCGACACGGTGATCATCAACAACGTCGAGTTCGATCACGCGGACATCTACGATTCGATCGACGAGATCGCGCTTTCCTTCAGGAGGCTGGTCAACATCATTCCCGAAAACGGGCTGTTGATCGGCCCGGAGGACGACGAGCACATCCAGGCGCTCACTTCCCACGCGTACTGTGCCGTTCAAACCCTGGGCATTTCACTGGGCGGGCGCGCGTCGTCGAGCGCCCGGTGGTCGGCGCGCGACGTGTCCTTCGATCCCGGGGGCACGTCCTTCGACCTGTATGAAAGCGACGAGCACCGCACCCGGCTTTCGACGAGTCAGCTCGGCGACCACAATGTCAGGAACGCCCTGGCCGTGGTCGCCGCGGCACGCCAGTACGGAGTCTCCTGGCCGGACCTGGCACGGGGTCTCGCGTCCTTCCCAGGGGTGAAACGTCGTCTCGAGGTGCGGGGCGAAGTGAACGGCATTACCGTATACGACGACTTCGCCCACCACCCCACGGCCGTCCAGGCTACACTGGACGCGCTCAGGAAGGCCGCGCCCGGCCGGCGGACCTGGGCGGTGTTCGAACCCCGTTCGGCGACGACCATCCGGCGGACCTTCCAGGACGACTATGGCACCGCGTTCGACCAGGCGGACCGCGTATTGATCGCGCCGGTCTACCTGCCCGAGAAGGCACCCCCCGGAAACCGGTTTTCGGTAGAAGAACTCGTGGCGAGGCTGCGTGAACGGGGCGTGGACGCCGAAGCCCCGGGCAACGTGGAGCAGATCGTTTCGCGACTTGCCGTACAGGCGGCGCCGGGCGACCGGATCGTATTCATGAGCAACGGGGGTTTCGGCGGCATCCACGAAAAGACGCTGCACCGGCTGGAGCGCGGGGACGCGGCGGAGTCGTGATGGGCAGGCGGTGGCCGGGGCTGGATCAAGCGGTCGCTGGGTCAAGCGGCGACCTGAGTCAGGAGGTGGCCGGGGTTTGGCGGAAGTGCTGTCAGGCGGCGGCTGCGGTCAGGCATATCTCGCATATATTTCGACGTCCAGCACGTTGCCGGCGGCCTTGAACTGCTGCCGTAACGTAGCCTCGTGGACGAATCCCGCGCCTTCCAATGCGGCGATCTTCGGGCCGTCGCTCGGTTCGACGTGGCAGAGCACTTTTCGTCCGGCCGGCAGGGCGAACGACTCGACCAGTGGCCTCAGTTGCTCCTTGTATGCTGAATGGACGGTCATGTCCAGGAGCAAAGTCTCACCGCGCCACCGGGTGTCCGGCACCAGGGTCGCATAACCTGTGACCGCTCCGTGCTCCGTGACCACCAGCCGGACCTGGACATCCTCCTCTTCCCGCGTTTGCTCTATCAACCCCTTGTAGGCCCCCTCGAACATGCGTGGACCGATATGTCCCATCCCCACATTACGCAGGGATGGCGGACCGGCCTGGGCGCAGAGCACGTTCAGCGAAGGCCAGTGCCCCCAGTCCCCCGGGCTCACTCGCGCCACACCCGTGCGAAAATGCTCCGCCTCGAATGCGGCGTTCACCATGTACTTCATGTGACCCGATTCCGGCACGACGCTTCGGAAGCCGAAGTCGTGGTAGAGCCAGTATGGATGGGTGTCGTAGCCCGTGGACAGCGTAAGGTAGCGCCCGTCCCGGGCCCGGAAATCCGCCATCTGCTCGGACATAACGAGCCGGGCTATGCCCTTGCGACGGCGTTCAGGCGCGGTGTACACGTGGCTCACAATGCCGATCCCGTCGTATTCGCTGACCATGATGTTGCAGACTGCCCGGTCGTCCAGACAACCGAGGTAGAACCGGGTTTCCAGCGGGCTGACCCGGCCGGCGAAGACCTCGTCGAGGTGCCACTGGTCGTTGCGTGACTTGTGCGCGAGGATCGGCCGGACAAGCGGCGCGTGGTTGTCCGGTGCGTGGTCGTTTGGCACGTAGCCGTCCTGTGCGCGGTCATCGGCCGGTGCAAGGACGACGCCGATTTCGAGCGATTCGCCCGTGTGGAGAGTCTTGTCTGCGATCGGTGTGTACATGTGGCTAGGGAGGACCGTACATGCCAGGGTGCGGACTTGCGTATGGGCCAGGACTAGTTCTGCCCGGTACGGCCCAACACGTAGCCGACAACCATCCCGGACAGCGCCAACTGAACCGTATCGATGACGATCTTGACCAGGGTTCCGGTGAGACTCAGCATCGTGGTCATGCCGAACAGGCTCAAACCGAGGAACAGGTGGAGGAGCAACCCGAAGACCGCACTGGTCCCAAGGGCCTTCTTTGCCCCGATGTGACCTGTCCAGCAACCGAGGAGGACGGTCAGCAGCGCCCCCATGGCCAGCGCGCCCAGTACGATCGTCCAGATGTTCGGGCTGGACTTCATGACCAGTTCGGGGGCTGTCACTGAGAATCCCTCGAACAGGCCGCCGAACAAGGCCCCGGTGACCAGGCCTAGTATCAGTACCGCGGCGGCGCCGGCTACGGTCGCCATGGCGAATCGTCGCGCGGACATAGACTCCTCTTCCCGGGCAGGCTCAATCGGTGTTCAAGTGCTTGCCTCAGTCCGGCTCAACGGGTGACCGCAGCGGGGGATCCGGCCGAAGATCCGGTGGGCTGCTTCCTGCGCAGCACCATCCCGATCACGGCGCCCGCCACGGCAACGCGCACCGTCGTCAGGACGACGTCGAACAAAGTGGCCTGCAGATTCATGTAGTTCACCGTGCCATAGAACATCATGCTGATCGCGAGACTCATCAGGAAACCGAAAACTGCACCGGTCCTGAGTCCCGCAACCGCGCCGGATGCGCCCGCCCAGCAGCCGATTACGAGACACATAAGGACGGCCAGAATCAACTCGCTCAGGTAAATGAACAACATTTCGGGCGGGTCTTTGGCCACGGAGGCCGCGCCCGGTTCGGCATTCGCCGCGAAGTATCCGGTGAATACCATCGCGTAGAGGATGAATCCCAGGACGAGCAGGATCAGCGTGCCGACGATTACGGCTATCGCAAAACGTACAATGCTCATATCGGCTCCGGGAATTCGTATTCTACCCAACCCTCAGCCTGTCCAGGGATCTTAACTCTCCGCGAGACCTGCGACCCGGTCGATGAGCGTATCCACCTGGTCGGCAGTATCCATGACGTGCAGCGTGGCGCGTACTCCGCTGAAACCGCCGGCGGCGCCGACAGTACGGATATAGATGTTCGGGCTGCGGTACCAGAGACGCCCGACGATATCCGACGGATTGAGATCCTTGATCGAAAACGAGATCAGCGCCATCGACAGTTTCGGGTCATCCGAACCATAGACGGTGACCCCGTCGATCGCCTTCAGTCCATGCCTCAAGCGTAAAGACAGGTAATAAAGCCGGGCTTCAACAGCCTCGCGGGTGAGCTTGTTGTGGAAATCCAGCGCGGCGCCGATGGAGACCCGGTCCGAATAGCTCGTAGAACCCCGCTGTTCCAGTTTCCTCGCCCCCGTGACTGCAAACTCAGGATTCGAAGAACCCGTATAGACCAGCGGATGCACTCTGTCCACAATGTCGTTCCTTACGAAGAGAAACCCGGTATGCTGGGCCGCCAGCATGTACTTGTGGCCCGGTCCCGCGTACATATCACATGCCAGGTCCTTCATGTCCAGTTTCATCATGCCCGGCGGCTGGGCGCCGTCGATCAGCGTAATGATGCCCCTGGACCTGGCCATCTCGCAGATCTCCTTTACCGGCATGATGAAGCCGTCCGTATAGTTGATATGACAGATGGTGAGGAACCGGGTTCTGGGCGTGATGCCGGCCTCCACGGTATCGATGACCTTCTGCGGGTCTTCGAGCACGCGGAATTCGGGATCCGATATGTCCACCATCTTGAAGACCAGGCCGTCCCGCTTCGCGCGGAAGGCCATCATGTTCTTCACCCAGCCGTAATCGTAGTTTGTCGTCAGGATCTCGTCGCCCTGTTTCAGATCCAGGCCCATGAAGCCGAGGCCCATGCCGTCGGTCGTGCTGTTCGTAATGGCGATCTCCTCCACGTCGGCGCCCACGAAATCAGCCATGTCCTGACGAATCTTGTCCATGCCGGAGAAAAAGTAGGTCGACCAGCACATGGCGGGATCGGAATTGACCGCTTCCACGGCATCGATCTGCGCCTTGTGCACGCTCATGGGAGATATTCCCCGCGTACCCGAGTTCATGTAGATGACGCCGTCGCGCAGCAGGAACTGATCCGCCACGCCTTTCCAGTAGGACTCGTCATCGGGCGCCGCTCCGCCGGGGGGTGTTGCGGGAAGATCGGGCAGCGGCTCCGCTTCGGCCTCAGTGACCGAGGACAGCAGGGTCGACGCACCGGCCACTCCGGCCGCGCCGGCCATCACGCTGCCCAAGAATCCTCGGCGCGACAGGCTGCGGATCTTCTCGGTATCCTGGATACGGGAATCGATTTTGATCGTGCCTTCGTTGTCAGACATGGAAAACCTCCGTCAGGGATCGAAGTCATCCCGATTTACAACTCAATTGATTTGGAATGGTATTAAGTATATACGGGTACAGAGGTGTATACAAGAGATTACGGGATGAACGGGTTCGTAGCCGTCAGACCGGCGCGTGTGCGTTCAGAGAGTGGTCCGCACGTGCAACAACCGCCTCCCGTTTCTTTATTCAAACCGATCCAAATACGCCCTCGTGCGCCTGTATTCCTCTTCTGCCGTGGGATCCAGCTCGATCTGGTTCATGCGTGCGCGAACATTGTACAGGTCCATCTCGTCCGGCGATTCCTGGTGATCTGTAATCTCCCGTATCCTGGCCGAGAAGTAGCTGCCCCAGTCCGGCTGGCGTCCGTCCAGATCGGTAAAACCATACTCCTTCGCGAGCGTCCAGCTTCCATACAGCCCGCCATGCTTCGACGCGACGTCCGGATCGGCCGCCAGGGCCGCTACGCCCCTGCCCATGTAACACGGCGTTTCCGATTCCTCGAAAAACGAGTCCTGCTTGATCCCATCCCGCCAGTTTTCTTCCGTGATCCCCATGCCGTCGAGCATCGCTTCGGACCGCAGGAAGCCGGGCGTAACGGTCAGTGCGGTGATGTTGTGCGCGTGGAGGTCGCGCGACATGGCGTAGCCGAGCCGGATCGTGGCGTTTTTGGCAAAATCGTAGAATAGGTTGCCCCGGTAGCCCATCGTATCGCCGTCGGTGACTTCCACGATCAGTCCGGCGTTCCGCTCGATCATCATGGGTACACCGTACCGGCTCGTGATGATATGGGTGTGCACCGCCCCTTCGAGCATTTTCAAGCCCGTGTCCGTATCGAGTTCCCAGAAAGGCGAACCCCACTGGATCATTTCATCGCCGCCCCAGATATCGTTGACGAGGATGTCGAGCCGGCCCTGCTCGTCCCTGACGCGCGCGAACAATCGCTCCACTTCGACTTCAACGGTGTGGTCGGTCCTCGCCGCAATGCCGCGGCCGCCTTCGGCCGTGACCATTTCGGCGGTTTCTTCGATCGTCTCGGGACGGCCCGGCGTGGCGGGATGGCCTTTCACGCTTCGCCCCGAGCAGTAGACCGTGGCGCCCGCCGCACCTAGCATGCGGGCGATTCCCCGTCCGGTTCCGCGCGTCGCGCCCGCAACGACCGCCACGCGATCCTGTAATGGTTTCGTTGTCATCTCATTTCCCGGCAATTGGATTGGCCGTAAATCGACACATGACGTACATAGTAACGAAGAATAGAAAGCGTTGAAGCGTAAGTGTTGAAGCAGATCAAAAGGTACATGCCGCGGCTGCGCATGTCAAAGTGATCGGCGGAGTGATCGGATAGCGGTTGTTTTGCCGTCCTGGTCCCATTATGGTATGGTTTCAACGCAAGGTATATACGGGACGACTATGACCCCGGAGGCATGTATGGCCATCACTCCAGTCGACTACACCAATCCACGCTACGACGCGAAGGCCCTGCGCCGCTTTGCCGAAGAAGCGCTTCGCAAGGCGGGCCAATCGGAAGCCCACGCATCGGAACTGGCCGATTACCTGACGGCGACGGACCTGCGTGGCGTCCTCAGCCACGGCACTCGCCAGCTTTCAGGCTACGTGAGGTCCTTCCAGTCGGGGAAATACAACCCGAAGCCGAATATCAGGATCTACCGGGAAGCCGGCGCCGTGGTGCAGTGGGACGGTGATGGCGGCATCGGTCACCTGGTGTCCGCCCGGGCGATTCGTTCGGCGGTGTCCAGGGCACGGACAACGGGGATCTGCCTGGTCACGGCGACCCACTGCGGCCACACGGGTTCGGTCGGCAACTGGACGCGTATCGCGACCGGAGCAGGCATGATCTGCCTGTACTACAGCACGCCCATGAGTCGCCTTCCCTTCGACCGGCCGGAGCCCGTCGTCCAGGCGTTGAACAACCCGCCCGTGAGCTTCGGATTCCCTCCGGCGGAGGGTGAACCTTCTGTGCTGATCGACATGGGCGTACACCTGGAGCTGCCTGACGTTCAGCGGGAAATCGCGGAGATCAGCGTGCTTCCCCTGATCAAGGGGCTGGCCTACCAGGTTGTCTCCGTCATGATGACCTGGCCCGTGGACGCGCAGTCACCTGTTGAGGTTCGCTTTCCGGGCGCCACCAGCAGCCTGACCGCCATCGTCCTGGACCCCGCCTTCGTCGGAGACCCGTCCGATTACACGCGGACGGTCGCGGATCTGCGGAAAAAAGTGCACGCCATGGAACCACTGCCGGGGCTGGACCGCGCATTGCTTCCGGGGGAAATCGAAGCCGAGCGGGAGGCCGATTTCGGCGTGCACGGCATTCCCCTGGACGACACGCACATCCAATCGCTGCGGGAACTGGGCGATGACCTGGGCGTGCCATGCTACTGGGAAAAGGACGGATGAGGCCACCGGAAAACCGACCCTTGAGCGCACAGGGCAGTAAAGAGGCCGGACAGCCCGATCGGGAAGCCCTCCTGCCTGTCCTGGATCAATACCAGTCGCGTTATCCCGCGGAAGAGGACACGGTCGCCCGGATTCGAGACCTGGTCGCCGGACGCCCCGACTGTTTCGACAGGACGTGCATGCCGGGCCACATCACCGGTTCGGCCTGGATCCTTTCGCCCGATCGTTCGAGATACCTGCTTACCCGGCACCGGATCTTCGACCGCTGGCTGCAACTGGGCGGCCATGCGGACGGTTGTTCCCGGCCCCACCTCGTCGCCCTCCGGGAAGCCGAAGAGGAATCGGGGCTCGCGGGATTCGGACTGTTCCGGGATACCGAAACCTTCATTCCCTTGGACGTGGACATTCATGCTATCGCCGCCCGGCCCGATATGCCCGCCCATGCGCACTACGACCTGCGCTACCTGCTGGCCGCCGCCGCGGAGCAACCGCTCGAGATCAGTGACGAATCCCACGATCTCAGGTGGTTTACCAGGGAAGAACTGCTCGGGATCGTCCACGAAGAAAGCGTACTTCGCATGCTCCGCAAAGGCGACGCCGTCCTGGAGCGGGGCGGCGGGGATTTCGTTTACGGACTCTCCTGACGATTCGCTTGCACGCCTCCCGGAGTGGGCGTATATTCTCCCCGCGTTTGCATACGACCTTCCCACGACATACTGCCACGTTCCGAGACGCTAGGGACGAGACACTCGGAACGGCTTCAGCATCGAAAGAGGTGCCGCACCATGCCCCCACCCGTAGCTTTGCAGCTTTATACCCTCAGAACATTGGCCGACGAGAACTTCGAACGCGTGGTGAACCTGACCGCGGAAATCGGGTACGCGGGCGTCGAACCCGCCGGGTTTCCCGGTACGACGCCGGAAGCGGCCGGCCGCCTCTTTGAATCGCTGAATCTCGAGGTGCCCAGCGCCCATCTTCCCCTGCCCGTGGGGGAGAACAGGTCCTACGTCGTCGAGACCGCTGACGCGATCGGGACGAAACGCGTCGTATCCGGACTGGGGGCCGAAGACCACAGTACGGTGGACAAAATCAAGTGGTCGGCGGACCGCTTCAACGAGGCCGCGGAAGCCGTGGCGCCCCATGGCATGACCTTCGGGATTCACAATCACTGGTGGGAATACCAGGAGGTGGAGGGTAGGATCGCGACGGATATCCTCCTCGAGCATCTCGCGCCCGAGGTCTTCTTCCAGGTGGACGTGTACTGGGTGCATGTCGGCGGTCCGGATCCGGCCGGCGTGCTCGAACAACTCGGTACCCGCGCGCCGCTGCTTCACCTCAAGGACGGCCCCTGCCTTCGGAACACGGACATGACCGCGCTGGGCGAAGGGAAAGTGGATCTCCCCGGCGTGATCGCGGCCGGCGGCGACTACACCGAGTGGCATATCGTCGAACTGGACAGCTGCGCGACGGACATGGTCGAAGCGGTCGAGAAAAGCTACAGGTACCTGGTGGACAACGGCCTTTCCCGGGGGAACAGGTAGCAGATACGGGCGTGCCGCGTTAGAGCGTGAGCCGGGCGTGCCGCGTTAGAGCGTGTGCCGGGCGTGCCGCGTGAGGGAGCGGGCCGCACACGACGAGAAGGAGAAGGAGCATGACCAGGGAAGAAGGCGCGCGGAAACGCGGGCAACTGGTCCGGGACGGCTACTGCCATATCGAAGGCGTGCTGCCCGAGGACTTCCTGGCGGTCCTCCGGGAGGAATCGGACCGGCTGCTCGATGCCGCGGATCATCCGCCCGAGTGGCAGTATCAGGGTTCCGACCTGCACGTGACCGGCAAGGACAACGAGGTGATGGGGAACCTGCTCGACTGGCCCGGCTCCCGCGAGATCCTGGAAGCCATGGGTCTGACGGATTTCACCCCGTCCGGGATCGTCATCATCCTCAGCAAACCGGCCGGCGGTCCGCCGCTCTACTGGCACCAGGACTGGATGGGATGGAACGATCCCATCAGCCTGTCGCCCTGGCCGCAGACCATTTTCCTTTCCTACTATCTCGTGGACACGGACTTCGAGAACGGATGTTTCCGCGTCATACCCGGCACGCATCGCCGGCGCATCCCGTTGCACGGCCAGGTGGAGGTCCCCCATCAGCAGACCGCGTATTTCGCCGACGTGCAGGATCCGCATATGTTCGGCGACCACCCGGATGCCGTGGATCTGCCCGTGAAGGCCGGCGACCTGGTCATCGGGGATGCGCGTGTCCTGCATTCGGCACGGGGCAACCACAGCGACCGCAGGCGGACGCTGCTCCTGGGCTGGCACAACCGGCCCGTGACCGTACCGGATTACTGGACCGACGAGGTCCCCGAACCCATTGCGAGCCGTCCGCCGGACGCCCAGTACGAAGTCACGCGAATCCCCGGAAAGTACCTGGTGTAGTGCCATGACCGAGTTCGAAAACGCCGTTTACGAGCTGGACGTGTACGGATTCACGGTGGTGGAAGGCGTCCTGTCCGGCGACGAGGTCGAATCGATGCGCCGGGTGCTGATACGCCTGGCCGAAGAGGTCGGCGAAGAGCGGGAAGGCGCGGGGTCCTGCCGGCACGTAAGCAACCTTCCTACCCTGGACCCGGTTTTCTTTCCGGTCATCGACCATCCCCGCATCCTGCCCATCCTAGAGCACTACCTCGAGCCGTCGCTGATCCTGGGAAGCCTGAACAGCCGCATCGTGCGTCCGGGGGACGGCGACCAGGGCTTTCACAGCGACATTCCGGCCGAAATGCTCAACATGGCCTCTCCGGTCATGATGAACACCGTGTGGATGCTGGACGGCTTCTCGCCGAAGAACGGAGGGACCCGGGTCGTACCCGGCACCCACCGAAGCGGCCTTCCCCATCCCGCCGGCGATGCCGACGTGAAGTACTACGTGCAGCCTACCGCTTCGGCGGGCAGCGTGCTGGTCTTCAACGGCCAGTGCTGGCACGCGGGCGGCGCCAACCACGGCAGCGCGAACCGGCACGCCCTCTTCGCCCATTACCGGAAACGCATGCTCATGTTCCAGTATGATCCCCACGAGGGGTTTCCGGCTGAATGGTACCGCCTGCTCTCGGACCGCCAGAAGGAGATCCTGCGCATGAAGCACGGCGTGGACGCGCCCCGGGCGGCCGACGTCCAGGTCTTCAGGTAGATGGTATCCGCCCGTCTCTGCCGGACTGATTTCAACCAGTAAGGACTTCCGGGTTGACGATGTGGTCCGGCCGCCGGCCGTTCCAGACCTGGAGGGCCATGGTCAGCGCCATGCGCCACATGCGCTCCCGGCTCGCGACCGTTACGCCGGCGATATGCGGGGTGACGACGACATCGGCGCGATGGAGCAGCGGATTCCCTGGGGACGGGGGTTCGGGATCGAAGACATCCAGGGCGGCTCCGGCGAGATGACCCCGGTCGAGGGCGGCGCAAAGGGCTTCTTCGTCCACCAGTCCGCCCCGCGAAACGTTGACGAAGAAGGCGCCCGGTTTCATCTGCCCGAAGCGATTTCCGTCCATCAGCCGGCGGGTTTCCTCCGTGAGCGGCGCGTGCAGGGAGACGACGTCAGACCGGGCCAGCACGTCCTCGATCCGTTCCGCCCGTTCGATGCCCATCGCCGATGCCCGCTCCGCCTCGATATAGGGATCGAAGGCCATCACCCGCATGCCCAGGGCGGCGGCCAGTTCCGCGACCCGGCCGCCGATGCGTCCCAACCCGATCAGACCCAGCGTCCGACCGAGAACCTCCATGCCCTGGTAGCCCGACAGGTAGTCTTTCCCGGGACGTTCCGCGAATTCACCGGAAACCCGCTTGATATGCTTGACCGCGGACAGGATCAGGGCAATCGCCGTTTCCGCGGTGGATACGGTGGGGCCTTCCGGTGTATTGCAGACGGCGACGCCCCGTTCC
>VXTP01000001.1 GCA_009837395.1 Gemmatimonadota bacterium
CCAGATTATGTTGAGCGGAAGCATTGCCCTGCTCGGCAGCCAGACGATACCATCTGTACGCTTCGGTATCATTCTTCTCGACGCCCTCGCCCTCGTCGTACATAACGCCCAAATTGTATTGGGCTTCTGCATAGTCCTGTTCGGCAGCCAGACGATACCATCTGTACGCTTCGGTATCATTCTTCTCGACGCCCTCGCCCTCGTCGTACATAACGCCCAAATTGTATTGGGCTTCTGCATAGTCCTGTTCGGCAGCCAGACGATACCATCTTACCGCTTCGGTATCGTTCTCCTGGACGCCCTCACCTTCGTCGTACATAACGCCCAAATTGTATTGGGCTTCTGCATGATCCTGCTCGGCGGCCAGACGATACCATCTGTACGCTTCGGTATCGTTCTTCAGGACACCCTCACCCTCGTGATACATTACCCCCAGATTGTACTGGGCATTCGGGTGATCCTGCTCGGCGGCCAGGCGATACCACCTGATCGCCTCTTTGTCGTCCTCCGGCACACCTTTCCCCTCGGAATATAGAAACCCAAGTCCGGACTGTCCGTGCGGGTTACCCTGTTCCGCAGCCAGGAGATACCACTTGTAGGCCTCGTTGGCATTCGCCGGGACACCCAGGCCATTTTCATAGTGGCGTCCCAGTTGATACTGGGCAAGTGCATCGCCCTGTTCCACGGCCTTTCGTAACCAACGAACCGCCTCGGTAGCATCTCTGGGTACCCCTGTGCCGTTCCTATACATGCCTGCCAGGTTGAACTGGGCATTCGCATCGCCCTGTTCAGCGGCCAGGAGAAACCAACGAACCGCCTCGGTAGCATCTTCAGATACACCCCAGCCGTGCTCGTACATGACACCCAGATTGAACTGGGCAGTCGCATAATTCTGCTCAGCAGATTTTAGATACCAACGAACCGCCTCGGCATCATCTTCAGATACACCCCGACCATGTTCATACATGACGCCCAGGTTGAACTGGGCGGACGCATTGCCCTGATCCGCGGCCAGGCGATACCAGCGTACCGCCTCGGTAGCATCCTTAGCCACTCCCGATCCATTCTCATACATCAAACCTAGATTGATCTGGGCAGACGGTTCGCCCTGTTCCGCAGCCAGACGATACCAGTGAATCGCCTCGGCAACGTCCGCTGGTACCCCCGTGCCTTTCTCATACTTGAGGCCGAGGTTGAACTGGGCGGTCGCATATTCTTGTTCCGCAGCCAAGCGATACCATCGTACCGCCTCAATGTCATCTTCCTTTACACCTAAGCCATTGTCGTACATGTGGCCCAGGTTATTTTGAGCGATTTCGTGCCCTTGTTCGGCCGCCTTGAGGTACCACTCGACGGCTTTAAATTCATTCTGCTCAACACCCTGGCCATTCGCATACAGGATTCCCAGGGCGTACTGGGCGTTCGCGTAATCCTGTTCGGCAGCCCTGTAAAACCACCGGATTGCCTCAGTCGGTTCGTCCTGAACGCCTTCGCCGTACAGGTACTTGACGCCCAGGATGTACTGTGCGTTCGGATAGTCCTGATTTGCGGCTCTGGAGTACCATTCTACTGCTTTCGCGTCGTCTTTGACTAAGCCTTCGCCATCATCGTACATGACGCCGATCATATACTGGGCTTTCGGGTGGTCCTGTTCCGCAGCTTTTCGGTACCACTCCATCGCCTTTGCGTTGTCTTCTTCCACACCGCGACCAAAGAAATACATGTCACCGAGTGAAGTTTGCGCCCCGGCATCGCCCTGCTCGGCTTTCTGCAACGTCTCTTCGAAATCGGGCGATTCCTGGGCGGTAACGCTGCCGGTAACGCAGACGGCACAGGTAATCAGCGTCGATAGTGCAAGGTAGATTTGCCATTTAATCAAGTGGCGAACTCCGTGAATTACGAACTCCACGCGATACGTTCTGGGCAGGGGGATGTTCAGGTGATTCAGGATGTTGGACGAATTCCTGATAATAAGTGGGGTGCTCTACGTTTCGGCAACTCGAATAGTACCGCATGCCAGATTTTCATTCGTGATTGGCGGGTTTTAATGGAAGCCAATGTGAGGGAGCATCCTTGACCGGGACAACTAGTTTAAGTTCATTGATTGAAATGCGTTAATCAGAACACTGAATACTAAAATGTAAAAGCGCCCGTCGCCTTCGCCGAGTGGGCACCCATGCCTACGTAGTATGGTCACCCAACACTTCGTCGAGTCGGCGCCCACTACCTTCGTCTAACGTAAACCGGCCGCCGTCACTGAGAGGAGCACCCATTGCCTGAGCGACCCAATATCGTCGTCCTGATGTCCGACCAGCAGCGGCTCGACACGGTGAGTTGCTACGGGCTGAACGATGTGTGCCGGACGCCACACATCGACGCCCTGGCCGCCCGCGGCGTGCGCTTCGACTGGGCGTTCACGCCGACGGCGATCTGCTCGCCGGCCCGCGCATCGTTCTACACGGGCCTCTATCCGCACAATCACGGGGTGACGGCAAACGGACTGTGTCTACGCGAGGGCGTGCGCGGCATCAACCACTACCTGTCGGATGCAGGTTATCGCTGCGGGTACGCCGGCAAGTGGCACGTGGACCAGGAGACCGGTCCGACGGGCTACGGGTTCACCGGCAAAGACTTCATGGGCTACGGCTTCCCCGGGGGGAATCTGCTGCCCGGCCTGCAGTTTGGCGGCAGCCTAAGCAGCCACAACCATTACGCCGACTATCTAAAGGAAAAAGGTTTTGACCCGCCGCCCACGGTCTCGCACCGCTACGTCGGCACCAATCCCGCGAACCAGCGGCAGGAGATGTTCGCCCTGCACGAGGGGCCGGTCGAGTCGTGCATCGAGTATTATGTCGCCGAGGAAGCCATCGGCGTGCTCGACGAGGTGGCCGGCGGCGAGGAACCCTTCTACCTGTGGGCCAATTTCTGGGGGCCGCACAGCCCTTCGCTGGTTCCGGAGCCGTACTTTTCCATGTACGATCCAAAGGCTATACCGGAACACCCGGGATACGCTGAGACCTTCGAGAAAAAACCCTACCGCCAGCAACTGATCGAACACATGTGGGGGCTGGGTGATTACGGCTGGGAGGGATTCCAGGAAATCGCGGCGCGCTACTTCGGCCACTGCACGCTCATCGACGACATGGTGGGACGCGTCGTCGCTCACCTGAATAAACTGGGCGTGCTCGACAACACCATCATCGTATATACGTCCGATCACGGGGACTGTCTCGGCGCGCACAAGCTGATCGAGAAGGGCGAGTTCATGTACGACGAGATCTACCGCATTCCCCTCGTCATCGCCCATCCCGAATGCCAGGCACCCGGCACGGCCTGCGGCGAGTTCGTCTACCTCCACGAAATCATGCAGTCATCCCTCGACGCCGCTGGTCTCGAAGTGCCCGACGGCCTCGACGGCCAGTCCTTCCTGCCGGCCATCGAGGGACGCCCCTTTGAGAACGGCCGCGAGGAAGTCTACTGCGTATTCGACCGCCACTTTACGGTGGCCAACCAGCGCATGGTCCGCACCCGCACCCACCAGTTCACCTTTAATTCAACCGATCCCGGCGAACTGTACGACCTGGAGCGCGATCCCTACCAGCTCGACAACGTGTACGGCGATCCGGCCTACGACGCCGTGCGCCAGAACCTGAAAGGACGGATGGAACGCTACATGGAGGATCTGGGCGACCCGTTGCGTGGGTGGTTCGGGAAGGTTAAGGGGGCGTACTGAGGTGTCGTCAGGGGCGTCGTCAGGGCGCCCGCCGAAGCAGAACGGGTCGCGTGTACTAGGAGAGCGGGTAGACACGGGCGGTGCCCGCATTGCTCAACCCGGCTCCCTTGCCTCCGCCCATTCGCGGAGCGGTACGTCGTCCTTGTCTTCCGACATCCAATGCCGGGACGCGGGGTGGTAGTCCGGGTCCGGTCCCATCGGGTCGCCCTTCGGGGAAAGGGCGCCCAGCAGCTGCCGACGGACGGGCGAGCTTCTTTCGATGAGTCCGGGATCCTGCTCGTTGTAATCGGTCGGCCGAAGCCAGCGGTAGTGGTATCCCACGTGCATGATCTTCCGCGTCTTCCGCGAGAGGTTGGGGCCGACGCAGTGCCACACCGCGGTGCGCCACAACACGGCCGAGCCGATGGGTAGTTTGAGCTCGACCGCCCCATCCGGATCCGTCCCGTTATCGCGATTCCGTAGTTCGTCCATTCTGAGCCGGTGACTGCCCGGCACCAGCCACAGGTTGCCGCAGTTGGATTCGGTCATGTCGTAGAGCACGTAGAAGACCTTGATCTCCATGAACGGCAGGCGCCCATCGAGGGAAGGCCCCAGAAACAGGTCGTCGCTCGCCAGGTCGGGATGCCAGCCGACGTTGCGGTATCCCACCTGGTGGTCTTCGCCCTTGCCGACGCCCGAAATGCGGCCCTTCAAGTCCTCGGGATAGGGCGGCCGGTAGTCCAGGTGCGTAGTACGGATCTGGATGTTACAGCCAATTGCGTCCACCACCAGGGGCAGCATGCGCGGGTGGTCGATGAGATCGAGAAAGGCCTCGTGATGGGCCAAGGCGTTGCGCACGGCATAGGGGTCATCGGGGCCCAGGTCCTTCTCCGCACGAATCCGGTCGCCCACCTCGTCGATGGCCGCAAGCAACCGGTGGAGTTCGGCCTGGTCGAAGAATTCTTCGAGAACTATAAAGCCCTTCTCGTCAAAGTCTTGGGCCTGCTGGGGCGTCATTGCAAGGGGCATTTAGGTCTCCTCACCGGGCCGGTGGCCGGTCGTGCGATGGAGTGTTAACTCACCGCGCCAGCCACGTGCTGAACCGCTCGTTCATCTCTTCGCCGTTGTCGCTCCACCATTCCCAGTCATCGTGCAGGGCGCGCGCCACGTTCTCCGGGGCTGTGGGCATGTGCGGTCTCATGTCCACACCCGTCTCGGCGTGGGTCGAGATCAGAGGCATGGCGGAACGGCGCGTCGGGCTGTAGGCGATGTACCGGGCGAGGCTGGCCATGGACTCTGCCCGGCTGGCATACCTGAGAAACCGGCGTGCGGCTTCGAGGTTGCGCGTGCCTTCGACGATGCCGTACCCGCTCGTATACAGAATCTGGCTGTCCCAGAGTATGATGAAGGGTTGTCCCTCAAGCTCCTGGGCGTTGAAAATACGTCCGTTGGCTGCCGTGGTCATCGTTACCTCGCCGTCGGCCAGCATCTGCGGGGGATGGGCAGCCGTCTCCCACCATACGATCTGTTCCTTGATCGTGTCCAGTTTGCGGAACGCGCGGCGAACACCTTCCTCGGTGTCAAGCGTATTATACACGTCCTCCCGTGGAACGCCGTCAGCCATGAGGGCAAACTCGAGATTGGCCACGGGCGAACGTTTCATTCCCCGTCTGCCCGGAAACTTTTCCAGATCGAAGAAGTCGGCTGTTGTGGTGGGTTTCACGTCGCCAATTCGCGCGTCGTTGTACGCGATCATCCTCGAAAAGAACAACTTGGTTACGCCGCATTCGGTGATAGTACCCTCGACGAAATCATCCGCCGCGGACGCGCCGTCGGCGCCCTTGGGCAGGTCGTCGATACTAACAGGAACGAGCAACCCCTCGTCGCAACCCCGGACGAGTTCGGGCATATTCAGATCAACGACATCCCAGAACACGTTCCCCATCTCCACCTGGGCACGGATCTGCGCCAATCCTCCGGTGTAGTCCTCCAGGTTGATCCTGATGCCTGTTTCCGCCTCGAACCGATCGTGGTAGCTTCTTTCACAGGCCCGAGCGTAAGAACCGCCGAAGCTGACGACGGTGATCGTCTGGTTTTGGGCAGATACCTGGCCTGGTGGACAGGCAGAGAGCCAGGCCAAGACCACGAGGACCGAAAGGACGATACGAATCATGGGAGAACTGCTCAATATTCGGTCTCCTGGCTCCTCACCGCGCCGACTCACCGCACCAGCCACGTGCTGTTGGACGGGCCGACTCACCTCGCCAGCCACGTGCTGAAGCGCTCGTTCATCTCTTCGCCGTTGTCGCTCCACCATTCCCAGTCGTTGTGCAAGGCGCGCGCCGCGTTCTCCGGGGTCGAGGGCATGTGCGGCCTCATGTCCACTCCCGTCTCGGCGTGGGTCGAGATCAGCGGCATGGCGGAACGGCGCGTCGGACTGTAGGCGATGTACCGTGCGAGGCCGGCCATGGACTCCGCCGTGGCGGCGAAGTCGAAGAACCGGAGCGCGGCATCAAGGTTGCGCGTGCCTTCGACGATGCCGAACCCGCTCGTATCCAGGACCTGGCCGTCCCAGACGATGACAAATGGCTGATCCTCCAGCACCTGGGCGTTGAAGATGCGCCCGTTGTAGGCCGTGGTCATCACGACCTCGCCGTCGGCCAGCAACTGCGGCGGATGGGCCCCGGTCTCCCACCATATGATGTGTTCCTTGATGGTATCCAGCTTGCGGAAGGCCCGGGCGATGCCCTCCTCCGTGTCCAGCGTGGCGTATACCTTGTCCAGCGGCACCCCGTCCGCCATCAGCGCGAATTCGAGATTGACCCGCGGAACTCGACGCATGCCCCGGCGGCCCGGGAACTTTTCCAGGTCGAAGAAGTCGTTGACGGTCTTGGGCTTCACGTCGCCGATGCGTTTGTCGTTGTACGCAAAAACCGTCGAAAAGAAAAGGGTCGTCACGCCGCATTCCGAGACCGTACCCTCAACGAAGTCGTCCACGGCCGGCGTGCCATCAGCGCCCGGAGAAAAATCGTCGATGCTGATCGGAACAAGCAGTCCTTCATCGCAACCCCGGACGAGATCGGCAACATTCATATCGACCACGTCCCAGTATACATTTCCCACGTCCACCTGCGCACGGATCTGCGCCAGCCCGCCGTTGTAGTCCTCGAAGTTGATCTTGATGCCCGTTTCCGCTTCGAACCGCTCGTGGTAGCCCTTCTCACAGGCACGGGAGTAGGAGCCACCGAAGCTGACGACGGTGATCGTCTGGTTTTGGGCCGATACCTGGCCCGGGGGATATGCGGCGAGCGACGCCAATACGATCAGGGATGATAGGACGATGCGAAATATGGGGGAATTACTCGGCATTCGGATTACTCTCAGGATGTTCGGAATGGGAAGGTGATGGTTGGTAGGATAGACGGTTGGTTGACCTGATGAAGTTAAGTTAGGTCAAATGTGCTGGTAATCAATACAAAACGGGTGGGATTCAGGGATAGGCCCTGTAAATCGCAGGCGTAAGGCGAACACGATCCGCCAGCGGAGGTTCCAGGCGGTAGGCTCGCGCTCTTCTGCGAAAGTCGTATAACCTCACGACCCTGAAGATCTCGGGGTTTTCCTCGGATACGCTCAGTTCGTTCCTTGTAATGAAGAACGGCGTTGTCTTCGGACCGTTCGTCGTTTTGATCTCCAGCCAGCGCTCACGATCTGCCTCGTCGCCTTTGCCAGTTCCGTTGAAGGACAGGATGTCGTAGCCGTAACCATCCCCATCGTCCCGGGCGACCCAACGTACATTGTCCGCAAGGTCCTGTCTGCCCAGCATGGACAACCTCTTCCGTTCCAATTCGAACACGAATTCCTCGCCCGCCTTTCCAAGCATACGATTGCGGGCATCCCGCTCGGCAGGGGGTTCGAACTTTCGGATAATCCTGCTGATGTCTTCCGGCAATTTTGGATCTGTGACTTCCGGAGGTAGCGGCGCGTCTACATAGACCTGTTCCGGGTCTACTACCTGTTCCGTATCTATGCGATATTTGGGTAAAGGTTCCCTTACTGCAGCAGCCTCTCCCGTCAGCGACGCATACAGAACAGTGTCACCATGAAGGCGTGCCTGCACCGCCTCGAACAACGCCTGCTGAAAGTTGCTGTAAGGCTTATACCCATCGATATAGGGAAGGCCGAGAACGGCCAACACCGCGCTGATGTTCATGTGCTTACGCTCAATCGATCCCTTGGTACGATCAATGGTGTCCATGAGCGCAAGACGATGCTCTGTCTTGTTGTAAAAGCGTCCTTCTATTTCGAGCGCGAGCATTTCGAAATAGTCTTCAATGATGGCGGAGATTTCGGCTTCGGACCAGTTACGGGGCATGGGGGGCTTCGTATGTCTTTGGATGTCAGGCAACACTTTGGTCAGCAAATGCAACTGTTTGTAATCTTGAAGGTACGCCCACGTTAACTATGCGCTCGTTTATATGAAAAATGTATACCATGTGATCAAAAAACTATGAAATCTGACAACATGGTTTACACATTTCACATCTGCTTCGGTCGACTTCCCGCCTTTTCGACTGACCCTTTTCATACCTACCGCAGCAGTTCACCCGGAATCCTGGATCCTGGATACTCCGCCTCGGGGTCGCGCTCGGCGATGATGGTCGGCACCGGATCGGTCCAATAGGCCGGCACGGTGTCGGGGCGCCGGTGCCAGGCCAGAACCAGGGTGCGGCGCTCGTCGGTCAGGTTCCGATGCGCCGAGTGAAGCACACGGGCATCGGCCAGTACCAGGTCGCCGGCCTTGACGCAGACCTCGACCTGGTCGGGGTGGTCGCTGAACATGGTGGGATGGTCTTCGGCAATGAAGCGGGCACCCTGTTCATGAGCCGGCACCAGTTGGTCGTGCAGCGGGATGCGCTTAAGGTGGGTGCCGGGGATGATCTTTAGGCATCCGTTTTCCCGCGAAGTATCGCTCAGGTAGTAGGACACGAAGATGATCTGCGGCCAGGGCGAGCAGCTCAACGGATCGTTCCACTGCATCCAGTCCTGGTGCCAGTACAGTGCCGGTTCTCCGGGATCCTTGGTGAGAAGGATGACCCCACCGGTGCTGGCGAAGTCTCCCAGGCCCATCTGCTCAAGGGCGCGCCGCGTGGCGGGCCAGTCGAGCAGCTTCTGGATGATCGGGTTCTCAGCCCCCTGCGCGGTGACGTGCTGGCCCTGGTACCTGACGTCGGGTGGCGGCACCCAGTCTTCCATCATGCGCTCGGTTTCGATGCGCAGCTCCTGAAGGAAGGTGTCGCTGAGGATATCGTCGACCACGCAGAAACCGTCGCGCAGTAGTTGTTGGCGCTTTTCAATGGCTTGCTCGGGGGACATGGGATCCTCGTGGTGTGTGGTGAAGCCAGGTACTTTCGATCAACCCCATCCAAGGACACGGTAGACAAGGTATCTACAAAGTATACACGAAACAAGATCGACAGTGACCCAATCGTAGATTCCCACTACTGGGTCCGCTTTTTCTTCTCCTGTTACGCCCGCAATATAACGCTCCTCAAATCCGCTTTGTGAATCCGCACAACAGTCGCCTCAGTTACGCCAGCCCGCACGAAAAATCCCATTTTCGCACGATAGTTTCCAGAAATGCTGCGATTTCTACGACTGATTCGTAAAAGAGCGTTGGTCGCCCACATCGATTCGACGCTCCAATGAGACCATTCACCCAAGCTACATCGAAGGAGTAAACCATGGAACTTGCTCAGTTGTTCATAACCCCGGTCACGTTGCTGACGGCCTTTATTTTCTTCTGGAAACAGACCAAAGCTATCAGCAACGAACTGAAAAGAGAGTTAAAGGAAGACATCAAGGCCGTTCGTAACGATGTCTCATCCATCCGGGTAGAAATGCACGACATGAACGGACGCCTCGGCCGCGTCGAAGGCTTGTTGATGACCCTGGACTTTGAAAAACTGCGTAAGAAGTAGTCGATTCCCAACCGGCGCATGGGCCGGAACGAGAGTGTCTGACACGCCTGCCGAACCAGGTTACTCACAAATAGGAGATAAGACCATGGAACTTGCTCAGCTTCTTGTCACACCAACCACCTTGTTGATGGCATTCATCTTCTTCTGGAAGCAAGCCAAAACCGGCAGGGAAGAACTGAGACGTGAATTGAAATCGGACATTAAGGACTTGAAGTCAGATATGAAGGGAATGAAGGAGGAGTTAAAGGAAGAAATAGCTTCGGTTCGCAACGATGTCGCTTCCATCCGGGAAGAAATGCACGACATGAACGGACGCCTCGGTCGCGTCGAGGGTCTGCTGATGACCTCCGACGTAGTTCGATCGAGCAAAGAGTAACGACAGTAAAAAAGGTGTAAGTATATGACAAACGGACCTGGAATAACCGCCGGACTGCGCCTCCAATCCAAGAAGGAGGAAAGACCATGATGGAACTTGCCCAGCTTCTCCTGACACCAGTTACACTGCTAACGGCCTTCATCTTCTTCTGGAAACAGACCAAGGCCATAAGTAACGAACTGAGACGGGAACTGAAGTCAGATATGAAGGAAATGAAGGAGGAGTTAAAGGGAGAGATCGCGTCCGTGCGTACGGAAGTTACCGCCATCCGGGAAGAAATGCACGACATGAACGGACGGCTCGGACGCGTTGAGGGTCTGCTGAAGATCACGGATTCCGGTTGAATCCGGCGAACGGCCTCAGTCCCCGGCCAGCTTCTTCCGGAGCAACTCGTTCACCATCTTCGGATTCGCCTTGCCCTGGGTCGCGCGCATGACCTGGCCCATGAAGAAACCCAGGAGCTTGGTCTTGCCGGCCCGGTACTCGGCCACGTCGTCGGGATGTTCGGCGAGGATGCCGTCGACGACGCCTTCGAGTTCGCCGGTATCCGAGATCTGCACGAGACCCTGTTCCTCGATGACCTGGGCCGGCGCCTTGCCGGTTTCGGCCATGATGTCGAGGACGTCCTTGCCGATCTTGCCGCTGATCTTTTCATCCTTGATCTGCCCGAGAAGCTGGGCCAGGTGATCGGGCGGTATACGGGCTCCGAGGGTCTGCTGATTCATGTGGTTCTCGTGCTGGACGCGCAGCAGTTCACTGAGCATCCAGTTGCTGACGGTCCGCGCGTCGCCGGCCACTCCGCCGGATGCCCCGCCAGCCGCATCGCCAACCGCATGTGAGACGCATGCCTCGAAGTAGTCGGCCCGGGCGCGGATCTCCGTCAGTTGCCGCGCCATGTCCTGCGGCAGTCCGTACTCGTCGACGATGCGCCGCATGCGCACGTCGGGGAGTTCGGGCAGGTCTTCGCCGATCTCGTCCACCCAGGAGCGGGCGATCTCGACGGTGACGAGATCGGGGTCGGGGAAGTACCGGTAGTCGTGGGCTTCTTCCTTCGACCGCATGGGGAAGGTCTCCCGTTTCTCCTCGTCCCACAGGCGGGTCTGGCGCACTACCCTACCGCCGTCATCGAGCAACTCGGATTGCCGGTCGATTTCGAACTCGAGCGCCCGTTCCATGGACCGCATGGAGTTCATGTTCTTGATCTCGACGAGTTCGCCCAGGGGATCGCCGGGCTTGCGGATGGACACGTTGGCGTCGCAACGCAGGCTGCCCTCATCCATGTTGCCGTCGCAGACGCCGATATACTGCAGGATCTGTCGCAGCCGGGCGAGATAGGCCGAGGCTTCGCGGGGGCTGCGGATGTCCGGTTCGCTGACGATCTCCATCAGGGGCACGCCCGTCCGGTTGAAATCGATGTAGCTCAGATCCGGATCGTACCCGGGTTCGTTGTGGATGGACTTGCCGGCTTCTTCTTCCAGGTGGATCCGCCGGAGCCGGACGAAGCGGGGGCCGTCCTCGCCCTCGATCTCGATGCCGCCGGCCAGGGAGATGGGTTCGCCCGCCCGGTCGTACTGCGAGATCTGGTAGCCCTTGGGCAGGTCCGGATAGAAGTAGTTCTTGCGGGCGAAGGCGCTGGTTTCGGCCACGTGGCCGTCCACGGCCAGGGCCATGCGGATCGTGTATTCGACGGCGCGGCGGTTCAGGACGGGCAGGACGCCTGGCATGCCGAGACAGATGGGGCAGACGCGGGTGTTGGGCTCGCCGCCGAAGGCCACGGTGCATCCGCAGAAGATCTTCGAGTTGGTCAGGAGCTGGGCGTGCACTTCCAGCCCGATCACGGATTCGTATTTCATGGCCGCATCGCTCATGACCGCGTCGCCTCCTCGAAGGCGTAGGCCGCCCGCAGGATCCGCTCCTCGCCGAAATGGGGACCGATGATCTGCAGGCCGATGGGCATGCCGTCGGGATCCGTACCGCAGGGCAGGGAGATGGCCGGCACGCCGGCGAGGTTGATGGGCACAGTATATACATCGGACAGGTACATCTGCAGCGGGTCGTCGATCTTCTCGCCGATGCGGAAGGCGGTGGTGGGCGTGGTGGGCGCCACCAGGAGGTCGACCTTTTCGAAGGCCTGGTCGAAGTCGCCCATGATGAGCGTGCGCACGCGCTGGGCCTTGTCGTAGTAGGCGTCGTAGTAGCCGGCGCTGAGCACGTAGGTACCGAGCATGATCCGGCGTTTCACCTCGGGGCCGAATCCCCCGCTGCGGGTCGATCCGTACATGGCGTCCAGCCGGTCTTCGGGCGCGGGCGCAGGCGCGCCGACTCCGGCTCCGCTGCTGGCCGGCGCATCAACGGCAGGCGCGCCGCCATCCTCACCCCGGTACCCGTACTTCACCCCGTCATATCGTGCCAGGTTGGAGGAGGCTTCCGCGGTGACCAGGATATAGTACGCGGCCACGGCGTATTCGGTGTGGGGCAGGTGGACGCTTTCCACGCGGGCGCCGAGGGATTCCATGCGTTCGATGGCCCGGCTTACGCTTTCCTTCACGGAAGGGTCGAGGCCCTCGGCCAGGTATTCTTCGGGTACGCCGATGCGCACCCCTTCGATGCCGCGCTTCAGGTCTGTCGTGTAGTCCGGCACCGCTTCCGATGCCGACGTGGTGTCCATGGGGTCGTGGCCCGCGATGACGCCCAGTAGCCGCGCGCAGTCTTCCACGTTCCGGGCCATGGGTCCGACCTGGTCGAAAGAGGATCCGTAGGCGATGATGCCGAAGCGGGAGACCCGTCCGTAGGTGGGCTTGAGTCCCACGACGCCGCAGAAAGCCGCGGGCTGGCGGATCGAACCGCCCGTGTCCTCGCCCAGGGCCAGGACCGCCGTGCCCGCCGCCAGGGCCGCGGCGGAACCCCCGCTTGAGCCGCCCGGCACGCGGGAGGTATCCAGGGGGTTCCGGCAGACGTCGAACCCGGAGTTCTCGTTGGAGGACCCCATGCCGAACTGGTCCATGTTGGTCTTGCCGACGATCACGGCGTCCGCCGCGCGCAACCGGGCGATGACGGTGGCGTCGTAGGGCGGCACGAATCCCTCGAGGATCCGGGAAGCGCAGGTGGTTTCCAGGCCTTTCGTGCAGATGGCGTCCTTGATGGCGATGGGCACGCCGGCCAGCGGTCCGGTCGTGTCGCCGGCGGCGACACGGCGGTCCACCTCCTGTGCGTCTTCGATCACCGACTCCGGGTCGACCGCGAGATAGGCGTTGATGGCGGGGTCTTTCTCTTCGATGAGGCGCAGGACTTCCCTGGCCGTCTCTTCCGCGGTCAACTCGCCGGACTTGATCCGCGGCGCCAGGTCGTGGGCCGCCATTTCGATTAAGTTTGCCACGCGTTACTCCGGATGTATAGACTCGGCATTATTCACCACGCGATCTGCGGCATCACGCGGTGGTGTTCGGGATCCGGGCAGGCGCGTAGACCGGGCATTCATCGCGCGATCAACAGGGTCACGCGGTGAGACTCCGTGCCCGGCAGCTCCATCGGCGCCCCGTGCGCGTCCCGTTTCGTAAACGGATGGTGAATGACGATGTCCTGGCGGTCGTCCCGGTTGAGGTCGGTCATCCAGGCGTACTCCTCGTCGTTGGGCAGTTCGACCGCTACCTTCTGTGGCTCGTCGGCAAACAGTCGCGGACCGGGCACGCCCACGTAGACATGCAGTTCCCGGTGGGTCCACTCGATCAGCAGGTCGGCGCGGCCGTTTCCCGTCACGTCCCCAATGAACAGGTTCTTGTTGAACGCGCGCAAGTACTGTTCGCGGTCCCTTCGCCGTGCGTGTTTTCCGCCCTGCAGCACGACGTCCAGAGGAACCCAACCTGGCTCCCGCGGACTCGGGGCGCCGTCCAGCTGGATGCGCCGCGTGGCCGTGGCGCGGTCCGGAATGCGGCCGTCGCGCACGTGGTAGAAGGCGACATTCAACCACACGTCATCTCCCATGAAACCCTTGATCCGCTTGAAGAGGCTGCCTTCGAGGTATTTGTTCTCGATCGAAGTGACGACGAGATCGCCTTTGCCGTCTCTGTCGAGATCGCGGCGCTCAATGGCGAGTTGGATCTGGTTTTCGGTCTGTATCGATATGTTCGGACTGGACGTGAATTGGATTAGGCTGCCGAACCCTGGCGAGCCATCTGTTCCTCCCGCGCCATCGACTCCGCGCGCGTCTTCGGATCCGTGCGCGCCAAAATACACTTCATAAGCGGATCGTTTGTCCCTGATCCGCGCTCCCTCGAGGTCGTAGACCACCATGTCGGCGATTCCGTCGCCGTTCAGGTCGCTAATCGAGTGAAGTGCGCGGCCGGTCTTGTCCCCGTCGGCAAGCGAAGTAACCTCGTCGGAATCGAAAGACACCGCGGTGGTGAAAGTCACCTGTTCAGGGTCGAAGAGGCCCTGTTCGTCCTGGATATGCGCTTCGAAGTGGCCTCCGTTCCAGGACACCAGGTCGATCCGGCCGTCGCCGTTAGCGTCGAATTCGTGGATCCGGCTCACGCTCCAGGGATCGAGCCGGTAACCGTCGGCGCCGAGGATCGGGTCAAAGTTGGGAGGAGAACCGGCTCCAACCGGATCTGCGAAGGCGCCTTCTTCCAATTGGATGAAAACCTGGAATCCACTGTCGCCCGGAACGGTCAGGTCGATCCGGCCATCGCCGTTCACATCCCGAGTGACGTCTACGTGTGGCACCTCACCTTCATGGGGTGCGCGGAAACCGGTCGTGGCGGTCGAGTCGGTTGCGACAGACACGAGTTCATGCTCCGTGCTCGAGTCGGGATCCCACACGTTGAGCCGGCCCGGTTCGCCGGTAATCAGGCGATCTCGGACATCTATGCGGGCAATGTCGACGAAGGTCACACCGGGACGCAGTTGCGTATCCGTCCGCAGTGCCCAGGTTCCCTCAGCCGAGGGCGACATGCGCGCTTCATTATTCACCGGTCCACCTTCATCGGGTGCTCCCTCGAATGCATAGATTCGCAGCCGGCGGCCACCGTCTTCCTCCACCGTGACCACGGCCACGTCCGCCATTTCACCACCCAGCAGGAAGCCCGTCAGCACCGTCTGACGGACCGCCAGACCGACGTCGATATGGTGTCGGTCGAATGCGTAACCGGCGGGTTGCGCGGCGGCATTGTTCTGGTCGGCATGGCCCCGGTCACTCCAAAGAACCATCGCGACGACGGCGACGACGACCGCAACCACGACCGGCAGCCGGACGAGCCACCTTGTAAGGCAAAGGACTGGCCACCTGGACAAACGCCGCTCAAGCCGCGTGGACGAACGCCGCTGTTGATGGTGTGTCGAGAGTTGGGAACTGCGATATGGATGGATGCAGCTGGAAAGTGGTTTCGTCATCTCGTCAGGGTGCTAGTACCAGCGATAGTAATAGGTGGCGAAACCGATCCCGAGGATGCTGATGACGTTCACCTTGACCGTGAAGCCGAAGGTGACGGAGAGTATGACGAGCGGGAGCGTGGCGGGCGGGAAGGTGTAGACGAAGGCTTCCAGGAAGAATTTTTCCACCATGCTGCCGGGCATGAAGTATCCGAAGAGGAGGGCGATCAACTCACCGACCACCCCGCCGACGATGGCGCCTACCAGGATGTAGAACACGAGCAGGCCCATCCCTTTACGCTGTGCCATGGCCGGACTCCCTTACTCTTCCACGGATAGCGCCATGTCCTCGTCGTGACGGACCATGTGTACGCCCCAGGCCGCGATGCCGGAGAGAATGTACAACAGCACGATGGGGAAAATCGTGAGCTGCGGATTCCAGACCAGGGCCGCCAGGGCCACGGCGATGGCGATCAGCTTCAGGATGGACCACTTGCTCTTGAAGGCGAGCGACGGCAGGGTGCGGTAGGACAGGGGGCTGATCATGAGGATGGACAGGAGGAGCATAAACCCCATGAACGGGCCTTCCAGGTGCAGTTCCTCCCACCGGTCCCAGCAGAAGATGACGTAGGACGCCACGGCGATGGCCGCCACGGGAATCGGCAGGCCCATGAAGTTGTCCTTCTCCTGGTTGATCCGCTCGACGCGGCGCAGCGTCATCACGTTGTACCGGGCCAGGCGGATTGCGCCGCACATCAGGAAGAGGAGGCAGAGCACCCAGGTGATCTCGCCGAAAGGCTTCAGTGTATACACGAGGACCATGGGCGCGACCCCGAAGGAGATCACGTCCGCCAGGGAATCCAGTTCGATGCCGAACCGGGTCGCCCCCTGGCTGTAGCGCGCGACCTTGCCGTCGATGCTGTCCAGGAGGGCGGCGGCAATGATGAGCCATGGCGCGCGGCCGGGATCGCCGGTCAGGGCGTTGAACCCGTCGATACAGTAGAAGATGGCGGAAACCCCGCAGAAGATGCTGCCCAGCGTGAACACGTTCGGTAACGCGACGCGCATCCAGGTTTTCATTTAAGTACTCCCAGTATCGTTTCGCCGCCCCGGACCCGGTCTCCGTTCTTAACCCGGATTTCGGCGCCGGCCGGCACGATGACGTCTATCCTCGATCCGAAGCGTATCAGGCCGAACCGGTCGCCTATACGCACCTCGTCGCCCTCGTTGACGTTGCAGACGATCCGCCGGGCCACGAAACCGACGATCTGCTTGATAAGGACCCGGCCCTTTTCCCCTTCGATGCCCAGGACCAGCTGGGCGTTGTCGCCCGAGGCCTCGTCCTTGAACGCGAGCTTGAACTCCCCTTCGATCCGCCGGCGCAATCTGACCACGCCGGAGATGGGAATCCGGTTGACGTGCACGTCCACGATGGACAGGAACACGCTGATCTGCGTGGCCGGTCCGCCGATGAAGGGATCGTGCTCAATCTCTTCGACGGTCACAACTTTGCCGTCGCCGCCGGAGATCACCAGCCCGTCGCCAGGCGGCACCTGCCTGGCCGGGTCCCGGAAGAAGAACGCGACGAACAGGGCCAGGCCGCCAAACACCGCCGCCAGTATGATCCAGACCGCACCGGGGGCCAGGTAGCCGATCACCACGCTGACGGCCGCAAGCGCAGCCAGGGGGATGACCATGACCCAACCGTCACGTACCATTCAAATCCTCACAACTCGGCGATATGCAGGACCAGGGGCATGAGGCGGCCGTCCCGCTCGACCTCCAGTTCGATGGAATCGCCCACCAGGCTGCCGTACAGCGCTTCCCGCGCTTCGGGGTAGCTGGCGACCACTTCCCCGTTGATCTTCCTGATCACGTCCATGACCAGGATGCCGGCCGCGTCCGCCGGGCTGTCCGGATCAATCTCGTTCACCAGCACGCCCTGTCGATTGACGATGTTCAGCTCCTGGGCCACGTATTCCGTGATGTCGATTACCGACAGGCCCGTCCATCCCCGTCTCGTGCCGCCGTACTGGATCAACTCGTCCGCAACGCGCCGGACCCGGTCGATGGGTATGGCGAAACCCACGCCCTCCGAGCCGCCGCTTTCGGACAGGATGAACGTGTTGATGCCAATGACCTCGCCGAAGGCATTGACCAGCGGACCGCCGCTGTTGCCGGGATTGATGGTCGCGTCGGTCTGGATCATGTCCCGGTAGACCGTCCGCGACCCCTGCTGCCGGCGGAAGTTCCGTCCCAGCGCGCTGACCACGCCGACGGCCACGGCCGGCTGGGCGTCCTCCACGGCCAGGCCCAGCGGATTGCCAATGGTGATGGCCCACTCGCCGGTCATGATGTCGTCGGACCGGCCCAGCGCCGCCACCGGGAGGTCTACGCCTTGCACGTGGAGCACGGCCAGGTCCGACATGACGTCCACGCCCACCAGCGTGCAGGCCAGACTTCGGCCGTCGGTCAGCACGGCCCGGATCCGACCGGCGGTATAGTCGCCAAGCCGCACTACGTGGGCGTTGGTGACGATGTAGCCCGCTTCGTCGATAATTACGCCCGACCCCGTGTTCGGCTCTTCGCGGGTGTATAGCCGCGGCACCACGAAATGGCCGAAGAAGGGGTCGTCGAACATCGGGGAGAATCCGCGCCGCTGCATCTGGAACGTCGCGACGATGCTCACGACGGCCGGTCCCGCCCGTTCCACCGCGGATACGATGGAAGTGCGCCGGGACGTGGTGATCGCTTCGTTTGCGGCGATCAGTCCCGCCTGCGAACGGCGGGAGTCCGCACGGGGATCCGCGAATCTGCCGGCCCCCGGCGCTCCGAAAGCATTGCTGCGCCCGGGCTGGCCGGACAGACCAGGCTGGCCGGATTGACCATCCGATCCAGGCTGACCGGACGATGCCGGGCTTTCATGTATAGACGTTTGCGTTGAATTCGCGTTCCCAGCCGGCCCCCCGCCGAGCGTGCTAAGCGCTTCGGGATAGGCCACGACCAGGAAGACGATACCCAACAACGCGCCAACGAAGGCCGCCAGGATGTACCACACCGCCATCGGGGTCCGTCTGGCCTTCACGTAGCCCGTATGGCGTTCTCCCAAGTTCTGCATCGATCGGCACCGGGCATCCGCACCGCAACCATGCAGGGCTGAACAACGCTGATTTCAGTCGGAAATGCCTGGAAAAGTCGTGCGTCTGAATGACCCGGAAACACCATGCTCCAGTCGAGTTTCCGGCGCCTGAAACAGTTACCACATTATATGCGCGGAGGGGCATGGAGTCAATACCTTTTTCCGGAGTCCGGACCGCCGTCAACCACGCCGGGACGGTGCCGCAGACCGCGCCGCAACCGGCATGACGGGCGGTATCCGAACCCGGCGGTTTATGGTATCCTAATCCGGCCCGGCAACGGTGGAATATCCACGGGGCGCAAAACAAAAAATCGCGAATTAACAAGGATTTAACCTCGGGGAAACACTTGCGAAACAATGACCATGTACATTAGATTCGCTAGGTTGTTCCAGTGACTACGTGTACGAAGAGGTGCAAATCGACGAGGTGATCCGGTGGACCCGCCTGGTCCAGCCTGGACCCGCCTGGGTCTTTCCGGGTCCGGTTTCCCGGTCACCGATTCATCGTATAATCAACAGGGAGGAGCAATACTCGTGACCCCAATTGACGTAATCGCATTTGCAAGGGACCAGGGCGCGGAAATGGTCGACTTCCGGTTCATCGACGTACCGGGAACCTGGCAGCATTTCTCGGCGCCGATCGAAACGCTGGAAGAAGATACGTTCGAGGAAGGCGTCGGGTTCGACGGTTCGAGCGTCCGTGGGTTCCAGACCATCGACAAGAGCGACATGATCCTGATCCCGGATCCGCTGACGGCCAAGATCGATCCCTTCATGGAAGCGAAGACGCTGATCCTGGTCTGCAACGTCAAGGACCCGGTGACGCTCGAAATGTATACACGCGACCCGCGGTACGTCGCCCAGAAGGCCGAGGCCTACATGCAGTCCGTGGGCATCGCGGACACGGCCTACTTCGGTCCGGAAGCCGAGTTCTACATCTTCGACGACGTGCGGTTCGCCCAGAAGCCGAACGCCAGTTTCCACCGGGTCGACGCCAGCGAGGGCTGGTGGAACACGGGACGGGCCGAGAGCCCCAACCTCGGCAACAAGATTCCCTACAAACGCGGGTATTTCCCCGTGCCGCCGACCGACACCCACCAGGACCTGCGCACGCGCATGGTGCTGACGCTCCGGAGCATGGGCATCGAGTCGGAAGTTCACCACCACGAGGTAGGCACGGCGGGGCAGGCCGAGATCGACATCCGCTTCAACACGCTGCTGCGCATGTCAGACGACCTGCTCATGTACAAGTACATCGTCAAGAACGTCGCCCGGCAGGCTGGCAAGACGGTGACCTTTATGCCGAAGCCGATCTTCGAGGACAACGGTTCGGGCATGCACGTGCACCAGAGCCTCTGGAAGGAAGGCAAGAACCTCTTCTTCGAGGCCGGCACCTACGCCGATCTGAGCGACATGGCCCGGCACTACATCGGCGGCCTGCTCCATCACTGCGCCTCCGTGCTGGCCTTCGCCGCGCCGACGACGAACTCCTACCGGAGGCTAGTCCCCGGTTACGAAGCGCCGATCAACCTGATCTACTCGCAGCGCAACAGAAGCGCCTGCGTGCGGATCCCCATGTATTCGAAGAGCGAGAAGGCCAAGCGGATCGAGTTCCGCACGCCGGATCCGGGCGCCAATCCCTACCTGGCGTTCACGGCCATGATGATGGCCGGTCTGGACGGTATCGAGAACCGGATCGAGCCGCCGGAACCAATCGACCTCGACCTCTACGATCTCGAACCAGAACAGGCCGCGGAAGTGTCCCACACGCCGCAGGACCTCGGCGAGGCGCTGGACGCCCTGGAGGACGATCACGAATACCTCCTCAAGGGCGACGTGTTCACGCCGGACCTGGTCGAGACCTATCTCGATTACAAGCGGGAGAACGAGCTGGACCAGATACGCCTGCGTCCGCACCCGTGGGAGTTCGGTCTCTACTACGACATCTAGTCCATGTCGCAGGGCAGTAGCGTTTCATCGTAACGCGCGCCTCCTCCGTTTCGACGCGGGGAGGCGCGGTCTTTTTGAAGCCAGGCAGGTCACGACCATGACGACCCTTTCATTTAACCGCGACGCGCTTTCCGCGCCGTTGCCGGCCGCCGTATCCGACCGACTGCGCGCCTCCGGATTCGAGCAACCGGAAGACGCCTGGCGCATGCTGGGGCAGATCGATGCGCGGCTGACCCCGCTGGGCGCGGGCGCCCCGGAGCACCTCATGGCGGCGCTGACCGAGGCGGCGGGCAGTTCCCTGCAACCCGACCGGGCCCTCATCAGCCTGCACGCGCTCCTTACGCGAAGCGACGAAGGGCAGGTCCCGGCCCTGCTGGACCTGCTGGCAGCACCGTCCGAGTCCCGGGACGCGCTGCTCACGATCCTATCGGCCAGCCCGTACCTCACCACGACACTCGTCCAGGACGTGGGATTCCTGCTCGATACTTTCGCGGGCGATGCGTGGCGCACGCTGCAGCCGGCGGAGGAACTGGACGCGGTACTGACCGGCATGCTCGACGGCGTTTCGACGCCGGACGAGGCCATGAAGCCCCTGCGCACGTTCAAGCAGCAGGCCTACCTGCGCATCGCCGTGTGCGACCTGATGCGGCAGTCCGGTACGCCGGCGGTCCTGGAACGGCTCACGGACGTGGCCGACCTCTGCCTCCAGGCCGCCCACGACGTGTGCGGCGCGAAACTGCAGGTCCGTCACGGACGGCCGATGCTCGAGGGATCGAAACCGAGTGGCTTCGCCGTCATCGGCATGGGGAAGCTGGGGGGGCGGGACCTGAACTTCAGCTCCGACATCGACCTGCTCTATGTCTACGACGTCACGAACGGGCGTACCGAGAAGGACGGGACCTCCACCTACGAGTACTACCCGAAACTCGCCCGGGCCATCACCGACCTTATCAGCCGGCTCACGCCGGACGGCCAGGTTTTTCGGGTCGACCTGCGCCTGCGGCCGGAGGGGCGGGCCGGCGACATCGCAAACTCGATCGAAGGCTACCGCTGGCACTACGAGATCCAGGGACAGGCCTGGCAGCGCCAGGCGCTCCTGAAGGCCCGGCACTCGGCAGGGAGCAGGGAGGTCGGCGAACGGTTCCTCGACACGATCCAGCCCTTCGTGTTCTATCCTGCCCTCGACCAGCCGTTGATCCTGGAAGATATCAACCACATGCGGGAACGCATCGCGAAGGCGTTGATCGAACGGGGCAGCGGCGACTACCACGTCAAGCTGGGGAAGGGCGGCATCCGGGAGATCGAGTTCATCGCCCAGGGATTCCAGCTGGTGTACGGCGGGTTCCAGGGCTGGCCCTGGGAACGGGGCACCCGCCGGATGCTGGCCGATCTCGCGGAAAAGGGGTACCTGTCGGATGCCGAGGCGTCCGACCTGGACGAAGCCTATCTCTTCCTGCGGGACCTGGAGAACCGCATCCAGATGACCTCGGGCCACCAGACCCACGAGATCCCCCGGGAACACGGCGCCCAGGCCGTCCTGGCCGGCATGATGGGGCTGTCCGGACCTACCCCCCAGGAACGGCAGGCCGGACCCGGACGAATGCTCGAAGCCTACGGGAAGCACACCGCCCGCGTCCACCAGATCTACGACCGGGTCTTCCATTCGGCGATGTGACAGCACGATCGCCCGGCCATTCAAAAAACCTACCAGAATAACCTCGTCGCCGGTGCTTATGGGTGAATGCCTATGAGCGACACCAATCTCTCTTCACTGGTCGTCCGTGCCCAGACCGGCGACCGCGCGGCCTACGACGATATCGTCCTCCGGTTTCAGGACATGGCGGTAGGTTACGCCTCCGCACTGCTGGGCGATTTCCACCTGGCAGAAGACGCCGCGCAGGAGGCCTTTGTCGGCGCCTGGACCGAACTGCCGCGCCTGCACAAACCGGCGGCATTCCCCGGATGGTTCAAGCGAATCGTCTTCATGCGCTGCAGCCGCGTATTGCGCAAGCGGCAAACCGTGGCCATTGAGCACGCCGCGGCAATCGAACACGCGGCGGCGGAATCGCTCGCGGGAAGCGATCCGGTGGAGGAACTGGAATCGCGCGACGAGAAAGCAAGGGTCATGGGCGCGATCGGGCGGTTGCCCGACGAAGAGCGCATGGCGACGTTGCTCTATTACATTTCGACTTATACACACCGGGAAGTCGGCTCGTTTCTGGGCCTGTCGGCGTCGACGGTCAACAACCGGCTGCGCTCTGCCCGTAAACGGCTACGAAAGGAGATGCTGAAAATGGCTGAAAGGGAAATACCCGGACAGGCACCCTCGCGCGACGATCGCTTCGCGCAACGGATCGCAAGTCTGCTCCAGCCCGATGACCTGAAGACCGAACGCTACCAGTATGGGATTGAAGCCGTGGACGGCCACCAGGCCTGGGCGCTATTCTGCGCCAGCGGGGCCGGCGACCTGGCGCGCGTCAGCGCGATGCTGGACCGTGACCCCCGGCTGGTCAATGCCCAGTACTGGTACCAGTTTCCCATCCACATGGCGGTGCGCGAGGGCCATGCCGAGGTGGTCCAACTGCTGTTGCAGGCCGGTGCCGACCCGGGCCAGTCGCGATATACGTACAATTCGTGGGACAAGCTGCTGGACATCTCGCAGGAGCGCGGCTTCAACAGCGTACAGGCGCTGCTCGAGGCGGCGATGCGGGAACGATTCGGGTACGATCCAGCTTTCGAGGAGCTGGAGGACGCGATAAAAAGCCGTGACCAGGCGCGTGTGGAGGCGGTGCTGGCCGCCCGGTCCGACTTGATACACGCATCAGACGCATTGGGCAACGGCCCCCTGCACTGGGCGGTGATCACGCGGCAGAACGACCTGGTGGATATCTTCGTAGCTAGGGGCGCCAGCCTGGAAGCCCGTCGCGCCGACGGCCAGACCCCATTGCTGGTCTCACTCAACGGGGACTACTGGTTCCGATCGCGCGATCTGCCGGCGGAGGCCCCGAAAGACACCTGGGTCATCACCCGGCACCTTCTCGCCTGCGGCGCGGAATACGCTCTGAGCGTCGCCTGTGCGGCCGGTGATGAAGAACGGGTCGATGCGGTACTGGCGTCCAACCCGGTCCTGGCCCGCACCCTGGATCACTGCAGACGCAGTCCGCTTGCCTATGCCGCCGGCAGGGGACACACACAGATCGTCGAGAAACTGCTGGACCTGGGTGCCGACCCCAACCTGCCGGAAGAAAACGCACCGCGCGGCGGGGCACTATTCGGCGCCTGCTCGGGCAACCACATTGTGACGGCGAAACTGCTGCTCGAACGCGGTGCCGATCCAAACGCCGAGGTGGACTCATCCGGATCTTGTTTGACTACTGTCGAGTACAATCATGGCACAGACGGCCATCGGATGCAGGCCATGTTGCACGAGTATGGCGCCGTGACGCCGCCCTTTGCCATGGTGGACGATTCGGAACTGGAACGGGCCGTGCGCGAGGGAGGAGCCGTAGTTTCGCATCCGCAGTTTCTGCATGAGTTAATGGGACGGAACAATGCCGAACTCATCAACGTCTTTCTGGATTCCACGCCGGACGTCGGCGATCTTTTCCGCCTGACGGATATCTGGGGCGGCAACTACCCTTCGGATCCCAATACGATCCGGGCCCTGGCCAGCCACGGCCTCGACCTGTGCCGCGCCAACTGGATCGGACGCACCTTCCTGCATGGCTGTGCGGAGAAAGGCGATGTCGAAGCCGCCCGTGTATTCCTGGAACTCGGGGCCGACATCGATGCCATCGAGCTCGAATACGGGGGAACGCCCCTGGCGGCAGCGGCGCGCAGCGGGAAGGCGGAAATGGTGCGTTTCCTGCTTGACCAGGGCGCCGATCCGAACGCACCGGCCGAGTCGGTCTGGGCCCAACCGCTCTACTGGGCGGAGAAGGAAGGCCACGGGAAGGTGGTGGCTTTGCTGCGGGATCGCATGAACGGTGGCTAGACCGGGACGGCTTGCGGCGAACAGCGCGCTCTATGTTTCTTTCCGAGTGTGACGTAAAACCAGAACGAAAAAAACGCCCGCCCCTGGTTTGATTGTTCCAGGGACGGGCGTTCTTGTTCTAACCTCGTGCCGAGCGCGCTGCCATGCCGGCCCATCGGGCCAGGCTGCGCGCTACCCTATCACGCTTACGCCCAGGCCCGCTTGACGCTCGAAGTGACCCAGTTGCTCAGGTCTTCGAAGATGGTGTAGACCGTCGGCAGCAGGATGAGCGTCAGGATGCCGGAGGTGGTCAGGCCGCCTACCAGGGCCAGGCTCACCGGGCCCCACTGGTTTGCGCCACGGTCTTCCACGGGACCGAAGAACTCGGGGAAGAAGAGGGGGGCCACCATGGGCAGCAGGCCGAAGATGGTCGTCAGCGACGTCATCAGGATCGGCCGTAGCCGGTGCCGGCCGCCCAGGAGCAGGGCCTCCGTACGGGTCATCCCCTCCCGGCGCAAATGGTTCACGTGGTCGATGAGCACAATGGCATTGTTGACCGCCAGCCCGGACAGGACGATGACACCGAGGTACGAGTTCGTGTTCAGCGTCGTCCCCGACAGGTAGAACACGATGAAGGCGCCCACCAGTCCGCAGAGCACCGACAACAGGATCGTGAAGGGCTGGATGAAGGACTCCGATATGGCCGCCATGATCAGGTAGATGAGGACCACGGACAGCATGATGGCGAAGAGGAACTCGCCCTGGGATTCCCGCATCATGTTCCAGTTCCGGCCCATGCTCCACGAATAGCCCGGCGGCAGTTCCATGTTTTCCATCATCTCCGTCACCTGGGTGTTAATGGCACGTGTGCCCGGTCCCGTCGTGTTGCCGCCCACTTCCACCTGCGATTCCCGATCCTTCCGCTCGATGGCGTCGGGTCCTTTCTGCTTGGTAAAACTGGCCAGGTTCCCCACGGGGATCATGCCGCCTTCGGCCCGCTCGAACGTCATGTTCTGGAGCTTCTGCATGCTCGCGCGGTCCGCTTCCTCGAGTTGCAGCAGGATGTCCACCTCGCGGTCGTCGGCCTTGAACTTGCCCCGCGCCCGGCTGCTCAGCGCCGCCTGCACCGTACGGGCTGCCTGTCTCGGCGAAATCCCGTACGTCTGCGCCACGGCACGGTCGACCTGTACCTGGATCTCTTCGTCGCCCCGCTCCAGGCTCGTATCCACGTCCTTGAGGCCCGGGATGACCTCCATCCGGTTCCGGATATCCTCGGCGATATTGGAAAGCACCGCCATGTTGTCGCCCTTCAGCTCGACGTCCACACCCGATTGCCCGCCGCCGTAACGCCGCATGCGGCCGGGTCTCCACTGTACGCCGGCGATTTCAGGCAGCGCGCTGGTGATCCGGGTCTGAAGCTGCGTGGCCGACTCCTGCCGTTCCTCCGGCGGGGTCAGCACGATGCGGATATTGGCCCGGCGCAGGCTGCCATAGGACGAGATGGACTCGATGTGAAAGTCCTCCTTGCGGTCCAGCAGGAGCGTCTCCACGTCCGTGAAGACGGCCTTGACGTCCTCGATACTGTAGCTGCTCGGTAGGTCCGCGGCGATCGCGATGTCCCGCGTCGGCGCCATGGGCTGAAACTCCGTCTCGATGTTCTGGTACAGCCAGTAGCTGCCGTAGAGAATCGCGGCGAAGGAGACGACCGTGACGAACCGGTGCTTGAGGTTCCAGGCCAGGACCGACGTGTACAGACCCGACAGCCTCGCGAAGAACGCCGAGGGCTTGCCCAGCGGCCGGTTGAACAATCTCGACGAGACCAGTGGAATGAGCGTCAGCGCGATGAAGACGGCCGCCACCATGACGATGCAGAAGGTGACGACGAAGTCCTTCATGAAGAGCATGAACCGGCTGCCGCCGCCCAGGAAGACCAGGGGCATGAACACGCAGAGAGTCGTCGCCGTGGCCGCGATGATGGCCATGGTCACCTCGCGGGTGCCCACGACGGCCGCGATCCGCGCCGGCAGGTTGCCCTCCTGGCGATGGCGGTAGATGCTTTCGAGCACCACCACGGCGGCGTCCACGAGCATGCCCACCGCCAGCATCAGGCCCATGAGCGAGATCAGGTTGATGGAAACCGTGGACCCGGCGCCCTGGCGCAGCAGGTACATGAAAGTGAAGGTGCAGATGATCGAAATGGGGATCGCCAGGCTGATGATCAAGGTGCTCCGCACGTTCCGCAGGAAGAGGAACAGCACGATGACGGCCAGCATGCCGCCCAGCAGTCCCGTGTTCCGCAGGTCCGAAAGCCGGTCCCGGATGCTCTGCGACTGGTCGAAGAAGACCCGCGTTTCCAGGTCCGCGAACTGGGGCTGCGTCTGGAGTTCATCCAGCACGAGCTGGGTGCGCTGCGCCACATCCACGATGTTGGCCGTGGACGTCTTGTACACCCGGATCGTGACCGCGTCGACCCCGTTCAGCCGCTGGAAACTGTTGTCTTCCGGGTAGTCGAAGGTCACCTCCGCCACGTCGCGGAGCGACAGGGTCGTGCCTGGTATGGGCAGGTTCGCCACCTCTTCGGCGGCCCGATATTCGTTCACGGAGCGCACCGAGTACTTCTTTCCGCCCTCGGTGACGGTCCCGGCCGTCAGGGTGACGTTGTTCTGCGTCAGGGTCTGGCTGAGATTGAACAGATCGAGGTTGTGGGACTGCAGCTTCTCGCTGTCCACGTGCACGAGCAGCTGCTTGTCGATCATCCCGCTGATTTCCACGTTCGCCACGCCGTCCACGCGCTGGATGCGCGGCTGGATCACCTTGGTAACGATGTTGTAGAACTCGGCGGGGTCCCCGCCCCATGCGACGCTGAAGTTGTAGATGGGCATATCGTTCGGGTTCCAGCGACGGATGCGGATGCGTTCCACGTCGGCGGGCAGCTCGCCCCGGACCTGGTCGATCCGGTCCCGGACCTCCATGGCCGCCATGTTCATGTCCGTCCCGGTCTCGAACTCGATGCGGACCCGCGCGTTGTCGTCACTGGAATTGGACTCCATGCTCTTCATGTTGCTGAGCGTCCCGAAGGCGTCCTCCAGCGGCCGTGTGATCAGCCGTTCCACTTCTTCGGGCGACGAGGAAGGATACGGCACGCTGACGTTCAGGGACGGGAAGGACATGTCCGGCAAGAACATCAGCGGCAGTCTGGTATAGGAAATCATACCCAGGGTGACGACACTGACGATGATCATGATCGTCGTCACCGGTCGGTTAACGGAAAACTCGGCGATGCTCATGCCTCTACCACCTCCTGGGACACCGGTTGCCCGGCGGTTCTTGTAAACAGCCCGTACACGCTTGCCATAGCCGATTCTATCGTCATGTAGATGAGCGGTACCAGGACCAGCGTCACCATCGTTCCGGCGATCAGGCCGCCGATCACGGTGATGGCCATAGGTGCGCGCAACTCGGCGCCTTCACCCACACCGATGGCCATCGGCAGCAGGCCGAGGACCGTGGTCGCCGTCGTCATCATGATGGGCCAGAGGCGCGTCTGCGCCGCCTCGACGATGGCCTCCTGCAGTTCCGTGCCCCTCCGTCGCAGCTGGTTGATATAATCCACCAGTACGATGGCGTTGTTCACCACGATCCCGGTGAGCATGATCACCCCGATCAGCACGACGACGCTGATCGTCTGGCCCGTGAGCACCAGCGTCGCGACGACGCCGATGATCGAGAAGGGGAAAGTGAACATGATCACGAAGGGATGGAGCAGCGATTCGAACTGGGACGCCATGACCAGGTAGACGAGAAAGATCGAGAGCAGAATGGCGAACTGCAGGCTTGCGAACGCCACCTGCATTTCCTCGTTCTGCCCCTTGATGCCCACGACGAAATCGATGGGCAGCATGAAGCCGTCTATGATCCCCTGGATGTCTTCGGCCGCGTCACCGAGCGAACGGCCCGTAAGACCCGCGGATACGATGGCTACCCGCTGCTGGTTGACCCGACGGATCTCACTCGGTCCCTGGGCGACGCGGACTTCCGCCACGGCCGCCAGCGGTACGGGCACCGTGCCTTCCGGGTTCACCACCAGCCGCCGTATGGCGTCCAGGCTGAGCCGGGTCTCGTCCTCCGCCCACACGCGGATGTCGATCTTCCGGTCGCGGCGGGTGAGTTCCGTGGCCACGTTGCCCTGGACCTTGTTCTGCACGATCTGCGTGACCGTGCCCAGGTTGAGTCCCAGGTTGGCGAGCTTCCGGCGGTCGAAGAGGATCTGCACTTCCGGATTCCCGCCCTCCATGCTGGCTTTAACGTCGGTCAGGCCGGGTACCGTGGACATCTCCGCCGCGAGTTCCTCGGAAACCTCCGTGAGCCGGGTCAGGTTGTACCCGCTGACTTCCACCTCCACCGGGTTCTTGAAGCTGAAGAGCGCGGGACGGGCGAACTCGGGCGCCTCGATGCCCGGAATGGGCGCGAAGCTGCCCCGCAGGCGGTTCATGACGTCCTCTTCCGCCGCGCCGCGAAGGCCCGGTTCCAGCCGGATGTGCAACTGCCCGATGTTCTCCCGCTCCTCGCCCGCGTTGCCGCCGGACTGGCCCATGGTTCCTGCCAGTACGTACACCGTGCTTACTTCAGGGTAGTCCCGGGCAATCTCCGACATGCGATTCAGCGCGTCCTCGGTAGCGGGCAGCGGCGTGCCCACGGGCAGCTTCACGTTGACGAAGAACTCGCCCTGGCTCATCTGGGGGATCAGCTCGATGCCGATCGTGGGAACGACATAGAGGGAACCCGCCAGCAAGGCAGTCCCGGTGAACAGGGTAAGCACGCGGTTGGCCAGCGCCCAGCGGAGGAAGGGCGGGTAGGCCCGGCGGATGATCGGAAAGATCCGGTCGAACACCCATCCCGCGGGCCAGAGCAGGACGCGCACCAGTCCCCAGGCCGTGAATAGCACCCACCTGACGAGGTAGAATACGCCAGTTACGACGTACCCCAGTCCGAGGGAGAATACGTTCCATACGGTCCCGATCACGGACCGGACCTTTCCCATCACCGTGGTCGGCTCCTGCGCGGACGGGTCGTCCCCGCCGACAGGGAGCACTTCCCGGTCGCGATGCAGGATCGACGATATGACCGGGATCAGGGTGACGGCCACCAGGGTGGCCACGATGAGCGAGAAGGTGACGGCCAGCGCCAGGTCCCGGAACAGCTGCCCGGCGATGCCTTCCACGAAGACGATGGGCACGAACACGCACACCGTGGTCAGCGTCGCGGCCACGACGGCCTGTCCCACCTCGGACGCGCCGAGGCGCACCCGTTCCGCAACAGGCTGGTCGCCCCCTCGCCTCCGGTGCCGGTCGATGCCTTCCAGGACCACGATGGAGTTGTCCACCAGCATCCCGACCCCCAGGGCCAGGCCGCCGAGGGACATGATGTTCAGCGAGACATCGAAGGCGTAGAGGAAGAAAAAGGTGGTGACCACCGAAATGGGGATGGACACGCCGATGATGAGACTGCTCGAGCTGCGCAGGAACAGGTACAGGACCAGGATGGCGAGTATGCCGCCGTACATGGCCGTCTTGAGCACCTCGTCCACCGACTGCTGGATGAAGATCGACTGGTCGAAGACGACCTCCAGGTTCACCCCGGAGGTGAGTCCCGTCACGGTTTCCCGCACCGAATCCAACCGGTCCTTGACCACGCGACCCACCTGGATGGTATTGGTCCCGGCTTCCTTGTAGATGGCGATCTCGATGCTCTCCCGGCCGTTGATGCGGGCGGAAAGCTTGCGTTCCTTGTGACTCTTCGTAACCGAGGCGACGTCGGAAAGCAGGATGGGCACGGTGTTGACCTGCCCGACGATGATGTCGCCGATCTCGTCCACGGCCTGGAACTCGTTCAGGATGCGAACCAGATATTCCGTCTCGCCGTCCTTGATGGTGCCGCCCGCGAGATTGACGTTCTCCTGCTCGAGCCGGGTGGCCACCTGGGTGATGGGTATGCCGAGACTGGCCAGCCTGGACTCGTCCAGCTCCACGTGGATTTCCTCTTCCAGGCCGCCGCTGATCTTGACGGCGGCGACGCCCTCGAGGGCTTCCAACTCGCGCTTGATCTCCTCTTCCGCCATGATCCGCAGGGCCGTGAGGCTTTCGTTGCCGGACAGCGCGATGCGCAGGATGGGGTCGAGGCTCGGATCGAACCGGAGCAGGATGGGTTTCTCCGCCGCCTGGGGCAGGTTGAGCAGGTCGATCTTCTCCCGCACGTTCAGGCTGGCGAAATCCATGTTGGTGCCCCATTCGAACTCCAGGATGACGTCGGACCGCTCTGGGCGGGAAACGGAGCTGACGCGCACCACGCCGGTCACCACGCCCACCGCTTCCTCGATGGGCTCGGAGATGAGGTTCTCGATCTCGTTCGGCGCGGCGCCGACGTACTCGGTGCGCACCGTCAGGGTCGGGTACGTGATGTCCGGGAGCAGATTGATGGGCAGCCGCGAGAAGGCGATGGTGCCGAAGAGCAGCATCGCCGTCATCAGCATGATGATCGTTACGGGCCTGCCGATGGAGAAACCGATGATTTTCATGAATGGATTACCGTGTTACCTTCCGAAATGTGAATTGGTACGCTTTCAACTTCCGTATGACGTAAGGCGTCTTCCGTGAAACGTCGCCAGTCTACCGCCGCGGGCCCCTTCCGCGCTGCTGCGGCGGGCCCTCTCCACGTTACTGCGGCGGGCCCCCTCCGCGCTGCGCACGCATCTGGCGCATTTGCTGGATCAGGAAAGCCCGTTGCCTTTCTTCGTCCTCCACAAAGCTCGGATCTTCTTCCACCTGCTTGTCATAGGCCGCCTTGATGTCCGGGTTCTGGAACATCCGCTCCTTCATCTGATCGAGGTCCATGGCCATCATGCGTCCGCCGCCCATGCCTCCGGACCGGCCGCCACCTTCGTTCGCCGGCCGCGCCGCGGGCGCCTGGGTCGCTTCGCCTCCCGAGCCGCCCATGGCTTCGGAACTACCGCCCATACCCGCCGGCCCACCGCCCATGCCTTCCGCGGCGGGCGGAATCTGTCCCGCGATACGAACGGGTGCGCCGTTTCGGAGTCCCTCCTGGCCCACGGTGATGATGGAGTCGCCGTCGGACAGACCCGACAGCACCTCCACGTAGTCCCCTTCCGCGATACCGATTTCAAGGAGCCGCTTCTCGGCCGTACCGTCCTGGAAAAGGAAGGCGTAGGATCCCTCGGCCTCGGCTACCAGCGCCTTCTTCTCGACCTGCAGCACGTTCTCCTGGATCGCGATCACCAGGTTCACCGTGGTGAACATGCCCGGTCTCAACGTGCCCATCCGATCCCGGATCTCTACCGTGACCTTGACCGTGCCGCTCTCGGGATCCACGATGGGACTGATCAGGGCGACCCGGCCCGTGTGGGTCTGGTCCGACCCTTCCACGTTGATGCGCACCGACTGTCCCGGCCGTACCTGTCCGATATCCTTTTCGGGTACGTAGATGCGGGCGAGCAGCGGATCGAGGTCCGCCGTACGGAATACCACGTCATTCGCGTTCACCAGGTTGCCCACCTCCACCAGCCGCTCCGTGACGATGCCGGAGAAAGGACTGCGGACCGTGGCGTACTCCAGTTGAAGCTTCGCCGACTCGTACTGGGTTGCGGCGGCCTCGTACTGGAACTTGGTCTGTTCGAACTCCTGGCTGCTGAGCAGCTCCTGCTCCACCAGTTCCTGGGACCGCTTGTAGTTCGATTCCAGGCTGTTCATGTTCACTTCCCGCTCCCTGAGTGTCAGTTCCAGGGCGTCGGTGTCGAGCTGGGCAAGCGGCTGTCCCTCCGTTACGCGGTCTCCCTCCTCGACCAGGATGGTCTTTACAAGCCCCTGCGTGCGCGAGACCACGTCCACGTGCCGCTCCGCCTCGAGCGACGTGTAGGTCAGCAGCGTCGCGGCGATGTTGCCGCGGCCCACGGTCTTCACCTCGACCGGTATGGAAGCGCCGGTACGCGCCATGGCGCCCATGCCGGACCGGCCGCCGCGCTGATTCTGCGCCGCGTCTTCCGACTCCTCCTCGCCACCGCCGCAGGCGAGGGCGCCTGCCATCACCAGTACAACCGGCCAGTACGCCAGTTTACTTATCCCAAGCCGCTTGAACATGAACCACTCCTCCGATGGTAAGAACCTTAAGCTCTGTCACCTTCGACGATATCCGCTTCGGAACCGTTCCTTGATCATCGTAAAAAACATCGTCTGCTGTTCCGGGGTCAGCACTTCCTTATGCGCCACGATGTAGTCGAACACGATGGCTTCCCGCTCCGCCTGGAGCGAATCCATCTGCGCCTTGATCCGGCCGACCTCCCCGCGGTCGGCATCCGGCGCCATGAGCAGATCGTACAACTGGTTCCGTTTTTCACGGTAACCATCCCGGTACGGCGTCAGTTGATCTCCGAGCTCGGTCCGCATCTGCCTGACCTGCTCCACCTGGGCTTCGGTGAGACCGAGTCTTTCGGTGATGGACATCCTTGCCTCGCGCCGGTCCTCCCGGCTGCGGCGCTCGTCGTCACCCCAGCGGTGGTATGCGCGCGTCGCCAGCGAAGCCAGGTTGATGACCGTCAGAAGGACCACGCCCCATATGATCAGCTTCTTCTTCATCTGCCCGAATCTTTCTTCATTCGTCCGCGGTTTCGACCCAGTCCAGCAGCAGGAATTCCTGATCCACCGGATCGGACGAGATTTCCTGCAGGTCATTGGCAAAGGAGTAAGCCACTACGCCGGTTTGCACGGGTAATGGTTCGATCCCCGCTGTATCTCCGTTGGTGCCGCTGCCGAGATAGGCCCCGATCAGGATGCCCGCAACCAGCGTAACGGCCATCAGTGCCGGACGGGCGAGCCATGCGAGCCCTGTTCCCACCGTCGGTCCGGTTTCGACGTGGTCCTCGCCCCGGAGCGCCGCTTCGAAACGCGTGCGCAGCCGAAGAGTGGGGCCGGTCACTTTCAGCAGGTCGTCCGAATGCCAGGCCTGCCGCAGCGCGTCGACCCGCTCGCGGTATCGCGGGTGGGTACGCAGGTATTCGTCGCACCGGGCCTTTTCGTCCGGCGGAAGATCTCCGTCGATGTAGCGAATGATCCGATCTTCGAGGTACCGATGATTCATGATGTTCGCCCGCTGGTTGATAGTCCGGTGGGTCTTCAGTACGGTGCGGTCGCTCTCCTGACTGTCCTTATCTGTACGCTTAGACAATCCGCTTGCCTGATCCATTCGTTTTTTGTGTGCGACATCACAAATCCCCCAGGTGCGGCCGCAGGCGCCTGGCGAGATTGGTCTTGGCCCGGTGCAGCAGGGACTCCACCGCGGAAGGCGTGGCGTCCATGGCTTCGGCGATGGCCTTGTAGGACATGCGCTCGAAATGGGAGAGGATCAAGGCCGTGCGCTGCCGCTCGGGAAGGGCGTCGATGGCCTTCCCGACGATGCGCTCCCGGTCCGTCTGCTGAAGGTCGTCCTCGATGCCGCCGCTCCGGTTCCCGGACCAGGTCGTCTCGTCGACGCCCTCGTTCCAGAAGTCCAGGGCCAACCACTGCAGCCGGCGTTTCCGACGCCGGACGTTGAGGCACTGGTTCACCGCGATACGGTATAGCCATGTGCCCGGGTCGGCGTCGCCCCGGAACCGGTCGTAGGCCTGCATGGCCCGGACGAAGACGTCCTGGGTGATGTCCTCCGCTTCCTGCGGGTGTCCCATGAGCCGAAAGCAGGTCTGATAGATGCGACCGTGCCACGCGTCGAAGAGCCTTTGAAAGACTTCCTGCCGGTCATCCGGCGCATCATCACGGCCCGGTCCGGATCGATGGGTTTCGGCCACGGTCAACGGCACCTTTCAGTCAATGCGGCGGATCGGGCATGACGCGGGCGCCGCCGATAAAACACCGGTTACGTTTATATGAAACCGCTATAGGGATCCGCAAGCCATCTTCCCTTGCGCGCGGTCCGAACGGCTGCTATAATAAGACCGGCCGACTTTACTAGCCGAACTAGCCGACTATACTATGTGAATTGTACAACGTCGAACCCGGTTCCATCCAGAATATACCGCTGACGCGCCGATTTCTTGTCTATATGTTGACGTGTCCCGACGCGGTCGACGCACCATACCCCTGCCAAATGCGATAGGGAGGTTGTGATGTCACCCATTACCGACGAACAGATGGCCTTTTTCGAAGACCAGGGTTACCTGATGGTGCGGGGCCTGCTGGACCAGGAATCTGTACTCGACCCCGTGATCGAGGAGTACGGAACCGTGCTCGATCAACTGGCGGAAGAACTCTTCCTGGCCGGTAGCATCGAATCCAGGTACCAAGATCTGCCGTTCGGCGAACGAATCACGAAAGTCTGGGGTGAGAGCGGTAAGGTCCACGCACAATACTTCGACTTCACGCTGCCCCAGGGCAATATCCAGGAAGACACGCCGTTCTGGTGCGGTCCCGCGGTGTTCAACGTCCTGACCAACCCCCGGCTGCTCGACGCCGTGGAGGCCTTCATCGGTCCGGAAATCTACTCCAACCCGGTCCAGCACGTGCGCATCAAGCTGCCCGAGCACCTGACGCCGATCAACCCCAACACGGGACGCATTCAGCTCGGCATCTCGCCGTGGCACCAGGACAATGGGGTCGTCACGAAGGAGGCCGACGACACCGACATGCTGACCGTCTGGTTCTCGCTGAAGGAGGCGACGGCCGAACAGGGATGCCTGGCCGTCATCCCCGAAAGCCACCGCGACGGTCTGCTCCACCACTGCCCCGATATCTGGGGCCTCGAAATCCCCGAGAAAGTGAAGGACCGGTCCGCCGCCGTTCCCCAGCCGACAAAACCCGGCGACGTCCTGTTCCTGCACAAACACACCTGCCACTCGTCCCTGCCCAACAAGAGCAACGAGATCCGGTGGAGCTACGACCTGCGCTACAACCCGATCGGCCAGGCGTCTGGACGGGGCGCTTTCCCGGGATTCGTGGCCCGCAGTCAGGCCAATCCGGAGCGTATCCTGACTGATCCCGTGGCGTGGAACCAGATGTGGCTGGATGCCAGGGACGCCCTCGCCGGTCTGCCCAACCCGTCCTTCAACCGGTGGAGCAAAGACCACGAGCTCTGCGCGTAGGAGCTGCGCGGCCGGTCACCCGAACCGCACGCGCGCCCTCTCGGCCGTTTCCACCAGGAACCGCCTGACCTCCTCCACCTGTCCGTAGTCGGCCAGGTGCTCTACGACGATGCACGTCCAATCCGGCAGGGATGCCGCGCGGCGCAACAGGCGCTCGTAGTCCAGCACGCCCTGCCCGGCGGGCTGTTCCTCAAGGTGCACGATGAGCGGCACGTCCCGGGCCGCCGCGTCCTTGGCGTGGACGTTCACGATGCGGCTTCCCAGGCGGTCGAAGGCGTCGTCGACGAACGCACCGGAATCGAACAGGGACAGGGGATCCAGGATGTTGGCGGGATCGAAATTGATCCCAATTCCGGGGTGGCCGACTTCCGCTACCAGAGCTTCAGCACGGGCCACCGTAGACAGGATCGTCATCAGCGACATCTCCGGCGCGATGGTTACGCCGTGGTCAGCGGCGAAGGGCGCGACCTCCTTCAACGCCGCGACGAGGCGTGCCAGCGCTTCTTCGCCGTGGTTCTCCGGGTGGGGATACCAGGCGTTCGCCGGGTGTATGCCGCCGGCCTCCGTGAGGAGCACCCGGCAGCCGAGGGCCGAGGCCAGGGGCACGCGGTCGCGCAGGACCTGGAGATGGACCGCGGATTCATCGGGATCCGGACGGACGAGCGGCGTGCCCACGCTCCAGACCTGACCGATGGAGACGCCTTCCCCCTCGAGGATCTCGCGGACTGCGCGGCAGGCGTTCGCATCGACCGGCACGGCCGGTTCCAGGTCCACGCCCACGACGGAGAAACCCAGCTCCCTGACCCAGATTGCGGTTCCCTTCGTGATCCGGTCGAGCGGCGGGACGAAACTATCCAGGCAAAGTCTCATGAGGATTGGGAAATGATGAATTAACTCTTGTTGTTTAAGTCAGTTACGCGAACGGCCTGATACGGGTTCGCGAAGGAATTGACACTTTCGCGCATATTTTGATAATATATGTATATTGAACGCGTGCAATTATAATACACGCCCGTGCGTGCCCGAACGACTCCACGCGTGATTTCCCGTGCGTTCGAGAGAAGGCGCACGCAAGGCACACAGACTAGTCATGGCACAGACAAGGAAAGTAAGCCGGTGAGCAGCAGGGACTTCTTCGATCGCGTCGCCCGGGACTGGGACGAAATGCGAGAAGGGTATTACTCCGACGACGTCCGGGTGGGCGCCCTGGCGGCCGCCGAAGTCGAAGGGGGCAAAGTCGCCGCCGACATCGGCGCCGGCACGGGGTTTATCTCGCAGGGCTTGATCGAGGAAGGGCTGCGGGTGATTGCCGTCGACCAGTCCGAAGTCATCCTGAACGAAATGAAGTCGAAATTCGCCGGGTATCCGGCGATCGACTATCGCGTCGGAAACGCCGAGGAACTGCCCATTCCTGCCGAAACGGTCGACTACGCCTTCGCCAACATGTGTCTCCATCACGTTGAATCCCCGCCGGACGCCATCCGGGAAATGGTTAGAATCCTGAAACCGGGCGGAAAACTGGTGATCACGGACGCGGACGAGCACGAGTTCGAGTTTCTGCGCGAAGAGCACCACGACCGCTGGCTGGGATTCAAGCGAACCGATATCAGGTCGTGGTTCGAGGCGGCGGCACTGCGGGACGTACGCGTGGAAGACGCCGGCTCCTGCTGCGAAGTGCAGTCGACCTGCTGCGACGATTTCGCCCGTATCGGGATATTCGTGGCTTCGGGGCAGAAACGCACGGCGTAACCGTCGCCACAGGGCGTAACCGTCGCCACACATTGTCGCACGTTTGACAGGAAACCTTTTTATGCATCCTGGCACCGAACACATCCCCGTCGCCATCTGTCACGACCACAAGGCGCTTTCGCGGACCGTCGCCGCGGAGATCGTGGCGTACGCGCAGGCGCGCGCCGATGCGGGGAAGATGGCCGTACTGGGCCTCTGCACGGGTTCGACGCCCATCGACGTGTACGGGGAACTGATCGCGCTCCACCGCGGCGGCGTCAGTTTCGAGAACATCGTCACCTTCAACCTCGACGAGTACTATCCCATGTCGCGGCAGTCGGCCCAGAGCTATCACCGCTACATGCACGAGTATCTCTTCGACCATGTCGACATACCCGCGGACCAGGTCCACATCCCCCTGGGCGACCTGGCCCCGGAGGAGATCGAGGATCACTGCGCCTGGTACGAGGAACGGATCCAGGCCGTGGGCGGCATCGGCATCCAGCTCCTGGGCATCGGGCGCACCGGCCACATCGGATTCAACGAGCCGGGCTCCCTGCCGAACACCCGCACCCGGCTGATCCGGCTGGACGAGAGCACGCGCAAGGACGCCGCTTCCGATTTCTTCGGCGAGGACAACGTGCCCATCGAGGCGGTGACCATGGGCGTGGGTACCATCCTCGACGCGGAACGCATCATCCTCATGGCCACGGGCGAACACAAAGCGCCTATCATCCGCCAGGCGGTGGAGGGCGAGGTCAGCCCCCTGGTGGCGGCCAGCTACCTCCAGAACCACCCGAACGCGACGGTCTTCATCGATCCGCCCGCGTCCAGCGAGCTGACCCGGGTAAAGCGTCCCTGGCTGAACAACCACGCGGTGGATTGGACCGACCAGCTTTCGCAAAGGGCCGTGCTCTGGCTGTGCGAGCAGGTTGAAAAGCCGGTATTGCACCTGCAGCGAAGGGATTACAATGCCTGCGACCTCTACTCCCTGGTCGATACCGTCCCTTCGGTCGACGAACTCAACCGGAAGACCTTCGAGGCGGTTCGCGCCAAGATCTACGGCCGCGAGGACTTCTTCTCCAACAAGCGGTGCATCTGCTTCTCGCCCCACCCGGACGACGACGTCATCTCCATGGGCGGCACGCTGTACCGCCTGTCCGGCGCCGGGAACGACATCACCATCGCCTACATGACCAGCGGCAACATCGCCGTCTTCGACGAGGACGTGAAACGGCTCATCGATTTCATCGGCCTGACCTTCCGCGACCTGGGATGCGCCCACGCGAAGTTCGACGGCATCGTGGAGAAGGTGCGGTCCTTCATCGAGACGAAACAGGCCGGCCAGGTGGACATCCCCGAAGTCCAGGTCATCAAGACCAACATCCGCCGGTCCGAAGCCATCGCTGCGGCCTCGACGCTCGACATCCCGCCGGAGAAGACTCGGTTCCTGGACCTGCCCTTCTACAAGACCGGCCAGGTGAAGAAGCACCCCATCGGCGAAGAGGACGTGGGGATCGTCCTCGATCTGCTCAACGACATCCGTCCCGAAGTCGTCTTCGTCGCCGGAGACCTGTCCGATCCCCACGGCACCCATCGCATGTGCAAGGAGGTCATCGACCAGGCCCTCGCCGTCTACGACCGGACGGACCCGGACGTGTGGCTCTATCGGGGCGCCTGGCAGGAGTGGGAAGTGGACGAGGCGGACGTTTTTATCCCCCTTTCCTACGAAGACCTTCAGCGCAAGATCCAGGCCATCTTCCGGCACGAATCCCAGAAGGACACCGCCATGTTCCCCGGCGCGTACGACGACCGGGAATTCTGGGAGCGGGTGCAGGACCGCAACACCCACACGGCCCGGCGTCTCGACAAGCTGGGCTTCCCCCAGTACTACGCCATGGAAGCCTTCGTCCTCGAGCGCGGCCGGGGTTGACGGAACCGCGGCGCGAACGCGTTGTTCTCCGTGTGTCTCGCCGGCCGCTGTCTCCCGCCGGATCTATCGAAAAGCAGTTGATCTTCCGAACTTCATTCCATTATATTGGCCTGCTTGCTTGACGGCGCGGAACCGGAGGCGTAGGCGGCTTCCGACCCGCTGCGGCGACATCTGGAAGGCGTCCTGTGTAAATCGATTCATCGACCGGGATTCGGGGACCAGCGGAGGCACATGTGCGCATTGCGGTATTCGGTACAGGAGGCGTAGGCGGTTATTACGGCGGAAGGCTCGCTGAAGCGGGGGAAGAGGTCGTATTCATCGCGCGCGGCGAGCACCTGGAAGCCCTTCAGCGGGACGGTCTCCGCGTGGAAAGCACCAAGGGCGACTTTACGCTGCCCTCCATCGAGGCCATCGGCGATTCCAGCCAGGCCGGCGACGTGGACGTCGTCATGCTTTGCGTCAAGTGCTGGCAGGTGCCCGACGCCCTCGACGGACTCCGGCCCCTGCTCGGACCGGATACCTGCATCCTGCCCATGGAAAACGGGGTGGAGACCCCGGAGCAACTCGCCAGGGAATTCGGCTGGCATCACGTACTCGGCGGCGTATGCGGGATCGTCTCGTTCATTGCCGAGCCAGGTCTCATCCGGCACGTCGCCTACGAACCCTTCGTCAATTTCGGCGAATGGGACAACCGGTCCAGCGAACGGGTCGACCGGCTGCGCCGGGCCTTTGAAGGCACGAGGGGACTCATTGTCGACACGCCGGCGGACATTCAGGCCGCCATGTGGCGCAAGTACATCCTCATCGCCTCGTGGAGCGGGATCGGCGGCGTGACCCGCGCGCCGATCGGCGTCGTTCGCAGCCAGCCCGGGACGCGGCGGCTTCTCGAGACGGCCATGGAGGAAATCCACCAGGTGGCCACCGCCCTGGGCGTCAGCCTCCCGGAAGACATCGTGGCCCAGACCCTGGCCACCCTGGACAGCGTGGAATACGGCGGTACCGCCTCCATGCAGCGGGATATCATGGAAGAACGCTTCTCCGAACTTGAAGCCCAGACCGGCGCGCTCGTCCGCATGGGCAGGGAAGCGGGCGTGCCCACGCCGGTCAACGAATTCATCTACCATGCGCTTCGGCCGATGGAACTGCGCACCCGCGAGCAGGTGTCCTTCGAGACGCCCTGAGCCGCGGCGGCAGCCATGCAGGCGCCCGGCGATGTCCATTCAGTCGCCAGGCGAACGGACCGTTCTTCCGGAGTATGCAGCATGATATCCTTTCTCGAACGCATCGCCGACGACCGCCCCCTCCTCTACGACGGCGGTTTCGGCACCGAACTGTTCGCCCACGGCATTGAACTGGCCAACAGCGCGCTGGCCAATGAACTGTACCCCGATATTGTCAGCAGTATCCATTCCGATTATATTGAAGCGGGCGCCGAGGTGATCGGCACCAACACATTCGTGGCTTCGTATCCTCACCTCGAAATGGCCGGGAAGGATGCGTCGGAATCCGACGGACTGATCCGGCTGGCAGTGGAACACGCCCGGGCCGCCATCGAACGCAGTGAGAGGGACGTGTACCTCGCCGGATCCATCGGTCCCCTGCCGGGTGCCATCGAGGCCGACAGCGGCGATACGGAGTTCGGCATTGCGAACAGCATCGCACGGGACGCCCACGAGCGCGTGGGATCACTCCTGGCCGAGGGAGGCGTCGATTTCTTCTGCGTCGAGACCATGTTCTCCGCCAACGAGGCGGCCCTGGCCATCGACGAATTGCGGAAGTTCGGCCTGCCCATCGCCGTGAACCTGACGTACAAGTACACTAAGGATCGAACCACGGGCGAGGTGATTTACAAAACGGACTGGGGGCATTCGGCTGCGGATCTGCTTGAGATCCTCGCGGGCGGTGCGCAGTCCGATGGGCACGACCTGCTCGGGCACGTTCAGATCGTTGGCCTGAACTGTGGCGCGGAGTCCCGGCGGGACGAGCACACGGGTATGCCCCACGCCATAAACGGCATCGGCCAGTTGAAGCGTGCCATGGAGACCAGGCAGGATCCGCCGAAACGGATGATGGCCTACCCCAACGCGGGGAAGGCCCGCCTGGATGAGCAGCACCGGACCTACTACGCCAACACGCCGGAGGAAATGGCCGCCTTCGTGCCGGACCTCCTGCAGGCCGGCGCATATTTCATCGGCGGCTGCTGCGGTACGGGCGTCGCCCACATCCGGGCCTTCCGCGAGGCAATGGACCGTATGGACCAGGCGGCTTGAGCACAGGATCGATCACCATGGCGGTGTACCAGGTACTTTACTGGCGGGACATCCCGGCGCAGGTGCGCGTCTTCGGAGGCAGTAGTGGCGGCCGCCGGCCCCTCTCGCGCCCGATGCCCGACTGGTTCCAGCAGGAGATCGACCGGGTGGCCATGCGGGACGGGCTGACCGGCACCGACGCCTACCTGGACGAGTGGCAATGGTCCGGTAAGCAGGAATGGCCGGGCGAGGAAGAAGAGGTCGAAGCGGTGGCGGAAGCCGTTCTGAAGCAGTTGGAAGACGGATACGACAGGGGATAGTTCCGACCGCGCACGGATAAGAGACGGGCCTCGGCAGGCGATCCGGCGAAAGGCCAGCCGCGCCGGATCGTGCCGGCCGGGAACGGTCACAAACGAGGCAGTCCATTGGGTCAGACCATCGACATAGGCAGGCGCATCGAACTGGTACCCCTCGATGCCCATTTCGGGGACATTTCGATCGGCCTGTACCGCCAGCAGGATGACTCGGGACCGGTCTACCGGGTATTCACCTACAGCCGGCGGGAAGGCGTCGAGGACCGGATCGCCTTCGTGGTGCAGGCCATGGAAGTCCTTGGAGGCATGGAGCCGGCCGAAGGCGGGCGCCTGCGGTTTCACTGCGGCTATGCACACCAGCTGGCGATAAAGCGGGTTTTCCTCGAAGCCTGCAAGCTGGATCCGGCCGGCCCCGTCGAACCACGGCCGCTGCAGATCCTGGACAAGAAGTCAGGCTTGCAAATCCAGGTCCTGAGCGAGGGCGACGGCGTCTACCGCGTCACGGCCCACGGCGAGGGCAAGGACCGCGAGCGCCGTATCTCCTTCATCGCCGGCGGGCTGATGAAACTGGCCGAGATGGACGAGGTAAGCGGCACCCTGGACCAGGTGGCTTTCCCCTGTGGCCAGGAACACGACGCGCTGGTGGGGCTGTTGCTGGTCCGCGCACCCAACGTCCGCGCTGTCCTGCGCGAACAGGAGGCGGTCGCGAGCCGGGGCGTCCTGGCCGCGCCCAGTCAGCAGGACGGTTAAAGGAGACCGTTATGAGCGATAACACCATCAAGCAGATGAAGGGCCGGGACCGGGTACTCGCCGCCCTGAAGGGAGAGCCCGTGGACCGCACGCCCGTGTGCAATCCGACGTCCGTCGCCACGGTGGAACTGATGGATCTCGTCGAGGCGCCTTTTCCGGACGCCAACCGGGACCCGGAGCTCATGGCCCGTCTGGCGGCCACGAGCTACACGGAACTCGGATTCGACACCATCATGCCGGTCTTTACCATCATCCAGGAGTCTTCCGCGCTGGGTTGCAAGATCCAGTGGGAGCAAAAGGACAACTGGCCAACCGTCCAGATGCGCGAACCCATCTGGACAGACGTGGACGACATCAAGCTCCCCCCGGATTTCCTGACGCACCAGGACACGAAATGCGTCCTCGACGCCATCAGCAAGCTCAAGAAGGAATACGGCGACGAGGTGGCGGTCATCGGCAAGACCATGGGGCCCTGGTCCCTGGGGTATCACTGCTTCGGCGTGGAACCCTTCCTGCTCATGTCACTGGACGACCCCGGCAGGACCCATCTCGCCCTGGACCGCATGAAGGAAGCCACAGTGGAGTTCGGCATCGCGCAGATCGAGGCCGGCGCGGACGCCCTGACCCTGCCGGACCACGCCACGGGCGACCTGGTGAGCAGCGACTACTACCGGCGGTTTCTGCGGGACCTGCACATCGAGATGGCCGAACGGATTCCCATCCCGCTGATCATGCATATCTGCGGGCGTACCGTGGACCGCATGGGTTACATCGCCGAGACCGGCTTCGCGGCCTTTCATTTCGATTCGAAGAACAAGCCCCAGGAATCCATGGAGGCCGTGGACGGCAAGATCTCCCTCGTGGGCAACATCAACAATCCCGAGACGCTTTTCGCGCGGGGACCGGAAGAGGTGTGCATGGAAGTGCACCAGAACCTGGAACACGGTATTCATATGGTGGGACCGGAGTGCGCGGTTCCCCTGCAGGCGTCCGTCGAGAACCTGAAGGCGATCCCGCAGGCGGTGAAGGACTGGCACAAGGCTCACACGGCATGAAACCGGGAGGACCGGACAGGAGCGCATGGCAGCACTAAACGATATCGCCAACGACTTTCTGAAGGACGAGATAGAAGAGTTCATCGAACGACCCCACGAGCGGACGCGGATCATCGACGCGTTCGCCCGGGCGACGCCCGCCATGCAGGAGATTTCCGCGGCCCTCATCGATGGGGACAACGGGACGGTCGACACGCTGACCCGGGCGGCGCTGGACGACGGGATCGAAGCGCTGGAGGTGATGGACGACGGCCTGATCGCCGGCATGAGCGTCGTGGGCATCAAGTTCCGGGAGAACTTCATCTTCGTCCCGGAAGTCCTCGCCTGCGCCCGGGCCATGAAAGCCGGGATGGCCCACATCGAGCCCATCCTCTCCGCCTCGGGCATCGAACCTGTCGGCACCGTCATCATGGGCACGGTCAAGGGCGACCTCCACGACATCGGCAAGAACCTGTGCATCATGATGCTGCGCGGCGCCGGGTTCGTGGTCCACGACCTGGGGGTGGACACCTCCGAGGACGAGTTCATGGACGCGGTGGAGGAGCATGAAGCGCCCCTGCTGGGCATGTCGGCCCTGCTCACCACGACCATGCCCAACATGGGCAAGACCATCGACGCCTTCATCGACAACGACATGCGGGAGGACGTCAAGATCATGGTGGGCGGCGCGTCGGTCACCCAGGAGTTCGCCGACGACATGGGTGCCGACGGCACCGCGGAGGACGCGGTGGGCTGCGTGGAACTGGCCCAGCGTCTCCTCGTAGAACTTAAGCAGGAACAGGATGCCTGACGGCCGGCCAAAGCGCGGAACGGCTGGGCGGTGGAATGACTGATGAGCAGCCGGCTGGCAGCCTACCCTCAATTTCCCCATGAAAAAGATCGACAAGGCGGCGTACCAGGAGCGGCTGGACCGCATCACGGCCATCTTCAAGGACATGATGGTCCATGCGACCGAGCAGGCCACCTACCGCTGCCCCTACAAGAACCGATTCGACGAATGTACCGCACGGTTCGGGTGCCGTAACCAGCGCAAGCCCCGTGAAGCCGGCGGACTGCTCGTATGCGGCGGCGATGATAAGCTCGACTATCGCGGCGCCTGGGAGACGGAGGAAGCGCCCTTGGACATATCCGCGGATCCATCCGGCGGATTGGTGACCGGCGGATCGGTGACCGACGGCACGACGACCCAACCCTCGGTCATCGGCAAGACCATCTTCGACTACGCCGACGACCTCGCCGTGCAGGTGCCCACGTCCTGTTTTCGCAACGGCATCTGCCACGAATGCATTGTGGAGATTCAGCAGGGTATGGAAGGCCTTGCGCCCCGGACGAAACCGGAGTCCTTCCTGCGTGAGAACTACCGCCTCGCCTGCCAGGCCCGCGTTATCGACCCGAACGTGGATGTCGCCTTCGCACCCTTGCGGCGCACGCCCAAGATCCTGACCGTTACCGAAGAAAAGGACACGCTGCTCGATCCCATGGTCACCCGGCGGGGCGATGACGTCTTCTACGACGGCGAGCAGGTGGACCAGTACCGCGGACACGTCTACGGGCTCGCGATCGACCTGGGCACGACCACGGTGGTCATGGACTTCGTGGACCTCGAGACCGGCAAGAGCGTCCACGTCTGCTCTTTCGAGAACCCCCAGCGCTTCGGCGGCAGCGACGTGATGCACCGTATCTCCTACGACGGCGCCTTCGAGGACGAACTCTGGAACGCCATCATCAACGCCGTCAACCACGAGATCATGGACTGGTGCGAGCGCACGGGCACGGTGCGGCAGGAGATCTACGAGATCGTCGTGGCGGGCAACGCCACCATGCGGGACCTCTTCTTTCGCCTCGACGTACAGAGCATCGGCCAGAAGCCCTACAAGTCTCAGATCGAGAACGAATACCTCGCTGGCGAGCGGGAGACCACGGCGCTCACCATCGGCACCCGCCGCCTGGGGCTCCGGGCCAATCCGAAGGCCCGGGTCTACGGCCTGCCCCTCATCGCCAGTCACGTAGGCGGCGACGTGGCAGCCGACCTGGCGACCGTCGAACTGGCCGGGCAGCCGGGCGTATCCATGCTGGTGGACGTGGGCACCAACACCGAGGTGGTCGTAGCGGGCAACGGGCGCATGATCACGGCTTCGTGTCCCGCAGGTCCCGCCTTTGAGGGCGGCGGCATCCAGTACGGCATGCCCGGCTACGAAGGCGCCATCGAATCGCTGAAATGGGAAGATGAGCGGTTCGCCTGGAGCACCATCGGCGATACCGCGCCCCAGGGCATCTGCGGCTCCGGACTGATCGACCTTCTCGCCGAACTGCGCCGCCACGGCATGATGAGCCCGAAGGGCGTGTTTTCCGACCGGAAGCAGTTCGAAGTGGACGTCGTGCCCGAGTCCGGCATCACCCTGTCCCGGCAGGACGCCAGCAACCTGGCCCAGGCCAAGGCCGCCAACTACTGTGGGCAGTACATCGTGCTGCGAACCTTCGGCGTCTCGCCCGGCGACGTGGACCGCCTCTTCCTGGCCGGTGGTTTCGCCAACTACGTGGACGTGCGCAACGCCATCGACATCGGATTCCTGGCCCCCGTGCCCGAGGAGCGCATCGTCAAGGTCGGCAACGCCGCCGTCCAGGGCGCCCGGGAGATCCTCCTGTCCCGCTCCCGCCGCGCGGAGCTGGAGGCGCTGGTCAAGGACATCGAACACATCGAACTCGAGACCACCCCCGACTTTTTCGAGGTCTTCGTCGAGGCCTGCCAGTTCAAACCCATGCCCGGGGTGCTGGTGTAGAGCGTTCGGTCAGAGGCTTCTGGGATACAGATGCCTATCCACTAATACAACCTCATGTTCCGTCTCCGCCCCGCCCTTCCTTCCGTCGATGAATCCGGCATCGCTTCCGTCGTCAATGCCTTCGAACAGAATCCCGTATCCGTGGAGACCGTGCACGAGTGGTTGACCCACGATGCGCCGGGTAGAATCAGTTATCGCCGGGTAGCCGTAAACGGGGACGATGCCGTGGTGGGTTACGCGGTGTCGGTCCACGAAACCTGGGATCCTGAAGGCCAGTTCTACGCATGGGCAGGGGTGGCGCCGGCGTGGCGCGGACGGGATATCGGCGCTGCACTGTATGCGGACATGCTGGCGTTTCTTCAGCACCACAACGCCGGCACGGTTACCAGTGAGGTACGGGACGACTGCGCCGTGTCGCAGGCCTTCGCAACGAGGCGGGGATTTGAGCGCGACCGGCATCTGTTTCAGTCGAGCCTGAATCTGGAACACTTCGACGACTCACCCTATGCGCAGATCATCGCGGACAATGCGGCATTGGGGCTGCGGATACACTCCCTTGCAGATTACGGAGATACGCCGGAGGCGCGCAGGAAACTCTACGAAGTCAATGCGATCACCGACCGGGATGTGCCGGGTTGGACCGGCCCCGGCCTGTCCTTCGAGGAATTCAACGAGTGGGTCTACGAATCGGGCTGGTACCGTCCGGACGGCCAGTTATTCGTGGCCGACGGCGATCGCTGGGTCGGGATCTGCGCCGTCCGGCTTTACCCGGAGGTGCATGAGGCTTTCAACGTGCATACCGGGGTGATCCGGCCATACCGCCGGCGACGAATCGCCCTGGCGCTGAAGCTCGCCGCAATACGCTATGCGCGGAGCCAGGGCGCCCGGTCGATCAGCACGCACAACGACTCGACGAACAGTCCCATGCTGGCGCTCAACCGCAAGCTGGGGTACGTCCCCGAACCAGGACGGTATACCTTGCGGAAGACGATACAGTAACCTGCCTTATCCACCCATCATCGCAATACGCCTCGCCATCCATTCCACGTAAGCCGTACGCGTCATTCCTCGCCGATTCGCCTCGCTATCGATAAAAACGGCCACGCCCTCGTTGATGGCCATATGTATGCGTACGCTTCGACCGGACTGACGGATCAGTGGGACGGCCGTCAGTATTTGGGCCGGTTCAACAACGACTTCGTCCAGTTCGCATGGCCGCACGATCGCATCGCCGTCTATTTCCGTTTCGATCGCATATTCCCTGAGTGCTTCTTCCGCGTTCATCAAGGCCTCGTCGATGGTGTCTCCCATGGCAACGATACCTGGAAGATCGGGGAAAGACACACCATACGCACCTTTTTCGCCATCGATTAATGCTGGATATCGGACTGAGTCAAGTTTGCGCATATCCATCCTCCTGTAGTCTATTACCGTCCATTTGCCTTCGATGCGACTGACTTTGTTTTCTATTCAGTCGAGACTCCTGCAAATGCCTCGACTAATCAATTAACGATCTTGGGTAGATACACCCATTGGCGGTGTGTCTAAACGAGGCACTACATCACATTCACAGGAGGCTCACATGAAATCCCGCGTGAAGAAATGGGGCAACAGCCTGGCACTGCGCATCCCGAAACCGGTTGCCGTCCAGATGGGCGTCCGGGACGATTCGCCGGTGGTACTCGTTCTCCGGGGCAAGGAACTGACCCTGGTGCCGCTGGAACGAACCCGGTTCAAACTGCCCGACCTGCTTCCGGGCATCTCGAAACGCAACCTACACGGCAGAATCAGCATCGGCAGCCACGGCTGAAGGCGAGATACAAGGAGACGAACAATGGCTACATCAAGCTACGTACCGGTTCGAGGTGAAATCGTGTGGATCTATTCCAGGTCGGGGAAGGGCACCTACCTGCCTTCCGGGCGGCCCGCCGTAACGGTGTCGCCCGAGGCCTACAACCGCAGGGCCGGCCTGGCCCTCTTCTGTCCGATTACCGACGACGAGAAGGGGTATCCCTTCGAAGTCGAGATCCCCGCGGGGCTCCCGGCAACCGGGATCATCCTGGCCGACCAGCTCGAAAGTGTGGACTGGCGGTCCGGCACGGTTGTGCGAATCTGTGCATTGCCCGCAGAGGCCATGGATGACGTCCTGCGAAAGGCGGCGGCACTGCTGGATGAGGAAGACCGGTCTTGACGGACAGCCGCTTTAACGGCATTACTGTTCAGGAAGAACCGGGGCTGTTCAGTTAGAACCAGAGCGTGTATATCGAAAGAAACCACAGGGAGAAACCATAGGGAGGCATTGTGTCGATTCTGAACGCCGTCATGGGCAACGCTTCGGAAGTTGAAATTGAAGAGATGGAAAAGGAGTTCTCGCAGATACTGATAGAGGGTGAGAATCTGGTCAGGGTCTTCAAGCTGGTCAGAGACCTGTTCGCTTTCACGGACCGGCGGCTGATCCTGTTGGATAAACAGGGGATATCCGGTAAAAAGACCGAATACCACTCCATTCCGTATAAGTCGATCACCCATTTTTCTTTTGAGACCGCGGGGCGGATCGATCTCGACTCCGAGATGAAGGTATGGATTTCAGGTAACGAATTGCCCATCAAGAAAGAGTTCAAGAAGGGTATCGACGTCACCGACGTACAAAGAACCCTGGCGAAGTTCACATTGGATTGATTGGTGGGTATGACGAAAAAGAAAACTTCAACCATGAAACAGGTCATCAAGCCCGAAGGGCTCCACCGGATCGAGCTCGAGGAAGTACCGATTCCCGAACCCGGTCCCGGAGAGATCCGGATCAAGGCGGCGTGCAGCCTCATCAGCCGGGGTTCCGAACTCGGCGGCCGGTACACGCGGGAACACGCGGTGAGCCCGGACATCATGGGCTATTCCATGGCGGGGACGGTGGATGCGCTGGGGCAAGGGGTTGAACACCTGGAAACCGGCGACCGCGTCGTCGCCCTTGCGCCCCACGCCCAGTACGTGGTCCGGCCGGCCCGGCTCGTCTATCCGTGGGACCAGACCGTCGTCATGCCCATGCCGGCGGACCTCTCCTTCGACAGCGCCCCCTACTATCCGCTCACGGGCAGTGCGGTCACCTGGGTGGAGTTGGAGGATATCAAGCCTCAGGAAACCGTGGTCGTGCTCGGCCAGGGGCTCGTGGGCAACCTGATCCTGCAAGTCATCAAGGCAAATGGCGTGGGCAGGGTGGTGGCCGTGGACGCGCTGGCCAACCGGTGCGCCATGGCGGAGGAATGCGGCGCCGACACGGTGATCAATGCCCGCGAGGAAGATCCCGTCAAGACCGTGAAGCGCCTGACCAACGGCCTCGGTGCCGATATCGTGATCTACGCTGTGGGAGGTCCCGCGGGTCCGGCCGCCTTCGGGCAGGGCCTCGACATGCTGGCCCTTGGCGGACTGATGCACCTGATCGGACTGTACGAGGACCAGCCGCTTTCGCTGCCTTCGAACAAGATCCAGGGGCGAAAAATACTGGGCGGGTACTACAGGACGCGCGCGGGGGCCCGCCAGTCCCGCCGCGCCATGGAACTCCTCGCCTCGGGCGCGATCCGGACCGATCGAATGACCACGCACCGTTTCCCCTGGCACGAGGCGGCAGAAGCCTTCGCGCTGCTTTATCAGAAACCGGGCGAAGCGCTGGGGGTCCTGCTCGACTGGCGGGATTGAGCGGTGCCCTTTTCGATCACTCCAAACCGAGTCTCGTCAGCAGATCGTTCAGGTCCGCCAGGGTCCCGTCGTCCAGGGGGACGAAGGGCTGGCGCGCCCGGGCGGTCTTGATGGCGCCGCGCCGCTGGTAGACGTTCTTGCGGATGGATAACCCGATGCCGGGCTGGCCCTCGAAGCGGATCAGGGGACAGTACCTGTAGAAGGTCTCGGTGGCGCCGTCGATGTCGCCGGACATGTACTTCGTGTGGATGTCCTTCAGGATATCGGGGTAGGCGAAGCCGGTCATGGTGCCCATGCACCCGTGGCGGAGTTCCTCCAGGAGCATGACGCCGCCCAGGCCGCCGAAGATCTCCACGTCGGGGTTGGCCGCGAGCACCTGACTGGCCTTGCGCGGCGACGGTTCTTCCTCCAGCTTGAGAAAGCGGCATTGCGGAGACCGGTCGGCGACGGTCGCGATGAAGTCGATGCTCATCTGGACGCCGCTGCTGGTGGGATGGTCCTGGATCACGAGGGGTATGGATACGGCGTCGGCCACCTTGAGGTAGTGGGCGAGCAGGGCCTCGTCCGTGCCCTTGGCCAGCTTCGACGGCGCCACCATGAGTGAGGAGGCACCCAGTTCCTCGGCCCTCCGGCTGAGTGCGACGCATCCGTCCGTCCCCGTGTGGCTGGTTCCGGCGCAGACCGGGATCCGGCCCGCGGCGGCTTCGACTACGCCGGCGATGACCCGGTCCCGTTCGGCTTCGACCAGTTTGCTGGTTTCACCCATGACACCCAGGACGGTGATCCCGTCGATCCCCAAATCGATGAGGAAATTGGTCAGGGTCGAGAGGCTGCCCGTATCCAGGCTGCCGTCTTCTTCGAAGGGCGTCGGCGCAATGGTATACACGCCCCTGGGATCTGGAACTGCCATGCTTTATCCTTTCGATCAGTTGGGATACAGCAGTCGGCCGGTCATTGCGGTCAATTCGGTTTTAGCCACCGGCCGTAACCGGGCTGGCCCGTGATCCTGCCGTCCTCGTAAATAGTCTCCCCCCGCACCATGGTACGCTGGATGCGACCCTTCATGGGCATGCCGTCCACGATGCGCATGACGTCCCTTGCCTTGGTGAAGCAGTGGTTCCGGTCGAAGGTCCACCGCGCGTCCAGGTCCACGAAGGTGAGATCGGCATCGTTTCCGATGGCGATGCGTCCTTTGCCGGGTAGCCGGAAGATCTCGGCCTGGCGGGTCGACATCAGCCGCACCAGGTCGGTGATCGACAGGCGGCCGTCGTTGACCGCGGTCAGCATCAGGGGCGCCATGGATTCCAGGCCGGGCAGGCCGGGCGGTATGGCGAAGATGTCTTCCCCTTCCTTCTCTTCCGGCCGGAAGGGGGAGTGGTCGCTGCCGACGAACTCCAGGGTGCCGTCGTGCAGGTAGGACCAGAGTGCTTCGACCTCTTCGGCCGGCCGCAGGGCCGGGTTGCACTTGGCGAAACCGCGGTGCGCGGCCAGGACCTGGTCGGTCAGGAAGAGGTACTGGGGACAGGTCTCGGCGATGACGTCGAGGCCCCGCGCCTTGGCCTCCTTCACCATCTGCGCGGCCCGGGGGCTCGAAAGGTGCACGACTTCCACCGGACCGCCCGCCTCGGCGGCCAGGCTCATCATGATGGCTACCGAGGTGTCTTCCACGATGGAGGGCCGGCTTTCCGCGTGGGCCAGACCATCGTTGCGGCCCTGGGCGGACAGCCGCGCGATGAGCGTCTCGATCATGGGCCAGTTCTCGCAGTGGAAGCTGTGGCGCAGGCCCGTGGCGGCCGTGGCGGCCATGACGTCCCGCAGCAGCGAGTAGTCCAGGCACCAGAGGCCGAAGAACTCGCCTTCGCGATGGGTCGGCGGCGCAGTCAGGAAGGTCTTGAAGGCCACGGCACCCGCCTCGGCTACTTCGGCGATGAGGTTCACGTTCTCATGGCCGGCCGCACCGTAGAGACCGAAATCGATCAGCGCATGCGCGCCGATGGCCTCGCCCCGCTTGCGGACGCCCTCGGCGGAACTGGCGGCAACCGGAGAGATGGGCATCTCGAGCAGAGTCGTAATGCCGCCGGCGGCCGCGGCGCTCGTCCCGGAGACGGGGTCTTCCCGCTCTTCGTGGCCGGGCGACCGGAGGTGCACGTGGGGATCGATCAGGCCGGGCAGCACGTGCAGGCCCTTCGCGGAGATCTCCCGGGCGCATTCGGGCCGGGCGTCGGGTTCGAGTACGCCCGCGATGCGTCCGTCCCTGACGGCGATCGTGGCGGCGGTCACGCCTTCCTGGTTTACGACCAGGCCGTCAGTTACGAGAAAATCAAAGGTGGAAGCCATGGCTTACTCCCGTCCGTCCGTTGAAATGGTGAGATGTCGGGCCGTACCTGCCGGGTCGTCCAGACCCATCGTACCAGCCGACCCCGTCTCACGCATCCATGTCCAGGACCATCACCCAGGCCGGCGAAGGTCCCACGTCGTACACGTCGAGCGGCGCAAGCGCGCCCGTGTCCTGGTCGATTCGATAGGACGCCAGTCTTCCGTCTGCCTGTCCCGCGGCGTAGAGAAACCGGCCCTGCGGGTCCAGGTTGAAGGCGCGGGGCGTCTTTTCGGTCGGTGTTTGCCCAATGGCACTCAGCAATCCAGATTCCGGGTCGATCGCGAATCCGGCAATGCTGTCATGGCCCCGGTTGCTCACATATACGAATCGGCCCGTCGGATGGATATGGAACTGCGCGCAGGTGTTCTCGCCAGTGAAATCCGTGGGCAACGTCGACACCGTCTGCATCGCTTCCAGCGTACCCCGGTCCGGATCGAACCGGTAGGCCGTCACGCTGCTTGCCTTCTCATTGTCGACATACAGCATATCCAGCGTGGGATGGTGGCAATAGTGCCGCGGCTCGGTATCCGGGGGCTGCGCCACCCGGGGAGGATCGTTCGGTATCAGCCTGCCGGTGTGCTCGTCGAATTCGAACTGGCAGATCATGTTCGAATCGGACACGTGGGGCACGAAGGCGAAACGGTTCGACGGGTCGGTCTGTATGTAGTGAGCGCCCCGCGCCGTCTCCTGCCGGTCCACCGGCGCATTCTGGACGATGCTGTCGTCGCCGATGGCATGGACGCCCGCCACGGCGTGCCCGTTGGAAGCCGACAGCAGGAAGCGGCCGGTGTTGTCCAGGGACATGTATGTCGTGTCCCAGTCGAAAGGCGTGGTGCCCAGCAGCGTAATGCCGCCCGTTCTGCGGTCCAGGCTGTAGGTCTGTACTGACGGCTCACCGCGCAGTCCTGCGTACAGGTGTTCAAGATCGCTATCCGCAACCAGGGGCATCACACCGGCGCCCGCGGCGACATCTTCCCTGAAGGTCAGTCCGCCACTGTCCGGGTCCATTTCGTAAAGGGCGATTTTACCCTCGCCGGTGATGGACAGGTACATGTAAAATGCCATCAAACGCCCCTTCCCACGCGGTGGCAAGCGCACCAGGCCGCGGTATCAGAATCGCTCGCATTCGGGCCAGCCATTTTGCCTGAAAACAGAAAGACAATGTGCAGGACGGCACCGGCACCGTCAAGGCTTCATTTCCCGCGAGATCAGCCGTCCGGCCGCGACTTCAGCGCCTGGAGAGATCAGCCGTCCGGCCGCGACTTCAGCGCCTGACGAGGACGATATCCTGGCGCGTGGTACTGGCGGTCGTCACCTCGACGTTCTCCGTAGACCAGGCTTCGGTTGCTTCGGTCTGCGGAACGTACATGGCGTAAGATCCGGCGGGCATGAAGAAGGAGGAGTACCGGCCGGCATCATTGGTACGGACCGTCACCGAATCCGTCCCGCCGGGCTGAAAAAGGGTAACCGGGTATCCGGGCAATGGCACGTCGTCCCGGAGGACCGCGGGCGTGCCGTTATCGTGCTTGACGGTTCCGGAGACCTGTCCCGAACTCGCCAGGTCGACCAGGCGGGCCCTGGGCTGGAACCTGAATCCGGTGATGTCGTGGGCCTGCCGGGTGTCCCCCTCGAGGGTGATCGATCGCATCGGGTCGAAATCGATGACCGCATCGGCTTTTCGATTCCGCTCGACGACTACGGGGGTAGATCCCTGGACGACGATCTCCATGCTGAGCGGTGGCGAGAACACCTCGCTGAACTGCGAACCGTTCGTCAGCGTCACGGTCACGCCGTCTAGTTTGAGCCGTGCCGCGTCGTATCTGCCTTCGGCCACGGAAAATACGTCCAGGATACGGGTTTCACTCCCACCGAGTTCGGCCAGGTCGATCGTGTGGGGCACGGCGCCTGGGGTTCCGTACTCGCTGTTCGCAGAGGAGCGTACGGCCATCTCGGAGAATCGCACGACGACGGATCCGACATGCTGCTGGTTCGGTGACTGCGCCGCCAGCCGGATCTGCAGTTCGCTGAAGACGCTGGACGTCGGCTTGTCGCAACCGAAGGTCGCGAACGCCAGGAGCAGAATCAGATGGAAATGACGGGGTTGTTTTTTCATTGCAAGCAGCTAACGCGTTAAGGGGAGCATATACATTTATATTGCCAATAGTTGGCTGAATGCTATATATATCGAACAGGCGATTTGACAACCGGAGTTTTTCGATGATCGGCGTCACCCGCAAAATACTCTTCGTATCCGCCGCCCTGCTGGTCGTGGTAACCCTCAGCGTTGTGCCCGAACCCCCGGAGGCCGTTCCGAAGGCCGCTCCGGAGCCCCCGGTCGACGCACCGGCGGTCGTACCGGCCGACGAGCCCATCAAGGTGGGCTGGCACCTCCTGGCCAGCCTCAACTACCGCACCGGAAAACCGGGCGAAGAGTTGGCGGAACTCGACGGTAAAGTCGTCAAGGTTCCCGGATTTGCGGTACCACTTGAAGACTGGGCGTCCTCGGTGACGGAGTTTCTCCTCGTACCCTATGTCGGTGCTTGCATCCATACGCCGCCTCCCCCGCCCAACCAGCTCATCTACATTGAGATGGAAAAGGACAAATGGGCGTTTTTAAACGGGTGGAACCCGGTGTGGGTCGAAGGTTTACTCAAGATCGAGATGACCAAGAGCGTGTATGGCTACGTCGGCTTCACCATCACCGGCAAGCGGGTCTATCCGTACGAGTATTGATCCGTGACGCGGACGCCTGCATGTCACGGTGCGAACACCTGCAGGACGTGACGCGGTCTCCTGCATGCATTCAGCACGCGCACTCGCTTTCTCCGGGGATGCGCGGTTTTGTGAATCTACGATTCGCAGGAATATGTCATAGATGAGCCTCGCCATCGACATCCGGCATCTGCGCTTCCGCTACGGCGGCGGTCCCTGGGTGCTGGACATCCCCGAGGTGACCCTCGAACGGGGGACGCGCGCGTTCCTGTTCGGCCCCAGCGGCAGCGGCAAGACGACGCTGCTCGGCGTGCTGGCCGGGGTCCTGGAAGCGAACGAGGGCGACGTCACGGTGCTGGGTGAGGACCTCACCTCACTTTCGGGTCCACAGCGGGACGCCTTCCGGGCGGAGCACATCGGCTATGTCTTCCAGATGTTCAACCTCATCCCCTACCTGTCGGTGCTAGACAACATCACCCTGCCAGTGCGCATGCACGCGGGGCGCCGGGCCCGGCTGGACGGCACGGGCGTGAAGGAGTCCGCCGCGCAGCTGGCCGGTCATCTCCACATCGGCGATCTGCTGAAGAAGCCGGTGACCGAACTCTCGGTGGGCCAGCAACAGCGGGTGGCGGCCTGCCGTGCGCTCATCGGCGCGCCGGAGCTCATCGTCGCCGATGAGCCGACCTCCTCCCTGGACGTCGACCGCCGTGAGGACTTCCTCGATCTGCTCTTCCAGGAATGCGAGCGTGCCGGCGCAACGCTTGTGTTCGTGAGCCACGACCGCACCCTGGAGGGCATGTTCTCCCGTACCATATCGCTTCCCGATGTCAACAAGGCGGTTAATTGATGCTGGTTCTGGACTTAGCGCTCAAGTCGCTCCGCAACCGCGCCTTCAGCACCACGCTCACGGTGGGCTCCATCGCCCTCAGCGTCGCCCTCCTGGTCGGCGTCGAGAACGTGCGCGTGGGCATGCGTGAGAGTTTCTCCAACACCATCAGCCAGACCGACCTGATCGTAGGTACCAAGGGCGGCACGATTCAACTGCTGCTGTATTCGGTCTTCGGCATGGGCGCACCGACAGAGAACGTTTCGTGGGAGGCTTACCGGCAGTGGGCGGAGCACCCCGCCGTCGAATGGACCATTCCCTACAGCCTGGGGGACAGCCATAGAGGGTTCCGTGTCATCGGCACGAACGAGGACTTCTACCGCCACTACCGCTACCGAGGCGGTCAGGAAGTCGCGTTGGCGGAGGGACGGGCAAGCGAGGACCTGCTCGACGTGACCCTGGGCGCCGACGTGGCGGCAGAATTGAACTACTCGCTGGGTGACGAGATCGCCGTGACGCACGGGCTCAGCGAGGTGGGTTTCCTGGTCCACGACCACATGCCCTTCACGGTCGTGGGCGTCCTCGCCAAGACGTTTACCCCCGTTGATCGCGCCCTCTACGTGACCCTCGAGGGTATGGAGGCCATCCACCTGGAGGACGACGGGCACGCACACGATGAGGCGGAAGAAGCCCCGGCGGACGACGAACACACGCACGAGGAGGAGGCAGCTTCCACCGATGATGGCCATGACCACGATCACGAAGGTCACGTACATGATGAGGCGGAAGAAGCCCCGGCGGACGACGGACACGTGCACGACGAGGATGCAGCCGACGACCACGAAGGACACGACCATGACGATCATGCCCACGACGAAGTGGCGGACGACGACCACGAAGGGCACGCGCACGACGAGGAGACAGAGGTAGCGGACGCGGACGCCGGTCACGACCATGACGATCATGCCCACGACGAAGTGGCGGACGACGACCACGAAGGGC
>VXTP01000028.1 GCA_009837395.1 Gemmatimonadota bacterium
GCTGGATGGCGACCGCACCGGTAATCGTCTGGATAGCGCCGATGAGGGCCACGAAAGCGAAGGCAGGCAGAAGTCCCACGAAGGCCGGACCGAGGTCGAAACCGATACCCGGCCAACTGCCCAGTGGCAACCCGAACCAGGGAGCCCGGGTGATCAGGTCGAAGTCATAGAGACCCAACGATCCACCGATGACCGAACCCGCGATCACCCCGATGAGTGGAGCCCACAGACGCAGTGTCGCCCCTGCCGTAAGGGAAATGCCGCCGATGACCAGGCCCGTCGCCACTGCGGTGAGCGGTGCACTGAGCGCCGCGTCCTGCGGTGCGTCGGCCAGGCGGCTGAATACGACCGGCAGCACGGTCGCAGGTATCAGCATGTTCACGGTGCCGACGATGGTCGGTGTGAGAAGCCGCCTGAACAGGGCCAGCCGCATCGATATCACGATCGGGACAAGTGACGATGCGACGACCAGGGTGGCGAGCAGCGCCGGACCGCCTTCGACGAGGGCGCTGACGCAGACCCCGATAAAGGCGCCGGCGGGACCCATGAAGAGCAGGTATCCCGCTCCGACCCGGCTCAGTCTGACGGCTTGCAGCGCCGTGCAGATCCCACTGACGGCGACGGCGCCGAACACGGCCCAGGACAGGTACGCCTCGGTTCCGCCGCTGGCCCGTATGATGATAGTGGGGATGAAGATGATGCTTGTGATACCGAGAACGACCAGTTGCAGGCCGCTGCCCAGCGACACAAGCGCCGGAGGATGTTCGCCGGGTTCGTATTGAACGGAAGAAGCGCTTTGCGCGTCACGGCTGCTCACAGGAATCCCCTGGCCAGTCTACGCACACCGGGCGCTCTTACGCCCGGAGATGTACGGAATCCACCGTGGACCCGATCCGAAAATGAGCGGTGGCAGCGTTTCGCTCAGCCGGGCCGTCCGGTCAACCAGTTCCATGGGCGGACGTGAGACTCGGCGAAGGTGCCCGCCTGGGCATAGGGACTGCCTTCGACAAAGGCCCGTGCCACCTCGATCGAGGGCGCCTCGAGCACGAGGACGAAACCGGTGACGGACCGGTCACCCTCACTGAGCGTTTGCCCGCCGTGATGCACGGTCACATCGGGATGATGGGTGGAGTCGTGAATGTAGGCGGCAAATGATTCCTGCAGGCGAAGCCTTTCCTGTGCCATTTCCGCCTTATGTGTCGCAGAGACTACGAAAAACATCTGTCCTCCCTTCCTGCCGGGATGCACGCGGGGCCGCACGAGAACACTGGACCGCACGAATGCACGGGAGCGAACGGTTCCGCGCAGACAGCCGGCAAGGCTTGAATAAAAGTGCAGTGCAAAATTGAAATGTTGAGTAATTAAACTAAACCGGCAGAGGTTCCGCAAGACTTAGTTGAGCCAGCGGATTAAGGGTACGCCGGGACCGAAACCGGTGGGCCGAAACCGGGCGGTCCGCCTCCAGCATCGACCGGGTTACAAATCCAGTTCCGGCCAGAGCTTGTCGATGCGCCGGTCGACCTCTTCGGGCATGCGCAGGATTTCCGGCCACCCCCGGTCGAACCCCTCGTCCGGCCATTTCTCGGTTGCGTCGATGCCGAGCTTGCCGCTTACGTCGGCGGTCTGCGCGGCGAAATCCAGGACGTCGCAGGGACCCTCGCTGATCAGCAGGTCCCGCTTCGGATCGATGGCAACGCCGACCCGCCAGGCGACTTCCCGCATATTATGCACGTCCACATCCTTGTCCACAACGATTATCACCTTGGTGAACATCATCTGGCCCAGGCCCCAGAGGGCGTGCATCACCTTCCGGGCGTGGCCCGGATAGCGCTTGTCGATGGAGACGATGGCCAGGTTGTGGAAGATGCCTTCGACGGGCAGGTCGATGTCCACGATTTCCGGCAGGGTAGTCTTGAGCAGCGGGAGAAAGATGCGTTCGGTGGCCTTTCCGAGCCACCCGTCTTCTTGCGGCGGCGGTCCGACGATGGTCGTCGGGTAGATGGCGTCTTTTCTCCGCGTGATGGCGGTGAGGTGGAACACGGGGTATTCGTCGGGCAGCGAGTAGTAGCCCTGGTGATCTCCGAAGGGCCCCTCCACGCGCCGTTCATGGGGTTCGGCGTACCCCTCCAGGACGATCTGGGCGTTGGCCGGCACCTCCAGGTCCACCGTACGGCACTTCACCAGCTGGACCGGTTGCCTGCGAAGGAATCCGGCCAGCATGTACTCATCGATCTCATCGGGCAGGGGCGCCGTCGCGGCGTACATGGTCTCCGGATCGGGCCCGAGCACGATGGCGACCTCCAGCCGCTCGCCCATCTCCTCCGCGACGCGGTAGTGATGGGCGCCGCCCTTGTGCCGTTGCCAGTGAAGCCCCAGGGTTTTCTCGTCGAAGACCTGGAGCCGGTACATGCCCACGTTCCGCGTATCCTTTACGGGGTGTTTCGTAATGACCTGGGGAAAGGTGATGTACCTACCGCCGTCGCCGGGCCAGCACTTGATGACCGGGATACTTTCGAGAGACGCCGCGTCGGTCTCGACTATTTCCTGACAGGGGCCGTTGCGCACGGTCCTGCTCTGGGTATCTTTCAACCGGGCGAGCCGGGGCAGGAGCTGGAGTTTTCCCGCAAGGGAGGCCGGCACCTGGGGATTGATCAGGTCGGCGATTTCGGCCGCGATGTCGTCCAGGTCCCCGGTACTCAGGGCCAGCTCCATGCGGCGTCTCGACCCGAAGGTATTGATCAGCACGGGTATGCCGGAATGGCCTTTTACGTTGGTGAAGAGCAATGCCGGCCCGTTCTGCTTGACCACGCGGTCCGCGATGGCGCTGATCTCCAGTTCGGGATCGATCTCCGCGGTGATTTCCTTCAACTCACCTTCTTCCCGAAGCAGGTCGACGAACAAATTTAAGTCTTTGTGGGCCATTGGCTTACAGTCTGGTAAGAGTTCGATTCGACATGGGGTTCGGCATGGGGTTCGGCGCCACGCCATGATGGTATTTCCATCCGTGTAAAGTACCCTTGGCGATGGTTCAAGTCAATTCATTACTGGCAGATCGGAGCACCCCGGCCCTCGCCCGGAAAAAACAGGTTGCAAACCACGGGACGATGTAATAGCATTAGTGCTGCTTTCGAAACACCGCCCTTTGATTCATGCCAGGGAATACATGCCCAACATATACGAGACGATCGGAGTACGCACGATCATCAACGCTTCGGGTCCGTCCACCCGGCTCAGCGGCAGCATCATGGATCCCGAAGTCGCCGACGCCATGCACGAGGCGTCGCAGTTCTGCGTCGACATAGCCGAACTCCAGGCCCGTGCGAGCGAGGTAATCGCGGAAATCACCGGGGCGGAAGCGGGATACGTCACCTCCGGCGCGGCGGCGGGACTCCTCCTGGGCACCGCGGCCTGCGTCACCGGCCCGGACCCCGGCAAGATGAACCGGCTGCCGGACACGGAGGGCATGAAGAACGAAGTCATCATGTCCCGCAGCCAGCGGAATTTCTACGACCACGCGATCCGGTCCGTCGGTGTAAAGCTCGTCGAAGTAGGGATCGCGGACCGCTACAGCGGGGCCGGCGTGCGGGACACCGAAGCGTGGGAGGTCGCCGACGCCATCACGGAGCGCACGGCGGCCGTTTGCTACGTCGCCCATCCCCGCGCCCTGCCTCCCCTGGAAGAAGTCGTCGAAGTCGCCCACGCCCACAACGTACCGGTGATCGTCGACGCCGCCGGACAGTTACCGCCACGGTCGAACCTGCAGGCATACATCTCCATGGGCGCCGACCTCGTGGCCTTCAGCGGCGGAAAGGCCATCGGCGGTCCCCAGGGTTCGGGGATCCTCTGCGGCCGCCGGGACCTCATCATGTGCGTGGCGCTACAACACCTGGACATGGACGTACTGAAACCGCAGTGGAATCCACCGGAATCCCTCATCGACAAGTCGATCCTGCCCGGCGCGCCTCACCACGGCATCGGGAGACCCTGCAAGGTCGGCAAGGAACAAATCGTGGGCCTGCTGACCGCGCTGGAGCGCTTTGCCGGTGAACACCTGGAAGCGCGCGCGGCGGCGTGGCGGGACCGCATGGATGAACTCGTGGCCGCCACAGGGGAGATTCCCGGTTGCCGGTTCACGATCGATACCGACAGCAGGCCCAGCGAGGTACCGATGGCCGTGCTGAAACTGGACGAGTCCGTGGCGGGCAAGACCGCCCTGGACGTGGTCCTCGCACTGCAGGAGGGCGATCCTCCCATCCAGGCCAATACCGGGAGAGTCTCGGAAGGGATCGTGCTCTTCGGCCCGGTCTGCCTCAAAGCGGGCGAACCGGAACGGGTGGCCCAGAGGCTGAGGGAGATCCTGGGCGCGTGAACAAGTAGATCAGACCAGGCAGGGCCAGGCGAGAACGGACGAGTTGAGGACAGACAAGGCCACAATCATACATGAGTGACGACACGCACATCACGAAGATATCCGGTGAACTGGGGATCCGGCCCGAGCAGGTGGAAGCCGTCGCGCGCCTGCTGGACGAAGAGGCCACGGTCCCCTTCATCGCGCGTTACCGCAAGGAAAGGACCGGTTCGCTCGACGAGGTGGCCGTTACGGTGATCCGCGACCGGATCGGCCAGCTCCGGGAACTGGAGAAGCGCCGGACCTCGATCCTTGCCTCCCTGAAGGACCGCGCCCTGCTCACGGACGAGCTGGAATCGAAGGTACGCGCCGCGGAAACCCTGACCGTACTGGAAGATACCTACCTTCCCTACCGGCCGAAACGGCGCACGCGGGCCACAGCAGCCCGGGAAAGGGGCCTGGAACCCCTGGCGAAGCGCATCTTCGAGCAGGGGGAAATGGATCCGGAAGCCGAAGCCGCTCCCTTCGTCGATCCGGAGAAGAAAGTCGACACCGCCGAGGACGCCCTGTCCGGCGCGCGCGACATCATCGCCGAATGGATCAATGAAGATACGACGGCACGGTCGGCCCTGCGCCGGCTGTTCCACGAAAAGGCGGTCATCCGGTCCACGGTGGTCGCGGAGAAGGAATCGTCGGGGATCAAGTTCCGGGACTATTTCGACTGGTCCGAGACGGCGGTGAAAGCGCCTTCTCACCGCGTGCTCGCCATGCGGCGCGGCGAGAAAGAAGACGTGCTGCGAATGACCATTGCCCCGCCGGAAGGCGAGGCGATTGCGCGACTCGAGGAGCTCTTCGTCAAGGGAGAAGGTCCCGCGTCCGAACAGGTCCGCCTGGCCGTTACCGACGGCTACCGCCGCCTGCTCTCGCTCTCCCTCGAAACGGAGTTGAGGTCCCTTGTCCGGCAGAAGGCCGAGCAGGAGGCGACCCTCGTTTTCGCGCGGAATCTGCGGGAGCTGCTGATGGCGCCTCCCCTGGGCCGCCGCCGCATCATGGCGGTCGACCCCGGTTTCCGCACGGGCTGCAAGGTCGTGTGTCTCGACGAACAGGGCAAACTGATGGACCGGGCCAGCATCTTTCCTCATTCCGGGGACAAGAAGAAGGAAAGGGCGGCACGGATCGTGCGGACCCTGCACGAGCAGTACGAATTCGATGCTATCGCCGTGGGCAACGGGACGGCCGGACGGGAGACCACCCAGTTCCTCCGTACGATCGAGCTTGCCGGTGATCCGTCCATCGTGCTCGTGAACGAAAGCGGCGCTTCGGTCTACTCGGCGTCTGCCGAGGCCCGGCAGGAATTCCCGCGGTTGGACGTTACGGTACGCGGGGCGATTTCCATCGGCCGCCGGCTCATGGATCCCCTGGCCGAGCTGGTCAAGATCGATCCCAAGTCCATAGGCGTCGGGCAGTACCAGCACGACGTCGACCAGGCATCGCTGAAGAAGAGCCTGGACGACGTGGTGACGAGTTGCGTGAACAACGTCGGCGTCGAGGTAAACACGGCGAGCGCTCAACTCCTTTCCTACGTGTCCGGCATTGGGCCCGCGCTGGCGAAGCACATCGTGGCCCACCGGGAGAAAGCGGGTCCCTTCGTCTCGAGGACGGATCTGCAGCAGGTGCCGAACCTCGGTCCGAGGGCCTTCGAGCAGGCCGCGGGTTTCCTGAGAATCGGGAACGCCGAGAACCCCCTGGACGCCAGTGCCGTGCACCCCGAGAGCTATGAAATCGTGGACCGGATGGCTTCCGATCAAAGTTGCAGCGTCAAGGAGCTCATGGACGATTCAGCGGTCCGCGGCCGTATCGAGCTCGATACCTACGTGAACGATACCGTGGGGCTGCCTACGCTCGAAGATATCCTGGAAGAACTGGCGCGGCCCGGGCGCGACCCCCGCGAGGAGTTCAAGCCCGTCCAGTACACCGAAGGGGTAAATAGCATCGATGAAGTCAAGGAGGGGATGCGGCTCAACGGCGTCGTGACCAACGTCACGAACTTCGGCGCCTTCGTGGACGTCGGGGTCCACCTCGATGGGCTCGTGCACATCAGCCAGCTCGTGGACCGGTATGTCAAGCATGCCGGCGAAGCCGTCAAGGTGGGGCAACTGGTCGAGGTGCGGGTGCTTGGCGTAGACCACGAACGAAACCGGATCTCGCTGTCGATGCGGGAGGGCAAGGAACGTGGCAACGGGAAGCCCGAGCGCCGGCGAAGGCGCCGGCCATCGAAGCGCAGGCAGGATGGGCAGACCGACGGCGGGAATGTGAAGGCGGCGGAGCGCACGAGTGCGGACGGGCAGGCGGAAGCAACCGAAAAGGGAGATCCGTCCGTGAAGGCAGACTCGACCTCGAAGGCACAAGACTCCGGGAAGACGGAAGCGTCCGGGAAGGTGGTCTCAAGCAAGAACCGGAGAAAGAAACCGGCAAATCGGAAGTCGGGCGGCCAACGAGGTTCCTCGGCCAACAAGGTCCTGACCGTCGATCACCTGCTCAAGTTGAACCGCAAGTTGTAGATTTCCCTCAACTCCCCTCAAATACCCCCGCTGATCGCAGGCAGGAAGTGGATCTCGCTGTCCTCGTTCACCTTGTCGAGCAGGATGCGGCGGGCATTGCGGCCGTCGATCATGACCGCGATGTTGGGTTTGATCCGCTGCGTCCCTTCCTCCAGCAACCTCTGCTTAAAACCCGGGTAGGCCGTCTCCAGGTTGGCGATGATCTGACGCATGTCGGCCCCTTCGATGTGGATGATCTCCTTGCCGCCGGTCAGGTCGCGCATGAGGGACGGGATGTAGATGGTGGCCATGGATCAGCTTTCGTTGCTATGCGCTTTTCGCACTGTTCTGCGCATTCGGCCGGCCTGGGATCTGGCAAGGCCTTCAAGTAAAGCAAAAGGGCGGGAGAATCCTTCCCCGCCCTTTGCGTCTTCACTCTAGCGTCTTGGCTTTAAAAACGCTTCCCCAGTCCGCGCCTACCCGCCGTTCTCCGCCAGGGCTTTCTGGACCCGGGGCGGCGACATGGGCAGGTCGCGCAGCCTTACGCCCGTCGCGTCGTAGATGGCGTTGGCGAGGGCGGCCGGCGGCGGTACGATCGGCACTTCGCCGACGCCCCGGACGCCGTAGGGATGGGATTCGTTGGGCACTTCCACGATGATGGTCTCGATCATGGGCAGGTCGAGGGTCGTGGGCATGCGGTAATCCAGGAAACTGGCATTGGTCATGGAACCTTCGTCGTTGTAGATGTACTCCTCGTTCAGGCCCCAGCCGATCCCCTGCACCACGCCGCCCTGCATCTGGCCTTCCACGTAGCTCGGGTGAATGGCCGTCCCGGCGTCCTGGACCGCGGTATACCGGAGTATATCCACCTTGCCGGTTTCCCGGTCGATCTCCACGTCCACGACGTGGGTGGCGAAAGCGCCGCCACCGCTGCCATCGGGATTCGTACTCACCTGGGCAACCACGGGACCGCCGGCGTCGCCGGCCTGGCTCGCCAGTTCCTTGAAGCTGCCCCGCTTCTCCGCGTCATCCCGGTAGGAAAAGACCCCGTCCTCGAAGTCAATGGCATCGGCAGGCACGTCCCAGAGCTTGGAGGCCCGTTCCTTCATCTCACGAATGAGGGCCTGCCCCGTGGCATGGGCGGCGTAGCCCGTTCCGAAGGTCGTGCGGCTGCCGCCGGTCACGTCGGTATAGCCGATCGAGTCCGTATCCACGACGTAGGGCTTGATGTCGGTGGCCTCGAGGCCGATGGTCTCGGCAAGCTGCATGGCGATGGAGGCTCTCGTCCCGCCGATATCCGTGGAACCCTCCAGCATGTTGATGGTGCCGTCGGGATTGATGCTCACGGAAATGGCCGACCGGCCGCCATTGAAGTTGAACCAGTAACCGGAAGCGACGCCCCGGCCGCGGACCTTGCCGTTCCCCGACTTCGCGAGGGAAGACCTGTAGTGTTCGCTGTTGAGGGCGGCTTCCGTAGTCTCGATGCAGCCGATACGCGGGTGCACGGGACCGTCGGCCCGGCGGGTGCCTTCCTTCGCGCCGTTCTTCACCCGGAACTCGAGCGGGTCCACGCCGAGCTTCTCGCTGATCTCGTCCACGACGGTTTCGGTGGCGTAGGCCGCGTTGGTGGCGCCCGGCGCACGGTAGGCGTTCGTCTTGGGCTTGTTCACGCACACGTCGTACCCGTCGATCTGGACGTTGGGTATGTCGTAGGGTGTGAAGATGCAGCCCGCGCCCGCGCCGACCGGCGATCCGGGGTAGGCGCCGGCCTCGTAGGCCATGTAGGCCGTGGCGGCCGTGAGCCGGCCGTCGCTGGTGGCGCCCATCTTGACCTTCAGGTAGGAGCCCGGCGTCGGTCCCGTTCCCTCGAAGACCTCGTCCCGGGTCATGGTCATCTTGACCGGGTGCCCGGTCCGCTTCGACAGCAGCGCAGCGACCGGGTCCAGGTAGACGGAGATCTTGCCGCCGAAGCCGCCGCCGATCTCGAGGGGCACGATCTTGACCTTCGAAACGGGCATCTGGAGGATCTCAGACATCTGGTCCCGTACCGAGAAAGCGCCCTGCGTGCTCGTCCAGATCGTGAGCTGGCCTTCTTCATTCCAGTGGGCCGTGGCGTTGTGGGTCTCGATGTAGCCCTGGTGGACGGTCTGGGTCGTGAACTCCCGTTCGATCACCACGTCGGCTTCCGCGAAACCGTCGTCCGGTTCGCCCATCTTGTGCTGGAAGTGGTTGGCGACGTTGCTGACCTTGTCCGTCTCCTCGCCCATGGACGTGGTTTTCATGTCCTCGTGCAGGATCGGCGCGCCGTCCTCCATGGCTTCCAGCACGCCCGTGACGTGGGGCAGCACTTCGTACTCTACGTCGATCAGTTCCACCGCCTCCTGCGCCACGTGCAGGTTGATCGCCGCTACGCCGGAGACGGCATGCCCCTTGTACAGGACCTTGCCGTAGGCCAGCACGTTGTTGCTGGCGTCGCGCAAGTTGACGATCGCCTCGCCCAGGTCGGCGAGTTTATCCGCGATCTGCGGAAGGTCGTGGGCGGTGACGACGGCCCGCACGCCCGGATGGGCCTCCGCGCGGCTGGTGTCGATGTTCTTGATCCGCGCGTGGGGATGGGGGCTGCGCTTGATGGCGCCGTGCAGCAGTCCCGTCAGCTGGATATCGGCGCCGTAGATCGCCCGGCCGGTGACCTTGTCCACCCCGTCGTGGCGAATCGGGCGGGTGCCGATGACCTTATGTCCGTTTTGTGACACGTCTGTTCCCTCCGTTGAGTCATTGCTTTCAAATCATTCAGCCGGTCAGGCGCCGTTCCTGGCGTCCAGGACCGCGCGCACGATCTTGTCGTACCCCGTGCATCGGCACAGATTGCCGGCCAGCCAGTAGCGCACCTCGTCTTCCGAGGGGTTCGGGTTCTCGTCCAGCAGCGCTTTGGCGGAAACGATGAATCCGGGCGTGCAGATTCCGCATTGCAGCGCGGCGTGTTCGAGGAACTTCTGCTGCAGCGGATGGAGGTTGGCGGCGGAACCGATGCCTTCGATGGTCGTGATCTCGCATCCATCGGCTTCAACCCCCAGCACGCAGCAGGAGTTGACCAGCCTGCCGTCCATGATCACGTTGCATGCCCCGCAGTTGCCGTTGTTGCATCCTTCCTTGGCGCCCGTGAGATCCAGGTCGTCGCGCAGCACTTCGAGCAGGCTGTTGCGCGGTTCGCAGAGGAAATCGACGGCTTCTCCGTTTATGGTGGTCTGTACGTGTACTTTTTTCGACATCGACGGCTACTCCTTGGCTCGTTGAACCGCGCCTTCCACAACCCGGCGCGTCAATACGCTGGTCAGATGCTTGCGGTATTCGGCGGTGCCCCGCATGTCGCTGATGGGCCGGGCCGCGTCGCGGGCGAGGTCGGCCGCCCGTTGGATCGATTCGTCGGAAACGGGCTGTCCGGCCAGGGCGTCCCCGGCCTCCCGCACGAAGAGGGGCGTCGGTGCCACGGCGCCGACAGCGATGCGCGCCGACACGAACGAGGACCGGTCTTCGCTGAGGACGACGGACGCGCCGACGCCGACCACGGCGATGTCCATCTCGTTGCGGGGGATGAAGCGGCGGTAGAAGGCGCCGGAGTTCGGTACCGGCGCCGGGAAGTGGAGCGACACCAGGAACTCGCCGACCTCCAGCACGGTACGGCCGGGCGCCGTGCAGAAGTCTTCCACGGCCACTTTCCGCGTTCCGTTCGGACCGGCGATTTCCGCCTCGCCGGAAAGGACGATCATGGGGGGAATCGTATCGCCCGCCGGGGAGGCGTTGCACAGGTTCCCACCCAGGCTGGCCCTGCCCTGGATCCCCGTGCCGCCCACCAGTCTGGCCGCGTCCATGAGTCCCGGATAGGCCGCGGCGATTTCCGCGTCCCCGTAGATCCGGTAGCAGGGCACGGCCGCCCCGATCGTGACGCCCGTCGCGGCGTCGTAGGACAACGCGTTCAGTTCGGCGATGCGCTTGACGTCCACCACGAGATCGGTCCGCCTGCGGTTCTCACGGAGCTGAACGATCAGGTCCGTACCGCCCGCGAGCACACAGGCGTTTTTCCCTTGATCGCTGAGCATCACGACCGCATCGGCCACGCTTTCAGGCGTGGCGTAATCGAATGCGTGCAAGACACACTCCTTTGCTGTTTACCTTGAACTGTGGACTGCGAAATCGAAATAGCCGCAAAACCGGGCACCCGGTAACACACGGGTTCAATAAGCGGTTATCGAGAAAATCCAATCTACATAATTAGGCCGTGCAAAATAACGTGTCAAGCGGGAAAGAAATGCGGTTTCCGAAATATCGCGGCGGGTCGGAATCTACGGCAGTTCACCCAGTTTAAACTGGCCCCTGGTCTACGGCAGTTCGCCCAGTTTGATTCGTCCCTCGAGGTCGTCCACGAACTGCCGCGCCACCCGGCCGGAACGGCCGCTGGCGCGCTGAAGCCACCGGAGGGATTCCCGTCTCAGCAGTCCCGCGTCCATGTCGATGCCGCGCTGATCGGCGAGATGGCGGACGATCCGGAAATAGGTGTCCTGGGTGATCCGGTAGAAACCGATGGACAGGCCGAACCGGTCGCTCAGCGAGACTTTCTCCTCCACGGTTTCCTGGGGGTGGATTTCATCGTCGTCCGGACTGAACCGAAAGGTGTTGTCGGCGAGCTTCTCCGGCATCAGGTGCCTGCGGTTCGACGTGGCGTAGACGAGCACGTTGTCGGGACGCGCGGAAAGACTGCCCTCGAGGAGCGCCTTGAGCTCGAGATAAATGGATTCGTCTTCCATGAAGGACAGGTCGTCGCAGAACAGGACGAACCGCTCGGGCCGGTCCCACAGGAGTTCGACGATCTCGGGCAGATCCGTCAGGTCCTGCCGGCGGACCTCGATCATGCGAAGACCCTGGCCGGCGAACCGGGCCAGGAGGCCCTTCACCACCGAAGACTTGCCCGTTCCGCGCTCGCCCCAGATCAGCACGTTGTTCGCGGGCATCCCCCGGACGAACTGGCGGGTGTTCCGCTCCAGGATCCCTATCTCGCGGTCAAGACCGAAGAGATCGAACAGGTCCACCAGGTCGGGATGCACGATCGGTTCCAGGCAGCCCCTTTCTCCACGCTTCCCCCACCGGAACGCGATGGAGCCGGCGAACGCGTCGTCTGACGCGCCGGACTGCCCGGTTCGCCCGGTCGGCCCTCCCGTGTAGGCAGAGACCAGCGTTTCGATGCGGCCCATCAGCCTTTCGAGGCGCGGCAGCAGATCGGACAGGGTTCTTACGGGGTGCTCGGGCATAAATCAAGGATCCAGCGTATAAGGCGCCAGCCCGAGCGGCAGCGGGGCCGGCCGGGCACAGGTACTTTCCAGTGTGATGTGCCGTCCCGATTCCGACGATTCCTCGATGGACAGCATGATGTCCAGCACGTGGCGGGTGAGTTCGCCGCTGGCCCGGTGCGGCCGGCCCGAACGCAAGGCATAGACCATGTCCGCCACGCCAAGGCCGCGGCTTTGCTCCTCGTACCCGTGGCTCAGGGGCATTTCGGTCCAGTTTTCCGCGCCGCCGCGGCGCAGTTTCACTGGCCCGCCGAAGGAATTGGGATCGGGCACGCTCAGAGAGCCCTCCGACCCGTATACCTCGATGCGGGGAAGTTCATGGTGCCACACGTCGAAACTGGTTACGATCGTCCCGATGGGTCCGCTTTCGAACTCGAGAAGGCCCGCCAGGTGCGTGGGCACCTCGACCTCAATTTGCCCTCCGCGAAGGGGCTCGCTCGTTATGGTGCGCACGGGATGTGTGATGCGCGTAGCGCCCGTGAGCCGGGCGACCGGCCCCAGCAGATTGACAAGGGCCGTGACGTAGTACGGCCCCATGTCCAGCATGGGCCCCGCGCCGGGCTTGTAGAAGAAGGCGGGATCGGGATGCCATTTTTCGTGCCCCGCACTCAGCATGAAGGCCGTGGCCGCCACCGGTTCGCCGATCCAGCCGTCGTCAATGAGTTTGCGGCAGGTCTGTATGCCGGCTCCCATGAAGGTGTCCGGTGCCCCGCCCACCAGCTTCCCGGTGTGTTTCGCGAGGTCGAGCAAGGCACGGCCGTCTTCCTTCCGGACCGCCATGGGTTTTTCCGAATACACTGATTTTCCGTGTTCCAGCGCGGCCCGGGCGATTTCGGCATGGGCGGCGGGAATGGTCAGGTTGATGACGATCTCGATAGCGGGATCGTCCAGCAGGGCTTCCACCGAAAGGGCTTCAACACCCTCGTATTCGGAGGCTTTGGCCCGCGCCCGTTCGGGGATCATATCGGCGCAGGCGACCACGTCGAAAGCCTCGAACTTGCGTCCCGCCTCGAAGTATACGCCGCTGATGTTTCCGCATCCTATGATGCCCGCCTTGAGCGCCGTCATGGGATTCGCCTCTGCAGTGAGGTAGCTTTTCCGTAACGCGAAAGTACGGTCCCGCCGCGTCAATACCACGGCGAAACGCATTGCCTGGCTTCGTGATCCGTATCCCTGGAGCCACGGGAGTACCACCTGGCAAATGCCCATCACTTCTAATCCGCGGGCCGGTAAACGTCAAGCGAAATATGCCGCCGGAGGCAACCTGTAATCGCTTGACGTTCACAAGGGGCTTGCCTATAATCTCAATCGTTCCGGACCGGTGAACCGGCCGCGCGAAATCGGTCCACATCGCCGCCGGGATATAGCGTACGCTGGGCATCCCGTGTGCCGTTCCGCGGCGCCATTCCGCGGTCATATTCCGCGGTCAACCCGCCGGAGAAAGCCTTGATCAAGCAGATCCTGACTTACGGTGTGCTCTTCAGCGCGTTGATTGCGGGGTGCAGCGAGGAAGTTGTCGGTCCCGGCAACGTCGCCCGGCCCCTCGTGGGCAACTACGATCTCGAAAGCCGAACGGTCAACACAACCATACAGACGGATTCCGGCAGCACGGAGGAACGGATTACGCTGGTACCCCCACTGGTACGCGGACACCTCCGCCTCAGCACCGACGGCCGGTACGGCCAGGTCGATACGACCATCGTATCGGATTCCACGACGGTCAATATCCAGAATGGACGCTGGAGCGTGCTGGACAACGTGTTCTACTTCGTGACCGATGACAACCAGCAGTACGAGGACCGTTTTACGTTCGACGGCCTGAGGCTGGTCCGCGACTCCGAGGACATCCGCCACGTCTCGGGCAGGTTTTTCAGCGTCACGGACGTCTGGCTGAAACTGCCCGACGTCGAGCCCCCCGCGGATCCATAACGCCAACGAAAGCGCCAGGGCATGACCCTCGTCAAGGACGACCTGTCAGCCTCCGCCTTTTCCGACCATCCCCAGGTCTACGAGGAGGGATTCAATGTAAAGACGGTCATCGGGATCGTCTTTCTTGGGCTGTTCATGATCCCGGGCTCGATCTATCTGAACCTGATCGCCGGGCAAAGCCTGGGGCCCGCGGCGGAATGGACCACGATCATCCTGTTCATCGAAGTCGCGCGCCGGTCTTTCACCACGCTCAGCCGCCAGGAAATCTACATGCTGTACTACGTGGCGGCCAGCCTCACCGCCGGCGTGGGACTGGCGCTGTCCGGCGGGCCCTTCGCCCAGCTCATATGGTACCAGTACTTCGTCCAGTCCCCCGGCGCCCGGGCCTTCGGCATCGACGACCAGATCCCCTCCTGGATCTCTCCCGGCGCGGATTCCGACGCCATCGTACTGCGTACGCTGCTGCACGGGGAATGGCTGGTGCCGATCCTGCTCATCGCCGTGCTCCACATCTTCAACCGGGCGAGCGCCTTCACGCTGGGTTACGGACTCTTTCGCGTAACGGCCGACGTGGAACGGCTGCCCTTCCCCCTGGCCCCGATCCAGGCGGAGGGCGCCACCGCCCTGGCGGAGAGTTCCGCGGGCCAGGAATCGTGGCGCTGGCGCGCCTTCAGCATCGGGGCCATGCTGGGACTTGTTTTCGGCGCGTTCTACATCGGCATACCGGCCGTCACGGGCGCGCTGCTGGCTGAGCCGATCACGCTGATTCCCATTCCCTTCGCCGACCTGACGCGCAATACGGAGAACATACTGCCCGCCGCGGCCATGGCGGTCGAACTGGGACTGGGGCCGGTGTTGACGGGGTTCGTGCTGCCCTTTTGGATCGTGGTCGGTTCCGCCATCGGTGCGTTGCTTACCGTGGTCGTCAATCCGCTGCTCTACGATTTCGGCATCCTGCGCACCTGGTCGCCGGGCATGGACGCCATCCAGACCACGCTCGTCAACGATATCGATTTCTGGATGAGCGTCCGCATCGGCACGGGATTCGCCGTCGCCCTGATCGGTGGATGGAGCATCCTGTCCGGACTCAGGAAACGGTCGGGCGATGCGAGGCGCGAAGGATCGAAACCCGGTCCGTCCGGCGGGTACGGCACGCCGCCCGGCCGGGGGGATTTTCCCATGTCCGTTATTTTCGGCGCCTTCCTGGTCCTGACGGTAGGCTACGTCGTCCTGAGCTGGCGCCTGGTGCCCGGGTTCCCCATCCTCTTCTTCGTGTTCTACGGATTCTTCTATACTCCGCTCAGCTCGTACGCGAGCGCCCGCCTGCGCGCCATCACGGGCGCCGATCTGCAGTTCCCCCTCATCAAGGAGGCCACGTTCATTCTCAGCGGCTACAAGGGGGTGGACATCTGGTTCGCGCCGATTCCCATATTTAATTACGGTGGCCAGGCCCAGGCCTTTCGCGAGGTCGAGCTGACCGGCACCCGGTTCACGAGCGTATTGAAGGCGGAACTGGTCATGATCCCGGTCCTGCTTGTCTGCAGCCTGCTGTTCTGGCACTTCGTCTGGGGACTCGCGCCCATACCGTCGCAGGCCTATCCCTACGCGCAGAAGTTCTGGCAGCAGCAGGCCACGATGCAGGCGCTGTGGTACTCCAGTACCGCAGGATCGGGGTTCGAGTCAAGCTACCTGATCGAGGCGTTGAAGATTCCCTACATGATAGGCGGCGCGGCCTTCGGCGTGTTGGCCTATGCCGTCCTGGCGGCCTTCAACCTTCCCGTCATGCTGATCTTCGGCGTGATCGCCAGCGTGGGCACGGTGCCCCACGCCTTCATCCCGCAGTTTCTGGGCGCGTTGCTGGGCAGGTTCTACATGGAGCGGAAATTCGGCAGGCGGAAATGGATGCGGTACACGCCGGTCCTGGCGGCCGGCTACGCCTGCGGCACGGGGCTGGTAGGCATGGCCACGGTAGCCATTGCGCTGATTTCCAAGACCGTGGCGCCCCTGGTCTATTGATCGCCGTCTTTTCCGTCTTTTCGGGTATACCTCTTCAATTCCTCGATGACGTCCGGCATGATGTCCAGCAACTTGCCCATGGGGCTGCTGGGCGAGTTCATGTGCAGCAGTTGCGCGCGGTCCTGCTGGATGACCAGGAAGGCGAGCGGTTCGACCGATACACCGCCCCCGGCTCCCCTCTTCTGATTGTCCTCGCCGCCGAATCCACCGGCGCCGAACCCCAGGGACAGCCTGGAAACCGGAACCACCCAGGCATCGCCGATCTGCATCGGCTTGCCCACGTGCACCTCGGTATCTGCGATCTGGCGCAGTTCCTCCAGCATGGTCTGGATCATTTCATTTACAGGCATGGTGGTCTCCGGTTCAAGCGGTCGTGATCGGTCGAATCAATATATATGACGGCCGGCGGCCTGTGCACGTGAATTTTTAACGCCGTCCCGGCTATACTGCAATTCGAGAAATCACGACATGCCCACGACGGTAATTAATTTTTTATTGACGACTAACCGTATGTTGTGTATATTTTGCCGACAGCCGATATAGATCCTCAAGAATCACCATACCTCGCGCACGAAGCTTCAGGGAGTTCAACCTCATGAAAGCGATGACGGAAAAGCAGCGGAACGTTTACGATTACATACGTAAAAAGGTCGGCAAGATAGGGTATCCTCCCAGTGTCAGAGAGATCGCACAGCAGTTCGGGATCAGTACCCGTGCGGCTTACGACCACCTACGGGCGATTGAGAAGAAGGGCCATATCCGTCGTGATCCCATGAAGCCCCGCGCCATAGAAATCGTTGGAGCCAGGGACGGGTCGGCGCCGGGTGCCGGTGACGTCGTCCGGGTCCCCCTCCTCGGCCGTGTAGCCGCCGGGTTGCCTATTCTCGCCGAAGAGAACGTCGAGGAGTACATGGATTTTCCGTCAGGCATGGTGAAGCAGGGCGGGAATGTCTTCGCTCTCGAGGTACACGGAGACAGCATGATCGAAGACGGAATCAAGGACGGCGACTACGTCCTGGTCCGTGAGCAGCCCGTGGCCGAGACGGGCGAAACGGTCGTCGCGCTGCTGGACGACGAGGCCACGGTCAAGCGATTCTACCGGCGCAACGACCGGGTCGAACTCGTGCCCGCCCATCCGACCATGGAACCCATTGTCACCGATGAGGTATCCATCGTGGGCAAGGTGGTCGGGGTATACCGCAGAATGGACTGAGCGGCGGCGTTCAGGGAATGCCCCAGTTCCCCGGATTGAGCAGGTAGGGATCGTTCAGCGCCATATCTTCCAACGCCAGTAGTGTTTCCTCACTAAGGCCCTGTCCGTCCGACACGGAAACGGCTTCATCCAGGTACGCGATTTTGTCGGCGCCGACGATTACGGTGGAGACGGCCGGGATCGACAGGACGAAGCGCAGGGCCAGTTCGGGCAGGCTGAAACGGGTCGCGGTCTGGATTTCGACCAGCCGGTCGATATGCGCGACGAGGGGCTTCAGCCTGTCGGGCATGAACCTGCTCTTCTCGGTCAGGGCGCCTTTCAGCAGTGCGGATCGCACGATGACGCCCACGCCGCACCGACGCGCCTCGGGAATGACGCGTACCAGGTATCGGCGGTCCAGGATGTTGCAGGGGATCTGCAGGGTGTCCCACCGCCCATCCTCGATGGCCGCAAGCGCCGCCTCTTCGCTGTAGGACGAATATCCCGCAAATCGGACCTTGCCTGCCTCCCGGGCCCTGTCGAGCTCTTCCATCACCTCGCCGTCCCGGATCATACGAAGTTCCAGCTCGAGAAGGTCCCGGCCGTGTACCTGCAGCAGGTCGATGTGGTCGGTCTGCAGCCTGGACAGGCTCCGGTCGATGGACGTTGCGATGCTCCGTCTCGATTCGGCGTAATCCAGCCCTTCTTCCAGCCGGTGCACGCACTTGGTGGCGAGCACGTACTCGGACCGCCGGCCCTTGAGCGCCCGGCCGATGATCTCCTCGCTGTTTCCGTACAGCGCCGCGGTGTCGATGAAGTTCACACCCGAATCGATCGCCCGGTTGAGCAGGATCCGGGCGTCGGACTCCGCGGGCACGCCGGGTTCGCCGCCCGCCTTCAGGCCGTACTCCATGCCCAGCTCGACCGTGCCGAGGGAGACTTCGGAAACGCGCAAACCGGTTCGCCCCAGGATTCTATATCGCATCGTTCGACTCCCCCAAACGGCATTCAGGCGTTCATCATGCTTACATGGTCCGCGACGCACCGGCCGAGGGCTTCGAGGTCGTAGCCGCCCTCAAGGACGGAAACCAGCCGGCCCCCGCACGCGTCTTCCGCGAAGTCCAGCACCAGGCGGGTCATGGCCCGGAAACCCGCGTCCGTGACCAGGGTGCCGGAGAGCGGATCGTCCATGTGGGCGTCGAATCCCGCCGAAAGGATAAGGAGGTCCGGCTGATAGGCCTTCATGGCAGGCAGGACCGTGCCGCGCAATACATCGATGAAAACCTCGTCGCCGGATCCGGCGGAGACCGGGACATTCATCGTGTAACCCGCCCCTTCTCCCGTTCCCGTTTCCCGCTCCGCGCCGGTGAATGGATAGAGGGGATACTGGTGAACGCTGAAATAGTACACGGACGGGTCTTCCTCGAAAATCTCCTGGGTCCCGTTGCCGTGATGAACGTCCCAGTCCAGTACGGCCACCCGTTCCACCCCGAATCGAGACTGGGCGTAACGGGCCGCAACGGCGGCGTTGTTGTAGATGCAGAAACCCATTCCCCGGTCGGATTCGGCGTGATGCCCGGGAGGCCGGGTGACGCAGAATACGCGGTCTGCTTCCGCGGTCAACACTGCGTCGACCGCCCGCATGGCCGCGCCGGCGGCCAGTCGGGCCACGGTCTCGGATGCGGAGGAAATGGTGGTGTCGCCGGTGGGCAGATTACGGTATCCCCTCCCGCACCAGTCCACTACGGCGTCGACATAGGCCCCGTCGTGGACGGCCTTGATCCGCGCCTCGCCGGCCGGTGCGGGCGAAAGGCACAGCAGGTCGGCCTGCCGTGCGCCGTCGGGAACGTCGCCGGACAGGCCGAGTTGAGCCAACACGGAGGTCATGCGGTCCGGCCGTTCCGGATGGAAGGGACCCGTATCGTGCAGGAGGAAGTCGGGGTGGCTGATCAACGCGGTGGGCATGTTGTCGCGACAGGGGCGAAGGCCTCCGGGAGCGGAGACCGCCGGCCGGACCTTCAGTTGCGGTTCCCGTTCCTGGAGAGATTCTCGAAATAGTCGTTTACCAGGTCCCGGTAACCCGGCGGGACATCCTCTTCCCGGGCGAGGTAGAGCCGTTCCCTCCGGCGCATATCCCGTACTTCCGCGCGCAGGCCATCGTAGTAGTCCACGAGACTGCGGGCCATGTTGAGGTGGAGCTCGTTCCATGCTCCCCGGTCGATCTTCCACGGTTCGTCGCCCAGGGCAATCGCCCGGTCCAGGTCGTCCTGCAACTGCCGCGACTCCCCGGACATCTGCGGGACCTGTCCCGAAAGGTCCCGAAGGCGTTGCAGCTGACGCTGGTAATCCCGCGAGATCTCGTCGAGCGTCTCTGAATTGGGAATGCCGCGGTTCAACCGGTAGAGCCGGCGTTGCAGTTCCTGCCATTCGGACATGGCCTCCCGCGCGCTGTCCTGTGTCCTGGCGAGATGGTCCATGTCCCGGGTGATCAACTTGTCCCGCGCGGTGCGGACCATTTCCGCGAGCCGGTCCAGCGCCGCGGAGATCTCCGTCTCCGTGCGGGCGGACTGGTCCAGGGAATTCCGGTTCAAGAGCCGCTTCGACCGCTCGATATCTTCGCTCAACCGTTCCTCGTCGATCATCTCGACGGCCCGGTCCGCCGCCGCCGCCGTCTCGGGCTGCACCCGGGACGCACTCCTGGCGAGGAAATCCAGGTCTTCCTCGAGGCGTTCGAGGTCCGAGCGGATCTCCTCCTTCGCCCCTTCAAGCCCCCTCATCCGATCGCGCAGGAACCGGTCCAGGCGCCGCTCCTTCGATGTTTCGTCCAACCCGCCGCGCCGTGAATCGATTGCGTCCAGGCGATTGAGAATGCCCTCGAATCCACCCTCTTTCTCGTCCTTCAGCGCGTTGACGTTCCGTTCGAGTTGTTCCTGCCGGACGGCCAGCTGGTCCGCCTGCTTGACGGCTTCCCGCGCCAGTCGCTCCAGCGACGCACCCTGGGCCCGCTGCAGCTGGCTGGAAGCGTCGGCCAGATGCCGTGCGGCCTGGGCGCCGCCCTCCGCCGCCGTCTGGAGGCGGTCCCTGCGCATTTGTTCGATCGACTCGCCCATCGACTCGGAGCTCTCGCGCAGGTCGCGGTCCGCCTGATCCAGCATGGGGCGTTGCGCCCCCGATTGCGTGCCGCGCGCGTCCGAGGGATTCCTGGCCCCGGAAAGCGACCGGGCGATCTCCTCCGTCTCCGCCCTGAGATCCCGCTGGGTCCTGGTCAGCCGGTCCAGTTCCCTCCGGCGTTCGGCTTCCGGACGTTCTTCGTCGTCCGCCAGTTTCTGCATCCGTTCATTCACGCGCTGTTGGCGCCGGGCCAGGTCCTGTACCCGTTGCTGGTGCTCGTCGATGCTCTGCTCCCGCTCCCGTTCCAGGGCCGGTTGATCCGGGACTTCGTACCTGTTCCGCTCGTCGTCCAGCTCGAGTTCGGAGGTGTCCGACAGGTCGAGCGGGGCCCTTCCCGACCTGCCGCGTTGCTGGCTCACCGTGAACTCCCGCATCTGCGCGTCGAGCCTCGTGAGGTACATGAGCGCCTCGCGTTCGTGTTTAAGGGCCTCGTCGACCGCACCGGAGCGGAGTGTTTCGGAAGCCGCCGCCATCGGCGCCTGCACGAGTTCCAGCGTTTCGACCATCTTCATCGCTTCCTGCGAGAACCCGACCATGAATCGCATGAAAGAGAGTGCTTCTTCCACCTGCCCCCGCAGTCCGTCCTGTACCTCCGCGATGGCCTCGAGGTCTTCTTCCACCCGCGTATCGGGTGCTGCCGCGAGCGTCCGCTTGACCCGCCACGTCGCAGAGATGATCTCCTTCTGCTTGCGGGAGAGCTGCCTCGTCTGCATCATGTCGTCCCCGGCTCCTCCCCCGCCGCCGCCTCCTCCGCCTTCAGCCTGGCGGTAGGTTGCATCGAATGGCTTGATTTCGATGAAGTAGATATCCGTAGCGGACGTGCCGGCTTCGCCCCTTCGGTCGCCCGCCTCCGCGTAGTAGGCGACGAAATCGCCCGGCTGGACCCCAAGGTTCTCTAAGTAGACCACGTGTTCCCCTTCCCAGACCGTGCCGCTCGATTCGCGCTGCAATGCGCCCAGGTCCACCATGACTTCGTCGCCGCCGTTCACCGCGTAGTTGAGGGAAAAGGTCGCCAGGCCGAAGTCGTCCTCGGCCTCGGCGCGGATGATGACTTCATCGACGGGGGAAACGCGCGTGTCTCTTTGCGGTTCGAGGATGGCCACCCGGGGCGGGCGGTCCTGCAGCGCCCGGAGGTAGTATTCCACCGGGTCGTCGTTCGCGAAGCCGTCCGAGTCCACCACGTGTATCGAGTAGGAAAGGTCCTCGCGCACGACGAAGGATCCCTCGAGGTCCTCTCCGCCCACCGCCAGCTCGACGGACCGGCCGTCGCTGAAGCGCATCGCGCCGGAAACCACCGGTTTGCTCGCCGTAATGCGCAGGGCGACCCGCGTGCCCACCGGCGCCGTGATGTCTCCGCGGTCTTCCTCGGTCTTCGAGACGAGTTCCATGTAGTCCGGGAATTCGTACCTGGCGTCGATCCGTTCGACATAGGGCGGATCGATGGCAGTGATCCGGTATTCACCCGACCGGGTTTCGGCCACGGCGACGTAGTAACGCGCGTTGTCGACGATCCCGTGGATGTCGCCGGCGAAAGTCCGTTCGCCGTCCGTCGCGTACAGTTCCTGCGTGGTCCAGTTTTCGTCCTGTCCGAACCGGACGAACAGGCTCGGGTCCGGGGCAAGACCGCTGCCGAGGATGGCGGTGACGGTCAGGCTGTTTCCGCGTCTTACGTGCGTGTCGCCTGGTTCGACCCGTATGCCCCCGGGCAAGGCCGGTTCCAATTGGGTCCACGACACCAGCCGGAGGGCGGAACGGCCAAAATAACCGGGTTCAAGCAGGATCAGGACGGCGAGGACAAGAACGGCGCCGGCCGCGGCAGCCTGGACGCGGGCGTGGCGCCTGCGATCCACGATCTTCTTGTATTCGATCTGCTCGGTGTAACCGGCGACGTACTCCAGCACCTGGTCCATCAGGTCCTTCTGGGATCGCCGGAGGTGCGTGTCGCCGTATTCCACGGCGCTGACCAGGGCGTCGTTAAACGCGGGATGCCGTTCTTCAATGTATCGGGCGACCTGCAGGTCCGTGGGCGACTGGCGGAGCGGCGCGAGCAGAAACCTGAAAGCGAGCCAGCCGAGGACTCCCGCGGCGGCGGACAGGTAGAGGATCCTGGCCAGACCGCCGGGATCGAAGAAATGTACGGCCGTTACGCCGCAGAGGAAGAGCATGACCGCGGCGATCGCGATGACCGAGACGCCGCGAATGACCAGCATGGCACGCCAGCGGCGAAGTACGCTCCGCAGACATTCCTGAAGGATGGATCGTTCCGTCGACATGGATCACCTGTGCGTTCGGTTCGCCAGCAGGGTCTCTCCGAGCATCAGGGCAATGAGCGTGAACCCCAGGATCCACCAGAGCCCCTGGCGGCGTTCGACTTCGGCGTCCCGGACAAACCGGGCCAGCGACTCGGTTTCCCGCGATTCCGGACTCACGGCCACGGGGTTGATCAGCGCCGCGGCGAAGGCTTCCGCGTCCATCCTGGTGAAGTCGGATTCACGGGTGTCGAGGTTGACCGCGAAAGTTTGCTGTCCTCCCTCCGACTGCACCCGGTACAACCCCGGTTGCCGCGTCTGCGTGAACAGCTTCCTGCCTGACCGGGAAGTTCCCACCGGGACCTGCTCGCCGGATGGAAGTACCACGTGTTGCACGTCGTCCGGCAGTCTGACGGCCTCTCCCGCCAGCCGGTACAACCCGGCCCCGCGCTCGTGCATCGTTCCCCGGAGGGCGAGGTAGTCTATACTCTCGTACAGAAAAGGTACGAACACCTCCCGTATGGGAAAATCGGTCCACGCAAGGTCGAAGGTGGAAAGGACCAGGAACGTGCGGCCGTTTCCCAGGGGCTTCTCCGCCACGGCGGCGGCGCCGTCATCGAAGCGGGCCGGGACCGACGCCGAGGAGTCGGGTTCGAACCGTGCCGTGCGGTAGAACCGTACCGTACCGAAATCACCGTGCCGGGGACCGGAAAAGGGCTGGAAGACGGGGTGCTGGTAATTCACGTCCGTCAGCAACCGGTACCGGTCTCGCGGACCGTCCGGAGACGATGGCGATGCTATGCGCCCGGGCAGCAGTTCGCCGAAGGATGAATTAAATATACCGGAAGATACGGCGGGATTCAAGGCGATTATCAGACTGCCGCCCGAGCGAACGTACCCGGTCAGCCTGTCCTTCGCGGCCCTCGGCAGGACGGACAGGTTGGCCGAGATGACCACGTCGTATTCCGACGGATCGACCTCGGTCAGCGCGTCCGGCGACCGCACGTCCACGACGACCGGCGGGTCCCGGCGTAGCGACAGCGCCTGGGACAGGTAGTACGCGGCCTCCGACGGGCGGTTCGGCCGCGTTCTTTCCTCCAGGCAGAGCACCCGCACGGGCGTAGGCGCATTCACGGTGAAGTAGAACCGGTTGTCCACCGGCAGCCCGTCTTCTCCCAGCATCACCTCGCCCGTATTCGTGGCCGATCCGAAAGTCTGCCGGAAGATCTCCACCCGTCCGGAGTGCGGGGGAATATCGACCCGCCGTTTACCGGTCTCGATACCGTTGACCCGTAGCGTCACCTCCTCCCGGAAGGGGGTCTGTCCGAAGTTCCGGATCCGGACGGCCACGTCCAGGGTACGGCCATCCGCGGACAGGACGCGACCCTCGCCGGCCGGCGTGCGGCCCTCCCCGGCCGGCGCGGCCGAAGATTCCACGCTGGCGGCGGCCGAAGATTCCACGCCGGCAACGGTAGGGATCTCCACGCCGGTGACGGCTGAATTGTCGTCCTGCGCGTCCCCCACGTCGATCATCCGGAGCTGGACGCCCGGACTGAGCTTCCATCCGCCGGACCGTGGATTCCAGCCGGACTGCTTATAATCGGAAACGAGGTAGACCGTCCGCCGGTCGAAGTCCGACCCGCTCAGCTGGTCGTCGGCGGCGCGCAGCGCTTCCACATAGTCCGTCGCCTGGAATGTCGCGTTGACCTCGGCGTCCAGCAGCGCGTGCAGTTCGGAGTGGCTCGACCCGAGTTCCCGGATGACCCGCGCCTGTACGGCGAAGGTCAGCAGCGCCGCCTGATCGCCGGTCTGCAGCTCGTTCAGGATCTCCGCCGCCCGCCGCTTCGCCAGGGCGATGCGGTTCCCGAATCCCATGCTGTAGGAGGTATCGACCAGGATGGCCACCGCTTCAGGCTGGGTGCCCGCGAAAACGGTTTCGTCCTGATCCCGGAGGAAGGGCCGCGCGAAAAGCACGGCCAGCAGCGCGCAGGCCGCCATGCGCAGCAGCAACAGCAGGAGGCGGCGGAATCGCTGCTGGCGGACGATGGCCCGTTGGGACGAAATGAGGAAACGGACCATGCTGAACACGTGGATCCCCGCCCGCTGCCTTCGCACCAGGTGCAGGACCAGCGGGACGGCCGCGCCCAGCGCGCCGAAGAGGAACGTGAGGTTCAGGAAGGCCAGGTCCATGGCGCGTACCTGCGGGGCGATGCGCGGGTGAAGCCCTAACGTTTCACCATGCGCCTGCTCAGATAGGAAAAAAGCGCGAAATCCAGCGGCCGGTCGGTCTCCATGCGCTCATAGTCGACCTGGATCTTCGCGCAACCGGTCCTGATCGATTCCATGAATTCCTCCACCGCTGCCAGGTAGTCCGCCCGGATGGCCGACGGAGCCACCGTGATCCGCTCGCCGGTCTCCGGGTCGTCGAACCGTGCGGTCTCGCTGAAGGGGAAGGTGAGTTCTTCCCGGTCGACGATGTGAAAGACCAGCACTTCATGACCCTTGAAACGAAAGTGCATCAGGGCGTTCATCATCTGCTCGACGTCGTCGATCAGATCGGAAATGAGGATGACCAGTCCCCGCCTCGGCATTGATTCGGCGAGTTCGTGCAGGGGTCTGCCCATATCGGTGCCTTCGTCCGCGCGCAGTTCATCCAGGGTCGAGTGGATGGCAAGCCACTGGGTGTTCTTCGAACTGGGCGGCAGGTAGTTGTGTACGGCCTGGTCGAAGGTGACGAGTCCCACCCCGTCCCCCTGCCGCAGTATGAGATACGCCAGGGAAGCCGCGAGATAGGATCCGTATTCGAGCTTGTCCAGTGCGGTCGTCGCCGTGGCCTGGCCGTCCTGGCCGTCGCCCTGTCGCGTCTGATCGGACCGCCCGGACCGCCCGGACCGCCCGGACCGCCCGGACCGTCCGAATCGCCTGGTCAGCCCGGACCGTCCGGACCGCTGGCCGCCGTAACCCATGGACGCGCTGCGGTCCAGGAGTATCACGCACTGCAGGTTCGTCTCGTCTTCGTATTCCTTGACGTAATAACGGTCCGACCGCGCCACGGCTTTCCAGTCCACGTGCCGGATGTCGTCGCCCGGCGTATACTGCCGGTATTCCACGAACTCCACGCCGAAGCCCCGGTACGGGCTCTTGTGGAGGCCGGATACGAACCCTTCGACCACGATGCGGGCGCGCATTTCCATGGAGGTGAGACTGGAGAGGGTCCTCGGATCCAGGAAACGGGGGACTTCGGTCATGCCGGTGCCTATGGTTGGGATGAAGGGTTACATGCCGTGTTTTATGCCGGACTGTGGACCTGCTTACATGCCGGACTGTGGACCTGCTTACATGCCGGACTGCGGCGCCGGTACAGTCTCGAGCAACCGGTCGACGATACCCTCGGACGTGATCTTCTCCGCCTCGGCGTAGAAATTGGTCAGGATCCGGTGTCGCAGGACCGGATGGGCGAGCGCGCGTATGTCGTCGCAGGAGACGTGTCCCCGGCCATCGAGCAGGGCCCTGGCCTTGGCGCCCAGGATCAGGTACTGGGAGGCGCGCAGGCCGGCCCCCCAGGAAACCCAGTTCTTCACGAATTCGGGCGCTTCCTTGCCGGATGGCCTGCTCGCGGATGCCAGGCGAACGGCGTACCGGGCAACCTGTTCGGAGACCAGGACCTCCCGGACCAGGCGCTGGTAATCCCGGACCACCTCGCCCGACAGGACGGTATCGACCGATACCGTCTCGGCGGAGGTCGTCGTACGGGCCACGGCCACTTCGTCGTCTTCCTCGAGGTATTCGATGTGGATGTTGAACATGAACCGGTCGAGCTGCGCCTCGGGCAGGGGATAGGTCCCCTCCAGCTCGATGGGGTTCTGGGTGGCGAGGACGAAAAAGGGTTCGTCCAGCTGAAACGTCGTGCGGCCGGCGGTCACGCGGTGCTCCTGCATGGCTTCGAGCAGGGCGGCCTGGGTCTTGGGCGGCGTCCGGTTGATCTCGTCCGCCAGTACGATGTTGCCGAAGATCGGGCCCTTGATGAAGGTCAGCGAGCGCTGTCCCGTGGCCTTGTCCTCTTCCAGGATCTCGGTACCGGTGATGTCGGCCGGCATGAGGTCCGGGGTGAACTGGATGCGCCGGAACTCCAGGTCCAGCACCTCGGCGAAGGTCTTAATGAGCAGGGTCTTTGCCAGTCCGGGCACGCCGGTCACGAGGCAGTGCCCTCCCGCGAACAGGGCGATCAGCACCTGTTCCAGGATTTCCTCCTGGCCGGTGATCACCTTGCGCACTTCGCCCAGGATCTTCTCCCGGCCCTCCTGGAAGGCTGCTATGCGTATCTGCCCGGGTCCTTCATCGGTTGCGTGTTGCGCGGTGCCGCTCGTCGTCATCGGCCGGGGTCCTTTCCGTCGGGTGCCTGATCAGACGTTCCCGTCCAGGGATCTGAAATACGCGATGGTTTTCTTCATGCCTTCTTCGAGGGAGACCGCGGCTTCCCAGCCCAGGATCTCCCGCGCCCTTGTCGTGTCGGGGCGCCGCAACTGGGGATCGTCCTGGGGAAGGGGCCGGAATACGATCTCGCTGCCGGATCCGCAAAGGCGGATGATGGTGTGGGCGAGTTCGAGGATGGTGATCTCGTTCTCGTTCCCGATGTTCACCGGATCGTGCTCGCCGGACCGCATGAGCCGCACGATGCCTTCCATGAGGTCCTCGTAGTAGCAGAAACTGCGGGTCTGCCGCCCCTCCCCGAAGATCGTCAGCGGTTCTCCCCGAAGCGCCTTGGTGATGAAGGACGGCGCGACGCGGCCGTCCGCGGGTCGCATCCGGGGACCGTAGGTGTTGAAGATCCGGACGATCCGCGTGTCGATTCCGTGTTTCCGGTGGTAGGCCATGGTCAGGGCCTCCGCGAAGCGCTTGGCCTCGTCGTAGACCCCCCTGACGCCGATGGGATTGACGTTGCCCCAGTAACTCTCCGGCTGGGGATTGACCAGCGGGTCGCCGTAGACCTCCGAGGTAGACGCGAGGAAGAAGCCCGCGCCCTTGGATTTGGCCAGGCCGAGGGCGTTGTGGGTGCCCAGGGCGCCGACCTTCAGGATCTGGATCGGGACGCGCTCGAAGTCGATTGGACTTGCCGGACTGGCGAAGTGCATGACGAAGTCCACCTCGCCTTCGATGTCCAGGTATTTTGAAACGTCCCGCTGGAGATAGGTGAAATTTCCGTTTTCCAGATTATGGGAGATGTTCACGGTCCGGCCCGTGATCAGGTTGTCCACGGCGACGACCCGGTGACCATCCGACAGCAGACGGTCGCACAGATGGGATCCCAGAAAACCCGCACCACCGGTTACGACAACGCGCAAGGACGTTTCCTTTGCGTGGTATGGAAGGTCACGGAAACCTGCAGGATAAAGGTGAAAAATCGGGGATTTCAATTCGTATGTCAAGCGCTCTTTTGACGCGGGATCTCCCTGTTGACAGGCGCTTTTTTCACTCCTATAATCTTGATATACCCAGTCCGTATTCGATCGGCCGTATTCGATCGGTCGTATTCGATCTTCATCGCCGGTGTGGGGCGGCCAGCGCTGCCGTATCGGCCACAGAGGTTGCCGGAACGACTTCCAGGGATTCATGGCGAAAAGCTACAAGACGCTGACCGATTCGGACGTAGACCATTTCATTCGGCGAGGGCATGTCGTCCTGCGGGACTGTTTCTCGCGGGAACTGGCCGCCGACTGGCGCGCGCTGGCGTTCAGTCGACTCGGCTACGATCCTGAAGATGCCGCGACCTGGGTGGAACCGCGCGTCCATCTACCATCGATGAACCGGGTTCCGATTCGCGAAATCGCGCCGAGGGCATGGGACGCCATCTGTGACCTGCTGGGCGGTGAAGACCGACTGGCAGATACCCGGACGACCTGGGGAGATGGTTTCATCATCAACTTCTCCTTCGGTGCGGACGAGGAGTGGGAACCACCGGAAGCCCTGCGCCAGGGCTGGCACAAGGACGGTGATTTCTTCCGGCACTTCCTGGACAGTCCGGAGCAGGGATTGTTGACAATCGTCGTATGGTCCGACATACTACCCGGAAGCGGCGGCACGTTTGTCGCCTGTGATTCGGTGCAGCACGTCGCACGTCATCTTTACGAAAATCCACAGGGTCTACTGCCCAGCGGCAGTTTCGGCCATCTGGTTTCAAATTGCAGGGATTTCGCGGAAATAACGGGCAACACGGGAGACGTCGTGCTGTTGCATCCGTTCATTCTTCACTCTTCCTCCCGGAACCCGTCAGGCCGTGCCCGCTTTATCACCAATCCCCCGGTCGCGCTCAGGGAACCGATGGATTTCAATCGCGACGATCCCGAGGACTTCTCTCCGGTGGAACGGGCCGTCCTCTCGGGACTGGGCAAAGCACGCCTGGACTTCAAACCGGCCGCGCCGCGGGAGCGATTGGTGCCCGATCGTGTCAGACATCAGCAGAAGATGCTGGATGAGCAGAAAAAACGACTCGCCATGGGTTAACGCTTCAATCAGGAGAGGGCTATGTTCGCAGACCTTCGGGACCAGGTAACGGTGCGCAGAGGCGATGAACTCGTGCGCCACCTTAAGGAATTTCCGCTCGAACTGAAGATCTCGGCCGGCGTCTGGTTCTTCTCGCCGTCCCAGATCCGGTTTCACGAAGCCTACATGGAACCCTATTCCATCGAGGAACGCCTGGACATCGCCGGCGAAATGGCGGAATACGGCCTGTGCGGCATCGAGGCTCACTATCCCAACGAGATCAACGAGGACAACGCTCATCTCTACCAGCAACTGGAAAAGGACACGGGCGTGCGACTGATCACGGTGATCCCCAACCTCTTCTGGGATGCGCAGTTCGAATTCGGTTCCCTTTCCTCCCCCGTGCCCGAGGCGCGCCGCGCCGCCATCGACCGGGTGATCGAGACGCTGCGGATGAACCGGGAACTGGACACGGACTTCATGGTCGTATGGCCCGGTGGCGACGGCTATGAACTCAATTTCGGGACCGATTTCTACGCCATGTGGGACCTCTTCGAGTCGGGCCTGGCCGAGGCGCTGGACGCCGTGCCCGGGATCCGGACGGCCATCGAACCCAAACCCTACGAACCCCGTGGAAACAACATCTACCGGAACACCACGGACGGCATCCTGATGGCCCAGAACGTGGACGAGCGTCTCCGGGCCCCCGAGAACCGGGCGCTGATTGACGAGGGCCACGCCATCGTGGGGCTGAACCCCGAACTCGGCCACGTCCTGATGGGCTTCGAAGATTTTCCCTATGCCCTGAGCCGCATACTCCGGCAGGGCCGGCTGGCCCACACGCACTGGAACAGCCAGCCCCTGGGCAACTACGACCAGGACCTGCAGGTCGGCATCGTATCGCCGGAGCAGATTTTCGCCGGCATGTACGCGCTCAAGATGTACGGCTACCGGGGCTACATGGGCATCGACATCTTTCCGGAGCGCATCCCCATCCGGCAGGCCCTCATCAATTCCATCGACCGCATGAAGGCCATCGCCGAAATGACCGAAGGGGTGGACCACGAACTGGTCGTGGCCTGCATGGAGCGCCCCGATCTCAACCGGGGCGTCATCGAAGCCCATCTGACCCGGCTCTTCCATCCTTCCTCGACCGGATTGAGCGCCATGCCTGCGTACCGGAAGGGCCAGGGATAGGACCAGGATAGGGTAACCGTTCTCTTCCGGCAACTTCCGGCCCGCGAAGGCGTATAATCCCGAAACACATGCCACAGGCAGACGGGGGGAGAAATGCCAGACACCATTCGGGTCGCCGGCGTGCAGATGGACCTGAAACTCGCCGAGACCGAGCAGAATCTCACCAAAGTGTTCGACGCCATGCAGACGGCCTCCCGCGAGGGGGCGGACCTGGCTGTCTTTCCCGAGTGCGCGCTGACCGGATACTGTTTTTACGACCTGGACGAAGCCCGGGCGTACGCCCAGCCCGTACCCGGGCCTTTCACGGAGCGTCTCGAACGCCGGTGCCGCGAACTCGACATCCACGTGATTATCGGCCTGCTGGAGGCCGACGGCTCGATTTTATACAACACGGCGGCCTTCATCGCCCCCAACGGGCTGATCGGCCACTACCGCAAGATCCACCTCCCCTATCTCGGGATCGACCGTTTCCTGTCCCCCGGCGACCGCCCTTTTCGCGTGTACGATTCGGATGTGGGCCAGATCGGGCTCAATATCTGTTACGACGCGGCATTTCCGGAGAGCTCGCGCGTGATGATGCTCCATGACGCGGAACTGATCGCCCTGCCCACCAACTGGCCGGTCGGCGCGGACTGCAACACCGAGTTCGTGGTCAACACGCGCGCCTTCGAGAACCGCGTCAACTACATCGCCGTGAACCGGGTCGGGCGGGAACGGGGGACCAATTTCATCGGGCAGAGCAAGATTGTCGATTTCACCGGGCGCACGCTGGCCGAAGGAGACCGGTCCCGCGAGGAGATCATCTTCGCCGATCTTGACCTTGCCGGCGCCCGGGAGAAGCACATCGTGAACGTGGCCAAGGCCTATGAACTCGACCGTCTGGAAGACCGCCGGGTGGAGTTCTACGGACCCATCGTCGAGGGAGAAAAACCTTGACAGAACGGACCCCAGAATCTTAGGTTGTCCGGGGTACAGGGCCTGGAATATACGAGGTCGCCGTGCATGAGGAGGGCAGGTGCTGCCTTGCTGGGTTGTTCGGGCCAAGCAGACCGGCACGATGGAATACGGCGAGGCGCTGTCTCTTCAGCGGAGTCTGCTCGCGGCCCGTCGTTCCGGCCTGATCGACAACGTGCTCCTGTTGCTCGAACACCCTCCCACGTACACGATCGGTCGTCGCTTAAGAGCCGGCGAACACCTGCTCTACGGGGAAGAAATGCTCCGGTCCCGCGGCATTCGGGTCTACGAAACGGACCGGGGCGGAGACATTACCTGCCACGGCCCCGGCCAGCTGGTGGGGTACACGATTTTCGATATTGCGGCATGGTACCAGGACGTGTACCGGTACCTGCGCGACCTCGAGGCCGCGATTATCGGATGCTTGGCGGATTTCGGCATCGAGGGACGCCGCCTGGAGGGGATTACCGGGGTCTGGGTGGATGACCGGAAGGTCGCGGCCCTGGGCATCCGGGTCAGCTGGTGGATCGCCATGCACGGGTTCTCCGTGAACGTGCGTCCCGACCTCTCCCTGTACGAGGGGATCGTTCCGTGCGGCATCGCCGACCGTGAGGTCACCTCGATGGAACGGCTGCTCGGCCGTCCGGTATCGATGGAAGAGGTCGAGAAAAGCCTGCTCCGGAACCTGGGCGACGTCTTCGGCATGGCTTTTGAGGAGACGACCCTGACCGAATTGCAGCAGAGACTATGATCAGCGCATGCCACACCGCACCCAGGAGGCGTTATGAACGTTGAGACCGCCCCCGCCCTGTCCGACCCCGACCTTGCCGCGTCCGACCTGGACGATCTCGGCCTCGGCCGGGAAGACTACCGAACCCTTTACCATACCATGCGCCTTCAGCGGGAATTCGAAGAGCGCGTGTACCGTCTCTTCCGGCAAGGCCGGCTCGTGGGTGCGGCCTACGCCGGTGCGGGCCACGAGGCCATCGCCGCGGGAAGCGCCTACGCCCTGGGCGACGCGGACATCCTGGTCCCCATGCACCGGGTGATCGGCGCTCATTTCCTCCGCGGGCATACCGCGCGGGACATGATGTGCCAGTACCTGGGCCGGGCCAACGGACCGACCGCTGGCAAAGACGGCAACATGCATTGCGGAGACTGGGACCACCACATCGTCGGGATGATCAGCCACCTCGGCGCGAACATACCCGTGGCCGCGGGCGTGGCGCTGGCCAGCAAGATCCGCGGCGGCGGGGCGGTCTCCCTGACCTACATCGGCGAAGGCGGTTCGAGTATCGGCGATTTCCACGAAGGACTCAACTTCGCGGCCGTGCACAGCTTGCCCATGGTGCTGATCGTCGAGAATAACAAGTTCGCCTACTCCACGCCGACCCGGTTCGAGTACGCCTGCGAACACATCGTGGACCGGGCCCGGGGATACGGCGTCGAGGGCGCGCTGGTGGACGGCACGGACGTCCGCGCAGTGTACAAGGCCACGCGGGACGCCGTGGATCTCGCCAGGGAGGGCGGCGGCCCGACCCTGATCGAAGCCCGCTGCACGCGGCTGCTCGGCCACGCCCAGCACGACGACGCCTTCTACGTCCCCAAGGACATCATGGAGGACGGGTGGAACAACGATCCGGTCACGAAGGCCGAGAGCCTCCTGCTGGAACGGAAGTACTTCACCCGCGAGGAGATCGACGGGATCCAGGAGGAAGTCAAGGGTATCGTCGACGACGCGGTCGATTACGCGGAACAGAGTCCCCTGCCCGAACCCGAAGAAGCGCTTCAGGGCGTCTACGCGGACTGATGTCCCCAACCGGAACCTGCCCATGCCGCCCGTAACCTACCTTGAAGCCATTTCGTCCGGACTCCGCGAAGAAATGGAACGGGATGAAAGCGTCTTCTGCCTCGGCGAGGATATCGGCGTCTATGGCGGGGCCTTCAAGATCACGAAGGGATTCCTGGACGATTTCGGTGAGGACCGCGTGATCGACGCGCCCGTCGCCGAATCCGTAATCATCGGCGCGGCCATGGGTGCGGCGCTCATGGGCATGCGGCCCGTGGCCGAAATGCAGTTCGCCGATTTCATCACCTGCGGGTTCAACCAACTGGTCAACAACGTGGCCAAGACCCACTACCGCTGGGGCGCCGCGGTGCCCCTCGTGGTGCGGTGCCCCTCGGGAGCCATCGGCAACGCCGGTCCCTTCCATTCCCAGAACCCCGAGGCCTGGTTCTGCAAAGTGCCCGGCCTCAAGGTCGTGGCACCGGCCACGACCTACGACGCGAAGGGCCTGCTCAAGTCCTCGATCCGTGACAACAACCCGGTACTGTACTTCGAACACAAGGGCCTGTACCGATTTCCCCGGATCCGGGAAGAAATCCCCGAAGAGGACTATACTGTACCCATCGGTGAGGCGGCGGTCCGGCGGGAGGGCGGCGACGCGACGATCGTGACCTACGGCAAAATGGTCTTTCACAGTCTGGACGCCGCGGAAACGCTGGCCGGCGAGGGGGTCGAGACGGAAGTGCTCGACCTGAGGTCGCTGCTGCCCTACGACAAGCAGGCCATACTCGAGTCCGTCCGGAAGACGAACCGGCTCCTGGTGGTCCATGAGGATACGCTGACCGGCGGCTTCGGCGGTGAAATCGCCGCGGTGGTGGCCGAGGAAGCCTTCGAACATCTCGACGCGCCGGTCCGCAGGTTGGCGGCCATTGACACGCCCGTTCCCTTCAGCCCGCCGCTGGAGCAGTACTTCCTGCCGAACACGGAGAAAGTGACCACGGCCCTGAGAGAGCTCCTGGCCTACTGACCGGCAGGCTCGTATCGGCAGCCACGCATCGTCCGGTACGTATCGTCAGGCACTGAGAGGAAAACGCACGTGAACATCGTGATGCCCAGACTCGGCGAGAGTGTGGAAGAAGGAACCGTCATCCGCTGGCTGAAGCAAGTCGGCGATCCGATCGAGCGCGACGAGTCCGTGGTGGAAATTACCACCGACAAGATCGACACGGACATCCCCGCCATCGCGGGCGGCGTGCTGAGCGAGATCCGGGTGGCCGAGGGAACGACCGTGGCCATAGGAGAAGTCATCGGCGTCATCGATACGGGGGATGACGAGGCCGACGGACCAGGCGGACCAGGCGAATCGGGTGAAACCGAGGCGGCTGAGCAGGCCGGGGATGGCGGTGGAGAAGTAGAGACGATCGAGGCCGATGAACGGACTCCGGCCGCTGAGGCTGGCGACGGCGGACCTTTGAGACGTCGGCGTTCCGAACGGTTCTACTCCCCCCTCGTGCTGCGTATCGCCCGGGAAGAGCGTATAGACATGGCCACGCTCGAGTCCCTGGAAGGAACCGGCAAGGGCGGACGGTTGACCCGGGATGACCTGCTTTCCTACCTGGAACGGCGCGCGTCCCGCATTCCCGAAGCGGCCGCGGAACAGGAAGACGAATCGGAATACGTATCGGTTTCCCGTCCGGCCGGCACCGAAGAAGCCCGCGTCGTGAACCTGGACACCCTGCGCAAGACCATCGCCAGGCACATGGTCCTCAGCAAGCAGGTGTCCCCACACGTGACCTCCGTGTCGGAGGTCGACATGACCCACGTCGTCCGCTACCGGGACGAGGCCAGGGAGCGGTTCCAGCAGAAGACCGGCATCCGGCTGACGCTGACCCCGTTCTTCATCACCGCCATTGTCGACGCCCTGCGGGCGAACCCCATGCTGAACGCCACGATGGACGGTGACCGGGTGCTGCAGTGGAAGCACGTGAACATGGGGCTGGCGGTCGGACTGGAAAAGGGCGTCGTCGTACCGGTGATCCGCCACGCGGACGAGATGGATTTCGCGGAAATCGCCGCGGCAGCCCACGACCTGGCCAAGCGGGCCCATGACCGCAAGCTGACCCCGGACGACCTGCAGGGCAGCACGTTCACCCTGACGAACCCGGGCATGTGGGCCACCCTTTTCGGCACGCCGATCATCAACCAGCCCGAGGCGGGCATCATCGCCACCGGAAGCGTCAAGAAGCTGGTCGTCGTACTGGCGGACGATTCACTGGCCATCCGGTCCATGATGTTCCTGAGCCTGTCCTTCGACCACCGGTTCATCGACGGCCTCAACGCGGCCCGGTTCATCCGGGACATTACGCAGAACCTGGAGTCCTTCGATACCGACCGGGTCGGGGCCTGACCCGGCGGCCCGGAAATGACGCTCGAACCCGGCTCCCTGCATATCGGCACGATGGGATGGACCTACAGGGACTGGCACGGATCCTTCTACCCCCGCGACGCCGACCGGAAAGTCCTCCTGCAGCACTACGCCCGGGTCTTCGACGCCCTCGAAATCGACAGTACATTCCACTTCATCCCCAGGCCGGAGGTGGTGACGTCCTGGCACGACCGCACCCCGGGGACGTTCCGCTTCACGGCCAAACTCCCCGGCGAGATCACCCATGAACGGGGCCTGGTGGATACGGAGGACCTGTTGACCCCGTTCCTGGCCAGCATGGCCCTCCTGGGCGAGCGCCTCGGCTGCCTGCTCGTTCAGCTTCCTCCCGGATTTCAGCATAACACAGAAACGTTCAGCCGGGTGGAAACATTCCTGAAACTGTTGCCCGCCAGCGACTTCCGCTTCGCCTTCGAGTTCAGGCACGGGTCATGGATCAAGCCGGAGGTATTCGACCTGCTCCGGACGCACGGCGTGGCCTGGACCATGCAGGACCATCCCAAAATCATGCCGATCGTGCCCGAGATCACCGCGGATTTCACCTATATCCGGTGGATGGGCAATACGGAGGACCCGCGCATCGGCCACTTCCGGGAATCCGTCGTGGACCGCACCCAGGAGCTCATCAAGTGGGCGGAACGGCTGAAGCGCGACATACTCCCCCGGGTCGACACGCTGTACGGGTTCTTCAACAACTACTATTCCGGCCATTCACCCGCCGACTGCAACCGGATGAAACGGCTGCTCGGACTGGATACGGCCACCCCGGACTTCGACCGCCAGTTGAGCCTGTTCTGAAACCTGTAGAGCCTGTTCGGAAATGGGTTGCGCCATGGGAAAATCGCTCGTGATCGGATCGTTCCTGCTGGCATTGTGCGCCTGCGCAGCGGACCCTCCGTTGGATGAAGACGAGATACGACTCACGCTCTGGACCCAGGACTACTGGGTCGGCGTCACCGGCCACGAACTGGACGGTGTGCCGCTGGATGACCCGCGCCGGGCGCAGTACACGGTCAAAGACTGGTATAACAAGGTTGCCCGCGACTTCAAGGCCTTGTATCCGGACCGCAAGATCCATATCCACATCGAGACCCTCGACTGGACCAGCGGGTTTCAGAAGATCGACATCGCCGTGGCCTCCGGACGTCCGCCCGACGTCCTGATCAGCACGTCCGGAATCGCGTTGAAATACGCTCGGTTCGGGCTCCTGGAAGCGTTCGACGAATATCTCTCCGATGAAGACATCAGGGACTTCGGATCCTTCTACGGTTTCAGTGAGTACGAAGGCAGACACTACTTCCTGCCCTTCATCGGCGGCAACCGGTACATGGTGGCGAATCTGGAAATCTTCCGGGAACGGGACGCGGTGCACCTGCTCCCGAGCGAGGGAGACCGGCTCTGGACCTACGATCAATTTCTGGCCGCCGCCCGCGCGACGACCTTCGACCGCGACGGCAGAATCGACGTATACGGTTTCGCCATGCCCTTCCAGCGGAACTCTCCGCAGCAGGACCAGATGCCTTTTTTCTGGGGGCACGGCGCGCGTCAGTTCAACGACAACGGCGACAGTCTGGTGATCAACAGCGAGATGGGGGTGAAGGCCCTGCAGTTCATGGTGGACCTGGAACACGTGCACGGCGTAGTGCCTACGGGCTCCGCGGGGCTGCGCAACAACGACGTGACCGACCTGTGGAACGCGGGCCGGCTCGCGATGCGCCAGGCCCATCACGGCACCCGGCGTTCTCACGAGCGCGCGCTGGAGACCGGCGTGATCGAGGAGGGGGTCATCGAGCTCTATCCCATGATGTACCCGTCTCTGCCGGGTGTCGATCCCGGCGCCTTCGTCGTGGCCGACTCTCCGTGTGTATTCAGGCAGGAGGACGAGGAAAAGCGGGAACTCTCCATTGCCCTTGCGAAGTTCCTGACCAACACCCGCCACGAACGGGAAGCGGCCTACGCCATGTCCACCCTGCCGACGAGGTATTCCGCGCTGGACGTCTGGGCCGACGATCCCTTCCAGCAGTACGTCCTTCGCGTAGCGCGATACGGCAAGAAAGACGCCATACAGGGTTACGGCATCCCCCTGGTGAACATGACCCTGAGCGCTTTCCAGGCCGCCATGTCCCGGCAGGCCACGCCCGGGAAGGCGCTCGACGACCTGGCCAGGCGGGGTAACCGGTTCATTCGCAGAGACATCGAACGCCGCCTGCGCGCCGGGGCGGAGTAATCGCGAAGTAAGCGCCGGAGGGTCCCACCGTCTTGAGCCTCACCCGAACGATCTTCAAGGAACGCTGGGCCTACCTGTTCCTCCTCTTTCCTCTCCTGCTTTTCGCGGTCTTCAACATGCTGCCCATGGCCGCGACGATCCTCCTCGGTTTCGCCGACTACTTTCCCGGGGGACAACCGGTCTGGACCGGCCTCGAAAACTACGCCTACGCGCTGTCGGACGACCTCTTCTGGAAGGCGCTGGGGATCACCGTCCTGTACACCTGCGGAGTGGTGCCCGCCAGCCTGCTGATCTCGTTGTTCCTGGCCTACGTCATCTTCGGTCTGAAATACGCCTGGGCCCAGGTCATCTTCAAATCGGCCTTCTACCTCCCGGTGGTGACGTCCGGGGCCATCCTCTCCCTGGTCTGGCTGTGGCTGTTCAATCCTGCCCGCGGACTGCTCAACTACGTGCTGTCCTTCGCAGGGTTGGGACCCTACCTGTGGACCAGCGATCCCCAGATGGCCCTGCCTTCGCTGATGTTCATGGCGATCATGGGCGGGCACGGCGCCGCCATCGTGTTGCTGACCGCCGCCATGGGCGGCATCCCGGCCAGCTACTACGAGGCGGCGCGGCTGGACGGCGCCGGCCCGTGGCGGCAGTACTGGAAGATCACCCTGCCCCTGCTCCGCCCGACGGTGCTCTACCTGCTCGTTACCAGCACGATCGCCTCCTTCCAGGTATTTACCCAGGTGCTCATGATGACTGGAGGCGGCCCGGACTACGCGACGACCACGCTGGTCTATCTGATCTATACCGACGCCTTCGAGTACTTCGATTTCGGGAAGGCCGCCGCCGAAGCGACCCTGCTTTCCCTCAGCCTGGCCGGTATCGCCGTGCTGCAATACAAGTGGCTGGCCAGTGACGTGGAATACTGATACCAATCGCTTAAACCCGCACGTCTCCGAACCAGGACGGATCTGTTACAAGGATATGTTAAAATACGTTTTTAAGGTAATTCTCGCGCTCTTCGCCGTACTGACGCTGATGCCCCTGTACTGGATCGTCGTCACCGCGTTCCAGACCCCGTCGGTGGTCCTCGCCTTTCCGCCGAGCCTGGTACCGTCGCCGGCGTCGTGGATCAATTTCGCCCGCCTGTTCAATGGTTCCGAAATCGGCACCTGGATGGCCAATTCCCTCATCGTGACGGGCACGGTGACGGCATCCAACGTGCTCCTCGGCACGCTCGCCGGCTACACGCTGGCCAAGAAGGACTTTCCGGGACGCCAGACGATCTTCTGGACGGTGATCAGCCTCATGTTCATCCCGAGCCAGCTGACCATCATCCCGCTCTACGCGCTGATCGTCCAACTGGACTGGATCAATACCTACCAGGCGCTCATCGTCCCGGCGCTGATCATGCCCTTTTCCATTTTCCTGATGAAACAGTTCCTGCAGACGCTGCCCACGGAACTCATCGAGGCCGCGCGCATGGATGGATGCGGGGAGTGGGGGGTGTTTCAGCGGGTGATCCTGCCGCTGGCGAAGCCCGGGATGGGCGTGCTGGCCATCTTCACATTCATGGGGGTGTGGAACGACTTTCTGTGGCCGTTGATTGTGATCAACCAAAGCTCGATGCTGACCCTGCAGGTCGGGCTCAACTCTCTGCAGAACCAGTACTACACCGATTACGGCCTGCTCATGGCCGGGGCCGCGGTGTCGGCCCTGCCCATGATCGCCTTCTTTCTCGTCTTCCAGCCCTATTTCGTGCGGAGCATCACGATCGGGGCGATAAAGGGGTAGGTCCTGCGCTAATCCAGGGCCGGGAAGTCTTCCTGGTCGCGCAGGGTGTAGGAAAGAAGGGCGAGGTCGTGCACGCTTCCCTCGATGTCGCGGACCTGGCCGGGCAGGATGGCGCGCTGCACGAACCCCACGAGCTGCAGCAGGAGGATCGCGCCGCGCTGGACGTCCACCATGCACTCGGCGTTGAGCTGCTCGATGGAACCGGTGTGCAGGGCAACGGCGATCAGTTCGTTGATCATCTCGACGGCCAGTCCCTGGCGGCGGAAATCGGGGTGTACGACGAGGCGGAGCTTGCCGATATGGCTTTTCCAGCCGCGGCGCTCGCGATGCAGCGAGACCTCGGCGACGATATCGCCGTCCACGATCGCCACGATGGGGATGACGACGTCCCAGTCGATGTTGTTGCACCATCCCTGGATGATGCTCTTTTCGCGGATATCGTCCTTCAGGAAGATCCGGTCCTTGCGCGGGATCGACTGGAAGAAGGCGTACAGCGCCTCCACGTCGTCCGCTTCGAGCGGGCGGATCGTAACCTTGGTACCGTCCTTCAACGTCTCCTGTTTCGGATATTCCTGGGCCAGGATTTCATCCAGCATGGCGGACTCCCTTCTAGCTTCCCTTCCCTCGCGTTGCCGAAAACAGCCAGCCGGCGGGCGTTCGATTTCGATAAGGTGCCTGAACTCCTGTACTTTTCACTGAAAGTTAGATCGAACGGTACCGGTTGTCAAGCGGGGTCTGGCAGTGCGTAGGCGCGTCTTGCGAAGACCCGAACGACCGCCGGTGAAACCGTACGCAAACCGGCCAAAAACCGCTTGACATGAACGCTCCTTCCGCTTAGCCTGAATGCAGACCAACGCCACGTTAAGATCCAGCTTTAGTTTCAGGTCGCAACACGTTCAGCAGGCCTGCCTGCGCTGCGTCCCTCATTCTTGTGCTGTCATACCGATTTGCAGGTATACGGCCCGTGGCCGGAGAGGAGCCTTACCATGAAGCTTACATTCACCGATCTCAACGATATGATACGCGAATTGAAGGAGAAAAGCGTCCAGTCGATCCGGGTGAATGAAGTGATTCGTGATGTACAGGTGATGATTCCGGATGAGTATCCCATGCCCATCAAAACCTTTTCGGTCTATGTAACCGCCAGTATCGATGGAGAATGGAACGAGGAACTCGTGGCAGAATACGTGGAGCACGTCGGTTGTGTCGACGAGCTTGCCGGGGAGGAGGTCCTGTCTGACCTGCACCGGCGCACGGGGAACAAGGTGGAGATCCTTCGCGAGCTGCTGGCGGGCGAATTCCTGACCGTGGGATCGGGCCGGTTCGAAGAATGAACGATGCCGCATCGCATGCCGGTCCGGCAGGAGGAAGTCCCGCCCGGACCGGCGTTGACCTATCCATTCACATGAAAAGGAGTTCGACGTGAGCACCGATCCCGTCGGTTTCGGCGTGATAGGGCTTGGCATGGGGGCGGTGCGCGCCCGTTTCATAAGCGAGACGGAAGGCGCGCGGCTCGCGGCGGTGGCGGAACTCGACGAGGAGCGGGGCCGGAAGGCCGCGGCGGAGTACGGTATCGACTGGTACCGGGACTTCCGCCAACTGCTTGACCGCGACGATATCGACGTCATCACCGTGATGACGCCCAGCGGCACCCATGCGGATTTCGCCATCGCGGCCGCGGAGGCGGGCAAGCACGTCATCACCACCAAGCCCGTGGAGGTCAGCCTGGAACGGGCGGACCGGATGATCGCGGCCTGCAGCGAGGCCGGCGTGATCCTGGCCGTCGATTTCGAAGCGCGGTACATGGCCGACAACGTGCGCGTCAAACAGGCCGTGGACGAGGGGCGCCTCGGGCGTATGATCCTGGGCGAAGTACGGCTGAAGTGGTTCAGGAACGACGCCTATTACGAGGGCTGGCACGGCACGTGGGCGCTGGACGGCGGCGGGTCGCTGATCAACCAGTCCGTGCACCAGATCGATCTTTTGGGCTGGTACATGGGGGAGGTCGAAAGCGTCCAGGGCCAGATCGGGGTGTTCAACCACGACATCGAATCCGAGGACCTCGGCATGGCTATGCTCCGCTTCAAAAACGGCGCCGTCGGAACCATCCTGGGAACGACGACCTGTCCCGTCACCATCCCCGCGGGAGTGGAGCTGCACGGCACGCAGGGGCTGGTCATAACGGCCGGTAACAAGGTCGATACCTGGCACGTTCCGGATGAATCGGCCGATGATCCCTTTCCCTACGAGGGGCCGCGCAACGTGATCGAGGACATGGTCACCCTGGTCCGGGACGGCGGCACGCCCCGCATCACGGGCGAGGAAGCCAAGAAGTCCCTCTCGCTCATCCTCGCCATCTATGAATCCTCCCGGACGGAACAGGCCGTGTCCCTTTAACTCGTTGTCCCTGTAAATCGGTGTCCCTTTAAATCGGAATCTCCCAGCATGTCCAGCGCATTCGACATATTGAAGGAACGGGGGTTCGTCTCCCAGGTTACGAACGAAGAGGCCGTGGCCCGGGCCTTCGAAGACGAGACCGTCACCTGCTATATCGGGTTCGATCCGACCGGGCAGAGCCTGCACGTCGGCAATCTCGTCCAGATCATGATGCTGGCCCACGTGCAGCGCGGCGGCCACCGGCCCATCGCCCTGGTGGGCGGCGGCACGGCGATGATTCCCGATCCGAGCGGCAAGGTCGCCCTGCGTCCCCAGCTTTCGACGGAGGACATCGATCAGAACATCCTCCGGATCAAGAAGCAGCTGAGCAGCTACCTCGATTTCGACGACGGCCACGAGGGCCGGCCGGGCCGGGCGTCGATGGTGAATAACGCGGACTGGCTGCGCACGCTGAACTACATCTCCTTCCTGCGGGAGATCGGAGAACATTTCAGCGTGAACCGGATGCTGACGGCCGAGGCCTACAAGCTGCGCATGGAGACGGGTCTCACCTTCCTTGAATTCAACTACCAGATCCTCCAGGCCTACGACTTTCTCATGCTCTTCCGGGAGTACGGCTGCACGATGCAGTTCGGGGGAGACGACCAATGGGGGAACATCGTGGCCGGCGTGGACCTGATCCGGCGCAAGGAACGGGCGGCCGCGCAGGCGATTACCACGCCCCTGTTGACTCTGTCGGACGGCAAGAAGATGGGCAAGACGGCCGAAGGTGCCGTATGGCTCGATCCGGAAATGACCTCGCCCTACGATTTCTACCAGTTCTGGATCAACGTGGACGACCGGGACGTGGAAGGACTCCTGGGCCATTTTACCTTCCTGCCCATGGACCAGGTGCGGGAACTCGGCGCCCTCGAGGGCGAGAAGATCCGCCGAGCCAAGTCGGTTCTGGCCTTCGAGACGACGAAGATCACCCACGGCGAGGAAGCGGCGTCCCAGGCGGAGCGCGGCGCCCGGAGTGTATTCGGCGGCGCGCAGGCGGGGGCGGAGGACGTACCCACCGTGGAGATCGGCCGGGAACGCCTGGAGGCCGGCATCAACGTGGTCGACCTGTTCGTGGAAGCCGAACTGGGCAAGAGCAAGAGCGAGGTACGCAGGCTGATCGAGCAGGGCGGCGCTTCCGTCAACGGCGAGCGCGTGGCCGCCATCGACCGGATGCTCGGTACGGGGGACCTCGACGATGAAGGCGTCCTGCTCCTGAGGGCGGGCAAGAAGCGGTTCCAGCGCGTCAAGACCGGGTAAGTCCGGTAAAGCGCCCTATAAAGTCGGGCCATGTTCAAGAACCTCAATCCAGGCATGATCGGCGTTCACGCTTCCCTGGCCGAAGCGCTGGATATGGCCGCGCAGTACGGGTTCGACGGTGTCGATATCAACCTGCCGGATATGGCCGAAGTGTCCCGGGAGACTTCAGTCGGGGAGGTCCGGGATCTTTTTGAACGGGCCGGACGCCGTCCCGGCAACTGGGGCCTGCCGATCGAATGGCACGGCACCAGGGAAAAGTGGTCGGAAGAACTGACCCGGCTTCACCGGTATGCCGCCCTGGCAAGGGACATTGGCGCGCAAAGGACGACCGCCGTGGTCATGCCCTGTTCGGATGAACGGACCTTCGACGAGAACTACGCTTTCCACGTGGAGCGGTTGAAGCCCGTGGCGGAACTCCTCGGGGAACACGACTGCCGCTTCGGCCTGGAGTTCATCGGTCCGGAAACGCTTCGTCGGGGCAGGAAGCACGCGTTCGTTTATACCATGGACGGCATGCTGGCGCTTTGCCGCGACCTGGGTCCCAACGTGGGCTTGCTGCTGGACCTGTGGCACTGGTACACATCCCACGGCACCTGGGATGACCTCGCGCGGCTGGGCAACGGCGACGTGGTCAACGTACACGTCAACGACGCGCCGGCCGGGGTCCCGGTGGACGAGCAGATCGACAACAAGCGGTGCCTGCCCGGCGAGACCGGCGTCCTCGACATAGCCCGGTTCCTCAAGGCGCTGGACACCATGGGCTACGACGGCCCAGTCACGGCCGAACCTTTCAGCGCGCGGGTGAACGCCCTGGCCCCGCGGGACGCCCTGCGGGAGACTTCCGAAGCCATGCATCGGGCATGGGCATCGGCCGGAATCGCGTAGTTGCGTAGTTCGGCGGCAAGGTCCGGAAGCCCTTCTGGTCGCCACCTTCCTATTACAATTACCATCTAACAGGTTCGAAAATGGCCTCATCTCCTGCACGCGTATCCGTCCACGGCGGCCACAGCGGGGAATTCTGCGGGCACGCCGAGGATTCGCTGGAAGACATTATCCGGGCCTACATCGCCCATGGATACGCCTGGGTGGGCATCACCGAGCACATGCCGCCGAATCGGGATGCGTTGAGCTACCCCGATGAGCTGGCCTCCGGACTGAACGCCGTCGATCAGCAGGCGAGATTCGCCGAGTACATGGCGGCCTGCCGCCGACTCCGGGACAAGTACGCGTCGCAGATCAGGGTCCTGGTAGCCTTCGAAACGGAAGGGTACAGCGGGTATGAAAGCTGGGTACCCGCGATGAGGGAGGCGCACGAACCCGACTATATCGTGGGTTCCGTGCACCAGATCAACGATGAGTTGTTCGATGGATCGCCGGAATGGTACCGGGCCGCGGCGGATACGGTCGGGGGCGTGGACGAGCTGTACTGCGCGTACTTCGACCGGCAGTACGAAATGATCACGAAGCTGCGTCCCGAGGTGATCGGCCACTTCGACCTCGTCAGGATCTTCGACCCCGATTACAGGGCGCGCCTCATCAAGCCCTTCGTGTGGGACCGGGTCGTGCGCAACCTGGAGGCGATCCTCGATCTCGGTTCGATCCTGGACTACAACCTGGCCGCGCTCAAAAAAGGTCAGACCGAGCCCTACGTCTCCAGGCCGGTACTCGAGCAAGCGCTGAAAATGGGAATCGCCGTGGTACCCGGGGACGACTCCCACAGTGTTGGAAATGTCGACCGGCACTGGGACGAGGGTATCCGTTTCCTGCGAGAAGCAGGGTGCGACCTGAACTGGAAATGTCCAGCTTGAGGTGGGTCTACGACCCAAGTGCGCACCTGGCCAGTTGTCTTGCCAGGTGGTGGTTCTCAGAAAAAACTACATTTTAATCGAAAAACATCACAACGGTACCGACTAATCCATTTAGACCAATACGCAGGAAGAACAGGCTAAGGTTGATGGATAAATTGAAATGGATGTCTGTGACTGGATGAAAGAGGTACCGAAATGAACGAATCTGAAAACCTATCTCCGTCTTCGCCGGGTACACCAATCGTCTTTCAGAATGAATGGCTGATGGTTCAGCTCATTGACATTCGGAAGGGAATAGGCGAAATACGGGCAGAAATCGAAAAATCCAGGACTGAGGCGGTGGACAGGGAAAACAGGATACTCAGGTGGGCAATCGCCCTGGTTCCGGTTACTGCTCTTGCGTTGTTGAAAATCTGGGATCTGCTGCCCATAAACTGAACGAGAACGAAGACCTGCAGGTACAGTATCTAGTACCTTCGCTCCCAGGGTCCTATCGGCACCTCGATCAGTGTCGGGGCATCCACCGCAACGGCTTCGCCCACGGCCGCTTCGAGCTGTGACGCATCCTCGGCCAGAACCCCCCTTGCGCCATAGGCTTCTGCCAGTTTGACGAAATCCGGGTTGTGGAGTTCGGTGCCGATGACGCGGCCGTCGAACTCTTCCAACTGGGCCCGCAACACGTTGCCGTAGGCGTTGTCGTTGAAGACGACGGTCACGACGTTGATACCGTATTGCACGGCCGTGGCGAGTTCCTGGAGGTTGTAGAGGATGCCGCCGTCGCCGGAGACCACGACGACCGCGCGGTCGGGGCGTCCGATCTTGAGGCCGATGCCGACGGGGAACACGCTGCCCAGTGTGCCGTGGTGGGAGGAAGTCTGGTATCCCCTCGGGGACTGGGCATGGTAGTAGTTCCGGCCGTAGTATCCCATCTGGTTCATCCCGCCCACGAAGATGCCGTCATCGGGAATCGCCGACCGCATGGCGTCCATGAAAGCGCCCTGGGGCTGGAGTTGTTCCGCTGGACCGAAGCGGTGGGCATTGATCGCCTGGATGTCCTCGGTGACGTTGGGCCCGGGGGCGGACAGGCCGGCCAGGTTTTCGTACAGGACCTCCAGGCTCAGCGCGGCGTCGCCCAGGATGCCGTGGGTATGGCTTCCGTCCTGGTTGATCTCGTCAGAGTCGTCGTCGATACGGATCACCGTCTGCCCATCCAGTCGCGCGCTCAGGTCGGTCGCCGTGCCCACGGCCAGGATCACGTCGCATTCGTCCACCCGGTCCTTCAGCGGCTTGAACCGCGCCTCGAACATCCCAAGGGACAGGGGATGCCGTGCCGGAAGGATACCCTTCCCGCTGCGGCTGCTGACGACCGGGCTGCCCAGGTGCTCGGCGATCTTCCGAACCAAAGGCGCGCCTTCCGACGCACCGGCGCCGACCCAGAGCAGCGGCCGTTCCGATTCCGCCAGCAGCCGGGCCGCGTGCGCCAGCTGGCCGGCATCGCCCGCCGCGGGCGAGTACGACGCCGCTTCCACCAGGAGGACCTCCTCCTCGGCCCTGAATACGTGGGGACCGATCTCCAGGACGACGGGCCGTTTCCGCGGGGTGCTGAGCTGGCGGAAGGCCTCCCGGACCAGGCCGGGGACGTCTCCGGGCGAATCCGCACGGCCCGCCCACTTCGAATAGGCGCCGTAGTCACCCAGGCTGTCGTGCCGGGGCCGGCCGGGTAAGGACACGCCGTGGTGGTCTCCAGTGACCAGCAGCACGGGGGAGGACTGTGCGAAAGCGGTGGCCAGTCCGGCCGTGGTGTTGAAGAACCCGGGGCCTTCGACCGCGATGCCCACGCCCGGCTTGCCGCTCACGCGGGCGTAACCGTCCGCTATGTAGCTGATCGCCTGTTCGTTCCGCGTGGTGACGTACCGCATACCCTCCTGGCGGTAGATCGCATCGATGGCTTCGTACTGGCCGGCGCCGGGCAGTCCGAAGACGACCTCGACACCGTTGGCGCGCATGGACCGGATTAGGGCCTCGCCGCCGTTCATGACGGGCATCTGTAACTCCTCTATTCCTTGATCGGTGATTTACTCTCTAGCTTGAGGTCTGCAATATCAAATCTACGCACTGGCCGCCTGCCTGCGGAACCACAGCAGGTATACCGGCACGCCGAGCAGCAGGACGATAATGCCCGGCAGTGCGTCGCCGAAGCTGAAAACGACCGTCGATACAATGTATCCGAGGGACACCACGATAAAGAAGAGTGGTGTGATGGGGTAGCCCCACACCTTGAATGGCCGGTGTTCGTCAGGGTACTTCCGGCGGAGGATGAACACGGCGATCACGGTCAACAAGTAGAACACGAAGAGCACGTACATCACGGCCAGGATGATTTCCATGAAGTTGCCGACGAGGCTCCACGCCATGCCCAGGACGGTCAGGGTGGTGATCGTTCGCGACGGGGTCCGGAACCTGGGATGCACCCGGGTGAACCAGCCGAAGAAGAGGCGCTCACGAGCCATGCCGTAGGCGATGCGCGGCATGTACATTATGTTGGCGTTTAAGGTACCGAAGGTGGCGACGACTACCGCCAGGGAGGTGAGTGATCCGCCGATCGGACCGATCAGCCTCTCCGCTACCTCGGCGGCGATCTGATTCGACCCGGCGATTTCGTCGATGTCCATGACGTAGAGGTATGCCCAGTTGACGGCCAGGTAGACCAGCATGCAGAGGCTCAACCCGATGATGATGGCCAGGGGCAGCACGCGGCGCGGATCCTTCACTTCACCCGCCACGTTGTTCGTGTTATACCAGCCGTTGTACGAGAACAGGATGCCGACCATGGCCGTTCCCAGCGCACCGAAGAGGCTCATCTCCCTGCCCGTGGCCGACGGCGTGGAGAAATGCTCCGCGGACCCGCCGACGATCAGGGCGAGGAACACCAGGCCCAACAGGGCCGCGACCTTGGCGAAGGTGGACACATTGGATATGATCCCTCCGAACCGCACGCCCGCGTAATTGACGGCTCCGAGCAGGGCCAGGACGGCAAAGATCGCCAGGTGCTGGGTCGAGACCATCACCGGACCGGCCTGCATCAGTACATGTTCCAGGGAGATATCCGGTACGAAGTAACCAAGATACGAGGTGCAGATCATGGCGACGGCGGCCAGCGCGCCCGGACAGATCACGGCGGTTTCCGTCCACCCGTAGAGAAAGGACACGTAGGGCGGATAGGATTCCCGCAAGTACACGATGATGCCGCCCGTGCGGGGCATCATGGCGCCCAGTTCGGCGAAGCAAAGTGCACCCGAGAAGCAGAGCAGGCCGCCGATGACCCAGACCAGCAGGAACAGTTCGGGGGAGCCCAGTACGGCCGCGATGCCCGCGGGCGCCCCGAATATCCCGGACCCGATGATGCCGCCGACGATGATCGTCGTGGCCGCGACCAGGCCGAGATCCCGGGCCAGCTCGGTCTCGAGTTGAAATCGACTTCCGACGCGATCGGGTGATGATTCAGCCATGGCCTTCCTCCGTTGCCGTCACGCACGGGAACTGGATTGATTTTAAATCGTCGAAGAAACTTAAAACAAAATGGACGCGGATTGATCGTCAAGGACAATATACCCCGCGTACATCCGCTTTGACAGGGTCCCTCGAAAAGAGTATATTCAGCCCGGTTTTCGTGTTCCTCCTCTGCAACCAGGCGGACCTGAAATGCACCTAATCGTCGCCATCGTAGGCATGACCGGATCGGGAAAATCGACGGCCGCCGAATGCCTGGTCGACCAGGGCTGGCGCCACATCCGTTTCGGCCAGGTGACCATCGACCGGCTCAGGGCGGAAGGCCGGGAAGTGAATCCGGAGAACGAGAAGGAGATGCGGGAAGGGCTGCGGCGCGACCACGGGATGGGCGCCTTCGCGCTGCTTTCGCTTCCCGCCATCGAGGAAGGCCTGAAACACGGCCACGTGGTGATCGACGGGCTGTATTCTTGGTCGGAGCACAAGATCCTTAAAGAGACCTTTGGCGACCGCATCCACGTGGTGGCCGTGGTCTCTTCGCCGAAGACCCGCTACCGCCGGCTGGAGCACCGGACCCACGACGCGCGGACGGACCCACACTTCCGGATGCGCCCCCTCACGGCGGACGAAGCGCGAAAGCGGGACCACGCGGAGATCGAGAACATCGAGAAGGGCGGGCCCATCGCCATGGCGGATTTCACCATCGTCAACGAATCGGCCCCGCAGGACATGGTCGACGCCGTCCTGGCCTACGTAGATCGCTTCACCTCAACGTAACCAACCTGTCCAACCCGGCCTCATGGCCCGTTGACCCACGCCGCCCACACTGCCCGCGGACTATTACACTTCGTGGTAACTGGCCGGCCAACGCTTACTTACAGTGGCAGGGCGATGGCCTTGCCTTCCGACATGCTCCGGGTCACGGCTTCGGTGAATTCCATGTACTTGACCCCGACGTCGAAGGGCGTGTGGGACACCTTTTCCACCCCGAGAATGGCGTTGATGAATTCTTCTTCGACCCGCCATTCCCCGTGGTCTTCGGGCCTGATTTCGATTTCGGAAAGGGCGTCGTCTCCCCGGCGGGCTCCGTAGAGCTTGCTGTCGCCCATGCGGATCGTGCCCTCGCTGCCGTAGATCGTGGCTTCGCTCTCGTTAGCCAGGCCCTGTACGGTCGAGATCTTGACATAGGCCGACGCGCCGCAGATCATGTCCATCACGATGTCGATGTGCTCCGGCACTCTTACGGCGCGCATCACGCCCGTTTCGGCGTCGCGGCGCATCTTCGTGAAGGTCTTTCCCTGGGCGAAAACCGATAGCGGGTCCCCGACCCAGCGCCGCATGGCCTCGTACCAGATGCCCATGGTCATGACGTTCATCCCGCTGTAGTCGACGTTCTGCCGCCAGTGCATGGGACCGTCGCGGTCGATGAAGTCGCTGCCGGAGGAGCGGAGTTCCACGCTGAGGATCTCGCCCACGTAGCCTTCCGCGATCAGGCGCTGAATGGTCTTGTCCGCCCACAGCGTCATGGGGGAAGGCACGATCTGGGCGACGAGGTCCGGGTTATTCTGCGCGGCGTCGTGCATAAGCTGGGCCTCTTCGTAGTTCATGGCCATGCGCGCCTCGCACAGGATGTGCTTGCCGTTCGCCAGGGCCGCCATGCTCGTAGCGCAGTGCAGATAGGGCCAGGTCCCGACGACGATGGCGTCCGTATCCTCGGCCTCGATCAGTTCGGTCCACGTTTCGTAGACCGTCGGGATGTTGAACTGCTTCGCCACCCGCTCTGACGACGCGCGGCTGCGGTTGCACACGCTGACGATCTTCACGCCTTTAATGGCCTGCAGCTTCGGTATATGCATGGTCACGGTATTGGTGCCGGCGCCGACCACGCCTACCCGGATGGTTTCCATTTGTTTCCCCTTTTGGCCTGCTGGATGAAGTTTAAAGACTACGTTCTGCGCGCACGGATGATGTCCGCCAGGTTCCGCGCCATCTCCTCGAAACCGGCGGGCGCCGGATGCACGAGGTCCACCGTGAGGCCGGTGTTGGACCGGAGCATGGCGTCTCCCGGAATGTGAACGAGCTTCGGGCGGTTCAATTCCATCACCCGTTCCGCCACGATGGACCGGAAGGTCTCGCAATTTTCGACGCCCGTAAAATCATACCGGCACGGGAAGATGTCAATGCAGAAGATCCAGTCGTCAGGATGGGCGTCGGCGATCGTGGTCACGAAGTACGCGACCCGGTTGTAAAACTCGTCCACGGTGAAGGACTGCACGACGTTGATGCCCATTTCCAGCGTGGCGAAGTGCCAGTCTGTCCGTCCGGCGATGTAATCCGCCATGCCCCCTTCCAGGTGGGCGCCTCCGCCGAATCCCAGGTTGAAGAGATCGGTGCCCAGCAGCTCGGCGGTCCGTGCGGGGTACGTGCCCGTGGGCCGGACGGCCGTGCTGCCGTGGGTAATCGACGATCCGTAGGCCAGGTACCGGGTCTGCGGCGTCTGGTCCGGCCGCGGCAGCGACGTATCGCCTTCGATGGAGACCAGGCGGACCGCGGGCCGCCACGGCAGGACCACCCGGGTGAGGCCGGTATCGAACCGCGCATCGGGCGGCGTAACCTGGCGCATGTCCGGTTCGGACTCGGGGCGCGCCACGACGATACGCGTCGGGTTCGCGTCGATGATGTGCAGGGCGCTGAAGAAATCGCCCTGGTACACTTCCGCGAGCGTCGGGCCGTCGGGGCTCTGGAGCGTGATGGCCGCTTCCGGTCCCTCCAGGTTGAAACGGATTTCGCATCCGGTAGCCTGCAGGGCGTTGTTCTTCGCCGATTCGTTCAGCGTCACGCGCAGGTCGTTCGGCACGCGGCAGCAGATACGGCCCGCGCCGCCGGGGTCGTCCAGCAGTTCGTGTACGTTATGCAGTTCGGCTTGTCCGAGAATCACGTAATCCTCCTGTCCTTAGATGCCTATCCTAAATGCCCAGCAGCCGGGCCGCGTTTTCGCCCAGTGCCATGCGTTTCGCTTCGTCGGAGATCCGGGCCGTGATGATCTTGCCGATCTGCGGCCGCGGGTCCATCAGGGGCATGTCCGATCCGTACAGCACGCGGTCGGCTCCGCCCTTTTCCACCAGTTCCTCGATCACGCCGGGCGTCCGGTACGTCGAGCAGGTCTCCAGGTAGACGTTCGGGTACTTCTGCGCGGCGGCGATGGCCTCCGCGCGGGCCTCGGGCACGTTGCCGCAGTGGGCGGAGACGAAGTTCACCCGGGGGTAGGCCGGCGCGAGGTCTTCGAAGTAACGGGGCCGGCTGTTGATGAAGTGATCCGTGTGGAAGATGATGGCCAGCCCCCGGTCCTGGGCGAATTCATAGATCGGATGCCAGGGTTCCTCGTTGAAGGGCCAGGGCGTATAGGGCGGGTAGAGCTTGATGGCCGGAAACCCCAGTTTGTCGATCGCCCTCTCCAGTTCGGGTACCATCCGGTCGGGCATCGTCGGCGAGACATAGGCGAAACCCACGAAGCGGTCCGGGTTCCGGGCGACGAATTTCGCCGTCAGATCGTTGCCCGTGGTACCGTCCGGATGAAATATGTGGAACAGGCACGCGACATCGATGCCGACGGCATCCATGGCCCCCAGGAGGAGTTCCGGATCGTCCACCATGCCGTACCGTTCCCACCGGCCAACGTGGCCGTGGTAGTCGATCACCCTCGTGCCGTCTATCATGATGTCTCCGTGCGTCCGAGCAGCCGCTCGACGTTTCCGGCGCAGACCCGTGCTAGTTCATCCTCGCCCATGCGCGTGTGGTGCAGGTAGAACAGGATAGGCCCCATGGCGTACCGGGGGTACCACGAGCCGTAGACGAACCGTTCCGCACCGAACCGCTCCACGAGGGCCTCCACCTCGCCGATGGGTTCGTAGCGGCTGAGTTCCAGCACGGCACGGGGACTCGCTTCCAACAGTCCGCGAACGACCAGCGCGTGGGTATAGTGTGCGCCGACGAGCACGGCGTGCAGGTCCGGATAGGCCTTGAGCGTTGTGACCAGGTGGTCCGTTTCCACGTCCATAAGCGGGATCCAAAGCGGGATCCCGGCATCAGAAAGAAAGGTCAGGAGATCGTCGTAACCCCATGGCAGAAAGGGAAGTCCGGCGGACTGGCAATCGTGCAGCCGGACGGAACGCACCCGGCCCCGGCCGTGGAGTTCCGCGATCTGCCCCATGGAGGTTTCCACCGGCGCGACTGACCACTGGGGGATCAGCCTGCCATCCTCGTCGAGCCAGTCCTCCAGGTACCGGTTGCCGTCCGTCGGACTGATCTGCTCACCCTGGGCGTGGTAGATCACGGCGCGCTCGACCCCGTGGAAATCCATTTCTTCGAGCAGTTGCACCGGGCTCTGGCAGGGCGATGGTCCGGTATGGTGATTGCCCACGCACACATTCGCGTCGATGACGGGCACGCGGGGCGAGAAGTTCAGTGAGGACACGTGGACGGTTTCCGTGGTTATGACGATTCGGCATCCATGCCCGGACGGATGCCGAAAGATTGGTCGAACGCTTCCCAGAGGTCACCTGGAATCGTCTCGGTGGCGGCCTCGTAGGCGTCATGGACGTGCCGGATGCTCGCCGGCCCGAACATGACGATGCTGTCCACCGGCGCCGCCAGGCAGAATTGTATGGCCAGGTGGCGGATGTTGACGCCGTGCTCACGGCACCAGGCCCAGATTCGATGGGCGCGCGGCTCGGACCCGGGATGCATACCCCGCTCACGGTCCGGATCGGGCTCTTGTCCGGTCAGCAGGCCCATGCCCTGGACGCTGGCGAGGATAACCCCCGTTGACCGCCTCCTTGCCGCTGGAAAGATGGAGGCGGCGGCCGACTGGTTGACCAGGGTGTAGTCCAGGAAGGTCAGCGAAACGTCGCTGATGCCTTCGTCGATCAGCCGTACGTGCCAGTCATGGGAACGGGCGCCGAGTCCTATATTCCTTACCACGCCCTGCGATTTCATTTCGCGCAGCACGTCGAAAACCGCGCCTTCGCGCAACAATTCGTCCACATCGGCCGGATCGTGCACGAGCACGCAGTCGAGATAGTCTGTCTTCAGGGATCGCAGGCTCTGGTCCAGGCTCCACCTGGCGCCTTCCCCGGAGAAGTCCTTCCTGCGTTCCGGATGGGTACCGATCTTGGCCTGGAGATAGTAGGAGGATCGGGGCACGCCGGAGAGCGCCTCGCCCCATTTCTCCTCGTGGTGGCCCGGATAGGTATCGAAATAGTTGACGCCCAGTTCCAGGGCGGTCTGGATGGCCTCGACCGCCTCGGGGCTTTCGTGCAGGAAGGCGGCTCCCATGGCCAGTGCCGCCGGACGCATGCCGGTTCGCCCGAACGAGCGGGCGGGTAGGTTGTTCACGTACGCTTTCGATTAACGTCTGTCCGCATCAGGAGATTCGTCGTCCTCCCCTGTTTCGTCCTCCACGACGGTTTCATCTTCGTCTTCGATATCGAAGTCCGCGTCGTCGTCTTCCAGATCGAAATCATCGTCATCCGCTTCGGCTTTTTCTGAGGCTTCGGCCTGGTCCGCTTCGGCCACGTCTTCTTCTTCCGCTTCCGCGTCCTCGGCGTCTTCTACTGCCGCTTCCGGTTCGCTATCATCGGTCGCCTCGGCGCTTTCCACTACGTCCTCCTCCGCGTCTTCCCCATCTTCGCCGTTGCCTTCCTCCACGACTTCGATATCCTCGTCGGCTTCGTCAGCTTCATACTCTTCGTCGGCCACTGCCGATTCGCCAGCCTCATCATCTATTCCGTCGCCGCCGGCCTCATCGTCAACGGCCGCTTCAACTGCCGCCTCCGCCTCATCCTCGGCCTCATCCTCATCTTCGGCCTCCGCCGACTCCACGTCATCGTCGACCACATCCTCGGCCTGCGCCGACTCCACATCATCGTCGGCTTCATCGTCGGTCCCGTCCTCCTCGATTTCCTCTTCGGTCTCCACCGCGTCGGCGTCGTCCCAATCGACCTCCGCCACCACGGCAGCCGCGGCTACATCCTCCACGCCGTACTCCACGGCCGGCTTTTCGGACTCCTCGAACTCGTCGGATTCGTCCGGCGCTTCGACCTCACCTACCTCGACCGCGAACGTGACGTACTCGAGCCAGCCCTCGCTTTGGTTGGCGAATCGATGGGCAACTCCGGGCAGTACGTGGGCCGCAGAACCTTCGGTGACCAGTTGGCGGTCCCCGTCAAGATCTTCGACGATGCCGAATCCGCTGAGCACGTAGTGGACCAACTCGATGCCATCCAACTGCTGCCAGTCGGTTCCCTGGCGTCCCTGGACCGCGTAGCGGGTCACACTATGCACGCGCTGGAGCACGCCGCCTTCGCCGGCAGGTGCATCCTCCTCGCGCCGCAGCAGCGGCCAGGAAACGGTGCCGCCTTCCAGCACGACCGGATGGACGTCGCGCCAGTCCCGCACTGCGGGCGTGCCCTCCCGGATTTCGTCGAGCGGGCAACTGACGATCAGGTGTTCCATCCAGCCTTCGCCGTCGTTGAACGCCTGGTGGGGTACGTTGACGGGCATGTAGACGGCCGTACCGTCCCGGACGTCCACCTTGTCGTCCCCGATCAGCAACTGGCCGCGCCCTCGGAGGATGAAATACAACTGCTCGATGGCGTCGTGGTGGTGGTGGTCCGAGTGCTGGTGGCCCTGGAGCCCGTGCTTGACGAAGCTGTTGATGCCGTGCAGCCGGTTGATTTCCGGCGGAGAGGTCGCGTCTTTGTCATGGGACTGGTACAGCGTCCAGACCAGCGCGCTGATATGCCCGACATAGGGCGCCTGATCACGCCAGTTTCGCACGCGGATGCTCATGATGTCTCCTTTGGGATTCGGCTACTTCTCCCCGGTTCGGGATGCGTGTACTGCGCCAAGTTGTATCAGTCGGTCGATCTCGTCATCATCGTATCCGGAATCCGAAAGCACCGATCGCGTATGTTCGCCTTTGACGGGAGGCGGAAGCGGGGCTTCGGACTCCTGCGTATCCGTGCGGTACGGCGCCCTGACCTGACGGCTTTCCGACCGGTCGGAAGCGACGAGATGGTAAAACGGGTTTCGATACTGTATATAAGGGTCGTCCGGTAACTCGTCAAGATGGTAAATAGGTGCGCATGGCACGTCGGCTTCGCGCAGCCTCCGGTCCCATTCCCGGCAGGATGCCGTGGCAAAAACGGCACGGAGTTTCTCCCTGATTTCGGTCTCCCGGTCCAGCCGTTTCTTCGAAGGCCAGTTCCGCCAGCCGTCCAGTCCCATGACATCGCAAAGTCGGGCCCAGAAATGGTCCTCGTGGACGATCCCGAGGCTGATGTGTCGGCCGTCCGAGGTCTCGTAGATCCCGTAATGGGAGATGTTCCCGAGGAACTGCCCACGGGCCGCCTCCGGATCCTGCGCCGCCGTGGCGATGTCGAGGGCCATCCAGGACAGGATGCAGTCGGTCATGGACAGATCGATGAAGCATCCCTCCCCCGTGGCCGCGCGCCGCATGAGCGCGGCGGAAACGGCCAATGCGGCGTAAAGGCCGGAGGACAGGTCCGAAATCAGCACGGGAGGGACCGCGGGCGGATCGGCGCGTCCAAGCAGGCCGCCGATCGCGAGGTAGTTGATGTCGTGGCCGGCGCGGTCCCGGTAGGGGCCTTCCTGCCCAAAACCGGATATGGCGCAGTACACGACGGCAGGGTTCAGGCTTTTTGCCGCGGGATAGTCCACGCCGAGCCGTTCGGCCACACCCGGCCGGAATCCTTCCAGCACGACGTCCGCCCGGCCGATCAGGCGGCTCATGACCGCCCTGCCCGCGTCCTTTTTGAGGTCGATCACGATGTTCCGCTTGCCGCGGTTGACGCTGGCGTACGCCGGGGGGAAACCGCGCAGGGGATCCCCGCCGGGCGGTTCCACCTTAATCACCTGGGCTCCGAGATCGGCCAGCAGCATGGCACAGTAGGGACCCGGCAGTTGCGTGGTCAACTCCACCACCAGGCAGTCGGTCAGTGCGGGAATCATGGATGCTCGGATGCTTCGTACAACGCGATGGCCAGCCCGTCGCGCCACGCGTCGAGCTGCTCCAGGTCGTATCCTTCGTCGCCGTGACGGTGCGTTGTTTCAGAGGCCGGCGATCCCTGGTCGTAGACGACGATGCACGGATCAGATCCGCGCGTTTCCACCGCCTTGAAGCCGGCGGGAGCGAGAGAGACGCGGCGGTCGAAATCCACCCACCCCTCACGCTCCCCCCCTACGGAAAACAAAAGTTATAACCAGCTGCAATACAAAAATAAACCTACGATCACAACAGGAACAAGATAGATA
>VXTP01000016.1:0-52831 GCA_009837395.1 Gemmatimonadota bacterium
GGCCTGCGCCATATGCGCCTTGCCCCCGCCGCCGCCCCCGATGAAGGCGGCCACGTCCCGCGCCAGTTTGCCCGCGTGCAGGCCGCGCTCGGAGATCGCGCCGTCGGTCACCACGACGATGCAGACCGGGCGTTCCTCGAAGCTTGCGAACAGCACGCCGACCGAGGCGCTGGAAAGTCGTTCTCGCAGCGTGTCTCCCATGGCGCGGAGGGTGTCCATGTCCGGGCAATCCACCCGGCCTGCGGCGACGGCAACGCCGTCCGCATCCACGGCGCCGTCAATGAGTTCATCGGCCCAGTTCTGCGCCGTGGACCGGCCCATTTCGCGGATGTGCCGTTCCAGCTCGCGGACCCGCGCGGTCAGGTCACCGGCCCTTTTCACCAGGTCCTCCGGTTCGCTCTTGAGGGCTTCCGCGGCCCCCGCGACGAGTCCTTCGTCCTGCTTGACGGCTTCGTACGCCCCGGCGCCGGTCAGGGCCTCCACCCGCCGCACGCCGGCGGCAATGCCCGATTCCCGGACCAGCCGGAACAACCCGATCTCGCCCGTGGCGCCGAGGTGGGTGCCGCCGCACAGCTCCAGGCTTACCTCGCCGATGCGCACCACGCGCACCCGGTCCTCGTACTTTTCCGTGAAAAGCGCCATGGCGCCCTGTCGCTTTGCGTCTTCCAGGTCGGTTTCGAAGGGCTCGACGGCGATGTTCTCCCAGACGAGCTCGTTGACCCGGCGTTCGATCGCGTTCTGTTCTTCGGTCGTAACGGCGCTGAAATGCGAGAAATCGAAACGCAGGCGGTCGGGCGCGACCACGGAGCCCCGCTGTTCCACGTGGGCGCCCAGGGTCTCCCGAAGCACGGCGTGCAGGAGGTGGGTCGCCGTATGGTTCTGCATGATGGACTGCCTGCGCGCCCCGTCGACCCGCGCGGAGACGGTCAAGCCGGGTTTGAGATCGGCGCCGCCGTCCGGGTCGCAGTGGTGGATGATGGTGTCGCCGTCCCGCGTGGTGTCCAGCACGGCGATCCGCCCGCCCGATTCCGTCTCCAGCCAGCCGGTGTCGCCCACCTGTCCGCCCGATTCGGCGTAGAAGGGGGTTTCGTTGAGGATGACGAAATCACCCTCTGCCGTTACGACCTCGGCATCTTCGACGGCGAGCTGATCGTATCCCAGGAATACGGTAGGGTTTACAACCTTTACATCAGCCGTTACTGACGGCGTACCGCTCGCGTTCCTCGCTTTTGTCGACCGCTCCCGCTGCCCCTCCATCTCCGCCTCGAAGCCGGCCATATCCACGGTCATATCCTTCTCATCGGCCATCAGCTGGGTCAGGTCCACTGGGAAACCGTAGGTATCGTACAGTTTGAAAGCCTCTTCGCCCCGGATTTCATCTCGTCCTTCGGCGCCCGCCCGCTTGACGATATCCTCGAAGAGTTCGATGCCGTGATCGAGCGTGCGCCCGAAGCTCTCCTCTTCGGACCGGATCACCTGCTCCACCTTTTCCTGCGCGGAGGAGAGTTCAGGGTAGGCCGCGCCCATCTCTTCGATGAGCGTCGGCACGAGTCGGTAAAGGAAGGGATCGGACAGGCCGAGATTGCGGCCGAACCGCGCGGCGCGCCGGAGGATGCGCCTGAGGACGTAACCCCGACCTTCGTTGGAAGGCAGGGCGCCGTCGGTAATGGCGAAGGCCAGGGCCCGGATATGATCGGCGACCACGCGATAGGCTACATCCGTATCCCCTTCCGCGTAGGGATGTTGCGACAGTTCTCCGATGTGGTCCATCAGCGGGCGGAACACGTCGGTCTCGTAGTTCGAATCCACGCCCTGCAGGATGCTGAGCATGCGTTCGAACCCCATGCCCGTGTCGACATGACGGGACGGCAGGGGCGTCAACGCGCCGTCGGCGCCCCGGTCGTATTGGATGAAAACCAGGTTCCAGATTTCCACGAGACGCGTAGGGTCGTCAAGTGTGCGGTCTCTGTCGACCCCGTCGCCATGGCCGGGATCTCCATTCCGACCTGTCCGCTCCGGACCCAGGTCGTAGTGGATTTCCGAGTTGGGCCCGCAGGGCCCGGTCTCACCCATTTCCCAGAAGTTGTCCTTCTCGTCGAATCGAAGTATGCGGTCGGCGGGCACGCCTGTGTGGCGCTGCCAGAGCTGCTCGGCCTCGTCATCCTCGCGGAACACGGTAACCCACAGTCGTTCGGCGGGGAGTTTCAGCCTCTCCGTGAGCAGTTCCCACGCCCAGGTTATGGCTTCTTCCTTGTAGTAGTCGCCGAAGGACCAGTTTCCCAGCATTTCGAAGAAAGTCTGGTGAATGGGCGATCGGCCCACGTCTTCGAGGTCGTTGTGCTTTCCGCCGGCGCGTATGCACTTCTGGAAATCCACCGCCCGCACGTACTCGCGTGTGCTCTTCCCAAGGAAAACGTCCTTGAACTGGTTCATCCCCGCGTTGGTGAAGAGCAACGTGGGATCATCCCAGGGCACCACGCTGGCGCTCGGCACGATCGTATGGCCACGGTCGGCGAAAAACTCGATAAAGGACTTTCGCAGTTCGGCTCCGGTCAATTTCGGGACTCCTCTATCTCGTCCAGCACGCGATGGACGACCTGGTAGATGACGGCCTGCCCGAACCCGCGTCTGCCAAGGAAGGCGACCATGCGGCGGTGTGCCGCGTCGCGGTCAAGCCGGGCATATCGATGGGACTGGCGGCGCAACGCCTCGTAGGCCCGTTCGGTTTCCCCTTCGCGGGATGCACTTTCCTCGAGGGCGGTATCGACGATTTCGGCGTCGATCCCCTTCTGACGCAGCTCGCGGCGCAGCAGGGACAGGCCGGCCGGCCTTCTCCGTAGCCTTTCGTCGATCCACAGCCGGGCGAAGCGCCCGTCGTCGATCAGTCCCGAGTTTTCAAGCCGGTCCAGCACCTGGTCGATTACCTCGTCCGGCCGTCCCCTGGCCTTGAGTTTCACCGCCAGTTCGCGGCGCGTCCGCATGCGGTGGTCGATGAGCCGGTGGGCTTCGGTCATGGCCCGGGAGACGCCGTCGGCCAGTTCCACTTCCTGCAGGCGTTCCGGGTCCATCGCCTGCCCGTCATAAAGTCCGAACCGGAGGAAGGTCTCTTCCGTGATCGTCAGGATGCGCTCGCCGTCGATCGTGACCTTGCGTTCCCGTCGCCCGCCGCTCCCCCGCGGCGTGATATCCGTTATGGTCGGCATGATCATTCCAGTTGGTCATTCCAGTTCGACATGATCAATGACCGTGTACAACGGCCCGTCCGGTTTCAGGTCGCTCTTCACTACGGCCGCGCGCTTCACCGTAAACGGTTCGGTCTCGAACGCCATCTCCCCGATCAGATCCGTAAGCTTGGCCAGGCCCCGTGGCGATCGTACCCGGCCGATGGTCAGGTGCGGCGAAAACGGCCTTTCCTCGCGAACGAAGCCGCGGGCGTGCAGTTCGGCCTCGATGCGCTGCTGCATGGCGACCAGCTCTTTCCGTCCTTCTATGATCGAAACCCAGAAGACGCGCGGGCGGTTCATATCCGGGAAGGCGCCGATGCGTCCCAGCTTCAGGTCGAAGGCACCCGCCGAATCGAGCGCAGCGCTAAGGCCATCGCGAATGACCGCCGGCTGGTCCGTCCCGATGTTGCCGAGGAACTTCAGCGTGACGTGGATGTTGTCCGGTTCGACCCACTTGATGTCGGTCCCCGTCGTCTTGAACCGGTTGACCAGTTGCGCGATCCGGTCCCTTGCGGAATCCGGGACTTCCACGGCAATGAACGTACGCATCGATAACCTTTCTACGTGGCCTGCGGGTTGCGGTTCCCGGGGATCCGGTTCGTGCCGGCCGCGCGGGTAAGCGCCTGCCGCAGCAGGTTCAGGGCGGCCAGCGCGGCCCGGGTCTTGTTGACCTGCCGGTCCGGCCCCAGCATGAGTTTTCGCGTCTCGACGCCGTCCACCGAGGCGAGACCCAGGTAGACCAGTCCCACCGGTTTCTCGGGCGTCCCGCCGCCGGGCCCCGCGACGCCGGTAGTGGACAGTCCGAAGGTGGCACCGCTGGTATGACGGATACCCTGGGCCATGGCGGCCGCGGTTTCCTCGCTGACCGCGCCATGGCGATCGATCGTTCCCACCGGCACCTCCAGGCGCGCCATTTTCGCGGCGTTGCTGTAGGACACGACCCCTTCCAGCAGGTAATCGGAACTGCCCGGCACATCGGTCATGCGGGAAGCCACGAGGCCGCCGGTGCAGGATTCGGCGATGGCCACGGTCGCGTCCGCCTGCCGGAGCAGGCGTCCCACCACCTCTTCGAGGGTATCGTCGTCCACGCCGTAGATATGTTCACCGGCCCGGGCGACCATCCTGGTTTCGACGGCTTCAATGCGCCGCCGGGCCTCCTCCTCCGTGCGGCCCTCGGCCGTGAGCCGCAGGTTTACCCCGGTCTCCTGGGGCAGGGAGGCGATCTTGACGTCCTCCGCCTCTTCGATGACATCGCCGATGATCTGGGAGAGATTCGATTCGCCGATGCCCGTGGTGCGGATCCACCGGTGCAGGATGACCCTCCCCACGCTGTGGTCCTTCAGCCGCGGCAACACCTGTTCATTCAGCATCTTCATCATCTCGCGGGGCACGCCCGGCATGACGAACACGGCGGCGTCGTGGTGGCGAACCAGGAAACCGGGCGCCGTGCCCACGGGATTGTCGAGCACTTCGGCGTTCCGGGGCATATAGGCCTGGATGCGGTTCGATTCCGGCATGGTCATGCCCCGCTGGGTGAACATCCGCTCCACGGTATCCAAGATTTCGGGATGAAAGACCAGGTCCTGTCCGATCGCCTCGGCGATGACGGTCTTGGTCACGTCGTCGTGCGTCGGCCCGAGTCCGCCCGTGACGAGCACCACGTCCGCCTGGCGGCACACGGTTTCCAGGGCCCGGCCGATGCCCGGTCCCTCGTCGCCCACGGTCATGGAACAGACCGGCTCGATGCCCGTTTCCGTCAGGCGCCGGCCGATATAGGCGGCGTTGGTATCGACCACGGAACCGTAGAGCAGTTCGTCGCCGATCGTGATAATCGCGGCGGACTTCATGACAGGAACCCCGTTACGATCCGCAAGAGGAGATGGGCGTAGACCGCGGCCACGGCATCGTCCATCATGACCCCCAGTCCACCGGGGAGGCGCTGCACCCGGTCGCAGGGAAAGGGTTTCCAGATATCCAGGACGCGAAACAGGACGAACCCCGCGATCACGGTAAAAAGGTCAAAGGGCACGCCGGCGAAGACGATCAGGACGCCGGCGATTTCGTCGATGACGATCCTGGGCCCGTCGTGGCCGAACAGGGTCTCCGCCCGGCTCGATACCCAGACGCCGAGGACGAAAAAGAGCACAGTGACCAGCAAGTAATACGGTACGGTCAGGCCGAGTGGACCGGTCAGCGTCCAGACCAGCCCGAGCCCCAGAATGCTGCCCGCAGTGCCGGGCGCGCGGGGCGTGTAGCCGACGTAAAATCCGGTCGACAGCAAGGTGATCAGGGCGCGCATGCCTACCTCAGCAGACTGGTGAATATGGACCGGTTCTTGACCACGTAGTCCAGGCCGGAACTGACCGTGAGCACCATGGAGACGAAGACCATGCCGTTGAGGACCCACCAGGCGATATCGTCGAACTCCACGTTCCACTGGCCGAAGGCGATCATGGTCGTCTGGACGTTGATATAGAGCAGGATGATCACGATGACCACCATCTGCGAGGCGGTCTTCCACTTGGCGACCTGGGTCGGCAGGATGAGCAGGCCCCGGTACGCCGCGATGCACCGCAGGCCGGTTACGATGAAGTCCCTTCCGATGATGACCAGGACCATCCACGTATAAATGTAGCCGAGGGACGCGAAGCAGATCAGCGCGGTGGACGTAAGGATCTTGTCCGCCAGGGGGTCCATGAACTTGCCGAAGCTGGTAATCACCCCGGTCTTGCGCGCCAGGTAGCCGTCGTACAGGTCCGTTAGCGCCGCGATCATGAAGATGACCAGCGCGATATACCGTGTATACAATGTATCTACCAAGAAGAAGACCATGAAGATGGGACTCAGAATGATGCGGAATATGGTCAGCTTGTTGGGTAGGTTCATGGCGGCAAGGGATTCGCCGGTTCGGTCCGGCGGTCTTGATTCAGTTCCGTGTTACAACTCCGTGCGGCCTTCCAGGGCGCGTGCGAGGGTCACTTCGTCGGCGTATTCCAGGTCGCCGCCCATGGGAAGACCCCTGGCGAGGCGAGTAACCCGCACGCCCAGGGGCTTGATCAGGCGGCTGAGGTAGAGCGCGGTGGCCTCTCCCTCGATATTTGGATTGGTCGCGATGATGACTTCTTCCACCGATTCGCCCATCCGGTCCACGAGCTCCCGGGCGCGAATGTCGTCCGGGGTGATGTTGTCGAGAGGCGAAAGCGCGCCGTGGAGCACGTGGTATAAGCCGCGGTACTCTCCCGTGCTTTCGAGCGTGATCACATCGCGGGGCTCTTCCACCACGCAGATGGTCTCCGGTTTACGCCGGGCGTCGTGACAGATCTCACAGGTTGCGGACTCGGTGATGTTCCAGCACACGCTGCAGTACCGGACCTTCTCCTTCACCGCGCGGATGGCGTCGGACAAGGAAAAGGCGCGTTCGGCGGGCCCCTTCAGAATATGGAAGGCCAGCCGCTGGGCCGTCACCCTGCCGATGTTGGGCAGACGGCTCAACTCGTCCACCAGGATGGCCAGGGCCTCGGAACTGTATTTACGCACCATGGGTTAACATCCAGTACGACCGGATAGTACGATCGGGCAGTAAGACCGGCCAGTACGACCGAACCGGGATCGGCGAAACGTCTCGGAATGGCGTGTTACGGTCCCAGGCCGGGGATGTTCAGTCCGCCGGTGATCTGGCCCATTTCCTGGTTCACCAGTTCCTGCGCCTTCTGCTGGCCCTGGTTGACGGCGGCCACTATGAGATCTTCGAGCATCTCCACGTCTTCGGCGTCCACCACGGCCGGATCGATCCTGATCTCCACGACGCTCAGCCTGCCGTCAACCACCGCGGTCACCATCCCGCCGCCCGCCGTACCTTCGACCCGCTTCCCGGCCATTTCTTCCTGAATCTGCATCATCTTCTTCTGCATCCGCTGGACGCGCTTCATCATGCCCGACATGCCCTTGGCCATATCCTATTCCTTTCCTGCCCGCCTTCGCTTGCCGCGACCCGGTCTCAGTCCTTTAACTGTCGCGCCCCGGTCTCAGTCCGTCATGATCTGGCCGTCGAAGGCCTCCACGATTTTCCTGACGGCCGGATCTTTCGCGGCGCCCGCGCGGGTGTTTGCCGCCTGGCCGCCTGTTTTGCCGACCGTAGTGGTATCCTGTGCTTCGCTGACGATTTCTTCGGCCGAGCCGGGATATTCGTCCAGACCGGCCCCTGCGATATCCGCCCGGTTGCCGTCGGTCATCTCCGCTTCGGCGCCATCCGCCCGGTTGCCACCGGCCATCTCCGCTCCGGCGTCATCGGTTTTGCTGCTGCCGCCGGCAATCCTGGTATCGGCGTCATCGGTTTTGCTGCTGCCGCCGGTCTTTCCCGCTCCGGCGTCATTGGTTTTCTGTGCGTTGACCTCCTCCGCCGAGTTTTCGCTGCTACTGGTCATTTCTGCGCCGAAGTCTTCGGTTTTCGGTGTGTCGATCTCGCATTCGATCCGGACCGGCATGCCCAGTACCCTGGAGCATTCCTTCTGTATCAGCGATTTGTTTTCACGTTTTTCAATCTGCTGCATATGAAACACATGGCCGGCCTCGAACCTGAGGGTAATCCTGCTGGGACCTTCCGGACCGGCGTCATCCGGAGGCGAGCAGGCCGAAAGCACGGCTTCTGCCAACAGGATACCCAGGCCGTTCCTTTGCCGTGTGATCTCATCCACGATGGCGGGCCATCGGCTGCGGGCCGTCTGGAGATCCAGTTTCGACGAAACCGGGGCGCCCGTCGATGATTCGGAGGATGCAGTAGAAGCCGGGGCGCCCGCCGATGACTCGGAGGATGCTGCCGATGACTCGGTGGACTCTGCCGTTGACTCGGAGGACTCTGGCGTTGATTCGCTGGATGTCGCGGGGCTTCGGCCCTCACCATCTGCTGGGGCGGGTCCCGATGGGGCTGCCACCGCTGGGGCAGGCGAAGGCACAGGTGCGGAGCCAGACGATGGATCGGCATGCTGAGCGGACGGGGATTCGGAATCCCCTGTGCTGGAATCCTCTGTGCTGGAATCCTCTGTGCGAGGACCTTCACCCCCTTCTCCCGTTTCCACTCGGCTTGCCATTTCGGACAACCGGGCCATGACGTCCGTCAGTTGAACTGATCGGGCCATGCGTATCATGCGGACGACGCCCGTCTCGAGCTGCACCCGGGGAAGCGCGCTGGTCTTTACCGACTGTTCCATCTGCGTGGCCAGCTGGGAAAGCCGGAGCAGGTCTTCCGTCTCGAATCTTCCGGCCTGTTCCCGGTAGCGGTCCAACGCGAGGGCGGCATCGCCGATCAGCACTTCCGCTTCGGGTGCCGCCTTGACGACGAGCAGGTTGCGCAGGTGTTCGAGGATGCCAAGGACAATCTCTTCGAGATCGTGGCCCTGGCCGAAGATCCGGTCGACCAGGTCCAGCCCTTTGGGCACGTCCTGCTCCGCCACGATGTCCAGCAATTCGAAATAGACGTCCTGGTCCACGATACCCAGGACCTCCGCCGCCTCGCGTGCGGTCAGCGCGGTGCCGCCGAAGGCGACGACCTGGTCCAGCAAGCTTTCGGCGTCCCGCATGCTGCCGTCCACCCGGCGCGCAATGAGGGCGAGGGCCTCACGCTGGACATCGTATCCGCTCTTCTCGCTGATCATGGCCAGGTGATCCACGATGGTGGGACCCGATATGCGCCGGAAGTCAAAGCGCTGGCACCGGGAGAGCACGGTGGGGATCACTTTCCGGGGGTCCGTCGTCGCGAAGATGAAGTACACGTGGGCAGGCGGCTCTTCGAGCGTCTTCAACAGGGCGTTGAAGGCCTCCTTGGTCAGCATGTGCACTTCGTCGATGATGTAGATCTTGTGCTTGCCCTGGCTGGGCGTGTACTTGACGCTCTCGAGCAGATGCGTCCGGACCTGTTCGACCCGGTTGTTGGACGCGCCGTCGATCTCCAGCACGTCGACGCTGCGTCCTTCCGAGATTTCCCGGCAGAATGTGCAGGCGTTGCAGGGCGTCACCGTGGGGCCGTCGACGCAGTTCAGGGCCTTGGCCAGGATGCGGGCCGTGGTCGTCTTGCCCACGCCGCGGGGTCCGGCGAAGAGGTAGGCATGGGCGATCTGGCCCGCCTGTATGGCGTTTTTCAGCGTGGTGGTGACGTGTTCCTGCCCGATCACGCCGTCGAATTCCTGGGGGCGCCATTTTCGGGCGGTGACTTCGTAGGCCAATGCCCAACCCTCCATGCCTGGGTTACTCGGAACAAGAGGCAGGCGGAACGAAGGGGAAAATGTAAAGCGGTCGTGCACCCACCCTCGAATCTACTCGTATCGAGGCATCCGTGCCGCCGGCTCCGGCCAGGCGCTCCCGCGGCACACGCTTCAGGCGCTTACCGCTGCTACCTTCCGGTCCTGACGGGGTTGGGCGTTGTCACGTTGCGCGGGACCTGACTTTCAATACCGGATGCAGCGCATACCGGCGACGCAAGTGCGATCCTCGGGATGGGAATTCGATCCCGCTGTAGCGGGTTGCGGGTTACAGGGCACCGCTAACTCCCCATCTAGCACGACCGTAATCGATCCAAGCCTGTAAAACGGGATGGCAGGACAACGGCTACCTCGTAAACTGGCTGCCTGTCGCCCGGCCTTCCGAGTGGAGCAGAGCGGAATCGAACCGCCGACCTCCAGATTGCGATTCTGGCGCTCTCCCAACTGAGCTACTGCCCCAAAACAATTACGGAGAGGGTGGGATTCGAACCCACGGTCCACATGGTGAACACACGCTCTCCAGGCGTGCCGATTCGACCGCTCTCGCACCTCTCCCAGGTCTATGTCTGAAACCATTGCCGTGGCCGGTAGCCATCCTCCGGGATTCCGTTCAGCGGGCTGTGGAACGGAGAGGGTGGGATTCGAACCCACGGTGCCCGAAGGCACAACGGTTTTCGAGACCGTCCGATTCAACCACTCTCGCACCTCTCCGGCAACCTCGGCTCGTCAGCTGTATCGCCCGCTCCCCTTTTTGCCCTGAAGAAGTCCTTCAGCAGTCTTGAACAGGTTTCCGCCAGCACACCTCGCGTTACTTCCACCCGGTGATTCAGCCGGATGTCCCGCACGATATCGCGCAGGGATCCGCAGGCCCCGGTCTTGGGATCGTCTGCCCCGTACACGAGGCTATCCAGCCGGGCCAGGACGATCGCGCCCGCGCACATGGCGCAGGGTTCCAGCGTAACGTAAAGCGTGGCCCCGGCCAGCCGTTCATAACCCAGCGAAGCACTGGCCTCGCGGATCGCGAGGATCTCGGCATGGGCCGTGGGATCGCGCAAACGCTCCACGCGATTCTGGCCCCGGCCGACTACCACGCCATCGTGAACGATCACGGCCCCGACGGGCACATCGCCGGCAGCTCCCGCCGACCGGGCTTCTTCCAGTGCCAGCCTGAGCCATTCTTCGTGTTCGCCGTCATTGCTTCTCATGCTACCGCGTCCCACGAATAATACGCCCGGAGGGAGTCGAACCCCCAACCTCCTGATCCGTAGTCAGGTGCTCTATCCAATTGAGCTACAGGCGCTCAGGACCAGCATAACAGAGCACCGCAAACTACAGAACAGGCCCGTCAAAGTCAAGTGGATTCTGACGCCTGATACGGAGTCCGGAACGTCGAGAATCAGGCGGTCAGGAAGCGCCTTGAACCCGCCGTTCGAGATAGATTCCGCGCCGTTCGACGTACCCCTCGGCGGTCCGGTGTATGCGTTCGATCTGCTCGTCCGTAACGGAACGTACGACGCGTCCGGGAACGCCCACGACCAGGGAACCCGGAGGCACTTCCATGTGCTCGAGCACCAGCGCACCGGCGCCGATAATGCTGTGCCTGCCGATCCGCGCGCCGCTGAGAATCACGGCGCCCATGGAGATCAGCACGTGGTCCTCCACCACCGCGCCGTGGACGATGGCGCGGTGCCCCACGGTGACGCCCGTGCCCAGTACGGTGGGCATGCCAGCGTCGATGTGCAGGACGCTGCCGTCCTGCACGTTGGTTCCCTCGCCGATGGTTACGGGCTCGTCGTCCGCCCGGATCACCACCTGGTACCAGACGCTCGCGTCCTTCCCGATGTCCACCGCGCCGATCAGGTCGGCGCTTTCTGCCACAAAGGCGGACGGATGGATGACGGGAGTATGGTGTACGTACTGGTTGGAGGTCATGGAAAGCTCGAAATCGGTCGGCGGCGTGACCCGGCCGCGCGTCAACCCGCTGCGTCCTGTCCGGGCACCACCCGGGGAATGACGTAGGGCCCTCTCGGGACGACCGCGATGGTGGCGCCTGCGCCGTGGCGCTTCAGGGCCCGCTCGATGCCGGCTTCCACGGACGATACCGGCTCGACCAGGCAGTCCCGGACGTCGTCGTCATTCAGTCCGTCCGTGTAGAAGTAGATCTTGCCCTTCTTCAGCGCTTTGACCAGTTCCTCGATCTCCCACTGGTCGATGGTGAATACGCCCGGTTGCTGGATCCAGTGGATGAAGGCGTCGATGTCCTTCGTCTTCCGGAGCAGGTCTTCGAACTCCGCGCTGCCGATCCCGTCGGCACATCCCGCGGCGATGACGATGGATCCGCCTTCCTTCAGGATGTCCAGCACCCCGACCATGCCCTTAACGGCCTGGTAGAAGGTGGTGTCCAGGGGATATCCGGCCGACGATGTCACGACGATGTCCACCGGTTCCTCGACGGAGGCCACGACCATGCCGTCCACGTGGCGGACGCCGTGCCGGTGCGCCCGGTCGAGCTCGCCGGCGAAGACTCCGGTGACGCGGCGGTCCTCGTCCATGGCCACGTTGAGGATGAAATCGACCCCGGCCCGACGGGCGATTTCCAGCGCGGCCTCGTGGAGCGGGTTGCCGTCGAGCACGCCCGTCGTGGCGTTGGGATGCTCCAGGATACCGGGTCCGTGTAGATGCTCTATCGTCTCCACGCCCACGAGTCCGGGCGCGACCAGCTTGCGTCCGCCCGAGTACCCGGCCATGAAGTGCGCCTCGATCAGCCCGGTCAGCACCTTGAGATCGCTCTCCACGTACCTGCGGTCCACGCGGATCGGGATCCCCGTGCTGGTGGCGCCCAGGTCGGCCTGTTCGTTACCGTTGCGGGCGAAGTGGTTGACGACCGGATACCGGTCCACCACGTTGTCGGTCAGGGTCTCGCGGAGCTGTTCCTCGTCCATGGGGGCGTGCAGGCCCGTGGCGACCAGAAGAGTGATGTCCGCCGGCCTGATCCCGCTTCGCTCCAGGCATTCAAGAAGCGGCGGCAGGATGATGTCGTGGGGGACGGGCCGGGTGATGTCGGAAACGACCACGCATGCGTTGCGGCGGCCCCGGGCGATTTCCGCGAGAGGCGGACCGGCCACGGGACGTTGCAGGGCCTCCCGGGTCGCGGCCACGGGGTCATCCAGCGGCGGCGTTTCCCGCATGTTGAGGACGGCGGCCAGGTTTTCGTCCGGGACGCTAACTTCGAGGCCGGATTTATGATAGTCGAGGGTGATGTTCACGGCGGCTCCCTACGGATCTTCCTGCTCGATTTCAAGCCCGGGTCCCGGTGAAGGCTCGAGTATGCCCGCGGCGCCGGCATCCATCATGACCCGCGCCAGTTCGCCGGGGGTGTCGTGAAGCGCCACGATGGCGCCGCTGCTGCCCGCCAGCTTGGCGCCGGACGCGCCTGCCCGCCGGGCAAGTTCGATGAACCGGTCGTCCTCGGGATTGGATCCGCCGAGTGACTGCGTCAGCGCCTGGTTCTCGTTCATCAGTTCCCCCAGCGTGTCGAGCCGGTTGTCGAGGATCGCTTTCTTGCCTTCCCGGGCCAGGGCCGCGATGGCGTCGTATGCTTCGACCACTTCGGTTTCTCCGACAAGCCAGCGTTCCCGCAAGGGGGTGTGCACGCCTCCCGAGACGCGCTGGCCTCCCGTGATGACCACGACAAGCGGCAGGGCCGGATCGGAAGCCATCGGTTCCATGGTGGCGAAGGGATCGGTTCCGTATTCCAGGTGGAATTCCTTTCCCCTGAAATCCATGTAATGAAGCCCGCCGAAGGTGCACATGTAGGCGTCCTGGTACCCGCAGAAAGTAAGGTTCTGGTACTCGATCCTGCGGACGAGTTCCGCCTGGTGGTACGGACTGTGGCGGATACCTCGGAAGGCGAGCAGGCCGGCGACCATCGATACGAGCAGCGCGGTCGATCCCGACAGGCCCGCGCGAAAGGGTATATCGGTCGACCACGATATCCTGGCGAGCAAGTCCGCGGATTCGGTTCCGGACAATGCGACCCGGGCGATATCGAATATGTCCTCACGTGGGGCCAGGCCGTCGGGCGACGTGATGACGCGCTGCTCGGTACCGGCGTCCAGGACCAGGCGGTCCGCCGGCTGGATCCTGACCCGTGCCCGCTCCTTCGTCGAGCACGAGACCACGCTCCCGCCGTACATGTCGGTTGGATTGCCCACGATGCCCACGCGGCCGGGGGCGGATGCGGTTACGGTCCCGTTCATTGGTATACCACTTGGCGCGTACCTCGCAGACCACGCAACCCATGCAGCCCGTGCGGACTGGGTGGCCCGTGCGGACTGGGCGGCCCGTGCGGACTGGGCGGCCCGTGCGGACCACCTGATCGACAATGGCGCCGGATCTTGGGAGGTATGGACGCGGTAATCATGATTCGTTCATCCGCCCTCGGAGAAGATCGCGGAAAGCCGGTCCGTCGACCTCGTCCTCTACGGCGTAATCGGCGAAGGCTTCCCAGTAGGTCAACGGCGTGCCGATGTCGTAGCGCCGGTCGGCGGATACAAGGGGTACGCACCAGACCTCGCCGCCTGGACGGCCCCGGACTCCCGGACCGCGCGCGCCGGCAACGCCGTCCTGATCGCCCGCCCCAAGCAGGCCCCGAATGGCGTCGGCGAGCCACAGTTCGCCGTTCCTGCCACGCGGCGTCGCCTCGAGCGCGGGGAAGATGCCGGGGCCGCATATGTATCGGGCCGATACGGCGTAACGGCTGGGTGCGCTTTCCGCGGGCGGTTTTTCCACGATATCGTCGATGGGGAAGGCCGCGCCCGATTCGTACCTGGGCTTTACGATGCCGTACCGCGACACCTTGTCTTCGGGCACGTGCTCCACTGCGATGGTGCACGCGGAGTTTTCTCTCGCGTGGGTCGCTATCATGCGATTCAGGACGTTGTCTTTTCCCGTAGACCTGATGACGGCGTCGCCCCAGGCCACGACGAAGGCGTCCGATCCCGCGAAGGCCTTTCCCAGGCGCACGGCGTCGCCGTTTCCCCCCGGAATCTCCTGTCGGACAAACGAATAGTCCAGTGCGGGCGGCCCATCGGACGTTCCGCCGGGCGTGATTGCCGCCCCATCGGACGTTCCGCCGGACACGAAGTATTCCTCGATCGCCTTTTTGCGGCTGGAGGTCACGAAGAGGATGCGCTCGATCCCCGCGGCTGCCAGTTCATCCACGACGTGGTGAATGGCCGGTTTGCGCCCGAGGGGCAGCATTTCCTTGGGGACGGACCGTGTGAGCGGCAGCATCCGCGTGCCCAGGCCCGCGACGGGCACGACGGCCTTGCGGATCATCCCCCACCTTCCTGTTTCGCGTTCCGGACCGTTTCCACGTATTTCCGAGCTGTGTCTGTGAGCACATGCCACTCGCCCGCGGCCACGGCGGCCTTGTCGACCAGGTTTCCGCCCACGGCCACGGCGCAGGCGCCCGCCCGGATGAAGTCGCCCGCGTTGTCCAGGTCCACCCCGCCCGTGGGCATGAGATCGATCTGGGGGAGCGGCGCCTTGACGTCCTTGAAATACCGGGGTCCCACCGCCGTTGCGGGGAACACCTTCACGATGTCCGCGCCGCATTCCCAGGCCGTCAGGATCTCCGTCGGCGTCAATGCGCCCGGGATGACGACCTTGTCATACCGCCGGCAGAGGGTGATGACGTCCGGGTTTAGTGTCGGCGTCACGATGTATTCGGCGCCGGCCAGAATCGCCGCCCGGGCCGTTTCGGGGTCCAGCACGGTGCCCGCGCCGAGGAGGATTTCGTCCCCCAGCCGGTTCGCGCATTCGCCGATGACATCCAGGGCCCCGGGCGTCGTCATGGTGATCTCGACGGCCCCGATGCCGCCCCTGCCTATGGCCTGGGCGACCTGGACCAGCGCGTCGGGCCGGTCATCCCTGAGCACCGCAACCACGCCGCAGGCCTTGATGGAAGCGAGGTTCTCAGATCTCGAAGACATGGATATACTCCAACGGATGTTACTCCAGGGTGACCTTCACCTTGCGCTCCGGCCGCTCGTGCAGGTGCCCGTGTCCCGTCAACGCCACGCCAAGCCGGATGGACGGCTTGCCGCCCACGGGGAAAATGTGATGGAACGTCAGGGCCGGCACGAAGATGAAATCCCCCGCCTTCGCGTGGACGGTCTCGTCACGGCCCTCAATCACCCAGTCGATTTCTCCCTCCAGCACCAGCCACCACTCGTCGTAATCGTGGCAGTGATTGTCGTTGATCGTGCCCGATTCCTGCCAGATGAACGCCGCGGTCACGTGGTCCGCGGCAACGACGGCGCAGGAGGCGGGCGGCGGACCGATCCGTTCCTTGATCTCGTCTATATTGATGCGGTTGAGCGCGGCGTGCATGATCGGGTTCGGCGGGGCCATCAAGATGCTCCTTTGGTGAACCGGGCCTACGCGACCCGGTACTTCGATACGGTTTCCTCGTTTACCGTGACGCCCAGCCCGGATCCGTCAGGCACCGCCACAAATCCTTCGTCATCGAGGACAAACCGTTCATGGGTCAGTTCGTGCCGCAGCGGCGAATCGGACATGCAGAACTCGAAGACGGACGCATTGGGCAGGGCGGCCAGGGCGTGCAGCGACGCCGCCATGGTAATGCCGCTCTTGTAACTGTGGTTGACGACCTTGCGGCCGTGCCGGTGGGCGGTCCGGCCGGCCGCGGCCATGGTCGTGATGCCGCAGCGTCCCGGGTCCGGCTGGATCCAGTCCAGCCCGCCCTCTGTGACCAGCCGTTCGAAGTCCTCGAGCCGGGACTCCGCTTCCCCGGTGGCGATGGGCACCGGACTCTCCGCGGTCAGCGCGGCATACCCCTCGATGTCGTCCGGATGCAGCGGCTCTTCGATCCAGAAGGGCCGGAACTCGGCGAACTGCCGGGACCGGGTGAGCGCGGTCTTCCAGTCCCACACCTGGCCGGCGTCGATGAGCACGTCCACCTCATCGCCCGTGCCCCGCCGGGCCTCCCGCACCAGGGCGACGTCCTGCCCTTCGTCCTTGCCCATGGGGCCCCAGCCGAACTTCACCGCCGTGAATCCCTGATCGGCAAACTTCCGGCCGATCGACCGGGTCGCCTCGGGCGTGTCGCCGAACAGGACGGAAGCATAGGCCCGGAACCTGTGCTGGTGCGCGCCGCCCAGGAGCTCGTAGACGGGCCGTCCGTTCGCTTTCCCCGCGATGTCCCAGAGCGCCAGGTTGATCCCGGCCATGGCATGCCGCCCGACGCCCACCCGGCCATAGTAGTTGGCCGACGCCATCATCCGGTCCGTGCAGGCGTCGATGTCCAGCGGATCGGCGCCGGACAGCGCGTTGGCCAGGCCGTTGCAGATCTGGTGCGACAGCGGCGCGTCGATGACGGCCTTGACCACGGTGGGACACGAATCGACTTCGCCCCAGCCTGTTACGCCTTCGTCCGTTTCGATTTTGATCAGGCAGGTATCCTGCGTGCCGTCACAGGCCTCCGTCACCTGGGGCAGCCGCAGGACCAGGGCGGAAACCTCGACGATCCGCACGCGAACGACCTCCTTTGGCCCTCATCCCGGCAACATAGAATCACGTCGGTAATGTGTGGGACGACACGGGGGGTGTCAAGGGGAGATGCCCCTGGATAGGCGGCGGGACGCAAGCCCCCGGACAACCTGCCAGAACGCAGGTTTTGCGCGGTCTGAATCCGCCGGGGAGAACGCCCCGGTGACGCCCACGAGAACGCCCACGGTGACGCCCACGAGAACGCCCCCGTGACGCCCCGGAACCGGGAAATAAACCTTGACACCTCCGCGCGTCCGCTTGCACTTTGGGGGCTGGATTAACGGCATTCCCGCTCACTTTGCGAACCGGCGGCCTTGCTTGGCCTTGCCTGGTCTCGCCTGGCCTCATCGGGTCTCAACCGACCTTGCCTGGACCAGGCTGGCTTTGTCTGGCTTTGCCCGGATTCACCCGGCTACATCCGACCTCGTCCGGACTCGTCCGGATTTGCCCGGATCGGCCCGAACTCGCCCTGTTTAGCCGCCGCGGCGCATCAGAAAACCCGATCCTATGTTCCGATACATCGTATACCGCATCGTAGGCCTGGTCGGCGTGCTGTTCCTGGTCACGATCATCACCTTCAGCCTGATGCACGCGGTACCGGGCGGCCCCTTCGACGAAGAGAAGATGCCCCTGTCGGCCGAGGCCAAGGCGAATATCCTGCGCAAGTACGGACTGGACCGCCCCCTCTACGAGCAGTACGGGCGGTACATGTGGAACGCGCTGCAATTCGATTTCGGCATCCCCTTCCAGAGTCCGGGCGAGACGGTGACGGACCTGATCGCGCGGACCTGGCCCATCAGCATGCAACTGGGCGGCATGGGCCTGGCCGTGGCCTTCTCCTTCGGCATCCTCCTGGGCATCCTTTCCGCCATACGCCAGAACACCTGGGTGGACTACGGTACCACGGTTATCGCCACCCTGGGGATCACTGTGCCCAGTTTTGCCATATCCATACTGTTCATCGTCCTCTTCGCGACCATCTGGAGGGTCCTGCCCACGGGCGGATGGGGCGGGCCGGAGACCTGGATCATGCCGGTGATCGTCTATGCCCTGGGGCCCATGGCCATCATCGCCCGCTACACCCGATCGAGCATCCTCGAGAACCTCCGCATGGACTACGTGCGCACGGCGCGGGCAAAGGGACTGAAGGAGCGCAGCGTCCTGTTCATCCACGTGCTGAAGAACTCCCTGATCCCGCTGCTCACCATCATGGGGCCCATGCTGCCCGGGGTGATGACCGGGTCGCTCTTCGTCGAAGGCATCTTCCGCATACCGGGACTGGGGCAGTTCTTCGTCACGAGCATCTTCGAGCGGGACTACCCCATGATCATGGCCCTTACCCTGCTGGTCGCGGTGCTGATCGGATTCGTCTACCTGATTACGGACATCCTGTACGCGCTCGTGGATCCCCGGGTCAGATACGTTCGCGGGAGCAAGTAATGGACAACGGTTCCCCGCGCTCGAAACGGACGTTCCGGGACTACCTGGGCATCTCGGCCCGTGGTTTCTGCATGGGGGTGGCCGATGTCGTGCCCGGCGTGTCCGGGGGTACGATGGCCTTCATACTGGGCGTATACGAAGAGTTGCTCGATGCCGTGCACGCCGTCAACGCCAGGTTTCTGCGTTCGCTGGTTACCTTCCGGTTCAGCGATGCCTTCGACGGTTTCCCCCACCGGTTCCTGATCGCTCTCGTCACCGGCATCTTCGTGGCCATTTTCAGCCTGGCCCAGTTTTTTGCCTGGGCGCTCGAACACCATCCCGTCCACGTCTGGGCCTTTTTCTTCGGACTGGTGCTGGCGTCGATCATCACCGTGCGGGTGAAGGTGTCCCGCTGGACCGTGAAGGAAGCGCTCGCTCTACTGCTGGCGGCCGTGGCCGCCTTCGTCCTGGTGGGCGCCGTTCCGGTCGATACGCCCTCGGCCGCCTGGTTCGTCTTCCTGAGCGGGGCGATCGCCATCTGCGCGATGATCCTGCCCGGCATATCGGGCTCGTTCATCCTGGTCATCCTGGGGAAATACCAGTACATGCTCACCGCCGTGGTCGAGCGTAATTTCCTCCCCATCCTCATCTTCGGGTGCGGCGGGATCCTGGGACTGGTCTTCTTCGCGCGGGTGCTCAGGTGGCTGTTGCGCCGCTACCATGACGTGACCGTGGCGGCGCTCATCGGACTCATGGCCGGTTCATTGCGCAAGATCTGGCCGTGGAAGGAAGTTGAGGAAAACGTCCTGCCCGCGTCGCTATCGGGAGAAGTCCTGCTGTCCATCGGCCTGGGTATCGCAGGCTGCGCGATCGTAGTGATCATCGAGCGGCTCGCGTCGAGGCGATCCGCCGGAGCTACGGAAGACTAGTACACGGAAGACCAGCACAGGAAAGACCCGTACCATGACGGAAATCACCCCATACGACGGCGGCCTGTGGCGCGACGCCCTGCGCCGCTTCATGAAGAACAAACTGTCCGTCGCCGCGGGCATTATCATCATCGTCATCACCTTCATGGCCGTCTTCGCGCCCTGGGTCTCGCCGTCCCATTATTCCGAGGCCAATTTCGACGAAGCGTGGCAGTTTCCGTCCTGGACCCACCCCATGGGCACGGACAGCATCGGCCGGGACTACTTCAGCCGGATCGTGTACGGCGCCCGGATCTCGCTCATCGTGGGGTTCGTCGCGCAGATGATCTCCCTGCTTATCGGCGTGCCGCTGGGCGCCATCGCCGGATTCAAGGGGGGCAAGGCCGATTACATCGTCATGCGCCTGGTGGACGTCATGTCGGTCTTTCCCAGCCTGCTCTTCGCCATACTGATCATGGCCTGGCTGGGAAGCGGGTTGAGCAACGTGCTGTTCGCCATCGGCGTGACCGGCTGGGTGGGCGTATGCCGCCTGGTCCGCGCGCAGTTCCTGTCGCTGCGGGCTTCCGACTTCGTCCGCGCCGCCCGTTCCATGGGCGCCTCCAACGTGCATACCATCGTGCGCCACATGCTGCCCAACGCCCTCAGTCCCATCATCGTCGGCCTGGCCATGGGCATTCCCCAGGCCATCTTCGCCGAGGCGGGACTGAGCTTCCTCGGACTGGGCATCAATCCGCCCACGCCGAGCTGGGGCCAGATGGTCAGCAGCCACCTGCCCAACGTGATCTACTACTGGCACCTCGCCCTCTTTCCGGTATTCATGATCGCCCTGGTCATGCTTGGATTCTCGCTCATCGGCGACGGCCTGCGCGACGCCCTCGACCCGAGGATGAACGAGTAGGGATTCCCGCCCCATGGCAGGTGCAACATGCGAAACAATACCGGCATTTCGATGTCAAGGCGTTCGAGCTTACTGATCCTCGTCGCGGCTATAGCCTGGTCGGCCTACGGCCTGGTCGATACCCTCCTCGCCGACACCGAACCGCGCTACGTCAATTCCATCGGCGTGCCGCTCCCCGGGGACGCCCTTCCACCCGAACAACAGGTCATCCGCGTTTTCTCCGAGTCACGGCCCTATAACGAGTGGTTCCGGACGGTTTACAAGGGCGCCGCTGGGAAATACATCATCGCCGAACCCCTGACCCGCACCAACCGTAATTTCGAGTTGCGGGGCGGCGCGGCGGAACGATGGGAGGTGTCGGACGACGGGCTGGACTGGACCTTCCACCTGCGGCCGGGGCTGCAGTGGAGCGACGGCCGGCCGTTGACGGCCCACGACTACGTCTTCTCCCTGCGCCGCGGCGCCGATCCGGAAAACGCCTACGATTTCGGGTGGTATTACCAGCCGATCCGGCACTGGCAGGCCGTCGTCGCCCGCACGGTGCCGGTGGACTCCCTGGGGGTGTGGGCTTCCGACGATCTGACCCTTCACATCGCGACCGAAGAGACCACGCCCCACCTGCCCCTGCTGTTGACTTACTCGTGGGTATCGCCCGAACACACGGTGCGCAAGTATGGCGACACGTGGTCCACCCGGCCGGAAACCTGCGTGTCTTCCGGTCCCTTCGTCATGGTGGAATGGATAAAAGGCGAGCGGATGGTCTATGAAGCCAATCCCATGTACCGAGGGGTCGACAAGCCCTACCTGGAGAGGTTGATCTACAAAATGTTCAACCTGACCACGCCGCCTCCGAGGATACCGGCATACGAGGCCGGAGAGATCGATTTCACCGAGGTGGAGAACCAGGCGGAACTGGCCCGGCTTCTCTCCGACGACGCATTGAGCGACCAGGTCCATACCTGGCCCAATTTCTGGACCCATTACCTGTTTTTCGACGTCACGCAACCGCCCTTCAACGACCGGAGGGTTCGGCTCGCGCTGAGCCTCGCCATCGACCGGGACGCCATATGCCGTTCCGCGCTGAAGGGGTTCGCCATTCCCGGCTACGCCATGCTGCCGCCCGGATTCCCGGCCTACTCCGACGATGCTTACGCGGAAAGCCAGGGTTATGACCCGGAACGCGCCCGTCAGTTGCTTGCGGATGCGGGGTATCCCGATGGTCGCGGCATTCCCGAACTGGACATGTGGCTGCGGAACGAGATCGTCATGCACCGTGACGCGGCGGAGGGGATCCAGGCGATGCTGCAGCGGAACCTGAACATAGAGGTCGAAGTACGCAACGTGGAGAACAAGGTCTTCATGGACGGCCTGAACAACCACACCCTGGCCTTCGGAATGGTGCCCTACGAGTTCGATTTCGTGGATCCCAGCAATCTCCTGGGACTTTGGCGGTCGAATGGGCGGCATAACTGGAACAACGCCGCTTTCGACGAACTGATGACCGAGGCCGAGGCCGAGGTCCGGGACCCGCGCCGTCGGATTTCACTGTACAAGGAAGCCGAGAGGCTGCTGGTGGAAGACGTGGCCGGCGTGTTCCTGTGGCACCGGCAGCGCGCGCAGGTCTGGAAGCCCTACCTGAAAGGATCGGCGCTTGAACCGAACGCGGCGGGTTACCGGACGTGGCGGGGCGACCAGGTGATGAGTTCCACCATCACTTTCTATCTGGCGGAAGACGAACCGGGACTTGCCCTGCCTGCCCGGAGATAGTGAGGCGCGGACCGGAGCGCGGGAGCCGCGGCGATCCACGGTTAGCCGGAGCGCGGAAGGAGTCCGACATGATACTCAACCAGTACTACCTGGGCTGTCTCGCCCATGCGTCCTATTTCCTCGGGGACGAATCCTCCGGCGTCGCGGCCGTCGTGGACCCGCAGCGCGACATCGGCCAGTACATCGAAGAGGCCGAAGCCCGTAACATGACCATCGGCCATGTCTTCCTGACCCATTTCCACGCCGATTTCGCCGCGGGCCACCTGGAACTGAGGGACCGTACCGGCGCCATGATCCACCTCGGGGCGCGCGCCGAGGCGGATTACCCCTTCGAGCCGATGAGGGACGGCGGCGGCATGGATCTGGGCCGGATTCGGCTCGCGTTTCTCGAGACGCCCGGGCATTCTCCCGAGTCCGTCTGCATCCTGGTCTTCGATCCCGATGGGGCGGCCTCACCTTACGCCGTGCTGACCGGGGACACCCTGTTCATCGGCGACGTGGGCCGTCCGGACCTTCGGGCCGCGCTCGGTTGGAAGGCCGAGGACCTCGCCGACCTGCTCTACGATTCCCTCCACGGGAAGCTGATTCCGGCGACCATCGACGAGACGCTCGTCTACCCCGCGCACGGCGCCGGCTCGTTGTGCGGCAAGAACCTGAGTACGGACACGGTGTCCACCATGGGAGATCAGAGGAAGTACAACTACGCCCTGCAGCCCATGGACCGGGCGACCTTTACCCGCCTCATCACGACGGACCAGCCCGAGGCGCCTTCGTACTTCACCTACGACGCCGCGTTCAACGCGCAGGAACACGAAACGCTGGATCATCTGCTGAAGCGCAACCTGAACCCCCTTTCATTGGAGGAGGTGTTGCGCAAGGTGGAAGACGGCGCCCAGTTGCTCGACACGCGGGACGCCGCGGACTATGAGGGCGCGCACCTGAAGGGGAGCATCAACATCGGCCTCGGGGGCCAGTACGCCAGCTGGGCGGGCACCCTGCTGCCGCGGGACCGGCCGATCGTGCTGGTCACGGAATCGGGCGCCGAGGAGGAATCCGCCCTGCGTCTGGGACGCATCGGCTTCGACCATATCGCGGGATATCTGAAGGGCGGCATGCACGCACTGGATGAACGGCCCGACCTGTTGAGCCGGACCGACCGCATCACCGCGGCGGCGCTCCGGGACCAGTTGGACTCGGAACGCCCGCCCCTGGTGCTCGACATCCGGACCAGCCAGGAACGCGCCGCCAGGTCCATACGGGGCAGCCTCCACGTTCCCCTGAACCACCTGGAGGAACGACTGGGCGAGATCCCCACCGGCACCACGGTGGTCGTCCAGTGCGCCGGCGGTTATCGTTCCGCCATGGCGGCCAGCATCCTGAAGCGGAACGGTATCGCGGACGTGATGGACCTGGTCGGGGGCCTGGCGGCCTGGGAGGCCGTCCAGCGCGAGGCCGCGGATTGACCTGCTGGCCGGGCCTGCGCCTGCACCCGCGCCGAACAGGCCGGATAGGCTACACTCACCGTGCCGGTCTCATTTATACATGGGTACGTTGAATTCCATGAGATCCCGCGCGACGCGGGTGGCGGGAAAGACCTTGCGCGCTTCGGCGGCCAGCGGCCCATCCTGCATGTAGCGGGAACTGATATGGGTCAGCACGAGGTTGCCGACCTTCGCGCGCCGGGCGATGCGGGCGGCCTGCACGACCGTCGAGTGGTGCTTCTGCCGGGCCTGCGCCCGCAGGTCGTCGCTGAACATGCCGTCGTGGATCAGCACGTCCGCCTCGAGGGCGAGCGACACTACCTGGTCGCACGGCCGGGTATCCGTGGCGTACACGATCTTCCGGCCCCGCCGGGCGGGACCCAGTACCTGGTCTGGCTCGATCACCCGTCCATCCCGCAGCGTCACGGCCTCACCCGCCTGCAGCCGCCCGTATAGCGGTCCCGGCGGTATGCCCATCCGCCGCGCTTCCTCGACCTGGAACTGACCGGGCCGCTCCCTTTCCTGGAAGGCGAACGCCAGCGTAAAGCAGCTGTGGTCCACGGGTACGGCCTCGACGAAGACCGTATCGTCCTCGGAGACCAGGCCGCCCCGGGTCTCCGTGACGATCACGGGGAAGGGGCACTGGTGGCCCAGAAAGCGCCGGTTGCCTTCCACGAATTCTGAAATGCCCGGAGGGCCGTGGATGTTCAGGGCCCGTTCCCTGGGTATCTGCCCCATGGTCATCAGCAGGCCGGGCAGTCCCATTACGTGGTCGCCGTGCAGATGGGAAATGTAGATCCGCTCGATCTTGCTCAGCGGCAACTTCGCCCGGACCATCTGCGTCTGCGTGCCCTCCCCGCAGTCGAAGAGGAACACGCGGCCGTCGCACTGGACGGCAACGGCCGGCAGGTTTCGCGTCAGGGTCGGAATGGCGCCTCCGGAGCCCAGTATAACGATGTCAATGGTCATGATGGAAGATGGATGGCCTTGTTTTCGGTGGGCGTCTACGCCTGCCGCGCCTTGCGGATCGCGTCGGTCATGCGGACCACGCGGCTCATTTCCCTGACATCGTGGACCCTGACGATGCTGGCGCCGTTGGCGACGCTGAGCGCGACCGCGGCCGCCGTGCCCTCCATCCGGTCGTCTTTCTCCGCGTCGAGCACACGGCCGATGAAGGACTTCCGCGACGGGCCGATCAGAATGGGACGATTCAGTTGCCGGAATGATGCCAGGGACCGGATCAGGAGCAGGTTGTCGCTGAGCCGTTTGCCGAAACCGATGCCGGGATCGACAATGATCCGCGATCTCCGGATGCCGTGCGCCACGGCATGGGCCATGCGCGCGTCCAGCCACTCGACGATTTCACCCACGGTATCCCGGTAGCCGGGATTCCGCTGCATGTCCCGCGGTGTTCCCGCCGTATGCATGATTACCACGGGAACGCCTTCAGCGGCGACCGTCCCCGTCATATCCGGATCGGCGGTCAAGCCGCTGACGTCGTTCACCATCCGGGCCCCGGCGCCTATGGCTCTGCGGGCGACTTCCGCCTTTCGCGTATCGATGGACACCGGTTGTTCGATCCGGTCCTTCAGTTTTTCAATAACGGGAATGACCCGCCGAAGTTCTTCCTCCAGTTCGACCGGTTCCGCGCCCGGCCGGGTGGATTCTCCGCCCACGTCGATGACGTCCGCGCCTTCTTCGGCCAATCGCTGGCCGTGCCGTACGGCCGTCAAAGGGTCCCAGTACCGGCCGCCGTCATAGAAGGAATCCGGCGTGACGTTGAGGACGCCCATGATCCGTGTGCGTTGCGCACAATCCCAGTGGAACCCGGCACCCTCGATGAACTGTTCATCATCCACGATCAGACTCCGGGTGCGGCCAGGGGAGGCTCCTTGAATGGCGTGGGGGCCGGCGCTTTTTCATCGTCTGTACGAGCCTCCTCCGCCTGCCCGGCTTCATGCTTCGCGTCCTGCTCCGATGGGGCTTCACGCTTGACGGCCGGTTCCAGCGTTTTCCCCGCGAGCAGCTGTTCCATCTGGCCCCTGTCCAGCGTTTCATGCTCGAGGAGGGCCTCGGCCATCCGGTGCAGGGCGTCTTCCCGTTTCGAAATGATGGATTCCGCACGCTGCCGGCAGGCATCCAGGATGCTTCTCATGTCCTCGTCGACCTTCACGGCCGTCTTGTTGCTGTAATCCCGCTTCCGGGTGAGTTCCCGGCCCAGGAATACTTCACCTTCCTGGTTGCCGAGAGCCAGGGGGCCGAGTTCGCCCATCCCCCAGCCGCAGACCATGTGACGCGCCAGTTCCGTGGCGCGCTTGATGTCGTCGCCGGCCCCGTTGAATGTGTCACCGACCCCGATGCGTTCCGCCACCTGTCCGGCCAGCAGGCACGCGATCTGGCCCCGGCACCAGGCTTCCGAATACAGGTACTGGTCTTCCTCCGGAATGGAGTAGGTGATCCCGAGGGCCTGCCCGCGAGGTATAATGGTGACGCTGTGCGGAGAGTCGATCTCGGGGATCAGGGCGGCAGTCAGGGCGTGGCCGCTTTCGTGGTAGGCCACGGTCCTGCGCTCTTCTTCCGACATGACCAGCTGGTGTTCCGAGCCCATGACGATGCGGTCCCTGGCGCGTTCGAGGTGCGACATGGCGATCCGCTTGTGATCTTCCCGTGCGGCGAGGAGGGCCGCCTCGTTCATGATGTTCTCCAGGTCCGCGCCCGACATGCCCGGCGTGAGCCTGGCCATGGTCTTAAGGTTCACGCACTCCGCCAGCGGCTTGCCCTTCGCCTTGATTCCCAGGATCTGCTCGCGCCCCCTGACGTCAGGCCGGTCCACGGTGACGTGCCGGTCGAACCGTCCGGGACGGAGCAGCGCCGGGTCCAGCACGTCGGGGCGGTTCGTGGCGGCGATGAGGACCACCCCGCTGTTCGGCTCGAAACCGTCCATTTCCACGAGCAACTGGTTCAGCGTCTGCTCCCGCTCATCGTGCCCGCCGCCCAGGCCCGCGCCCCGGTGGCGGCCCACGGCGTCCAGCTCGTCGATGAAGATGATGCACGGCGCGTTCTCCTTGCCCTGTTTGAACAGGTCCCGCACCCTGGACGCGCCGACCCCCACGAACATCTCCATGAAATCCGCGCCGCTCATGGTGAAGAAAGGAACGCCCGCTTCACCGGAAACCGCGCGGGCCAGGAGGGTCTTTCCCGTGCCGGGCGGACCCAGCAGGAGCACGCCTTTCGGAATGCGCGCGCCGAACCGGCTGAACTTCTCCGGATGCTTGAGAAACGCCACGACCTCCTGCAGGTCGCGCTTCGCCTCTTCGACGCCCGCCACTTCGCTGAACTTCACGCCTTCGCGCTCTCCCGTAAGCCTGGCCTGGCTCTTCCCCATGGAAAAGAGCCCCTTCTGGCCGCCCTGCATCTGGCGGAAGATGAGGATCCCCAGACCGATGATGAGGAGCAGCGGCAGCCAGGTGACCAGGTGCGCATACCAGGGGCTCGATTTCGGCCGCGCGGTGATGGTTACGTCTTTCCGCACCAGTTCGTCGATCAGTTCCGTATCTTCGAAAGGTATCTCGACCTTGAATCGGGTCTCCATGGATTCCCGGCCGCCGGGCACGGGTGTACTGACCCCGTTTCTGAATTCACCGACGATGGTCTTTTCGAGTATCGTAACGCTGAGGATGTTCCCGTTGGCCAGGTGGTCCCGGAAAGTGGAGTATCCGATTTCCATCCCGTCGGACCGGTTCCGGCTGAAGAACTGTACCAGCACTACCGACAGCAGGGCCAGGAGAACCCACATGACGATGGTGCGGGTACGGCGAGGCGCTTGCTGCCGGTTGCCGCGACCCCGACCGGGCGCTTGCTGCCGGTTGCCGCGACCCTGGCCGGGTGTTTGCTGCCGGTTGCCGCGATTCTGGTCCGGTGGGGCGGGGCGTCGTCCCCGCGGCCCTTCCTTGTGCTGCCTGGAGTTCGTCATTTGAACTTGCCCGTCCCGAGTGCTTGTGCGCTGCGCCAATAAATAAGCGTGAGGATATGCGAGGCCGTATTCACGCCCGCATGCCCCCACGCTCAGGCATCCTGTTCATCGACCACGGCGACGTACGGCAGGTCCCGGTACCGCTCACCCCAGTCGAGGCCGTACCCGACGACGAAATCGCCCGGTATGTCGAAACCCCGGTAATCGATCGTCACGGGCCCCCGTTGCGCCCCCGGTTTGACCAGCAAGGCGCATACCTTCAGGGACAACGGTTCCTGCTTCGTCAACACTTCCGTAAGATAGCCCAGCGTCAGCCCCGTGTCAACGATGTCCTCCACGATCACGGCGTGCCGTCCGCGGATGTTCACATCGAAAATATCGGCCTTTACGACGCCGCCGGAAACCTGCCCCTTCCCATAGGATGAAGCGCGTACGAAGTCGATGGCGTGAGGTACCGTGATTTCCCGCATAAGGTCGGCGAGGAAGACCACGCACCCCTTGAGACATCCGATGAGTACCGGGTTCTTCTCCCGGTAGTCCTTGGAGAGTTGCGCACCGAGGCTGCTGACCTTCTCTGCGATCTGTTCTTCGGTGAGCAGGATTCTCATCACTTCGGATCTTTCACCATGAGTTCGGCGACCATCACGCGCCGGGTCTTCCCGGTGACCAGGCCCTCGTTGCTCTGCCGGTAGCCCGCCACCCAAAGGATCTGCGTTCCGTCCGTGACAACCGGCACGCGGTCGCGCAACAGGCGAGGCACGTCCCATTCGTTGAACAGCTTCTTCAGGGACTTGTGTCCCGCCAGGCCGAAGGGCGTCATGCGGTCGCCCTGTTCGCGGGAACGCACGGTCCACGGCCGGCGCACGGCCGCCGCATCGAAAACGGCCCTTTGCGCCGTCGCGCCGGGCGCGGTTTCCGCGGAACCTTCTGCGACGTGGATCGACAGGTTCGTGCCCGGTACCTCTACCTTACCGGGAATCTCCAGATTCAGTCGGAAAGGCGTTGACAGACCTCGACATAAAACCAGTTCGGACCTGCGGCATTCCATGCGGATCCCGCTGGGCAGTTCATGGATCCGGCCGACCGGCCCCCGGCCGATCCATGCGCGGGCATCTTCCACCTGGTCGAAACGCAGTCGCTCCTCGTTGCCGCCCAGGGTCCGGACCAGGCGCCGGACCAGGACGCGCTGCAGGGCAGGCGCCGCGTTCGCCCAGGCATCGAGGTCCAGCCGAAGAATCTTGCCGTCCTCGAGCCGGGTATGATCTGCGAGAAAGGTCGTCGCCTGTCCGTCCAGGTACTCCGCCTCGCCGCGCGACACGTCGGCGAGGCGCGACAGTCCCTGCACGATATGGGGATTGTACTCCCTTTGCAGCAAGGGTACCAGGTGGCGCCGGATCCGGTTGCGGAGCACGTCCTGGTCCTCATTGGTGCGGTCGGCCCGGTAGGACAGGCCGTGCTTCCGTGCGTATTCGGCGATCTCGCCGGTGGTGACGTCCAGCAGAGGCCGGATGACCCATCCGTCCCTGACCGGCCGGATGGCGGACAGCCCCGAACTGCCGCTGCCGCGCAAGAGCCGCATCAACACCGTCTCGGCCTGATCGTCCGCCGTATGGCCGGTTGCCACGGAATCCGCATCCTGGTCCAGCAGTACCCTTTTCAGGAATCCGTATCGCACCTCGCGTGCGCCCTGCTCGACGGAACAGCCGTTCTCCCGGCAGTAGGCGGCGACGTCCGCACGCTCCGCGACGCAGGGCAGCCCCAGGGACGCCGCGTAGTCCATGACGAAGGCGGCGTCTTCCCGTCCTTCCCCGCCGCGGAGGCCGTGGTCGAGATGGGCCGCCCCCAATTCCATGTCCGTCTTGCCGCGTAGGCCGTGCAGGACGTGCAGGAGGACCACCGAGTCCGCGCCGCCCGAAACCGCGGCGATCACCCGGTCGCCCGCTCTGATCATCCCGTGGCGCCGGACCGTATGCTCGATTTTATGTTCAATGGTTTCCGGCATGGGAGATCCCGGCATGAGGATTAGCGGAGGGAGACATAATGAAAATGGCCTTCCGAGTGCAGAAAGGCCATGGAACATAGCGGCGCAGGGATTCGAACCCCGGACACTCGGATTATGATTCCGATGCTCTGACCAACTGAGCTACGCCGCCTCGAATCGAACATCCCAATATAGACCCGGACGGGTAGGGTGTCAAGGCATTAACCGGTTCGTTCAGCCGGCTCCAATGTGAATGTTATTGACCTGCGAATAGGGATGTATTACACATGTTTATGCTTGATTTCACAGGCATTTCCGTCGAGGTGAGGATTGGCTGAAACCGATTCGAATATCGCCGCTGATCCGGTAGCCGATACCGAAGACGAAGGTCTCGTCAGGGGGCTCGGTCCCCTCGAAGCCACGACCATCATCGTGGGCGGCGTTATCGGTTCCGGCATCTTCCAGGCGCCGAGCGCCATCGCCTCCAACGTAGGCTCGCCGGGCATGAGCCTGCTCGTCTGGCTGGTCTGCGGCCTCCTCGCCCTGTGCGGCGGGCTCTGCATCGCCGAACTCGGCGCCATGCTGCCCCGGACCGGCGGCCAGTACATCTACGTCCGCGAAGCCTACCGCAGGCGCTGGGTCACCTTCATCTACGGCTGGTCCGCCTTCTGGCTCGTGTGGCCGGTTTCCATCGCCGCCGTCGCCAATGTCTTCGCCAATTACCTGGCCAGCGTGGTCAATATCATCACAGCCGACCCGGGCGGCCAGGGCATCGTCCTGAGCGACGGCGCCCAGGCGGTGATCGCCTCGGCGTGCGTGTTGGTCCTGATGATGATCAACGTGGTCGGCGTCCGATGGAGCGGCCGGGTCACCAACCTGTTTACCTTCATCAAGGTGGCCGCACTCGGCGGACTTATCCTGCTGGGCCTGTTCATGGCCGAGAAGGGATCGTTGGATCATTTCTCGCCGTTGTTCGGCGGCGGCGGCGGGACGGCCGTGGGCGGATTCGCACTGGGCGCTTTCGGCGCGGCCATGGTGACCGGCCTGTTCTCGTACGAAGGATGGACCTTTTCCAGTTACGTCGCCGGGGAGATGCGCGACCCGCGCCGCAATCTCCCGCTGTCGATCATCGTCGGCATTCTCTTCGTCATCGTGATCTACCTGGCGGCGAACTTCGTGTACATCCTGGTCCTGCCCTTCGAGCAGGTCCAGACCTCGCAGTGGATCGCGGCGGACGTGATGAAGGTCCTGCTGGGCGACGGGGGCGCCCTCTTCATCTCGATCGGCGTGATGTGTTCCACCTTCGGAGGGGTGAACGTCCACATGCTGGTGGCTCCCCGACTGTTTTTCGCCCAGAGCAGGGACGGTCTTTTCTTCAAGGGGCTCAGCCGCGCACACCCCAGGTTCCGCACGCCGGCGGCGTCCATACTGGCCCAGGGCATTCTGGCCGCCCTGTTCGCGCTGACGCCGAGATTCGAGGATATCATCTCTTACGGCTCCTTCACTTCGTACTTTTTTTCCATCCTCGCGATCGCCGCGGTCATCGTGCTGCGCTACAGCCGGCCCGACGCGAAGCGACCTTACCGGACCTGGGGCTATCCGGTTACGCCCCTGCTCTTCCTCGCCGTCATATCCGGATACCTGGTGTCTCTGCTGACCAACGTGGCGTTCATCTACAATACGCTCATCGGCCTGGCCATCGTCGCCGCCGGCTTTCCCTTCTACTTCTACTGGGAAAAGAAAAACAAAGGAAACTGAGGGATTTCATGCGGGATTTGCTGATCGTGGAACAGAACAACGTCATCCGCTACGATGACGTGTCACTCTCCCATCTCCAGGAGACCCTCGACGGCTCCAGGGGCCTGTTCTGGCTGGATATCGAGCAGATCACGGACGAAGACGCGGCGTTTCTGAGCGAATTCAAGGAGTTCGGCGTCCATCCCCTGTCGGTGAAGGCCTGCCGGGAGGTCTCCACCCGTCCCTATTCGGCGGTGTTTCCGGGACATCTGTTCATCGTCCTGCACGTGCAGGAGAGTCCGGACGCGCCGCCGGCCAAGTTGGGGTTCTTCCTGGCGCCTGACTACCTGGTTACCGTCCATGCCACCCCGCTGGCTTTTTTGCAGGAAGTCAAGGACCGGATCCAGCGGGATGCCCAGCTGATGCGGTCGACGGACCAGGCGGTCGGCCTGATCATGCAGACCATTGCCGACTGCCAGGACCCGCTGGTTGCCGAGATTGCCGTGGAAGCGATGCCACCGGACCAGGACCTGGAAGCCCGATGGATCTACGACAGGCAGCGCCGCCTGAACGACATGATCCATCTCGTCAAACCGCAGTGCGACATCGTCCACTCGCTTTATGCCGGCGAGAAACTCTCCCTGCAGGCCGATGCGGTCGTCCAGCTGCAGGACGCGTATCAACGGTTCAGGAACATGGCCGACGCGCTCACGCGCACCTGGGAAATGCTGAACGACGCGGCGATGGCCGCCCAGACGAAAGCCCTCAGGAGCATCGACGCCTCCTCGCGGCGCATGACTTTCCTGGTCGCCCTGTTGCTTCCCGTGCTCGTCATAGCCGTCCTGCTCGGCATCGACGATCCGGTGATAAGCAACCTGGCCACGCCGGCGGTCGTGGGCATCGGCCTGGCGGTTTCATTGCTGGTCGCCATCGTGCTGGTCCTCACCGCGAGAAAGCGATAACGGATATCAACTCCCCGAGGTACCGTTGAACCGTCGGCCAGTCATTCGTTCCCTTTTACAGGGTCTCCTCCTACGGGGTCTCCTCTTCACGGGTGTCGTATTTCACGCCGACGCCCCGGCTTCCATTTCCGCGCAGGACCGCCTGGTCATCGTCTCTCCGCACTGGGAAGGCATCCGCTACGAATTCACCCGGGGTTTCGAAGCCTTTTACCGCGAAGAGACCGGCCGCGGGGTCGAGCTCGAATGGATGGACGTGGGCGGGACTTCGGAGATCATCCGGTTCATCAAGTCCGAGTTCACCGGCAAGCCGGAGGGCATCGGGATCGACATGATGTACGGCGGGGGCAGCGATCCGTTCGTGGAACTGGCGCGCCTCGGCCTGCTGGCGCCTTACCGCCTTCCCGACGATCAGTTGGACGGACTGCCGGCCGAGGCGGGCGGCTACCCGATTTACGACGCGGATTACCGGTGGTACGGCGCGACGATGGCCGGGTTCGGCATCATGTACAACAAGCGGGTGGCGCAACTCGTGGAACTGCCCGTGCCGGAGACCTGGGAAGACCTGGCCGATCCCGGACTCTACTCGTGGGTCGGCGCGGCCGATCCCAGGAAGAGCGGCAGCGCGCACGTGCCATTCGAGATCATGCTGCAGGTCTACGGCTGGGAACGGGGCTGGCAGATCATCACCGCCCTGGGCGCCAACGCCCGGGGGTTCGCGAATTCGGGAAGCCAGGTGCCCAAAGACGTGACGTCCGGCGAAGTGGCCTACGGGATGGCCATCGATTTCTACGCCTGGGCACAGATCAATGCCGTGGGCCCCGAGATGATCGGATATACCATGCCCGACAATCTCACGATCCTTAATCCGGACGGCATATCCATTCTGAAAGGCGCGCCCAATATGGCCGTGGCGCAGTCCTTCCTTCGCTATGTCCTGTCCGAGGCCGGACAGCGCCTGTGGATGCAGAAACCCGGCACGCCGGGCGGGCCGGAGCAGTTCCAGCTGAACCGGTTCACGGTGCTGCCCCGCCTCTACCAGCGCATCGATCCGGCGCACACCTCGGTCACGTTCAATCCGTTCGCGTGGCAATCGACCTTCGTGTACGATGCGGAGAAAGGCGCCGCGCGGCGTCACATCGTGGACGACATGATCGGCGTCTTCGTCATCGACGCCCACGCGGCCCTGCAACGTACGTGGCGGCGCGCCATGGAAACTGGTGGCGTGGAGCGCCTCCTGCCGTCGCTGGGCGCCGTACCGATCACGGAGGAGGAATCGCTGACCCTGGGCGACCGCTGGCGGGACCAGGCCTTCCGGAACCGGACCCTGCTCTCGTGGAGCCGGCTGGCGGCCGAGAAGTACGGATCGGGCGGGTCCGGCTGGGCCGGCGCCAGGTACCTTCTTTTCTCCGGCAGCGGCCTGGTACTGGCAGGGATGGTGCTTTACCTCTGGAGGTTGAAGCGGAGAAGCGGTTGAGGTCCCGGGCCAGCCTTCGGCGGGCGTGTTACGGCGCGGAGAGACGCGTGTTATTTCATACCCTGAATGGTTTTTCATATCTGGAGAGACCGTAGCATGGTCAGCCTGACTCTGAAGGGAATAACCCGGAAATTCGGTGACGTGACGGCGGTCGACGACGTATCGGTGGAGATCGCCGGTGGCGAACTGTTCTTTCTCCTCGGTCCTTCCGGCTGCGGAAAGACGACGCTCCTGCGATTGATCGCCGGGTTCTACGCGCCCGACGCGGGAAGCATCCTGTTCGACGACAAGGACGTGACGAGGACGCCGCCCCACCGGCGGAACACAGGCATGGTGTTCCAGAACTACGCGCTCTGGCCGCACATGTCCGTCAGGGAGAACGTGGCCTATGGACTCGTCCTGCGCAAGGTATCTACATCGGAACAGAACGACCGCGTCTCGGAAGCCCTGGGGATGGTGCGGATGGATCGCTACGGGGAGCGGTCGCCGAACCAGCTGTCCGGCGGCCAGCAGCAGCGCGTGGCCCTGGCCCGCGCCCTCGTGATCCGGCCCGACGTGGTACTGCTCGACGAGCCGCTGTCCAACCTGGACGCCCGGCTCCGCCTGGAGATGCGCGATGAGATCCGGCGGATCCACGATGAGACCGGCACGACGATGATCTACGTGACCCACGACCAGAAGGAAGCTCTTTCCATGGCGGACCGCGTGGCCGTGATGGACATGGGGGCCGTGGCCCAGACCGGGGCGCCGCGTTCGATCTATGATAGGCCCGCGAACGCGTTTGTGGCGGATTTCATTGGGGAGACGAATTTCGTGGCCGGCCGGTTGACGCGTTCGGAGCTTCCCCTGGCCGTCGAGACCGCGGTCGGCGTCCTCCATTCGACGGTCGAACCTGTCGAGGAACTGTCGCTGGGAGACGAAGTGGTCTGCTCCGTCCGGCCCGAGGCCATCCGCGTATCGGATCCGGACGCCGACGCCGTCGAGGACACCGCCCCGGGCGAGGACACCGCCGCCCGCGAGGGCGAGAACGTGATGAACGGCGTCGTGCGGCAGACCGTCTACCTCGGCGACCACGAGCAGTATTCGGTCCGGCTGGACGACGGCACGCCCATGAAACTGGTGGACCACCGTCCCGGGCGGCAACTCGCCGGCCCCGGAGCGCCGGTCCGGTTGACATGCGACGCGTCACAGGTCGTCGTGCTCGGTAAACCGGGATAGCGGTACCGCGGAGCCTGCCCTCATGCCCAGAAGCCGATTCGATCTCTCGGACCTTACCCCCGGCGTCATCGCCATCCTGGGCGTGCTCGTCGTCTTCTTCGGCCTCTTCCTGTTCTACCCGATCCTGCACGTCCTGTTGAACGCCTTCTACACGGACCAGCAGTTTTCCGTGGAGTTCTTCGGGCTGATGCTGCAGAGCCCCGTGCAGCAGCGGGCGCTGATCAACAGTTTCGAACTGGGCATCGTCACGACCGCCCTTACGACGATCATCGCCCTGCCCATGGCCGTCGCCCTCGTGCGGTACGATTTCATCGGGAAGGGCCTGCTGGGCGGACTCGCCCTCGTGCCCATGATCATGCCCCCTTTCGTGGGCGCCATCGGGATGAAGCAGATGTTCGCCCGGTTCGGTTCGATCAACCTGTTCCTCCTGGAAACGGGCCTCATCGACGCGCCCATCGACTGGTTCGGAGGCGGCGGATTCTGGGGCGTCGTGATCCTCGAGGCGCTGCACCTGTACCCCATCATGTACCTGAATATCGCCGCCGCGCTGGCCAACGTGGACCCCAGCCTGGAGGAGTCGGCCCGCAACGTGGGCGCGGGCGGATTCCGCCTGTTCCGCACCGTTACGTTCCCGCTCATGCTGCCTGGATACTTCGCCGGCGCGATCATCGTGTTCATCTGGGCCTTTACGGATCTGGGCACGCCCCTGATCTTCGAATTCCGCGAGGTGGTGGCGGTCCAGATCTTCAACATGTCCACCGACGTCCACGCGAATCCCCTGGGATACGCCCTGGTCGTCTTCGTCGTTCTGGTCACGCTCGCCCTGTTCTACCTCTCCAAGAAGTTCTTCGGCGGCCGCCACTACGAGATGGTCGCCCGCGGCCACGTGGCGTCGGCCTCTAAACGCGCGACCTCGTTCGAGACCGTCCTGATCTGGGGCATGCTCCTCTCCATCACGGGCATCGCGCTGATCCCCCACCTCAGCGTGGTCCTCACCTCCGTGACCGAACGCTGGTTCATGACCGTGCTCCCCTCCGACTACACCGTCGCCTATTACGGGCAGATCTTCGCCCACGACCTGACCCTGCTTTCCATCAGGAACAGCCTGTGGCTGAGCGTGATGAGCACCGTCATCGATATCGTCCTCGGCGTCGCCATCGCCTACCTGCTGACCCGCCGGCGCTTCCCGTTCCGGGACGCGCTGGACGCCGTGGCCATGTTGCCCCTGGCACTGCCCGGCCTGGTACTCGCCTTCGGCTACATCTCCGGTTTTTCGGGAACCATCCTGGACGTCCGCGTCTCTCCCGTGCCCCTGCTGATCATCGCCTATGCCGTGCGCCGCCTTCCCTACATGGTCCGGGCGGCCTACGCCGGATTCCAGCAGATGAGTGTCACCCTGGAAGAGGCCTCCATGAACATGGGCGCCGGCCCCTTGAGAACGCTCTGGAAAATCACCATGCCCCTCGTGCTCGCCAACGTGGCGGCGGGCGCCATACTTTCCTTCTCCTTCGCCATGCTCGAAGTGAGCGACAGCCTGATCCTGGCCATCAAGGAACAGTACTATCCCATTACCAAGGCCATCTACAGCCTGATGGGGCGCATTATCGACGGGCCCTACATGGCGAGCGCCATGGGCATGCTGGGCATGATCCTCCTGGCATGCAGTTTGCTGTTTACAGGAAAAGTACTGGGCAGAAGAATGGGTCAACTGTTCAAGGTATAGAACCAACCACGCGGGATCTGCGTCTAACAGACAAGAAGGGTTTGTGTGGGAGAGGCCGAACCTCGGTTGCGGGCCGGATGGAAAGGCCTGCGGGCGCGTGGATGGCACGGCCTCGTCGTGAATAGACACCGTCTCGCTGGGGTCGGCGGATCCAGGTTGCGGAATTGAGGCGCATACCATGTCCACCTTCAATATGGATAACCTTCCGAAGCGCCAGTCCAGGTTTTCCAGGATCCGTCATAGTCTCAAGCGAACGATGGTGTCCGGGCTGATCGCACTCATACCGCTCACCATCACCATCGCCGTACTGAGCTGGCTGCTGACCTGGCTGGACTCCTTTGCCGCACCGGTCATTCGCAGGTTGCTGGGACTGGATACCCATATACCGGGACTGGGTATCCTGCTCATGCTGATCGTGACTTTCCTGGCTGGCTTCGTGGCTTCGAACGTGTTGGGCAGGAAGCTGATCACCTGGTTCGAAGATCTCATGATGCGGCTTCCCGTCGCCCGAAGGGTGTACCACCCGGTACGGAAGATCCTGGACACCTTCACGATGGCGGGGGAGACCAGGACCTGGAAGACCGTCGTGGTCGAGTACCCTCGCCGCGGCGCGTGGATGATCGCCTTCATCGCGGGTGACATTCCGAGTGAAGAACCACGTGACGATCTGGTGAGCGTTTTCGTGCCCAATACGCCCAATCCCGCCGCGGGCCGCGTGGTCATCGTGCCGCGACGGGACGTGGTACCCGTGGACCTGTCGGTCGAGGAAGCGCTGGAATTCGTCGTTTCGGGCGGAACGGCCTTCAGCAACGTACTGACCCTGCCCGCGCTGCCGTCGCGCGATCAGGCGGAGTCCCGTTCGGCGGAGTCCCGTTCGGCGGAGTCCCGTTCGGCAGAATCCCGTTCGGCGGAGTTCCAGCAGGACCTTCCAGTTTCCGCATCACGAGACGGACATCCGGTCTCCCCGTCCCGCGGCAACCGGCTGGCGCCCGCATCCATGCGTGGCCGGCGCGTTCCCCTGACCCGGTCCGACGACCCGGTGTAGATACGCCCACATTCATGCGCGGCTGTTGCGTACCCCTGGCTCGTCCCGACGGCCCGGTGTAGAGACGGCCGGATCCTGAGTCTCCGGAGTTTTTGCAAAAGTCTTGTGTTTTCTTATCTTTATAGTGATTATATATCTTCTATCATCCGTATGGTTTGATATAGCCCGCACCCAAGGATGCCTCGCCGATGTTTGATCTGGTCAACCTGCTGGACATTTTCATCATAGCGGCCCTGATCTACAGTCTCTACATGTGGCTGAAGGGGACCCGGGCGTACCATATCCTGATCGGCCTCGGCATTCTCGGCATCCTCTACAGCATCGCGAACTGGAGCGGGCTGCTCCTGACCAGCCAGATCCTGCAATACCTGCTCGGCGTGACCCTCCTGTTGATTATCGTGGTTTTCCAGCCCGAAATCCGGCAGTTGCTGGAACGGGTCAGTCCCCTGGTCATTTTCAGGCTTCAGTCCAGTCCCATCTCCCGGCGCATTCTGAAGGAAATCACCGAGGCCTGTTTCGAACTGTCGGAGAAGCGCATCGGCGGCCTGCTGGTCTTCCCCCGGGCGACCGGGATCTCCGGTGTCGTGCAGCACGGCGTAAAGCTCGACAGTCTCGTGAGCCAGGAACTGGTCGTCAGCATCTTTCATCCGTCATCGCCGATTCACGACGGCGCGATTATCGTGGAGAAGGACCGCGTGGTCGAAGCCGCCACCTATCTGCCCCTCTCGACCCGTGAGCACCTGCCGCCACGGTACGGCACGCGCCACCGGGCGGCCCTGGGCGTGTCGGAACTTGGCGATACGTTCTGTGTCGTGGTCTCCGAAGAAAGCGGCGAGGTATCCGTGGCGTCCGGCGGGGACATCTCGGCCATGGCGGACCGGGAGAAGCTCTGGCAGACGCTCGAAAAGTCTCTGCTTCCCATCGAGATCCCCCGAAGCAGACCGTCGATGCGGGAAGCGATGAAGAAGATCGTCGCCCTCCGGCAGGGATACCGGTTCAATCGCTCCAACCTTACCGCCAAACTGGCGTCCATCGGTGTAGCGTGCCTGCTCTGGTTCTTTCTGATCGGGCAGCAGCTGTCCGAGATCGCCATAACCGCCGCGCTCGAATTCCAGAACATCCCGGCCAATATCGAGTTGATAGACGTTTCGACCAGCGAGGTAAACGTCCGCGTGCGGGGACCCCAGGGGAGCATTTCGACGCAGACGGCGGACCAGGTCCGCGTTATGGTAGACCTGGACGATATGGAACCCGGGACGCACACCATGCCGCTCACGGACGCGAACGTGGAGTTGCCCTACGGCGTGGTCGCCACTTCGATCGATCCGAGAAGCCTGACCATAAAATCCGACCGTATCGTAAACCGACGGATCATGATCGACTATGACCTGGCCGGTCAGCTGCCCGAAGGGCTGGAGCTGGCGCGAGACGTCAGGGTGGAGCCGCCTTCGGTGCCGATCACGGGCCGTGAAATGGAGCTCGACCAGATCGAACGGATCATAACGTCGCCTGCGATCGACCTGTCCCAGCTCACTGCCAGCCAGATTTTCGACTGCACCTTGAAAGTCCTTCCTCAGAACCTGACGTTTGCCTCGTTCAGCATCGAAGGGCGCGAGGTCAGGGTCCATATCGACCTGCGACCCGTCGGCGATGGCCAATCGGTATCTGAAGAAACCGCCGGACTTGACCGGGTAGCGGCTTCCCCGCAGACCAGCCTGAGTGACCGGCTGAATTCACCTTGACTCGGCATCACATCCCGTCCTATTTTCCCTTGCTATGAGCAGCCTTAAACCGATCTGGCCGAGGGCGGTATGGGCGAGTTGCGCCTTGCTGCTTTCGATCGCTTCCGTATCCGCGGACACAAGACCGTCCGATGGACATGCTCCGGTAGACGGTCCGATCGGACCGGCCGAGCCACCCGCCGAAATAGCCGGGCCATCCGCCGAAGTGGACGGACCATCCGCCGAAGTGGACGGACCGTCTGCGACGCCAATCAGGTCGAGCAGGTGGAACACGGGCGTCCGTGTGCGTGCACGGGCCGCCCTCGTGGTCGACATGCAGTCGGGCGAGGTGATCTATCAGAAGAACGCGACGTCGCCGTTCCCGGTAGCGAGCATCACGAAGCTGATGACGGCCGTGACCTACATGGGATTGAATCCGGACCTGGACAAGCAGGTCAGCATCACCCGGCAGGACGTCTACCGGTCGAACTGGACGAAACTGAGATACAGGGAACGGGTCTCGGCCCGGGATCTGCTATACGCCACCCTGGTCGCTTCGGACAACGCGGCGGCCCGGGCGCTGGCCCGTGCGACGGGCCTGACGATCGAGGCGTTCGTGGAGCAGATGAACGCAACGGCGGCTGCACTCGGCCTGGCGAACTCGCGATTTACCGAACCCACCGGATTGGATTCAGGCAATACGTCCACCGCGGTGGACTGCGTAGCGCTTCTGTGGAATGCGCTGCAGGACGATCTGCTGGCGGAGATCCTCCTGGCTAAGGAGTATCGTTTCGGCACGAACCGGCGCACCCATACCATCAGGACCACCAACCGGCTGGCCCGCGATCCGGTATCCGAAAGCCGGTGGGCGTGCGTAGGCAGCAAGACCGGATACATCCGCAGAGCCGGGTATTGTCTCGTGCTCAGGGCTGTCGGCAACGATGGCGACGATCTTTATGCCGTCATACTTGGCGGTCCGACGAGCAGGACCCGGTTCACGGACATGCGGCGCCTGCTGGACTGGAGCGTGAATACCGCCCCCGCCGTGGGACCGCGGGCCGGGGTCGGCGGCTGACGCGGCCAAGATCGGCGGCTGACCGAATTCGGGGAGAAAACGATCGAAGGACGTCCGGGTGGACGTATCTTCAGCACCGGTTGAGGAGAGCGTATGTTGGCGACGATTGGTTTCAGCGTGATCGGTACGGTAATCCTGGGTCTTGTCGCGATTGGCCTGGTCTACCTGATGGCCCTCGCGGGAGGCGGGCAGCGCGTGCGCGCCTCCGCACGGCGCGCGGGAGGCAGAACCCGCCCCGCCCGTCCCGGCGACCGTAGATGACCGGGAGCTTCCCGCGATGATCTCCCTTCGCAGAAGCGTGCACGTGCTCCTGCTGTGCGGCATCATCCTCGGGTGGACGGGTTACGAAGGGCGGGCGGCCGAGCGCGAAAACGGCAGGCTGACCATCGCGCGGATGAAGTACGACGGCGGAGGCGACTGGTACAACGACCCCGAAGCCATACCCAACCTGGCCCGTGAGCTGCAGTTGCGTGCGGGCATAGAGACGAACCCGGATCAGCGTGTCGTCACCCTGACCGACGATCTCCTGTACTCTTCCCCCTTCCTTTTCATGACCGGCCACGGCGAAGTCAGGTGGACCGAACCGGAAATCCGTAACCTCCGCACCTACCTGACGCGGGGCGGTTTCCTCTACGCCGATGACGATTACGGGATGGACGAGGCCTTTCGCCGGGAGATGAAACGGGTCTTTCCGGACAAGGACTTCGTCGAGCTGCCCTTCGACCATCCCATCTATCACATCATCTATGACTTCCCGGCCGGGCCGCCCAAACATCATGAGCACGACGGCAAGCCGCCCCAGGGGTTCGGGCTCTTCCACGACGGACGGCTGGTGGTGTATTACACGTACGAAAGCAATGTCAGCGACGGCTGGGCCGACGAAAAGACCCACAACGATCCGCCGGCGAAACGCGAAGCCGCGTTCAGAATGGGCATCAACATCGTCGCATACGCGCTCTATCGTTGACGCGGGTGCCGGCTTGCGGTATACTGAAACCCGGAAGGCGAAACGGACGTCTAACCACTAAAGACCATACGGCCGCTGAAGCCGCGGTTCAGTAACGCACGAAGGAACCAGGAAAAGGAGTCCCATCATGAACCTCTGGCAAACGATCAAGTCGGAATTGGACGGTCCGATCGAAACCGTACGCAAGAGCCTGTCCGGCGCGCTGGACATGGCGGAAGACCTCACGCGGAAGGGCCGGATCAAGCTGGAGATCCAGTCGGCCCGTGCCGATATCCGCAACCAGATGACCGAATTGGGCGGCAGGGTGCATCAGTTGGTGGTCGATGATGGTATCACCGACGTGTCGGGAGATACGGAAGTGACTGGCATCCTGGATCGCATCAAGGCGTCGCAGCAGAACATCGAGGACCGGGAAGAAGAGCTGCGGCGCGAGGATACGGAACCCGCGGAGAAGAAAGCCTCCTGACGCGGCGCCGCCACGGAGGATGAACGGAAGAGCACAGACCCCGGCATGCCGCCGACGCATGCCGGGGTTTTCTGTATCCCCACCGATACGTTTTCCTTGATTTAGGCCTGCGGTCCCTTACAATTTCAGGACACCCCGTCCACCGAGAAAAACCATGCGAACGCCCGGAACGACGATGCTGCCGATGCTACGAATCCTGCTCGGTTCCCAGCAAACGGGACTGATACTCGTCATCCTGCTGCTCGGCGCGGTACTCTCCGTTTTCGCGGGGTATCACGTGGACCGTACCACGGGCGAACTCGTCAACAATTTTCTGAATTCCCGCACGTTGATGCAGACGGCCACGGACGCCAGTTTCTTCGTGATCATGGCCGTCGGGGCGACCATGGTAATCATCTCCGGCGGGATCGATCTCTCGGTCGGCTCGATTTACGCCCTGTCCGGCGTGATGACCGCCATGGTCCTGCGGGCCATGGCCCCGGAAGCTCCCTTCGCGGTGGTCGCGCTGGCCGTCGTGACCTGCGTCAGCCTGGGGGTGCTGTGCGGTCTGCTGAACGGGTTGATGGTGGTCGGACTCCGCGTGCACCCCTTTATCGTCACGCTCGGTACGATGTGGGTATTCCGCGGCGTCGCTTTCGTGGCCAGCGAGGCGGAGAGCATTCTCGTGCCGCAGCCTCTGACCGACGCGATCAAGCTGTCCTTCGGGTCCGACGCCCTCTATCCCATGCCCATGATCATCATGCTCCTCATCACGGCCGCCGGCGCGGTTTACCTGTCCAGGACCGTCATGGGCCGCCATATTTTCGCCGTGGGCGGCAACGTGGAGGCCGGCCGATACGCCGGTTTGCGGATCGACCGGATCCTGGTTGGTGTATACGTGATTTCAGGACTCACCGCGGGCATCGCCGCGCTGGTGGGCAGCAGCTACTACGGCTCGGCCTCCTGCGCCGATGCCACGGGTTACGAACTCTACGTGATCGCTTCAGCGGTCGTCGGCGGCGCGAGCCTTCGCGGTGGCCGGGGAAGCGCGGTCAACGCCATGCTCGGCGCCATGTTGATCGTCCTTATCCGCCAGTCCATCCGCACCCTGCACCTGGACCAGAACTACGAATGGGTCGTAATCGGTTGCGCGATCATCGTCGCCGTCGTCCTCGACCAGGTGAACCGCCGGCTCACGGCACGCAGACTGGCCGGAGCGGGCCGGTCCGTGACCGTATAGGCCCGGTCCGTGACCGTATAGGCCGGTTCAGAAAGGAACGAAATCGATGATTCCCCTGAAGAAGATGCTACAGTTGCTGTTTGTGCCGACCGTGTCGACCGCACCGGCCGCGCCGACCATGCCGATCGTGCCGGCCGCGCTGACCGCGCTGACCATGCTGGCCAAGCTGACCATGCTGGCCGCGGGCTTGTCCATTGTTGCGGCAGGTTGCGGTGGAACCGCGCCGCCGGACGACAACCGGCTCGTGATTTCCATGATCGCCAAGAGCACGACCAATCCCGTGTTCCTGTCGTCCCGTACCGGCGCCGAGGCGGCAGCCAGGGAGTTGTCGGAAGCCCACGGCGTCGACATCGTGATCGACTGGCGCACGCCGCCGACGGAGGACGGCCAGGTCCAGGCACAGCGTATCGCGCAGGCCGTGAACGAGGGCGCCGACGTGGTCCTGATCTCCTGTTCGGACGCCGCCAAGGTCACGGGCGCCATCAACGACGCGGTAGACCGGGGCGTGCCGGTCATGACCTTCGACAGCGACGCGCCGGACTCGAAGCGGTTCGCCTTCTTCGGCGTGGACGACATCAAGACCGGCGGCCTGATCATGGGGGAACTGGCCAAGGCGATGGACGGCCGGGGCCGCGTGGCCATCCTCGCGGGCAACCAGAACGCGCCGAACTTGCGCAAGCGGGTGGAAGGCGTGCTGCAGAAGGCCGCCGAATATCCGGAAATATCGATCGTGGGGACCTTCTATCACATTGAAACCCCCCAGGACGCCGCCGCCGAAGTCGTGCGCGTCAACAATGCCTATCCGGACATCGAGGGATGGGCCATGGTCGGCGGATGGGCGCTTTTCACGCAGACCCTGCTGACCGACCTGGATCCTGAACGCATGAAGATCATCTCGGTTGACGCGCTGCCGCCCCAGCTGACCTATATCGAACAGGGCATCGTTCCCGTGTTGTGGGGACAGCCGACCTACCTGTGGGGATACGAATCCGTCCGCCTGATCGTCGAGAAGATCCACCTGAAGCAGGATGTGCCCGTGATCAACCCGCTCGAACTGGTCCACGTGTCCCAGGAGAACCTCGGCGAATGGGCGGCGATGCTCCAGGGGTGGGGATTCACTGACGTGCCGGAACGGTACCTGCAGATGGATAAACAACCCGCCTCGGGCGACTGATCCGGTAACGCCATGGACCGCAACCGACCGAACTCCTATATCGAATTCGACCGGATCACCAAGCGGTTTCCCGGCGTGACGGCCCTCGACGAAGTGACCTTCGGCATCCAGGCGGGAACCTGCCATGCCGTGGTCGGCGAGAACGGCGCCGGCAAGAGCACGCTGGGCCGCATCCTGACCGGCATTTACGGCCTCGACGGCGGACAGATCCGCATCGACGGCCGGCCCGTGCAGTTTCTTGAACCGGGAGACGCCCTGGAACTGGGCATCGGCATGGTTCACCAGGAGCTCGTTTTCTGCGAGAACCTTTCCGTCGCCGAGAACCTCTGCCTGGGGAACCTGCCGGCCCGGGGCGGGTTCGTCTCCGACCGGAAGATGGCGCACCGTGCGCGCCGGCTGCTGTCGGCGATCGAAGTCGACATGGACGTGGAAACGCCCATCGGAGAACTGCCGGTGGCCCAGCAGCAGCTCGTCCAGATCGCTGCGGCCCTGGGCAGCGGCGCCCGCGTGATCGTCTTCGACGAGCCGACCAGCAGCCTCTCCCACGTGGAAGCGGAACGGCTTCGGGAGAACATCCGTCATCTCAAATCTAAGGGGGTGACGTCGATCTACATCTCCCACGACCTGGACGAGATCTTCCGCCTCTGTGACGTCGTGACGGTGCTTCGGGATGGACGGCACGTGGCCACCCGGCCGGTCGCCGAACTCGACCGCCCGGCCCTGATCAACCTCATGATCGGCCGCACCTTCGAGGCCTACTTCCCCTCCCACGTGGACACCGAGCCCGGCGGACAGATGCTGGCCGTGGAAAACCTGTCGAGTCCCGGCAAGTTCGAGGACGTGTCCTTCTCGGTGCGGTCCGGGGAAATACTGGCCCTGGCCGGCCTGGTGGGCGCCGGCCGGACCGAAGTGCTGCAGGCCGTGTTCGGGCTGGACCCCATGGCCACGGGCAGGATCAGCGTTTCGGGCCAGCCGACGAAAATCCGGCACCCGATCGACGCCATGCGGTCGGGCATCGGCCTCGTGCCCGAGGACCGCAAGCGCTTCGGTCTCGTCCTTTCGCTCCGCGTGGATCAGAACATCGGTCTGCCCACCCTGGCCAGCCGTTCCGATTTCGGATGGATCCGCGGCAGCCGGGAGGAAGAACTGGCCCGGGAATATGTGCGGCGGCTGTCGGTGCGGCCCGACAATGTCCGGTACGACACGGCGGGCCTGTCGGGCGGCAATCAGCAGAAGGTGGTCCTGGCCAAGTGGCTGGCCGCGAACTGCCCGATCCTGCTCATCGACGAACCCACCCGGGGGGTAGACGTGGGCGCCAAGTCGGAGATGCACGCCCTCATCGATCAACTGGCCCATGAGGGCACGGCCATCGTGCTCGTGTCGAGCGAACTGCCCGAGGTGCTCAACCTGTCGACACGGATACTCGTGTTGCGTTCCGGGCGTGTGGCTGGAGAACTTTCCCGCGATGAGGCGGACCAGGGCGCGGTGATGCGAATGATGGCGGGGGTGTAGGGGGTTCGGGTTACATCACATTTCCTACTTCTCAATTAACCCGACATTCAGATAAAAATATAACATTCTATGTCATACTCCCAATGCTCGCGATTCGTATTGCAACATTCCTCGATTTTTAGGCAAATAAAACGACCAATCATTTAGCAACGTCAGTAAAAGCAACGAAAAAACCAAAATGTTGTAAGAAGGTCACCATGTAAATAGGCTGATTTGATCGAAGCTTGATTAACACTTCCAAGGGAGCGATTGGAGTGAATCTTACTTCCAACGAGATCATAACGATTTTATTGTTTCTATTACCCGGATTTGTAACTGCTGCGATTTTCTTCAGTTATACTTCACATCTCAAACCCAGTCCGTTTGAAAGAGTAATCCAGGCTTTGGTATTCACTATTATGAACCACGCAGCGGTAGAAGCTATACGGTTGTGTGGAAGGACATTGCACTGGTTATCTATGAAACTGGACGTCGTTTGGATATACGTGACCGTTTCACGGGTTGCATCGATATTCGATTTGGTCCCAGAGGTATTGTTATATGTTGTAATTGCCGTTTTACTTGGTTTTACAGCTGTGTATATTACTAATAATGACACGTTCCACCGAATACTCCGTAAATACAAATTTACAGTGGAGGATTCCTACCCATCAGAATGGTATTCGGCTTTTGCACAAAGCAGGACTTACGTTGTTCTACACCTTATTGGCCAAAGGCGCCTTTATGGTTGGCCCAAAGAATGGTCCGGAAATCCAGACAATGGTCATTTATTGATTTCAGAATGTGAATGGCTAGACGGAGAGCAGCGAATACCTGTACAAGGCGTTGATACAATGTTGATTCCGGATTAGTTTATGGCTAAAAAACCATTACCTCCGCCAAGAAGAATCAGTGAAGAAACAAGGGGGCAGACACCAAAACCGGCAAACGTGGTAAAACCACCACCGCCACCTCCGCCTCCACCCAAGAAATAACGCCTGATTTTAGTGTGACTAAACTTTCGTATCCCGCTTCCCCGGCGCGGCCGCCACGCTCTCCATGCCGCCGCTCACCCGCAGGACTTCGCCGGTGATCCATCCCGCAGCCGGGCTGCAGAGGAAGGCTACACCGTTCGCGATGTCCTCCGGTTCGCCCCACCTCCCCAGCGGTATGGCGCTTCGAATCCGTTCGATCAACTCTTCTTCGGAAAGCCCCAGCGTCTTGCTGCGCTGGGCCATGTTGAACCGGTTGAACGCGGTGTAGACCGGGCCCGGACAGACGGCGTTCACCCGGACCCCGTAGGCCGCCAGTTCCAGGGCCAGGGTCCGCGTCAGGCTGATGACGCCCTCTTTGGCCGCGTTGTAGGCCGCCACCAGGGCCGCCGGGTTCTGTCCGTTGATGGATGAGATGTTCACGATGGCGCCCGACTCCTGACCCTCCATGATCCGGCCCGCCGCCCGGCAGCAGTAGAAGGTCCCGGTCAGCGTGACCCGAAGGACCCGGTCCCATTCCTCGTCGTCCAGTTCGACGACGAGCGCGACCTTCTGGCCTACTCCGGCATTGTTGACCAGTATGTCGAGCCGGCTGTGTGCTTCGGCGACCTCCATAAATAGCCGGTCGACCGAGTTACTGTCCGAAACGTCCACGTAAGCGGGGAGCGCTTGCAGGTCCGATTTGCGGAGCCTTCCGGCTTCCTCCTCGACCTTCTCGCGTTGCAGATCGGCCATCACCACGGTCGCGCCGTTGCGTGCCAGTCGCTCCGATATGCCCAGACCGAGTCCCTGCGCCGCGCCGGTCACGACCGCGATCTGGCCGTCTATACGATGTGGATCGTCCATGACATGGATCCTTTCATCCGTCCAGTCTCGCCCTGCCGATGTACATCTCGGTGTACACGGTATTGTTCTCCCAGAAGGGATAGAAACCCGCCCGGTCGCGCTTTAGTCCTTTGATCCACGGCTTGCGGAGCTGGAACCGGTGGTTGTGCCACAGAAACGCCCCGCCGACCTCGGATGTCAGAATCCATTCCGCCTCCTCGTAGAGCTGCATCCGTCTGTCCCGTTCGGTTTCCCTCCGGGCCCGGTCGATCAGGTCGTTGTAACGCGCATTGTTCCAGTCATGGCGGGTGAAACCCCGAGGCTGGGAGCGCCAGGGCACACCGAGCAGGCTCTGGGGATCGGAAAAATCGGCGCCGTAGCTGACCATGCCCATGGGTATCTCCCATTCATACATCAGCCGGTTGAAGGCGTTCGCCTGCATGTTGCGGATCTCGAGCCGGATGCCGAGTATGTCGAGCAGCTGTTCCTGGATCATCTGCACGGCCTGGCCGCTCTGTGAAGAGGGTGGCGCGTCGCGTAGCCAGACCTCGAGGACGGGGAATCCCCTGCCGCCGGGATATCCTGCATCGGCCAGCAGGCGGCGGGCGGTTTCCGGGTCGAACTGCTGCAGATGCCGCAGCTTTTCTCCCGCGTAGCCGGGGAAATTGGGGGGACGCATGCCGTAGGCCGGCCGGACGGCGCCCTTGAACAGAACATCGGCTATGGTCTGCTTGTCGATAGCCCGGGCGATGGCCTGGCGCACGCGGACGTCGTTCAGAGGTGGTTCCCGGGTCCGGAAGAACAGGTATACCGTGGATACGCCGTTGAACTTCCAGAGCTGTTCGCTCAGCCGGGAGTCGCTCCGGATGCGGTCGAGATCGGCCGGGCTTCCCACGCCGACCAGATCCACCTCGTCGTTCTCGTAAGGAAGAAGCCCCACTCCGCCAGACGCGCTGCCGGTCCCCGCCGTCCCCGAGAAGAGGCGGACGATCTTCCTGAGATGACCGGGGTTATTGCCTTTGTAGTGTGGATTCAGCCGGAACGTCATGTACTTGCCCTGCTCCCATTTATCCAGCCGGAAGGCCGAATTGCTCACGCACCTTCCGGCCTCCGTCCACCTCGCGCCATACTTCTCCACCTGCCACCGCGGCACCGGAGAGGACGCAGTGTAGGAGGTTACGTAGGGCAGGTAGGCGCAGGGTTCTTCGGTTTCGATTTCGAAGGTGAGGTCATCGATCGCTCGGACTCCAAGCAGGTCCGGGTCGTCGGCTTCCCGCTGGTTGTATGCCCTGGCGCCCTTGATGTCGTAGTAGAAGAAGGCGTACACGTTGCCGCTGTCCGGGTGAAGCAGGCGCTTGTAGGTGTATTCGAAGTCGAGGGCGGTGACGGGCGTGCCGTCGCTCCAGCGCGCCCCGGGATGGAGGTGGAAGGTCCAGGTCCTTCCGTCGGGCGAACGCTCCCACCGGTCCGCCGCGCCCGGGATCAGCTCCCCGTTTTCGTCGACCATGCAGAGCCGTTCGAAGAGGAACGCGCTGCCCAGGGACTCGTACAGGGCGACGCTGACGTCCAGGCTGGAGGGTTCGTTGGAGAAGTAGCGGAGTACCTGGCGTTCGGGGGGCGCCGCGTCAGCCGGGAGTGGCCTGGCCGCGGCTTCTTCCGACGGGACGGTCTCGACAAAAGGATGGCCGGGAGAGTCGGAGGGGCGGTTGCCGCAGGACGTGGCCGTAAGCAGGACGAGGAATAACCCGTAGACGAGAAACCAGTACAGGGAAAACGGGTGGTATGGTCTGCAAGGTACGAGCATGTGCCCTCGCCTTGTCCCTGTATTCAGCGGGATCACATCCCCAGCAGTTTTCGGGCGACCTCGCGTGCTTCATCCAGTGTTTCCACGATATGCGCCGCAGGTACGCGCTGGATGATCCCGAGGGCGGAAAGGGTATCCTCGACGGAACCCGAAAGCGACATGACGATGAACGCGGTGTCTTCGCTCGTGGCGACGCCCATAAGCTGTTCGACGACCATGGCCGCGCTGTCGTCGATGTACGTGGCCCCGGAGAAATCGAAGATGACGACATCATGGTCCTTGATGTCCTCGCTGATCACGCCCACCAGCTTTTTGGACGAGGCCACGGTGAAACTGCCTCTGAGCGCAACCAGGCCGACCCGGGCCGTGAACTCGTCCGTGCTGGGGATTTCATCTTCTTCCTCCGCAAAGAACTGACGGTCCAGCAGCGGAACGGAAACCACGCTGTCCAGCTCGAGGCTTTCCAGCTTCCTGGCGTGGGCCATGCCGGCGACGATCAATCCGATGGCCACGGCGGTGACCAGGTCGACGAATACGGTCAGTCCCAGGGTTATCAGCAGAATGATGAGATGTTCCCCTCGGAGACGGTGGATCCGCTTCAGCATCCGCCAGTCGACGATGTCCCAGCCCACCTTCATGAGTATGCCCGCCAGTACGGCGTGGGGGATCGGCTCGACGATCCAGCCCAGGCCCATTAGAAGCACCAGGAGTATGGCAGCACGGACCGCGCCAGACAAACGGGTGGTACCGCCGGCCCGGATATTGGTTACCGTGCCCATGGTGGCGCCGGCGCCGGGGAGACCGCCGATCAGTCCGGCCACCATGTTGCCGATGCCCTGCCCCACCAGTTCCTGGTCCGCCCGGTGGCGCGTCCCCGTCAGCGAATCGGCGATGAGGGAGGTGAGCAGGCTGTCCACCGAACCCAACAGCGCGAGGATGAGCGCGGGCTCGATGGCGCGCAGCAGGAAGTCCGCGGTGGGCGGTACGAGAACAATTTCCGGCAAACCGGACGGGATGACCCCGATTACGGGCACTCCGGTCAACCAGAGCACGCTCAACAGCGTGCCGACGACAAGCGCTACCAGGGTCCCGGGTACGATTCGCGACAGAGCCCTCGGCCAGAGCACGCCGACGGCCAGGGTGACGAAGGCGATCGCGAAAGCGCTGTAGTTGATGTGTCCTACGGCATCCGACAGCACCTGGATGGTACCGACGACGCCGCCCGGGGCGGCGGGCGCGCCGATGAAGGGCATGGCCTGGATCAGCATGACGATCAGGCCGATACCGGACATGAATCCCGAGATCACCACGTGGGGGGTGTAGGCGACGTAGCGTCCGATCCGCAGCACGCCCAGCAGAATCTGCAGGAAGCCGCCCATCATGACGACGACCAGGGCTTCGCTCATCGAACTGGCGTGTTCTGTGATGATGACCGCCATGGCCACGGTCATTGGCGCCGTGGGACCGGAAATCTGGGAACGGGTCCCGCCGAACAGCGCGGCGAACAGGCCGACGCCGATCGCGCCGTACAGTCCGGCCGCCGCACCCATGCCCGACGCGACGCCGAAGGCGAGTGCGACCGGCAGGCCCACTACCGCCGCGGTTATCCCACCGAACAGATCGCCGCGAAAGGTGTCCAGGCTGTAGTTCAACTTAGCGCTCCCGTACTTGACTGATTGGGCTTGCTTCGCGGGGAATGCTACGTATCTTCGCTGTTTAGATGGTATACGTCGATCCGAAAAGGTCAATATTTCCATCCGTGTACTATTGTTCTGCTCGGCAATATAGACGCGCGAATCTTTAAGAAACGGACGACTGCGCCCATGTGCGGACGCCTCTCACAGAACCTGACCTGGCAGCAGATCTATACGCTGTATACGCTGCCTGTTTCCGCGCCTCGGCTTGATCCGCAACCCAGGTTCAACGGTGCGCCGACCCAGGATTTCGCGCTCTGCCGCCTGGACGAAAGCGGGATGAGATCCATGTCCGTGCTTCGGTGGGGATTGGTCCCGTTCTGGGCCAAGGACGTCAAGATTGGCGCGCGGATGATCAACGCCAGGGCGGAAACCGTTCAGGAGAAGCCGGCCTTCCGATCGGCTTTCCGGTCGAAGCGGTGCCTCATCCCCGCGAATGGTTGGTTCGAATGGAAGCGGACCGGGCCGACCGGGAGCGGCAAGCAACCTTATTTCCTGGCGCTTGAAAGCGGTTTAGCCCTGTCTTTCGCCGCGCTGTGGGAGCAGTGGGGCCGGGGCGGCGAGCATCTTGAAACGTTTACCATCATCACGACCGAGGCTTCGCCCGCGCTTTCGGATATACACGATCGACAACCCGCGGTGGTCGATCCGGACGACTATACCGACTGGCTCGACCCCGGGACGCCCGCGGAAACGCTTCAGGAGATCATTGGAACGCCCCACGAAGGCCCCTATGAAATCCGTCCTGTAAGCGACCTGGTAAACCGGGTGGCTAACGACACGCCGGACATCCTGAAACCGCTGGAGAGGCAAACGCTGTTCTGACGGCTTGGCGCATTCTTTTTGGCGCAATCTCTTGGCGCAATCTGCGTCTAAAGTACGCGAGGCGTGTACCGTGTTTCAACCACCCCGTGTGACTCCGCTAGACGATGCCGGAACGCTCCGGCGACTCGTCCTGGCCGTGCTGACGTTCGGTATCGTCGGCGTCGGTTTCGAACTGGTGTTACTGGATCACATGGAAGATCCCTGGCAATGGGCGCCGATCGCACTGCTGGCGGCCGCGCTGCCGGTTTCGATCTGGCTCATCCTCTCGCCCGGATTCGCCGTCGTACGGACGTACCAGGCCATGATGGTACTGTTCGTTATTTCCGGATTCATCGGGCAGTGGCTGCACTACAAGGGCAACGTGGAGTTCGAACTGGAAATGTATCCGTCGCGGCAAGGGCTCGAACTGGTGTGGGAGGCGTTGGGCGGCGCATACCCGTCCCTCGCGCCGGGCACCATGATATTGTTCGGTTTGCTTGGCCTGGTGGCCTGCCTTCGCCATCCGGCCCTTCATTCAAGATCTGTATCCACCAATACCCTGGAGAATCCATGAAAAACTCAATGAAACCCAGTTCTGTTCTGCTGCATGCGCTGATCACGGGCCTGTTCGTGGTCGTGATGGGAGGATGCGGCAGTTCGGAAACGGACGGTTCGGACAGTCCGAGCGATCCGGGCGATCCTGCCCAGCCCGAATCGGCCGTCGAATCGGCGTCGGCGGTCATCAATCCCAATCTCGCCGGAAACGACGATTTCGGGATGCTGCCGGGCATGACCTCCGAGCTCGCAGACGCAGTGTTGGATGCGCGTCCCTTCATGGACATGATCGAACTGGACGGGCTGGTCACCGGGCACCTGGGCAGCGATGAGGCCGCCGCGCTCTACGCGCAGATGTTCATTCCCCTGAACCTGAACACGGCC
>VXTP01000016.1:52931-96318 GCA_009837395.1 Gemmatimonadota bacterium
ACCTGAACACGGCCACGGACGAGGAGATACTCGCCGTACCCGGCGTGGGCGAGCGTATGGCCCATGAATTCAGGGAATACCGTCCATACACCAGCATGGAGCAGTTTCGCCGTGAAATCGGGAAGTACGTGGACGACGGAGAGGTGGACCGGCTGGCGAGATACGTGGAGATCCGAACCCAGGATCCGTAGCAGGAAGCGTGCCGTGTGCGGGGGAATCGGTAATCGGGGTGGGGGGATTTGAACCCCCGACCCCCTGCTCCCAAAGCAGGTGCGCTGACCGGACTGCGCTACACCCCGTAATTACCGGATAATGATACGGTTCGCCGGTGGACCTGTCAAGGCAAACCCCGGTCGCAGCGGCCCTTGAGCGGTGCCGAAGCGGTCGACGACGGAAACCGATCCATGAAACTGGCCGTCAACGGAAGGATGGACGCCGAACACCTCGCCTTCGCCCGTCAACTGGGGGTAACGGACGTGGTGAACGGGGTGCCGGACTGCGACTTGTCAAAGGGGTATTACGACTTCCATGACCTGTCGCTCCAGAAGGCGCGCATCGAAGATGCCGGGTTGGCCTGGTCGGTGCTCGAGGGCGTGCCCCCCGAGTGGTGCGACAAGATCAAGCTGGGACTGCCGGGACGCGACGAGCAGATCGACAACTGGTGCAGGACGCTGGAGAACATGGGCGCGGTGGGCATCCCCGTCCTGGGTTACTTCTTCAGCCTGCGCAACGTGGGCGGCAACTACGGGCTGCGCACGTCCAAATCGACGCCGAGCCGGGGCGGCGCGATCGTCACCCGTTTCGACTACGAACAGATCCGGGGCGCGAGGCAGGACTACTGGCGTCCGCCCATTCCCCGGGACCTGGAACGGTCCGACGAGGACATGTGGAGCAACGTCGCCTATTTCCTGGAGGCGGTCATACCGGTGGCCGAGCAGGCCGGGGTCCGCATGAGCCTGCACCCCGACGACCCGCCCATATCGCCCATCGCGGGCATCGCCCGGGTCTTCCGTAGCCACGAGGCCCTCGCGCGGCTCGTCGACCTCGTACCCAGCGACTGCAACGGCCTGGGCTTCTGCCAGGGCACCATATCGGAAATGCCGGGCAACGTACTCGACGCCATCCGGTATTTCGGCAGCCGGGACAAGATCAACTACGTCCATTTCCGGTTCGTATCCGGCCCCGTTCCCGCGTTCTCGGAAACCTTCATCGACCAGGGCCACGTGGATCCCATGGAATCCCTGCTGGCCTACGACGAAGCCGGCGTGGACTGTCCCATGATCGACGATCACGTGCCGCGGCTGGCCACAGATCCGGAGGGGCGACATAACGCGTCCAGGGCTTACGCGCTGGGCTACATGAAGGCGCTGCTTGACAACGTCGGGCGATGCCGGGAAGGTGTGGCGTGATCCGCGTCGACCGGGACCGGTTCCTGGAAGAGGGTTTCCTGGTCCTGCGCGGCATGATCTCCCCCCGGGATCTCGATGTCCTGCGCCGAAGCTACGAAACGCTCGTGGACCGGCAACGCAGCATCTGGACGGACGAGGCGGTCGGGGGAAAGGCCCCGGCCGACGTGTGGCGGGCTTCGGCCCAGCCGCGGCTGAACCTCACGCGGCCGCCGGACCTGGGCGACCGGGAAACGGCCCCGGCCTTCGCGTTCTGGCTCCACGAGAACGTCCAGGGCGTGAGCAGCGTGCTCCTCGACGAAGACGACGCGCCGCCCACGGAAATGATGCTCATGTGCAACCCGGTGAGAGACCACGGTCCCGCCCGGTGGCACCGCGATTTCTATCCGCCGTTAAACTGTCCGCTCATGGCCTATGCGGACGATATCCTGGAAAGCGGGCCCCGGTACGTCCAGTGGAACGTACCGCTTTACGACGACAACGTGCTGTGGGTCGTCCCGGGCAGCCACGTCCGGCGCAACACGCCCGAAGAAAACGCGTCCATGTCCAGTGACCCCAGGTCTCCGGTCCCGGGCGGCGTGCAGACCCGGCTGCAGGCGGGGGACGGCGTCGTATACATTCTTCCCATACTCCACTGGGGGAGCAACTATTCCACGAAAATGCGCCGCACCATTCACGGGGGGTTCGCGCGCCTGACGCACTGGCATACGACGGCCTGGATCGAGCAGCTTGCGCCTTCGGCCCGCGATATCTGCCTGCGCTGGCACGAGCGCGCCGCCGGCTACATGAACTACGGAGAAGCGGCGCTGCGCGCGGTCCTGGCCGCGGACGCCGGCGCCTATCGGAGCGCGCTGGATGTCCTGCATCCCGGAAGGGGCGAGAAGAGCGTCGTCAAGTCGACCATCTGTCTCAGCAAGACGGCCCGGCACATATACAACCAGCATTGCGTGGACCCGGACGGCCTTTCGGCGCCGGAAACCCTGGGCATTGAATCGGTCCATCCCATGACCCTGCAATGGGGCAGGCCGCTCGGTGACCGCTTCACCCCGGAGGAAGCGGAAGTCCTGTGGGCGCGGTTCAAGCCCGTCGACGACCTCATGCAATCCGACGAGAACCAGTTGCTGCCGGGTTTCCAGGGCGGCGAGACCCGCTATTACTTCGAAGAAGTTCCGCCGGCGCTCACCCCGGACAACTGGTACGCTTCATGGACCTCCGGATGTATAGGAAACGGGGCATCCCTATCATGAAAACACCTTCCCTGCTCTCCTTCGAGGCCGTCGTCGGCCAGTCCGACCCTGGCATATACGATATACAGTCCAGCGCACCGGGCCCGGAAGGCAGCCTGCCGCTGACCGGAGACATGCTGCGGGAAAGTCCGAGCGGCGACCTCTTCGGTTTGTCCCAGAACGTGGGCATGGGTTGGAGTCCAGGGGCGCTGAATCGCCGGGAATACCTGATCCTCAGCACCCAGGGAGGGATCCGCGCATCCGACGGAACGCCCGTGGCCCTGGGGTACCACACGGGCCACTGGGAGGTCGGCCTGCTCATGCAGGCGGCCGCCGAGGAGCTTACGGCCCTGGGCGGCATACCTTTCGGCGGCTACTGCACCGATCCCTGTGACGGGCGCACCCAGGGCACGCCGGGCATGATGGACAGCCTGCCTTACCGCAACGACGCGGCCATGGTTTTCCGGCGCCTGATCCGGTCGCTGCCGACGCGCCGCGGCGTGATCGGCGTGGCGACGTGCGACAAGGGGCTGCCCGCCATGATGATCGCGCTGGCGGCGGCCCACGACCTGCCCTGTGTGCTGGTGCCGGGCGGCGTTACGCTGCCGCCCGAGGAGGGTGAAGACGCCGGCAAGATCCAGTCCATCGGCGCCCGGTACGCCCACGGTGAGATAACGCTGGAATACGCCGCGGACATGGGTTGCCGGACCTGCGCGTCGCCGGGCGGGGGCTGCCAGTTCCTCGGTACGGCGGCCACTTCGCAGGTCGTGGGCGAAGCCTTCGGCCTTTCCCTGCCCCACAGCGCGCTGGCGCCGTCGGGCCAGCTTATCTGGACCGATATGGCAAAACGGTCGGCCCGGGCGCTGATGCGGCTGGACGCCGAAGGAATGACCGTTCGAAAGATCCTGACCGAAGCGGCGCTCGAGAACGCCATGACGGTCCATGCCGCCTTCGGAGGCTCCACCAACCTGCTGCTGCACATCCCCGCGGTCGCCCATGCCGCCGGACTGCGCCGTCCCGGGATCGAGGACTGGGCAAGGATCAACCGGCAGACGCCCCGGCTGGTGGACGTGCTGCCGAACGGCCCGACGGGCTATCCCACGGTGACCGCCTTCCTGGCCGGCGGCGTGCCGGAAGTCATGCTTCACCTGCGCGAAGCGGGCCTGTTGAACGAATCGGCGCTTACCGCGGCCGGGTCTACCCTGGGAGAGGTACTGGACTGGTGGCGGGCGTCCGACAGACGGCGGCTGGTCCGCGAGCGCCTGAAAAAGGTGGACGGGATCGACCCGGACGACGTGATCATGTCCCCGGACCGCGCGCGGAACCGGGGGCTGACCAGCACGGTGACCTTTCCCGTGGGCAACCTCGCGCCGGAAGGATCGGTCATCAAGAGCACGGCGATCGACCCGGACGTCGTCGACCCGGACGGGGTGTACCGAAAAACGGGACCCGCGCGGGTATTCACGCAGGAACGGGACGCCATCGCCGCCATCAAGAGCCGGGGCGAGGACCGGGTCAAGCCCGGCGACGTACTGGTGCTCATCTGCCGGGGACCCATGGGCGCCGGGATGGAGGAGACCTATCAGATCACCGCCGCGCTGAGGCACCTGTCCTTCGGCAAGCACGTCGCCGTGGTGACCGACGCCCGGTTCTCCGGCATCTCCACGGGCGCCTGCATCGGCCACGTCGGTCCCGAGGCCCTGGCGGGCGGCCCCATCGGAAAGATCATCGACGCCGACCTGGTGGAAATCGTCATCGACCGGAACAACCTGACCGGATCCATCAACCTGGTCGGCAGCGGAGACCGCACGATCGGTGCGGAAGAGGGCAACCGGCTGCTCGCCGGGCGTTCGCCGAGAAACGACCTGGCCGTCGACCCGAATCTGCCCGACGACACCCGGCTCTGGGCCGCACTGCAGCAGGCCGGCGGCGGCGCGTGGGGCGGATGTGTCTACGACGTGGATGAGATCGTCCAGCGTTTGCAGCACCACGTTTCGGCCGGACCGGAGCCCACGAAGCCGTCACAACCAAAGACGAAGGCAGGTAAAAATGGCAGATAACCCGGCCGTACTTGACCTGAAAGTGCGGTATTTCCAGGACAGCACCCCCGCCGACGTGCCCTGCAGGGAAGAGCACTTCATCCGCCGGGAGTTCCGCATGAGCCTGCCCGTCGAACAGACGGCGCTCGTCCTGGTGGACCTGTGGAACACCCATTTCATCGACAGCTGGATCGAGCGGGCCGCCCGGGTCACGCGGGAGGCGATCGTGCCGGCTATCGAGATGAGCCGGAAGGCCGGCTTGCCGGTGATCCACGCCCCGTCGCCGGAGGTGGCGCGGCAGTTTCCCCAGTCGGCCCGGAATCCGGCGGCCCACGAACCGACACGCGGCGGCGCGGACTGGCCGCCCCCGGCGTTCAGGAGCAGGGAAGGCGCGTACCGGGCTTACCGCGGTCCCCGGAGCCAACCCCCGGGCATCGGTCTTCACTGGGATCCCATCAGCGACGGCCTGACGGTGTCGCCGGCCGTGGAGGTCCGTGACGAAGACGTGGTGATCACCACCGGCGCCGAGTTGCACGAGGTACTGGCCGAACGGAACGTACTCCACCTGGTCTACGCCGGTTTCGCCACCAACTGGTGTGTCCTGGGCAGGGACTACGGCATCCGTTCCATGGCCCGGTACGGGTACAATATCGTTTTCCTGCGCGACTGCACGGCGGGTGTCGAGTTCCCCGATACGCTGGACGAACTTTTCGTGACGGAAATCGCGGTCCGCGAGATCGAGCAGCAGTTCGGATTTTCGGCGTCGAATGCGGATTTCTTCGAGAGTTGCCGGAGAGTCACAGAAGGGAACGCGGTTTGATCGTCGATACCCACACCCACTTCTACGATCCCTCCAGGCCGCAGGGCGTGCCCTGGCCCCGTGCCGAAGACGAGTTCCTTTACCGGCGTATCATGCCGGAGGATTTCAAGGGCGAAGCGTTGTCCGAAGGCGTCACCGGCACGGTCGTGGTGGAAGCCAGCGCCTGGGTGGAGGACAACCGGTGGATCCTGGACCTGGCCGAGGAAGACCCTTTTCTGCTGGGCCTGGTGGGTCACCTGGAACCACCGGACAAGGATTTCGAATCCGATCTGGACCGATTTGCCGCCCATGACCTCTTCTACGGCATCCGGTTGGGGAAGGTGCCCGTCGACGATCCGGTGTATCTCAAGGCACTGGAGCAACTCGCCGCCCACGACCTCACGCTGGATCTGCTCGTGGGCAAGGAGTGGCTGGCCGGGGTGACCGCCTGCGCCGACCGTTTCCCCGGTCTCAGGATCGTGCTGAACCACCTCGCCCACGTGCCGGTAACCGGCGGCCGCCCGGACGAGGAATGGATCGCCGGCATCACCTCCGCCGCGGCCCATCCCAACGTATTCTGCAAGATATCGGGCATGGTGGAACTGGCGCGGGACGATCCTCCGCCTGAGGACCCGGCCTACTATAAACCGGTCCTCGATGTGCTCTGGAACGCCTTTGGGGAGAGCCGACTGCTGTATGCCAGCAACTGGCCGGTATCCTGGAGATTCGCTTCCTACCGCCAGGTCCAGGCACTGGCCATGGCCTGCTTCGAGCCGAGAGGTTCGGAAGCCCTCGATAAAATCATGGGAAAGAACAGCAGGGAAGCCTACAGGTGGGTGCCGCGAAGCTGACGGGCGTGAGGGTACCGCGAAGCTGACGTCGGGCGAAATCCTACCGGCCTGCCGCCTTGCTAACGGTCTTCTATCGGAACGTAATGGCAGACGTCGTCGCCGGTATAGATCTGGCGGGGGCGGGCGATTTTCTGCTCCGGGTCGTCCAGCATCTCCGCCCACTGGGCCAGCCAGCCCACGGTGCGGGGAATGGCGAATAGCACCGGGAACATTTCGAGCGGAAAACCCATGGCCTGGTAGATGAGACCCGAATAGAAGTCGACGTTCGGATAGAGCTGCCGGTTGACGAAATAATCGTCTTCGAGGGCGATCCGCTCGAGTTCCACGGCGACGTCCAGCAGCGTGTTCTTTTCGGTCACGCCCAGTACCCGGTGGGTCATCTCCTTGAGGATCTTGGCCCGGGGGTCGTAGTTCTTGTACACGCGGTGTCCGAATCCCATGAGCCGTATATCGCCCTGCTTGACCTTCTTGATGTAAGCGGGCACGCGGCTGATGTGGCCGATTTCCTGCAGCATGTGCAGCACCTGCTCGTTCGCTCCGCCGTGCAGCGGACCGTACAGGCCGGCGGCGGCGGCGGCCACGGACACGTAGGGATCGGGCAGCGAACTGCCTACGCTCCGCATCGCATTGGCGCTGCAGTTCTGCTCGTGGTCCACGTGCAGGATGAACACCACATCCAGCGCCTTTTCCAGCACGGGATCGGGGGTGTATTTCTCCGTCATTTTGTACATCATGGACAGGAAGTTTCCGCAGTACCCCAGGCCGTTGTCCGGATAGGTGTAGGGAAAGCCCTGGCTGTGCCGGTACGCGAAGGCGGCGATGGTCGGAATCTTGGCGATGAGCCGGTGGATCTGTTCGTTGCGGATCTCCACGTCACGTATCCGCTTCGCCTCGGGGTAGAAGGTGGAAAGCGCGGCGACCGTGCTGATCAGGATCCCCATGGGATGGGCGTCGTAACGGAACCCGTCCATGAACTTCTTGATATTCTCATGGACGATCGCGTGATGGGTGATGTCGTAGGACCATTCGTCCAGCTCGGTCCGGGTCGGCAGCATGCCGTGGACGATCAGGAAGGCGACTTCGAGAAAGGAACTGTTGACCGCCAGGTCCTCGATAGGGTAGCCCCGGTAACGCAGGATGCCCTTTTCCCCGTCGATGTGGGTAATGCTGCTCCGGCAGGAAGCGGTGTTGGTGAATGCCGGGTCGTAACCCAGCAGCCCGAAATCGTCCTCGGACACCTTGATCTGTCGAAAGTCCGTGGTGGGGATCGCGGCGCCGTACCTGGGATAGGTCCCGTACTGGATCGGGATCTCGTATTTTTTGCCGGTCCGGTTGTCGATGACCGTCAATGTGTCGGGCATGCAGTACGACCTCCTGCAAACAGGATGGGGAATGCGCAGGCACCGGGATTTTCGCGCCGTGAAAGCAACAAATTAACGAATCGCGGCCCTTCGGTCAACCGATATTCGATTCCCAACCGGCCGTGTATATACATCCCTTGGCCGCCGCTCAAAGGAGACGCGACCGCGTAGCAAGTCCATGGCCATAGTAAAGATTACCGCGGGGTATTATCAGCAGTTCGACGCCGACCCATCGCTGGACCATCCGGGGCAGGGGTACGGGGGATGGCGGCGTGCGGAAATAAGGATCGACACCGACCACACGGCATTCGTCGTCATGCACGCGTGGGATACCGGAAGTCCGGAGGACTACGTGGGATGGCACCGGGCCGTCGAGTATTTTCCCAGGGCGGAGAAGATATGCCGGGAAGTGTTTCCCCCGCTGCTCCGGGCGATACGATCGGGCGGCATGAAGATGTTCCACGTCGCGGGCGGTGGCAGGTACCACGAGCATCACCCTGGATACCGGGCCGCCGTCGAACTGGCGGGTCCCGAACCGGATGCGGTGGAACCCGTCGCCGGCGATCCTGTTTACGAGGAACTGAACCGGTTCCGCGCCGAACGGGTTTTCCCGGGTGCCCGGAACTCCGCCGATATCGAGCGCGGATTCGCCCGGATCGATTTCCCGCCCCAGGCACGGCCCGAGCCGGAGGAGGGCGTGGCGGAGAACGGCCGGCAGTTGGCGGCCCTGTGCCGCGCCCACGGCATCAACCACCTGATCTACATGGGTTTTGCCATCAACTGGTGCCTGCTGATGTCGCCCGGGGGGATGCTGGACATGCGGCGGTACGGGGTCATCTGTTCCGCCATTCGCCAGGCCGTGACTGCCGTGGAAAACCGGGAAACGGCGGCAACGGAAGCGGCCAAGGAACTCGCGCTGTGGCGGGTCGCCCTGGCGTTCGGCTTCGTATTCGAACTGCAGGATGTCATGGAAATGCTGAATCGGGACCGGACGCCGGCTAAGGGACCGGACGCCGGCTAAGGATCAACCCAGCGGCCATCCGATTTGATCAGGTCGACCAGTTCGTGGACGCCCTGTTCCTGCGGAACGCTCATCTTGACGCATTCCCGCCCGCGGTAGAGCGAGATGATCCCGTTGGCCCGTCCGACATAGCCGTAATCGGCATCGGCCATCTCACCGGGACCGTTGACGATGCATCCCATGACGGCGATATCGAGACCCGCGAGGTGGTCGGTGGCCGCCTTGACTTCCGCCAGCACGTTTTCCAGGTTGAACTTCGTCCGTCCGCAGGAAGGACAGGCGATGAACTCGACCTTGGTGCGGCGCAAGCCCAGCGATTGGAGGATATCGTAACAGACCGGGATTTCGTTGGCCGGATCCTCGGCGAGTGAAACGCGGATGGTGTCACCGAGCCCTTCGGCCAGCAGCGTGCCGATTCCCGATGTGGACTTGATCCTGGCATACTCGCCGTCACCGGCTTCGGTAACGCCCAGGTGCAGGGGATAGTCCATCCCTTCTTCGTCCATGCGGCTTGCCATGAGCCGGTTGGCCTGGACCATGACGGGCACGCGGGACGCCTTGAGCGAAACGATCAAGTTGCGGTAGTCCCGGGCCTCGCAGACCCGGATGAATTCCAGCGCGGACTCCACCATTCCGAGGGGCGTGTCTCCGTAGGTCACCGTCATGCGGTCCGACAGGGACCCGTGGTTCACGCCGATGCGCATGGCGATATCCCGCTCCCGGCAGACCTCGATTACCGGCGCCAGGTCTTCCTCCACCTTCCGTCTTGCCGCTTCGAATTCTTCCTGCGTGTACTCGATGGTATCGGCCAGCCGCTGGAACACGAACAGGCCGGGGTTGATGCGCACCTTGTCGACGGACCGGGCGACTTCCTCGGCAATCCGGGTGCCCTGGTGATGCACATCGGCGACCAGGGGCACGTCCACGCCCCTCAGGTCGAGGGTATGCTTGATTTCCCGCAGGCTGTGGGCGTCCGCCAGCGTAGGGGTGGTCACCCGCACGATTTCACAACCGAGTTCGTGCAATCGGACGATCGCATCCACGCACGCCGCCACGTCCCGCGTGTTCTCCGTGATCATCGATTGCACGGCAATCGGATGCGCGCCGCCGACCGTGACGTTTCCTACGCGTACTTCACGCGTCTTTCGCCGCGGATAAGTCATCTCCATGCGGTGTACTCCTTCCGGACGGTGTACTCCTTACGGCTCTTCGTAACGTACGTGACGACCGGCGATTGTCAACACCTTAATGGCAGGGTTCCGGCCCACGGGAATCGTCGAAGAACGCCGGCCATGCCTCGAAGCGCATGTCCGATCTGTGGTGCGGGACAAGTCGTATTCCGCCCTGTTCCGGACCGACGCACGATAAGCGGGGAGGATGATTGATGGGGAACTCCGGTCCCGGCGGAGCTCCGGTCCCGGCGGAATCCTCCAGACAACGATCCATCCCCGCTTTGGAGACAAGGTGTCGCGGGCTTACGAACAGCGACCCGGCATTCGCCGATGCATGACTATTCCTTCCTTCTGCGTCTGCGACGCCTGGTGCCCTCACACACGCACTTGGTAAAGTGTTCGTAATCACGATACCTGCTTTGCATCTTACGTCTTAGGCGATACATGCAGTCGTAGATCATCTGTCCCATGCGTTGTACGGACACTCCCATCAGTTCGGCAATGTCCGCCCTGGTCAGTTCGCCTTTCAGTTCCCTGACGTACATTTTCAGGACGGTCCGGCATCGCGGACCCGTGTAGTATTTGAGGGCGGTATGCAAAAGGTAAATCTGTTCTTCTTCTTCCAGCTTCTTGAATAACCGCCCGGGACCGTTGTTCAGATTGGGGTCTTCGATCTGCAACCCCGACTCGGTGTTCGATGCGAACCAGTCTATATCGACGAACTTTATTCCCCGCCCCCTTGCGACCCCCATCCGCGAAGGCATGGCGTCCAGACACTTGATCTTGGCGATGCGGATAACGTAGGTGCTCAATGCACTGCGGAATTCGAACTTGGGAAGGCTCTGCAAGACCGCGATGAAAATGTCATTGAGGATGTCTTCCTTTTCACTCGCCGGTATCCAGTACGCTTTCTTGTATACCCAGAAGTGAACGGGCTTGTCCGACATGAAAAACGATTTGTAGAGTAGACTCTGCGCATCCGATCGACCTTCGAGGCATGCGTGTATCAGATGGAAGTCCGCTGGCCTGCCTGGTTGCTTGTTCATGGTCTCAATGAAACTGCCTTTCCATTGAAAGCGCTTGAGATCGAAGGGTCGATCAAGCGCGACGGGTGCATCCGGCACCTTTAGCGTACCCGGTTCGAAGTATCCGCCCCCGGATATTCCGCTACCCTGTCCCTGCGGCCGTAGGATCTTTCGTGATTCCGACGGTGCAGGGACACGGGTGCCGGCAACTGACGCTGATTACAGTGGCACTGAAACAGACCGCTGCTCCATCCACGGGCGACGCGGACATCACAGCTGTCTTTCTGTACTGATCGAGGCGGTAGATGGTACACGCCTGTATGCATCGAAGTGCAGGCCGGATACCCGGCTACTGCTTTTCCTTCGTATCGCAAACCGGTGACAGCCCCGTGGCGCCTTGTCGCGGCGTACCGGTTTCATGTGCTGTTACGATGCATCCTGAGGCCGGCTTAGTGCATGGTGAGTGATATGCTGTACCGGCCGTTCCAAATATCAGTATACCATAATAACAATGCAAAGAACAGTCATATAAAATTAAATTAAGTAAAATATGCACACGTTCAGTTTGGCTTCGACGACGGTGAATCAAGCTGCTTATGTGTTTAGTCGTGGATAGTGAACGTAAGCACGAAAAAAAATGGAAACTTGACAATTCAGTGGTTTATACGTTAACGTGCAATAATTCAATAATGCAGTAGTGTATCCGTTCGCCTGGATCCAGGATTCGGTTTTGCTTCAAGTCCCAACGTCTTACGCCAGTGGATATGAGAAGGCGCGGTCCCTGAACCCGGAATACGCCGACAACTACATCAGGCACACCATGGTCGGCGACGAGGATCTGGATCCTGTGATGGATGAGCTCGCCGGCATGCCACCGGGCGAGATGCACCAGTACATCCATGCAGGGCTGCACCAGGAAGAGGAATGGTTAAGTAGAGCGCCTGAAATCTTGCAGCGCTATTTCCGGGAGGTCGATTCGAAGATCCCCGAATGGGTCGAATTCGAATCCTTCCGCCCCGCCGTGGTCGGATTCCACAAGAACATGCCGGAGATCCTGGTGGCTTTCGTGACCGCGGCCCTGCTGGAAGGTTTCACGACGCTCATCAGCAAGTCCTTCTACCTGACCGGACGGGTTCATTCAGACAACGCAACGCGCCGTTTCAAGCAGAATAACCGTCATCTGCTGGAGATCTTCCTGCCCGGCGGCCTCCGCAGGGAAGGGGACGGCTACCGGCTTTCCGCCCGGATCCGTTTCGTGCACGCCATGGTACGCCGCCTGATGAAAGATTCCGACATATGGGACACCGGGGCCTGGGGTACACCCCTGAGCGCGGCACATATCGGTCTGGCGGTCAGTATTTTCTCGGCGCAGATCCTGAAGCATTCCATCTCGCTGGGCGCCATCTACACCCAGGAAGAAAGGGAGAGTTTCGTAAAGGTCTTTCGGTACACCGGCTACATCATGGGCGTTCCGGAGAGCATCCTCATGAAGGACGAGAGCGAAGCCCGGACGATCATCGATATCGGCTTCATGTGCGAACCCCCTCCCGACGAGCACTCCATCGCGAACGCAAACGCACTGATCCATGCCGGGCCGGCGCTGCTGAATATCACGGATCCCGAGGAAGTGGCCGCCGCCCTCAAGACTTTGTATAATATCTCCCGTGCCCTGCTGGGGCACGAACTGGCCGATGCGCTGCGTTACCCGAAAAGCAGTACCTTTGGCGTCCTGGCCGCCCATCGCTTAAAAAACCGCATCAGCCGTGTGAAGAACCTGTTGTTGAAAACGAGAGGCCGGCAGACGAAACTGGACAATTTCTCGCAGATGCTTCAGCTTTCGGCTTACGACGATATCGGCATGAGTTACCGGCTTCCCGATAATGTAAAAGCGTCTGAATCCAGCAAATGGTAGCGCGATCAATTGCACCTGGATAACTACATCGACGCAATCCTGCGCCATCGCTGGCTTGTTATTTCGCTTACCTTGCTGTTCATGCTCGCCATGGCGGCCGGCGGCAGGAATATCACCGTCTCCAACGAGCATCGTGTCATGTTCGGCGAGAACAACCCCCAGCTCGCCGCCTTCGATGCGCTGGAAGACATCTACTCTGTTTCCAACACCGCCCTGATCGCCATCGCCCCCCGGGACGGTTCCGTCTTCACCCGGGAAGTGCTCGGCGTCGTCGAAGAACTCACCGAAACCGCCTGGCTCGCTCCTTACTCGACGCGGGTGAATTCCCTTACGAACTTTTTCCACAGCGAAGCGATGGAAGACGACCTCATCGTGGGGCCGCTCGTCGAAGACGCCTCGTCGCTGAGCGAGGCCGACCTGGATCGCGTCCGGACGATCGCGCTAGGTTCCCGGGAAGTGGTCGGACGGCTTGTTTCTCCTGACGGTCGCGTGGCCGGCCTGGCGGTCAACTTCGTGCTGGGCGACAACCCGGATCTCGCGGTGATCGAGTTGACCGACTACCTGGACGGCATGCTGGACGATGCACGGGCGGCGAACGGGGAAGTGGACTTCTACCTGACGGGCGACGTGGTCATGAACCGGGCCTTCGCCGATGCCACGCGGGACGACCTGGAAACCCTGCTGCCCATCGTCTTCGTCCTCATCGTCATCACCTCGACCCTGCTCATGAAGTCCTTTCTGGGTACGGGCATCATCATCGTCATGATCGGTTTCGTGATCTCGACGACCATGGGGCTTGCCGGCTGGTTCCACACGGTATTCAGCCCGGTGAATTCAGGGGTGCCCATTATCGTCATGGCGATTTCCGTCGCCCAGGCGGTCCACATCATCACCCACTCGCTCTCAGGGATTAGACGGGGGGAGGACCGGAACGCGGCGGTCGCGCAATCCATAAGGACGAACGCCTACCCGGTATTCCTGGCCTCGATCACCACCGCGATCGGGTTCCTCAGCCTGAACTTTTCGGATTCGCCGCCGTTTCACATTCTTGGCAACTTCGTGGCTTTCGGGGTGATCATCACGTTCATCTACGCCATGACGCTCCTGCCGGCGCTGCTTTCGGTCCTTCCGTTGCGGGCCCGTGCCGGCAGTTTCCGGCAGCCGGTCTTCTTCGATCGCCTGGGTAATTTCGTCGTCTCGCGCCGAAAGCCGCTGCTCTGGTTGATCGGGCTTATGACCGTCGTTCTGATCACCGGCGTGCCCAGGAACGTGTTGACCGACAGCTGGCCGGATTACTTCGATGAACGCTACGAGTTCCGCCGCGATACGGATTTCGTCATGGACAACCTGACCGGATTGCTGTCCATGGAGTATACGCTGGCCGCGGAGGAAGAGGGCAGGATCACCGATCCGGAATACCTGCGGCAGGTGGAGGCTTTCGCGGAATGGAACCGGAGTCAGCCCGAAGTGGGCCACGTGCAGGCCTTCACGGATATCATGAAGCGGCTGAACAAGAACATGAACGGCGACGATCCGGCCTTCTTCCGGATACCCGATGCCCAGGATCTCGCGTCTCAGTACCTGCTCCTCTACGAACTGTCACTGCCCTTCGGCAGCGATCTGAACGACCGGATCGATGTGTCCAAGTCCGCGACGCGCATGACGGTCGTGATTCGCGGACGGTCGAGCCAGGACCTGCAGGACCTGGCCGGCCGGGGCGAGACCTGGCTGCGCGAGAACGCGCCCGCGCTCGCGACCGAAGCCACCGGGTTGAGCGTGGTCTTCGCCCACATCTCGCAGCGGAATATCGAGTCGATGCTTCGCGGTACGGTGACCGCCATGGTGCTCATCTCGGTCATCCTCGTCCTGGTCTTCAAGAGTTTTCGCTTCGGCCTCATCAGCCTGTTGCCGAATTTCGTCCCCGCGGCCATGAGTTTCGGGCTTTGGGGGCACCTGGTCGGCGAAGTGGGCATCGCCGCGTCGGTGGTCATCGTCGTCGCCTTCGGCATCGTCGTGGACGATACGATCCACTTTCTCAGCAGGTATCTCCGGGCGCGCAAAGAGGAGGGCCTGTCGGCAGAAGAAGCGGTGCGCGTTACCTTCCGGTCGGTGGGGAAGGCGTTGTGGACCACGACGCTGGTTCTTTCCGCCGGGTTCCTGGCCTTCGCGGGTTCCGGTTTCCAGGTGTCGTGGGCGCTCGGACTGCTGGTCACCATCACCATCGGCTTTGCGATCATTGCCGATTTCCTGCTGCTTCCTCCCCTGCTTATGGCGCTTGACAGGAGAAAATCATGAAAACAGACCAACCAATACGACCGGCGCGCGTGCGACCGGCGCGCGGACTGCGTGCCGCCCGGTTCTGCCTCCTGGCGATGTTCTTCTTGCCGGGCATGCCGTCCCAGGAGGCATGGGCAGGCGGACCGGGCAGTCCAGCCAGTCCAGCCGATCCAGGCAGTCCGCCCGATCCGTCGGAAGAAAAGGGGCTCCAGATCGCCCGTGACGCCCGGAGCCAGGACGAGGGTTTCGGCAATTTCTCGGCCGGCATGACCATGGTCCTGCGCAACAAGAAGGGGCAGGAGAGTGTCCGCGAAGTGCGCGTGAAGGTGCTCGAGGCGGAAGACGACGGCAACAAGAGTCTCTTCGTGTTCGACCAACCGCGCGATGCCCGGGGCACCGCGCTGCTCATACACGGCCACAAGGACCGGCCGGACGACCAATGGCTCTACCTGCCGGCCCTGAAGCGCGTCAAGCGCATCAGTTCGTCCAACCGTTCGGGTTCCTTCATGGGTAGCGAGTTTACCTACGAGGACATGACGGTCCAGGAAGTGGAGAAATACACCTACCGGTACCTGCGCGACGAACCCTGCGGAGACGGCCTGGACTGCGTGGTCACCGAGCGCATCCCGGTGGAGAAGGGATCGGTGTACCGCCGCCAGCTCGTCTGGCGCGACAAGTCGGCGCTGCGCGTCTGGAAAGTGGAATACTACGACCGCAAGGACGCCCATCTAAAAACACTTACCGTGGCTGAGTACCGCCAGTATCTCGACCGTTACTGGCGGGCCGGCAGTATGGCCATGGTGAACCATCTGACGGGCAAGAGCACCGACCTGGTATGGACGGATTACCAGTTCGGGACCGACATCGACGACCGCGACTTCACCCGCACCGGGCTGAGGCGGGTGCGGTGATGCCCTCGCGGGCCCTGGTTCGCCTCCTGTGGTTCGGCGTCTGTCTGCTCGGTGTCACGGTGCATCCGGCTACCTCGCACGGTCAGACCGGAAGCTACTATACTGACCTGTCGGGCCGGCTGGCCGCAGAAAGCCGGTGGTTTCCCCAGACCGCCCTTTTCCAGGGCCAGGGTTCCCACGCGAGCGGATTCGTAGCGGAACCCAACCTCTACCTCGAAGACGAAGCGGGGCGCATCCTCAATGTGACGCCCTGGTTCCGCTACGACAGCGCGGACGACCGCCGAACCCACTTCGACCTGCGGGAAGCGTACCTCCTGCTTTCCGGCGCCGCCGGCAACGGGGAATGGGAACTGCGCCTCGGGGTCGACCGCGTTTTCTGGGGTGTGGTCGAATCCCGTCACCTGGTGGACATCGTCAACCAGATCGACCTGGTGGAACATCCCGACGAAAAGACTCGGATGGGGCAGCCCATGGCCTACGTGACCTGGTCATCAGACTGGGGCGTGGTGGAACTGCTGGGCATGTCCTGGCACCGGAAACGCACGTTTCCCGGCAGCGACGGACGGCTGCGCGCTTCGGTGGTCGTCGACAATGACCTGGCGGAATACGAAAGTTCGTACGGGAAGTGGCATCCGGATTTCGCCGCCCGCTACAGCCATACCCTGGGCCTGCTGGACTTCGGGGCCAGCGTATTCGACGGCACGGCCAGGGAGCCTTCCTTCGGACTGTGCTTTGACTGCGGAGCGCCGTCCGGTCTGCCCGCGCCCGTACTTTATCCTATATACCATCGGATCCGCCAGTTCGGCCTGGACGCCCAGTGGACCACCGGGTCCCTGCTGCTCAAGCTGGAAGCGATCAGGAGGTCCGGCGCGCGCAACCTGGCGGGCGTGGAAGAGACCTTCAACGCCTTCGTACTGGGCGGCGAGTACACGTTTTTTTCCTTGTGGAATACGGACGCCGACCTTACCCTCTTCGCCGAATGGGACCGTGACGAACGCGGCCGCCGCGCCACCAATTTCTATGAGAACGACCTTTTCGCCGCCCTGCGGCTCATGCTGAACGACGTCCAGGGTACGGAGATGACGGTGAGCGTGCTGCACGATCTCGACAAGCGTCAGAGCATCTACGGTCTTGAACTGGCGCGCCGGCTATCGGATGCCTTCTCCCTGGACCTGGGAGCGGTCGCGATCACCAACATCGACCAGGACGATCTGTACTACGATCTCCGGCAGGACGGTTTCGTTCAACTGGGTATCCATTACCATTTTTGACACCGACGGCGATTTCCGGAACCATGTCCAAACTAGTCCAAGGCATCTGGCCGGCGTTTTGCACGCCCTTCGATGAAGGACTCGAGCTGTCGCCCGGCCGGGTAGCGCCCCTGGTACGACACCTGGTGGACGCCGGAAGCGACGGTTTCTTCATCACCGGCGGCACGGGCGAGGGCCGGCAGATGTCGGTCGCTGAACGGCGGCGGATGTGCGAGACCGTAACCCGTGACGTTGCGGGCCAGGTTCCGGTGGTCTTTCACGTGGGCGGCACGACCACGGAGGATGCCGTCGTCCTCGCGTCGGAGGCCCGCGCGCTGGGTGCGGACGCCGTGGCTTCCGTCGCCCCCGCGGACCGCCCCAACGATCTGGCGGCCGCCGTACGACACTATGCCGCCATCGGAGGCGCTTCCGAGGTCCCGTTCTACGTCTACTGGCTCGCACGCGACGTCGACGGGCAGGTCTCGCCTGGGCAATTCCTGGAGGCCATGGACGCGGTACCCAATTTCGCGGGCATCAAGTTCACGGATCCGAACTTCTTCGTGTTCCAGCAGCTCGTGGACCTGTCCGGGGGCAGGCTGAACGCCATCACGGGGCCGGACGAGATGTGCGTGGCGGGGTTCGTGATGGGCAGCGACGGGGCCATCGGTTCCACGTACAACATCATGCCCCGGATGTTCCTGAGCATGTACGACGCCTTTCGAAACGGCCGAATACAGGAAGCCATGGCACTGCAGGTACAGGCCAACCGGGTCATCGCGCTGCTGATTTCGGTGGGCGTCCTGGCCGGGATCAAGAAGATGCTCGAATGGCGCGGAGTACCCGTGGGACCGCCGCGCCCGCCCACCGCCCGGTTGTCCGCGGAAGGGGAAGACCGGCTGCGGACCGGCCTGGAGGCACTGGAATTCGACGTAGTATAGTTCACGCAGGCGGGGCCGTCTCGATCCAATCGTTCCGGTCCCGCCGGGAGCATCGCAACCCATGTCCATGTCCGAGAAGATGAAACACCTGGACGCGCTGCGAAAACAGGCGGCCGAAGGCGGCGGGCAGCGCCGCATCGCCCGGCAGCACGAGGCCGGGAAATGGACCGCCAGGGAACGGGTGGCCTTTCTCCTGGACGAGGGCAGCTTCGAGGAGATCGGCGCCTTCGTGACCCACGACTGCCAGGATTTCGGCATGGATGGCACGGAAGTACTCGGCGACGGCGTGATCACGGGCTACGGCACCATCGACGGCCGCAGCGTCTACGTCGTGTCCGAAGACTTCACCGTTTTCGGCGGTTCGCTGGGTCAGGCCTACGGAGAGAAGATCTGCAAGGTCATGGACCTCGCCATGAAGAACGGCGCGCCGGTCATCAGCCTGAAGGACTCCGGCGGCGCGCGCATCCAGGAAGGGGTGGTCAGCCTCGCGGGCTACGCCGACATCTTCCTGCGCAACGTCATGGCTTCGGGCGTGATCCCGCAGATCTCGGTGATCATGGGACCCTGCGCCGGCGGCGCGGTCTACTCTCCGGCCATGACCGACTTCGTCTTCATGGTCGAGGATACCAGCTACATGTTCATCACCGGACCGGACGTCATCCGCGCGGTGACCCACGAAGAGGTGACCTTCGACGAACTGGGCGGCGCGCACGTCCATAACTCCGTGACCGGCGTGGCTCATTTCTCCGCGCCGGACGAACCCTCGTGCCTTTCCATGGTGAAAGAGCTCCTGGCGTTCCTGCCCTCGAACAACATGGAAGACCCACTGCGGACAGCGACCACGGACGCCCCGGACCGGATGGACGAGGAACTCGCCCGCATCGTGCCGGACGACGCCAACAAACCCTACGACATCAAGGACGTGATCCACCGGGTGGTGGACCACGGCGACTTCTTCGAAGTGCATGGCGAGTTCGCCGACAATATCGTCGTGGGGTTCGCCCGGTTCAACGGCCGGACCGCCGGTATCGTCGCCAACCAGCCCGCTTCGCTCGCCGGCGTGCTGGACATCGACGCGTCCGTGAAGGGTGCGCGGTTCGTGCGCTTCTGCGACGCCTTCAACATCCCCCTGGTGGTCTTCGAGGACGTGCCCGGGTTTCTGCCCGGCGTAAGCCAGGAGCACGGCGGCATCATCAAGGAAGGCGCCAAGCTGCTCTACGCCTTCTGTGAAAGTACGGTACCCCGGCTGACCGTGGTCACGCGCAAGGCCTATGGCGGCGCCTACTGCGTGATGAACAGCAAGCAGATACGCGCCGACATCAATTACGCCTGGCCGTCCGGGCAGTTCGCGGTCATGGGTCCGGAAGCCTCGGTGAACGTGCTCTATCGCAAGGAACTGGCCGAGGCGGATGACCCCGACGCCCTGCGCGAGGAACTGACCGCCGAGTTCCGGGAGAAGTTCGACAATCCCTACGTCGCGGCGAAAATCGGGTATATCGATGAAGTGATCCAGCCCCTGGAGACCCGTCCACGTATCATTTCCGCGCTGGAGATGCTGAAGAACAAGCGAGACGCGAATCCTCCCAAGAAACATGGGAACATCCCGCTGTAAGAGGTTACATGATCCGGAAAATCCTGATCGCCAACCGCGGAGAGATCGCCGTCCGGGTGATCCGCACGTGCCGGGAAATGGGCATCGAATCGACGGCCGTCTTCTCCGAGGCGGACCGCACCGCCCTGCACGTCCAGTTCGCCGACGAGGCCTTCTGCATCGGCGACGCGCCCTCCTCGGACAGTTACCTCCGTGTGGACCGGATCATCGAGACGGCGAAGAAGGCCGGCGCCGACGCGGTACATCCGGGATACGGGTTTCTATCCGAAAACGGGGAGTTCGCCGATCGTTGCGCGGAGGCCGGCATCACGTTCATCGGCCCTTCCGGCGAGGCCATGCGGACCATGGGAAGCAAGACGGCGGCGCGAAAGACCATGCGCCAGGCAGGCGTGCCCGTCGTACCGGGAACCGAAGAAGGGATCGACAGCGACGAGGAAGCCCTCGGCGCAGCGGAATCCATCGGCTACCCGGTCCTCGTGAAGGCGGCCATGGGCGGCGGCGGCAAGGGCATGCGCGTCGTGGAATCCCCGGACGAACTGGCCGGCGCGCTCCGGACCGCGCGGTCCGAGGCCCAGTCCGCCTTCGGGGACGCCACGGTCTACCTGGAGAAATACTTGGTGGAACCCCGCCACGTGGAATTCCAGGTCCTCGCCGACCGGCACGGGCACGCGGTGCATCTCGGCGAGCGGGAGTGTTCGATCCAGCGCCGCCATCAGAAGCTCATCGAAGAATCGCCCTCCTGCATTCTCGACGATACGCTGCGGAACGCCATGGGAGAAGCGGCGGTACGGGCCGCCGAAGCCGTCCAGTACACCAACGCCGGTACCGTGGAGTTCATCGTCGACCAGGACCGCCAGTTCTATTTCCTCGAGATGAACACCCGCCTCCAGGTCGAGCATCCGGTCACCGAGTTGAGAACGGGGCAGGACCTGGTCAGAAGGCAGATAGAAATCGCCGCCGGCATGCCGCTCCCCTTCAGGCAGGAAGACGTGCGCCTGCTCGGCGCGGCCCTGGAATGCCGCATCTCCGCCGAGGATCCCAATGCGCAGTTCATGCCGTCGGTCGGCGTGGTTACACGCCTGAGCGAGCCGGGCGGCCCCGGTGTCCGGCTGGACAGCGGTTTCTGCGCGGGATACGAGGTGCCGATTTACTACGATCCCATGATCGCCAAGCTCATCGTATGGGCCGAGAAGCGGGAAGAAGCGATCGCCCGCATGAAAAGAGCCCTGGGCGAATACGATATCGGCGGTATCAAGACCACCATTCCGTTTCACCTCCGGGCCCTTTCCGATCCCCGTTTTACTTCCGGCGACTATTCCACCTCTTTCGTCGAGACCATGGGCCCTGACGAAGATGCGGGAGCCGATGAGCGTCATATCGCCGCCGCCTTCGCCGCCATCATGAAGCACCGGGAAGCGAGACGGGCGATGCCGGCCGGGGTCGGTGGGGATGGATCCGATGGACCGCCTGGGTCCGGAGAGAGTCCGTGGAAGCTGACCGGCCGCCGCGACGCCATGCGCAGGGGCCAATGACGGTCTTCCCGCCGAGGGCTGCCCGGTGCGGGTTGCCCGCCGCATAAGACGGCGAATGGGTGCACATTGAGCTATATCGTCACTATACAGGGTACGACATACAACATCAGCCTGGATGACCGGGAAGGCCGGGTCGCGCTGCAAATCGACGGTCGCCCGGTGGAAATCGACATGGCCTCGATCCAGGGGGATCAGCTCTATTCCCTGCTCATCGAAGGAAGGTCCTATACGGCGGTCGCGGCGACCTTCGGCGAGCAACGGGAGGTCAGGGTCAACGGCGTATCGTCCGTGGTCACCGTGGAAGACGAGCAACTGGCCCGGTTGCGCGGCCAGGTCAAGACCCGCCGCCGCGCCGGGGGCGAGCAGATCAAGGCGCCCATGCCCGGCCGCGTCGTGTCGATTTCCGTTGCGGTGGGCGATACGGTGGAGACGGGCCACAGCGTGGTCGTCATCGAGGCCATGAAGATGGAGAACGAACTGCGGGCTCATGCGGGCGGCACGGTCAAGGATATCCCGGTCGGCGAAGGCGACACGGTAGACAAGAACGACGTGCTGGTGGTCATAGGGGACTGAAAGACCGCCGGGCGGAAGAGCGAGTCGTGCGGCATCACGCAGCGCAGCATCGCGCAGCGCGCGGCCTGGATCGGATCAAGCGGGTACGGAAAGGGCGGGTACATGCGACTGGGTGTCGTGGGTTACGTCCCGGGGGATCCCCGGGCCGTGACGGAGGAGGTATTGAAAAAGGGCCTGGACCTGGGCGTCACCTCGGTTTGTTACCACGGCTCCGGCGAGGTCCTGGACGCGTTGACGACAGAAGACTGTAACCGCGTCAATGCGCTCTACAACAAGCTGGGACTGGAACTGGCCCAACTCGGCATAGGTTACCGCGAGTGCCTTTTCGACCCGGACGGGATGACGCGTGACCGGATCGTAAAGACCATAGGCCGCGGCATCGAAGCCGGCCGGGCGCTCATGGCCCACAACGTATTGATCCGCACCGGCAGCCTGAACCCGGCGGGATCCTACGACCCTACGCCCGAGAACCACGAACCGGGACGGCTCGACGTGCTGATCGACACCCTGACGCGGGTCGCGGACAAGGCGGATGAGGAGGGGATGACCGTCGTGATCGAGACCCACGTGCTCACGATCATGGGGTCGCCCGAGATCAACCGGAAGGTGATCGAAGCGGTCGGGTCCGATCGACTGCGCGTGGTCATGGATTTCGTGAACCACTTCCAGTCCCTGGACCAGGCTTACAACAGCGCGGATCGCCTGAACCACATCTTCGACGTCATGGGGCCGATCTCGACAGTCTCCCACATCAAGGACATCAGCGTGGAACCCGGCTTCGTCCTCCACATGAACGAGGAAGTGCCCGGCGCCGGCGTGCTCGACCTGGTCACGGCCGTGCGGCGGTGGGAGGAGATTCAGCCGGAAGGCTACATGCTGGTGGAGCATCTGCCCGAGGACAAGATCCCGACGGCCGTCGCGAACGTCCGGCGCATCGCGGCGGAGGCCGGGGTGGAGATCGTCTGACGATACCGCAATGGATAAGCGTCTACGTCCCTGAGAACGCCTTCACCGCTTCCGCCAGCCCATCCCCCAGCGGTACATCACTCATCTCGCCCGACCGCCGTATCTTGAGTTCCACTACGCCTTTTTCCACCCCGCGCCTGCCCACGGTCAACCTCACCGGAATGCCCATGAGGTCCGCGTCGTTGAACTTCACCCCGGCGCGATCGTCTCGGTCGTCGAAAAGTACATCGAGTTCCGCCGAAACCAGTGTTTCGTAAACCGATTTCGCCACGTCCGAAACGCGGGGGTCGCCGCCGGACAGGTCGATGACGGCCACCTGGAATGGTGCCGCGGCCGCGGGCCAGCAGATGCCGTTGTCGTCGTGGTGGCGCTCCACGATCGATGCCATGAGGCGGTCGATGCCGATCCCGTAGCAACCCATGACGATGGGGCGGGAGACATTCTCCTGGTCCAGGTAGCCCGCGTTCATGGCCTTGCTGTACTTGTCCCCGAGCTTGAAGATGTTTCCGACTTCGATGCCCTGGTCGGCCCGGAGGCCGCCGCCGCAGGCAGGGCAGGCGTCTCCGTCGCCGGCCGCGGCGATGTCTGCGACGATATCGGCTTCGTAGTCCCGTCCGTAATTCACATTGCGCACGTGATAATCGATCCGGTTGGCTCCCGCGACCAGGTTGAAGCAGACCGGGATCAGATCGTCGACGACGAGGAGCGATCGGGACCGGTCTATGCCAAGCGGTGACCCGAAGCCGGGCTCCGCGCCGACGGCCCGTATCTCCTCTGGTGTGGCCGGCCGAAGCCGAAGCGCGCCGACGGCGTTAGCCAGCTTGGTATCGCTGAGCTCCATGTCGCCCCGGAGCACGGCGAACACGAACCGGTCCGCCGTCCCCCGGTCCGCCGCCCCGACCTGATCGTCCGCGACGGTGGCGACCATGAACACGGCCTTGGCGGTCTTCGTCGCCGGAATGTCCAGGAACCGGGCAAGATCGTCGATCGTAGCGGTGCCCGGCGTGTGGAGGTCCTCGAGGGGCAGCCGCTCCTCGGCGGTCGGGCGGTCTTTCCCGAATCTTGCAACCTGCCTGTTTGCACGGTAACCGCAGGCTTCGCAGGACAGGATCGTGTCTTCCCCGGACGGCGCCGGTTCGATGAACTCGTGGGCGTCCGATCCGCCCATCATCCCCGGGTCGCTGCGGACCGCAACCGCATCGAGCCCGCAGCGCCTGAATATGTTGGTATAGGCCTGAAAGACCTTCTCATACCAGTCGTCCAGATCCCCGGCATCCACGTGAAAGGAGTAGCCGTCCTTCATCGTGAACTCGCGCATGCGGATCAGCCCGCCACGCGGGCGTGGCTCATCCCTGAACTTGGTCTGGATCTGGTACAGCAGGCAGGGCATTTGACGATAGCTCCTGACCACGTCGCGTATCAGGGACGTCACCACCTCCTCGTGGGTCATGGCCAGGCACAGATCGCGGCCGTTCCGGTCCTTCAGTCGGGCCATGTCGCTTCCGATCTGCTGCCATCGCCCGCTCTCCCGCCAGAGATCCGCCGGCTGCACCACGGGCAGCGCCACTTCCTGGCCGCCTATGGCGTCCATCTCTTCGCGGACGATCTCTTCGATGTGTCGTTTGACCCGCAGGCCGAGGGGCAGGTAGGCGAAGATGCCGGAAGCCACCTGCCGGATGAGACCCGCGCGGAGGAGCAACTGGTGGCTGGGGATTTCCGCGTCGCCCTGTGGCTCGCGCAGCGTTTGATAGAAGAACTTTGACAGACGCATGAGCAGGACCGTAACCCGTACCCGGACCAGCAGGGCGATGATGATTCGGACATGATTCGGACAAGACTTCAAGACGATGCATAAACGGTTGCTTACGAACCGCCTGCAGGTATATTCAAGAAAGGATTTAAACGCGGTAATTTCAAGCGGTAAACAAGGAACCCGGTGACAAGGACTATCCTGTGAAGACCGGTCAGGCGGCGGGCCGCATGCCTGCGTCAACGGAACGCATAACGGTGGCGTTTGGTTACTGGAAAAGCGCCATTACGGCGAAGACGATGGGCGCCCGGACCCCGCTCTACGACGTGCAGTGGAACGGCGACGGCACCGGCCTGGTCTGGCTGGAACAGCGTTCGGATACCGGTGTGCTCGTTTGCCGCAACGGCACCGACGCGCCTTACGACCTGACGGACGGCCATCCGGTCCGGGGTGGCGTGGGCTACGGAGGCGGTGATTTCACCGTGGCCGATGACTGGGTCGTGTTCGCCGAAAAGGACGGCAGGCTGTACCGCCAGTCCCTCGCTCCGGGAACGGCCCGGCCGATCACGCCCGCCTTTGGCGCGGCCGCTTCGCCCACCGTGTCACCGGATGGAAAGTGGGTGCTGTACGTCCACACCTGTGAATCGGTAGACGTCATCGCCCTGGTCGACGGTGAGGGCAGCGGATGGCCAGTGAACCTGGTGCGCGGCGCAGATTTCTACATGCAGCCGGCCTGGCATCCCGCCGGTGAGCGGATCGCCTGGATCGAGTGGGACCAGCCGCAGATGCCCTGGGACGGCACGAGGCTGAAGACCGCCCGGATCGATTCCGCCCGTCACGCCATGGAAGACGAGCGGTTGATCGCGGGAGATACGGATACGCCGGTATTCCAGCCCGCCTTCTCTCCCGACGGCCGGTGGCTTTCCTACATCGTTACGGAAGGAGAGTGGGAGAACCTGGTCGCGCTGGATCTCGATACGGACGAGCGGCGTGTCGTGGCAGAGGGCGCCACCCTGGCCGACCCGGCCTGGGTGCAGGGCGTGCGGGTCTACGGTTGGGGGCCGGACGACGATACGCTCTACTACCGCAGCAACGAAAAGGGCTTCGCGTCGCTGTGGAAGGTCTCCATGGCGTCCGGCCGGAAGACGAAGCTCGAAACTCCCAGGTACACCTGGATGATGCAGATCGCCGTCTCCCCTGTCCGGGATACCGTGGCCTGTATCGCCTCTTCGTCCACCGTACCGGAACGCGTGGTCACCCTGGACGAAAGCGATCATACGGAGCATCGCCATACGGAGTATCGCCACACGGTGCATCGCCGCAGCCAGTCGGAGATGATCCCCGAAGCGGACCTGTCGGTTCCCGAATCGATTACCTGGACGAACCCGGGCGGGGGCGAGGTGCACGGACTCTACTATCCACCCGCCAGCAGCCGGTTCTCCGGATCGGGAAAGCCGCCGGCCATCGTCAGCATTCACGGGGGACCGACCGGCCAGCATCGGTCGGAACATTCCGCCGAGATACCTTTCTTCACCAACCGGGGCTATGCCTGCCTGTACGTCAACTACCGTGGAAGTACGGGTTACGGACGCAGTTACATGACCGCCCTGCGCGAGCACTGGGGAGAATACGACACGGAAGACGCCGTCAGCGGCGCCCTTGCCCTCGTGGATCGTGACCTCGCCGATCCGGACCGCATCGTCATCAAGGGTGGCAGCGCGGGAGGGTTTACCGTACTGAACGCCCTGGTTCATCACCCCGGAGTCTTCCGGGCCGGCCTGTGTCTCTACGGTGTGACCAATCTCTTCGGCCTGGCCACGGATACCCACAAGTTCGAGGCGAAGTACCTGGACCTGATGGTGGGGACGCTGCCCGAGCACAGCGACCGGTACCAGGCCTGGTCGCCCCTCTTCCACGCGGACCGGATCCGCGATCCGATCGCCATATTCCAGGGCAGTGAAGACAAGGTGGTCCCGCCGGACCAGGCCGAATCGATCGTCGAGGTCCTCAAGCGGAACAAGGTGCCCCACATCTACCGGTTGTACGAAGGCGAGGGGCACGGCTGGCGCAAAGTGGAAACCATCGTTTCCTTCTACGACGACGTGGAACGGTTCCTGAAGCGGTACGTACTCTGATGCGGTGGATACAGAAGCAGATCACCTTGACCCCCAGGCCCCGGGGCTTCCACCTGGTGACGGACGAAATCACCGCCCAGGTCCCCGCGCTGGCGGATATCGACGTCGGTATCGCCCACGTCTTCATCTGCCACACCTCCGCTTCCCTCACCATCAACGAGAACGCGGCGCCGGACGTCCGGGGAGATTTCGAGCGCCACATGAACGTCCTGGTCCCCGAGCACCAGCCGTACTACCGTCATGACGAGGAGGGGCCGGACGACATGCCGGCGCACATCAAGGCTTCGATGATGGGGTGCAGCGTGTCCATACCCGTCACCGCAGGCCGGCTGAACCTGGGGGTCTGGCAGGGCATCTATCTCTGCGAACACCGGGACCGCGGCGGCGCGCGGCGACTGGTGGTCACCATCTACGGCAGCCCAGCCTGAAAGGATCTTCGTGGGAACCCTGGCGGATAAACTGACCGGCCTGTTTGCCGAAGCCTTTGAATCGGCCGGCTACGATCGAAGCTATGGCGAAGTGCGGGTATCGGACCGGCCGGACCTGTGCCAGTTCCAGTGCAACGGGGCGCTTTCGGCGGCCAAACAGTACCGGGCCAACCCACGCCAGATCGCACAGAACGTGGTCGATTCCATCTCGGCGCCGGACGTGTTCGAAGATCTTTCGCTCGCCGGACCGGGTTTCATCAACATCGTGCTGCAGGACGACTTCATCGCCGCCCACGTCCAGGAAGTACACGAGGACGAGCGAATGGGTTGCGAAACCGTCGCGACTCCGGGGCGAATCCTCGTAGACTACGGGGGCCCCAACGTGGCCAAGCCGCTCCACGTCGGCCATCTCCGGGCCGCCATCATCGGCGAGAGCATCGTGCGGATCTGCCGTTTTCTGGGCCACGATGTGATCGGCGACGTGCACCTGGGCGACTGGGGGTTGCAGATGGGTCTCATCATCGAGGGCCTCCGGGACCGCCAGCCCGACCTGCCCTATTTCGACGCCGGCTATACGGGGCCGTATCCCGAAGAGCCCCCTGTGACCATCGGTGACCTGGAGGAGTTGTATCCCCAGGCCAGCGAGAGAGAAAAAAGCGACCCGGAATTCGCCGAGGCCGCCCGTCAAGCCACGGTGGAACTCCAGGCCGGCCGGCCGGGTTACCGCGCGCTGTGGCAACATTTCCGTGACGTATCCGTCGACGACCTCCGGCAAAGCTACGAACTGTTGAATATCCATTTCGACCTGTGGCTCGGAGAGAGCGATACCCAGGACCGGCTTCATGGCCTGATTGAACGCTTGAAGGCGGAGGAATACGCCAGGGAAAGCCGGGGCGCCCTGGTCGTGGAAGTCGACGATCCGGACGGCAAGGAATCGATCCCGCCGCTGATGTTGCAGAAAACCGACGGCGCCGTGCTGTACGGCACGACCGACCTGGCGACCATCGACCAGCGCATCGAGGAGTTCCGGCCCGACTACATCCTCTACGTGGTCGACAACCGCCAGCAGCAGCATTTCAGGCAGGTATTCAAGGCTTCCTACAAGACGGGCGTGGCTCCGGAGTCGACGCGGCTGGAACACAATGGCTTCGGGACCATGAACGGCAAGGACGGGAAGCCCTTCAAGACCCGCGAGGGCGGGATCATGAAGCTGAAGGACCTGATCGGGCTGGTGACCGACCACGCCATGGCGCGCATCGAGACCATCGAATCGGTCCGCGAATACGACGAGGACGAGAAGGAGCACATCGCCCGCATCGTGGGCGTAGCCGCCCTGAAGTATGCCGACCTGATGAACCACCGGTCGAAGGACTATGTCTTCGACCTGGACCGTTTTTCATCCTTCGAGGGCCGAACGGGGCCCTACATCCTCTACGCAGCCGTCCGGATCAAGTCGGTGCTAAGGCGGGCCGGCGAACGCGGCCTCCAGCCGGGTGGGATCATGGCGCCCCGAAGCGAGTCGGAACGCGACCTGGACCTCAAGTTGTCCGAACTGCCCGCGGTAGTCGACCTGGCCTTCGAAACCCGGGCGCCGAACCACCTGTGCGAATATGCCTTCCAGCTGGCCACGGCCTATAACCGGTTCTACCATACCCACCACATCCTGAACGAGGAAGATGCGGACCGCCGGGCCTCCTGGCTCGCCCTGTCGGAAGTCACGCTGCGCGTGCTGGAGCGGGTGCTGGACCTGCTCGGCATTGAGGTGCCGAGGCGCATGTAGCAACAGGTAGAAAACCATACCCAGGGATCGTCAGTCTGTGAATATCGTATACCTCCATTCCCACGACACGGGCCGGTACATACAGCCCTACGGCCACGCCATTCCCACGCCCGCCCTGCAGAAACTGGCTGAGGAAGGGGTCCTTTTCAGGTCGGCCTACTGCGCGAACCCGACCTGTTCTCCGAGTCGGGCCGCCCTGCTTACCGGACAGTGGGCCCACAGCTGCGGCATGTTCGGCCTGGTCAACCGGGGCTGGTCAGTCCACCATCCCGAGCGGCTCATCATGCACACGCTGCGCAAGGCGGGATACGACACAGTGATGGCCGGATTCCAGCACGTGGTGAAGAACCTGGATGACGCCGGGTGGTCCCGCATCCTGCCACGGGAGTCCGGTGACGAAAAGGCGCCCGCCGAGGAACTCGCCGTCTCCTTCCTGTCCGAACCCCATGACCGCCCGTTCTTCCTGGACGTGGGCTTCGGCGAAACCCATCGCAGCGGCGCGGGTTTCGCACCGCAACCCGATGGGGAACAGCCGGCCGATCCCCGTTACGTACGTCCGCCGGCACCGTTCCCCGATACGCCGGAGCTTCGCCGGGACATGGGCCTGTTTATCGATGCCGCCCGTACGCTCGATCGAAAGATGGGGCGCGTGTTGGAGGCCATCGACAGGGGCAGGTTGAGGGACGACACCCTGGTCGTCTGCACCACCGATCACGGCATCGCCTTCCCCATGATGAAATGCCACCTCACCGACCACGGCATGGGCGTCATGCTCATCCTTCGCGGTCCCGCGGGATACAGCGGCGGCAAAGTCATAGATGGCATGGTTAGCCAGATTGACCTGTTCCCTACTATCTGCGCGTTGGTCGGGATCGAGCGGTCGGCCTGGCCGGACTGGCTGCAGGGCGTGTCAATGGACCCGCTCGTCCGAGGTGAAGCCACGGAGATTCGGGAAGAAGTCTTCGCCGAGGTGAACTACCACGCGGCCTACGAGCCCCAGAGGGCCGTGCGGACGCAACGCTGGAAGTACATCCGGCGATACGGAGACCGCGAACTTCCCGTCATGACGAACTGCGACGCATCGATCACGAAAACGACCCTGATCGAGCAGGGTTGGCGCGATCGGGTTGTGCCCCGTGAGAGACTCTACGACACTGTGTTTGATCCAAACGAGACCAACAACCTGGCCGGCCGGCCCGAATCCGCGGACGTCTTGCGCGACATGCGCGCCCGATTGGACCGCTGGATGAAGACCACGGACGATCCCCTGGTCGATCACCAGGTCGTGCCTCCGGACCCCGGGGGCGTCTTGAACAGCCCCGCCGATCTGTCGGCGGCCGATGACCCCCAGTATCCTGTCTGAGCCATGCAACCTGTCTATCTGAACCACCTGCTCATCTTCCTGGACGCGGAGACTTACCGTTCCATCGGCGCGTCCGGGTTTCTGAACGGGCACTTCGCCTGTTCCGAAGAGCGGACGACCCATGACCAGGCCACGGGCATGTCGTGGACCGGCCGATACTATTATGGCCGCGAAACCTATTTCGAGTTCATGGATCCGGGCCGTACCTCCTGGGCGCCCCGCGACGCCATCGCTTTCGGCATTGAGCAGGAGGGCGGATCAGAGGATCTCGCCGGCCGCCTGGAAAGAGGGTTGAAACGGGATATCACGCGGTTCAAGCGGAAGAGAAGGTACCGGGACCAGGACATCCCGTGGTTCTGGACGGTTGATATACCCCGGAAGGAAGACGCCCGGTTGATTTCCTGGGTGATGGAATACGATCCCGGGTTCCTGGACCACTGGGCGGCGGACCTGCCGCCGGATAAACCTGGCGCGGGGACGGCCAGCATCGCCAGAAGCGGGTTCCTGACCCGTTACCGTTCCGCCATCGGCGACGCCCTGCCTGGCCGGCTGTTCCGGGACATCACGTCGGTGACGGTGACGCTTCCGCCCGATGAGGCGGACCTGCTCGAGGCTGAGCTGGGGGTGTACGGATACGTGGCAACTAAGATGGCCAGCCCGGTGGAACGGAGTGCGGACGATACTGCGAGGTTGGGGCCGGGTACGGACGATGACGCCGGTACGGAGTCTTCCGGGATAGAGAAACGCGCATCCTTCCGCGGCCCGGACCTGGATATCGTGGTAGAATGGTCATCCCGGACCGGCGGTCCTGCCGGAGCTGGTGCCGACCGCACCGGGTCCGGGGCTGGCGCCGACCGTACCGGGTCCGCAGCATCCGGGCCTTTCGGTGACGGTTTCGGTATCACCGAATTTACCATGGAGACGCAGCCGGTCTCCGTCACCACGACCCACACCTTTGGCCCCACTTGCAGCCTTATCGTGGACAGGACAGGAAAAGCCGCCTGGTCGTTCAGGCCGAACGCGGGGTGATATCAGCAGCCGGCCGCGGGACAGGTCCTGCACAGGTGCCGGTTCAGGAGATGGGTCGTCGCGAGCAATACGCCCCCGGTTACATGGAGGACTACCTCGAAGTTCCCTTCGGCCGCCGTGAAACCCGTAACGATTATCCCCACGGCCAGTACGAGGGTAAGAAACGCCCTCCAGCTCCTGTGAAACCTTACGCCTGCGACCACGCTCCCGGCTGCGAGCAGTACCGCGCCGATTATGGCGTACTCGGCAGGTTCACCGGCCAGGAAACCGAGCCCCACCAGTGGCAGGAACGTAACCACCAGCGGCAAGGCCAGGCAGTGGATCGCACATGCAGACGAGACGAACACGCCGATGTTGTCTACGGTTCCTCGATTGATCTGAGTGTTCATTTCTTATCTGAATCTCCTTTGGGATAAACCCGGTACCGGCTCATCCGGCGCCCCGGGCCGGCTCATCCGGCGCCCCGGGCCGGCTCATCCGGCACCCCGGACCGGCTCATCCGGCACCCCGGACCGGCTCATCCGGCACCCCGGACCTTGCCGAGTCCGACCCAGGCGCCCGCACCTACCAGCCCGACCAGTATGATCAGTGCCGATAGCGGTACCGTCGCGCGCTGGCCCACGTCGCCTAATGACTCGTCTACGAAATTGAAAGCCGGTAACGTGGGCAGCACATCCGCCGACATCTGCTCCCCGGCCAGGATTGCCGGCACGAAGAACGACTGCCACTGACCGGCGTACGCTCTCACCTGAGACTGAAACCGTGCAAACCGCGAATCACCCGTTCCCGCCGCGTCGATCAGCATCTCCTGGACCAGGAGTGCGGGGGAGAGAAACCGGTAGCGGCGGATCAGTTCATTCTGCTCGTCACGTCCCGACCTGTGTCGCTCAGACACCTCTTCCAGGCGCTGGTTCACCGCGTCTGTCGCGGCCCAGGCGAGCGCGGCCCGGCTGGGTTCATCGGTCGCGTCTCCACCGGTCAGTTCGGGATGGTCCTCGAGGTAACGGGCAAGCAGCTCGCTGCGGCGGTTCACCGCGTCGTTCGAGGCTTCGCGCTGGGCAGTAATCATCTCCACACGCGACGGGAGCGGATGGAGCAGACCCGCGGCGATGTTGATGGCGGCTGGCAGCACCACCACCAGGACAAGCCAGGCCCCCACCAGCACCGTGGCGTTCCAGGAGGATGACCGGCCGAGGCTGTTTACCCAGGCGGTGAGTGCGAACCAGAACAGCGCGTACACCGTCAGCGCCGCGCACCACAGAAGTATCCTGCCGAGCGGCCCCGAAGATCCGAAACCTCCCGAGATCAGTATTCCGATCAAAGACACCCCGATGGCCGCGGCCAGGACCAGCATGGCGCGGAAGGCGAGCTTCGCGGTCACGAACCGGCGCGCCGATACGGGCTGGGAAAGCGTAAGGGCCAGGGTGCCCTGTTCGCGTTCCCCCGATAGCACGTTGAAACCCATGGCCAGCACGAGCAAGGGCAGCAGGTAGATCGCGACGAAGGCCAGGTCGAATCTTCCCACCATGAGGTTGAGCGGGTTCTCCACCTCGCCGTTCTGCAGGAACGTGGTTTCGTTGGTATAGATGCTTACATCGTAGTAGTATGGCAGCAGGTCGCTTTGCCCCACCGCCAGGGCGGTCAGTGGACCGGGATCCAGCGCGACGGACCGGGCGCCCCGACGGCCACCCATCACGTTGGCGTTGCGGGGGTCGCGGAAGGGGGAGGACGGCTCAGCTCCGTTTTTGATGGCGGCCAGTTCACGTTCCAACCCCTCAGTCCGTTGGACATTCCCCTCCCGTACGACCTGGACCGTGTGTTCCTGGAATCGGACCCAGGCCATGCCGTTGGCCAGCGCGTAGGCAAAGAGAACGATGAAGAGGGGCAGGACGATCCGCAGGGTGCGGTCGGCCGCGAGAAGCCGCCACTCGTTGAGCAGGATGGTCTTAATGGTCTTGGTCTGCATGATCAGGCCACCTCCGCACGACGCACGGCATAAGTGACCACCACAAACGCACCGGCCAGCCACAGGCCGAGCATCAGGAGCGAAAGAGCCCGGTTCTTCAGGACCCACGACACTTCCGGCGCGTCGTACCGGAAGGGCGGCATCTGCGACCACAGATCGGCGGAGGCGAGGTAGACCTCACCGGTACGGGAGTTCTCGGTCAATTCGCCGTTCAAGCGCTCCACCAGATCCCTCCGGTATTGCTCCGCGGCGGCGGCGAAGTGGCGGTGCTGTTCGACATCGGTTCCGGCCAGGCCCATGGAAAGCGTCCGAACCGCCAGCAGCGGTGCCGTCACCGCGAGCGCTTCGTGTACGTATCCCTGGCGCTTGAAGGTATCCCATAGAGCGCCGTAGTTCCGGTCGAAGATCTGGTCGCCGAATACCTCGCTTTCCTGCAGGAAGACGCCGATCGCGTTGATCGGTAGGTCTTCGGTCCGCTCCACCCCGTACTGGGCTAGCAGGTTCTGCGTCACGACAGCCCGGTCGGGACGGTCAACGCCCTCCACGCCGTTAGCCATCTCCTGTTCCAGGGTGTGGGCGAACTCGATCGCGGAAGGCGTCGGGTACAGCCATTTCGAGAGATCCACCGCGACGCGGGGCGCCACGAGTCCGTTCACCACCCAGATGGCCAGCAAGACGACCAGTGCGGTCCGCGCCGAAGGGGCCCGGGCCGAGACGGCGAGGGACAAACCAATGAACGTGGCGAAATAGGCCAGGTAAATCCCGGCAAGCACGGCGCCGCGTACCAGCGGGGAAGTCGCCGGTCCTGGGCTGCCCACGACGATGGCGGCCGCGCCCACGACTGCCGCGGGTACCAGGAGCAGCGCCAGGGCGGCCGACGCGCCGAGGGCCTTGCCCATGGCGAGTTCGAGGCGTCCCACGCCCGTAGCGAGGAGTTGCCGCAGCGTGCCACGCTCCCGCTCGCCGGCGAGTGCTCCAAAGGTCAACAGGATGATAAGAAGCGGTACCAGGTGCTGAAGGACCTGCGCCGCCGTCAACGCGCCGATGCGCTGCGCGGGGGTCGCGTCCTGAGCGGGACGCAACAGGAAATCGTTCTGCCTGTGGGCCTCCAGGAACACGGACGTTCCCGTATAGGAATCCACCCCTTCATCGACGAAGGACAGCGCCAGCCGGGGTTTGAACGCGTATACGCCGTAGTGGGCCGCGGAGTGGGGGTTCTTCTCACCCTGTGATTCCCAGTGATCGCGGGCGGTTGCCTGGGCGGCGGCGAGTTCCTTCTGCGCATTGCGTGCCTGGACCCATCCCGTGCCCAGCGAAACCAGGAGCAGGGCGCCTACCAGGGCGGCGCACCAGCGGAAGCGGCCGTCCCGCACTACGTCCATGAATTCCTTTCGGACGATATGGCTGATCATAGTTGGCTCCTAATCGTGCATGTGTTCGAGGTAGATGCGTTCGAGATCGGCGTGGCCGATTTCGTCGGTGGTCATTTCCGCGACGAGGCGGCCATGCCGCATGATCCCGACCCGCGTTCCGGTTTCCTTTGCGCGAAAGAGGTCGTGGGTCGCCATGAGCACTGCTACGCCCCGGTCCTTGAGCTGCTCCAGCAATTCGGAGAACTCGTTCGATGCCTCGGGATCGAGGCCGGATGTCGGTTCGTCGAGGAGCAGGGCGCCGGCCTCCTTGGCGATGGCGATCGCAATGCCGACTTTCTGCCTCATGCCCTTGGAATACGCGGATACGCGGGAATGGACCGCATCCGCCTGGAGTCCCGCCTCGCCGAGGATCTCGGTGAGTCGATCCGTCGGCAGGGATTCCTTCCCGCCCAGCGCGGCGAAATAGGCCAGATTTTCCAGGCCGCTCAGGTTGCGATAGAGCATGACCTGCTCGGGAACGTAGGCGAGGTGCGTTTTGGATTTCAGCGGTTCCTCGGCGACATCCAGACCCATCACGTGAGCACTTCCGGACGACGGCTCCAGAAACCCCAGGAAAAGGTGGATTGTCGTTGTCTTGCCGGCGCCGTTCGGGCCCAGGAGGCAGTAGATCTCCGACGGGCCGACACGGAGATCCAGGCCGACAACAGCATCTACTTCGTCATAACGTTTGGAAAGCGACCGGGCTTCCAGCACGGGCGCTACTGCGGCGCCTGCCGAATCGGCCAGGGTTTCAGACTCATCGACAGTCTGTACTTCGCTCGTGTTCTCTATCCGGGATTCCTGACCGGATTCCATAGGTATTTCCTCCGAATGCATGGCGTATACTCGATCCCACGCCACGCCAGCTGCGCGACTTCGAATCACGATTTCCAGTAAGATAAAGCCACCGACACGTGGGACGGATTTTGACTGCGCAGAATCAGCGAACACGCATCGGGAACCGTAAGAACTATGTGAAAACCGAAAGGGAGGTATTCAGGCCGGTGGAGCCCGGGTGTCGTGTCCGCGGGTCGCCGCATCCAGGGGATGTACCTGGGCGTACGCGCCGGATATGCGGTATATCGGCACATCGGGGAAGTTGTGCACGCCCAGGCGATCGATGGAATCGAGGATCGGCAGTCCGTGGACATGGCAGGCAACACAGGTACCGCTTACGCATTCGTCATCGTGGTCGTGATCATGGGGCGTCGCCGAGAGCACGAAGAGAGCGACGGCGAAAACCGCGGCCCAACGCTGTAGCGTCAACCAGTCTGGTCGCATGTCGGCGAACATAGTATGCCCTTGAAGTCCTGTCAAGCGCCTTCAACACTTCATCGATTCCAATATACCAGGATTATAGGTATTTACATGAAACCACGCCCATCTCTTGAATCTAATTGCGTTACGCGCCGGCGGCTGCACAGAGTCCCGCCAGGATTCGGAACGGTCTCATCGCTTCGATGTCGTCGAGACTACGCGGATGGAACACCCCTTGCCGGTTCATGCCGTCCACGTCTCCTTCGAACACATCGGTCCCCCACAGTATACGAACGTCTTTCCCTCTCGGACCCCAGACGGCTGGATCGGTAGGTCCGAACATCGCGATGACCGGTGTGCCTGCGGCCGCGGCCAGGTGGGTCATGCCCGAATCGTTGCCGATCATCGCCCGGCACCGGGCATACAGGGCGGCCACTTCCACGAGGGACCGGCCCTCAAAAACCAGGACATCGCGGGTTTCGATCAAGGGTAGCAGGCGGCGACGGACCAGGTCGTCCGCCGGGCCGAAGGTGATCATCGGCCTGAAGCCCGATTCGGCCAACTGGTCGATCAGTGCCCCGTAGTTTTCCGCCGGCCAGCATTTCTCCACGCCACCGCTGCCGGGATGGATGGCGACCAGCCTTTGCTCGTTTTCCAATCTCCGCAAGTCGTCCGGGGCAGCGCCCACTGGAACGTCCACCCGGGGCGGATCGACTGAAGCGTCGTTTCCGAGGGGCTTCAGCGCATCCATCAGCACACGGGTCATGTGGATTCTTCGACCGTCGGGAGGCCGGGACCGTCCTGTGAGCACCGGGCCGGACGCAAACCATCGGAGGTTCTCCGCGAACACGCCGTCGGGATCGGGCAGAAAGGAGAGTATCAAGTCGTAGGATCGCAGGCGCCGATTCAAATGGTTGGGCAGCCCCCGCGGCACGGAACCGTCGGGCAGCTTCCGCGGCACGGAGCCCGGGAGTGCGCCGCCCGGTGTGCCTGGTCCGCCCGGTGTGCCCGGTCCGCCCGGCACGAACAGGGGGGTGAATTTCCGGTCGTCCACCGATAGCACATCGTCCACGTACCCGCAGTGCTTCAACAGCGAAAGCCGGACCGGATCGCCCATCATGTCGATGGAAAGGCCGCTATAGCGCTTTTTCAACGCGGAGAGCACGGGGAGCGTAAGGATCAGGTCCCCGACCGCGCCCGATCGGATGACCAGAACGCGCTTCATGCTTCCAGGTCGAAGGTGGCTCCGACCCCCGATTCCACCGCCCGTTCATAGGCCAGCCGCGCGGTGACCGCGTCTTCCATGGCGTAACCCACGGATTTGAACACGGTGATCTCCCCGTCGCTTGTCCTTCCTTCCTTCCTGCCGGTCACCAGTTCGGTCAGTTCGGCGCGGATGTGGTCCCTTGAGATGTCGCCTGCCCGCAGGGGAACGATGATGTCGCCCGCTTCCTCGAAAGCGCCTTCGTACGTATCGACGAAAACACGGGCCCGTTGGATCAACCCGGTGTCCAGTTCCTGCGAGTCCGCGGTGAAGACGCCCACGGCGTTCACGTGACTGCCGGGACGAACCAGGCCGCCGTCGAAGAGGGGCGACTTGCTGGACGTACAGACCGCCAGCACGTCCGCTTCGGCCGCGCATTCGGCGGCGTCATGCGCCACGCTGCAGGAGATCCCCCGGGATGCAAGGTCATCTGCGAGTGCGTGTCCCCGCTCGGGCGTCCGGTTGTACAGGACGATCCGTTCGATGGGGCGGACCGCCGTGATCGCGTCCACGTGGAACCGGCCCTGGACGCCCGTCCCGATGATGCCCAGAATCCTGGCGTCCTTGCGCGCCAGGTACTTCGTGGCCACCGCGGATGCCGCCGCCGTGCGTATGCCGGTGAGGAAAGTGGCGTCCATCAGGGCGATGAGCCGCCCGGTCTCCGCGTCGCACAGCACGTAGAATCCCGTGATCATCGGAAGGCCCCTGGCCGGATTGTCGTGGAAGGCGGAGACGACCTTGGCGCCCAGCGTATGCGATCCGGCGAGGTAGGCCGGCATGAAGAGCGCGACGGAGGGCCGGTCCGCTACGTGGACGGGCAGGCGGACGGGAACGTCGTCTTTCTCGCCGGCGGACCGAAACCCCTCTTCCACGGCTTCGATTACATCCGCCATGGTGAGGACGGAAGCCATATCCGATCTCGACAGTAGACGTACCTGGCTCACGCAAGACTCCTATCAGAAGACGGTATCCTGGGGTGTCGATCGACCGAGAAACTGATTGCCCGGACGGGCAGCACGGATTAGATTGTATAATCGTCCTTGAAGCTGCAATCAATGACAATCTGATCGAATCTGTGGAGTCATGGCTCGCCGCCGAACGCCTCGATCCGGGTCGCCGGGAGCCCAACGCAACCGTCCGGGCCTGCGCGCCGGACACGCACCAGGAGCAGGTATGCGCGAACGCCAGAAGGAACTCCGGAGACAGCGGTTTCGCAAGGAACAAAGGCGGAAGGCCGCGATCCGCGACATGAAGAGAAAGCGCAAGGTAAAGCCGTCCAAGTAGCCATGGTGGAACCCCCTGCAGGTAAGGCATGAACGACACATCGGATGCGGCGAAGGATTACGTCCTCCACACGGCCCAGGAACACAACGTCAAGATCATCCAGTTGTGGTTCACGGACATTCTGGGTTTTCTGAAGAGTTTTTCCATCACCGTGGAGGAACTGGAAGACGCCCTGGAGGACGGCGAAGTCTTCGACGGCTCGTCCATCGAGGGATTCATCCGGCACAGCGAGGAAGACATGATCGCCATGCCGGATCCCAGCACGTTCCAGGTCCTGCCGTGGCGCCCTGACGCCCGGAAGAGCGCCGTGGGCAGCATGTTCTGCGATATCCTCGAACCCGACGGCGCCAGGCCCTACGAGGGCGACCCCCGACAGATCCTGAGACGGAGCCTCCATCGCGCGGCCGAGCACGGGTTCACCTTCTATGTCCAGCCGGAACTGGAATACTACTACCTGAAGTCCAGCGAAGGTCCGCCCCAGCCCCTCGACCAGGGCGGCTACTTCGACCTCACGCCCCTGGACTGGGCGACGGACCTGCGGCGCGACACCGTGATGGCCCTCGAAGAAATCGGTATCGGCGTCGAGTTCAGCCACCACGAGGGCGGTCCCAGCCAGAGCGAGATCTCCCTGCGGTATACCGACGCCATGACCATGGCGGACTATACGATGGCCTACCGCCTCGTCGTGAAGGAAGTGGCCCTCCGGCACAACGTGTACGCCACCTTCATGCCCAAGCCCCACGCCGGCCACAACGGAAGCGGGATGCACATACACCTTTCGCTTTTCCGCGGCGACGAAAACGCCTTCTTCGACGAAGGCATGGATTACCACCTGTCGGATACGGGCCGGTCCTTCGTCGCCGGGCTGATGCGCCACGCTCCCGAGACCATGCTGGTCACGAACCAGTGGGTAAACTCGTACAAGCGATTGATCGCCGGCTACGAGGCGCCGCTCTTTGTTTCGTGGGCGTTGCACAACCGGGCGGACATGATCCGGCTGCCCACCTACAACCCCTCGAAACACGAAGCCATGCGCGTGGAGTACCGCGCCCCCGATCCATCCTGCAACCCCTACCTGGCCTTTGCCGTCATCCTCTCCGCCGGCCTGGCGGGCATTGAGAACGGGTACGAACTCGGCCCACCGGCGGAGGTCGACCTGTCCAGCATGTCCCAGGAGGAACGCCGGAAACTGGGCATACAGTCCCTGCCCAAAGACCTGAACGAGGCGATCAAACTGGCGGAAGGAAGCGAGCTGCTGGTGAATTGTCTCGGCAAAGAGGTCTTCGACAAGCTGATTGAGAACAAGCAGGAAGAGTGGGAACGCTACCGGTCCCAGGTCACCGACTACGAACTGAAAACCTACATGTCTCTGCTGTAGGCTTTAGTTAGTTCCTTCATTCAGGTCCCGCCCCCACCTACGCGTTCCGCTTCGAGTATCCGACGGGCGGCATCCGGATCATCCGCGACCAGCGCCACCAGGCTACGCTCACCGGCCCGTTCGACGATCCGAAGGCTGCGGATGCCGATCCTGGCGTCCGCCAGGCGCCTTGCGACCTCCGCCAGCGCCCCGGGCCGGTTTTCCAGGTCGAGCACAAGGGCGTCCTCGGTAACCGCGCGGTACCCCGCGTCCCTCAGTATCCTGAGCGCGGCGTCATAGCGGTCCACGCGCAATACGATGATGCCGCTCTCCCCTACCACGCGGGCCTCTATGAATTCGATGTTGATCCGGGCACGGGCAAGCGATTCGGAGACGGCCGCCAGGGTGCCGGGAGGTTCCTTTACCGGGATGATGATTTCATTCATGCCGTTTTCTCGGTTTCTCGCTGCATATCGTCGATGAATTCCTCAAGCGTATCCCAGGAAACGCCGGGCAAGGCAATGAGGTGCGCTATGTCGCCGGAACCGGCAAGCACCCATTTGTCCATTATGGCCTTCGGCGGCCGGGGAAAGACGACCGTGACCGAGTATGGATTACGCCAGGCCTTCACGCCGACCTCGTTCAGCGCCTTCTCCGCATAGGCCGCTTTTTGCAGGGACTCGCCGACCAGCTCCCGAAACCCTTCGTCGCCGTGCAAACGCAGGGCATACCAGAGCATCAGGGGTGTAATCGCGTTTCTGGATCCGCTTATGGTGGTATCGAGCGCGCCCACGTATTCGACCGAACGGGAAATACGTTCCATGTGGGTCTTCCGTACCATGGCCACGCCGCACGGCAGGGGAGATCCGATCATCTTGTGCCCCGAAATGGAAATGCTGTCGGCGCCGTCACCGAAGTGCCAGGGCGGCGGGTCGTCCACGAAGGGCAGGATCATACCTGAAAAGGCCGCGTCGACATGGATGTACGCGTTCGGCGTGCACTGTCTTTCGAGGACCTCCCGAATGCGGTCCAGGCGGTCGATGGCGCCGGTCATCGTCGTTCCGGCATTGGCGAACACGATGGGCGGCACGTCGCGGTGAATCCGGATGCTCTCCTCCAGGTCCCGGTAGTCCATTTCACCGGTAGGGCTGCTTCGTATCATAATATTGCGCGTATGTTGCAGCCTTAGTATCTTGCTGACGCTGTAATGGGTATCCTCGGAGAAATAGACGATGCCGTCCGGATAGATTTCCCGGGCGAGATAGAGGCCGTACATGTTCCCTTCCGTCCCGCCGTTGGTAACGTAACCCCAGCAATCTTCAATACCGATCCCCGTCAGGCGGGCAAAGGTCATGATCACCTCGCGTTCGAACTCGTGGGTGTTCATGCGGAAGTTGCTGCCCGAGAATGGATCGCCCAGGTTGTTGACGGCAAACTCCATGAAACGGTAGAGCGGGGCGAAATCGAACCGGCTATTGCATGGATATCCGATGGATATCTTTCGCTGGGCAGTCAGTCGCTCGTAGAGCGCATCCAACCGCGCCGCGCTTTGCTCGTCGAGCACGGCCGGATCGACAACCGGGTCAGGGAATGCGGGTTTCGTGGTCATAACGAGTAATTTACACAAAAACAGATCAGGGAGTCAGGAAATCTCGAATAACCGAACGGTACAAGATGCGGGGAAGGCCGGAACTCCGCTGATCACAGACGCCAACCGCATGGCGGCCATCGACTGGATGCGCGGCCTCGTCATGGTCCTGATGGCCATCGACCACGCCAGCCTGGCGTACAACGGCGGCCGGCTAGGTGACGATTCGTGGTATGCGCATGAGCCGGGGTCCGCACTCCCCGCCGCCCAGTTCTTTACGCGCTGGATCACCCACCTGTGCGCGCCGACCTTCGTCTTCCTGGCCGGGACCGCGCTGGCGCTGAGTTTCGAGCGGCGCCGGCTCGCCGGGGCCCGCGACCGCGACCTGGACCGGCACCTGTTCAAGCGGGCGCTCGTCATCCTCGCCTTCGAACTGCTGTGGTGGTCTCCATTCAGTCTCCAGGTCCTGTTCGCCATCGCCATGGGCCTGATCTGCATGATCCCCCTGCGACGCCTGTCCACCCGCACGTTGCTGATCGCCGCGCTTTCGATCCTGTTCCTGTACGAAGCCGTGTTCTGGGGCATCATGCACCTGGGCGGTATTACGGCCGACATGATTCGCGAGGTGACGAACATGCCGGTTCCGGGCGGGGAATTTGATCAGGAAGCGATGAGCGAGGCGGCCGCCCAGGTCCGCAGTCTGGGCTGGATGAGTGTTTTCAACCCGTTTTTTCATCCGGGGTTGCTCGTCAAGATCGGCCCCATACCCCTGTGGGTGCAGTATCCCTTCGTGCCCTGGCTGGGGATGATGATCCTGGGCTGGCTGCTGGGACGTTACCTGGTGCAGCAAACGGTCGTCCCAACGCCGTCGCCCGACGTTGCAAGCGGGTCGACCATCGAAGCGCCCGCGGGAATAGCTGCCGGGGCGCCACGGTCCTCGATGTCGGTCGAGCGCCTGCTGGTCATTTCTGGACTTCTTGCACTGGGCCTTTTTGTGCTGTTCCGCGCCTGGAACGGATACGGCAACATGCTGCTCTTGCGCGAGGACTTCTCCCTGGTGCAGTGGCTTTATGTCAACAAATACCCGCCAAGCCTGACCTTCGCACTGCTGGAGCTCGGTTTGATGGCCCTGATCCTCTCCGGGTTCTTCTGGTACCAGCGCAATCTTAAAGGTCCGATCTGTAACTGGAATCCCCTGCTGGTGTTCGGCCAGACCGCCTTCTTCTTCTACCTGATTCACATGCACATCCTGATCTTCAGCGGGTTGGCCCTGGGCATGTTCATGCAGCAAGGACTGGGCGCCGCCTACCTGGCCGCCCTGGGGGTGCTGATCCTGCTCTATCCGGTGTGCCTGTGGTTCCGCCGGTTCAAAGCCCGCCGCCCCAAAGGCTGGGTGAGGTATATCTAGCCCCGGCTCGCAAGCTGTTTACGATTCACATAGCATGTGTCGATCCGCTTCAGTCCGGCGGAAGTCGGAGCAGGATCTTCTCCATGGAATCCTGACTGAATGCTGTTGATGGATTCTTTGATCTCCGCGAGCGTGCTTTCAACGGAAGCCTTGAATGAATTGATTCTGCAGATCCATATCCCTATGCTGACAAGACTGCCGGTCGCACCCAACAGTACTGCAAATGTGACTGGGTTTTTCCACATGACGTACTCCTATTGTGCGAATTGTGAGTAAGCTTGATGTCTTCGATCTTCTGTGTGCTCCCCGAGACACGATGACGTCGGCGCGGCAATCAACCGAGTCGATCAATTGCGACCGCTCATCTCTCGCAGCGTTTCCTTGATCTCTTTGACGTCGTTTCGGATCTCCCCGATGTCGTTTCGGATCTCCCCGATGTCGGATTCAACGAGTTCAAAGCGCTGATTGACGTCTGTCCGGAACGCCTTCATCTCC
>VXTP01000016.1:96418-132530 GCA_009837395.1 Gemmatimonadota bacterium
GAGTTCAAAGCGCTGATTGACGTCTGTCCGGAACGCCTTCATCTCCACACGGATGCCTTTGATGTCGGATTCAACACGTTCAAACCGCTGATTAGTTTCCTTTCTTGATGAAAGTACAACTTCTTTAAGAACATCTATTGAGCGCAATATCTGTTCTTCCGTGTTCGTATCCGAGATACCTTTCAACATGACCCCCTCCTTATGCAACTGAATGAACCGACTGGTTATACAGCATACACGAATGATATAGGAACGAGTACCGGCCATGATGGAGATCCCGCGCGGCACAATACACGTCCCATGTCCTAAAGGGAATAGTCAGAATTGAAAGAATTATATCGTGGGTTATTTTGATTTGATCCGTCGTCGACAGGAAATAACACCGCACCCGCTACACAAACCGCGCTCGATGGTGGGGGCCGCCTGGCCATGCGAGATGGTTAGCCGAAGAGCAACACCGTCAGCCGAAGGATTGGACGTTTCGCCACCCAAGCGGTACGACCGGCGTTACGACCGACGGCTTCACTGAAGACTGAATGCAGCCCGCAACAAGCCCGTTACCAGCCCGCGGGATTGTCCTGCCAGGTGCGGCCGATGTAGTCGAAGAAGGTAATGATGAGGAGGATCAGCAGCCAGAAGATGGCGGCGGCGGCGGCGAGCTTGGTCTGGCCGGGGCTGAACTTCAGGTGCATGAAGTACAGGATCACCAGGATCGCCTTGACACTGGCGATGAACATGGCCACAGGCGTGTTGAGAAAGCCCATTTCCAGGGTGGCCGCCCACACCGTCAAGGCGGTGAGGACCAGCAGCGCCGTGAAGATGGTCAGGTAGTTGGCCGAGGTGGCGATGTGGGGACCGTGGTGGTCCCCGTGGCCGCCTTCGGCATGATGCCCGCCGTCGGCTTGATGGTCGTGTTCTGCGTGCTCAGTCATGGTATGATTCCTATACAGCCAGTCCGCCGATGAGGTACAGCAGCGGGAAGAGGAAGATCCAGACCAGGTCGACAAAGTGCCAGTACAAGCCGAAGTTTTCGATCGGCGCGTAGTACTCGGTGGTGAACTTGTCCTGCCAGACGCGGATCAGCAGCCATACGATGAGCACGAGTCCAATGAGGACGTGCAGGCCGTGCGTCCCGGTCATGCAGAAGTAGAAGCCGTAGAAAAGCTGGATGGTCTGCCCGTCGCCCAGGCCGGTCCACAGGAAATTGTATCCGGGAATCAGGCCGTCGTGCAGCTTGTGGGAGTACTCGATGTACTTGTTCACCATGAACACGAGGCCGAGTACGAGGGTCAGCACCAGGAAGATCAGGACGTGGTTCTTCTTGCCGAGCTGGGCCGCCCGCACGGCGAAGGCCATGGTGACGCTGCTGGTGATCAGGGCGACGGTGTTCAGGCCGCCCAGGAAGACGTCGAGATTCTGGCTTCCGATGACGAAGGATTCGTAATACTCGCTCCGGTAGATCGAATATCCCAGGAAGAACCCGCCGAAGAACATGACTTCCGTCAGCAGGAACAGCCACATCCCCAGGCTCGCGGCATCGTTCTGCTGGTCCATGTCGTCGAACTGATGACGCATGTATTCCGGATGCGCGGCGTGTTCATCGTGGCCGTGTGCGGCCGCTTCAGTACTGACTGACAAGATCGTGCTCCTTCTACGCGTGTTCGCGTTCTTTCTCGTGCTCTTCCTCGTGCACCGGGTTGTCGATCACCTCGCCGTAGTCGTACGGCTCCTCCTCCACGATCGGCGTGGTCGGGAAGTTGTGTTCCGGCGGCGGCGACGACAGGATCCACTCCAGTCCCGTGGCCCGCCAGGGGTTGGGTCCGGAGATTTTGCCGTTCTTCAGCGACCAGGCCAGGTAAATCGCCGGGACGATGAAGGCCGCAGCCAGGATGGTGGCGCCGGCGGACGACATGATGTTGAGCAGTTGCCATTCTTCCGGATAGACGTGATACCGCCGTGGCATGCCGAGGTACCCGACGATGAACTGCGGGAAGAAGGTCAGGTTGAACCCGGCGAAGATCAGGAAGGCGGCCAGGCGCGACCAGCCTTCCGGATACATGCGGCCGGAGATCTTGGGCCACCAGAAGTGCAGCGCCGCCATGAAGGCCGTCACCGCGCCGCCCACCATGACGTAGTGGAAATGGGCCACCACGAAATACGTGTCGTGCATGTGGATGTCCAGCCCCATTATGGCCAGGAACACGCCGGTGAGGCCGCCCACGGAGAAGAGTCCGATGAAGCCCAGTGCGTAGAGCATGGGGGCGTCGTAGGACACCGATCCCCTGTAGATGGTCGCCATCCAGTTGAATACCTTGATTGCCGAAGGCACCGCCACGAGCATGGTGATGAAGGAGAAGACCATGCCGGCGTAGATCGACTGCCCGCTCACGAAGAGGTGGTGGCCCCAGACGAAGAAGCCGAGGACCGCGATCGAAACGCTGGACATGGCGATGAATTCGTAGCCGAAGATCCGCTTGCGGCTGAATGCGGCGATGACCTCGGAGATGACGCCCATGCCGGGCAGGATCATGATGTACACGGCCGGATGGGAGTAGAACCAGAACAGGTGCTGGAACAGGACCGGGTCGCCGCCCAGGGCGGGATCGAATATGCCGATGTGCAGCCCGCGCTCGACCATCATCAGGGCCAGCGTAATGGCGATGACCGGCGTGCCGAGCACCATGATGAGGCTCGTGGCGTACATACCCCAGACGAAGAGGGGCATCTTGAACCAGGTAATGCCCGGCGCCCGCATCTTGTGGATGGTCACCATGAAGTTCAGCCCGGTCAGGATGGAAGAGAAACCGGCGATGAAGGCCGCCATGCCCGCCAGGATCACGTTGCTGTTGGAATAGGTGCTGCTGAAGGGGGTGTAGAAGGTCCAGCCCGTGTCCACCCCGCCGAGCAGGGTGGTCAGCACGCCGAACGTACCGCCGAAGATGAAGAGGTACCAGCTCATCAGGTTCAGCTTCGGGAAGGCCACGTCCTTGGCCCCGATCATGAGGGGCATGATGAAGTTCCCGAACACGGCCGGTATGGACGGGATCAGGAAGAAGAAGATCATGACGATGCCGTGCATGGAGAAGGCCACGTTGTACTGGTCCGCTTCCATCAGGTCCGCTTCGGGCGTTGCCAGTTCCAGGCGGATCAGGCTGGCGAAGGTCCCCCCGATCAGGAAGAAGAAGGTGATCGAGATGAGGTAAAGCAGTCCCACACGCTTGTGGTCCATCGTCAGCAGCCAGGACTTGATCGTGTAGGCCGCGTTCAGGAAGTGGTCGCGGGGCATCCGGTGTTCGGCAGCCCCCTGCTGGGCTATCGTGCTCATTGGGCGCCCTCCGTACTCGGCAGCGATTTGATATAGGAAATCAGATTGAAGATGTTGGTCTCCGTTATCTGACCCTGGTAGGTCGGCATGATCGACGGATAGCCTGCCACCATCCGGATCCTGGGATTGACGATGGATTCCCGGATATAGGCTTCGTCGATCAAGATGCGTTCACCGCTGGCAAGGACTTCCTCCGTGCCGAATTTGCCGTTCAGGGACGGCCCGCGAGCCGCGGCCTGGTCGCTGTGGCACGTATCGCAGTTGAGCTGCGAGAAGAGCCGCGCCCCGGCCTCCTCGGGCGTCTCGTCGGCCACGCCGCCGCCCAGCCAGTCCTGGTAGTCTTCCGGTTCCATGGCGTAAACGCTACCGATCATCAACGAGTGTTCGGTGCCGCAGTATTCGGCGCAGAACAGGTGATACTTGCCGGGTTTCGTCGCTTCGAAGGTCAACGAAGTGTACCGTCCGGGGATCACGTCGTTTTTCACCCGGAACGCCGGGATGAAGAAGCTGTGAATGACATCCTCGGACGCCATGGTCAGCTTAACCGGCGTGTTGATCGGCACGTGCATTTCGTTGATTTCCCGCTGGCCCGTCGGGTGCTGGATGTGCCACATCCACTGCTTGCCCACCACGTAGTACTCCATGGCGCCTTCGGGGATCTGGTACACCTTGAAGAAGATCCAGACGCCCCAGGCGAACATGATCAACATGAGAACGAGCGGTATGGCGGACCACGTGATTTCGAGGCCCAGGTGGCCGTGCGTCTGCGTTTCCGCCTGCTGGTCCTCGGTACGGCGCCGGTACTTCATGGCGAAAAGAAAGATCAGCACGCAGATCAGGGCCATGAAGAATATGCTGACGGCCACTACGAAAAAGTACAGCAGATCGACGTCGAAGGCAATGGTTGATGCGATCTCGGGATGCAGTTGGAATTGGTTGTTCATACGCTCACTTTACGGTTATGTCCGGCCTTCATCGTCCGGCCTTCGTCGTCCGGTTACGCATCTTATCCGCGTTCGATCCGTTCCCGCCGCCGGCGGCGGTCCCGCTTGAACATGACGACCATGAAGGAACCCATGGCCAACAGCGTGACCAGCCCCGCGAGGCGCATCGCGTTCATGATGGCTACGCCGTACCGGCCCTGCTCGGGATCGTAGTTGAAACAGTACAGCATGATCTGGTCGAAGACGTTGCCCAGTTTTTCCTCGGAAGATTCGATGATGGCCAGCCGGATGTCCTCCGACGGGTACTCGATCCCGAAGAAGTAGTGCGATACGGTGCCCTTCGGACTGATGATCATGATGGCGCTGCCGTGGACGAACTGCCCTTCCGTTTCATCGTAGACGTAGTTGAAGCCGACGGATTCCGTCAGCGCGTCGATCGCCGGCGCTTCGCCCGTGAGGAAATGCCAGCCTTCTCCGGTACCGGGCCGCCCGTAGCGCTGCGTATAGACCGCCTTCTTCTGCGACGCGAGCGTCGGGGATTCCCGGGGGTCGAAACTGACGGTCACGACCTCGAATTCCTCCCCGATACTGTAGTTCAGGGGGGCCAGACTGCGGTTGAGCCCGTTGAGCACTTCCGTGCACAGCATGGGGCAGTCGTAGTAGACCAGCGTCAGGATGACCGGCTTGTCGCCGAAGTAACTCCCCAGGCTTACCGGCGTGCCCGTTTCATCGTTGAACTCGAGATCCAGGGGCAGGGAGACGCCGATTCTCTGTTCGATGCCCACATGCTTCAGGATCTCGGGCGTGGCGCTCGCGTCCAGGCCGGGTCCCGTGCCGATATCCTTCATGACGGCCGGGCCGCTATCGCCTTCCTGTCCATGTATGCCGCCGGTCGGCGCGATCAGGACCGCGATCGCGATGAGCCCCGCGGCAACTGCGGCATATCTGTATGGTTTGCTCGCCATCATCCTACGGTCCTTCCCCGGTCTGTTCTTCCCCCGCATCCACCGCCGAGGGCAGCTTGTACCGGTCGTCGGTTGCGATCAGGTGCATGGCCCGCTCGATGGGAATCTGGACGATTTCCGCCGTGCGGATCACCCACCCGTAATTGTTCAGCTTCTTCGCTTCCGCCTCCTGAAGGGCGATCAGGTCTTCCTCGGGGATGACCTGGAGCCGGGGTTCGGGCGGTAGCGCGTCCGCTTCGATCAGGGGCGCCGGGGCGTCGAAAGTCATCGCGTTGTAGTCTTCGATCACCACGAACATCAGCCACATCAGTACCATGGAGATGATGGCCAGCGCCGTCAGGCCGATGCCGAACTTGATGACCAGGGGCACGTTGGTCTCGAAGACTTCGTGTCCCCGTTCTACCGAGGCCTGGTCAACGATGTTATGGTTTTTGCCGTGATTCATGCCGTCCTCTTATAGTACACATTCCTAGGCCTTTGCCTTCGAGACCGGTGCCTTCGAGACCGAAGCCACGAGCTCCTCGAACCGGGGATCCTTCTGCGGGATCAACGGATACCGCTTCAGCCGGTTCAGGACAAAGAAAAACCAGATGCCGAACAGTCCGACCGGAACCATCACGTCCATCACGCTGACACTGAACCCGTCGAGCCGGAAATTCGGCGCCACGTGCCAGAAGATGTCGACCAGGTGCATGACCAGGATGAACCAGGCCACGCGTACCAGCCTCCGCGGGTCCCGCTTCCGTGGTATGGACAGGAGCAGGAAGAAGGCGATGACGAACCGGCAGAGGACCAGGACGACGGACAGGACTTCCCAGCCGCCGTGCACGCGGTGCACGTACCAGGGGTTCTCCTCCGGCAGGTTCGCCGCCCAGATGATCAGAAACTGGGACAGCATCATGTAGAACCAGAGCAGCGTAAAGGCCAGCAGCAGCTTGCCCCAGTCGTGGAACCGGTCCGCGTCGGCGAGTTCCGATATGGGCTCGTGTTTCCGGAGCCAGGTCATCATGATGACGACAAACGAAAGGGTCGCGCCTCCGGCGTTCACGATCATCATGACCCCGTAGAGCGTCGAGAACCAGTGCGGATCGGTGGACATGATCCAGTCGAAGGACGCGAAGGTCATGGACAGGGCGAACACCACGACCCCGGGTCCGCAGATATTTCGCATCTTGTCGTTCAGTCCGGGGTCTCCCGACGTATCCTGGGCGATGGACCACTTGATCAGCAGGGACGAAGCCGCGATCCAGATGGCGAAGTAGAAGACGGTCCGCACGAGGAAGAAGGGCACGTTGAGATAGGATTCCTTGTGCTGAAGGATCGGATCGACGGCCACCACTTCCGCGTGCGTCCAGTGATACAGGTCGTGCATGCCCAGCACGATGGGTATGAAGAGGACGAGCAGCACGGGCAGCGTGCTCATGCCGGCTTCGAGCAGGCGCTGGATGACGAACCCCCAGCGGCCGCCGATGAGGTGGTGCAGCATGGTGAAGGCCATGCATACCAGGGCAATGCCCGCGCAGATCATGTAGCCCACCAGGTAGGCCTGGTAGAAACCGGACATCGCGCCCGTGGCGAAAGCGTAAAGCAATCCGCCCAGTACCAGGATGACGCCTACGGTCAACGCCCGGGACTGAATGCTGGTGAATTGCGCCAGAAGATTGCTGGAGATCGCTGTCATTCTTCCACTTCCACGATTTGTTGGATGCGTTGCTGATCGGATTCCGGCAGTTCGGCCAGGTTGGCGCCCTGGCTCATCTGCAGCGCCCGGATATAGGCGGCGATGGCCCAACGGTCGGCCGGATCGATGCGTTCCTCGTAACTGTACATGGTACCGAATCCGTTGGTCACCACGTCGAAGTAATGCCCCACCTCCACATCGAGGAGCCGCTGGCTGTGAAAGGACTCCGGCTGCCTCATGCCGCGCTGCACGATCATGCCGAGTCCGTCGCCCGTCTTGCTGTGGCAGGGCGCACAGTAGATATCGTACCGTTCCTGCCCCCGCTTCAGCATTTCAATGGTCACCGCGGCGGGAAACGTCGTCGCCAGTGCGCCGTCGATCCTGCCCGTGTAGAAATGCTCGTCCAGCCTCAGGTGGCCCCGGGCAATGGTCCCTTCCACCGCGGGACGTACCGACCGACGGTCGCCGAAGAAGTCGCTCTCCTCGAAGGGCTCGGCACGCGGCTGGTCGTGCATGTCCTGCCGGCAGGCCGACGCGGCGGCCAGGCAAAGGACGCACAGCAATCCGGTGTATATGAGGGCCATGGGGTTACGCTTCAACTTCGTTCACCTCGTGCGGGTTCAACTCTTCGAGAAACTGCCGGGTCGCGTCCTTTTCGAAGTACGGGTCCTCCGCCTCGATGCACAGGAAGAACCGGTCCTGCGTGGCGTACCGGAACCGCTCGATATCGAAAAGCGGATGGTTCGGCCGGGGCAGCTTGTTCATGACCATCATGCCGATCAGCGCGGCGAAGGAAGCGAACAGGACCGTGCACTCGAACATGACCGGGATGAAGGCCGGCCAGCTGTTCAGTGGACGGCCGCCCACGTTGATCGGGTAGTGGATCACAGAGGCGAACCACTGCATGAAGAAACCCACGGCGCATCCGGTCAGCCCGCCGATCAGGATCACCAGCGCCACCTTGTTCTTGTGGAGGTGCTGGATGTCCAGCAACTCGTCGAGGGGGTAGGGCGTGTAGGTCTCGATATGATGGTACCCGGCGTCCACGGTCTTCTGCGTGGCTTCCACGATGGCTTCCTCGTTTTCAAACTCGGCCACGAGGCCGCGCAGTTCGGGCTGGGCGGGTCCGTGATTCATCTCAGGCGTCCTTCTTGTTCCGGTGCTTCGGTATGATCATCTTCATCTCGGACATGGGAATCATGGGCAGGAACCGGATGAACAGGCACATCATGAACAGGAAGAAACCGATGGTCCCGATGTACAGGCTCCAGTCCCAGATCGTGCCCGCGTAGTAGTCCCAAGACGAAGGCATGTAGTCGTTGGCCAGGCTGGTCACGACGATGACGAACCGTTCCAGCCACATGCCGACGCCGACGATCAGGGAAACGATGAAAAGTACGAGGGGACTTCGGCGGGCGCGCTTCCACCAGAGAATCTGGATGCTGACGGCGTTGCAGAAGATCAGCGCCCAGTAAACCGGCGCGTACTGGCCGGTCATGCGGTTCCACATCATGAACCCTTCGTACGGGCTCGCGCTATACCACGATATGAAGGCCTCCATGGCGTATCCGTACACGACGATGAAGCCCGTCGCCAGGGTCACTTTGCCCATGTTCTCCAGGTGGCGCGTCGTGATCAGCCCCTGCAGGCCGAACCAGTGCCGCACGGGGATGGTCAGCGTCAGCACCATGGCGAATCCGGCGTAGATGGCGCCGGCCACGAAGTAGGGCGGAAACACGGTGGTATGCCAGCCCGGGATCAGCGAGACGGCGAAGTCGAGCGAAACGATGGAGTGCACGGACAGGACCAGGGGCGTGGACAGGCCGGCCAGGATCAGGTAGGCCTTCTCGTAACGGGCCCAGTGGGAGGACGCGCCGCGCCAGCCCATGGCAAATATGCCGTAGATCCTCGCGACAATGGGATGCTTCGCCCGGTCCCGCAGGGTGCCGAGATCCGGGATCATCCCCATGTACCAGAAGATCAGGGAAACCGTGAAGTAGGTGGATACGGCGAAGACGTCCCAGACCAGCGGCGAGCGCCACTGGGGCCACAGGGACATGGTGTTGGGCAGCGGAAGCAGCCAGTAGGCCAGCCAGGGACGGCCCACGTGGAGCAGCGGAAACATGCCGGCGCACATCACGGCGAAGATCGTCATGGCTTCCGCGAACCGGTTGATCGAGTTGCGCCAGTCCTGCCGCATCAGGTGCAGGATGGCGGAGATGAGCGTCCCGGCGTGTCCGATCCCGATCCACCAGACGAAGTTGATGATGGCGAATCCCCATCCGACCGGCACGTTCAGCCCCCAGATACCGGTTCCGATCAACACCAGCCAGGTGATGGAGATGCCCAGCATGCCGACGATGGGCAGCAGGACCGCCACGGCCAGGAACCAGCCCCACGGCGTATCCGACCGCAAGACGATATTGGATATCTTCTGCGTGACGGTGGTGTTGTTGTACTCGGGCGCTACGAAACCGTCGCCCGTGTACTTATCGACCTTTTCTATGTCGACTGCCTGTTCCTGTTGCGACAAGGAGCTATTCCTCTCACGCCTCCAGGACCGGGTTCGGATTGCGTATCCGACCCAGGTACGTCGTGCGCGGCTTGGTGAGCAGGTCTGTCAGCATCCCGTAGTTCAACGGACTGGCTTTCAATCTGGAAACCTTGCTATCCGCGTCCTTCGTGTTCCCGAAGGTGATCGCCTGGGACGGGCAGGCCTGCTGGCAGGCCGTCAGGATCTCGCCGTCGGCGATGTCGCGGTCTTCCTTCTTAGCCTCGATCCGGGCGACGTTGATGCGCTGGACGCAATAGGTGCACTTCTCCATGACCCCGCGGCTGCGCACCGTCACGTCCGGGTTCCGTCCCAGCTGCAGGCTCGGCGTTTCGAAGTCGGCGTACAGGTAGAAGTTGAACCGCCGGACCTTGTAGGGACAGTTGTTGGAACAGTAGCGCGTGCCGACGCATCGGTTGTAGACCATGTCGTTCAGGCCTTCCTTGCTGTGCACCGTCGCGCCGACGGGGCAGACCAGTTCGCAGGGCGCGTTTTCGCACTGCATGCACGGCACGGGCTGGTGGAAAGTCTCCGGCGCGTCGAGGTCTCCCCGGTAATAGCGGTCGATCCGGATCCAGTGCATCTCGCGGGCATTGGCCACTTCTTCCTTGCCCACGACGGAGATGTTGTTCTCCGACTGGCAGGCGATGGTGCACGTATTGCAGCCGTTGCACTTGTTCAGGTCGATGACCATGCCCCAGGCATTAGGCCCGTCGTAGGCGTGATCGTCGGGATAGAGATTGCGTTCCGGATCGGGTTCCTCCCACATCTCCTGGATCACGTGGGGGTCGTCTTTGAAGGTCTCGATGTCGCTCGCGCGGATCAGGTTGCGGTCGCGGGACATGCTGCCCATGCCTTCGAGTTCCATGGCGTGGTGGTCCTGCGTGCTGTAGATGTCGAAGGTGTCTCCGGTCGGCGTAACCTGCAATCCTCCGCCGAAATCCGGACTGGTGGAGGATCGGATCGCATAGGCGTCGAACCCCGCGCTTGTGCCCAACTGGCCCGCGCGGCGGCGGCCGTAGCCCAGGTGCACCGTGACGGTCTCGTCCGGGTGTCCGGGCAGGATCCACACGGGGGCGTTCACGCTGCGGTCCCGGTAAGCCAGTTCGACCACGTCGGTGTTTTCGACCCCCAGCCGATTCGCCATGGCGGGGCCCATCAGCGCCGCGTTGTCCCAGGTCAGCTTGGTCAGCGGCTTGGGCAGCTCCTGCAGCCAGCCGTTGTTGGCGTAGTACCCGTCCCATACGGTCGGGTCCGCCCGGAAAATGAGCTCCGTACCGGCTTCCGGTCCCGATGACTCGCCCACGGCCGCGGCGATGTCGCCCACCGATACGGCCTTCGGCGCCAGGGCGGAACCTGCGATGAACCCGTCGTGCACGGTGGTCTGCCAGAAAGTCTCGAAGGCCTGCGACCCGTTGTAACCCTCGGCCTGCCAGTGCTCGCGGACGATATCGTAACCCTTCTTCATGGCGTTGCCCGTGAGCGCCGCCACGATTTCGTGGGCGCTCCTGCCGCGGTACAGCGGGGCGATGAGCGGCTGGACGACGGTCAACGTGCCATCGTAGGACCGCGCGTCGCTCCAGGCTTCCAGGTCATGGGCCATCGGAAGGTGCCAGTGGCACAGTTCCGCCGTCTCGTCGTGGTACAGGCCCGCGTGCACGCGCAAGGCCACGTTGTCCATGGCCTCCGTGAACGTGAGGTCCGCCGGCGTGCTGTAGACGGGGTTGGCGCCGATCATGACCAGCAGGTCGACCTCGCCGTTCCGCATGTCGTTGACCAGCGCGGTGATCGATGCGGTCTGGTTGACGGGAGACGCTTCGATGGACTCGGTATAGGTAACGGTGTTGCCCGTGTTGCCCAGCGCGTCGTTCATCGCGTGGACGAGGGCATGCACGGCGGGCGGCTGGTGATCGCCCGTGACCACGAGACAGGCGCCGGCGTGCGCGCGGAGATCGTCCACCACGGCGGACACCCAGCGCTGCGTGTCCTCGTCGCCTTCCGCGTCGGCGGATACGGATACACCGAGCCCCGCGGCGATCGACCGGGCGAGCCCTTCGATCTCACCCGCGCGGCGGTTGAGCAGATGATCGGCCTGCGCGCCGGTCAGCGAAGGCGTACTCTCGATGACGTACAGCCGGTTCATGTTGTCCGGATCGTTCCCGTCCCGGCGGGCGGCGAAGTCCCGTGCATAGCGCACGGCGCCGGGGCCGGTCGTAAGGAAGTCTCCGTCGAGAGACAGGATCACGTCCGCTTTTTTGATGTCACAGCGGGTGGAAACGATTTCGCCGAAGGCCAGTTGCGAACCTTCTCTCGCGTTGTCCAGGGTGACCGGATCGTACTGGTGCCAGCGGGCGCCGGGGTACCGGGCCAGCAGGGCTTCCAGCTGCCCGTGCAGGCTCGGTGAGGTGACGGTGCCGGTCAGTACGCGTATACCGCCGCCCTGTTTCTCCACCTGGTTGGACAGGGCTTCGTTCAGTTCGTTCAGGTAGGCGTCGTAGGTGGTGATGCGGCCCCGCCTGATCACCGACTGGGACCGGTCCGGGTCGTACATCGTCAGGACGGAAGCCTGGGCGAATACGTCCGTCGATCCCAGGCTGGCGGGATGTTCCGGGTTGCCCTCCACCTTGGTGGGCCGGCCCATGTGGCTTTCCACCAGGATGCCGTTCGCCACCCCGTCGTGGACGTAGGCCGAGGCGTAGTACAGCGGCTTGCCCGGGACGATCTCTTCCGGGGGCAGCACGTAGGGGATGATCTTCTCGGACGGCTGGCGGGTACAGGCAGAGGCGGTGGCGCCGGCCAGGGCGATCGAGGCGCCCATCAGCTTCAGGAATTTCCGCCGGCTGACCGGGTTCGCCTTGACCTCTTCCACGTGCTGCGGAAATTCCTTCTCCATGAACGACTGGAATTCGTCCGTATCGGCCAGTTGATCCAGGCTGCGCCAGTATTCAGGTGCGCCGTTCTTCCCTGAGTTCATCGCTCCCGCTTCCGTGATGTGCCGTTCCGAAGTCTGGTTCATGGTACGATTCCGTGGCTGTCGCCGCTGTCGATGGCCGATGGACTATCGATGACAGATGGAACAGTCTTCCAGCTGATCCTTGTTGACCCGGTAGCCCCGAATCAGTTGCGCGCCGAGGGCGCTCTGGTCCATGGGCGCCGAGTAGTCGGGCTGGGATTCAAACTTGTACACGTCCGCCCGTTCCCGGATGAAGTCTTCGGGGCCGCGGTGGCACTCGAGGCACCACATCATCTGCAGCGATTCCTCCTGCCACATCAATGCCATCTCGTTGACGGCGCCGTGGCAGGACTCGCAGCCGATGCCCTTGTTGATATGGATACTATGATCGAAATACACGTAGTCCGGCAGGTCGTGCACCCGGGTCCATTCGAGGGACACCCCGGTCGCGTAACTGTCTCGCACCGGCTCGAGCATCGGCGCGTCCGTCCACACCTGGGAGTGGCAGCTCATGCAGGTCTTGGTCGGCGGAAGGCCGGCGAAAGCGCTCGTTTCCACCGACGCGTGGCAGTACCGGCAGTCGATGCCGAGCTGATTGACGTGGTGCCTGTGGCTGAAAGGAACGGGCTGGGGTCTAACCTGGTGCTGCCGGGTAACGTAAGAGGTCGAACCGAGGTAGAAAATAACGCCGAATGTGGTTGCCAGGAGAAGCGCCCCGCCGACGATACTCGCCTTGAGCCACGTATTCGCGGCAGGGGAAAAAATCTGTGGCATATGAACTCGTTCTGTCTTTCTCTGATGCGTTCTTCACCAATTGACCGGATTCTCAACAACAGTCATGCACGATATACCGCGCCGCAATCAAAGTCAATATAAATCGGCAGTTCGATTCGTTTTTTTGACCGTCGTCCCGAAGACCCGAAATCAAGGCATATGGTCGCCCTGATGGTTACGCACAATCGGTCGATGTATTCGATTTTCGCGGGGCCAATTCCATCCGATTGCCATCCCCGGACCCGGACCTGGCTGCCATCCCCGGACCCGGGCACTGGCCGGTTGACACGGAGGACGATTCCGGGTAGATTGATTTCAGGAATTCGAGGTGGTAAACCAGCCAGGCCTTGCGCGAAGTGGGGATGGCCGGCCAGGCAGGATTGGCCGGTGGCGGTACCTAATTCAAGGAGCGATCCCATGAACGAGCAGCAACCGTCGGAAAAGAGCATGCAGCGCATGCAGAAGTACTGTGACAAGTACTGGGAAAAGACGGGTACCTCGCCTCATCCGAACGCGGAAGTGACCGATTCGGTGGTCAAGGGTCTCGCCGCCCACGTGGACGAACTGGGCCGGCCCCTGTGCCCGTGCAATTTCTATCCCGACAAGAAGGCCGAACTGGAACGAAGCCGCGAGTGGGTCTGCGCCTGCGATGAGATGAAGATCTGGAAGTACTGCCACTGCCTGCTGTTCGTCACCCCCGAGGGCCTTCCGATCACAGAGTACCTTCCCGAAGACCACGAAGGCAGGCAGATGTACGGCCTGGTCAAGGACCCGACGCCGGACAAGGGCAGGGAGGCGCGGCACCGCGCGCCGGAGTGAGTCTCGACAGAGCTCGCTACAACTTCACGACGTTCCGCGGACGGCCCTCCAGGAAGGCGATGACGTTATTCACCGCCCCCTCGTTGAGCAGTTCGACGCCCTCCGGGGTCATGTCCGCGCAGTGAGGGGTCAGGACGACCTGTTCCATCTCGAGCAGCGGATGGTCCGAGGGTAACGGCTCCTCCTCGAAGACGTCCAGGGCCGCGCCGCCCAGGTTCCCCGACCTTAGCGCGCCCACCAGCGCATCGGTATCCACCAGGCCGCCCCGGCCGCAGTTGATCAGCAGCGCTCCCGGTTTCATGCCCTCCAGCGATTCCCGGTTGATCATATACCGGCTTTCGTCCGTCAGCATGACGTGCAGCGACACCACGTCCGACCTCTCCAGCAATTCGTCGAGCTCCACGTAGGTCACCCCGATCTCCCGGGCCCTGTCATCCGAAGGGTTATACGTCCAGGCGATCACCTCCATGCCCACGCTTCCCGCCAGTCTCGCCATCTCCGATCCGATGGGGCCGGTCCCGATCACACCGAGGGTCTTCCCCGTAAGGTAATAGGCGTCCAGCCGGGGCCACTGGCCGGCTTTCATGGCGCCCGTGAAGAACGCCGCCCTTTTCGCGAGGGCGAACATCAGGCCGAAGGCGTGCTCCGCGACGACCGGAGCCGTACGACCGGGCTGGTTGGAGATGACGATGCCGCATTCCCGCGCCGCTTCCAGATCGAAACAGTCGACGCCGATCGAACAGGTTGCGATCATGCGGAGATCGGGCAGCGCGCGGAGGACGTCCCCGGGCCACGTCACGAGCCCCCGGGAGTTGATCATTACCCCGGCGCCCCCGGCCCGTTCGATCTTCTCTTCCGGCGTTTCCGGCCGATCGGTGTACAGGACGACCTCTCCGTAGGCTTCGAGCCGTTCCAGGTGGGGCGATCCCTGCATCTGGGGCGGGTCGTCCCCGGGTATGACGATACGTAATCGGTCTGGCATGGTTGATCCTTGATTGCGATCTGAAAGTGACTGTCGATTGTGACCTGACTCTCGTGCCCAATTGGACGTATACAATCAGGCGAACAGGGAATGAAGTAAAGTCGGGACTTGGGTGAAATCAACCGGTATTCATTTTTCCTTTGGCACCCGATGAGTTAATCTGCCCGGTGTGTCCATATAAACCTCAGAATAAGGCACAACCGAACGATGGGCTGCCCCGGTCGGAAAGGCCGCTTGAACTTGCCACCGGTACAGGATTTATACATATACTCACAATAACCGTATATTCATAAAGGTATAAGGAGAACCGCAATGAAGCATAAGACATGGTCCGCATCGGCATCGTGGTCCGCATCGACATCAATGATACGCGTGCTCGGTCTGATCGTGCTGGGCGGCCTCTTCCTCGCCGCCCGACCTGTCCCGGCGCAAATTGAGTGTCCACTTCCTGCCGGCGTAATGCCTCCCGCCGACCCGCGCGTGACTGCACAACAGGTGGAAAACGGCAGCGCCACCCTGATGGACTTCGCGCTGGCCGTGAGAGAGCATAACAGCGAGATCAGCCGGTTGGAATCGAGTTCGGAGCTGTTGGCCTACCTTGGATGCCGCAGCAGGCAGGAGGGGAGTCCTTACCGTTCCGGGTCCACCTATCTTGTGCTGCTGACGCCCGAGGGCAGGATCTCTGTTCACACGCAGAATATGGCCTTGTCGGGCAGGCAACTCAATCCCTCGATCTATGGAGCGATTCTCGAGGCAGTGGGCATCGATCCGGTCCGCCTGGCCGACCCTGCCGCGGCCGTGGCCGCCTTCACTGCCGCCGCAGCCGGGAAAGGCGGGGCGGTCGACCTGCCCGAAATCCCAGGTGCTTCCGGTTATGCCTTTGTATACCTTTCGCCCAGTTTTCGAATCCCGCTCCTGATGCTCGCCGGATTCAATCTCAATGAATCCCACATGGCGCAGGAGGAGATCGATTACGGCGACCCGGCCGTTGCTGCCAGAGACGTGGTGGACCGGGAAACCCTGAAGGCCTTCGTCAGGGAAGCGGGCGATTACTTCGTCGCACTCCAGGAGAGCGGCGACCTCGCTGCGACCGCGAAAGCCAGGATTGCCCTGCGGGATTCGAACGGGCCGTGGCGACACGGTTCGGTATATTTATACATCCTCTATACCGAAGCCAACGTCATCCTGTTTCATGGAGCGTTTCCGGACAGATTCGAACTCCGGCCGCTGACACCGACTATCCGTGACGTCGTGACGGGAGAGTTCATTCTGCCGAAGGTCATCGATGCGGCCAAGAGCAACCCGGAAGGCGGTTTCGTAGAGTATTACTTCGACGATCCTTCGGATGCCACCGACAGCGCCGACATCCCCAAGGTGGGCTACGCCCGCATGTTCACCGGAACGCTCCAGCGGCCGGATGGAAGCGCTGTTCCGCTCAGCTACATCATCGGATCGGGCTTTTCCGCATCGGGTTTCTAGATACAGTCCGAGTGCCCAATCTACAGTCGAATGACAGATCAACATCCTCGGGACCGGGAGGATCTGTGTATTCGGGAGGTGATCAAGTGTCGGAATACGACAGGAAAGACGCCGGGTTATACGACAGTTTTTCGACGGGACTCGAAGGCGACGAGGCATTCTACACGGAGGAAGCCGCCAGGGTGGAGGGCCCCGTGCTGGAGCTCGGCTGCGGTACGGGCCGGATCATGATACCGGTCGCCGAAGCCGGCGTGCCCATCGTCGGACTCGATCGGGCGCCGGCGATGCTGGAGGTGGCGCGCCGCAAAGTCGCCGGGCTGCCGGAGGAAACGAGACAGCGCATCCAAATCGTCGAAGGGGATATGAGGACGTTCAGCCTGAATCGGCACTTTCCGCTGGCCATCATTCCGTACCGCGCGTTCCTGCACATGATGACCGCCGAAGACCAGCGCCGGGCCCTGACACAGATCCACTCGCATCTGACGAAACGGGGCCGGTTGGTTTTAAACGTGTTCGACCCCAGCATCGAGTTGATCGCAGCCTACATGAAACCGCCCAGGGGCACCCTGAATCACCTGGGATCGTTCACCCATCCCGAGACGGGACGCCGCGTCCTGGTTTCGGATACGCGCCGGTACGATCCCCTGGAGCAGACGCTGGAGGAACACCGGTTTTTCGAAGAAGTGGACGACGAGGGCCGGGTGATTGCGAAGACCACCACCCCATTGTATCTACGCTACGTCCATCGGTTCGAAATGCAGTATCTTCTCGAACTGTGCGGCTACGAAATCGAGGGGCTCTACGGGGACTTCCAGCGTGGTCCATTCAAGCATGGCAATGAACAGGTCTGGGTAGCCCGGAGGATCTGAGTCAAAAAGATCCGATAGTATGCAAAGAAGGTCTGGGCCGACAGGCACCAAACGGATATGTAAGGACCGGAGCACATGTGCCGGAATCCCATGCACGAGGCGAATCGCCGGGGCTGGGACGCCGTTTCCGCCCAGTGGCAGGCGGGGATAGACGCCAGGGTGGACTGGCGGAACATCCCGGACGATATCCGCATCGCCCTGGACGACGTCGAGCTGAAATACCTCGGGGACGTGTCCGGCCGGTCCGTCTGCGTGCTGGGCAGCGGGGACAACCTGGTCGCCTTCGCCCTGGCCGCCGCCGGGGCCCGGGTCACTTCCGTGGATATCTCGCAGGTCCAGCTGGATATCGCCGCCGGAAGAGCGGAAGAGCTCGGCCTGCCGATCGACTTTCACCGGGCGGACGTGACCGAGCTGGGAGACCTTGGCGACCCGGACGACCCGGGCGACCCGGACGACCTAAGCGGTCCAGGCGACCCAGACGACCTAAGCGGTCCTCTTGGCGGTGGTTTCGACATTGTCTACACAGGCGGCCACGTCGCCGTGTGGGTGTCCGACCTGAAGCGCTACTATGGAGAAGCCATTCGGATACTTAAACCCGGCGGCCTCTTCATGGTCAACGAGTACCATCCCTTCCGCCGGATCTGGAAACATTCGGCCGGTCCTCTGCAGCAGGAATACCACTACTTTGACCGCGGGCCCCATACCTACGACCGGTCCGAGGATCTAACCGAAGCCTCCGGTACGTCGGTGCCGTCCGGGCCGCTCCCCAGCTACGAGTTTCACTGGACGGTATCGGAGATAATCCGCGCCATGCTGGACGGCGGATGCGAACTCACGGCCATGGAGGAATATGGGGACGGTCGTCAGGACTGGGAGGGCGAGACGCCGCTGGAGAAACTGCCGGCGAACCTGCTCCTGGTGGGGCGGAAGAAACCGCACTTGCCGTGAGACAGCGATGGCCGTGTGAAGGAGAAGGCCGTATGATGGAGAAGGCCGGGTGGTAGTGAAGACCGGACGACAGGGGATTTACACGGCTCACCAGGACCTGAGCACCTTCTTCAGCAGCTTGCCCCAGACCTGGTCGAAGGGATGGACGACCCGCACGCGCTCCTCGCCGCGATATACGGGCTTCCCCTCGTTGGCCCAGGCGAAGATCGATCCTTCCAGGTTGTAGACCTTTTCGAATCCCCTCTTCTGCAGGAAGCTGGCCATCTCCGACGATCGGTAGCCCACGGAACAGTAGAGCACGACGGGCCGGTCCGGAGGAACGCCCTCAAGCGCCTTTAGTGCCTCCTTCTCGGACACGGCGAGTACGGCGTCCTTCAAGTGGCTGACCTCGTATTCCTCCTTCTCCCGCACGTCGAGGAGCAGCGGACGTTCCACCTGCTCCTGCTCCGTCGGCGCCTGCCCCGTCTGCGCCTGCCCGGACTCGTCCAGCCAGGTCTGCAGGCTGTCGGTGGAAAGCTGCGCGACCCCGGGGAACTTCACGCGGATCATCTTCAGTGTGGTCGACCAGAACACGGTGTTATCCTCGGATTCTTCCTGTGCGGAAATGGCTGGTGCGGAAAGGGCGGCCGTAGGTATGAAAGCCGTGTAGACTGCGCAGACCGCACAGACCAGGCAGACCAGGCAGGCCGGGCAGACCGGGCGTACCAGGCGGACCACGAGGCGCACGTTGCATGAGACAGCCGGTTTCGACCACCAAAGCTCGCCCCGGCGCATTTTACAGCTCCTCTTTCCAGCCGATCGACCGCACATTTCAGGCTAAATCAAGATTTGATTTTGAATCAGCCTATTATTAACGAATCGCTTATGCTACGGGTGCATACCTTTCACGGCACGCAAAAACGCTTTGATTTCCGCGTTGGATCCGAGTCTGACAAAAGCGATGTGCCGCCATTCGGGATCCTCCATGCAGGCCCGCATGCGCTGGCGCTTCCGGCCTTGCTGGGTAACGATCCACCAAATCAGCGAGTCCTCCCGGTTCCACACCTTCAGTTGGGGCCAGAATCGCTCGTAATTGGTGCCCCAGAGCAACTCTTTCGACCGCCAGCGCTTCCACGACCGGACCAGCACACGCCAGAGCAGCCGGTGCACGGGCAGGTCCAGCCAGACGACGGTCTCCACGCGCGGCCAAAACACCCGCTGGGAGAAAGCCATGTAGGAGCCGGAGGCGACCCATCCTTCGCCGGCCGTCGCGTCGGCGAAACGCCGGTCCAGTTCCCCGGGATTCGTATCCGCCAGGCCGACCCATCCGGGCTGCCAGTTGAGCGCGTCCAATTCGACCAGGGGGACGTCGAGCGCGGCCGCCAGCTGGTTCGCCAGGGTGGATTTCCCGGAGCAACTGTTCCCGGTGACGTGAATCCTGCGGCCAACGGGTTTGCCTCGGTAGGTTGCGACGGTGTTTACGTCCATGGCCGAACCGGAGAATGCGGATCAATGAATGCCACTTGTCGCGGACAGGCATACGGCGTTATAGCGAACGGGCCGCCAGCGCCATCCCGGCCTCCTGCGTCATCACAGACCACCGGTGTCATCCCGGCCCCCGGCGTCATCCAGGCCTTTGCCATGCCGCCGTAAGCCAGAACGGCAGGGCCGCACGGGGATTCACCTTCCAGTCCACCAGCTGCTTGTCTTTGCCCGGACGATAGGAGGCCCCCTCCCAGGTATTCGGATTCTCCGCGGGGCGTTCCAGCATACGCCGAAGGACCAGGCCGGCATCGGCCCCCGGATTCAGCAGGTCGGCCATCGTCCAGTTGAATTCGAACGTGCCCTCTTTCTCGTCCCGAACAGGTCCTGTTTGCCAGTAGGGTTTTTCGACTTCGATGGTCCTTGACCGCTCCGCCCACGGACGCTGGAAAGGATGTACATCGTAGAAGACGTAGTATCCTCCCTGTTTCAGAATGCGAAAGACCTCTCCGTAAACCGCGCGAAGATCCGCGATCCAAACGAAGAACCCGTTGGTCGAGCAGACCAGGTCGAAAGAATGGTCCGCGATCGCGTCAAGTTCCGTCGCGTCCGCCCGCACGAAGTCGATCGAAAGGCCCAGCTGACCCGCCCGGGCAGATGCGGTTTCTAACTGCCGCTCGGAAATATCGATGGAAGTGACGTGAGCCTTCATGCCCGCGAGGGCGAAGACGGCATGATTGTCCCCGCTGCCGACGACGGCGACGTCCTTCCCCTCCACGCTGCCGGCAAAAGTTTCGATCAACGCGTACGCGCCGCCCGCGAATCCCAGTTCGGGTTCCTCCGGGCAGCGTCGCCACAGACCGTCCCGGTCCCGCATTTCGGCCCAGGATGCGGCGTTGTTGTCCCAGGAACGGCGGTTGGCATCGTGCATCTCCGCGGCCCGGCCAGGTGCAGTTGTGGTCATGTCGGATGGCCTGTTCTTGTAGTCATCTATCCCGGTGTCGACACCCGGGCATAGCGGCAACCGACGTAGATCGGCAACCGTCGTTGATCGGGAACGGTCCTCGCTCGGGTACCCGTCGCTCGAATATCTTGAATATAGGAAAGAATACTCCGTTGCCGCAAGCGTGCCGCATACGGTGCCTGTCAAAGTGGGTCTCCTTTGTATACCGGGGTTTCCACCGGCCTGCGGGAACGAAAATAGCCTTGACAGTCACCGCGCGATCGTGCCTTGTTAACAGGTATAAACGTTTGAGCAGCCATCCGGAGTCCGTGCAGCGGAAAGGTGTGGCACGGGCCAGACAACAACTTCCGTGGGAGGAAGTGACATGGCGAAATACATGTACCGTACCAAGTACACGCAAGCGGGCCTGCAGGGACTGATCAGGGAGGGTGGCACAGGCCGGCGCGCGGCCCTTTCGCAGACGATCGAAGGGATGGGCGGCAGCCTGGAAGGTTTCTATTACGCCATGGGAGACGACGATCTCATACTGATCGCCGAAATCCCCGATGAAGCTACTGCGACCGCGATTGCCCTCAACGTGGCCGCGGCGGGCGCGCTCGAGGTATCCACGACGGTACTGATTTCACCCGAGACGATCGACGAAGCGGTGGGCAAGAGCGTGACCTACCGGCCACCCGGAGCGTAAGCGAGCCGCACAGGCCGTTCCATAGGCAAGCCGGCCAGGGCCAGGTCAGCCAGCCTGGTCGATACACGGGCAAGCCAGGGCCAGGTCAGCCGGCCTGAGCCTGATCAGCCGTGACCAGGCCCCGTCCGTCGTGACCCGTTCCCGCGACCTGAAGATTTAACTGTTGCCATTCTGTTTTAAGTTGTTATACTGATTAATAACCCCAGCAGTATTAGGTAATCACCTTACGTAATACATCGTTGTCCTTCGCGATGACGGCCCTTGAAACCGGACGTAAGCGGCCTGTCATATACGCTGTTTTTACCGTTGTTCAGGTCTACAGAAAGAAACGCCTCCAAACCCAGCTCATCGTTACAGAAGGGAGTCGGTATGGCTAAATCTCTACGCATAATCCCTGAAAAATGCACCGGGTGCATGCAGTGCGAACTGGCATGTTCCTGGGTGCAGACCGGCATGTTTCAACCATCCCGGTCGCTGATCCGCGTGAACATTTTCGATGAGCAGGCCAGTTACGCGCCGTACACGTGTTTCCAGTGCGACGAAGCCTGGTGCATGACGGCCTGCCCCGTGAACGCTATCAGCATCGACGCGGATACCGGCGCCAAGGTCGTGGGCGATGCCAACTGCGTAGGTTGCGGGTTGTGCACCATCGCCTGTCCCTTCGGCACCGTGTTCTACAATCCCGACACGCAGAAAGCCTTCAAGTGCGATCTGTGCGACGGCAATCCCGCCTGCGCGGTCGCCTGCCCGACGGGCGCCATCGAATACACCGAGAGCGAGTCGGCCGACTGGCTGGGCGGCTGGGCCGAGAAGGTCAACGAGTCCTACCTGACATCCATCGAGGGAGGGAACGCGGCATGAGCAACGGCGGATGGACAGGCACGATCCTGCGCGTCGATCTGACCACCGGTCGGATCTCCAAAGAGTCCCTCAACATGGACTGGGCCAAGTCCTTCGTGGGCGGGCGCGGTCTCGCGGCCAGGTATCTCTATGAAGAGATGGACCCGGCGGCGGACGCGCTGGGCCCGGACAACAAGATGATTTTCGCGACCGGTCCCATGACCGGCACGAACGCCTCGACGAGTTCACGCTACATGGTGGTCACCAAGGGGGCGCTGACGAACGCCATTACCACGTCCAACTCGGGCGGCCACTGGGGACCGGAACTGAAGTTCGCCGGCTACGACATGCTGATCGTGGAAGGCCGGGCGCCGGTTCCGTCCTACATCTCCATCTGCGACGACGACGTCCGGATCTGCTCCGCCGAGCACCTGTGGGGCAAGACGGTATGGGAGACGGATGATATCGTCCGGGAGGAGTCGGGGCAGCACGATACGGTCGTTACCTGTATTGGTCCGGCGGGCGAGAACCTCGTGCGTTTCGCCGCCATAGTCAATGACCGGCACCGGGCCGCCGGACGATCCGGCGTCGGCGCGGTCATGGGTTCGAAGAACCTCAAAGCCATTGCCGTACGCGGTACCGGGGGCGTGCCCATCGCCGACCCGCAGAAGTTCATGTCGGCCATGTGGGAGATGAAAAGCAAGCTGGTCGAGCATCCGGTAACGGGTGAGGGTCTGGCCGCATACGGCACCGCGGTGCTGGTCAACATCATCAACGAGAGCGGCGCACTGCCGACGAACAACCACCAGGTCTCGCAGCTGGAAGGCGCGGACAATATCAGCGGGGAGACCCTGGCCGATACGCGGCTGGTGGCCAACAAGGCGTGCTTCGGCTGTACGATCGCCTGCGGCAGGGTATCGCAGCTACCGGGCGAGGCGCAGGACAAGTTCACCGTGACCACCCGGCCCCACAACTGGAAGATCGCGGTGGAGGGACCGGAGTACGAGAACGCCTGGGCCATGGGCGCCGACTGCGGCATCAACGACCTGGACGCCCTCATCAAGGCGAACGCCATGTGCAACGAACTGGGCATGGACCCGATTTCCTTCGGGGCGACGCTCGCCGCGGCCATGGAGCTGTACGAAACCGGCGCCGTGAGCGATGAGCAGACCGGCATGCCACTGAATTTCGGGAGCGGCGAGGCACTCGTCGCCATGACGGAAAAGGCGGCCTACCGCGAAGGCTTCGGTGATGAACTGGCCGAGGGCTCCAAGCGCATGACCGCCAAGTTCAACCGGCCCGAGTTCTTCATGGGTGTGCGCGGCCAGGAATTCCCGGCCTACGACGCCCGGGCGATCCAGGGCATGGGCCTGGGCTACGCGACCTCGAACCGGGGCGCCTGCCACCTGAAGAGCTACACGGTCGCCCCCGAGATCCTGGGGATCCCGGAGAAGATGGACCCGGCCGTGACGGAAGGCAAGGCGGAGATCACCAAGATCTTCCAGGACGCCACCTGCACCGTGGATGCGTCGGGCCTCTGCCTGTTCCTCACCTTCGGCGTGGGCCTGGATGAGATTCAGCCCCAGCTCGAGGCGGTGACCGGCATCTCCTACACGGTGCCTGAACTGCTGGAAGTCGGAGAACGCGTCTGGAACATCGAGCGCATGTGGAACCAGCGGGCGGGATTTACGGGCAAGGACGACACGCTGCCGAAGCGGCTGCTCGAAGAACCGATCCCCGACGGGCCGACCAAGGGCGAAGTAAACCGCCTCGGCGAGATGCTGCCGGAATACTACGAAATCCGCGGCTGGAACGCGGAAGGCGAACCCACTCAGGAGAAACTGGCGTCGCTGGGACTGGCGTAGCGCCCGATCCGGCTTCCGAGCCAGGGAGATCCACAGGGCGTGTCCCGGGCAAGGCGGCCGGGGCGCGACCCCGCGTCACCCGGCCTGAGCCGAGGAATGGAGTTTCTTCATGACACACGGGTGGGCCGGCCATATCCTGCGGGTGGACCTGTCGCGGGGCAAGGCGACCAAAGAGCCCCTGAGACTGGACTGGGCCGAGGAATACATCGGCGGCCGCGGACTGGCCGCCCGGTACCTCTATGAGGAGATGGACCCCTCGGTCGATGCCCTCGGTCCCGACAACAAGCTGATCATGGCCACCGGGCCGCTCACGGGCACCAACGCCTCCTGCGGTTCCCGCTACATGGTGGTCACCAAGGGACCGCTCACCGGCGCCATCACCACGTCCAATTCGGGCGGCCACTGGGGCCCGGAACTCAAGTTCGCCGGCTACGACATGGTAATCGTGGAAGGCCGGGCGGACCGTCCCTGCTACCTCCTCGTCGACGATGACCGCGTCGAGATCCGCGACGCCGCCGGCGTTTGGGGCAAAGTGGTCTCGGAGACCGAGGACGCCATCCGCGACGAGACCGGCATGCCCGAACTGCGGGTGGCCGGCATCGGACCGGCGGGCGAGAACCTGGTGCGGTTCGCGTGCATCGTCAACGACAAGCACCGGGCGGCCGGTCGTTCCGGCGTCGGCGCCGTTATGGGTTCCAAGAACCTGAAGGCCATCGCCGTACGAGGCAACCAGGGCGTTCGGGTCGCCCGTCCCCGGGATTACATGTCCGCCATCTGGTCCTACCACGAACACCTGGCGGAGAGTCCCGGCCGGCAGGGCCTCACGGAACTGGGCACGGCACCCACGGTCGACCTGGTCAACACCTTCGGCGGCCTGCCGACGCGCAATTTCACGGCCGGCCAGTTCGAAGGCACCGAGGCGATCAACGGGGAGAGCATCAAGGATAACTGGCTGGTCGCCAACAAGGCCTGCTTCGCCTGCAATATCGCCTGCGGCCGCGTGACCCAGGTGTCCCCCAACGCCGACAAGTACATGGTCAACATGCATCCCCGCAACTGGAAGGTCGCCGGGGAGGGACCGGAGTACGAGAACCTCTGGTCGCTGGGGGCCGACTGCGGCGTGGACGACATGGACGCCATCGTCATGGCCAACTACCTGTGCAACGACCTGGGCATGGATCCCATCTCCATGGGCGCCACGCTGGCCACGGCCATGGAGATGTACGAGCGGGGCCTGCTGAGCGATGAACAGACGGGCATGGCGCTACGGTTCGGAGACGGCAAGGCCCTGATCGCCATGACGGAAGCCACGGGATTCCGGGAAGGCTTCGGCGACGAATTGGCCGAAGGCTCGAAACGGATGACCGACAAGTTCGAGCATCCGGAGTACTTCATGGGCGTCAAGGGACAGGAGTTCCCGGCCTATGATCCCCGGGGATTCCAGGGCATGGGCGTGGCCTATGCCACCTGCAACCGCGGCGCCTGCCACCTGAGGGCCTGGACGCCCGGCATCGAGACCAGCGGCGAGTACGATCCCCACGGCACCGACGGGAAGTCGGTCTGGGTGGCCGAGGAGCAGAACCGGACCACGGCCCACGACGCCACAGGCATCTGCATGTTCACTACGGCGGGCGCGCCCCTGGACGACCTGATTCCCGTGCTGTCCGCGGCTACCGGCGTGGACTACACCATGGACGACTTCGTGCACATCGGCGAACGGATCTGGAACATCGAACGGCTGTGGAACCTGAAGGCCGGTCTCACCGCGGCCGATGACACGCTGCCGAAAAGACTGATGGAAGAAGCCCACAAGGAAGGGCCGTCGGCGGGCGTGACCGTCGATCTCGACGCCATGCTGCCGGACTACTACGCGGCCCGGGGCTGGACGGCGGACGGACAGCCCACCCGGGAAAAACTGATGGAGCTGGGCCTCGCGTAACCACAGATGACCTGTATTTCGTTTTTCGGTACTTTCTTTAGAAGGAGCGGATTATGGCGACAGAACACGTGATTATAGGCGGCGGACCGGGCGGGATGAATGCCATCGAAACGATCCGCGGTTACGATGCGGACGCGTCCATCACCCTGATCTCCGACGAGCCGGCCTATTCCCGCATGGCCCTGCCCTACTACATTTCGGGAAACATCCCGGTCGAGCAGGTGAATACCGGAGATGACGACTATTTCGGCAGGCTGGGGGTGAAGACCCGCTTCGGCGTCAGCGTCTCCGAGGTGAATCCCCATGCGAGCATGCTCACGCTCAGCGACGGATCCATGGTGCCCTTCGACAACCTGCTGATCGCCACGGGATCGTCCGCCCAGCAGCTGAACATACCCGGCGCGGACGGCGACGGCGTCCATAATCTCTGGACCGTGGCCGACGCGGAGAAGACCGTGGGCGCCCTCGGAAGCGATGCCGAGGTGGCCTTCATCGGGGCCGGGTTCATCGGATTCATCATCCTCAACGCGATGCACAAGCGCGGCGCCCGCCTGAAGGTGATCGAACTGGAAGACCAGGTACTGCCCCGCATGCTGGACGCCCAGGGCGCTTCTCTGGTGGGCTCCTGGCTCGAGTCCCAGGGCGTCGAAGTCCACACCGGCGTGAGCGTGCAGGCCATTGATCACGGGCACGACGGCGTGAAGACCCTGCAGCTTTCCGACGGGTCGTCCACCCGCGCGGACGTGGTCATCGTCGCCACGGGGATCAAGGCCAACATCGGCTTTCTCGATGGATCGGGTATCGAGACCAACCAGGGCGTCGTGGTCAACAACCGGTGCCAGACCAACGTGGCCAACGTGTATGCGGCGGGTGACGTGGCCGAAGGACCGGACCTGTCCACCGGCGGCCAGGCGGTGCACGCCATTCAGCCCACCGCCGTCGACCACGGCCGGATCGCGGGCGCGAACATGGCCGGCCAGGACGTGGAGTATCCCGGCAGCCTGCTGATCAACATCCTGGACGTGTGCGGCCTGCAGTGCGCCAGTTTCGGCGACTGGTCCGGCGACGGCGACGTCACCGAGGTCATCAACGCCAACCGTCCGGTCTACCGGAAGCTGATCTGGAATGGCTCCACGATCACCGGGGCGATCATCCTGGGTCCCGCGGACGACGTGGCCATGTTGAACGACATGGGGATGATCAAGGGACTGATCCAGGCCAAGACGGACCTGGGCGCATGGAAGCAGCACATCCAGGCGAACCCGACGGACATCCGGCGGCCTTACGTGGCCACGAAGACCGCGGAGAAAATGCTGGCCCTTACGTCGCTCGGCAAGCCGTCCGAGCACCGGTCATACCAGCACACCCAGGACGGAGGCAAGGACCGCAGCGCGCACCAGGTCTTCGTCGATTCTACGGGGTAGGGTTGGGTTGACGGCCCAGCGGTTGGAGGTTCGGCGGGCATCGCCCGGTCCGGGCATCACCCGGGCGGGGCATCACCCGGGGTCCGGGCAGCGTCATTCCAGTTACTTTCCAAACAGGAAACGCACGTTCAGCGTCAGGGACCAGTGGTTCGTGGCACTGAACGTGTTTTTATTTGTAAGCGAAGGATCCGTATCGAAGTGGGGATGGTACTCGTACGTCCCGATGTGTTCGACGTCGTCCACCCTCGAATAGGCCGCTTTCAGGCCGACTGCGGCACGGTCGTTCAAGCTGTAGTCGGTGCCCGCGTACACATGTCCCGCGAATACCATATCGGATAACCTGGTATCCTGCTTGCTGTTGTAGAAGGAAAGCGGGGGATCGTAGATCGTTCCCTCTCCGGAGGGGTCACTGTATTCGATCGAGAAGAAGATCCGGGTCAGTTCCACGAACGCAATGCCGGTGCCCACCCCCACGTAGGGCGTGATCCTGCTCGGTCCGAAGGGAAGATCGTAGTACGCGTTCAGGGTCACCGTTCTCGTCACGAGGTCTTCAAAGAAATTGGTGCTGGCAGCCTGTACCAGACCCTGGCTGAGGAATGAACTGGCGCCCGCCGAGCTGCCGTCGAGGTACGTTATTTCAAGCGGCGCGCCCTGATCGACCTTGTTTTTCCGTTGCGCGAATGATACCTCGAGACGGGTGCGGTCGAACAACCGTCCGACGGCAAGATCGAAACCGATACCCCGGTTGGCCGAAGGATCGTAACGCCATCGGTAGCCGGGAATATCCCGCAAAACCATATCGAAACAGGCGCTGGTGGGATAGCAAGTGGATTCCGTGTTCGAACCCGACTGGTCCAGGCCGTATGCGAAGTTTCCACCAAGTCCGCCTGAGACGTACCAGCCGGAATCCTTCCGATCCTGTGCCGCCGCCTCGCCGTGCGCGGCGAGGAGCACGCAGATCGAAAGCGCGAAAGCCACGGTAATCTGTCTCTGTAAGCTCATAATAAACCGTTCATTCAGGGTTGTTTTCATTAATAAGAAGGCAGGTCACAAACGGCAAGGATATAGTTCCCTGAACCTGACTGTTAGTTGCTTAGAGGTAATTGCCGGTGTCCGTACGGATGGAGTCGGCCTACAGGTTGAACAGGTAGGAGACCTTGGCCACGATCTGCTGGTCCCGCAACCTCAGCGGCGTCCGTTCGTAGACCCCGAAATTCTCGTCGGTATCGAGGTCGTCGTCACGGAACTGGTTGAAAGCCAGGAAGAACGAGTGGCCGAAGGGCGACCGGTAGGCGAGAAGGAGGTTCATCGTGACCGTATTCGTGTGGAAGTCGTCGATCTCCCGTTGCCGGTCCGCGTTGAACTGGATGAAGGAGGAGAACGATAGGTTTGGCGTGAAGGCGTAACTCATCCGGACACTCGGTATGAGCTGGGTACGATGATCGTATTCGTCGTCCTCCAGCCCCTCACGGTTGCCCCGGTCGACCTGGCTGCGGGTGATGCCCGGTTCCAGCGCGAAACGGGGATTCGGCTTTATGGAAAGTTCGCTCGAAAGACTGAGCAGATCGGCACTGTAGAACCGACCGAACCGGACATTGCCCCGCAAGGAGACCTTTCGGCCGCTGTCGGTGAAGAGGAACATGTTCCCCTGGTTGTAGGAATAGGATCCTTCGGGAAAATGCACACCGGCGATGCGCGTTGTTTTGCTCAGCGTATCGAATCGCATGTCGTATGAAGCGGAAATCCACAGACCCCGCTCCAGTTCCAGGAACACGTTGGGCTGGAAGGACCAGGAATCGGCATCGGAGAAGCCCGTGTCCTTCCGGGTCACGTAATTGCTCCTGAAACCCCCGTTGATGCGGCGTATGCCAAACCGGCGCAGAAAGGTGTTGGCCGTGAGTCCACCCCCGACCCTTTGCAGGCCCTCGTCCCGGACCAGTCCGGTCTGGCTGATGAAATCGTCTCCGATATCCAGGAAGGAAACGCCGTACATCAACCAACGATTCTGCCAGCGTTGGATAGCCCGGAAGGTCCAGTCCTGGTTGCTGGTGCTCAGCGTATCCGTCCAGCTCTTGGCGAAGGTGATCTGCCCCCGGTGATTGGTCGCCCGCGAGGCCAGGTTAAGGTCGAAGCCCACCACCCGGTTGTAGTCCGATTCCGCGTATCTGGGCAGGGCCATTCCGACACGGTCGTCGAACCGGGGATTCGGTTCCTTGAAGGTGGCCAGCATGCCCACGCTGGACCGTGATCCAAAGTCTTGCCGCACGCGCAAGGCCTGCCAGTTGGTCAGCGGTTCCGTCTTCTGTTCGCCGTCGTCATCGTACTGGATCTCCCGGGTCTGCACGTTCAGAAATCCTACGGTCGTGCGACCGAGCTTCCCTGTGAGGCGCATCCCGAGGTCGATGGGGACGGTCTGCCCGTCCGGCAACTGCCGGCCAACGCGCCGGCTGAAGAAGAGCTGGGGCGTCAGGTCGCCAAAGTTGCGCTGAGGTCCGCGGCGCTGCGGCCGCTCGTTCAAGGTGAAGATATCGCTGCGTTCCAGGAAGAAGGGCCGCTTCTCGGTAAACTGGAATTCGAAGCGGGAAAGGTTCACGACCTCATCGTCCGCTTCCACCTGGGCGAAATCGGGGTTGACCGTGGCGTTCAGCGTCATCCCGGAAGTAACGCTGACCTTCAGGTCGCCGCCCAGTTTCCGCTGCATGTCGTTGTCGAGGGCCGTCGCCGCGATGGGCTGGACGGGCGACGGGGCGGATTCAGTGAACCGGGAAGACTGGCCGCCGAGTACGGTGAAGGGGGTCACCTGCACCCGTCCACCCGGCGTGATGTCGGACAGGGTCGTCAGCCGGCCGCCCTTGCCGAAGCGGTACAGCGCCTGGTCGCCGTCCCTCAGGCTCAGTGGAACCCAGAACGATTCCTCCCTGTTGCGCTGAATGCGGCGTCCGAAGTTTATGCCCCACGTCTGATCGCGGCGATCCGGAAACCGGAGGGTGTGGAACGGGATCACGTACTCGGCCGACCATCCGTAATCATAGACCTGGCTGGCCGCGTTCCAGAGCCCGTTCCAGTCGCGGTCGGTGTTATTGCCCTCGGCGCTGACGAAGGAGTCTGACCGGGCGCCGTTGGGATTGGTCTGGAATTCGAAGGCTTCGCGGTAGTGGTCAAGCGACGCGATGACGACCGTGACCATGTCGTTGGAGAAACTCATCCGGGTGTCCCGCTGCATGTCCGGCGCCATGATCTGCTCCGGATTCGGATCGAAGCAGACGAATCCCACGTACAGGTTCCTGTCGTCGTACATCACCCGGACCTCGGTGGGATACGTGGCCGGCGCACCTTCAACCGGCTCGAGCTGGAAGAAATCGTTGGCGACTTTCGCCTGCTGCCACTCGAGTTCGTCGAGATGGCCGTCCACCTGGATGGAAGAACTTACCCGCTTAGCCTCCAGCATGTAGTCCGCGGGATCCAGGTTCCGGTAGTCGAAGGGCGACTTGGATACGGGCAGGGGAACGCTGAACGGTCGCGGGTCCGACGTCCGTTCAATTTCCTCCGTCATGGCCATTACGGATTCCGTCATGTCCGTTTCGGTCGCGGTCCGATCCTGGGGCGATTGCGCCCCCGTGATGCCTGGGAGGAACAGCAGACAGGCCAAGATGAAACAAGTGCCGCCGGTTTTGCGGACGGGTGGGAATATTGACATTAATTCCTCCAGCATCGGACAACAGGTTACAATCAGCAGTCACGTCACTTACGATGGGCACAGTCTTATATTCTACAATTTACATCCGTCGCTTCTTCAAGTGATACGCCAGATATCAAGTGATACGCCAAATATCAAGTGATACGCCAGAGATCACGGCGGGCGGAATATAGCCGCCCACTTCCGAATTGTCCAGTTCGGTATCCGGTGTGCTAGGACACCCTCCATCTTTCCCACCCGGTGTGCTCGTGTATCGAGCCGAAGACTCCTGGATGGATTATCTCTGCCAGGATCTCTGCCGATTCCACCAGGCGCGGTCCGGGACGGTTAAAGAACTGGTTTCCGTCGGTTAGGAAAACCTGCCCCTTCTGTACGGCACGCAGGTCATGCCATGGCGATTGACGCGTGAGCGAAGGCATCTCGATTCGCGAACGGTGCATATCGAACCCGCAAGGCATCAGGATGATGATGTCCGGCTGGGTTTCGACCATGTCTTCCCACGCCAGGTACGGTGAATGTTCCCCGTTCGAGGTATAGAGGTTATGGCCACCGGCGATTTCCACCAGTTCGGGAATCCAGTTTCCCGCGGCCATCAGTGGTTCGAACCACTCGATACAGGCCACTCGCGGGGTGTTTTCCGTTCTCCGGGCGCGGTCGGCTATCGTGCGCAACCGTTCGTTCAGCAGATCTACCAGAACGCCACTTTCGTCCTCCTTACCGAGTGCGGAGCCCACCTTTTCTATGTCGTGCCACACTTCGTCCAGCGTATTCGGTTGCAATGACAGGATCTTCGGCCTGGAACGTACCAGTTGGAAGGCCGCTTCCTGGACATCCCGGAGACTGACGGCGCAGACTTCGCAATGGGATTGCGTCACCAGCAGATCCGGAGCCAGCTCATCGAGCTGATTGGCGTCTAACCGATATACCGAGGTTGCTTCCTGCAGGATGGCTTTGACCCGCTGGTCGATCTGGTACGAGGTGCCGTCCGGATCGAATTTCGGTGAGGTACAAATGGGCAGGCTGGCGACACCGGGAGGATAGTCGCATTCGTGAGAACGACCAACGAGACGCTCGGCGCAGCCTAGAGCGCAGATGATCTCGGTACTACTGGGCAGAAGTGAAATGATGCGGTTCATCGATAGTGCCTCCATCCAAAGCCGGAAGTAACCCCATACCGGAATATGCGCGTCCCCACGGTTGCTTGCAACGGGAAGATAAGTAATACCAGGACTGCCACGTTTGTCGTATCGGCCGCGCCAGTTTGCCCTTGCACTTTTATCACGCTGATGCCATCATCTAACCACGCCCGGGCGACCGTACGGTACCGGGCTTTGCCAGCGCGCCACCTCGCGCGTGCGCCACCTCGCGCGTGCGCCACATCAGACATGAAATCGGTGATCGGAAGGGTACAGCGATGCTGATCAACCTGGAAGAAATCGAACAGGCGAGAAGGGAACTACCGCCGGAGGTCGTATATACACCCGTCCTGCATTCAGTTGCGATTTCCGATCAGACCGGCGCGGACGTCTGGCTGAAGGCGGAAAACCTCCAGGTGACGGGCTCTTACAAGACGCGCGCGGCCTATACCATCCTGAACCGTCTTTCCGCGGACCAAAAGAGGAAGGGCGCCGCCATTTCGTCCTCCGGGAATTTCGCGACGGCCTTCGCCTACATGGGCACGCTGCTCGGGATTCCGACGGCGATCGTGATGATGGAAAAGACCTCGCCCTACAAGGTGCAGCGCACGATAGAATTCGGCGCCGAAGCGGTGCTGTGCGAAAACCACAACCAGGCGAGGTGGGACACGCTGGACCGGCTGGGCCGGGAACGGGGCATCACCGCGATCAACACCTGGGAAGACGCGAACGTCATACGGGGCCATGGCAGCATCGGCGCCGAGATCATGGAGCAGGCGCCGGACCTGGACGCCGTGATCGTCCCCGTGAGCAGCGGAGGCCTGATCGGCGGCATCGCCACGGCCGTGAAGACGTTAAATCCCGCGGTGAAGGTGATCGGGGTGCAACCCGAAGGGTCGCAGGCGGTTTACCAGTCTTTTCTGAATAAGGAGATCTGCGAGGTGCCGGAACCGGACACGGTGTGCGATTCACTCGTGGCGCCCCGGCCGGGCGACCTCACCTTCGAACACGTCATGGCCTACGTGGACGAGATGGTCCTCGTATCGGATGAACAGGCGATCGATGCGGTGAAGTACCTGGTGGGGACGACAAAACTCGTGGTCGAGCCGGGAGGCGCGGTCGGCGTCGCCGCGCTCCTGAACGGCATCGTTACGCTGGAAGGCAAGAAGGTCGTGGCACTGCTCAGCGGCGGGAACATCATGCCCGGGCAACTCGCGGGGTACCTGGGCGCGGCCTGACGGGCAGGTCACCGGACGCGGCCTGATGGGCGGCGAGATCCGAAAAGTCAGGTCCGCACCCGGCAAGGGGTCAGGACGACCCCTTGCGAATCCGAATATCGCCGCTGCTGGTTTTGAGCCGGATGCGGTTTCCACCACCGTTGATATCGCCGGTGGCTCTGATCGTCCTTCGGTTCCCCGTTTCCTCTTTCTGTTCATCCAGATCGAAATCCGAGTCGATTCGATATTCCTCTTCGCGTCCGAACCAGGACCGCTCAAGGCGGATCTCCGCCTCGAGCGTGGCCGGCAGATCCTCGGGAATCTGTATGGCCAGTTCCCCACCGGACGACTGCAGCAGCCAGTCTTCTTCCAGCGCGCTTACGGACGCCCTCATACGCGCTTCGATGTCACCGCCCGAGGTCTTCGCCGTCACGCCGCCGCCCGTCGCGTTGCTGATCGTGATATCACCGCCCGAGGTGCCCGCCTTCAGGCTTCCTTCAGCGCTGTCGATGGTGACATCGCCACCCGAGGTATGCACATCCACCTCGCCACCGGCGCGCTCGATCGTGATATCTCCGCCCGAGGTTTTCGCTTTCACCTCTCCCGTGGTATGGCCTATCCTGATATCTCCGCCCGAGGTAATCGCCTCGGTGTTTCCTCCGGCTTGATCGATTTCGATATCGCCTCCGGATGTCCTCACCGTCACTTCGCCGTCTGTACTGCCGATCGTGATGTCGCCGCCCGAGGTCTTGGCCGACACTTCGCCGGCCGCGTTGCCGATGGTGACGTCACCGCCGGAGGTGGATGCATCCACCGCGCCCCGGGCGTCCAGGATCTCGATGTCTCCGCCGGAGGTGGACACCTTCGTCTCTATTCCGCCTCCCTTGACGGTCACGTCTCCACCTGACGTGTGCACCCGGATCACGGCGTCCGAAACGTTGCCGACGTTGACATCGCCGCCCGAGGTGCGGGCAACCACGTCGCCCCGCAAATCTCCGACATCGATATCGCCGCCCGAGGTCTTGAGGTCCAGGCTGTACGATTCCGGTAACTTGACCTGTATGTCCACCGATACGTCGTTGGACCCGAAACGCCGATCGCGTTCTATCCGGATGTCTACGTCGTTCTCCCTTCGGGATATATCCACCTCAATGTCCCCGAAGGCGTCGCGTGCGCTGTTTTCGCTGATTCCCGTCCGGCGTTTTACCACCTCGACGTCCACTTCATCGCTGGACCCGCTTTCGACCCGCACCGAACCGAAGTCGGTATCTACGGTCAACGTGCCGGCCCCATCCACTGCGTAATTCTGGTGTGTTCTTTCTACGTGACCCATACCTTCGCGCATAAACGTGACCTCCTGTGCGCCGCATGCGTATGACGTGGCAACGAGCAGACCGACACCGACCAGGTTTAGTAATAGACGCATCATCCCCCCCAATTGTCAAAACAGGCGTTTTGCCATTGCCAGCGGCTTGTTACGTTGAACCGACCCTGACTTTTCCACCCAGCGTCTTGGCCGACGCTTTGCCCGAAACGGCTTCCACGGTGATGTTTCCGCCCATGGTGTAGGCGGTGAGGTCACCTTCTGTGCGTCCGACGCGTATGCTTCCACCCATCGTCTGGGCGGACACGTCTCCATTGGCGTCCCCTATATCGATACTGCCGCCCAGGGTCTTGGCGGACACGCCCCCTTCGGTCGGGCCGATGCGGATGCTTCCACCCAGGGTCCGGGCGTTCACGTCCCCTTGCGTGGCGCCTATCCGGATGCTTCCGCCTGCCGTCTTGGCCCTGATCTCGCCGTCCAGGTCCGCGATGACTATGCTTCCGCCTGCCGTCTCGATGTCCAGATCGTAGGTATAGGGCACCTGGACTGTCATCTCGATGGACATGCCGTTGCGTCCCAACCATCGCGAATGGTCAACGCGGAGGTGCACGTCGTTGCCCTGCTGTTCCGTGGTTACCTCCACATCTTCGAAGGCGCGTCGGGCCTCGTCTGCGGTGCCTTCCTTCCGTTGCTTTTCGACAAAGATTTCCACTTTGTCGGTGGTCGCGGTCTCGATCCGAACGGACCCGAAGTCGGCGTCGATGGTCAGCTCGCCGCCGGGGTCGACCGTGTACGTCGCCGTGGTGCTCTCCACGAATCCCCGTTCAGTTCGCATGATGTCGGTATCCTGTGCATCCTGCGCGACGGAATTCAGATTTACCGCCATACCAACGCAAGCGACCGCCAGTTTCCAAAACGTATTCATGGGACCCGATCCCTGGTGTAGTTTGGTGGATGTTCATCGAGCTGTCGGTTCTGCGATTAAGACTTCGGCGATGTAGAAAAGGTTGCGATGCCGATCGAGGATTCCTTCGACCGTGCTGGCTACGGTGTTACTGCCTTTGTTACCTGTTTGTGATGTTGCCGCTGAGCGTCGAGGTTTTCAGTTCCCCTCGCACATGACTGGTTCTGATGTCTCCACTGGTTGAAGAGAGCGTCGCATCACCATTCACGGGTCCGATCCTGATATGCCCACTTAAGGATCCGGCGTTCAGATCCCCTTCTACGGTTTCCGTTTCAATATTGCCCGAGGTCGAAGAGAGCGTCGCGT
>VXTP01000016.1:132630-194473 GCA_009837395.1 Gemmatimonadota bacterium
GAGGTCGAAGAGAGCGTCGCGTTACCATTCACCGGTCCGATTTCGATGCTCCCACTCAGTGTCTTGGTATGTACCTTGCCTGCTACGCGACTGGCTCTGATATGCCCGCTGGTCGTTTCTATGCTCACATCACCTTCGGTTGGACCGGTCGAAATGAACCCGGAAAGTGTTTTGGCCTTCACGTATCCTTCGATGTTCCCGGTCTGGATACCGTCACTGATTGTACTCAGGTCCAGGTTGAAATTCACGGGAACCGTAACCTCGATTTCCACGCGGGTTCTGTCCCGCCAGAACCGTCGCGGCAAGTTGTCGTCGATTCGGTCGACCTCGATTCGTACACCGTTAACCGTCTGTTCAATATCGACTTCAACATTCCCGAAGGCTTTACGAACCCAGTCAGTATCGGTTGTCCTTAATCGTTTTCTAACCAGGACATCCACTTCGTTATTGACTGAGCTGCTGATGTGAATCGCCCCCAATTCGGCATCGACCGTCAGGGTACCACCGGGGTTCACCTCGAATTTCTGCCGAATGTTCTCGATATAGTCCCGTCCATCGCGCTCGAATCCGATCTCCTGGGCGTTACACGTGTCAGAGATCCAGAGTAATGCACATAATGCCGCGACAACTCCAGTCCGGTTCATAACCCCCTCCAATCGCCATTTACAGCATCGAAAATGTTTACTATGGTTCTTAAACATTAGACTAATGCGACAGGTATAAGGTTACGGGGACCCAGGGAGAGTCTTGCTGAAGGTATACGGAAGTCCTACTCCACCCAGTGAGACACGAGGGGCTTCAGCTCACCGGGCAGGCCGTCGAAAACGTCTCTGGGGAGGGAGGGGACCAGGTTTTCCGTTCCGCCGGTTTCGTCCACCAGGAGCCGGCGGTCTTCCGAACCGGGCCGCAGCACGTTCAGGTTCAGCCACCAGGGCGCGTAGCGGACGACGACGGCCACGCGGGGGTCCTTAGAGGTGTTGGCGGCCGTCGAATGCCAGAGCCGGCTGTCCATGACGAGGACGCTTCCCGCCTCGCCGGTCACGTTCAGCTCGTTCGGATGGGGTTCGTCGGGAGATACTCCGTTGTTGCCTGTGGGATTGTTGTCCTTGCGATGGCTGCCCGGGACGATGAGCGTGCCCCCGTTTTCGCCGGTGAAGGAGGAGAGCATCCAGATGGTGGTGAGGTGCATGACCGCGTCGGGGTACGGAGCGGGCACATGTCCCGCGTTCCGCTGGTTGAAGGGCCAGTCGGCGTGCCAGCCTCCGCGGTCGTTCCCGGGTTCGTTGATGGTGGCCGTGGTGAAGGAGATGCGGAAATGGCGTCCGAGCAGCGCGCCGGACAGTTCGAGGAGCCGCCGGTCCGCGAGCCAGGGCGCCAGCGACTGGTCGTACTTCAGGAAACCGCTCACATGGCCAATGTTCGCAGGCGCATCGGGATTCCGGTGGCGGTTGGTGGAAGCGATGACCCGGTGGCGTACCTCGTTCAGCCTGTCCCCCGGGATGATGCCGTCCAGGACGCACCAGCCGTCCGTCCGCATGGCCTGTATCTGACGTTCCAGCATCATTCAGTTTCGTCCCTACAGGTCGTCCGTGCTCAGCGTGCCGGCCTCGTGATGGCGTCGGAATACGTCCCAGGTCTCCCGGATCCCCTCGTCCAGCGGCGTGTAGGGGATCTCGCCCACGTCCTCCTGGATGGCGCGGTCGTCGAGGTCGGGCGCGATGGGCAGGTTCAGGTCCAGGTGGGAGATGAGTCCCTCCGAACCTGGGACGACGCGCTCGATGGACGCGATGACTTCGTCGATGGTCACGACGTCTCCGCGGATGCTGTAGGCCCCGGCGCCACTGGAGGCGGCCTCGGCGCATCGGATGAACGTACGGGCGGTGTCGTTCACGTACTGCATGTTGTTCCGCCCGCCGTACCCGATCACGTACGGCCGGTTCAACAGGGCGGCCTTGACCGCCTTCGTGGGGTCGGAGGTCAGTCCGAAGTCCCGGCCCGGCCCGTACACGGTCCATGGCCGCAGGCCGATGCTGGAAATGCCGTGGTCGAGGTAATACACCCGGGCGTTCGCCTCGTTGCACTGCTTGAAGACGCCGTAGTGGGTGACGGGCCGCAACACCGCGTCGTTGTCGACGGGCCCCGCATCGTAGTCGTCCTCCATGCCGTAGACGGCCGCGGAACTCGCGTAGACGACGCGTTTCACGATATCGCTATGGGTTTTCGCCGCCTCGAAAACGTTCAGGGTGCCGATCACGTTGACCGTGGCGCCCTTGATGGGGTCGGTCCGGCACACGGGCACCTGCAGCCCGGCCAGGTGAATGATGCGGGACGCGCCCGTTTCTCCGACCACCCGGGTGAAGTGGGTCCCGTCGGCGATGTCGCCCTTGATGAACCGGACCCGGGCGATCTGTTCCTCGTCCATGATCAACGCCATGCGGGCGGTGTGTTCCACCAGGTCGTAGATAGCGACATCGTGCCCGTCGTCGACCAGGGTTTTCGCGATCCACGAACCGATGCAACCATATCCGCCGGTGAGCAGATACTGCATGAAAACGGTCCTTTTTATACGAGAAGCAGGGGACGAAAAACAACGGCCGAAAAACCTCGTCCATGGTATGGCGTGCAAGGACCGGTGTCAAGGGAAACAGCCGCGTTCCAGCGGGCCTGTCCGAGGCCCTCCGCCAGCCGTTTTAGTCCTTGATCGGACCCCGCCGGGCAGATACATTGTGCCCATCCCGGAACGACCGGCGAGAGACCGGTGTACGACCGGTGAGAGACCGGCGCTCGGCCGGCGGGCGACCGGTAAATCCAGTGTATTCCATCCCCTATAAGCGATCCGTCCCATGAGCGTACGCCAGCGGTCTTCCGCGTCGTCCGGAAATCCGGGTTCCCATCCTCCCGGAGCGGGTGCTCCCCCCCGGCATGGGGGCCTGGCTTCGGGCATGACGCTCCGGGCGGTAGGTCTGGGCCTGGGACTCTCCGTGCTCATGGCGTGGTGGGTGGTGCATTCCGCCTTCGAAGCCCACTCTTCCTACCTTTCCATCACCCACATGCCCATGGCGGCGCTCTTCCCCTTCATGCTGGTCGTCTTCGTCATAAACGGCTTGTTGAAGCGTTTCGCGCCCACGCGGATCTTCACCGCGCCTGAACTGATCATCATCTTCTTCATCGTGTTCACGGCCTCGGCCGTTCCGGGGTGGGCGTTTACCACCTACTGGGTCGCCGTGCCCTCCATCCCCCACTACTACGCCAATTCCGAGAACAGATACGTCGAGTTGTTCTTCGAGTACCTTCCGACCTGGCTTGTCGTCACCGACGAACGACAGGCCATACGCTGGTTCTACGAGGGACTGCCGTCCACGGGGGTCATCCCCTGGCGGGACTGGATCATCCCCATGAGCTGGTGGGGCACCTTCTTCCTGGCCCTCTTCTTCGCCAGCGCCTCGCTCATGGTGATCCTGCGCAAGCAGTGGATCGAAAGGGAGCGGCTGACCTTCCCGCTGGCCCGCGTCCCCCTGCTGCTCATCGAGGACGACGAAAGCGGTTCCGTGCTGCCCCGGATCGCCCGGTCCAGGGTATTCTGGTACGGTTTCAGCATCCCCCTCTTCATCATTCTCTGGAACATCGTTTCGTATTGGGACGTCGTGCCGCCGATCAGGCTGGGGGGAGACTACCGCATACCGATCACCCTGGCCGAATCCTTCCCGCCGATCCAGTTCAAGATCAATTTCGCTTTCATCGGCATCGGGTTCTTCACGAACCTGAATATCCTGTTCAGCATCTGGGTGTTCTTCCTGCTGGCCACGATCCAGATCGGCATCATGAGCCGGTTCGGCATTCCGAAGACGACCGAGATCGTCACGGCCCAGCACCTGGGCGGTTTCTTCATGTTTACCCTCTTCGGACTCTGGATGGCGCGCCGCCACCTCTACGACGTGGTGAGAAAGGCTATCGGCCGGGGCCGCGACATCGATGATTCGGGAGAGTTCTTCTCGTACCGGACCGCCATGGGCGGCGTGGTGATCGGCATCCTGTACATGTTCTTCTTCCTGGTCAGTATGGGCATGTCCCTGGCGGCCGCGGCCACGTTGCTGGCCACCTGCATGCTGCTCTTTATCGGGGTCACCCGCGTGGTGGCGGAAGCAGGGCTCATCAACCTGGACCTGCCCTACAACGCCCATGAATTCACCGTGTTCTCCTTCGGGTCGGCGAACCTGCACCGGGCCGACCTCACGATACTGACGCTGTCCCAGACCTTCTCGAGGAACTGGCGGACGCTGGGCATGTGCGCCATGGCCCACGTCAACAAGATGGGCGACGAGATCGGCGGCGCCCGGCGCGGCATCTTTCCCGTCATTGTCTCGGCACTCGTCATGTCCGCGGTCATAGCGGTCGTCTACACCATCTTCCTGGGATATGACACCACCGGGGCGGATGGATTCAGGGACGCCTTCGGCAACGCAAAAGCAGGATATGTCACGTTGACGACGTGGATCAACAACCAGACCCAGCTGACCGGCGGAGAGTACCTGGGTCTCGGGATCGGCGCATTCATCGCCTGGCTGCTGATCCTGGCCCACCACAATTTCCACTGGTGGCCGCTGCACCCCATCGGATGGGCGGTGGCCAAGACCTGGGGCATCGGGATGATCGCCACCTCGATCTTCATCGTCTGGCTCATCAAGGCCATCATCATGAAACTGGGCGGCACGAGACTCTACCGCCAGTCGCAGCCCTTCTTCATCGGCATGCTGGTGGGGTACGTACTGGGCGTGGCGCTTTCCTACGGAGTGGATGTGATCTGGTTTCCGAACTCGGGGCATATCGTGGAGACGTGGTAGCCGGCGTTATCAAGGCGATCCGCGGTGCGGAGGCGACCCGCGGCGCCGATCATGATGGCAGTTAAAGGAAGGAGTACTTAGATGAGCGTCAACCAGGTCATGCCCGACGAGGCGGCCAGGCTGGTCGAATCCGAGGGGTACGCATACATCGACGTCCGGTCGGTTCCCGAATTCGACCAGGGCCATCCCGCACCAGCCGTGAACATCCCCCTGCTGCACGCGGACGAGCAGACCGGGCAGATGACGCCCAACCCCGATTTCGTCCGGGTGATGAAGGCGAACTATGCGGAGGATGCGAAGCTGGTTCTCGGTTGTCGGACGGGCCAGCGCTCCAATCACGCCGCCGAGTTGCTTCAGTCCATGGGATACCAGACGGTCGTCAACATGCGCTGCGGGTTCAGCGGCGAGATGACGCCCTTCGGCCAGGTGGTCAATCCGGGATGGGAGGAAGTAGGCCTACCGGTGAGCCATGACAGCGGTGAGGGCGTGAGTTACGCGTCGCTCGCTGCAAAAGGGTGAGCTACGTGTCGCTCGCGGCAAAAGGTTGAGTTACGCGTCGCTCGCTGCGAAGTCGGAAGGGGCCTGACGGGGGCTTACGGGGCCTGCCCCCGCAGTACTTCTTCGTAGTAGGCTTCGTAATGCGGGACCACGGCCTCTTCCGCGAAGTTATCCAGCACCCGCTGCCGGGCCTGCCGGCCGACCTCCTCTCGCAAGCCATCGTTCGCAAGCAGGTCCGTGGCGTGCCGGGCCATCTGCCGGATGTCGCCCACTTCGGTGATGTAGCCCGTTTCCCCGTGGCGCACCAGTTCCGGCAGGCCGCCGGCGTTGGCGCCGATCACCGGGACGCCGCAGCTCATCGCCTCCAGGGCCGACAGGCCGAAGCTCTCCTGTTCGCTGGGCAGCAGGTACAGGTCGGAACAGGAAAGGATCCGGTCCACCCCCTCCTGCTCTCCCATGAATACCACGCCGTCCTCCAGGCCCAGTTCCCGGGCCAGTTCCTGCATGGGGATGCGCTCCGGACCTTCCCCCACGAGCAGCAGCTTGCACTTGACTACTCGCCGCACCTCCGCGTACATGCGGATGATGTCCCCGATGCGCTTGACCGGCCGGAAATTCGACACGTGCGCGATGACCTTCTCGTCATCGTCGACAAAATTGCTGATGTCGCAGTGGCCGTCCCCCCGGCGGAACCGTTCGACGTCGACGAAATTGGGGATCACGCGGATGTCCTTCTCGATGTCGAAGAGGGACAGCGTGTCGCGCTTGAGGGACTCGGAGACCGCCGTGACCCCCTGGCTTTCCTCGATGCTGAACCGGGTGATCCGGTAGAAGGACTTGTCGCTTCCCACGAGCGTGATATCGGTGCCGTGCAGGGTCGTGATGACCTTGACGGCCCGGTCGCGCAGCATGTGCCGCGCCAGGAAGGCGCAGGTGGCGTGGGGCACGGCGTAGTGCACGTGGAGGATGTCCAGCTCCGCCTCTGAGGCCACGTCGGCCATTTTCGCCGCGAGCGCGAGGGTGTAGGGCGGGTACTTGAACAGCGGGTAGGGCATGACCTCCACGTTGTGGAAGGAGATGTTCTGGCTGTATTCCTGCAGGCGGAAGGGGATCGAATAGCTAACGAAATGGACCCTGTGCCCCTTCCGGGCCAGCGCCTGTCCCAGTTCGGCGGCGATGGCGCCGCTTCCTCCGTAAGTGGGATAGCAGGTGATGCCGATGTTCATCTGTTGCCGCCTTCGCCCGTGAAGTGGGCCAGGGGATCGTCGATCGAAAGGTACTCCCGGACGACGAAAGGCTCTCCGTACCGCGCGCCAATCAACTGCCCGTAGTAACGGCTCTGGGCTTCGACCTCTTCAAGGAACTCGGGCCGGCTGATAAAGGTCTCCGGCTCGGTAGAGTCCGGGTCGTGGAACTGCGACCGGTGGGCCTTCACCGCCTCGATTTTCCGGCTGAACGTCGACGTGATGTCGACGATAAAGGAAGGCCGGGGTTCCCGGTAGCGGTGGTGGGTAAGGTAGAAGACCACCTTCCGGGGCCTGAAAGCCGGGTGGTCCGTCTCGAGTTTCTCCAGGCCCGCCAGAAAGGCCGCGTCCCTAGCCAGCCGGGCGGTCTCCCCGTGATCGGGATGGCGGGCGATCTCGTGGGGAACGAGGAGCATATCGGGCCGGTATCGGCGTATGGCGTCGATGAGGGCGTCGCGGTGGGTCGGGCAGGTACCGATGCGGGCGTCCGGCAACTGCAGGTTCAGCCTTTCGGACAACCCGAGCACTTCCGCCGCCTCCTCCGCTTCCCCTTTTCGTCCTTCGACCGTTCCCCGGGTACCCATCTCGCCCAGGCTCATGTCGACGATTCCGGTGGCATATCCCAGGTCAGCGAACCGGATCATCAGGCCGCCACAGTGCAGCTCCACGTCGTCCGGGTGCGGGGATACGGCAAGCACATCGAGTTTCATAGCGGGGTCATCCTGTGTCTGAAGTCCCTTTCGTCCGTGGCCTCGAAGAGCGTATTCATGACGTCGAAACCGTGAAGGGCGACGTACTGCCAGATGTTGGCCACCCGTTCCTGGAGGTGCCCGTTGGGATACAACAGGCGGTCCGCCCGCATGATCTGTCCGCGCATGACCCCGTCCGCCTTCTTCAGGGCGCGGAGCGTCTTTTCTTCCAATCTGCCCAGGGCGAAGCGGGTCTTCCGCTCCGAGGCCTCGACGATCCGGCTCAGCCCGGGGTCGATGGAAGTCACGTGCCCTTTGAGGTTTCTGTAGTGGGCTTCCACGTCGCCCCGCGCGGCCCGGAGACCCTCGGTGACCGGTACCGGCATCTCTTCCCGGAGTTTCCGGTCGACCACGGATTCGATGCCCTGGACGAAATGGGAGATCGCGAGGCCGTGCTTCTCCAGGACCCGGGCGGTCCTCGCGCCCACCAGCGTATGGGACGCGCGGGGATAGACTACGGGGTAGGGCAGGCCGAACTGCCGGTAGACCCCGCCAAGCTGGCCGTAGTAGGCGATTTCCGCCGGTCCGCCGATATAGGTCAGCGTCGGAAACAGCGTGTCCTGCACCAGGGGCCGGGTGATGACGTTGTGCGTGAACCGACCGGGCGTATCCTTAAGCATCCCTAGCAGTTCCTCGCCGGTAAAGGAAAGGCTGTCGTCCCGGCTGCTGAACCGTCCGTCCTCGTAGCGCAGGGCATTGCGCTGCCCGTCCTGGTACAGAAACAGGTTCACCGCGTCCTGGGACCGGGAGACCTGAGGATGAAACCCGGCGTGCTCCAGATCGCGGGACGCTTCCAGGACGGAGACCGTGGTCGCGAGCGGTGCGCGGATTTCCTGCTCGAAAACGGGACGCATAAGGGGTTTCAGCGCCGGGTCGGTGGGGTCGACGAGGACCAGGCCATGGTCCCGGAACAGCAGCGTCATGAGACGAGCGAAGGCATCGGACAGCGAAGTCCCGGCCGTACAGTGCCGCCGAAGCGCCTCGATGGCGGACGGGCGGTATTCCGAGTCGGGCAGGGCCTCGGCGAACTGCCCGAGCAGCGTTTCGATTTCGGGTCCGAGCAGGCGGTCGCTCGCGGACCGGCGATCGGCGGGGTCGTCGGGGCTCAGTTCGAACCTGAGGGCGTCCCCGTCCGTCCGGCAGACGTGGACATGGTTGATTTCGGCGTAGTCATGGTCGTCGGCGGCCATCCAGAAGACGGGCACGGCCCGCACGCCGGTTTCCTCAGAGACCCTTTTCGCCAGCTTGACCGCCGTTACAGCCTTGTAGATGGTGAACAGGGGACCGGTCAACAGGCCCGTCTGCTGCCCGGTGGATACGACGAAGGTATCGTCCCCGGCGAGGGAACGGGCGTTGGCCAGGACCGTCTCGTCCGCTCCGAACCGGCCGTTCTGGACCTCGAGAATCCTGGCGAGCGCCTTTCTCGGCGGCGGCGCGGCGCGGGACTGGACGGCCTCGATCATGCGCGGCCATACATCCGGATCGCGTGGATCGTGGGTGTAGAAAGGCCGCAACGACTCGAAGTCTTCGAGAAAGGTATGCAGCAGGTGGTCCGGCAACACCTGTCGGTAGTCCACTGCATGATTGTTCATGTAACCGGCCTTGTTCGGCGCTTTTCCATGATGAGCAGGTAGGCGGGCAGCGCGACCAGGGCCGTCGCCAGCGTGGCGATCTCGCCCACGTTGGCCATGATCCCGAAGGAATGCAGGCCCCGGTTGGACGTCAGCATGAGCGAGGTGTACCCGATCAGCGTGGTGGACGAACACATGACCAGGGCCGCGCCTGTATGCTGTACCATATTACCTATGGAACCGCGCCCGTCAAGGCGGTAGCGTTGATACAGGTTCACGCTGTAGTCTACCCCGATGCCCAGCGTAGTGGGTATGACGATGAAGTTGAAGAAGTTCACCTTGATGTCGAAGAGCGCGATGAAGCCGCCCATAACCAGCATGCCGCCCAGCAGGGACGCCAGGATGACCACCGACGCGTGGATGCTTCGGAAGGCCAGTACGAGGAGCGTGATCACGCCCACGAAGCAGGCGATGGTGGCGATGGGCCCGTCGCGGTCCACGGCCTTCAGCATGTCGGCGAAGACCACGGCCTCTCCGGAAGAATAGATGACTTCATCGTCCGGAAGTTGGTTGGAACGGACGACCTCCGCGAACCGGATCAGGTTCCGGCCGTTCCAGAGCCCGGCGTCCGACCGCGGGTAGACGTAGATCAGCCTGCCCACCGTCCCGTCCCGCTCCTCGTAGGGCCGCGTAAGCGCTTCGGGCAGGTCGTCCACGGTGATCCCGTCCAGGCTCAGGTTGTCGCGGAAATCGTTGATCTTCGCGAGCTGGTCGGGCGGGATGCCGAGTTCGTCGGGCGGATTCGTGTCGAGCATGTACTCGATGTCCCATAGGACGTCGATCTTGTCCTCCTGGTCCTCCGGCAGCAAGTCGAAAACGGTCCGGACCCGGTCGATGGTCGGATTGGGCACTTCCTTCTCGGCCTCTTTCTTGTCCAGCACGGCCCGGCGTATGCCCGGCACCTGGTCCAGACGGTCCGCCAGGATGACGGCCGGCGACTGCGAAATGCCGAAGAGGGCGTTGACGCGGTGGTTGAGGATCCGCTCGTAGGTGTCGCCCCGCGGCTCGTTGCGCAGTTTCGAGAAGTCGTACTCGAAGGAATTCGGGAGCCACCACACCAGCAATGCGGCGCCCAGCACGACGAGGGAGAAACTCGTGCCCACCACGGCCCGTGGCTTCTTCTGCACCAGGTTGGCGAGACGGCTCATTGAACGGCCCCGGGAGACCTTCCGGGTCCAGGTCTTCCGTCCGAAGGCGGTGCGGTCCCAGAGCATCAGCAGCGCCGGCAGGAGGGAGAAAGTCGAAAGCCAGCACAGCAACATGCCCAGGCCGCCGATGAACCCGAAATGGTTGAAGCCCCGGAAATCGGTAATCATGAGGGTGCCATAGGCCAGGCCGGTAGACGCCGCCGAGGTGACCGTCGCCGTGAGCGTGTTCCGGAAGGCGATCTGCACGCCGTCCCGGGCGTTCTCTCCCCGCAGCCGCTCCTCCTTGTACCTGGACATGAGGATCAGGCCGTAGTTGATGCCGTTCCCGATGATGATGGCGCCCAGGAAGGCGGTCTGCATGTTCAGGTAGCCGATGCGGAAATAGGTGAGGCAGAACGTCCAGAGAATGCCGACGACCACGACCAGCGTGATGTTGATGACCGGGACGATGGTGCGGAAGTAGAGGAAGATGGCCAGGGCGACCAGGGACAGCGTGACGCCGGCCGACGTGAAGATTTCCCGGTTGACGGACTCGTACTGGTCCAGGATCAGGCGGTACTTGCCGGTGAGCCCGACCTTCAGCGACGGGTGGTAGGACGTGGGTTCGAGGCCTTCCGCGATGGCCAGGACCCGTTCGCACAGGTCCCGCGAGAAGGACACGCCGGTCGACGATCCGAAGGGTTTCAGGACCATGACGAGAAACTGCCCCTGCTCGTCCTGTCCCGTGAAATAACCGTCGACCCACTTGTCCAGCTTCTCCGACGCCTCTTTTTCGTACTTCTCCTCCAGGTCGCTCACGGTGAACGGCTCGTCTTCCGTCTCCAGGCCGAGGTCTTCCTCGGAAACGAAAAGGGGGTTCTGTTCCAGTTTCGTCTTCAGGATCTGCCGGCTCAGCCGGCTCTGGATCTCTTCCAGGTCCTCCAGTTCGGCGTACAGGTACTTGTGGTCTTCGTAGAACCGCTTTTCGTCGTCCACCCGGTACTCGATGTAGCGGACATATCCTTCCGGAAGGTCGGACCGGAGCCTGCCGGCGAGGTCGTCGGCGTACCGCTGGGCGGCGGCCAGGTCTTCGGTCTCTATGACGACGGTCAGGTTGCCGATGCCGCCGACGCGCTCCGTGAGCCGATGTATATCGTCGACGCTCCGGTAGCCTTCGGGGAGCAGTTCGACGAAGTCTGTTTTCAGCTGAAGCCTGGAGGCGAAATGGACGGAAAGCGAGGCGGAAAGCAGCGCGAACAACAGGACCTTTGCCGGATGGCGGCATATGAAGGCGATGTACCTGTTCAGGAAGCGGTCTAGGGCGGCTCTGGTCTCGGCCTTCACGGTGCATTCCTCGTGTGAAACACGCACATCCAAGGTATGGAAATATCCCCGTAAACTACTGGGGTGTCAACCACTAAAACGGCGAGTGCGACGGGGTTGCAGGACTTCGGCGAAAGGCGTTTTTCTTTGACTTATCCCGCGCGCGACCTTACATATGCTGGACCCGTTTTTTAATTCAAACCATTACCAGAAAACGCGAAAGCCGTTCTCCGCCCACTACATTTTCCGCCCACTCCATGGCCTCAGTACAGCAAAGTGTTTCCGCCTCCGCTGTCCGTGCGACCGCGACCCGGATCATTACGCCGCGATCCATTCTCCTGGGCCTGACGAGCGTCGTCCTGATCTCCCTCATCGTCCCCTATTTCCAGTACACCATGGCCTCGTCCCAGCTGGGTGCGGATCATCTCCACATCGGCGCGCTGTTTCTGGCCTTCGCGTACCTGGTCGTTTTCAACGTGGTGCTGGCCAGGTGGAAGAAGGACTGGGCCCTCACGCCCCACGAGTTCGTCATCCCCCTGGTCATGGGCATGGCGGCATCGGGGCTGACGACCAACGGCATGGGCGCTCCGTTCATCTCCACGCTGATGGCCCCCTACCTGCTGGCGACGCCCGAGAACCAGTGGGCCGAGTATTTCTACCCGTACCTGCAGCCCTGGGCGAACGTCACGAACCAGGGCAACGCCCTCACGTGGCTGGTCGACGGTATCCCACCCGGCGCGTCCATTCCCTGGAGCGTTTGGGGCATTCCGCTGTTCTGGTGGCTGACCTTCATCGTCCCGGTCATCTTCATGGGCCTGTGTCTCGTGGTCATCCTCAGGCGGCAGTGGGTCGAACACGAGAAGCTCGTCTTTCCCATGATGCAGATCCCCCTCGCCTTCACCCGCGGCATGGAATCGCCGAGCCGCATCCCGGCCTTTCTATCGGAGAAGCGGTTCTGGATCGGCTTTTCCATCCCGTTCTGCGTGATGATGTACAACATCGTCGGGTTCTTCACCCCGGTCGTGCCCCAGTTCCCCTACTTCGGATCGGCGCCGCCCATCGTATTCGGCGAGGGATTCCCGCCGCTGGAAATCAACTTCCGACCGGCCATCCTGGGCATTTCCTATTTCGTCAACCTGGACGTCCTCGCCGGTTTCTGGGTGTTCTACATGATCGGGATCATCCAGGTGGGGATCGCCCACCGGATCGGTTACGACATCCCGGGGCGGGACAACTACACCTCGATCCATCCCATGCTGGACTGGCAGAACATGGGCGCGTTCATCCTCTTCGTGGGATGGGGGCTGTGGCGGGCGCGGTTTCACATCCGCGCCGTGTGCTCCCAGGCCTTCGGCCGCCGATCGGACCTGGACGACTCGGACGAGATGCTGCCCTACCGGGTCGCGGTCTTCGGGTTCATCGGGGGTTTCGTCTACGGGGTGGTCTGGCTGAACCAGCTGGGCATGAGCGTGCCCATCGCCGTGTTCCTCCTCGCCGGCGTATTCATCATCTACATCGGCGTGTCCCGCATCATCGCCGAAGCCGGGCTACCCTACGTGCGTTCGCCCATGATCGCCCAGGTGCTCGTGTTCTATTCGGTCGGGTCGGCCAACCTTTCCATGTCCACCATGACGGCCATGGCCCAGACGTACGGACCCGTCAGCGAGATCAAGTCGACCTTCATGCCCGCCTTCATGCAGGCGGCCAAGCTGTCCGAGATCGGTGCGCGCTGGCAGCGTGGCCTGGGTTGGTCGCTCCTGTCCGCCGCGGTGATCGGCGTGGTGATCTCGCTGGTCTGGACGATCTACCTGGGGTTCGACCTGGGCACGCGCCAGTTCACCAACGGCTGGTGGTTCGGCCGGATCGGATCGACCATCCCCTATAATGAAACGCTCACCAAGATCCGGGATCCCTTCGGGCCCGACACGTCGCGGCTCATGTTCTTCCTGGTGGGCGGTGCGCTCATGTTTCTGCTCATGACGCTGAGGGCCCGGCTGCCGGGCTGGCCGCTGCATCCCCTCGGGTTCTTCCTTTCATACTCCTGGCCCGCCCGGGCGATCGTCTCGTCCATGTTCGTGTGCTGGGTCATCAAGAGCATCATGATGTGGGTCGGCGGCATCGAACTGTACCGGAAGGGGCAGCCCTTCTTCCTGGGCCTGATCTTCGGCGTGGTCACCGGCGTGGTCATCTCCATGTTCGTCGACTACGTGTGGTTTCCCCACGCGGGCCATCATATCTACGGGATAGACTAGCGTGTATTCGCGGATATTCGGTTACTTCTTCCTCGCCGTGGGCGTCCTGCTGTTCCTCGCTGTGTCCGTCGCCGGACCGGCCTGGGTGACGGAGCACGTAATCCTGAGGATCGTCTCCCTTCCGGAAGACGTACCGCCCAGGCCCCTCGAAGAGGCGCCGGTGACCTGGGAAGAGGTCTCCGAAATCGTCACCCCGGAACGCGTGGAGGCCCATGTCCGGGCGATGAGCGAAAACCCGTCCCGCGTCGTCGGCTATCCGGGAAACCGGGCGGCCATGGAGTACGTGGTCGATGCCTTCCATGCCGGCGGCCTGGCCGAGGTCACCGTCGACACCTTCACGGTATCCTCGCCCGTCGACCACGGTTTCACGCTGACGGTGCACGACTCCGTGGGGACGGAAATGCCGGTGTACCAGTTCTGGCCCAACCTGGTCCGGTTGAATTCCTTTACCGACGGGATCCGGGGACCCCTGCACTACGGCCGGCGGGGCGAGTTCCAGGCCTTCAACGGGAAGGAGATCGAGGGGAGTATCGTCCTGGTCGATTTCGACGGGCGCGACCAGTACCTCAACGCGCGGATGCTCGGGGCCCGGGCCGTGCTGTTCCACGACAGCGGCCCCGGTTCCGTGACCAACAACCAGGCCCAGCGCAAGATCCTGGACGTGCCCGCCGACGTGCCGCGCTTCTGGGTCCCGGACCCCCACGCCGCCGCTGTCCTGGCGGCCGCGCGGTCCGGCGATGTCGAAGTGACGATCCGTGGACGCATGACGTGGGAACGGGCCGAGACCTGGAACGTCATGGGGTGGATACCGGGCCGGGACGAACCGCTGCCGGGGAGCGACGGCACGGAGAAATGGAAAGACCGGATCGTCGTGCTGTCGGCGTTCTACGACGCCATGTCGGTCGTACCCGGTCTGGCGCCGGGCGCCGAGAGCGCGGGGGGTATCGCCGCCATGCTGGAGCTGATGGACGTGCTCCGGGCCCATCCGCCGGGATACACCGTGCTGTTCCTGGCCACGTCCGCCCATTTCCACGGGCTGCAGGGCGTAAACGACTTCCTGGACCGGCACCAGCGAAAGGACGAGTTCTTCCTGGAACGGATCCCCGAAGAGGACCGGATCCCCTTCGACCTGTTCCTGGGCCTGGACCTCACCAGCAGGGCGGACCAGGTCGGCCTGTTCAGCTACGGCGATTTCATCTTCTTCACCTCGAATCTGGATATCCTGTACGAACCCTATGCGGACCGGTACCTGAATTACGCGCGCAAGGCCGGGGTCCACGATGATGAGGATAGCCGGACGGCCTATCTCAACACGCTGACGCACCCGCTCCGGTCGCAGGAAAGCTTCATGCCCGCCGGTCCCGCCTTCGACCACGAGATGGTCACGCTCGCCGGGCTCCACGGCATGACCTTCGCCACGGTAAACGACAACAGACTCCTCATCGATACCCCGAAGGACCGGATCGAGTACGTCGATTTCCCCAACCTGGTCCGGCAGATCCGAACGCTGGGCACGCTGCTGCCGGCCATGCTGTCCGATCCCGTGGCCTTCGACGTGGACGAGTCGATTCGGCTCAAGGACGAGGGCCGCGACATTGAAGGCCGGGTCCTCGAATTCGACCGAACGGTGGATTTCTTCAAGCCCAATACCCCGGTCTCCGACGCCCTGGTCGTCTACGAGCCCGGATACCAGAGCCACAGCGGCGTTCGTGGGTTCATGGTTACCCACGCCGACTCGCTGGGGCATTTCCGGCACTCCATGGTCCGGTTCCCCCGGGGACCGACGGAACTGCGCAGTTACGGCCTCGCTGCCGACGGCCGGATCGTGTACGCCCCCGACCTCGGTGAAGAGGGCAACGCCACCTTTCCCCTCGCGGTGCCGAACTCATCCAAGGTGAACAATACCATACAGGTCCTCTTCCCCTGCGAGGAGATCAACCTCTTCGATATCGTGGACCCCGGCGTCTTCGTCGCCCTCGACAACCTGACCGTACTCGGCCGGGACAACAGCCCGCTACGCAAGTACGGCGCGGCCTTCGTGGAAGACCAGAGTTTCTTCGGCAACTGGATGACCAACGCCGCGGTGGTCTTCGCCCGGCCCGAGGACCGGGTCAAGATGTTCATGAGCTCGGGTCCCCGGGGTGTCAAGTACCTGCTGACCAACACGCCCGAATCGTGGCTCGACGAACCGCCGGTAAGCATCTCGGACGACGCCATGGCCCTGGCCCAGGGACGGGGATTCACGGCGGACCAGGGCCTGATCCTCTACCCCTTCTACCAGAGCGCCCTGGACCTGTGGTCGCTCAACCGGGCCCGTCTGATGAAACTGGAGGACCACGGCGTGACCAACGCCCGGGCCGCCGAACTCCATGAGGAAAGCACCGAAGCGCTCCGGGCCGCCCGGGAGGCCCTGGAGAACCGCCGTTACGACGCCTTCGCCGCGCGGTCGAGAGAGGCGTGGGGCTTCGAGGCGCGGGCTTATCCCGACGTGCGGTACGCCGCGGACGATACGGTGGACGGCATCGTGTTCTACTTCATGCTGCTGGTCCCCTTCTGTTTCTTCCTCGAACGGCTTTTCTTCGGTTTCACGGACATTCGGAAGCGGCTGGCCTCGGTGGGCGTCATCTTCGCGGCGGTCTTCATGCTGCTGCAGAACGTGCACCCCGCCTTCCAACTCAGCCTGACGCCGTACATGGTCTTTCTCGCCTTCCTCATCCTGGCCATGGCGCTGATCATCATCACCATGATCGTCACCCGGTTCGACACCGAGATGAAGAACCTGACCCGGTCGGCGGCCGGCCTCCACGAGGCGGACATCGGCCGGCTGAGCGCCACGGCCGTGGCCATTTCCCTGGGGATATCGAACCTGCGCAAGCGGAAGATGCGCACGGCGCTGACCGCGGTCACGCTGACCCTGCTGACCTTCACCGTCTTGTCCTTCACTTCCTTCCGGACCGGCATCCAGTTCTATACGCTGGACCGCGAAAACACCCCGCCGTACGACGGCGTCCTCATGCGCAGCCTGTCGTGGCACTCCCTGCCCACCTCCTTCCTGCCCTACGTGGAGAATGCCTTCGAAGACCAGGCGGACGTGGTACCCCGGTCCTGGTACGAGCCGGAGGACATGGTCAGCCCCTATATCGACCTGCGTGTGCGGGGCAAGGGGACCGCCACCACGGTACAATCCATCCTGGGACTGCACGCCGACGAACCGGCCGTCACCGCGCTGGACCGCTACCTGGTGCCGGGCGGACGGTGGTTCGCCCCGGACGAAAGGTCGGCCTGCCTGCTGCCCACGGAACTGGCCGAGCGGCTGGACGTGGGGCCGGAGGACGTGGGTACGGCGGAGGTGGAGATCCTCGGTGGACGCTATACGGTGATCGGACTGCTCGATTCCGATGGATTCGACGCCTACCGGGACATGGACGACGAGAGCATCATGCCCGCCAGTTTCTCCATGACCCGGACCCTGACCGACATGGACATCGAAGTGTTCATGTCCACCATCCAGGCCTCCGAGCACCTGCCGTCCCGCAACGTGCTGGTCCTGCCCTACCGGCAGACGCTCGACCTGAACGGGTCCACGCGGTCCGTGGCCATCGCGGGGTTCGCCGACGGCGAAGAGCTCCGCGATTCCGTGGAGGCCTTCATGTCGCGGGTCCTCCTGGCCGTGTTCGTCGGCATGGAAGACGAAGTGAGGGTCTACAGCTCCCTGGGCGCTACTTCGGTTTCGGGCCTGGCCAACCTGATCATCCCGGTGCTCATCGCGGCGTTCCTGGTGTTGAATACCATGATGGGCGCCGTGTTCGAACGGTTCCGGGAAATCGGCGTGTACAGCGCGGTCGGCCTGGCGCCGAACCACGTCGCCGCCCTGTTCATCGCCGAAGCCGCCGTATTCGCGACGCTCGGGGCCGTTTTCGGTTACCTGTCCGGCCAGATCATCACCATGGGGCTCTCGCAATGGGACCTGCTGGGCGGTATGTCGCTCAACTATTCCTCCCTGTCGACCGTATACGCTACGATGGTCGTCATGGCTATCGTCTTCCTGTCCACGCTCTACCCGGCGAAGAAGGCCGCGGACATGACGGTAGAGGACGTGACGCGGCGCTGGTCACCCCCGCCACCCGACGAAGACGACTGGTGCTTCGAGTTCCCGTTCACGGTGACCGTACCCGAAGCGTTGCCGCTGTCGGGCTACCTGAACCACATCTTCCAGACCCATGAAGACAGTTCGGCAGAGGACTTCGTCGCCGAGGGGACCACGCTCGACGCGATACCGGGGGATAACTACGACACGTATCACGTGGCGTCCACCGTCTGGCTGGCGCCGTACGACCTCGCCATCAGCCAGGACGTGCGGCTTGAACTGGAGCCCGTGCTCCACGAGAAACTGTACCGCATCCTGATCGTGATCCACCGCCGCAGCGGAGACCTGGCGCAATGGCAGACGATCAACCGGCGGTTCTTTACTGTATTGAGGAAGCGGTTTCTCGTGTGGCGGACCCTCGCTGAGCCTATAAAAGCACGGTACAGGGACGTCAGGGCTTTCGATCGCCACACGGCCCTGTAACCGGAGGAGAGGAGCGGCGATGTACGACCTGATCATCAAGGGCGGCCACGTCATCGATCCGGAGAACGGCGTCAACGAAAGCCGGGACGTCGCCGTAGACGGCGGCCTGATCGCGGCGGTGGAGCACGACATCCCGGCGGAACACGGCCGGAAGGTGGCCCGCGTCCACGGCCACTACGTCACGCCCGGGCTGATCGACATCCACATGCACGCCTACGGCGGTTACCAGGGGTGGGTGTTCCCCGACGCCCACGTGCTCCCCAACGGCGTAACCACGGTGCTCGATACCGGGGGCGCGGGATGGAAGAAATTTGAAGACTTCAAGGACTCGGTCATCGCCGAATCCGTTACCCGCGTGCTGGCCTTGATCAACATCGTGGGCGCCGGCATGGAAGGCGCCGTGGAGCAGGACGTTTCGGAGATGGACCCGGTTCCCTGCGCGGACATGATCAGCAGGTACCCGGAGCACGTCGTCGGGTCCAAGACCGCCCATTTCGGCGGTCCGGGCTGGGAAGCGGTGGACGGCGCCGTCGAGGCGGCCCGGCGAAGCGGCACTATCGCCATGATCGATTTCGCGCCGAAGCCGACCCGGAGCTACCGGGACCTGCTGCTGAAGAAGCTGAGCCCCGGCGACATACACACGCACCTCTACGCGCAACACATCCCCCTGCTGGACGAGCACGGCCGGGTGAACGACTACGTCCGGGAAGCGCGGGACAAGGGCATCCTGTTCGACCTGGGCCACGGCGGCGGCAGCTTCTGGTTTCGCATCGCCGTGCCGGCCATCGAGCAGGGGTTCCTGCCGGATACCATCAGCACGGACCTCCACAAGTACAGCGCCCTGATGCCGAACGCGAGCATGAACACGACCATGTCGAAATGCCTGAACATGGGGATGACCCTAGAGGACGTGGTCATGCGCTCCACGCGGAACCCCGCCCGGGCCATCCGGCGCCCCGAACTGGGTACGCTGAGCATCGGCGCGGAGGCGGACGTCGCCGTGCTGGAGCTGGAATACGGAGAGTTCGGTTTCGTGGACTCGGGCCACGCGCGCATGCGCGGCGACCGGCGGCTGAGGTGCCTGCTGACGGTGCGTGCCGGCGAGGTGGTCTGGGACCTGAACGGCCTGACGCGGCCGGACTGGGACAAGGCGGGAAAATACATCAGGGCGGATTAGCCGGACGGACCGGGTTGAGTACGGGCGCGGCTGAAAACCGGTACGCGCCGCACCCATTCGGAAATGCCATGACCGAGCGTAAACCATGAGCGACACCACCAGGCGTGAACACCAGGATCGGCACGACCGGGAAGCCGATTCCGCCGGACAGGACGACCGGTGGCAGATCGTTCCGGACAGCCTGCCCTACGAGGACGGGTTCAGCAGCCGGATCATCTGGGCCGCCTTCTTCGTCGGGCTGGTCATGCTCCCGGGGGCGATCTACCTGGAACTGGTGACCGGAAAGAGTTTCGCGGGCGCCGCGGAATGGGTCACCATCATTATGTTCATCGAGATCGGTAAGCGCCTGTTCATCAAGCTGAAACCCCAGGAAGCCATCATCCTCTACTGGCTCGCCGCAGGTCTGGCGGCGACGGGTCTGGGCGCCAGCGGCATGGCGGCCGGATCATCGGTGCACGGCGCGCCTTTCGCCAAGATGATCTGGTTCCAGTATCTGATCCAGTCTCCCCAGGCGGACGGCCTGGCCCAGCTTCTGCCCCAGTGGGTTTCGCCTCCCAGGGGTTCCGATTCCCTGATCACCCGGACCCTCTTCTCCATGGAGTGGCTGGAACCGATTCTGCTGGCCATCCTCGTGTCCATCCTCGGCCTGGTCAACGCCATTTCACTGGGATACGTGCTCTTCCGCATCACGGCGGACACCGAACGCCTGCCCTTTCCCCTGGCGCCCGTACAGGCGGCCGGCGCCACCGCGCTGGCGGAATCGTCCGCGGGCGAAGAGACCTGGCGGTGGCGCCTGTTTACCGTCGGCGCCATGATCGGCCTGGGTTGGGGTATTCTGTACGTCGTCGTTCCGACGGTATCGGGCGTGGTGCTGACCAAGGGGGTCGAAGTCTTCCCCATTCCCTTCGCGGACTTCACGCCGCGGGTCCGGGACGTGCTGCCCGCGTCGCCCATCGGCATCGGCACGGACATGGCCACGCTCCTGGTGGGTTTCGTTCTGCCCTTCTGGATCGTGGTCGGTACTTTCATCAGTTCTTTCGTCGTCACCTTCATCGCCAACCCGGCCCTCTACCACTTCGGCCTTTTGCACAGCTGGGCGCCGGGGATGAGCACCATCCCCACTTCCATCAACAACACCATCGATTTCTGGCTGAGTTTTTCCTCCATCGGCACTTCGCTGGTCATCGGCCTGATCGGCCTGGTCGCCTTCGCCCGCGCCTTGCGACGAGACCCGGACGGCCCGTCCGGAGGCCTGGGACCCCGCCGGCCGCCGCCGGACCGGGGCGATTTCCGGCTTCCCATCCCCATCGCGCTCTGGGCGGTTTCGACCCTTTGCTTCATCCTCCTGGTCTACTATCTCGAACCCACGTTCCCGGTATGGATCTCCCTGGTATTCGGGTTCCTTTGGACGCCCTTCTTCTCCTACATCGGCGCGCGCATGATTGGCCTCACGGGTTCGCCCTACGGTTCGTCCTTCCCCTACGCGAGGGAGGGCTCCTTCTACCTGTCGGGCTACAAGGGCGTGGCCATCTGGTTCGCCCCGGTTCCGCTCTTCGATCACAGCGGCGTCGTGGCGACCTTCCGGCAGCTGGAACTCACCCGAACGCGATTTCCAAGCCTGGTCAAACTGTATATATTGAGCCTGTTGCTGCTCATCGTGTTCAGTTTCCTCTTCTATGCCCTGATCTGGAAACTGGCGCCCATACCGTCCGCGGCCTATCCCTTCGTCGAGAAGATGTGGCCGCTGCAGGCGACGATGGAAACGATCTGGATCAAGTCGACCCTGCCGGGCGGATCGGATGTAATCGGGCAACTCATCAAGTGGGAGTACATCGGCGCCGGGATGGGGTTCACGGTAGCCCTTTACGGGGTCCTGAGCCTGCTCAAGGCGCCGCCGCTGCTGTTCTACGGCCTGGTGGCCGGACTGGGCACCGGCGCCTGGATACACTATACGTTGCCCACGTTCATCGGAGCGATGCTGGGCCGGTTCTATTTCGGAAAGCGCTATGGCGAGAAGAGATGGCGGGCCTACGCGCCCGTGATCCTCGCCGGGTACGGGTGCGGCCTGGGTCTGATCGGCATGGCGGCCGTCTCCCTGGTGCTGATCGCCAAGTCCACGTCCCAGATCCTGTTCTGACGGGAAACAAGTGCCATGCCCGATGATTTCCGCGTAGCCCTGGTAGCCGACCTGCGGGGTCCCGACGGCGGGGTCGTGTTCGACGATTTCGGCGTCGACGTGCTGGACGAAGCCGGGGTCTTTCATGCCTTCCTGGAAGAGGACCGGTCGCCCGTAACCCCGGATCAGCTCGAGGATTTCGACGCGGTGATCTCCATGGGCCAGCACTACACGCAAGACTCCTTTGCCGGGGTCGAGCGCCTGGCGCTGATCGCCCGGACGGGCGTGGGCTACGACATGATCGATATGGACGCCGCAACGGAAGCGGACGTCATGGTGACGATCACCCCGGAGGCCACGCGCAAGCCCGTGGCTAGCGCCACGATGGCCCTCCTGCTCGGTCTCTGTCACCGGGTAACCATCAAGGACGCCATCGTGCGGAACGACGACTGGGACATCCGTTTCGATCACATGGGATGCGAGGTCCGGGGCCGCGTGGTCGGCCTGATCGGCATGGGCATGATCGGCCGCGAGGTGGCGCGCATGATGGCGCCCTTCGAGCCGTCCGAGATCCTCGTCTCCGATCCGGCCGTGTCCGCGGAAGAAGCCGCGCAACTGGGCGTTACGCTGGTGGACCTGGAGACGCTGCTCAAACGCAGCACGTTCGTTACCATCCACTGTCCGTTGAACGAACACACCCGGTACCTGATCGGTTCGCGTGAGCTGCGCATGATGCGGGAGGACGCCTACCTCGTCAACACGGCCCGTGGCGCTATCGTAGACCAGAGCGCCCTGGAGCAGGCGTTGCAGGAAGGCAGGATCGCGGGCGCGGCCATTGACGTTTTCGAGCAGGAACCGCCGGACGCCGACGATCCCCTGCTTTCCCTGCCGAACGTCATCCTGGCGCCGCACGCTTCGTGCTGGACCTACGAACTGTTTCGCGATATCGGACACGACTGCATGAAGGCGGCCCTGGCCGTCTCCCGGGGAGAAGAGCCTCCCTACGTGGTCAACCGGCAAGTACTCGAGCGGCCCGGTTTGAGGAGGAAACTGGAGCGGCTCAGCAGTTGACTCGACCCGAAGATGACGTGTAGACCGGGGCCTGACACGGCCGAAATATAACTCGATATCGTCCGGCCGATCACTGCGCCGGATACACGCCGGACACATACGTGGATAAGACCGAGAAAGGAAGATAATGCCGGTAATTTCCCCTGAGAAACTGCATCGAATCGGCTGCGAAGTGATGGAGGCGGCCGGCTGCACGGCGGACGACGCGCGCAGCGTCGTGGACCACCTCGTGGATTCCAATCTATTCGGCCATGATTCCCACGGCGCCATCCGTATCCCGGAATACGTGAAGGCCATCAAGGACGAGGGTCGATTCAAAGCCAGGGCGGACGTACGGATACTGAAGGAGAGCCCGTGCACGGCCGTGGTGGACAACGGCGGCGCGCTCGGCCAGGTAGGCGGTACCTTCGCCATGCAGCTGGCCATGAAGAAAGCCCGGGAACACGGCACGGCCACGGTTTCCCTCCGGCGCACCAGCCACGTGGGGCGTGTGGGCGCCTATCCCCTCATGGCTGCCCGGGAGGGCCTGATCGGATCGGCATTCGTCAACGCGGGCCGGTTCGGGCGTCAGATCCCGCCCTTCGGGGGCATCGACGGGCGGATCAGCACCAATCCCATCGCTTTCTCGGCCCCTCGCCGGGACGACGACCCCGTCATGGTGGACCTGACCACTTCCGTCGTCGCGGAAGGCAAGGTGCGCGTCGCCGCGAACAAGGGCGTGCAGGTGCCCGAAGGCTGGCTGATCGACCACAACGGCAATCCCACGACCGATCCCACGGTTATCAAGGGACCGCCGCCCAACGGCGCGATCCTGCCCATGGGCGGCATCGTCGCCCACAAGGGCTACAGCCTGGGCCTGCTCGTGGAGATCCTGGGCGGTACGCTGAGCGGACAGGGATGCGCACAGGGCGAGCAGACCGTATCGAGCAACGGCGTGCTCTTCACCGTCTACGATATTTCGTTTTTCACGGACCTGGACTGGTACTACGAGGAAGTCGAGGGACTGATCCGCCACGTGAAAGCCAGCAGGACGGCCCCGGGATTCGACGAGATCCTCATACCGGGCGAACCGGAGTTCCGATTGGCGGCGAAGCGCCGGGAGGAAGGGATCAGCATCGACGACACCACCTGGCAGCAGATAGAGGAAGCCGGGATCCGGGTCGGCCTGAATCCCGCAAATTGGTAGGCTCGTAGAAACGGTAAGCCCGTAGAAACGGCAAGCCCGCTGAAATGAAAAAGGGACAGGAGAATCAACTCCCCTGTCCCTTGGATGCTGCCTTACAGGATAGCGGTGGAAACTACTTGGCCGAGAAACCGACAAGCAGGCGGTGAGTACCCCACCCAACTGCTAGGTAATGCTGGCCTTCGTTTTCCAGGAATCTCACGGTGAGCCGTTCGATCATCTCGTTTTCCACGCTGTACATAAACGGCACTTCCAGCACGTCGTTCTCCCGGCTGGCGCCCGGCGCGCCCCAGATCCCCACTTCACTGTTGAAGATGAGCGACCACGAATCGCCGTCCACGTGCTTTATCCAGGCGCTGTAGGAACCCGCGGCCAGCGTGGCGTCACCGAACATTAGATCGCCTTCCGTCGTAAAGGTCGTGGACTTGTTACTGCCGAAGCGCCAGACGAATCCCGCCGGCGCCATGGCGAGCATGTCCCTGCCCTTCATCTCGGGACGGCCGTAGTCAATGGACACCTTGCCGCCAGACAGCGCGACTTCCAACATACCCCGACCGGGGTCCGATCCTTCACCGCCAGAGGGCATGGTCGTCTGGGCATCGGCGATCCCGCTGCCCAGGGAAGTCAAGGCCATGGCAAGGGCCAGGCCGCCGATCATACGGGTAATGCGAAGCATAAATACCTCCTGAAAACGGTGCTTGTTCTGAAATTCCTTTAAAGCAGGTCGTACGAGCCAAAAATGAGAAGAATCAGCCTTGCTGTCAACGAAATTGCATCGACCCGGCGATGCCTGGGAAACGGACCAGGGAAATGTCGATACGCATGCCGCGGCCGGTCTCGGAAGACGGTAGGCTGGCGGTGTATTTCCCTTGATTTTTGGTCCTTCCCGGTCGATTTTAGCCCGTGGGGCTCGACAGTTCGACAACCCCTTCCTGCTGTGACGAATCTATATACGTCTGATAGCTGCATTTCTTCAATTTAAAGGAGCACAGGGATGACCCGTGTAGACGATGCCGTATTGAACGGTCTGGCCGGTTTCGACTCGGCCACGGTTTACAACGCCGTGGAGAAAGTGCAGGGCGTTTCGAATGACGATTACACCGGCCCGGAGATTCAGTATTTGACGCCTGAACTCGGCACCGTGATCGGGTACGCCGTGACTTCCGAGGTCACCCCGCTGGACGCAACGCCAGCCAATATGAGCTGGCCCGACTACTACGACGTGCTGAACGAGACACCGGGTCCCATGATTGCGGTGATGAAGGACGTCGACACCCGTCCGAAGCGCGCCGCCGTCTTTGGCGACGGCATGGCGCATATCCACAGGAAGCTCGGCGTAGTGGGCGCCGTGGTCGAAGGCTGCGTCCGCGATCTCGAGGGCATCCGGGCAGCGGGCCTGCCCATATGGGGCCTCGGCACGGTATCCGGCCACGGCCCCTTCAACGTGCGGGCCGTCGGCCGGCCGCTTGTGGCCGGGCAGTTGCTCGTGCAGACCGGGGACCTGTTGCTCGCCGACGTGGACGGGGTCGTGAAGATCCCGCTCGATATCGCGGAAGACACCCTGAGCAAGGCGAATGAGATCAGGACCTGGGAACGGTCCCACTTCGACATGATCAACAGCCCCGATTTCTCCTACGAAAAGTGGAAGAACCGGGAATCGCAGGCGTAAGCCGCCTATTGGACCGTATCGTGAAAGCACCGACGGGAACCGAACTGCACTGCAGAAACTGGCTCATCGAAGCGGCCTACCGCATGATCCAGAACAACCTGGACCCCCAGGTCGCCTTCGATCCGGAGAACCTCGTCGTGTACGGCGGCAGGGGCAAGGCCGCCCGAAACCGGGAGGCCCTCGAAGCCATCCTGAACGCCCTGCGGAACCTGGAACCCGACGAGACCCTCATGGTGCAGTCGGGCAAGCCGGTGGCGGTGTTTCGCACCTACGAGGACGCGCCGCGCGTCCTGATCGCCAACTCGAACATGGTACCGGCCTGGTCGACGCAGGAGAACTTCGACGCCTGGGAGCGCGAGGGCTTGACGATGTACGGCCAGATGACGGCCGGCAGCTGGATCTACATCGGTACGCAGGGCATCCTGCAGGGTACTTACGAGACCTTCGGCGCGCTCGCCCGGAAACACGGTTGGGGCAGCCTGTCGGGAAAGCTCGTGGTTACGGCCGGGCTGGGCGAGATGGGCGGCGCCCAGGCGCTGGCCATCACCATGAACGGCGGCGTGGGACTGCTGGTGGAGGTGGATCCCTGGCGCGCGCGCCGGCGCCTGGAACTTCGCCAGGTGGACACCGTGGCGGAGAACCTCGACCTCGCGTTGAGCTGGGTGGACGAGGCGCTGGCCGCGGGCGAAGCCCGGTCGATCGCCCTGATCGGAAACGCCGCCGAGGTGCTTCCCGAACTGATTGACCGGGGGATCGTACCCGACGTAGTCACGGACCAGACTGCGGCTCACGACCCGCTCTACGGGTACATCCCCGCCGGGCTGTCCCCTGCAGCAGCGCGCCGGTTGCGCGAGCGCGATCCGGACGGCTACCAGGAGCGTTCCATCGCTTCCATGACCGTCCACGTCCAGGCCATGCTCGCGTGGCAGCGTAAGGGGGCCGTGGTCTTCGACTACGGCAACAACCTGCGTCAGCGGGCCTATGACAACGGGGTGGAGCAGGCCTTCGACTATCCTGGCTTCGTCCCGGCCTACATCCGTCCCCTGTTCTGCGAAGGCAAGGGCCCCTTCCGGTGGGTCGCGCTTTCGGGAGACCCCGAGGACATCTACCGGACGGACCAGGCCATCCTCGAGCTGTTTCCGGAGGACGATCACCTTTTCCGCTGGATCACCATGGCCCGGCGTCACGTGGAATTCCAGGGGCTTCCGGCCCGTATCTGCTGGCTGGGATACGGCGAAAGGGCCCGGGCGGGACTGAAATTCAATGAACTGGTCGCATCGGGCGAGATCAGCGCGCCCATCGTTATCGGCCGCGACCACCTGGACAGCGGCTCCGTCGCCAGCCCTAACCGCGAGACCGAGGCCATGAAGGACGGTTCGGACGCCATCGCGGACTGGCCCGTCCTGAACGCATTGATCAACACGGCGAGCGGCGCCACCTGGGTAAGCTACCACCATGGCGGCGGCGTGGGCATCGGATACAGCCTCCACGCCGGGCAGGTCATCGTCGCCGACGGCACGCCCGAGGCGGCCGCGCGCCTGGAGCGCGTGCTCACCAACGACCCGGGGATGGGCGTGGCCCGGCACGTCGACGCCGGCTACGAAGAAGCCCTGGCCGTGGCACAGTCCCGCGGCGTCAAGATCCCCATGATGGATTGAACATCGGAAGTGATGGTCGGATATGGCTGATTCCCGGGCCCCCCAGGCCCTCACGGATCCCCAGGCCCACACGGACCCTCTGGCCCTCACCGGCCACGATCTCACCATTGACGACGTGGTCGCCGTCGCGCGGGGCCGGACCGTCGCCATTCACCCCGATGCCCTTCCCCCCATGGAGCGGTCCCGGGAGGTCGTGGACCGGCTGGTCTCGGAAGGGCGGATCGCCTACGGCATCACCACGGGGTTCGGCCGGTTCAAGGACAAGCTGATCTCGGCGGACCAGGTCGCCGAACTGCAGTTGAACCTGATCCGGAGCCACGCGGCGGGTACGGGTCCGGAACTGGACGAGGAGACCGTGCGGGCCATGCTGGTCATCCGGGCCAATACGCTCGCCATGGGCTATTCGGGCATCCGGACCGAAGTCGTGCAACTGATGGTGGACATGCTGAACGCGGGCGTGCATCCCTGCATACCCGGACGGGGTTCCCTCGGCGCGAGCGGCGACCTGGCGACCCTTGCCCACATGTCCCTGGTGCTCATCGGCGAAGGCGAGGCCGTGTACCGGTCCCGTCGGCTCGACGGGGCGTCCGCACTGCAAGATGCCGGTCTCCTGCCCGTGACCCTGGGCGCCAAGGAAGGACTCGCCCTGACGAACGGCACCACACTCATGGCCGGCCTCGGCGCCCTGCTGGTCCACCGGGCGACCCACCTGGCCCTCACGGCGGACATCGCCGCCGCCATGACCCTGGAAGCGCTGGCCGGCACCGACCGCGCCTACGACGCGCGGGTGCACGCCATACGGCCCCACCCCCGGCAGATCGCCTGCGCGGGATACCTGCGGGACATCCTGCACGGCAGCCGGCTGCTGCGTGCCGACAATCCGGGCAACGTCCAGGATCCCTATACCCTGCGCTGCGTCCCCCAGGTACACGGCACGGTCCGGGACACGATCGACTACGCCCGGTGGGTGGTCGGCATCGAGCTGAACGCCGCGAACGACAATCCGCTGGTCTTCGCCAGTGACGATCCCGATGACGCGGAAGTCATCAGCGCGGGCAATTTCCACGGCGAACCCATCGCCGTCGCCATGGACAGCATGAAGCTGGCGCTCGCGGACATGGGCAACATGAGCGAGCGGCGTTCGGCCCGGCTCGTGGACGCCGATTCCAACGAAGGCATTTTGCCCATGTTCCTCACGGACCACGGTGGACTGGAAAGCGGCCTGATGCTCGCCCAGTACACGGCGGCGGCCCTGGCGTCCGAGAACAAGGTGCTGGCCCACCCGGCCAGCGCCGATTCCATCCCGAGCGGCGCCAACACGGAAGACCACGTGAGCATGGGCGCGGCGTCGGTGCACCACACGCTTCAGGTGGTGGAGAACGTGGAGACCATCGTCGCCATCGAGTTGATCGCCGCAGCCCAGGCCATCGACTTCAGATGCAGGGAACCCGGGATCACCCCGGAAGCGCTGGGCGCCGGTACTGGCCTGGCATACCGGTTGATCCGCCGGCATGTCCCCTTCCTCGACCGCGATGTCCCGCTTTCACCGCTATTTGAAACCATACGAGAACTCGTCGCGAAGGGCGACGTGGTCGCCGCGGTCGGAGAGATGGTGGAAGTCCCCGGGCCGACGCTGGACTGATCCTATTACCACTACGGGTCGAACGCGTCCCGGCAAGACCGTAGAATCCGGTTCGATGACCGCCGCCGTTTCGTAAGATGGGAAACATGGAAACCGTCGATCTGTACCTCCACAACGCGGAACAGGTCGTGACCTGCGCATCGCACGGACCGAAGCGCGGGCCGGCCATGGCGGACGCCGGCGTGATCGAACGCGGCGCCGTGGCGGTCAAAGACGGGCGGATCGTGGCGGCCGGACCGGCCGCACAACTGGATGGGACCGTTACGGCCGAACGCGTGATCGACTGCACCGGCCGGTCCGTTTGTCCCGGTTTCGTGGACGCCCATACCCATACGGTCTTCGGCGGAGACCGTGCGGCGGAATTCGAACTGCGGATCAAGGGCGCTTCGTACATGGAAATCATGGCGGCCGGTGGGGGTATCGTCAGTACCGTCCGGCATACGCGGGCGGCATCCGTGGACGAACTCGCGCGCTCCGCAGCAGCCCGGCTCGACGAAATGCTGGCGCTGGGCACCACGACCGTGGAGATCAAGACCGGTTATGGCCTGAGTGCGTCCGACGAACTGAAGATGCTCCAGGTCATCGAAGGGCTCGACCGCGACCACCCCTGCGATATCGTCCCCACGTTCCTGGGCGCCCACGCCGTGCCTCCCGAATTCGAAGGAGATGCCGAAGCGTACACGCGTTGCGTAGTCGAAGAAATCCTTCCCGAAGCGGCGGCCTGGTATGCATCGTCCCGGTTCGCGGAGCGGGGGGTTCCCATGTATGTCGACGTATTCTGCGAGGACCACGCCTTCGATCTCGACCAGTCCCGCCGCGTGCTGGAGGCCGGAATTGAGGCCGGATTCAAGACCAAGATCCATGTGGACCAGTTCAATAGTTTCGGCGGCGTCGCCATGGCCCTGGAACTCGGCGCCGCTTCGGTGGATCATCTCGACGTAACGGACCGCGCCGAAATAGAGGCACTCGGCGAATCCGGCACCATCGCCGTCCCGCTTCCGGCCGTCAACTTCAACCTGGGCATGACGGACTATGCCGACGCGCGGGCGATGATGGACTCAGGCGCCGCCGTGGCCCTCGCCACCGACCTGAACCCCGGTTCCGCGCCGTGCCCGTCCATGCCCGCGGTCATGGCCATCGCCTGCAGGTACCAGCGGCTTACCCCCGCGGAAGCGCTGAACGCGTCCACCATCAACGCGGCCCACGCGATCGGGGAGGGGGAGGAGGCGGGATCCATCGAAGCCGGCAAGCGGGCCGATATACTCGTGCTGAAGGCGGCCGACTACCGGCATATCCCCTATTTTTTCGGTGGAAATCCGGTGCAGACCGTGATCAAACGGGGGCGGGTAATGAGCCTATGAACCCAGGGAACGATGCGCCTGCGATTCGTTTCGAAGCCGGCCGCTGGATCATGCCCGGCCTGGCTACGGCCCACTCCCACGCTTTCCAGCGCGCCCTCCGCGGGCGGACGCAGCGGCGCGCGACACGGGCGGGCACCTTCCGGGGCTGGCGGGACGAGATGTACCGGCTGGTCGAAGGGCTCGGTCTGGACGACCTGTACGCGATTTCGCGTTTTGCCTATACCGAACTGGCGATGTCCGGCGTCACGGCCGTCGGCGAGTTCCATTACGTGCATCACGGTCCGGGCGGACGTCCCTATGCGGATCGCACCGAACTGGCGGACGCCGTGGTTCGTGCGGCCCGGGACGCCGGCATCCGGATCTGCCTGATCCGAACCGCTTACCTGCGGGCCGGTTTCGGGCAGTCCGCGGTGCCCGCGCAGGAACGATTCATCGACCCGTCGATCGATCAAGTGTTGCAGGACCTCAATGACCTGAGGTCGCGTTACGCGGACGATCCGCACGTAACCGTTGCCGCGGCTGCCCATAGTGTCCGGGCGGTGCCAATTTCCGGGATCCGGACGCTGGCTGCGTACGCGGACGAGCACAATCTTCCCTTCCACATGCACGTCAGCGAACAACGGGGAGAGCTGGAGGAATGCAGGGCGGAGCACGGGACGACGCCCGTCGCACTGCTTTCGAGCGAAGGCGTGCTGTCCCCGCGTTTCGTGGCCGTGCACGCCACGCACCTGGAGGATGCGGAGGTCTCCGCGCTGGGAGAGAACCACGCTTTCGTGTGCATTTGCCGTACCACGGAAAGGGATCTCGGCGATGGGCTCCCGCCCACATCCGGATTGCTTGACGCCGGCGCACGCCTCTGCGTCGGCGTGGACAGCCACGCCTGCGAGAACGCCTTCGAGGAAATCAGGGCCGTGGAACTCGACGAACGGTCCCGCCGTGAGGTGCGACACGCTGCGGCGGAAGCACCCGTGCTGCTGGACGCGGCCACGACACAGGGCTACACGGCCTGTGGACTGGAAGCACAGTGGCAGGAGGATCAAATTCACCTGGATGGGAACGATCCCTCCATCGCCGCCATCGACCCGAATTGTGCACCTGACGCAATCCTCTTCGGTGCCACGCCGAGGGCGGTGAAAACCGTCGTCGTCGCGGGAAAGCAGATCATCGCAGAGGGCCGACACGCCCAATACGACGAGACCTTGGAGCTGTACCGCAAATCGTTGCGTAAACTGGAGTTAATGTAAGTAAAGAATGATGAGTGAACGAAAAGAAAGGAGGCCTTGATGGCATCGGTCAAATATGACTATGCAGAGATGATCTGGAACGAGATCAGGGATGCTGCTGCCCAGGACCGGGTCGCCCTCCTGCCGGTGGCGACCTACGAGGACCACGGACCCCACCTGCCGGTGGACGTCGACGTGGTCCTGGCGACGGAGATCTGCCGGCGCGCCGCGGCACGCATCCCGGAGGAAGTCGTCCTCGCCCCGCCGGTGACCCACGGTTACAGCCCCCATCACATGGATTTCCACGGGACGATCACGATCCGGTGGGACACCTTCATCAACTACGTCCGGGACGTATGCTGTAGCCTGGCCTATCACGGATTCAAGCGCATCCTGATTATCAATGGCCACGGGAGCAACACCTCGCCCCTCGACCTGGCCGCGCGCCTGTCCGTGATCGATTTCGAAGGACGTATCCTGTGCGCCAGCGCCAATCACTGGGGCCTGCGGCAGGCGAGGGAGGTGGGCAAGGCACTTCGTGATTCAGACTATGGCGGAACGTCTCACGGCGGCGAATACGAGACGTCGCTCTACCTCGTCCTGAAACCCGACCTGGTCGAGATGGACAAGGCCGTGGACAACCGGAGCCCGCTGCCCAACAGTTTCAAGACGGACCTTCTGGCCGGTGGACATCCCGATGCTTCCGACGCTCGCCTGGTGCCCTACTGGAGTTCGATTTCTCCCAGCGGGGTCATGGGGGACGCCACGAAAGCGACGAAAGAAAAGGGCGAGAAGTTCCTGGAGGCGGCCATCAACGGTGTGATCGAACTCGTCCGGGAGTTGCGTGGAACGCCCATTCTGGCGCGGCGCGTCCAGCACGGGGATGTGCCGGAAACGAAGTGGAAGATGACCTAGGGAATCAGCCCCGCGACGGCTCGCTCATGGTTTCCCTGGCCTTGCGGCTCAGTTCCGGGAGATGATCGTCGTTGGCCATGACCTGCTCGAGGTGACGCATGCGGTCTGGGGAAGCGGTTCGCAGCATCGCCGGGCCGTAGGCTTCATCCAGCCAGAATCGGGAAGCGCCGCTGATGTAATCGCGCAGTTCCGGGATGAGACGCTCGGGATAGCGCTGGCACAGGTTCATAGTAAACATCCGCCGGTGCGTCCCGCCGCCGAACGAGGCGTGCTTGGTATTGTGGTTGAAGCAGACGATGTCGCCCGGCCGGGTCTCCAGCGCCTGGGCCGGTACGTCCGCGGGCGCCGTATCCCACAGAGACGAACTCTCTCCCACGTGCTCCTGCAGTGCGTCCGCGTAGACGTCATCCCGCTTGTGGCTGCCGGGTATGACCCGCAGGCAGCCGGTGTCCCGCGTTAGCGTATCCAGGTAGAAGGCGATCTTGATGTGCAGAATCTCGGGATGCCATCCGTCCGAGTGCCACCTCGTATCGCCGGCGTAGTAGTTGCCGTCGCTGCCCATATAGTTGAAATCGTCGCCCAGCAGACTGGTCGCGATTCCACGGATTCGTTCGTCGTCCAACAGCGAGGAAAGGCGTTCGTGCTGGTCGATGAACGGTACGATGCAGGAGCGTTCCTTGCCGTCATGAGGCCGTCCGTGGTGCCCTCCTCCGCGTTCTGCCCAGACCTCCTCGTAGGCGTTGATGATCTCGTCGATACGATCGGCAAGTAGACCCGGAAACCCCAGGTATCCGAAGGTATCAAAGAAAGCGAGTTGCTGCTCGGTCAGTTTACGGTCCATAACCTTTACTCCTTATTTCGGCATGGCTCATTATCCCGGCATGACAAGGCGCAGCCGGATCATCAGGGGGATGTCCGGACCATCAGCGGTAAAGCTAGGCACTATTCGGCAAGTCCTGTCGCGCATTCGAAATCGAATATGAGCGTATTGCCCAGGGGCACGTAACCGATTTTCGGATAGATGTGGTTGGACGTGGGATTGGCAAGGTCGGTATACAGGCTACAGAATCTGTAACCGCCCGCAAGCAGTTTCTTCGTCAACTGGTGAACGCACGAAGTCGCGTATCCCCGTCCGCGGAATTCCGGAGGTGTGTACACCAAACCCACGTTCGTGCCGGTCTTCATGGCCCTGGATTCTTTGGCGATCGAAACCGGTCCGTCGTGGTCCCAGATGTACATACTCTCTTCGCCGATGTACTTCTTCGCTTTTTCCATCGCCTCGGCAGAAACGGATGCTTCCCCGACCGCCTCCTCCCGTGAGAACGCCTCGATCCACTTCGCCATCAGCGCAAGATCTTCCGTCTCGGCCAGGCGCAGGCTGCCCGGCGCGAGGGGCACATCGACGACGCTGCGAGCCTCGAATACCCGAAGTCGCGTGGAAATCGCCGCGGCGAGACCCGGGTTGGCCTTCACCCAGGCGTCCGCAAAACACCGTGCCTCCGATTCGGGTCCGACGATGCCCGGAAACTGCACGCCATTATCGCGCAGGAAACCAACGAGCCGGTCCATGGCCGCTTCGATATCCAGGTCGAACCTGCTCAGAACGATCCTGAGCGGCGGCGTTCGGACCGCCACGCCGACCGGACGTCCGCTTTCCTCGATGCTCAGAAGCAGTAGAGGCTCGTCGCCGTAATACCGGGGATCCCTGGCCAGCGTGTGCGCGAGGCCGTAGGGCAGGTTGTTCTCGCTCTCGCGTTTTTCGAGGCAGGCGCCGGAGCGCGCGAGGAGTTCACGGGCGTGGGCATGTTGCACTACATCGTACATGCTGCGGCCTCAGGGCAGTTCGTACCGGATCCACCACCAGTAGTTTCCGATGTGAATGTCCATGTTCGTGGTCAGGGGCTCGAATATGCGCTGCAGGTCTTCTTCGGTCGGGTCGTTTTCCACCATAATGTACTCGGACCCGTCGGATAACTGCCGCGTCATGAACTGGTCGGTCCGGCCTTCGACCATGAAGAGCCTGCTTACTGCGTCGGGACTTGTCGGCCTGGACGACCGCATGAACACGACAGCACCCTTTTCGAGCCGTGCGTGGAAGCCGTGCAGAAACTCAGTGTATCTCGAAGAAGGACAGGTGTGCAGAAACCCCGCCGCGAAACCACCGTCAAAACGCTTGTCCGGCGCGATGGATCCAAGGTCGAAGGCGTCGCCTGCCAGATAGCTGACGTTGGGCGGGTTGTCGTTTTCCGCGGCGATGCGCAGCATATTGGGAGCGATCTCTACCCCTGTGACAAACACCGCGGTCTCCGCGATTTCCCGGGTCGCCGATCCCGTGCCGCTCGCTACCTCGAGCACCTTCCGGCCGCGCATGGCCTCCTGCGATTCCCGGACCATCCTGGCCTGTTCGGCGGGCAGATCAGGCGCGGGCCCCCGGGGGATCTTGTGCGGCATGTCGCCGTGGACCTGTCGCAGGTTGTAATACGCGATGGTCGCCCGATGCAGGTTCTCCGGTCCCAGGTCGCGCGAATCCGGCGCGGGTTCCCGGTCACGCGTTTTCTCGCTCATTCACGCACCGTTCCCGTAACGCCGAGGTATACCTTACCCTCGTATTGCACGGTGAAGTCCATTTCGCAGGCATCTGACATCCGTTCGAAATCTGCTCCTTCGAAGTACCGCTTGTAGATCTCGTATTGCCGGCCGTCATTCAGCGTGCGTACCGTGGTGCCTTCCTTGGAACGGGATCCGCGGAACCGCGTCCAGTTGGAGTCCAGAATGACAATGCGTCCGTCAGGTTTCAGTGCGTTCCGCAGCCTAAGGAAAAACTGCTCTATCTGGCTGTCCGTGACGTGGCTGAGGAAGAACCCCACCAGTACGGAATCGAAGGACCGGTCTTCCAACGACACCTCGAGGGCATCGGTCTTCATGAAACTGGTGATCGGCTCGACGTCATGGGCGCGCGCCTTCTCCCTTCCCTCCGCGAGCATGTTCCCGGACTGGTCCACGAGCGTGATCGCCGAACAGTTCGCAGCGTAAAACTGTAGCCAGTAGCCCGTTCCGCAGGGGATATCCAGGACGCTGCCGCGACAGTGGTCCCGAACGAGATGCCCCAGGGACCGGGCCTCTTCCTTGTACAGCTCCGGATCCGAAACTTTACCGGGCGGCCTGCCCAGCGTGTAGATTTCGTCGAACTCGGCCGCCCGTTCGTTGTAATACTCGTTCATGCTCTGCTGCAGGCGCGGGTCCATGGATGGATCACTTTCCTGATCGAAACTACAGTTTGCCGTGTTACGTCTTGAATGTCCTGGGTATCCAAAGTGTAAAACTGTTTATTACGCAGTCAAGGATGCATTCCCATTTTAAGTACCGCTCCGAAACCAGGATGCTGGATCAAGGTTGCCGGCGCGACCTCGCAGATCAAAGGAGTATTATCATGAGTTCGGAAGGCTATGCAAACGACCGTCCCACGGGACACCCGAATACCATGGAACGGCGGCATTTCCTGAAAACCGCCGGCGTGACAGCCGGTTTGGCCACGTTCCTCGGTCCCGATTCCTTCCGGGGCGTCGAAGCCGCGGTAAGTGAAACCGCGGATCTCACGCCGCTAGAGGCCGCCCGTGACGAAGGGCTCTGGCGCGAAGTCAAGCGGGCATACACGGTGGACCGCAGCCTGATCAATCTGGATAACGGCTATGCCTGCCCTACGCCTCGCGTCGTCACCGAAGCGTTCATTCGATACATATGGGAACAGGAACAGAACCCGTACGGGGTGTTCGTTGACATGGCCAGGGACCGCATGAGTACCGTGAAGAAGTCCGTGGCGCGGCAGTTCGGAAGCAGCCCCGATGAAATCGCCCTCGTGCGCAACACCACCGAGGCGCTCAAGACGGTCCTGTACGGCATCCCGCTGAACCGGGGTGACGAAGTCCTCACGACGACCCATGACTATCCTTCCCTGGTGCGGGTCGTGCGGGATCGGGAGCAGAAAGAAGGGATCAAACTGGTTGAGGTGCCCGTACCGTATCCCGCAGGATCCATGGATGAGCTGGTGAAAGCCATTGAAAACGGCATTACATCGAAGACCCGCGTCATCCTGGTGTCCCACATAACGTACACCACCGGTCAGGTGTTTCCGATCCGGCAGATCAGCGACCTGGCCCATCGGCACGGGATCGAAGTCGTCGTGGACGGCGCCCATGCCGTCGCCCATTTGGATTTCAAGGCCTCGGACCTGGACTGCGACTATTACGGAGCAAGCCTGCACAAATGGCTGAGTGCGCCGAAAGGGACCGGCTTGCTGTACATGAAGCGCGAGCACGTCGAGAAGATCGAGCCGTTGTACGGCCCGACCATGAGTCTCCGATTCAACCCCCTGACGAGCATGCAGAAATACGAATCCGTCGGCACCCAACCCCTGCCGCCGTTCCTCGCCATCGGCGAGGCCGTCGCTTTTCACAACGCCATAGGACCGAAGCGCAAGGAAGAACGGCTTCGTTACCTGAAGAATTACTGGGCGGAACGGCTTCAAAGCCACCCCAAGATACGGGTATACACCCCGACGGCCCCCGAAATGAGTTGCTGTATCGCCGGGGTCGGTATCGAAGGGGCCGATCCGACCGGTATTAGAGATTACCTTTGGAATGAACATCAGATTCGAACATCCCGGGGCCGGTACGACCGGGAGGACACCGGTCGTACGTGGGTTCGTATCACGCCGAATCTGTACACTACGCTGTCCGAGCTCGATTACTTCGGCGACGTGATGGAAGAGGCGGCAGAGAACGGCCTGCCGGAACCGTACAGCAGGTACGAATTCGATCCGGAACGAATGCGCAGGTAGGATCTTCTCTGGGAGGCGGCAGTCTGTTAGACGGCGCTCTGACAGACGGCTGTCTGTTACCCGATGTCTGAAGTGGCTTAAGGTGCCCCGGGGCGTTGCTCAGGATGCCCCGAGACGTTGCTCACGATCGCAAAAATACCTTGCAACGGGGTCATCCCGGTCTTATCATTTTGAATCATTACAATTGTTTCCAAGTCGGAAATAACCAGTACATTTCCCATACCAGAACTTCGTACTGCGATTCCCGGAATAGTCAAAGTACCGGCCCGGATTCGGTTGCCGGACGGCCGTGAGATGCACGAAGAGGAACCCTCACGGCTCATTTGATGACGAGGAAGCGTATGAGTGGGCGTGACGGTAAAGGTCAATCAGGGGATAGGCCCGGGTCGCCTGCGCCGTTGTTAACGCGGAGGACCATGTTGCGCCGCGGCCTGGCGGGACTGCTTGCGGTTTCCTGCACGGGCTGGGCTGGCTGGGCAGGTCGGCCGGGCCAGGCAGGCCGGAAGGAAGCGGGTTCCTTTTTGGGAGGTTTGAACATGGTCTCAGCACAGGAAATGGAAACCGGGTTCGAAGGCGCGACGGATGATGAGATCGTTCTGGGCATGTCGGCCGCGTTCTCCGGTCCTTCCAGGGGTCTCGGCAGCGAGCTGTACCGCGGCGCCATGGCCTATTTCAATCACGTCAACGACAACGGCGGCGTGGCCGGCCGCAAGATCACCCTGAAGCTGTACGACGACGGTTACCAGCCGGATCCCTGTGTCCGGAACACCATGAAGCTCATGCTCGAGGACAACGTGTTCCTGCTCTTCGGGTACGTGGGCACGCCGACCGTAACGCGTGTGCTGCCCCTGCTGAAGAAGTTCCAGGACGAGCAGGTGTACCTGTTCTTCCCCTTCACCGGCGCCCAGCCCCAGCGGGAGCCGCCTTACGGTGATTTCGCCTTCAACCTCAGGGCGTCCTACCGGCAGGAGACGGCCGGTCTCGTGAACAACTTCCTCGCCGCGGGCAAAAGAAGAATCGGCGTGTTCTACCAGGCCGACGCCTATGGCAGAAGCGGATGGGCCGGGGTGAGGGCGGCGCTGGACCGGCACGGAGAGCGGCTTGCGGGCGAGGCGACCTACCGGAGGGGCTCGCGTTTCACCGGCAGCATGCGGGAGCAGGTGGAGATCCTCAAGTCCAATTCCCCGGATGCCGTCATCTGCATCGGGTCCTACGCGGCCTGTGCGGCCTTCGCCCGGGACGCGGTCGACCGCGACCTTCGCGTGCCCATTGCCAATCTGTCGTTCGTGGGCAGTGAGAACATGCTCCAGCTGCTCAGCGACCTCGGGGAAGACGTGGAGACCTATTCCCGTTATCTCGTCAACTCCCAGGTGGTCCCGAGCTACGAGGACACGTCCATTCCCGCCGTTCGGGAATACCGTGAACTGATGGAACGCTACGATCCGGCGGTTCCGGAAGAACTCGTCCAGGAGTCGTACAGCCCCTTCCCACAGAGTTTCGTGAGTCTCGAGGGTTTTCTGGACGCCAAGCTGATGACCGAGATCCTGCGGCGCCTTGGAGGAAGTCCCGACCGCGACGGGCTCGAGGAAGCGGTGTTCTCGGTCGACAACTACGATCTCGGGATCGGCGAACGGGTCTCCTTCGGACCGGACCGCCGGCAAGGGCTGCAGACCGTCTACTATACCGTCGTCCAGGAGGGCCGGTTCGTGACCCTGGAGGACTGGCAAGGCTGGCTATCCTAGTATGAAGATACAGAAGCTCTTCCAGCGCACCCGCTTCGGGATCTTCCTGCTCTTCGGCGTCATCGTCCTGTGCACTTCCGCCCTGTGTATATACACTGTAGATACACAGTTGACGGCAGAATACGAGACCAACAGCCAGAATATCGCCAAGAGCATCGCCGACTCCAGCGTCGACATCCTGCTCAACCGGAACCTGGCCACGCTGCAGTCGATGATCGATCAGTTCGTCGAAATCCAGGGCATCCGGTACATCTACATCACCAGCGAGAACGGCGAGTATCTCGCCCATACCTTCGTTCCGGGGATTCCCGAGGAGATACTGGCAAGCGATCACGCGAGTACCGAGCCGGTGGAGCGAAGCATCCCCGGCCTGGGTGATTTCCTGGAGGTCGGCAGCCCCATCCTGGCGGGTGTCGCGGGTACGGTGCACGTTGGCATGGACCAGGACGAGGTCGCCCTCAAGATCCAGCGCGCCATCGGCCAGCAGGTCATACTCATCTGCATTTTCCTGGTCGTGGGCGTTTTAGCGTCGATCTGGCTGGTCAATCTCGCCGCCAAGCCCCTCGCAGAATTGCTCGCGTACGCTGTTAACATCGCAGACGACAAGGAGCCGGAGACGACGGCCGACGATCTCCTGGGACGCGATGACGAAGTGGGCGACCTGGCCCGCCTCTTCCGCCACATCTCCGGTAAGGCGCCCGACTCCGGTGCGTCCGGCGCGTCACCGGAGAACGTCCGGTAAGGGGAGGATAAGCGATGCGCATTCCCCGAAGCGCTATCGCGCTCTTCTGCACGGCGCTTCAGATCTGCTTCGGAACGGTCTACGCCTGGAGCTTCTTTCAGACCATACTGGTGCGCCAGATCGGCTGGACGCACACCGAGACGGCCTGGGCCTTCAGCATCGCCATCTTCACCCTGGGCGTATCGGCGGCGTGGGCCGGAAACATGCTGCCGAAGATGGGGCCGCGCAAGCTCGCGCTGATCGGCAGTTTCATGTTTGCGTGCGGGTACCTGGTCTCGGGGCTTGCGCTGCAGCTCGATTCTATCCCGCTGTTCTATCTCGGTTACGGGGTGATCGGCGGTGCGGGCATCGGCCTGGGATACGTCACGCCGGTCGCGACGGTCGCCAAGTGGTTCCCGGACCGCAAGGGACTGGCTACCGGGATCGTGGTCATGGGGTTCGGGGTCGGGGCTTTTCTGCTCAGCAAGGGTCTGGCGCCCTTCCTTATCGTGCGGACCGCGGGCGCCTTGCCGGAAGTCTTCATCTGGCTCGGCATCATCTTCGCCCTGATTCTCATCCCCTGCAGCCTGGCCCTTTCCGATCCTCCGCCGGATTCCACGGGTCCTTCGACCACGGCCACGGCCGATCCCGACGAGGCCGACGAACCGAAGTACGCCCGCTCCTACCTGGGCACCACGCAGTTCGTCTTCATGTGGATCGTCTTCTTCTTCAACATCGCGGCCGGGATTTCGGTCGTCAGTTTCCAGTCGGAGATTCTGCAGGAGATCTGGGGCCTGGCGGATGACAGTATCGAACCGACCACGCTGGCCGAGTACGGTGCCACGCTCATCGCGGTGAGTTCGATCTGCAACGGCCTCGGCAGGCTCTTCTGGGGATTGCTGTCCGATCGTTTCGGCAGGGTTACGATATTCAGGGTGCTGCTCGGCAGCCAAATGGTGGTCTTCGGCATACTCATGACCGAGACCAATCCCTGGGTTTTCTCCGCGCTGGTCTGCTACGTGCTGCTCTGCTTCGGCGGCGGCTTCGCCACTATGCCTTCCTTCGTACTTGACGTGTTTGGCACGAAGAAGATGTCCACCATCTACGGCGCGGTGCTGACCGCGTGGGCGGCCGCCGGGATTTTCGGACCGCTGTACGTGGGGTACCTCAAGGACGTCTATCCTGACCGCGCGGTCATGTACTGCTTCCTCATCGGGATCCTCATGCTCGGCGCCGGCTACCTGTTCTCCTACCTGCTGAACGACGGTCGGATCCGCCTGGGTCGCCCGACGCTCGAGACTACGCTGCAGCGGTACGGGATCGCCGTGCCGGGGCGGGGTTGAGGTGCGTGAGGGCGCTACGGGATCGCCGTGCCGGGGCGAGGTTTAGAAGCGGGACAGCGCAATTCCGTTTTTCTTTCAATATAGAGTGAAATTCACGGGGGAAATACGATGCCACGCCTGAGATTGGGGTTCATAATCGTCTTACTGCTGGGTGTGAATGCATCTCCAGTTTTTGCGCAGGGGGTTACGGGATCCGTCCAGGTGGGCACGCTCGGGATCGGGGCGCAGGTCGCGACGCCACTCGCAAGCCGGATCAACTTCCGAGGCGGGCTCGATTTTCAGCCGGTCAGCTTCGAAGTACTCGCGGATGATGTGGAGTTGGATGTGGAACTACCCGCTGCCACCGTGACGGCCGTGATCGATCTGTATCCGAACGAAAGCGGCTTCCGCCTGAGTGCCGGCGTACTCTACTTCGGGGGGTCCCTTGGACTCGAGGGTACTCCGGAGGAAGATGTGGAGCTTGGGAACAACGTATACACGCCGGCCCAGGTGGGAACGATCCGCGGCTCGCTCGGGACGTCCAGCCTTGCCCCCTATGCAGGCTTCGGGTGGGGGAATGCCGTCGGAACCGGTTTCGGCTTTGCCCTGGATGTCGGGATTGCCTACCACGGGACGCCGGAATTCAGCCTCGAGGCATCCGGTCCCGTATCCTCGGATCCACAGTTCAGAAGAGACCTCGATGAGGAGGCCGAATCGGCCAACGATGACATTCCCGGCGTCGCATCCGTGTATCCGGTCCTGAAACTGGGTCTCAGCTACGGGTTCTAGCCAGATGGCGGAATCTTCCTCAGTTACCGATTTGCCCTAGACCTAAAACCCCGGACAGGTCGGCCAGCGAGGTGATTTCAACGTCGGGCTTGATCTCAGCGTGGCTTTCCGCCCCTTCGCGATTAAGCCAGACCGTTTTCGCTCCGGCGCCGTGCGCTCCCATTACGTCGTTCTCCAGCGAATCCCCCACGTGCAGTAGTTCCTCTATCGGACAGCCCGCTCTCTGCGCGGCTATCTCGAAGATCCTCCGATCGGGTTTTCGAATCTGCACGTCCTGTGAGAAGACCACAAAGGCGAATCGTCCCTCGAGCCCGCATCGCTCGGGATAACTGTTCCCGTTGGACAGCAGGCCCAGCTTGTAGTGCGGGGCCAGGACATCGAGCGCGGGTATTACGTCTGGATACAGCTCGATGTCTTCGAAGCGATGCTTGAGGTAGAGCTCATTCAGATGGCCAGCGAGATCAAGGTCCGGGCATCCCAGATTCTCGAGCGTCCGCTCGAAGGCGAGTAGTCTCAGTTCCTCCATGTTCCAGGTTCGCCCCTGCTCTTCCTCCTCGACCCGGTTGCGAATCGCGATCATCTCTTCCACCGAGAGGTCCGCGGCGCGTTGGGTCGGAATCAGCCTGCGCAGTTCCGATAGGGCTTTCTTCAATGCATGCCGCATGACCTTCTTAAAATCCCACAGGGTCATGTCACCGTCGAAGGATATGGCTGAGATCGTCAATGTATCGCCTCTACAATTGGACAAGACTTATTGGACCAAACTTTTTAGGCTGAACTAAAATATGTTGGAATCCCGAGAATTCCTGATGGACCGCTTCGCCTTAGCTTTTTCCAGATACCGGCACCCGTTAGGGCGCTTTCGCAACGGAGAGGATGTGCGCACTCACGCCGATGAGTGAGGGTTCCGTCTCGACAAGTTTCAGGAAAGCGAGCAGATCCTTACGCTTCGCCTCGTCTGCCCACAACTCGTCGAATTCACCAAGCAACCACGCCGGTCCTTCCAGCCCGATCGTCCTAACCAGGTCGAACCCCGCAGCCGTGATCTCTTCTTCGAATTCTTCAGGCCGGTGGAAACATGCCGTAGTAAAGTAACGTGGATCCATGTCCGGGTTTTCATGTCGCCCTTCATTCAGGTCCTTCAGTACGATACGGGCGAACTCGGGATTGAAGAGATACCCCTGTTTCATGCCGTCCATGAACGAAGCGAACCTGGAGATGGCCGCACAGATCAGCACACCTCCCGGTTTCAGCACGCGAAGGGATTCCTCAAGCGCGGCGATCCGGTCCGGCCGCTCCTGCAGGTGATACAGAGGACCCATCAGAAGGACCGCGTCCATGGAATGCGTCTCGAAGTCCAGCGTTCTGGCGTCGCCGACCTCCGCGCTCTTCAGGATTCCGTCCTTATCCCGTTCCTTTACCTGCTCGATGTGGCGCGGGACGACGTCCAGCAAGTGGACTTCGTAGGACCGCCCGGCAAGCCAGAAGGCATAGGCGCCCGGCCCTCCGCCTGCATCGAGGATGCGGGCCGGCGGTGCGGGGAGATGTTGCCGAAGAATCTCCCGGGTCCTTTCACCTTCCAACCGGGCGGTTCCTTTGTCAAGGCGATCGGATTCGGTCTCGATCTTCTCGTAGTACTGGATTACGTCACGGTCCACTTTGAACTCCGGCATGGTGTTTCGTCTCAAGGGGTTCGATATGGATCAAATCCTGCTTGTCCTTCATTTTGCTGGATCGAATTCGGTTAGTGTGTTAGGTCTCTGTATAAAACTCGAAATACAGTTCCTAGATATCATATACATTAATGACTAATCAGTTAAATGGTTAATCTGTTGGACTTCTGGTTTTATGATCAAACCGATCGATCCAAGGGTCAGTGTCAGCACTTCTGGTCTGAGAAAGTGAGTTGATTATGGCAAGGCGAGATTGGTACTGCGAGGATGTACTTTCAGGCATGCTCGAAGTAGATCGTGTCTACGAGGATGATCGCGTCCTGGCATTTCATCATCCACATCCTGTATCCGAAGTCCATGTGGTCGTAGTGCCGAAAGCCCATGTGGAAGGTCTGATGGATGAGACCGCTCTGGATGGAAAACTGTTGTCGTCGATGATGCGCGCTATCCAGCAGTCCGCGATGTCCACGGGCCTGTTGGACGGCAGGGGATTCTACTTCAGGGCCAATGCGGCGGCGCCCGGCGTTACACCCCACATGCACTGGCATGTTATCGGACCCGGGGCTGGTGCGGATTGGCCGAAAGCCAAACGGTAAACCAAACTAACCGAGGAGATTCCCAATGGCTCGTACAAAGAGACCAGGTAAGGCTGCTGCAAGTAGTGCAGCGAAAACACTAAGCAATCCGAAGACGACCAAGAAGGCCAAGTCCTCCGCCGCTAAAACTCTGGCAAAACGGTCGAGTAGTATGCGAACAGTTAAGTCAGCTCCTAAATCAGGAAAAGTGGGGCGAAAAGCAATCAGAAAGGCAGTCAGTTCTGTGAAATCGAAAAGGCGGTCCGGATCCAAGAGGCGATAAACAATGTCACGTTCCTATACAAGTAACGTGTTTCTCAATTTCCCAATTGATGCTAAATACAGGTCGATCAGAAACGCTATGGTGTTTTCTGTCTACGACTGTGGGTTTGTTCCGAGATGTGCGCTCGAAATTGACAATAGCGGTGAGGTAAGGTTTGATCGCATACAGCGACTTATAAATGAATCCAAGTTCGGGATTCATGACATTTCAAGAACTGAACTGGATTCAGCCACCAACCTGCCCAGGTTTAATATGCCATTGGAACTGGGAGTATTTATTGGTGCGAAACGATACGGCAGTGCCAAACAGAAACAGAAAAACTGTCTGATACTTGATATTGAACAATACCGGTACCAGACGTTCATTTCCGACATTGCGGGGCACGATATTCGTTCTCACTCAAATGAACCAGAGCAGGCTATCGATCATATACGAAACTGGTTGAATAACGCCTCTGGTCGCATAACCATACCAGGTGGCAGCGAAATCCGGCGCCGTTTCCGACAATTCGAATCCGATTTGCCAGAAATGTGTGAGGCCATCCCGATCGAACTAGACGAACTCACCTACAATGACTACTCCAATTTTGTATCTGCGTGGCTTCGCGAGAACTAAACTCAAGATCCGAACTTGAGTTGGGTTGCTAAACCTCCTCATAGCAGTGAATTCACTCGCCCACTGAACCTTTTCCCCTCGAACTTCGCCCTGTTAGATGAAGGGAGAGCGATCTAATGGGGTTCCTCGATGATCAGATGCTGGTCCAACAGATTCGGGCCGGCGACGAGCAGGCCTTCGTGACGCTGATCCGCCGCTATGAACGTTCGCTGGCTGCATTGATCCGGGATCGTATCGGTGCCGTGGACGCGGTCGAAGACGTGCTGCAGGAGACGCTTGCACACGCCTGGTCGGGACTGCGCGATAAATCACCCCGACATGTGCGAGCCTGGCTTTACCAGGTCGCGCGCAATCGTTGCGCCGACTACCTGCGCTCAGCACAACGAAGGGAGCAATTCGTCGACCCGGAGGAACTCGCAACCATGTTGAACCGCTTCGGTGTGCCGGCGGTCCGCCAACGCCGGGCAGCGAAGGATGTGGTCGATGCTTTCGATCACGTACCCGAGAAGGAACGGGCGGCACTCAGGTCGTTCTACCTGGATGGGTTGAGCATAGCGGAAATCGCGGCCCGGCATCGCTGTCCGCCGGGAACCATCAAGCGAAGGTTGTCCCACGGCAGGGACATGGTCCGCACCGAACTGGGCGTGACCACGAACAGAAGGAGCACGGCCATGAGCGCAGAAAGCAGCACAGGGAAGAAGGGGTTTCCGGAACTTCGGCCCCACATATCCATCGAGAAAAGTACAGGTACCCCTTTCTCCATCGATTTCCGGGAGCTGGCCTGGTGGTTCATCGTTCCCGAAATCGGCGAGCAGGTCTGTTGGGCCGACTACGAGCCAGCCCGCGATGGAACGGTCTGGAGGTTGACCGAAGACAAGACCGCGGCCGCCTCCCGCCGCGCGATCATACACGGACGGGAGTGCGTCGAGATCGAGATCGAGGAAAATCGGCATAGGGATCGGGAGAGGCTACTTCCGCTAAACCATGATCCGGACAAGACAGCCCGCCATACCCGATTCTGGGGCTGTCTGACAGAGACAGAGGTGCACTGGCTGGCCGTCGAGAGCATGAAATTCGATGGTACCAGGGAATTGCTGACCTGTCTCGATGAAGATTTTGGATGGGATTGGGGCATGTCGCCTCGTCAGGTCGAAGACAAGGACTATCTGACGGAGCAACCGGACGGATCATTGGCGAAGAATACGGATGCGACGCAGGTATTCTCGCACGGCCTTTACACATTGCGCATCGGCGACCGGGCTTTCGAATGCATGCGCGTGTTCGACATCGACGAAGATGCGTCCGAACGTGCGGTGCTGGTCATGGCGTTCGTCACCCGCGCGGGCCGCACGGTCCTGTTCCGGCGATACAACGGAAACCTCTGGGGAAAGCGGGAGAAGCCGCCCCACTCCTGGGGCGTCGAAATGACGTGGGAGGAGGATCTGCCGCATACCGACCGCCTCGTAATCGATGGCGTCAAGTACGTACATCACTACGACAGCCTGACGGACGTGGCATGTGGACTGAAAGTATAAGCGGATCAGTAAAAAACGGAGCGAGTGCATGTATGTCACTAGATTCAACAGCAAGAATCCGACTCTTATGCATAAGGAGTCTCAGAGCGTGTTCCCTATCGGTCCATGCGGCATCCTGCATTTAGTAGATCAATGTGTTCCATCAAGCCACGTTCGGGTCAGAGCCTTTGCGAATGTTTCATACACCATATGGGGAGCAAACCAATTAGCACGAGAACCTCATTGGACGAATACCGCATTCGAAACCGTGTCGCGGTCTGGGGAGTTCCCGAGAACACTCGATGGTGGTTTACTGTCGTCTATCTGGCACTCACGGCCGCAGGCCATGTTATTATCTGGAAATTCAGGGTTTACGTACTTTCAGTCGAGCTTGTATTGGACTACATTGTCAAGATCGGTGTATCATCGATTTTCGCTACATTTACTCTTATAGAAGGAGTGGACTTTATGGGATGGCTTTACGAATCAATTAAGCAACGACACAGGGAAGAGGGTCGTGAAGAGGGTCGGAAAGAAAGAGACCAGGCCTACAGAGAGTGGATCAGCAGGGAACAGGAGGCCGGTACACTTGGCACACCGAAGCAAAGTCCTCCACCGTTTCTTGAGGACGTTGCCTCACAATCAGAACGAGGTTCGGTTTAGACCGAAATGGATCGCTCCGATCTATCGAGAAAGTATCAGGCGTCGTTGTTCAGGGAGCTTGAATGCCGAGACAGGATTTCAGAAACAGGCCTATCGAGGAAGTAAAGGCTTTGCTCGATAGTCAGCGTGGTCTTTTGCCGCTCGAACTGCACTGCGACAACCGCGAGATCACGTGGTTCGACTTTGGGGACATGCATCTGCGCGAGACTTTTCTCGAGATCTCCGCGGAAGAACGACTGTCGCAGCATGCCGACGCTTTGACGGTGGTTACCGATTTCGATGTACTCGAGACGCCGGATCTATATGTTGACGCCCTTGCGCCTTCAGGCTTCATCTTCCACGTAGGGCGATGCGGTTCGACCTTGCTTGCCAAAGTGTTGTCGAGTCTGGACCGGCACATTGTGATCAAAGAAGCGGAACCTGTACAGCAATTGCTGGGTGTTGAATACGAAGAGGCATTCAGAGATCACCGCGCATCTTTTTTTCAGTCCTTGCTCAACATCTATGGCCATAAACGGCTGCCGGAACACGAACGGTTCTTCGTTAAGTTCTCCAGCAATCACGTTAAACGATTGGAAATGATCCGAGGGCTCTATCCCGGCGTCCCGTGGTTGTTCCTCTATCGCAATCCTTACGAGATCATTCCGACCCTTCTCGAAGGACCCGCGTGGTTCATCCGCAACAAGAACACTCCCGAAGGCGCCTTTGATGCCGGCCTTCCGATAGAAGCGATCGAACGGATGAGCGATCTGGCATTCAGCGTACGGGTTGAATCGTCCACGCTCCGGATCGCCATTGAAAACACCTGCGATCATTGCCTGTTCGTGGACTATACGCAGTTGAAGCCCGAAAACCTCCCGAGGATCCTGCGCTTCTTCGGACTCAAGGTGACCATGGAAGATTATAATAAAATGTTCGAGCCGTTCGGATTCTACTCGAAGCGCGACGGGGAATCCGTGCCGTTTGTGCCGGACAGCGCAGCGAAGCGAGATAAAGTGACGGACGAAATCAGGGAGGCCATCGAGGAGGAACTGTGGGATCTGTATCAGTCCCTACATCACTCGGAACGTAACCTGGAGCGGGTCTATTCCTGAAGCTATACCTGGTGGGGAATCTCGGCCATGAGCGCCAGGAGATTCATCTCGCTGTCCCGGAAGAACGCCATCCATAGTTCGTGATCCTCAAGATCGGCGATCTTGTGCGGCCGTCCAACAAACTGTACGTCCCGGTCCTTCATAATCCGGTAGGCGTCCTGTATATCGTCGACTTTGTAATACAGAATGGAAGTGTGAATATCTTCAAACCCCTCCTCGGGGATATTCAACATGAGCCGTACGCCCGCGCAGTCGAAGAACGCCATGTTCGGCACCTGGAACAGGAACCGAATGCCCAACTGATCGCGATAGAAGGAAACGGCCCTGTCGAGATCCTTCACCCTGACGGAAACCTGGCCGATGGCCGAAAGGCCGAATTCGTCTTGTTGCGACATGTTGGACCTCCTTAAGTACGCTCATCTACCTCGGTCGTGTGGTTGCCGATTTCATGTCGAATTCCTCCGGCCCACATAGAGGATGTGCCTTGATGCCGCCACGATACTGGGCTCCGAACTGATTTCGAACAGGAGATCCAGCCAGCGCTCCCGTACATCACCCTCAAGCCTGTTGTAGCTTTCGTCGTCCGCGGAAATGGCCGGCTCGACCCCGGCAATCTGCAACGTATGGAAGCCTACCTTCTCGTGTATCGGAGCGATCTCCTCCAGACGGGAAAGTGTCCCCTGAAGCCGCCCCTGGGCGCATCATCCGACCGGCGGCCTTTTTCGATCAACCAGCGTACCTCGTCGCGGTTCTCGATCCACGAAGGGTTCTTCTTGATCAGGTTGCCGAAATTGCCGAACCTGGAAAGCCAGGCGGACAGGACGACTCCACCCGGTTTCAGACAATCATACGCCGAACGCAGCGCTGCCGTTCTGTCCTCTTCCATCACCAGATGGTACATAGGACCCAGTAGGAGGACTGCCTCGAAAGTTCCGCGGGGGACTTGCTCCAGCGTGCGGGCGTCCCCCGTCATGAATTCGATCCGGTCAGAAAGGCCGAGTTCATCCGCCCTGGCTTGGCATCGAGTGGTGAATTCATCGGAAAGATCCACGGCGGTGATCTGGAATCCGCGCCGAGCCAGTGGAAAAGTGTACGCACCGGTGCCGAAACCCACATCGAGGATTCCGCCCTGGTCGGGCAAATACCGGTCCAGATAGCGCCACGTAACGTCGGCCTCGAGCTGCCGATGTTCCAATCGGCCGGCCTCCCTTTCCCAGCCTTCGTTGTAGAATGCGCGTATGTCGGATAGGTCATCCATGGTATCGCAACTCCGTGGGAATCCGGATTTCCTTCCAAATCAATCTCATCAGTTCTGCTTCAGCGCGTTGACCGGGTTCCTGCCCGCCGCAGCCAGCGCATGCGCCCCGATCGTCAACCAGGCGATGACGAGTGCCACGACGCCTCCCGCGATGAACCACGCAAAGCTGATTCCCGCCGAATAGGCGTAGTTCTGCAGCCATCGGGACATGACGACATACGCCAGCGGCCAGGCAATGACGTTGGCCAGCAGGACATACTTCATGAAGTCCCTGGAGAGCAGCAGCACGATGTCTGAAACGGCGGCTCCGAGCACCTTTCGGATCCCGATCTCACGGGTTCTCTGCTGGATCGAGAAGGAAGCCAGCCCGAGCAGACCCAGGCACGCGACGAAGATCGCGAGAAAGGCGAAGACCGCGAAGACCGTACCCAGTTGGCGTTCGGCGCGGTAGAGGCTGTCGAATTCGTCGTCGAGGAACGTGAATGCCAGGGGATATAGGGGATCGACCTCCTGCCACACCTCCTGGATCCGGGAGATGGTGTCTGTCACGTCCTCCGACCGGATCCGGATAAGCACATCGGTGAAGTAGAGGGGATTGTGGTTGAAAACGATCGGCTCGATTTCCTCGCGAATCGACTGGAGGTGGAAGTCCTCCACGACCCCCACAACGCGTCCCCGCAATCCACCGTATTCGATCCATTCAACCGGCATGCCGATCGCGTCGGGCGGCGCTTCCCAGCCCAGTTTCTGTACCGCGGTCTCGTTCAGCAGGAGTACCATGGTCGATTCCCTGCTCCATTCGGCCGGAAAGTTCCGGCCCGCCACCAGGTCGATTTCCATGACGTCCAGGAACCGGTCGTCCGACGTGAGCAAGGACACGATCAGGTTGTCCTCGGGTTTCATCTCATCGGAACGGACGGCCATAATCCGTGGCGCCTTCACGCCCGGGACCCCATCGGTCGTCGCCATTCCGACTACGCCGGGCAACTGCGCCAGGCGCTGTTTCAGTACCGGAGCGCTTTCCCGTTGCTCACGACCAGTGATCTTAACGACCATTACGTGTTCTTTGGTGAAACCGAGTCTCATATCCTGTATGTACGCGAGTTGGTCGTAGACGATGGCCGTGCTGACAAGCAGAAAGATGGACATGACAAACTGGATCACGACCAGGACCTGCCGAAGTCCCATCCCATGCGTTCCCGACTTCAGACTTCTTTTCAAAACTTCGGTGGGCAGGAAGCCCGAGAGGTAGAACGCGGGATAACTGCCGGCCGCTACTGCGATCACCAGGGTTCCAGCCACTAGCACCCCCAGCACCCATCCGTTCGACAGCGCGAAGTCCAGTTGCTTTCCGGCCAGCGCATTCACGCCGGGCAGGGCGAAGTGCGCAAGCGCGATCGCGACGATCATGGCGGGACCCGCCATAACGACGGCTTCTCCCAGGAACTGCCCAAGCAACTGGAACCGGTTGGCCCCCATCACCTTGCGCACGCCCACTTCCCTGGCGCGCATGGCCGACCGCGCCGTGGCCAGGTTCACGAAGTTGATGCACGCGATGAGCGGTATCAGCAGTGCGATAATCAGGAAGAGCACCACGTAGCGGAAATCACCGTTGGTCTCGAGTTCGCTGTCCCGGTGTGAATGCAGGTGAATGTCCAGCAGGGGCTGCAACGAAGGTCTCAATACCTTGGTCGATTCGCTGAACCTGCCTGATTTGTGCCGTTCCAAAAAGGCGGGCAGTTGCGCTTCCAGGTCATCCGGAGAGGCGTTTTCATACAGCCTGATGTAGGTATATTGATTCTCGTGCATCTCCCATTCATCGAGGCTGTTCGGATACAGGGCATCTCGTGTCAGGAGGGATATGATCATGTCCGGGCGCATGTGCGAATTGGCGGGGATGTTCCGCATGACCCCCGTCACCGTGAAGTCCCACAGGTTATCCCCCCTGAGGACTTTCCCCATGGGATCATCGTCGCCGAAGTACTTGAAGGCCATTTCCTCCGAGATCACGATCGAATACGGTTCGGTCAACGCGGTCCGGGGATCCCCGGTGACGAAGGGAATGGAGAACATGTCAAGCAGGGCCGCATCGGCCCAGATGACGTTTGTCTCGTAGAATCGCTTTTCCACATGCATGATAAACCAGGCCGATGTGGTTCCCCTTACCCGGGCGAAGCGTTCGATTTCGGGGAAATCACGCTTCAGGGCGGGCCCCCATCCCGAGGGCGATCCCGCCGTCCGGACGGTCTGACCGGCGCTTTCTATGTCATCGACGATCCGGTATACCCGGTCGGCATGGGGATGATATCGATCATAGCTCAACTCGTCCCAGACGTAGAGCAGGATCAGCATGCAGGCCGCCAGCCCGATCGCGAGCCCCACGATGTTGATGAGCGTGTAGGCGGGATACCTGAGAAGGTTGCGTATGGCGATGGTGAGGTAGTTTTGGAGCATGGGAATCTCAACCGATCTGAGCTTCTTTTCTAAAGTTTGCTTTGTCGGGCAAAGAGGCAAACAGCACAGTTGACGTTCTATCGCCAACCGTAGCTGTCAAAAAACAACCCATTTCCCCACTGTTCGATCGCTCTACGTACATAGGGGATTGTGTTGACAGGCAAATCACATATTGGAAACCATGAGAAGTCATCACATCTTTCCGGCTCCATGTTGACGATTTCTCCAAACCATCTTGTAGCAGAAAGAAAAAAGGAAATTCTTTGTCGTTTTCCTTCCTGTGCATTATCCCTACTACCTTGATATCTATAAACCGAATCTCGATACCGGCTTCCTCCTTAGCCTCCCGGATTGCAGCCTCTATCACTTCTTCGTGGCCGTCGAGATGTCCTGCGATCACGCTGTAGTTTCCGTCTTCGTATCCGGTATTTTCCCTTCTAAGCATTAAGATTTTGTCTTTGTCGTTTTTGAGGAAAACATGAACGTCGGTGATCAGTTTGAACCTGTCGACCATATCAGATTTTACCTTTGCAACCTGTCATTAATGCAATGGCTTCATTAGTACTGCCCACAGGCCGTTGATACCCAAGAGGAAGCTATCCTCTGATTGTGCCCTCATGGGTCGAAACTCGATGATCTCGAAGTGGTATTGCAGGACATCTCGCAGTCGATCTTCGGTGTACCCGATACCCGGTGGCATCCTGCCCTCCTGGTAGATCTCCCAATCCTCCCTGGGAACACCGCCTGATGTGTCGAAGCAGGTCATCCCGAACATCCCGGATGGCTTGAGTATTGCATGTACCTTTTCGAGATAGTATGGCCGTTGATGAGGCTGCAGGTGATGAAGAAGGCCCGCATCGTAGGCCAGGTCGTAGTGGTTTACTGACAAGGCCAGGTCGAATATCGAACCGACATTGAAGTCGACGTCTACTGCGGACCGCCTTGCAAGTAAACGTGCTTTCCCTATCGCAGTACTCGAGATGTCGATGGCGTCGACCCTGTACCCGATTTTCGCGAGGTATACAGCGTTGCGGCCTATCCCACAACCCAGATCGATGGCACGGCCAGGTTTGAGATGGCCTTGTTCGATATACCGGACCAGACTCTCATCCGGTTTATCGGTAACAAACGGTGGATTCCGCTTACCAATGGCGTAGAAGGATTCCCAGTCGATCTTGTCGGACAGGGCGCGATCGACCTGTTCCGCGTCCCCTATGGTGTGAATGGGTTTTCTCGGGATGTTCGACAACTTGCGACCTGGTCTTTGACTACTGAATCGAAATGTCTGTACTAAACAAGATATACCTTATTGTCGAATTTGAAACCATGTAACTTACATCTGAATAGCTGACCGCTATCCGGTCATGAGCCGACAGGTGTCTAATATCAGGAATCCCGGAAACTAGCGATGCCCGCCCACGCCCCCAAACATACGGCCGACGCATCGCAACGGACGTCGATCCCCGTAATCCGCCGCGTAAGACCCCGGTTGTTCAGGCCGGTCGACGATCCCGATTTCCGTTTCGAGGCGCCGGCCGATCCGGTCCGGCGGCGAATCCAGTCCAACCTGCTTGACGACTGCGCGTTGTATGCGGACCAGCGGCCGTGGCGACGGGTCCCCCGACGAGCCCACAGCCCGCACCCCAACCACCAGCTCTACCTGACTTTCTACACCGCCATGCAGGCCACGGCGCTGATCGAGAACTACGCCTTCGCCTGGCGTATCACGAGCGACCCGCGCTGGCTTGGACGGGCCCGCGCATGGCTGCGGGCAGCCGCTGGATGGGACCACGGCGACCACGTGGAGGAGCACTTCTACACGGCCAACCGCTACATGCACGCTTTCGCGTTTACCCTCGACCTGATGGACGAGGTATTGCCTGACGCCGAGAAGCGTCAGGTCCGCGATTGCCTTGCGGGGCTGATGGAACGATGGTGGCCGTACGTGGACGAACGTCGTCACTATACGGCGGGCGGGCACCACACCGTCGTCGACTATGGGCACTTCGGGGTGGCCGCGGTGCACCTGTTGGGTGAACACCCTCGGGCGGAAGTTTGGCTGCAAGGGGTTATCGATCGATTTCGTAGCGGCATCCTGCCCAACGGCTGCGGTCGTGGCGGCGAGCCCGTCGACGGGCCCTCCTTCTGGGGTTTTGAGAACCTCTGGATGCTGCATTTCGCCGATGCGCTGCGCAATGTGACCGGTATCGACCTGTTGGCCGATGTCCCCGACAGGCTGCGTCTGCCGCTGAACTGGTTCCGCGCTCATTGGACCGCGCCTCGCGAGATTCCCGATCAGCTCTACTATCCCGCTAATGCCAACATCGTGCTCGGCGGCCAGCTCAACGTCAATTCGCCGGTGCTCCTGAGGCTGGCCCAGGAGGCTGGTGACTGGGGGCTGCGAGACGTGGCCCTTTCCGACCCCCGCCTGGGGCGACTGTTTCGTTTCGGTATGGGTGTCAGGGGTTCGACCGCTGAATGCATGATTTCCTACGGGCCGTACGCCTACTGCTACTATGATCCCGCGTTTCGGCCGACCAGGGCGCGGCGCGTGACTTCGCTGGCGGGTCGTTTCGATATGTACACGGGCCGGTTCGCCGTGATGCGCAGCGGCCACGGACCCGACGCGGCCATCCTCTGCGTCAGCGGATACGACGGCGGCCTGGCTGCCTGCTTCATGGACCTGCACGTACAGTGGGCGGGCAGTCCCCTGCTGAAGACCATCAGTGCCTTCGAGGCCCAGCCGACGAGATGCGGCAGCCTGCCCTGCGTGGGCGGGCAGAACGAGACGGTCGCCAAATTGGGTGGCCTGAAGCGCACGAAGGACTGGCAGCGGCTGAGCGTCTTCTCCCGGCGGACCGAGCACGAATACTGGATATCCCGCGGAGATGATCCGGTCCTGCTCGTGGCGCTGAGGCGTCGCCGGCGCGGCGTGAGGGTTGTTAGAGCGGGCGTTCCGCATGTCCGGTTGCGGGGTGGCGATGCCCTGCAATATGACGCAGTGCCCTGGTTCCGCGCCAATGGTGGACGCATGCGTCTTCGCTTCCGGATACGGGGACGGGGTCACGCGACTGGCAGCGGGGACGCGGCTGGCAGCGGAAACGCGGGAGGGCCCGGAAACACGGACGGTCCAATAAACGCGAGCGGCCCTCGCGTGTTGTTCAACGCCGGGAACGGTGTCGGGGGGCATTTTGGCACTGGGGTCAACACTTTTGCCCTCTTCGTCGACGCGGACGGCCGGTTGTGTTTCAGCGTGCAAAGCCAGAACAGCAACCTGGTCTCCGTGCACGCGCCGGGTACGGTAGTAGCAGGAGCGTGGCACGACGCGCATATTGCCTGGGATGGCTTCAACCGCCGCGGTGCCAGGCCATGGATGGAGATGTCCCTCGATGGCAAGTCTAAACGACTGGACGACCCGGCGGTCTTCGGCGAGATGGGACGGGACACGCAGGGACTCGCTTCGCGGGAGGAACCGCGCACGTTTTACGTCAGGCCCAATACGGCCCTGGCCTTTGGCGGCTCGGTACAGACGCCCGGCGTCTCCATGGACTGCGATCTCGCCCGGATTGACCTACACTGTCCAGGCCGCCGCCGGCTCACCGTGGATCCGGCCGAAGGCCTGGGACCCGAGACCGGTGGCGGTGAGCTGTCCTACAAGCTGAATCCGGTGGATCTGCGTGGCCTGGAGGGAGACGGTACCAGTCTGGACGGAGACCGTGCCCGTCTGGGTGCGGGATCGCATGTGGTGGATGTGATTTCGGTCGCTGGCAGGGACCTTCGACTAAGGAAGGAGGAGGTGCCCTACGCGCCTTCCGGGCTCGCCGCAGGCAGTCTCGTCAGCTTCCTTCCGGATGCTACCGTAGCCTCAACACGGCTGGTGGCGGGTACGGACGACGACATCCTGGTCCTGGCATTCTGCGGCAGTTCGTCGAAGGCTCGAATTTCCCGGGAGGAAGACCGGTTCAGCTTGAGTGCAGGCGACCGGGCGTATTCGTTTGAGGTTTCACGGGGGCGTGGTGCAATTTTGCGTTTGTGCTGAGTGTATGAGTGTTGATCGCCAGCACCGACTGGCTTCAATCGTCCCGTTGCTGCCTTGCCAACCAATCCCACAGTTCGGGATCGCCGTACGCGTTTTCCCATGCCCCGACGTGTCCTGCTTCCGGGTACACGGTAAACCGGACATTGCCTCCGGCTTCCTCGAGCGCATCGACCATCTCCTGCGATCGCTCAAGCGGTACGGCCTCGTCTTTCGCGCCGTGAAATACCCAGGTCGGAATCTCTTTCATCAGCGGTGCTTTATCAGGTTCCCCGCCCCCACAGATGGGAACGGCTGCGGCGAACAGGTCCGGATAGGTGTAGGCCAGACCCCACGACCCGTACCCGCCCATGCTGAGACCGGTCACGTAGATCCGGGTCGTATCGATGCGATGGGTCTCGACGACTTCATTGATCAGCGCATGTAGCGTTTCAATCGACCACCACACACCTTCTGGACATTGGGGTGATATGACCACGAAGGGGAAGTCCTCTCCTTCCGCGATCATCTTCGGCGGACCGTGGACCTTCACCAGTTCGAGGTCGTCCCCGCGCTCGCCCGCTCCATGCAGGAAGAGGAGCAGCGGCCATTCCTCTTCGTTCGTTTGGTAAGTCGGTGGCAAATACAGGAGGTAACTCATCTCGCTGGCCTCTCCATTGCTGGATGTTTCCAGGGTCTGAGAAATCTGTCTTTCTTCGGACTGGGTATGACCGAGGCTGACGCTGATGATCCATAACATGACGAACAATACTGGCGCTATTACGCCGAGACGTCGTAGTTTCATCCCTTCAATCCTCCACATTGACCGAGATAACAGTGGGACGTGTCATTTGGGAACTTCAAACCGGGAATCGGGCCGCCTATCCAGTAGGAGGCTCAACCCGTGTCTTCACGATGGAACCGTCTCGCACCTGCGTCGTGAAATGCAAGACTCCGGGCCGGACCACTTCCGGCAACAGATCCATCCCGTCGACCACGACGCGGGGATCACGGCACCAGGCAGCGGGTACGCCGGCCTCCAGCGTAAGGCTTCGGTAAGGTACCTCTTCGGGCAATCCGGAAAGATCGATACGGAAACACTGTGCTACCTCCGGATCTTCTCTTTTTAAGCCGCCCTGAGGATCACCACCCACTTCGCCATCACCCACCGTCTCAATCCGGGCGAAGCGACGCATCAGGTGATAACTGAGCGCTTCTTCGGGCACCGCGCACCAGACCGCGTCGCCTCCCTCGGACAGGACCGTTTCAAGGCGTTGCCTGAGCTGGGCTTCGGAGCAGTCCTTGTTGGGATGGACGGCTGTCTCCAGCGGACAGTGACAGTAGTCGATGAGCCATCCCTGAGTTTCCTGGGCCTGGCGGATGTTCCGGAATGGATCGTAGGCGCTGTAAAAGGGCGGGTAGTAGTGGTCGTGCAGCGCGGTTCGATTGATCCAGAACAACTCGTCCCCCGGTAGATTGAGCGCGTCTGTCAGGCTCATGGCGCCCAGGTAGCCGTAGCGGCGGCAGGCTTCGAGGACGTGGTCGGCCATGTTGGTGTTGTCGCCGGGCGAACAGTACAGAATGATCGACTCGCTGAGGGCTTCCTCAAGTACCTGTTTGGCTTTGCCGATCTCCCGGTCCACCGTCTCAGGCGTAATGATCTCATGGCTCCACGAATGATTGCCCACGCCCCAGCCACGGGCGAGCAGGTCGCGCAGTTCGGCCCCGTTCATGTGGCGGTAGCCGTTGAAACTGGAGCTTCCGATGTTCCGGATCTCGCCCAACTGGCCGACGACGACTTCTACGTGGCCGGGGATCTTGTACTCTTCGTGCATGGGAACGGCGAAGCGATGCAGGTCGGCGAGAGCCTCGTCATAGGTGATCGAGTAAACCCAACGCTTGCCGTACTTCCACGGACAGATGTCCAGGCTCATGGCGCGTGTCTCACATCAGTTGGACCGATCGTCCTGAATTTGCTCTATAGCCTGCTTGAACTGAGCGAAAGTGCAGCCGTGGCCGAGGGTCCACTCGAAGATGTGGAGCCCATAGTTGGTCGCCAGCCGTTGCGGGAACGTGTCCGGCGACTCGACGCCGACGGTTCCGTCCCGCATCACCACGCAACGATAGCCGCGCGCCAGCATGGGCCGGGCGGCTCCCTCGGCACCGAGCAGGCACATGTCGGCCGCGAACCCCATGTAGATGAGCGTCTCGATGCCGCGTTCGCGCAGGTAGTCGTCCAACGTGTCGGAGTAGAAGACGAGGGGCTCGTCGCCAACCGGAGAAACGATTTCGGCGCGCTGCATCTCCACCAGCGGCGAGCGCGCCATGTAGTCGGCACCATGGGCCCGTTCGAACAGCTCCTGCCTGACCGGGTGAACGGAGGCCTCCGCGTCCGACCGTCGTGATTCGATGTGTGGGTATTTTCGGTCCATCCAGTCCGTCTCGACGTGGCAGACCGCCATCCCGACCGAGCGCGCCAGGTCCATGGCCGGGCGGATGACTTCGGCCATGATGCGGGCGGCCTCCGCTGTCGCCTGCGGCCAGCCCATGCCGACGCAGTAATTGGCGTCCGTAGCCGGACCATCCGGACAGCCGATGTTCCAGCAGTGGATGCCGACCAGGGCGGTTTTTTCCAGGGGCAGTGAAAGGGTGACTTCCTCGTATCCCGCGCGGTCCGTCGGCACGGAACGGTAGTAGCGGGCGGCGAGTTGGAGCGTTTTCTCCACCGAGTGATCTCCGTCGTTTTCGCTCATCGCCGGTTCTCCTCCGCGACGCGGCGCACGATCGCGGCCGCCTGCTCGCAGTGGTGGGGATCGTACTTGTCGCAGAACGAACTCCAGCGGATGAAGCACTCCAATATTCCGTGGGCGTTCGGACAGTTTTCCGCGTCATAGCGGTATGTGCGGGATGCCGGCGGCTGCGAATAGGGGAAACGCCGGTGCTTTGCCGCCTCGTTCAGGAAGGGTAGGGTCACCGGCAGCAGGTAGTAGCGCATCGGGCTCGCCCCGGGGATGCCCCCGGCCGCCACCTGGTCGCCGAATTCTTCCACATCGCATCGGAACTGTTCCGGATCGATAGTGAATCCCGCCATCCAGCAGGAGTACACTTCGGTCTCCTGTGGGATCGGCAGTGCCGTGATGCCCGGAATCTCGTCGAGGAGCGCACTCAGCAGGCGGATCATGCGATCGCGTTGCTCCACCTGCGGCCGGATGATCTCGAGCTGGGCAAGGCTGATGGCCGCGGTGGACTGGGTCATGCGATGGGCGAATCCATTCACCGTGTGTACACGGCCGAAGTGCTCGACCATTTTCCCGGCGCGGCTCTGGCCGATAAACCGCGCCCGTTCGGCCAGTGCATCGTCGTCGGTAAGGATGCAGCCGCCCACGTCCGAACCCATGGTTTTCTCCGCATCGAATGAAAAGCCACCGGCCGTCGCCAGGGTGCCGGCAAAGCGGCCCTTGTAGCGGCCGAAGACCGCCTGGCAGGCGTCCTCGTAGACCAACAGTCCGTGGCGCGTGGCGACCTTGTTGATGGCGTCCATATCGCAGATAAGGCCGCTGAGGTGCACGACGAGGATCGCCCGCGTTCGATTGGTTACGCACGCCTCGATGGTCTCGGCGCTCACGTTGATCGTACCGGGTGCGGTGTCCGCGAATACGGGGATATACCCGGCGCTGATCACCCCCTGCACGGTGCCGAAATCGCTGACCGAACTCACGATGATTTCGTCGCCCGGCTCGAAGTCGAAAGCCGCCGCCAGCACGGCCAGGGCCGGCGTGCATCCCGGCGTGGCGATGCAGTGGGCGACTCCGCTGGCCTCGGCGAAGGCGCGCTCGAACCGGCCCACCATGTCGCAGGTCAGCCCGGAATCGACGACCTCGGCCAGGTACTCCATGGCGCGTGGACCGATCTCCCGGGGAAAGGGTTGCGGCAGCGGTCCGCCTGAATCCTGCTGGGTGGCGGCCCCGTAGCGCGCGTGCTCGCGCTCAACGCGGTCGGTTATTGTTTCGGACGCCATGCTGTCTCCATTCATACTTTGTTCGGTTAACCCGCCCTTGCGCCGTCCGGTACAGGTAGTTCGGGTACCAACAGACAAGGCGTAAGCCCATCCGCGTATCCAATATCGAAGAGCATGCCCTGGGAGACTTCACCGGCCATTTTTCTCTCGGCCAAGTTTACCACGAAGAGGGCTTGCTTACCTTCGATTTCCTTCGGGTCCGACCGTTCCTGCTTGATTCCTGCAAGGATCGACCGGGTGTGGTCTCCAAAGTCGACAATCAGCTTCATGAGCTTGTTTGAATTGGCCACCTCTTCGACCGCGGTGATCGTACCGGCGCGAATGTCGAGTTTCTCGAAGTCCTCGAAAGAGATGGTTTCTTTAATGGGAGCGGGTTTCATGATTGAATGGCCTCGAATTCCGGTTTCAAAATGCCGAACGCAATCCTGTCCCAGCGTTGATTCGACCAGTATACGGCCTCGCGTTCGCGTCCTTCCTCGCTAAATCCGAGCTTTTCCAGTACCCTGATGGCGCCGGCATTGTTCTCCATGGTCGCAGCCGAAACCCTGTGCAGGTCCAGGTGATCGAACCCGTACCGTAGCATAGCCAGCGCAGCATCTGTGCAGTACCCCTTGCCCCGGTCTCTTTCAAGTGCAATGCCGGCACCGAGGCTCGCCGTGCGATTCCTCCAGTCGATACCGGACAGTTGTATGTCGCCAACGATGTCTCCTTCATCATCGAAGATGCCCAGGTAGATCTGACTCTTTTCCTGTTTTTCCTGGATATCCTCGAACCACTTCTCCGAACCTTCGACCGAAAGACCCGGCCTGACCGGTTCGGTCGGGATCGGTTCCACGGGTTCGTAGTTTTCCCACAGGATACGGCAATGCGCCCGTTCCATGGTCCGCAACACCGCTTTCTCACCACGCAATTCAATCATCAAAGTAACCCGCTATCTAAGATAACCCATCGCTATTTTGTTGGCCATGCCAGCTTGACGGCGAACTCGGCTAACGGTCCAAGTGGCAACTCCCGTACCCGGCTTTCGGTCAGCCACTCACAGTGATCGGTCGATCCTTCCCTTTCGGGTCTCAAGTCGAACGTCGCAAGCTCAACCTCGTAGACGATCCCGATGTGATGTACCGGATCGCCCTGCCAGTCCGTCCGACCTTCGTAAGCATGCGAATACACGGAGGCCACGTGGTATGCCTTGATGTCTACGAGTCCCGTCTCCTCCTCCAGCTCACGGCACAACGCGGCATCCGGGTGCTCGCCCCATTCGATTCCGCCGCCGGGCATCGTCCACAGGCCGCCGTCCTCGAGGCCGGCGGTCGCGCGAACCAGGAGCAGCCGGTTCGAAGGATCGCGGCACAACGCATAGGCGCCGATGTGAACGTGCTGATTGTCGGTTTCGGCGGTCATTAACGGTAACTCCAGGAAGTCTGTATTCGTGGGTTAATGTAGTTTGTATTCATCCAACCCGTTACAGGTTTCAACGAACAATGGGCATATGTATGGCGTACACGTTGTGTGTTCTAATCAGATGTTCCGTCTTTCGGCTTCGGTCCGCAACCAGCACCGAAACACCCACTACATCACCCATTAGACGTTCGATCAGCTTGATCATGGCCTTGACCTGGGCGCCGGTGTCAATCACGTCATCCACGATCAGGATGCGTTCGCTGGGTCTAATCAGGTCTCTATTCACCTCCAGGGTCTTCTTTCTATTCGTGTAGTCTATGAATGAGATCCTCGACCTGTGCTGACGATGGACGGGAAGTTCCCCTCCTTTTCGGAAAGGAATGAAGCCCCGGTTCAGCCGCTGGGCTACCGCGCTGCCCAGGATGAATCCCAGCGATTCCGGACTCGCTACCTTGTCCAGGTCGACGTTGCGGAACGGTCGAGCGAGATCGAGAATCAGGTTCCTGCGGACTTCCGGTTCGTTACACAGGGGAGTCAGGTCTACTTTGTTGCCGGGTACTCTCCGGTCTATGTGAGGGCGGTAATAGTCCCATTTCATGCTTTGGATCTCTCGGTATGA
>VXTP01000025.1 GCA_009837395.1 Gemmatimonadota bacterium
GTTGAAAGGATTGGAGACCGGTGCGGCAGACCCTGAAGATTCCTTCAGGTGGCTGAATCAGGCGATCATGGAGTGGCCCGACAGGGCGATCGGCTGTTGCAGCACTTTCCATTTGTTTCCATTCCCATTTATTCGGCCCCCGTATTGGGGCGCTTCCGGCCCGTTCGGCGCCGGCCTGCCTGACTGAGGTACTCCGGGACTTCGGCGATGCCGTCCGTGAGCGTATCGCCATGGCTCCGCGCCATCGGTCTCAATCCCCTGCAAGCGCTTCGATCGGATTCAGTTTCGCTGCCTGGCGCGCGGGCTGGAACCCGAACAGCAGTCCCATGAAAGTCGCGGTGGCGATGCCGCTCATGACGGAGAACATGGAAATGGAGAATTCCCAGCCGATGAACCGGCAGATGGCATAGGTGGCGAGGAGGCCGAGCAGGACGCCGAGCAGGCCTCCGGCCGTCGTCAGGATCGCCGACTCGACGAGGAACTGGCCCTGGATGTCCCGGCGCCGGGCGCCGATCGCGCGCCGGAGCCCGATCTCGCGGCGCCTTTCCACCACCGAGACCAGCATGATGTTCATGATGCCGATCCCCCCGACCACGAGCGAGATGCTGCCGACTGCCGCGAGCAGCAACGTGAATATCCGCATCTGGGATTCCATTTGGGCGATCAGCTGCCTTGCGCTGACCGCATCGACGTCAAGGCCCGGGTCTTTCCCGTGAAGGTACGCCTGGACCTCATCGGTTGCGGCGTCGTGTCCGGCATCCGTATCGAACCTTGTGACGACGACATCGATTTCCGGGGACGCGAGGACCCGTTCGGCCGTGGACATGGGAACGAATACCGACTCGTTGGCCATGAGCTGAAAAGGCAAGGCGTAGCTTTCCTGATGGAAATCCAGCACGCCGACGACGGTGAACACGTGCTCGTTGACTTCGAGCAGTTCCCCGACGGCCGTTCCGGCGCCGGCTTCCCGCATCCTCGCGGCGATGCCGGAGCCGACCACGCAGAAGAACCGGCCGACGTCCAGGTCGGAAATGAAGCGGCCGGATGCCGCGGACAGCTGGTTGATGCGCGCGAACGTCTCGGTCACGCCCTGGATGCTTTCATTCCCGACCTTCCTTCCCTGATATCGGAAGCTGCCATGGCCGAGGATTCTCGGGGCGGCCAGGCGGATTGAATCGACTTCCGCCGACAGGCGCTCGACGTGGCTCCATTCCAGAACGCCCGCGGGATGACCCGGGGAGCCCTGGTCGTGGGATTTGCGCAGGACCATGATGTCCGTGCCCAGCGCCTCGAACTCTTTCCGGGCCTGCGCCTTCGCAATCTCGCCCAGGGAGATCATCGCGATGACCGAGGAGATTCCGATCATGACCCCGACCAGGCCCAGCAGGGTGCGCAATCTGGCCTTGCGGAGGCTCTCCACGGCTTCCCGGGCATTGGCCCGGACGATGGAGGCTATTCTGGCCATTTTCCGCGATTCGGGCCGCCGGCGCCCTGGACGGCCGCCCGGGCCTGAGCGCCGGTTTCCACGACGGGACCTTCGCCTTCGACGGCACCGCAAGGCGGGTTCCGCGAATGGGACTCGGATATCCGTCCGTCCCGGATGCGCACCTGGCGGATGCAACCGCGGGCCACGGCAGGATCGTGGGTGATGATCAGGATCGTGACGCCATGCGAGCGGTTGGTCTCGACGAGCAGTTCCATGATGTCCGCCGCCGTGTCGGTGTCCAGGGCGCCGGTCGGTTCGTCGGCAAGCAGCACGGCCGGATCTCCGGCCAGTGCCCGGGCGATGGCGATTCGCTGTTTCTGGCCCCCGGACAGCTGGTCCGGCCGGTGGCCCGCGCGGTGGTTCATCCCGACCCGTTCCAGGATGGCCTGCGCCCGGCGCTTCATTTCCGGCCGCCTCGCGCCCCGGTAGACGAGGGGGAGGCATATGTTTTCCAGTGCGGTCAACTGCGGGAGCAGCTGGAAGGACTGGAACACGAAGCCGATGTGCCGGTTCCGCATATGCGACAGCCGGTCGTCCCGCATCCGGGAGACGTCCTGGCCGTTCAGGAAGTATGTCCCCGACGTCGGGCGGTCGAGCAGGCCGATGATGTTCATCAGCGTGGTCTTGCCGCTGCCCGAGGGTCCCATGATGGACACGAAGTCCCCGGCTCCGGCCTGGAAATCGACGCCCCGCAGCACCTCTGTCTCCACCGGGCCGATCCGGTAGGATTTGCGGATGCCGGTCAGGTGCAGCATCCGGGCATTGCCGGGCGCGCCGGGCCCGGAAAGGGATTCCCGGGCCGGCACTGGCGATATCCCCACCCCGGCATGGACCGGCCCGCGAGGATCACGTCGCCACCGCGACGACCTCGTCGCCGGCCTCGATTCCCTCGACCACTTCGACCGAGTCCAGGGATGTGACGCCGAGTTCGACGCTGCGCGCCTCGATCTCTCCGGTACGCCTGTCGACCACATTCAGCCAGTACTTCCCGTCGTGCCGCCTTACGGCCTCTATGGGGACGAGCAGGGCTTCCGGGTTGTCGTACGTGACGATCGTCACATGGGCCGACATGCCGACCCGCAGGAGCCTGCGGCCGGTTTCCTCCAGCCGGTCCAGCGCAATCGAAATCCCGAACCGGGGAGCCCCGCCCTGCCGCGCCGGGCGCCGGGCGCGGGAGGCGACGTGACTGACCGCTCCGTCCAGTCTCATTCCCGGAAACCCCGGGCCGGTGACCCGGGCCGGCTGGCCGGGCCGGATGTTGCCCACGTCGATCTCGTCCACCTGGGTGGCGACGGAGACGCGCTCGAAGTTCGCGATGGTCAGCAGCAGTTCGCCCTGCGCAAGCGAGCGGCCCGGGGCAAGGGGCTTGCCGTCGCCTGCAGCCGGGGCCTGGACGATGCCGGAGATCGGGGCGTGGACGACATCGTGGGCCAGCTTCTCCCCGAGCTCCGCCAGCCGGGCCCTTGCGTTCTCCACTTCCAGGGCGGCGATCCGCTTCGCGTCCTCTCCGCCCTTGGCCCGGGTCGCTTCCAGTTCCTGAACGGCGGCATCGTAGTCCAGCAGCCGGCTTTCGTGGTTCTGACTCGCCTGTTCATGCTCGGATGCGGGAATGATGCCCTGCTCCAGCAGCAGGGCGGTTCTCTCGAGAAGGGTCCTGGCATTGCCGAGCGAAATCCTCGCCCGCCTGAATCTCCGTTCGGCGCCGGCGTATTCGGTGCCGCTCTCCCATTCCTCGAGATCCGCGAGGGCATCCAGTTTCCGGATATGGTCGACCTGCGCCTGGCGGTGTTCGGCGACGATCTTTCCGGTGTCCAGGCCGACCAGCCTGTCGCCCTTTTCCACCGGGTCGCCGATCCGCGCATGGACCGCGACGACATGGCTCTCGATCGGGCTGACCACCTCGACGATTTTCCCCGGCGCCAGGTTGCCCCGCAACGAAATGGTCGAGCTGAACCGGCGCGGCTCCACGACGAGGGTCGGCAGTGGCGCCGGCCCGCCGGCCGCGATGTCCGGGCCGCCGGCCGAGGCAACCGAATCGATCAGCGAATGGACCGGTCCGAGACCGAAGTCGCCGAGAGGCTGCAGATAGCGGATTCCCACCACCATGAACAGGCCGATGACGAGGAATGTCGCCATGCCCCTTGCCACCTGGATCTTCTTCAGCATCTGCGACAGCATGGCATTGCGGCTCTCGATTTCGCCGTAGGCCTTCCGGAGCTTCCCGTGCTGGGCCTCTATCTCCTTCGCCAGGCGCAGTTCGTTCTCCCGGAATTCCCGGATCTCGGTCATGTCGGTGATGACCGCGATGACGCCGGCCCGGTCGCCCCCGCGCGCCGCATCCAGGTAGGATATCGAAACCGCCAGCGAGCGCGTCCTGCCGTCGATGCGGACATCCGTCACGTGCCGCTCCATCGAACTGCGGCTCAAGGCCGCGTCCAGGACGATCTGGGTGAATTCGTCGAACCCCTCCGTTTCGACGAAGATCTCCCCGAACGTCCGGCCGACCGTGCCGTCCCGCCGCAGTCCCAGTATCCGGCACGCCGCGTCGTTCAGGGTCCGGACCGTGCCGTCGAATCCCACCACCAGCACGCCGTCGAGGAGATTCTCGAGAATCTCCCGGTAGACCGCGGAATCGGGCTCGTTCACTCGCCAACCGCCTCCAGGGCGATCCCCCGGGACTCCAGGATCAGGCCCGTCACGCCGTCCAGCCGGGTCAGGGCGTTGAGCCAGCCTATGGTCGCGTCCAGTTCATCGTTCTGCGCGGCGACCAGCCCGTCTTCGGACGCGGCGACCTCGAACGTGGAAGACAGGCCCTGGCCGAACTTGATCTGCTCGATCGCGAGATTCTCGGCCGCAAGCGCCCGCGCCTTCCGGGCCAGGTCGATGAGCCGCAGGCCCACCTCCACGTCATTCACCGCCTGGCGCACGGACAGGCGGATCGACTCCCGCAGTTCCTCCAGGTCCCGGCGCGCATTGTCCAGGCCGTTGCGTGCCTGCAGCAGCTGCAGTTCAGGAGAACGGTCGTTCAGCGGGATGGTCATGTCCAGCCGCGCGGCCCTTTCGGACCGGCCGGTGCCCTCGTCCCTGGAGAGCCGTACCGCGAAAGACAGGTCCGGCAGCCGGTTGTTCTCGGCAACCTCGAGATCGATCCCCGCGATCTCGACCGCCATCGCCGCGATCCGGATTTCGGTGCGGTGCCGGAGCGCGGCGCCGATCCGGTCCTCCAGACCGACCGCCGCTCCGGCGGGCGTGGGAACCGGTTCCCCGCCAAGGCCGTTCCGTGGCCGAATCCGGGCCGTGTCCTCCAGGTCCAGCAGGTTCATCAACGCCAGATTCGCCGATTCCAGCCCGTTGCGCGCCCGCAGGAGCGCCAGCTCCCGATTGGCGATGCTTGCCTCGGACCGGGTGATTTCCCGCTGCGCCACCCGTCCCGCGCGGATCAGCGCGCGCGTGACCTCCAGCTGGTCCCGGGCGCGCCGCAACGACGCCTCGCTGATCTCGACCTGACTGTGCGCCTGGATCAGCCCGCGCCAGGAAACGACGATCGAGGAAACCAGGTCCGCGGCGGCCTGGCGGTATTCCAGCAGGCCGATCCTTTCCTCGATCCGGGCCTTTCGCAGCGAAGCGGTCCCCACGGCGGTGCCCGCCCCCTTCAGCAACGGCTGGGAAAAGCCGAGGGTCGCCGGGGAGGACCTTCCCGGGTCGCCCGATACGTTCCGGTTCCAGCGAAGATCGAGCCGGCCGCCGGTGGGCACCCCCAGGCTCACCCGGACCCCCGCGTCGGCAAAGCCCGTTTCCCCATTGGCCTCCACCGAGGAATCCAGGGAGTACACGGGACGGAACCGGTCCCCCGCCACCCCGGTGGAGAGCTTCCGGGCTTCCCGGTCGAGTCGTCTGCCTGCCAGGTCCCGGTTGCGTTCGAGACCGAGTTCCAACGCCTCCTCGAGCGACAGCTCGATGCCTTCGCCGGCACGGGAGAGGAATTCGCCGGTCGCCGCCGGCACGACAAGGAACGCGACCAGAATCGATGCCGAGGTCCAAAGCAGGCGTTCAACGGAAACCCTGCAGCGCATGGCTTCGTGTCCGTTGCAGGGATTCGGGGCAACCTGCGGTGACGGGAAACGCAATTCGCGGCCCGGCCGCGCGAATCCGGCAGGATCCCCTCACCTTGCCGCAGCCGCCGTTGTGCTCGACAGGGCGCCTATGGGGTTCATATGGGTTTTCCGGCATACGCAATGACTCGCGGACCGCCGGTTCAGGGCGTGTGACCATTGTACGCGAAAATGGCCGCCCACCCCTCCCTGCAAGGACCATGTCGAATCCTTCCAGCCGGTTTCAAGCGGAGGAGTCGTTCCTCCTTCACTCCTCCCTGGGGCGGGCGGGGGGGGGGGGGGGGGGGGGGGGGGGGGGGGGGGCGGGGGGCGGGGGCGGGGGGCCCCCCCCCCCGCCCCCCCGCCCCCCCCCCCCCCGCGCCCCGCCCCCGCCGCGCGGGGCGGGGGGGGGGGG
>VXTP01000040.1 GCA_009837395.1 Gemmatimonadota bacterium
GGAAATCCGTGCCTGGCGACAGCATCTTCGACTCCGGTACATCGCCGTTTCAACCCGCTTACGAAGATAGATACGCTACCGGGGAAAGGCAAATGAATTGTAGGGGTTCCGGCTGGACACTGAAGCGCGGGATGAAGGTCTCTTCCCCCCATTAGTGCCTTGACTTTTGGCCTGCGTATGCATTTCTTCCAGATTTCGATCTAATTCCGTCTTATTCCGTGTCAACCGGTTGTTTCGAGGAGTTTCGACTTCATGGACCTGAATGGGCTGAAGGGCAGGACCGTCGGCGCCGCGGTATCGGGCGGCCTGGACAGTTGTACCGTCACCCGGTGGCTGGCGGATCACGATGTGGACGTGGTCTGCGTAACCGCCGACCTGGGCCAGCCCGATGAAGAACGCATCGACTATGTCGCCGAACGCATGATGCGGTGCGGCGCGAAGGACGCCGTAATCGTGGACGCGAAGGATGAACTGGCGCAGGCCGGCATCGAGGTCATCCAGTGCCAGGCCGCCTACGAGGGGAATTACTGGAACACGACCGGCATAGCCCGCCACATTACGGTGCGGACCCTGCTGCCCGAGCTCAAGAAGCGCGGCATCGATATCCTCTCCCACGGCGCGACCGGCCGCGGGAACGACCAGGTCAGGTTCCAGCTCGTAGCCAACATGATCGACCCTTCGGTAGAGGTCTATGCCCCCTGGAGAGACCAGGCTTTCCTGGACGATTTTCCCGGACGAAAAGAAATGATCGACTTCTGTGGAGACCGCGAGTTGCCGATACAGGCTTCCCACGAGAAACCTTATTCCACGGATGCGAACATCCTCGGGCTGACCCACGAGGCTGGCCGCCTCGAGTCGCTCGAAACTCCGGCCGGTTTCATCACGCCCGGCATGGGCGTCCATCCCCGGGAAGCGCCCGATGCGCCCGAACGGTTCGTCGTCCGCTTCGAACAAGGCATACCTGTCCGGATAAACGGAGACCCGGTGACGCCGCTGACGGCCATCGAGACGGCCAACCGGATCGGCGGCAGAAACGGCATCGGGATCGGGATCCACACGGTGGAAAACCGATTCGTGGGCATCAAGAGCCGGGGCGTCTACGAGTCACCGGCCATGACGCTCCTCGGTCAATGCTACGAGTTCCTGCTGCAACTCATTCTCGACCGTCGCGCCCGGCGTTCCTTCGATCAGGCCTCGGTAGTGATCGCGGAGCAGATCTACCAGGGCTACTGGTACGATCCCGCTACCCAGGCGCTGCGGGCATCCGTCGACGTGTTCAACCGGCTCGCGACAGGGACCATCCAGGTCGATCTGTACAAGGGCGGCGTGTCCTTCGTGTCGGCAGAGGACGTCCCCAACTCGCTTTATTCCGAGACGACGGCATCCATGGAAGGCGTGGGTGACTTCGACCACAAGGATTCCGAGGGATTCCTGGGCGTGCTGGGGGTCAGCGCACGGGCGCTCAAATCATCCGGTCAGACTAGTCGGACGCGGTAGGCCTAGTCAGACGCGGTAGGCTGAACCACGCACGTTGAAAATTACGTACATTGAAAACCTGGAGACTACACATATGCCGGTAGGCAGCAAAAACTCGTTGGTTCCCGGTTGCGGCACCCATCACGTGGCCGTTCAGACGCGGGACTGGAATGCATCGCTGCGGCTGTACCAGGAGGTCCTGGGCATGCAGCCGGTAGCGGAATTCGGCCCCGCCGAACGGAGGATCATGCTCCTCGACGCCGGGGACGGCAGTCACATCGAACTGTTCCAGCCCACCAACGATACCCCTTTGCCGGGCGGCCCCTCGCCCAATGACCCGGTCACCCATATCGCGCTGGCCACGACGGATGCGCGGACCGCGATCGAACACGTCCGGTCCCATGGATACGAGGTGACGATCGAACCGAAAGAGGTCAATCTGGGAGGACTGGAAGTGACCGTCGCTTTCTTCAAGGGCCCGTGCGGCGAGGTGATCGAGTTCTTCCAGGAGCATTGACCGAGCAACGCAGGGACCCGATGTACCGAATCTTCGCCACCCTCGTCCTGGTCATGGCGGCCGCTTACCCCGCCGTCGCCCAGGAATATGACGTATCCGAGCTCCAGACCCGCGCCGAGTACTCCGATTTCGACGAGACGACCCGGTACGCGGAGGTCATGTCCTATCTCCGGGCCGCCGTGCTCGCGTCCGACCGGCTCCACCTGACCGAATTCGGCTATACGACGGAAGGCCGGACCCTGCCCTTGCTCGTCTTCGGCGACGTCTGGGACGCATCCGCCGCGGAAATCGCCCGGACCGGAAAAACGAGGGTCTTCGTCCAGGCAAACATCCACGCCGGAGAGGTGTGCGGCAAGGAAGCCCTGCTCATTCTGATCCGTGAGCTGGCCTCCGGAGCGTATGCGGACTGGGCCGATTCCCTGGTGCTGATGATGGCGCCGATCTACAACGCCGACGGCAACGAGCGGATCAGCCTGTACAACCGTCCACGCCAGCATGGACCCGTTGGGGGCATGGGGCAGCGGCCGAACGCCCAGGGTTTCGACCTCAACCGCGATCACATGAAGCTGGACTCCCCCGAGGCGCGGTCCCTGGTCTGGCTCATGAACGAATACGATCCCCACGTGCTGATCGATCTCCACACCACGAACGGTACCGTCCACGGCTACCACCTTACTTACTCGCCGCCGCTCAACCCCAATACCGACGGCCGGATTGTCGATCTGTTGCGGGAACGGTGGCTGCCCGAAGTGCGAACCACCGTCCGGGAGAACTACGGGTGGGAGTTCTACTACTACGGCAACGTGCCCCGGGCCGGGTCGTCCCGTGAACCGGGATGGTACACCTTCGATCACCGGCCCCGGTTCAACAACAACTACGTGGGACTCCGGAACCGTATCGCCATACTGAGCGAAGCCTATGCCTACGCGTCCTTCGAAGACCGCATCATGGCCACCCTGGCCTTCGTGAAGGAGAACGTCCACTTCGCCCACCGGAACGCGTCTTCGATCCGCGCGATCCTGGAGACCGTGGACCTGGAATCGGTCGTGGGCCGGGACCTGGCCGTCCGTTCCGAGTTTGCACGGTCCGGTGAACCGGTGGAAATCCTGCTGGGTGAAGTCGACAAGACGCGCAACCCCTACACCGGTGAAGTCATGTATCTCCGGAAGGAAGTCCTCAGGCCGACTTCGATGTACGAATACGGGACATTCTCCGCGACGGAGACGGAGCGCGCGCCCCGGACGTATTTTGTACCTCCCTCCTTGTCCACCGTGATCGAACGGCTCGGTGCCCACGGCATCTGGTTCGAGGCACTCTCCAGTCCGCGCGAACTGGCGCTGGAGCGGTTCAGGATAGACGCGTCGCAGGCCGCGGAGCGGCCCTTCCAGGGCAGGCACGAACGGACGCTGTCGGGCGTCTACGAACCCGTGGTCCACACGCTGGAACCCGGCACGCTGGTCGTACCGGTGGATCAGAAGCTGGGCAGGCTGGTATATTACCTGCTGGAACCCCGGTCCGACGACGGCCTGGTCGCGTGGGCGCTGATGGACGATGTACTCGAAGGCGCGGAGCACTACCCCATTCTGCGCGAACCGGCCGACCCATAGCCGCCTGGTAGCCGACCGATTGCCGGCCGGAAGGGCCCGCGACGGCCCTGAATCCACGCCCGACGGAGCCCGAATGCCCGTACGCGTAATCCTGGACACCGATACGGGGGTCGACGACGCCCTGGCCATCCTGCTGGCCATGCGGTCGCCGGAGATTCGCGTCGAGGCCATCACGGGGGTCTGTGGAAATACACCCCTCGAAAACTGTATACGGAACATTCACCTCACGCTGAGCGTACTCGATGCCCGTGTAACACCGGTCGTGGCCCCGGGCGAGGACCGGCCGCTGGTCCGCGAACTGGCCTACGCCGGGGAAATCCACGGCGACGATGGACTGGGCGGCGTGACAAGCCAGGTGGACGCGGACGGGCGCCGCACATACCCGGATCCCGTCCAGCGGCCGAGTACCGTACACGCCGCCGATCTGATCCCGGACCTCGCCGGCCGGTACCCGGGTGAGCTTGTCCTGGTCGCCGTGGGGCCGCTCACCAACGTCGCACGGGCCGTCATGAAGGATCCGGACCGCATGCGCGGGCTCCGGGAGATCATCATCATGGGCGGCGCCTTCGAGACGGGCGGAAACGTTTCTCCGGTGGCGGAATTCAACATCCACGCTGATCCCCATGCCGCGCAAATCGTCTGCGATTCCGGGATCCCCCTGGTCTTCGTTCCCCTGGACGTGACCCGGCAGGCGTTCCTGGATGCGGGAACGATCGATCATTTCGCCGCTGAAGCGGGCGCCAGGGCGGTCTTCGTTCGCGACTGCACGGCCCGTTACGTGGCCTTTCACCGGCAGAACAGGGGCGTCAACGGCTGTTTTCTCCACGATCCCCTCGCCGTGGCCGTCGCCGCCCGGGAGGACCTCGTCACGACCGTGCCGGCCAGGGTGGACGTGGAGACCGCCGGCGATCTCACCACGGGCATGACCGTGTCCGACCTTCGTTCCGACCGGTGGGGCGAACCGAACGCGAGGGTCTGCACCGCGGTGGACGTCCAGGCATTCACCACGCTGTTCGAGGAAAGGGTGCTCGCATGATCCTGAAGGACCGTACGGCCATCGTAACCGGTGGCGGGCAGGGCATCGGCCGGGCGATATGCGGTATCTTCGCCGAAGAAGGCGCCGCCGTCGTGGTCGTGGACATCAACGAATCCGCCGCCGAGGAGACCGCCCGACAGCTGAACCGGGATGGCCATGACGCGCGGGCCGTCCGGGCCGACATCTCGGTCGGAGCCGAGATCAGCGCCCTGGTCGACGGGGTCGTCGAAGAGTTCGGCCGCGTGGACATTCTCGTGAACAACGCGGGACTGGCGCTGTTCAGATCGGTGGAAGCGTGCACGGAGGAAGAGTGGGACCGGGTGATGGCGGTCAACCTCAAGGGACCGTTCCTGCTGTCAAAGGCCCTGCTGCCCACCATGATCGCCCAGCAGTCCGGCGCGGTGATCAACCTGGCCTCGGTCGCGGGGAAGACCGGCGGCGTGGTGTCCGGCGCACCCTATTCGGTCTCCAAGGCCGGAATCGAATGCCTGACCAAGTCGCTGGCCCGCGAACTGGCGCCGCACGGGGTTCGGGTCAACGCCATCGCACCCGGGATCATAGACACCGCCCTGACCGCCCATCACGATCCTGCGTTCGTCGACGCGATCCCCCTGGGCGGCAGCAAGGGGGAACCGCGGGACGTGGCCGAGGCGGCGCTGTTCCTGGCATCGGACCGGTCGCGGCACATTACCGGCGAGATCCTGGACGTCAACGGCGGCCTGTTGATGGACTGACCGCCCGGCGGGGCATACACGGAAACCGCATATCATGACCGCATCCGTTTCCAATTTCGCCGTGGACGTCGTGGACCGGCATGCGCGGGAGCCGGGCCGGGTCGCCCTCCGATGGCAATACGCAGGCGGCGTTACGACGGACGTGACCTTCCTGGACATGAAGATACGCTCCGAGAAGGTCGCCAACGTGCTACACCAACACGGCGTGCGTCCGGGACACCGGGTGTTCATCCTGCTGCCGCCATGCACGGCCTGGTGGGAGTCCGTCCTCGGCTGCATGCGTACGGGCGCGGTGGCCGTACTGGGCGAGGACGCGTCCACGTCACAGGTGCTGAAGGACCAGATCAACCAGTCCCGGTCGACGCTGGTGATCGCGTCCGACACCGTTGCGGACGCGATCGGCCGGATCATGGAGGATTGCAGCCGGATCACCCAATGGCTTTCCGTAGGGTGGGAGCG
>VXTP01000018.1 GCA_009837395.1 Gemmatimonadota bacterium
GGTGGGGAGCGTAGGGGTTGAGCGTCAGCATCCAGGGCTCGTCGGGCGCGCGGCGCTCGCTTAAGAACTCCAGGGCGCACTCGGTGACCCAGGTCGTCTGGTGGAGCTCGGGCGGGACCCGGTCCTCGCTCGCCCGCAGGGCGTCGAGATCGCCGCCGCGCTCGCGCACCCAGTCGCCGTAGTCATGCCCTTCCGGCCAGTCGTCCCGCGGCGCGTGGCTGAAGCGCCAGTACCGGTAGCCGTCGTCCATGCGGGGTTCCGTGCGCTTCCCCGCGCTCTGGAGATGGAACTTGCCCACCAGGCCGCAGTCGTACCCGTTGTCCGCCAGCAGTTTGGAGATCAGGGGAGGCGGATTCTCGAAGACGCCGTTGCCGTTTCGGGTGTTGTGGATCCGCCCGGGATACATGCCCGTCATGAAGCTCGACCGGCTGGGCGTGCAGATCGGGCTCTGGCAGTAGGCGTGCGTGAAGGCGACGCCTTCCCGCACCAGCCCGTCCAGCGTCGGCGTGCTCACATGGGGATTGCCGAGCGCGCCGATGGTGTCGAAACGCTGTTGATCCGTGCAGTACCAGAGAATGTTGGGGCGTAAAGGCATGTTGCTATGCACGCGCCGCCCTTAAGACCTTACTGGGCAGGCTGCGTGGTGGCTTCTTCCTCTCCGCCCATGGACGCATCCGAGTCGCCGTCTTCCGCGCCCTCGTCGTCCATGCCTCCTTCACCTTCGTCCATTTCGCCTTCGCCCATCTCGCCTTCACCCATTTCGCCTTCACCCATTTCGCCTTCGTCCATTTCCGGCGCATCGGCGGCCATAACGTGGAGCATGTCGCCTACCGCGGCGCCGATATCGGTCGCGGCATTGCCGCCGTTAATGGCGATCTGGAGCGTGCCGGACTCCTCGTCGAACCGGGCGAGCCAGGCGCCTTCGGCCACGTCGCCATAGTCGGTGACCATGGGCATGACGAGGGTCTGTTCGTTATGGGTCACCGAAATCCAGCCGTCCGCGGCGAATCCGGCTTCCATCAACTGATCGCTCGTGGCGTTCGTGTTGATGTTGGCGAATTCCTCGCTGATACTGCTGACCTCGACGTTGATCATGGCAACGTCCATGGCCATCTCTTCGGTTGCCGCCTCTTCCATGGCCGCATCTTCGGCCCCGCCGCAGCCGTAGAGGCCGAACGCGCCGACCATACAGGCCAACAGGTATGATGTAAACCGCTTCATGATCATGTTCCTTTCACGTGGAAATCCCATCGTGGTGGAATGAAAAAAGTGACGCTATGTAATGTAGAGGAAAATACGTACTGCGCTGACTTCTTGATCGTCGGCCATACGTACTACATGTATAGGGTATTTAACACAAATTTGCAACTATTAATCGATTGAATTGCGACCGGGTCCGGCGGCCAGGGATCAGGCGCCATGCTCGGCGGTGGCGGCGAGCTCCGCCCACTGCCTGCGTCCCACCTCCTTGATCCGGCTGTCGTCCCACTTGCCCAGGGGCCGGTAGGACGGGTGTCCGGGACGGTCCTGGCAGGGATTGTGCCGGGTGTTGTAGCAGCAGATGAGGCTCCACCTCGGGTCGCCGCTCTCGTTCGGGTCCGAACGGTGCAACACGTTCGCGTGGAAGAACAGCGCGGTGCCGGGCGACATTTCGCAATACACGTGGTCCAAATGTTCCAGCGCGAGTTCCACCCGCTTCGGGTCGGCGCCCACCTGGGTGCCGTACCGGCCGTGTTCGATCCGGCCCAAGCGGTGTGAACCCCGGATGACCTGGAGGCAGCCGTTGCCCCTGTGAGCCCGGTCCACCGCGATGTAGCAACTGGCCATGTCGGGATAGAGCGCCTGGTTGTGGTACCAGTACCCGTAGTCCTGGTGCCACTCCCACGCGCCGCCGACGCGGGGTTCCTTGACCATCATCTTGTAGTGGTACAGGTAGACCTCGTCGCCCATGAGCCGCTCCAGCGTATCGACCATGCGCCGGCCGCGGCAGATGGCGTTGTAGATGTCCTCCCGATCCGTGTCCGAGGTCAGCCACAGCTTGCTCTCGCGGCCCTCGGTATCCTCGGCGGCGCGGACGAGCGAGGTCTTCTCCCCGTCGTGACGGCCCACGTTGAGGAGGAGATCCATTTCCTCCTCGTCGTAGAGGCCCTCCACCATCAGGTAGCCGTCTTCCCTGAACCTGTTCTCGTGTTCTTCGGTGAGTCGAAACATGGTTGGCACCCCTACACGCCGATGCGGTCGCGATGGCGCCGTTCGATATGGTGTGACACCGAGCGGCACACCCGGGAGATGCCTTCGCCGATGAGCGACTGGTCGAGGAAGCTGTAACACAGGCGGAACTGGTTCGCGCCGCGGCCGTCGGTATAGAACGAGGGGCCGGCCACGTAGGCCACCTTCTCATGCTCGACGGCCCAGGCCAGCATCGCCGTGGAGTCGATCCCTTCGGGTGCGGTCAACCACACATAGAATCCGCCGTCCGGTCGGGTCCAGGTGAGGCCGGGCGGGGCGTGCTCCGCCAGCGCATCCAGCGTGACGTCACGCTTGGCTTGATAGAGCGCCCTGGACAGTACGATCTGGGAGTCCATCAGGCCCTGGCGGCCGTATTCGTAGACGATGCGCTGTCCGAGGGTGCTGGAACACTGGTCGCTGCCCAGCTTCGCCTGGCACAACTGGGCGATGACGGGAGGCGGCGCCGCGATCCAGCCGAGGCGGATGCCCGGCCCGAAGATCTTGGAGAAAGTGCTGACGAACAGCACGCCGTCGGGATTCAGCGCCTTGAGCGAAGGCGGAGGCGCGTTGTCGAAGTAAAGTTCCGCGTAGGCGTGGTCCTCCAGGATGGGGATGTTGTACCGGTCGGCGAGTTCGACCAGTTTGCGCCGCCGTTCCAGGGGCATGGTCACGCCGCCCGGATTCTGAAACGTCGGCATGGTGTAAATCAGCTTGGCTCGCTTGCCCTGCCGTTCCAGCTCACTCAACTGCGCTTCCAGGAGGTCCACGCGCATGCCTTCGTCATCGATGTCCACCGCGACGAAATCCACGTCGTAGCACCGGAAGACCGAGAATGCGGTCAGGTAGGTGGGGGCTTCCACGACGATGACGTCGCCGGGGTTGAGCAGCATCTTGGCGATGAGGTCCATGGCCTCGATGCCGCCCGTGGTGACGATAATGTCGTCCACGGTGGCGGTCACGCCTTCGACGGGCCCCATGCGGTGGGCGATCCACTCCCTCAGGGCCGTGTAACCCGCCGTGGGACTGTATTGCAGCGACATGCTGCCGTGATTTTCGAAGACCTGGACGGCGACTTCCTTCATCGCCTCCATGGGAAACGTGGCGTCGTCCGGCAGGCCGCCGGCAAAGGAAAGCACGTCCGGCCGTTCCGCCAGCTTGAGCAGCTCGATGACCGCCGTATCGCCAATGAGTTCCATGCGGTCCGCGTATACATCCCGCCAGTCCATCAACTACCCCCTGCGTAAGTCCTCTGTTTACAAAAAAACCGTGATCGAACTGAACCGCGCGGGTGCCCGTCGGGTGCCGTCGCGTGACCTTCGTGGTCGCCGCGCGTGTCCTTCGTGGCCGCCGCGCGCGTGCATTGGATTGTACGGTCCGGGCGGTGGAAAGACAAGGCCAATTTTCCTTGACACGGGCGGGGAGACATGTCTTATCATGGCCTTCAAATGGTGGTCAATGTTGATCATCGTGTCATGATATTCATCGTGTACACGTTGTCATGGTGTGCATCGTGTAAACGGTGTATTCAGTGTACATCGCGTTCCAGCACACCCATCTACCGCTTCGCGAGGTATATACATGGCCGAGGACAGCCAGGTCGTAGCCAGTTTCCAGAAGAACAGCCAGGAAGAGTTCCGCTTCACCATCACGTCCTTCCGCGGAAACGAATACGCCGATATCCGGATCTATTACGAGAACGACGGCGATTTCCTGCCCAGCAGGAAGGGCATCACCATCTCCCCGGAGGCATGGAAGTCCTTCCGGTCCTGTCTCGACGAGCTGGAGTCGGAACTCAAGGAGCGCAACCTGCTCAAGGACGAAGAAGGTGAAGGCTGACTAGCCCACCCGGTGCCCTTCCGCGGCGAGAAAGCACTCCGGGTCGTGACGGATGGGTAGATATCCCGTGCTCATGAGGAATTCGCCGACGATCTCGGGTCCCATGAAACGGAAGGTCTTCCTGAACACCGCCACCCATTCGTCCAGGGAAGTGCAGGACTGGCCGTTCAACCAGGCTGCGAAGGAACCGTGTTCCGTCCGGATCTGCTGGATGACCCGCGCGTTGTGGATGGCCGCGTCGATCTTGAGCCGGTTCCGGATGATGCCGGCGTCCCCGAGCAGGCGCGCCCGGTCCTCTTCTCCATAGGCCGCCACGCGGTCCACGTCGAACCCCTCGAAGGCCTCCCTCAGCGCCTTGCGCTTCTTCAGTACCGTCAGCCAGCTCAGCCCCGCCTGGTTGATCTCCAGCACGAGCCGCTCGAAGAAATCGTCGTCCCGGGACAGGGGAAAGCCGTACTCATCGTCGTGGTAGGCGGCCAGTATCGGGTCTTTGAGCGTCCAGGCGCAACGGCGCCGTTCGTCGGCTTCTTCGACGAATTCGCCCGTCCTGACCGGGTGGACGTCAGCCCCCGTGATCCACGTCTCGGGCAGGTGGCGCGTACAGTTCATCAGGGCCAGGTGCGTGGATGTGGGCGTGATGATGAACCGGGTGACGGAGGTGTTCGCGAACCAGTCGATCCTATCGTGTCCCATGCCCGGGGTGGCCAGGATCACCCCCACGAGGAACCGCATGAACGCCCCGTGGGACACCAGGACGACGCATTCCCCGGTGTGGCCGAACTCGTCGTGGATCCTCCGGGCGACCCGCTCCGCCCGGACCTGGGCTGCATCGTAGTCCTCCCAGGGTCGGCACTTCCACCAGCCTCCCTCGTCGAACTCATCGCCGAGGCGGACGCCCGGGAAACCACGCTCGATTTCAGAACGCTTCATGCCGGGCCTGCCTTCGTATTCCGCGTTGCCTGCGCCGGCCTGGACGCCGCCCTGTTCGTGAATGTCGATCCACGCCTCCGCGGACTGGCCCGTCTCGCGGAGGTAGGGGGCGATGGTTTCCAGGGTGCGGAGGAACGGACTGACGAAAATGCGCGTGGGACGAAGGTGGCGGATGCGGTTAACGAGGTATTCGGCCTGCCGGTATCCGAGCGCGGACAGGGAGGGATCGTCGGTTCGCTCTTCCTGCGGCCGGGCATTGTTTTCGGATTCCGCGTGGCGGATGATGTATAGTTCCATGAGTTCGGGCGTTCTTTCTCCTGGTAAGCGGCCGGTGGTTGAGGATTACGGGTCGGCAGCGGACGCGCCGGATGACGGGCCGGCGACTGTGCCCCCGTCCGCGCTTCGCAGTGGCGCGATTCCGCCGCAACGGACGTGCCGTCAATTTGAACCGACATAAGGTATACTACCGGCCCTGCCGTCGAAAGGAAAAGGTTTGACAGGCAGGGCAGCGCGGGTTAAGGTTTCCACCTGTTTCCGAACGGCTCATTTCCCGCCTGGAGCGTGCCTAAATGGAAGGATCAGGCCGGCCCTATGTCGAATACCGCAAAGTCAGCAAAAGCTATGACGGAAAGACCACGGTAGTAGACGGCGTCGACCTGGACATCCGCAAGGGAGAGTTTCTCACCCTCCTGGGTCCTTCCGGTTCGGGCAAGACCACCTGCCTCATGATGCTGGCCGGCTTCGAGACGCCCACCTCGGGCGAGATCCTCGTGGGCGGCCGCTCCATCCACAACCTGCCGCCCCGCAGGCGCGGCATCGGCATGGTGTTCCAGAACTACGCCCTCTTCCCCCACATGACGGTGGGGGCCAATCTCGCATTTCCTCTCGAGGTCCGCGGCATGGACCGCGGCCAGTGCCGCGAACGGGTGGAACGGGCCCTGCAGCTGGTGCAGCTGGAAGGATTCGAGCACCGGCGTCCCGGCCAGCTTTCCGGCGGGCAGCAACAGCGCGTGGCCATCGCCCGTGCCCTGGTATTCGATCCGGAACTGGTCCTCATGGACGAACCCCTCGGCGCGCTGGACCGCCGGCTTCGTGAGGAGATGCAATACGAGATCCGCCGCATCCACAAGACATTGGGCGTCACGGTCGTGTACGTCACCCACGACCAGCAGGAGGCCATGGTCATGTCGGACCGCATCGCCGTGCTGCGTGACGGCAGGGTCGAACAGGTGGCCGATCCCGAGACGCTCTACGAGGAACCGCAGCGTTCCTTCGTGGCCCGGTTTATCGGGGAGAACAACCGGCTGCACGGCAAGGTGATGGGCATAGAGGGCGATATCTGCGAAGTGTTCGTGGGCGGCGAGATCATCGAGGCGATCCGCATCGCGCCTTGCCAGGTGGGCGACACCGTAACGCTTTCCATCCGCCCCGAGCGCGTGGCCGTCTCGCCGGAATCCGGGCTCTACACCAACGAACTGGTGGCCCTGATCGAGGACATCACGTTCCTGGGCGACTACCTGCGCCTGCGCGTCACGGTGTGCCGCACATCCGATTTCATCATCAAGATACCCAACACCGTCGGTCACGGCGCTTTGCTCGCGGGCGACAAGATTCTCATCGGCTGGACGCCGACGGACTGCCGCGTGCTCGATCCCGAACCGGAAGGAAAAGGAGAATGACCCGAAAAGACGCCATGGGACGACGCTTCATGCTCCCGGGCCTGGCCGTACTGCTCCCGGGCCTGGCCGCACTGCTTCCTCGCCTGGCCGCACTGCTCCCGGGCCTGGCCGTGGCCGTACTGGCTCTTCTGCCTTGCGGACGCGCCGCCGCGCAGGAGCAGACACTGACCCTGGTCAGCTGGGGCGGTGCGTACGCCCGCGCCTGCGAGAAGGGATACATCGAACGATTCGAGCGGGAAACGGGGATCGACGTCCGGATCGAAGACTACAACGGCGGCCTGGCGCAGATCCGCGCACAGGTCGACGTCGGCAACGTATACTGGGACGTCGTCGACATGGAACTTCCGGACATGGTCCGGGGTTGCGACGAGGGCCTCTTCGTACCCATCGACGTCGATGAACTGGCCCCGGGAGCCGACGGGACCCCGGCGGCGGACGATATCGCCGAGGACGGTCTCACGGAATGCGGTCCCACCAACCTGTACTACGCGACGGTAGTCGTATACAACGACGCGCGGATCGGTACGGCGAAGCCCTCTTCCATCGCCGATTTCTTCGACCTGGAACAGTTTCCCGGCAGGCGGGGCATGCGACGCTCCCCGCTGGCGAATCTCGAGTTCGCCCTGATGGCCGACGGCGTCCCGCTGGACGAGGTCTACGCCACGCTGGACACGGAAGCGGGTGTGCGCCGGGCCTTTCGGAAACTGGACTCCATCAAGGACCGGATCGTCTGGTGGGAAGCCGGCGCCCAGCCGCCGCAGATGCTGGCCGACGGCGAAGTGGTGATGACCACGGCGTACAACGGGCGGATCTTCAACGCGCAGGTCCTGGAAGATCAGCCCTTCGTCATCGTATGGGACGGACAGCTTCTGGACACGGGAGGCCTCGTGGTCGTGGAAGGCACGCGTAACCTGGAGGCGGCGAAGGCGTTCGTTCGCTTCGCCAATACGGCACGGGCCATGGCGGACGTCGGCCGTTACATCTCCTACAGTCCCTCTCGCCGCTCCGCCATGAACCTGATTTCGACCCATGCGGAGACCGGCGTCGAAATGAGCCCGCACATGCCGACCAGCCCCGAAAACATCGGCCGCGCCCTGCACAACGACTGGGAATGGTGGAGCGACAACGGCGAGGAGATGAACGAGCGCTTCAGCACGTGGCTGGCACGATGAGCGAGAACCCCGATATACAGGCCGGCCGTACGAAGACCGGCTCCGGGACCGGCCGCCCCATGCCCAGTCCCAGGCTCGACCCCAGGCTGCGCGCGGCATTGCTGGTGCTGCCGCTTCTGGTCTTCGTCGGGGTGACCTTTCTCGCGCCCCTGGCCAACATGCTGGTCCGAAGCGTCTACGATCCGGTGGTCGCCGACACCCTCCCCGAAACCCTCGAGCGGCTGCGTGCCTGGGACGGCCGGGGCCTGCCGGAAGAGACGGTCTACGAAGCGCTGGCCCGCGAACTGCTCGCGGCCCGGGAGGACCGCACGCTCGGCCAGGTGGCCACGCGGGTCAACCGTGTGCAGTCCGGGCTGCGCAGCGCGCTGACGCGCACCGCCCGGAGGCTGCGAGACGTCGATGAAGGGCCGTGGTCCGAGGCCATGACCGGCATCCACGCGGCCTGGGGAGAGACGGGGACCTGGCGCGCGCTTCGCGAGGCCGGCGACCGATATACGCCGCGCCACTACCTGAACGCCCTCGACCTGCAACGCGATCCCGATGGATCCATCGCCTTCCAGCCCGAGGATCGCCGGATCTACCTGTTCCTGCTCTGGCGCACCCTCCTCGTGAGTCTGGGGGTCACCGTGCTGTGCCTGCTCATCGGCTATCCCGTCGCGCGGTTGATCGCCCACGCCCCGCCCAGGCGCGCCAATCTGCTTCTGATCCTGGTCCTCGTGCCCTTCTGGACCTCGCTCCTCGTGCGCACGACGTCGTGGATCGTGCTCCTGCAGAACCAGGGCGTCCTCAACGACATGTTCGTCTACCTGGGCGTCATCGGCGACGACGGCCGGCTGGCCATGATCTACAACATGACCGGCACCTTCGTGGCCATGACCCACGTGCTGCTTCCCTTCATGGTGCTGCCGCTCTACTCGGTCATGAGCGCAATTCCGAAGGTGCAGACGAGCGCGGCGGAATCGCTGGGCGCGACCCCGTGGCAGTCCTTCTGGCGCGTGTACTGGCCGCAGACTCTGCCCGGCGTGGGCGCCGGATGCCTGCTCGTGTTCATCCTCGCCATCGGGTACTACATCACGCCGGCCCTGGTGGGCGGAAGTACGGGACAGCTCATCTCCAACATGATCGCCTTCCATATGCAGTCGTCGCTGAACTGGAGTCTCGCGGCGGCACTGGGCGGCATCCTGCTGGTGTGCGTGGCGGGGCTTTACGTGCTCTACGACCGGCTCGTGGGCATCGAGCGGATGAGGTTGGGCTGATGACGACGATGACGACAACGACGACAACGACGACAACGACGACGACCGCCGGCCACGGATTCTGGCGCATGGCCTACCTCGGATTCTGCGCGCTCGTCTTCGCCTTCCTGATCGCGCCGATCCTCGTGATCGTGCCGCTGAGCTTCAACGCCGAGCCCTATTTCACCTTCACCGAGGGCATGCTCCGCCTGGACGCCGACGCCTGGTCCCTGCGGTGGTACCGCCAGATCATGGAGGACGAGGAATGGTCGCGGGCGCTGGCGAACAGCCTGCTCATCGGGGTCTCCGCCACTGTACTCGCCACGGTTCTCGGTACGCTCGCCGCGCTGGGCCTGTCCAACCCGGCCATGCCGGCCCGCCGCTTCGCCACGGGGCTGCTGATTTCCCCCATGGTCACGCCCGTCATCATATCGGCGGCGGGGATGTTCTTCTTCTACTCGAACCTGGGCCTGGCACAGACCCACCTCGGGCTGATCCTCGCCCACGCCGCCCTGGGCACGCCTTTCGTCGTGATCACGGTCACCGCCACGCTGGCCGGGTACGACGAGAACCTCTCGCGGGCGGCCGCGAGCATGGGCGCGGGCCCCCTGACGGTCTTCCGCCGCGTCCAGCTTCCCCTCATTGCGCCGGGGGTCGTCTCCGGAGGGATCTTCGCCTTCGCCGCGTCCTTCGACGAGGTCGTCGTGGTGCTCTTCATGGGCGGGATCGAGCAGCGGACCATACCCCGCCAGATGTGGTCGGGCATCCGCGAGGAGATCAGTCCCGCCATCCTGGCCGTGGCCGTCTTCCTCATCGTCTTCGCGGTGTTGTTCCTGTTGACCGTGGAGTGGCTCAGGAGGCGGAATGCGCGGTAGGGGAGCCGTGGGGAAAGACGTTCAACCCGTTTCCGCACCGTTCATGTACTCGTTCATCAGCGAATGGAAGTGGTGTACGCCGTTCTCCCGCTTGACGGAGAACCGGCCCTGGTTGTAGGACGCGGACTGCAGCCCGCGCTGCACGTGCTCGCAGATGAAGATGTCCTCTTCCTGGATCTCGTCGCCGAAGTCCACCAGGTTGTCCACGTCCTGTTCCATGTCGGGCGACAGGTACCATTCGAAGATGGTCAGGCAGCGGTCGTGGCCCAGGGGCACGATCAGATTGGTCTGCATCTGGCCCAGGTAGATGTTGAGCATGAGCGTGGGGAAGACCCAGTAGTACTGCGTGTCGCCCTGGTCCTGCTCCGTCGGCAGGTAGCGGCGCGGGCCCTTGTACCCCTTCTTCTCCGGGCCGTAGATCGGGGCGTGCTGGATGGAGTAATAACGGAAGGGCTCCACGCGGTAGGCGTCGTAGTCGATCTCACGATACAATCCCGGGTGCACGACCGGCAGGTGATATCCTTCCAGGTAGTTGTCCACGTACACCTTCCAGTTGCAGTCCATCTCGTAGTCGCGGCGCTTGGCCCACTTCATCTCGCCGATGTTGTGGGCGGCGGCGCGTTTTCCGATGTCGCCCAGGAAAGCCTCCAGGGGCGGCGCGGTCGGGTCCAGGTTGACGAAGAGCAGGGGCCCCCACTGGCTGACGCGCACCGGTCGGAGCGCCATGGCGCAGCGGTCCAGGGCCTGTACTTCCTCGAACTCCGGCGCGTGGCGCAGCGAGCCGTCCAGGTTGTAGGTCCACCCGTGGTAGTAGCAGACGAAGGTCCGCCGGTTGCCCTGCTCCAGGGCCACGGGGCCGGCCCGGTGCCTGCACACGTTGAAGAACGCGCGGACCACGTCGTCGGCCCCCCGGGCGATGACCACCGGCTCACCCGCCACATCCACCGTGAAGTAGTCCCCGATGCGGGCCACCTGGTCCGCCCGTCCCACGAGCTGCCACGTCCTGCGGAAGATGTCCTTGTACTCCCGCTGGAGGAACTGCGGATCGGTGTACCAGGAAGATGGAATCGTCCAGGCAGTCTCGATGTTTTCGTCGAATGGGTGGTCCTTCATGCCGTCGTTCTCCTCGCCGGCCAGCGATTCCTGGCTACAGCGCGTCCGGGTCCGCAGCCTCCGGCACTTCCGCCGAGGCAGGCGCCCGGGAGGCCGGCTGCGCCTCGGGGTCCAGCGCCTCCGGAACGGGAAGACCACGGTCGGCCAGCTGCGTCTCGATGCTGGAACCGTCGCCCACGAGCAGGTAGCCCGCGCGCCGCGCATCGAGGTATTTGCGGGCGGTGGACCGCACTTCCTCCAGGCTGACGGACTGCAGGTTCTCCACCGCGTCACGTATGTCGGTCATGGGCCGCTCCGAACTCCACAGTGCGCCGATGCTACCCGCGATGCGTCTCAGGGATTCGAACCGCTGCGCGTAACCGCGGATCCGTCCGGTGCGCGCCTCCTCGAGTTCCTCTTCGCCCACCGGCCGTTCACCGCCCAGTCCGGCCATTTCGGACATCAGTTCTTGCACGACCTCGCCGGTCTTGTCCGCCTGGATCGACGTCTGCACCTTCCAGTACCCGGAGACGCCGAGCAGGCCCAGCGATGTGGATACGCCGTAGGTATAGCCCTTTTCTTCCCGCAGGTTCTGGTTGAGGCGGGACTGGAATCCGCCGCCCCAGATCGCGTCCACGAGCCGGAGGGCGTGGTAGTCGGGCGTATCTCGGCTCGGCGCTTCGATGAACTGGCAGACCACGGTCTGTGGCGCGCCGGGCCGGTCCACCAGGTAGACGCGGTTCGATCTCCGGTCCGGGGAGGGATCCGGGACCTCCTTCGCGGGTCGGACGTCGACGCTCCACGAGCCGAAACGCTGGTCTGCCAGCTTCATCGCCTGGTCACGGGAAATGTCGCCCACGAACACCAGGGCGGACTGGTCCGGCCGCCAGTTCTCCTCGAAGGCCCGGGCGATCTCGTACCGCGACATTTCAGCGACGGAAGACGCGTAGCCCTGCACCGGCCGGCCATAGGGATGATCCTCGCCGAACACCAGTCCTGGGCACAAACGCTGGGCGAGGGACTGGGGATGGGAGGCCTGCTGCTTGAGGTGGTCCAGGTGGCGGTGGCGTTCCCGCTCCAGCTCCTCTTCGGGGAACAGGGGATTGCGCGCCACGTCGGCGAAGAGGGCCATGGCCGCGGAAAGCTTGTCGGTCAGCACGTCCATCCCGATCCGGGCCGATTCGAGATACATGGTCTTCCCGATGACCGTGCCCAGCCGGCTCAGGGCCTCGTCGAGGTCCAGCGCGCCGTAGCCCCGCGTGCCCTTGTCCATGGTCTGCAGCATGAGCTGGGACATCCCGCACCGGTCGGGGGGATCGTGCACGCCGCCGGACTTCACGTTCAGCGAAACGGCGACCTTCGGAAGATCGTGGTGCTCGACGACCAGCACCTCCAGACCGTTGTCCAGCCGGTCCTCGTGCACCTCCGGCGTCTGAAAGGGCGTGTCCGACCCGAGCGCCGGGACCACGGACCGGTCGAGGACGCCATCCGGGGCCGCCTGCGCAGGTCCATTGCCCTCCGCCTGTGTGGATGCCGCGCCTTCCGCCTGCTCCGCGGCCGCGCCTGCCCCGGCCACCCCGACCACCGCCTTCGGGAGCGTATCGGGGAAGTACCTGAGTGTCAGGCCGTGGCGAGAGACCAGCCACCGTTTGACCGCTTCGGCGATCTTCGAACCGGTCAGGCTCCGGAACCGGTCGTGCTCGACATGGAAGTACCCCGGGTCGTTCTTGTAGGTATTTGATTCGTTCAACCGGTCCGCCTTGCCGCCGAAACCGCCGATGCGCTCCAGGCTGGAGACGTACTGGTACTCCCACACCGTGCGGGCGCGCTCCACCTCGTCCCGGGTCGGGCCGCCGGAGGCCAGTCTCGCGATCTGGCCGTTGACCAGGTCTTCAACCTCCCGGACGTCGCAGTCCGGCCGGACGGTCGCGATGACGCCGAAGAGGCCGGAGATCTCCCTGGCAAAGTTGAAGACGCTGACCTCGGTGCACAGTCTCCGGTCGTAGACCAGCAGCTTCTCGAGACGGGAGGACAGGCCGTCGCCCAGCACGGCCGCGGCCGCGTCGAGCGCCGTCTCCTCGACTTCGAAACGCTGGGGCGCCGGCCAGATCATGTGGACCCGGGCCTGGGGCACGCGGTCGGTGACCTCCACGATCTTCCCCTCGGCCAGGGCAGGCACCCAGCGGCGCTGCCGCTCGAGGAGCGGGCCCGTTTCAAGCGCGCCGTAGTAGTGGGCTACGCGGTCCCGGGCAACGTCTTCGTCGAAATCGCCGGCGATGACCAGCGACAGGTTGTTCGGCGTGTAGTAGGTCCGGAAGAACTCGGCCACCTCGTCGACCCCGGCCGCTTCCAGGTCCTCGTGCCGGCCGATGACGGGCCAGGAATAGGGGTGGCCGGCGGGGTAGAGGTGCTCGTTGACCAGTTCGTACCAGCGGCCGTAGGGCTGGTTCTCCGTGGTCTGCCGGCGTTCGTTGCGGACGACCTCGCGCTGGTTCTCGAAGTTCTCCGGAGTGAGCGCGTCCGCCAGCGTGGCGACGCGGTCCGACTCCAGCCAGAGCACGTATTCGAGGTTGCCCGAGGGCACGGTGGCGAAGTAGTTGGTGCGGTCGTTGCTCGTGGTGCCGTTGACGCCGCCTTCCCGCAGGTTGCCGCCCGCCTGTTCGATGTACTTGAAATACCCTTCCGGCGCGTGCTTCGACCCCTCGAACATCAGGTGCTCGAAAAGGTGGGCGAACCCGGTCCGGCCGGGCCGTTCCACCTTGGAGCCCACGTGGAACCAGTGGTTGACGTGCACCACGGGCAACTTGCGGTCCACGTGCAGGATGACCTGCAACCCGTTCGGCAGGGTGAACTTCTCGAAGGATACCCTAGGAAGGTCCGATTGAGCCATGGCTCATCCCAAAAGAGGAAACAAAGATAGATTGACGAAGAACAAGTGTGCGGTGTTACACGCGCTCGAGGACGCGTCGCGCACGGGCCGGTGCGGTGTTACACGCGCTCGAGGACGCCCCGATCACGGGTCGCTCGCGGCGTCATACCCGTTCCAGGACGCCGGATTTCGACGACCGGTAGGCGGCGTCCAGGATCATGACCGAACGCATGGCCGCGTCACCGGGCGTATAGTTTTCCACGTCCCGACCGAGCACCAGGTCGGCGAAATTCTCCGGTGGTCCCTCGCAGCTGTAGGCGCCCGCGTCCGGGGCCACGTCGTGGACCTGGTCCCGCCCGTCGTGCCGGTGGATCGCGAGACGGGCGCGTTCGACGTCGAGCAGCAGCATGCCCTCCGAGCCGAAGATCCGGATGTCGAGCTGGAACATCTGCCCCTCCGGGATGTCTCCCGACCCGGACAGCGCACCGATCACGCCGTCCTCGAAGCGGACCGTCACGGCGTCGTACATCTCCACCCTGGATTCCGCCTCGGTCATCATGGCGAAGACTTCGCGGGGCATCAGGCCCGTGAGCCAGGACATGAGGCCCAGGCTGTGGGACATCTGCGCGTGCCCGTAGCCGCCGTCGGCCACCACGGGATCGGCCCAGGTGGCCGGATCGGGCGCGAAGAGGCCCCCGCCGTTGGCCTCGTGGTCGAAGTCCAGCCCCTGGAGCAGGCCCCGGATGGGCGAGGCCATATGGCAGAGGACGGACTCGATGGTCCCGACCACCCCGGCGTCGAGCTGCCACTTGGCCTCCTGGATGTACGGCTTGTGGTGCCACCCGTAGGGAACGAGCAGGTGAAGCCCCTTCTCGTTCGCCAGCCGGACCAGTTCCCTGGCGTCGGCGCTCTTCGTGCACATGGGCTTTTCGACCATGACGTGCAACCCGCGCTCCAGCGCCGCGGCCGCGTGCTCGAAATGCAGCGTATGGGGACTGGACACCACCACGCCGTCGAGCGCGACCTCGTCCAGCATCCGGCGGTAGTCTTCCGTCCCGTAGGGCACGTCGAAAGCCTCCTGCACCTGCCGCAGTTCGTCCTGCCCGAGCCGGCAGACGGCCGACAGTTCCACGTCCCCGGCCTCGTCTGCCCGTTTCCTGAGCACCGGCAGGTGATTGGCCGTCGCCCACCACCCGGTGCCGATGAATCCTATGCGTGCCTTGTCCATGATCGGTTCCTGTCGAAAGATTCCTGTTGTTTCAGGTCGTGCCGTGTCTTTAGGAACGCGTGCCGCGAAACACGCCGCCCGTCGTGGCGTCCACGATCCAGACCTCATTCTGCCAGAGCGTGAACCCGTGCGGTTCCGGTCCCTCCACGTCCAGCCGATCCAGCTGCTCGCCCGTATCGGGGTCGTACAGGAACAGGGCACGTTGGTTGGTCTCCACGCACCAGAGCCTGCCGTTATCCCACGCGATGCCGTGGGGCCGGTCGCCCGGCGCGGGGAAGGACTGCAGCACGGTCCATTCATCGGGGTCCATGCGGTAGATGGTGGCGTCCGGGGGAGACGACATCCATAGTTCACTGTCCCGCCACTCCAGGCCGTGGGCACCGGTTTTCTTTGCGCCCGGCGTGGGGTAGCGTTCCAGCGTCCGGCCGGAGCCGGAATCGATCTTCAGGGTCTCGCAACTGTAGGTGGACGACACCCAGAGGTGGACGCCGCTGTGGGTGATCCCGCTGCCCCGGTCGGAATCACTGTCGAAGATCCTGCGCGTCGCCCCGTCCCGGTAATCGTGGAGGCTGATCCGGTTGTCGCCCTGGTCCAGAATCCAGAGGCCTTCGGTCGTGGCCTGCAGCCCGTTGGGATGGGGACCGGGCGCATCGAAGACGTGGCTGAGGGTGAGTTTCATGCTACAGCCTTTCCTTGATCTGGCACTGCTGTACAGGGAAACCGTAAGAGGAATACCATTTCAAAAAATGCACCCGTGCCACCGGGCTGTCAAGGTACAAAGAAGGCGTCGGGACCGGATGTCCCGCCCGTCCACCGGGCGTCGACGGCGGCATAAAAAAAGAATTGACGCGCGGACGTCATTACAATATTTTTAGAAATATGGAAATGATCAACGCGGGATTCGCTCCTTCCTCTCTCGAGGCCGAACAGAAACACGCCGAAGCGTTCAAGGCTCTGAGCCACCGGACACGGCTGGCGATCTTCTACCACCTTGTCCGCCGGGGCGTAGAGGGCGATACCGTCGGGAACCTGCAGGAGGCGCTCGGCGTACCCTGGGCGACCCTGTCCCACCACCTGGACGTCCTGCGCCGCGCCGATCTGCTGGCGTCCCGGCGCGAAGAACGGTATATCTACTACCGCGTGCGGCCCGAACGAGTAAGCGACCTGGTGCGCCTGCTTACCGCCTGCTGTTAACCGTATCACCTGTCGATACCGGAGGAAATCCATGTCAGACTATCCCAAGATCCACCTGTCCTTTCCCGTACGCGACCTGGACCGGAGTGTCGAATTCTACAAGAAGTTCTTCGGCGAAGATCCCGTGAAGACCCATCCCGGTTACGTCAAGTTCCTGCCATCCATCGCCCCTCTGAACCTGGCCCTGTACGCGGATGGGAAGGCGAAGGGGGACGGGGCGAACCATTTCGGCATCGAGGTCCAGGACCACGAATCGGTCCTGCGGCACCTGCTGCGGATCAGGATATCCGGACTGGAAACCCGGGAAGAGATGGACTGTGACTGCTGTTTCGCCAACCAGGACAAGTTCTGGGTGGAGGACCCGGACGGCCGCGAATGGGAGATCTACGTGCTGAACCGGGACCTGGATGAACCCGGCGGGCGGGATGATGAAGACTGCTGCGCGGAACTTAAGTCCGGCGACACTGCCGAAACGGCGCGTTCGTCCGACGCGACAGCGTGCTGCGGCGGTTAGTAAAGATCCGGTGGCCGCGGACAGCGTGCCAGACCGGTTACCAGTTGTTACCGAACGGGAGCAGACTATGAAACCGGACACGCTGCTGGTCCACGCGGGGGGAGGATTGGAACCCGGGTCGGGGGCCATCGCGCCTTCCATGCACCTCTCGACCACCTTCGAGCACACGCCGGAGGGCGAGGCGACGCACGACCACGTCTACATCCGGATGGGCAACCCGACCCAGGACCGGCTGGAAGAAGCCCTGTCAGCCATCGAGGACGGTGCGGAGTCCCTCGTCTACGCGTCGGGCATGGCGGCGGTTACCGGCTGCGGACAGACGCTCGAACCGGGCGCCCACGTGCTGATGCACCGGGACGTGTACAGCGTCACCCGCGCGGTCGGCAAGGAACTCCTGCCGAACTGGAACATCGAGGTGAGCGACGTGGACATGACCGACCTGGACGCGGTCGGGCGCGCGTTGCGGCCCCATACGGCGCTGCTCTGGGCGGAGACCCCGTCGAATCCTGCCATGGACATCATCGACATCGGTGCGGTGGCCGGCATCGCCCACGCCGCGGGCGCCTTGCTGGCCGTGGACAACACCTTCGCCACGCCGGTGATGCAGCGGCCCCTGCAACACGGCGCCGACATCGTCATGCATTCCATGACCAAGTACCTGGGCGGCCACAGCGACGTGCAGGGCGGCGCGCTCGTGTTCCGTGAAGGCGGAGACCGGGTCGAACGCGCGCGGCGCGTGCGCACGATCACCGGCGGCGTGCTCTCGCCCTTCAACGCCTGGCTGGTCCTGCGGGGATTGCGGTCACTGGGCTGCCGCATGGCGCGCCACGTGGCCAACGCGGAGGCCATTGCCGCGGCGATGACCGGTCATCCGGGGATCGAGGGCGTCGATTATCCCGGCCTGCCCGATCACCCGGGTCACGCCGTCGCGACGCGGCAGATGGATGGGTACGGCGGCATGCTGTCCCTGCGGGTCAGGGGCACGCGGGAGGACGCGCTGCGGGTCGCAGGCAAGGTCAAGCTGATTCGGAACGCCACGAGCCTGGGTGGGGTGGAAAGCCTGATCGAGCACCGGCAGTCCATCGAGGGGCCCGGTTCGGTAACGGCGCCCAACCTGCTCCGGTTGTCTCCCGGATTGGAAGCGGCCGAGGACCTGATCGGCGACCTGGTGCAGGCGCTGGAGTGAAACCGGCGGATTGCACTGTATAAGCCCGGGTCGGTGGGGCGCGCGGGATTTATGCTGCGGGCCAGCAGGTACCGCAGGGGGCGTATTCTTCCTCCGCCTTGTCGACGGCTATGGCCCTGGCATTGCCGTTCAGGAAACGGCAGTCGGACCGGTGATACTTCGAGCCCCCATCGGTGACGTAGACGATCGGCACGTCCAGATCCTCCTCGGACTTCGAGGGCCAGAACCGGTTGTTGACGGTCAGTTCGATACCCCTCTCGAGCAGTTCCTCCGCCATCGCCCGGATCAGCCTGCGCTTGTGCCACGTGAGGGCGGTGAGCGCCGCCGTTGCGGCCACGGCAATGATCAGTCTCAGCATGGTTTCCTTATCCTTTTTATTCAAGGTCGGCGGCTTCCTGCACGGCCCGGTCGCCGAAACGCGTCGCCAACGTCGGGAATACTCCTGAATGCTCGTTGATGGCGCCGGGTTTCGGATGATGGTTCAATATAACGATTTCGACCTCGAAAAACAAGCGTGAGCACGCCGGTCAGACGGAATCTCACCATTTCAGAAGCCTTGACATCGCACGATTCGAAGCCTTGACAGCGCGCGATCCGGAGCCTTGACAGCGCGCGTTCCGGAGCCTTGACAGCGCGCGTTCCGAACGATATTATAAGTCGTTTCAAAAGTCGTTCCGATTGACCCGCTTAGGTACGCATTACGGCGTTTTATTCATTCAAACTGACAACAAGACAAATTGGAGCAGACATGTCAAAGATCAGACTGGGACTGGTGGGCTGCGGCGGCATGGGGCACCGGCACCTCTACGGCCTGGCCGAATTGCACCGTACGGGCCTCTGCCGGTTCGAGCCCGTGGTCGCCTGCGACCCGAAGACGGAGAACGCCGAATCCCTGGCCGGTCACGTCGAAGACCATTTCGGCATCCGTCCAGCGGTGGTCGCGAGTCTGGACGAAGTGGACGCCGGTGACCTGCAGGCCGTCGACATCTGCACCGATCCGCGTTTCCATCACACTGTGTGTGCCGACGCGGCGTCCAGGGGTTGGGACGTGATGACGGAGAAGCCCATGGGCCTCACGGTCCGCGCCTGCCGCCTCATGCGCGAAGCCACGGACGGGGCCGGGCGCATCCTGTCGGTCGCCGAGAACTACCGCCGGGATCCGGTAAACCGGCTCGCTAAGGCCCTGCTGGATGCCGGCGTGATCGGAACGCCCCGCTACATGGTCCACAACACCGCCGGCGGCAGCAACAAGATGCTGATCACCGTGTGGCGGCACCTGAAGAACGTCAGCGGACTGCTGCTAGACGTGGGCGTTCACTTCGCGGACATTTTAGAGTACTTCATGGGTCCGGTGTCGGACATCTACGCCCAGACGCGGCTCCATGAGAAGATTCGCTACAACGACATGGCGGGCAAAGATCCCGCGACGGCTTCCCGCAACTCGCCGGCCGGAGTCTACGAGCACTGGCAGGCGGAGATGCCCGCGGAATTCGAGGTGACCGCCGAAGACGCGGCCTATGCTACGCTGACCTTCCAGAGCGGCGCGGTCTGCCAGTACCTGGAAGAGCACGCCACCTTCGGCAAGGGGTTCTGGCACCGGGGCATATACGGTTCATCCGGATCGATGGAACTGCCAGGCGACCGTTCCGGCCAGCCGTTCTCCATTGCCCTGGAAGGCAAGACCATCGAGGGAGACGCGCTCCTGGACCTCGTGCCGGACTTCGCCCTGGACGAGGCGACCGCGGCGCTGTTCGGCGGCGACCGTATGTGGAAATACAGTTTCCCCTTCCCGGAGACGGACCGCAAGATCATCGCCATCGAGTATGCCGACTTCGCGGAAGCCATCGATGAAGGCCGCCAGCCCGAGGTCGACGGCTACATGGGCATGCGTTCGGTCGCCGTCTCCTACGGCATCATGGAATCGGGACAGGCGGGCAGGGCCGTCACCATGGACGAGATCATGGCGGACGAGACCAACGGCTACCAGCAGGAAATCAACGAAAGCCTGGGAATCTGAAGTAGAGACGCCCGAGGCGGGGTTGAGTCACGGCTTGGCTGGCCGGCATTGCGGCCGCAGAGACGGAGATTCATGAAACTCGGTTATTGCACCTGGGGCATGCCGGCCGTCGAATTGGACGAAGCGGTGCCCCACCTGTCGTCCCTGGGATACGACGGCATCGAAATCACCGTCATCCCGGGCTATGTCACGGAACTGGGCACACTCGACGCCGAGGAACGCCGCCGGATCCGCGGCCTCTTCGCGACGCACGGCGTGGAGATGCCCGCCATTGCCGGGCACACCAGCCTCCTCGAGCCCGACGTGCGCCTGCACGCCTCCAACATGAAACGGCTCAAGGATACCGTGGAACTCTGCGCGGACCTGACCATGGATCATCTCGTGCCCTGCCTGGACACCACGCCCGGCGGCCGGCCGGAAGACTGGAACGACGTGCGAGACCGGCTGTTGAACGAGACGGGCGATCTCGTGGATCATGGTGCCCGCCACGGCGTGGTCATCGCCATGGAGCCCCACATCGGCTGTTGCCTGTGTGACGTGGAGCGGACCCTGTGGCTGCTCGAACAGATCGATTCCGGGTACCTGAAGCTCAACTACGACATCAGCCACTTCGACGTGGCCGGCGTGCCCACGGCGGAAAGCGTGGCGGCCCTGGCGCCCCACACCGTGCACACCCACGTGAAGGACCAACGGGGGAGGGCGCCGGACTTCGAGTTCCTGATCCCCGGCGAGGGCGATTTCGACTACGTGGAGTACCTGGACGCCATGCAGGCGGCGGGATACGACGATTACATTACCGTGGAAGTCAGCATGATGGTGCAGCAGCGAGAGGATTACGATCCCCTCGACGCGGCCGGCCTGGCCTACCGCACGCTGGAGGCCGCTTTCGAGGTGTCGCAGGCTGAGCGGGCTTAGGCGGCCGCCGCGAAGTTAACTTTGATTAGTAATATGTAGTGAATCGTGGTTATTGCAGGTATATTATACCATACATTGCGTGAATGTTTGTGACGTTCATCATCATTCGAGGAGGCATCACCGCATGTACGATCCTGTACTCGTTGAACCCATGCGCAGAGAGCTGACGGATTTGGGCGTGGAAGAACTGAAGACCGCCGACGAAGTGGACGCGCTGTTGGAGCAGCACGAGGGTACGGCGCTGGTCGTGGTCAATTCCGTCTGCGGCTGCGCGGCGGCCAACGCCCGGCCGGGCGTCGCCATGGCCCTGCAGAACAAGAAAAAGCCGGACCGGATCACCACGGTCTTCGCCGGCATGGACCTGGAAGCCACGAGCAAGGCGCGGGATTACTTCAAGGGGTTTTTCCCCTCATCTCCGCAGATCGCGCTGATGAAGGACGGCCAGGTGGCGTTCATGCTGGAACGTCATGACATCGAGGGCCGCACGGCGCTCGACGTGGCCCAGCGGTTGATGCTGGCCTTCAACGAACACTGCTGAAAACCGGCCAGACCTATTCCTTCTCGTACTCCGCCGTGCAGGTCGTGTGGATGCCGCCGCGGACCCGGTAGTCGGTGCTGACCGTCATGCGGACCGGCCGTACGGCGGCGACGAGGTCGTCGAGGATCCGGCGCGTGACGTGCTCCTGCACCATGCCGACGTTCCGGTAGGAGAGCAGGTAGTACTTGTAGGACCGCAGCTCGAGGACCCGCTCGTCCGGCACGTAGGACACGATGATCTCGCCGAAATCGGGCAGCCCCGTCCAGGGGCAGACCGCCGTAAACTCGTCCGTATCGATATCCACGTCGAGGGGATCGCCCTTGGACTCGTAGGGGAAGGTCTCCAGGACTTCGGGCTTGATGGCCTCGGGGCCGTCGAAGTCGAACTGCTTCTGTCGGGGTTCGATGTTCATGGGTTTGTTGAGGCGGATTGCACAGGGTTGAATGCCGCTCATAGAAAAACATTAAAGCGCGCCCGTTTCTATTTTGTCAACCATGTGCTGAAACGCTCGTTGATCTCCTCACCGTTGTCGCTCCACCACTGCCAGTTGTTATGCAGGGCACGTGCCATGTTTTGCGGACCTGTCGGCAAGTGCGGCATCATTTCCACTCCGGTTTCGGCGTGTACACTGATGAGCTGCATGGCCGATCGGCGTGTAGGACTGTACGCAATGTACCTGGTCAATTCTGCCATCGACCGGGCCGATGAAGCAAAGTCCACGAAACGATGTGCGGCTTCGAGGTTCTGTGTGCCTTCTACGATGCCGTAGGCGCCCATCTTCAGTATCTGTCCGTCCCAGACGATTACGAACGGTTGACCTTCCAGCACCTAGGCGTTGAAGATACGGCCGTTGTAAGCCGTGGTCATGGCTACCTCGCCGTCGGCCAGCAATTGCGGCGGCTGTGCGCCGGTTTCCCACCATACGACGTGTTCTTTAATGGTATCCAGTTTTTCAAACGCTCGGTCTACGCCCGCTTCCGTGTCCAGGACGGCGTATACATCGTCGACACGTACTCCGTCAGCCATTAGCGCAAATTCGAGGTTTCCTTGCGGCACGCGCCGCAAGCCCCTTCGACCCGGAAATCCGGCCATATCGAAAAAGTCTTTGATCGTTGTGGGCTTTATGTCACCGATTTGCTTTTCGTTGTAGGCGAACACCGTTGAGAAATACAACTTGCCCACACCGCATTCGGTAATCGTTCCCGAATCGAAATCCTTGTGAGCGGGTGTACCATCGGACCCTGGTGAGTAGCGTTCGGTTTCTATCGGCACGATCAAACCTTCGTCACAGGCGCGAACCAGCTCGGCCATTTCGAAATCTACCACATCCCAATATACTTTACCGATCTCGACCTGCGAGCGTACCTGGGCCAATCCACCGTTGAAATGGTCCATGTCTACACTTATACCGGACTCGACCTCGAAGCGACTGTGGATGGCTTTCTCACTGGCCTGGGCGAACGACCCGCCATAGCTGACCACGGTTACGGATTGGCCGTGTGCAGGCGGCGTAAACAAAACCAGCGAAAATAACACGAACAATCGTAACATTCAGACTTCTTTTAGCTGAAGAATGGAAAGGTGCCTGGTTTTCAGCGCGATTCCTTTACCCTCAAACTCACACCCGGCCCGTGATGTCCGGCGCCTCGGGGTCGACGCTGCCGCCCTCCGGCTGGGAGGCGACGGGCCTGCAGGGCATTTCCGTGTAGGATTTGTACGCGACGTCGAGCCACGGGGTTTCGATACGGCGGTGGTCTTCGTACCGGCTGTTCATCACGGCGTCGACGATGCCCGTGACCAGCAGCGTCCGCTCGGGCGGGTACGGCGCGGCGCCCGTCAGGAAGAACTGCTGGATGTTGGCGCACAGGTAGCCGAAGTGGGCGTGATTGCCTTCGCGGACCAGGTTGAAGACGGCCCCGTGCACGTTGCCGGCGACCCGGGCGGCGTAGGCCCAGGTCTCGATGTAGCCGCCGAGCATGAGGGTCGTCGTCTTTAATCCGTCTTTACGTTCCACCAGGAAGGCCGCCGGTTCCTTTGCGTGATTCCGCGCCGATCCGTCGGGCTTTCCGGGTATGGCGTCGAGGGCCGCATCCATCAGGTCCCGCGACCACAGGCCCTCGTCGCAGGCCCGCCACATTGCATCGCCTTCCAGGCACTGCACCGAAGCCACGCCCGTCTCCCCACCGGTCCGCCGCTCGACCATGCACTGCAGCGCCTCGAGCGTGTGGTAGCCGTAGGATTCGATCCCGCCGAACCCCACGGTGAGCGCTTCCTCGATGTGGGTTTCCAGGTCGTACTCGATCCACGGATCGCGCCAGGCCAGGGGCAGGGAGGAGCCGGCCATAAGGGGGATGTCCAGTTCCTCCGCCCGGTTCCACATCCACTGGGCGTCCCGGTAGTCGTAGGCGAGGTGCTTGTCGCTGAACACGGGCACGGACCGGCCGCTCTCGGCAAAGACGCCGGCGATCTGCTCGAAGAAGTACCGCCGCGGATACATGTGGCGGCCCCGCTCGTTCCACGGGTAGTCGCCATGCTCGCCGATCAGCAGCACCGCGTCCACCCCCAGGCTGTCGCCGCCCGCGTGCAGCGCGCGGCGGATGCTCGGGTAGACGGGCACGCCGAGTTTCTCGGCCAGGGGCAGGCCGATGTCGTTCTCGAGGACATGGTCGATGTAGAGGGATACGACGTCCACTTCGGGGGCGAAGTATCCCTCGTCGACCGACCAGCCCTTCAGGAACTTGGAGACGATGACGTCCGCGTGGGCGCCGGGGAAGTAGATCGTGCAGATGGCGGCGACGCGAAGGCGCTTGGCCATGAGTCCCTGGTCTCCGTCAGCTGCCGAGAACAGGTTCTTCGACCGGCGCTTCCGCGGGGGCCTCCGCGGGCACTTCCGCGGGACGGTCCGTCTGCTTGCCGTATTCCTCGATGAACTCCTCCACCAGGCGCCGGCACACGTCGTCGGCGTACTGCTCGGGCGGAGACTTCATGAAGTAGGACGAAGGTCCGAGCTGGGGACCGCTGAGGCCGTTGTCCAGGGCCAGCTTGCAGCATCGCACCGCGTCGATGACCACGCCGGCCGAGTTGGGCGAATCCCAGACTTCCAGCTTCAGCTCGAGGTTCAGCGGCACGCCGCCGAAGGTCTCGCCTTCCATGCGGATGTGGCACCACTTGCGGTCTTCGAGCCACGGCACGTGATCGCTGGGACCGACGTGGATGTTGTCCTCGCCCATGTCGTAGCTGAGCTGGGACGTGACCGCGTTGGTCTTGCTGATCTTCTTGGATTCGAGCCGCGAGCGCTCCAGCATGTTGTAGAAATCGGTGTTGCCGCCGAAGTTGAGCTGGTAGGAGCGCAGGACCTTGACGCCGCGGTCCGCGAACAGGCGCGTCAGCACGCGGTGGGTAATGGTGGCGCCCACCTGGGACTTGATGTCGTCGCCGATGATGGGCAGGCCGTGCTTGCGGAACCGCTCCGGCCAGTGGCCTGTGCTCGCGATGAATACCGGGACGCAGTTCACGAAGCCGCATCCGGCCTGCAGGATCTGCTCCACGTACCACTTTGTGGCTTCCTCGCTACCCACGGGCAGGTAGCTTACCACCACGTCCGTCTTCGTGTCCTTGAGCACCTCGACCACGTCGACGGTGTCGCCCGCGTCTTTCTCGATGACCTCGCTGAGATACTTGCCGAGCCCGTCGTGGGTCATGCCCCGCTGCACCGGCACGCCCAGGTTCGGCACGTCGGCGAACTTTACCGTGTTGTTGGGATGGGCGAAAATGGCCTCGCTGAGGTCCTTGCCCACCTTGTCCGCGCCCACGTCGAAGGCGGCCGAGAACTCCACGTCGCTGATGTGGTAACCGCCCAGGTTGGCGTGCATCAGGCCCGGAATGAACTCGTCCTGCGCGGCGCTGCGGTAGTACTCCACGCCCTGCACCAGGGACGAAGCACAGTTGCCCACGCCGACGATGGCCACTCTGACTTTGCTGCTCATGTTTTCCCCGCTTTCCTTCCGTCGCCGGGCCCGCGTCATGCGCACCTTGTCACGCGCACCCGGAGTATTGAAGAATGAATGAAACGCTCATTGAGACCTCGGTAACATCTGTCGCAATAAGAAACCTTAGAATCTCATATAACTCAAATAAATAATTGTTATATTATCTATAGGCATTATCTATAGTTTGAGGAGCGCACAGTTAAAGGAGCAAACACCATGAACCTGTACTACCTGCAATACTTCCTTGCCGTCGCGCGGCGCGAGAGTTTCTCCCGGGCGGCCCGGGACATGCACGTGACGCAGCCCACGGTCAGCAACGGCGTGCGAGAACTGGAAGAGACGCTGGGCGTGAAGCTGTTCAACCGGGGAAGCCGCCACGTTTCACTGACCATGGAAGGCCGGGCGCTGGTCGACTATGCCGTGCGCATCCAGGATCTGGCCGAGGAGGCGGAGAACCGCCTGGCCAGCGGGGACGTGCTGCCGGGCGAGGGCTTCGCCTTCGGCGCCACCGACGCCGCGGTGACCTACCTGCTCACCGACATCCTCAAGCGCTACGTGGAACGGTATCCGGAACTGGAACTGTCCGTGCACGTATCGCCCTCCCAGTACCTGGTGGAGGAACTCCTGGCCAACCGGTCGGAGTTCGCCCTGATCACACTGCCTTATACTCATCCCCGGATCGAGACCATGTCCATCTACCACGATGCCATGCCGCTCGTGGTCGGCGGCGGCCATCCCTTCGCCGGCCGGAAGTCCGTCGTGCTGACGGAGGTGGCGGAACAGCCGCTGATCCTCTTCCACGAGGATTCCGTGTCGAGGCGGGTCGTGGACGAACGATTCACCGAGGTGGGCGTGTCGCCGCGCGTGGTCATGGAAATGCGCAGCCCGGAGGCCATGCGGAAACTCGTAGAGGCGGGCGTGGGGATTTCCTTCCTGCCTTCACTGACGGTTCAGGAGTCCATTGCGGCCGGAACGCTTCGCGAAGTTGCCGTCGAGGGCTTCGAATTCAGCCGGGATATCGGCGTGGCCTGGCGGCGCGGACGGTACTTCAGCCCCGCGCTGGAAGTGCTGTTGGAGGATATCTTCGAAAGTTACGGCGAGGGTGAGGCCTGGGCGGAGCGGCAGGAAAGGGATCAGTCGTAGGCGTTCAGTTCCGCGTCGATGCGGTCTCTGTGACGGGGATCGGTGCCTGTACCTGCGACGACCTGGGCGTCACCGCGGCTTAGCCGTCCGGACCGCCAACGGCGCAGCGTGATGAAGATGACCCCGCCGCCGATGAGGAACATGAGCGGCGTGAAAAGATAGGCCAGACGGTTGAACCCGGCATTGGGCGGGGAGGAAAGGATGCGTTCGCCGTACATGGCCTTGTAATGATCAAGGATCTCCTCTTGCGTTTGCCCGTTGGCGAGCATTTCCCGAAGATCCTCTTTCATCCGTTCCGCAGTACCCGAGTAGTGCTGGCTCAGCGGGGCGCGCCAGCAGCACGGCGCGATCAACAACTCCTCGACGGACGCGGCGATCTGTTCCCGGCCTTCGTCCACGACAGCTTCAACTTGCGCAACGGCCGTGCCGGGGGTTGCCAGAAACACCAGTACCGGAAGTATGAAGAAGAGTGCGGTGCGTCGCATGGATCCTGTCAGGCTGGCTGTAGGTTGAGGCAGCAGTCCTTTACTATTATGATTATAATGTACGCCAATTGGCTCGTCTGTCAATTTGATTTGGTTTGATTGTTTTAGAAAACCAGCTTACGGAATCAGTTCAAGGAATCAGCCAACAGAAGCCCGACCCGTTCTGGCAGCCGTTCAGCCCTGGTGGATTTCGACTGAGGACATTCGTTCCTCCATCCGATCGAACCGCCGGTCAACAGCGTCAAACCGCCGGTCAACGGCATCGAACCGCCGGTCCACTTCGTCGAATCGCCTTTCCACGGTATCAAACCGCACGTCCACGACTTTAATTCTCTCGTCAATCCCGTCGAGAATCCTGGATTCTGTTTCAAGCATGTCGGCCTAGATTTCCCGCCTGCTCCCCCTGGCCTCCCACCAGAAGAAGATAGAGGCTGTCACCAATACGGCTGGCTGGATCCAGATCGATATGTTTTCCACTTCCATGCTCCTTTCAAATGATCCGATATGATTGTGATTATAAATGGAATAGTGGAAATGCCGGCCACGATTCTTGTTTTTTCTTTTATATTCTTGACGTTACCGGTACGGCGCTCCTATTCTGTGGCGCATTTCGCGCGCCGCGCGTCATAATGACGGGACAAGCTTTTGTCGCGGGAACGCGGGTTCGCGTAACCACCGGACTGCATGGTCTATCGCGGCCGAAACCGAAAGACCACCTGTCCTGACAGGCCTACGGAGCAACCGAACATGCTATCACGGGGCGAAGTCAACCGATCGCTTCGATCCTTTATCGTCGTGAGAGGACTCTGGGGCGCCTGGGGCCAGATGGTCGGCACGAATACGGCCGTCTTCGCGGGTTTCGTGCTGTCCCTTGGACTGGACGCATCGGATATCGCATTCTACTCCGCGATCGCCTCGATCCTCGCGCCGGTGCAGATCATTTCCTCCCTCTTCAGCAAGTCTATCGAAAACAAGAAGCGCTGGGTCGTCTGGAACGGCGTGCTGGAGGCGTTGTTCCGGGGGCTCATGATCACGATCCCCTTCCTCTTCGTCGAATCGCTGCACCAGCGGATGCTGCTCATCTTCCTGGTCGCCGGGCTGACCGCGGGGTACATCTACACGCCGTTCTACTCGAGCTGGGTCGCCGGCACCGTCCCGGAGAACATCCGTGCCCGCTTCACGAGCCGCCAGACCATCGTCAACAGCCTGGTGGGCGCCGCGGTGGGCGTCATGACGGGCCGTTTCGTGGACTGGTTTCCGGATGAAGAAAAGCTCATGGCCTTCGTGGTGGTGTTCGTCGTGGGGACCCTCTGCGGCGCCGCCGGGCCCCTGTTTCTCAGGCGCACGCCCTACCCGATCCGGGCCGACGAGACCGAGACCCGGAATCCCCTGCGACACCTGCTGCAGCCCTTCCGCGACCAGAACTTCCGCCGGTTGGTTACATTCTACGCGTCCTGGCAGTTCGCACTCGGACTCTCCGGCCCGCTCTTCAGCGTGTTCATGCTCGACCGCCTGGGGTTCGGCTATACCGCCATCTCCCTGCTGAGCGCCCTGGGCACGCTCGCCACCATCGCGGGGTACCGCGCCTGGAGCGTGATCATCGACCGCTTCGGCAGCAAGCCGGTCCTCCAGATCCTCATCATCCCCGGCGCGTTGAACGCCTTTCTGTGGGGGCTGTGCCAGCCCGGCAACCACGCCATGGTCGCCGTCGCCATGTTGCTCTCCGGCCTCATCATGGGCGGTATCAACCTGGGCGTCACGCCCCTGCAGTACGCGCTGCTCCCGAAGGAGAACCAGGACGAACGGGTCGCCTACATGGCCTCGTGGTCCACGTCGATCAACCTGCTCTACGCCGCCGGGCCGCTCCTGGGAGGAATCCTGGTGGCATCGCTTGCAGGCGTCCGCTTCACCGTGGCCGGGTTCCTCATCCAGGACATCAATCTCCTCTTCTTCCTGAGCGGGATCATGCGTTTCGTGCCGCTGTTCCTGCTCCGGCCGGTACGCGACGCCCGGTCCATCTCGTCCCAGCAGCTCCTTTCGAACATGTTCCGCGGCAACCTGCTGAGCTACACCTTCAACTACATCGTGTTTAACGTGGCCACGGCCGAAGACCGGCGCGCAAGGGCGGCCTATCGATTGGGCCGGTCCCGGAACCCCATGGCCATCGACCACCTCGTCCAGGCCCTGTCCGACGCCAGCTCCAAGGTACGCCGGCAGGCCGCGCGGGCGCTGGGGGAAACCGGCTCGGAAGCGGCGGTCGACACCCTCATCAGGGAGCTCGAAAGTCCCTCCTCGGACATCCGCAGCGAAGCGGCGGAGGCCCTGGGCAGGCTGAAGCACGCCCGGGCGGTGGACCCGCTGGTCGAGGCCCTGGAGGACGAAGATCCCAGGGTGCGGATCAGCGCCATTTCCGGACTGGGCCAGATGGAAGGCGACGACGTGCAGGAACTGCTGTTCTGGCACTTCTCGAACAACGTGGACCCGTTGACCTTCCCCACACTCGTGGAGGCCCTGAGCCACCGCGAGGACTACCGCATCATCAAGCCGACCTTCGACCGGCTGGGCTCCTTCACATCGCCCGCGGTGCGGCTGCAGCTGCTCAACAATATCTGTCGGACGCTGGGCGCCGGCGACCGCTTCTACAAGCTGCTGTCCATGGAGGAAAACGAACGCTACGGCGAACTGGAGCGCATGATCAAGCGGACCGTTTCCCGGTTTACCGATTCGAAGGCCGTCCCCGAAGACACCCGCCGGAGCGTGGAAAGCCTCTTCGCACTGTTCACCCAGGCCTATGAACGCAACGACGTGCCGGCCATGATGGAACAGGCCCGGTTGCTCGCGGCGCTCATTCGCGACAGCCACCCTGTCGTGGAACAGAGTGCCCTTGACACCCTGTCGGTGTATCTCATAATCATGACCATGAACCACTTCATCGAAAGCGAAGCCCACCAGGACCTGCCCGGCGCGCAGGAGATCTTCCTGGCGGTGTGCATGCGGCGGATCGCCACGCTGGTGAGTTGACTGGCCGGCCCGACGATCCTGAAAGAGATCGGCTATGAGCCCTCGCCACGATAAGTTTCACATCGGCATCGCCGGGGCGTGCGGCCGGGGCATGAGCTTCCGCGCCGCCTGCGACGCCCTCCCGCGGGTCCGCGTACACGCCGTGTGCGACATCGACGCCGGCGCGCTGCCCGCCACCGCGGAGCTGCTGGGCGCCTCGGAGCAATACACCGACTACGATGAAATGCTCGAACGGTCCGATCTGGACGGCGTGATCATCGCCACGCCCATGCCGCTGCACGCGCCGCAGGCCATCGCGGCACTGGACCGGGGACTGCACGTATTCAGCGAGGTCCCGGCGGCGGTCTCGGTCGAGGAGTGCCGGGGGATCGTCCGGGCGGCAGTGGCCTCCGGATGTGTGTACATGATGGGCGAGAACTATACCTACATCCGGGAGAACGTGCTGGTGAAGGCGCTGGTGAAAGCGGGACATTTCGGCACGCCCTTCTACGCCGAGGGGGAGTACCTCCACGAGCTCAAGGGGTACGACGAGCGTCGCCTCGCAGCCCGGGGACTGCCGCCCGAGCAGGTCTGGCGCCGCCACTGGCAGTCCGGCATCGACGGCATCACCTACGGGACCCACAGCCTGGGGCCCATCCTCCAGTGGTTCGACGACCGGGTCGCGTACGTGACCTGTCACGGCAGCGGGCATCACTACCTGGACGCGGAGGGCAAGCCCTACGCCCAGGACACGAGCGTCATGCTATGCAAGATGGCGGGCGGAGGCCTGGCCAAGATCCGCATGGACCTCACCTCCGACCGGCCCCACGCATTGACCAACTACCAGCTCCAGGGGACCGTCGGCTGCTACGAGTCGGCGCGGGGCAAGGGACAGCCGTTCCGCGTCTGGCTGCGGTCCCGGAGCGCGGACGAAAACACGTGGATGGACCTTCACGAACTGGAGGAAGAATTCCTGCCCGACTGGATGAGGGCGGCGGCCGCGAAAGGCGCCGGGCACGGTGGGAGCGATTACCATGAACTGGTCGAATTCATCGAAGCCGCGGAGGGTCGGCGCAAGCCGTCCATCGGCCTGCACGAGGCCATGGACATGACCCTGCCCGGTCTCGTCAGCCAGCAGTCCATTGCCGAGAACGGCAGTTCGCTGCCTGTCCCGGATTCGAGGGCGTGGTAGATTACATTTTACCTCGCCGTCCCGACGGCTATACATTGACTATACACTAACCAACTCGCATCTATCGAGTAATCCGGAGTACGCCTCATGGCCCGTCCCGGCAGTCCGATCGAAGACATCGACACCCCGGCCCTGGTGATCGACCTGGACCTGATGGAAGGCAACATCGCCCGCATGGCGGCGTTCTTCGCTGACAAGGACGCCTACTTGCGGCCCCACACCAAGACGCACAAGACGCCGGTCCTGGCCCACCGGCAGATCGAGGCCGGCGCCCGGGGCGTCACCTGTGCCAAGCTGGGTGAAGCCGAGGTCATGGCGGCGGCGGGCATTCGCGACATCCTCGTGGCCAACCAGGTCGTCGGTCGGGTCAAGATCGACCGACTTGTCGCCCTCGCGCGTCATTCGGACGTCATCGTCGCCTCGGACCACGAAGAGAACGTCCGGCAGATCTCCGACGCGGCGCTGGCCGCCGGCACCCGGGTGAACATGATCATCGAAGTCGACGTAGGCATGGAGCGTTGCGGCGTGCCGCCCGGCGAACCCGCGTGGCGACTCGCCCAGGCCATCGAACGACATCCCGGCGTCGTCTTCCGCGGGGTGATGGGCTACGAGGGCCACATCATCGGCAACCCGAACGACGAGGAACGGTACGCCGGCTGCCGGGAGTCCATGACCATGCTGACCCAGACGGCCGACTACATCCGCGAGCGTGGCCTGCCCGTGGACCTGGTCAGCGGCGGCGGCACGGGGACGTACAAGGTCACCGGGACATTTCCGGGCGTGAACGAAGTGCAGGCGGGGTCCTACATCCTGATGGACGGCACCTACCGGAAACGCATCCCCGAGTTCGACTGTGCGCTCACCATCTACGCCTCCATCGTCAGCCGGCCCGGCGACGAACTCGCCGTCGCCGACGCGGGCCTGAAGACCATGACGAACGACATGGGGCTGCAGACCGTGCGCGGCGTGGAAGGCGCGTCGATCCTGCGCCAGTCCGAGGAACACGTCAAGGTCGAGCTGCCCGGCGCGTCCTGCGCGCTCAGGCCGGGCGACAAGTTCCACATTGTGCCGAGCCACTGCTGCACGACCATCAACCTCCACGACCGGTTCTACGGCGTGCGCGACGGCACGGTCGAATCCGTCTGGGACATCGCGGCGCGCGGAAAACTACAGTAGGAGCACCCATGGATCCCCGATACCTCGTAACCAACGTCGATGAGATTCCCAGTCCGTCCATGCTGGTCTACCGGGAGCGGCTCAAGGAAAACATCGACCGGACCCTGGAGATCGCGGGCGGCCCCGAACGCCTGCGTCCCCACATAAAGACCCACAAGATGCGGGCCGTCATCGAGATGCAGCGCGCGGCCGGGATCGACAAGTTCAAGTGCGCCACGATTTACGAGGCGCGGATGCTGGCGGAGATGGGCGTGGAGGACGTCTTCATCGCCTACCAGATGATCGGGCCCAACATCGGACGCCTGGTCGACCTCGCCGGCCGTTATCCCGGGACGACCTTCCGAAGCATGGTAGACGACGCGGGCGCGGCCCAGGCGCTGTCGGCAGCGGCAGAGGGCGCCGGCGTGGCCATCGACGTGCTGCTGGACTTCGACGTGGGCCAGCACCGCACCGGGATCGCGGCCGGCCCGGAAGCGCTCGAACTCTATGCGCTGCTCGACCGCCTGCCCGGCATTACGCCCGGCGGACTGCACGGTTATGACGGCCATAACCACCAGGTGGACATCGAAGAACGCCGGCAGGCCTGCGGCGCCGCACTGGACCAGGTGCGGGCGTTCCAGGCCCGGCTGGAGTCCCGGGGACTGCCCGTACCGAGGCGCGTCATGGGCGGTTCCATATCCTTCCCGTGCTATGCCCCGGCCGAAGACGTGGAGCCCTCGCCCGGAACCTCGGTATTCTGGGACTGGGGGTACAGCAGTCACTTCCCCGACCTGCCCTTCGAAGCCGCGGCCCTGCTCCTCAGCCGCATCATCAGCATTCCCACGGCGACGCGCGTGACCCTCGACCTGGGCAACAAGTCCATCGCCTCGGACCCGGCCGGACAGCGCGGCATCCCCTGGAACCTTCCCGGCGCCGAACCCGGCCAGCACAACGAGGAACACTGGGTCATGGAAAGCGTGGACAGTTCCGGCCTGTCGGTCGGCGATCCCATCTACGTCTTCCCCACCCATGTATGCCCCTGCTCCGCGCTACATCGCCAGGTCTACGTGATTGACGGCGACGGCTGCTGCCGGGAGCAGTGGACGGTCGACGCGCGTGACCGGGAATAGGGTTCTGTTCAACACGATTCCGGTCGGCCGTCGCCCGCGGAAACTCCCCCGAAGTCCCCTCGCGGTTATGTGACAAACGTGTTACGATTTTTCACTTTCCTATTGACGAAGTGATGTAAATACATTATCTTAAACTGTTCGCGCTTTCCGCGAAAACCGGGCCTTATTCCATGAGAATCGTCCCGGTGAAATGGGTTGTTCTAAGGCACGTCGACAAGGCGCTTGCATGTCGTTTGAGCAGATCCTCAAAGAGCAGGACGGCGGGGTGGTCACGATCACGATCGACCATCCTCCCCTGAACGTGCTCAGCGCCCAGGTCGGACGCGAGCTCGGTGAAGCGCTCGACCAGATTGACGACGACCCGACCGCTTCCGTGGTGATACTCACGGGGAGCGGCGACCGGGCCTTTGCCGCCGGGGCCGACATCCGCGAACTGCAGCGGCTGTCGGGTTCGGACGCCGAGGAAATGACCCATCGCTGGCATCGCCTCTTCCGGCGGATCGAAGGTTTCAGATTGCCGGTCATTGCCGCCGTGAACGGGGTGGCACTCGGAGGCGGATGCGAACTGGCCATGGCGTGCGATCTGCGGTACGCCTCGGAGAAAGCCCGGTTCGGCCAGCCGGAAATCAACCTCGGCCTGGTCCCGGGATGGGGCGGCACGCAGCGGTTGCCGCGACTCATCGGCCGGGGACGGGCCCTCGAGTTGATGATGACGGGTGATATGTTCGATGCCGCCGAGGCCCATCGCCTCGGGCTCGTCAATCGCGTTACGGCGCCGGAAGACTTGATGGAGACGGTCCGGGAACTGGCCGGGCGCATGGCCGCCAAGGGCGGCGTGGCGCTGGCTTCCATCAAGACCTGCGTCAACGAAGGGCTGGACCGGGGGCTGGACGAAGCCCTGGCGCTGGAGGCCCGAGAATTCGGAGCGGTGAGCTCCTCAGAGGACAAGGCGGAAGGCATCGCGGCGTTTCTCGAGAAACGTCCCGCGGCATTCCGGGGTCGCTGAGTCGAGGCGTGCGCACTCAGTAAGCGACCTGGATTTCATCGGTAACCATGGGCACGCGGCAGGAAGAGAGCGATCGTATGCAGCTACTGGGACCCACCGAGGGCGAATACATTCAGGTAACAGGCGAATTCGAAAAGCGTGAAGCCATCGAGTTCTGCGTTCAGGATCTGAACAGCAAGAACATGGAATTCGGCGTCTGCGAGCAGGACGGCAAGTTCTTCGTGGCCCGGGTCATCGTGCCGGACGAAGAGATCGATACCCGCTCCAAGATCGTCACGGTGCGCAGCGACCGGGTGGACATACACGGGAATCCCCGCGGGATCATCCGCAAGGGGGTCTACAACTTCGTGGAATGGTACGCGGACGGAGAAGTCACCGCCCAGGAAGCCGCCGTCTGAATCACGGGCCGGCCTGACCCGACTCGGCGGCACCAGCTCATTCTTCAGGGGCCGCCCCGGCGTGTCAGCATCCGTACCAAGACCTACCCGGTCCGGATGTACCTGGACTGCCTGGACAGGCCTCTGCCTGGCCGGATCTTGCGCATACAACATGCCGTACTGAGTGCATCCCACTCGAAGAAACCATGGAAGCTTTCGGCCAGCCTTCCATGGTTTTTTGATATTACCCGATTTCCTTCGGCGACCACGGCTTCCTCAAACACGACTTGACCCATGGCGCTCGTATCCTTCCACAAAGTCACGAAACACTATGGCGCGCAGTGTGTCCTGCAGGGCATCAGCTGGGGCATCGACCCCGGCCAGCACGTGGGCCTGATCGGTTCCAACGGGACCGGCAAGACGACCATGCTGCAGCTCATCACCGGCGATCTGTCGCCGGACGAGGGCGAGATCTCCCGCCGGCGGGACCTCCGGACCGGCTACCTGACCCAGGACGCGCACCTGACGGCCACCAACTCGGTCCTGGACGAGGCGCTGAGCAGCTTCGAGCGCATTCACGCCCTGGAAAAGCAGCTGCGCGAGGCCGAAGCGGCGTTGGAGAAGGCGAAGGGCGACGCGGAGGAAACCGAGCGCCGGCTCGGGCAGTACGGACGGCTGACCGAAGAATTCGAACGGGCCGGCGGCTACACCTACCCGCACCGCGCAAAGACCGTGCTCCACGGCCTGGGTTTCAAGGAGGAAGACCTGTCCCTGCCGGTCAACGTGCTCAGCGGCGGGCAGAAGACGCGCCTTCGCCTGGGCAAGCTGCTGCTGGGGGACGCGGACCTGCTGCTGCTGGACGAGCCGGAAAGCCACCTGGACGTGGCCGCGACGGAGTGGCTGGAGGAGTACATCACCGACCACCCGGCGGCCATCCTGCTCGTTTCCCACGACCGCTACTTCCTCGACCGGACCGTGAACCGGATTGCCGAACTGGAAGACCTGGGACTGCAGAACTTCCCGGGCAACTACACTCGGGCCATGGAGGTCAAGGCCGAACGCCTCAAGGCACGGCAGCGCGAATACGACCAGCAGCAGGCCTTCATCAAGGAGCGGGAGGAGTTCATCCGCCGGACCATCGAGGGCGTCAAGACCAAGCAGGCCCAGGGAAGGCGGAGCCACCTGGCGCGCCTGGAGCGCCTCGAGAAGCCGCGGACGAAGCACCGGTCGGCCTCTCTGAACTTCGGGACGATGAAGCGCAGCGGCCGGGACGTGCTCGCCCTCGATGACCTCTCCAAAAGCTACGGCACGCGGACGCTGTTCTCGGAACTGCACTTCACCCAGCACCTGGGCGACCGCGTGGGCCTGATCGGGTACAACGGCGCGGGAAAGACCACGCTGCTCCGCATGATCGTGGGGCAGGAGACGCCTTCGTCCGGGAGCATCCGCCTGGGGACGGGCGTGGACATCGGCTACTACGACCAGGAACGGGCCAGCCTGACGGGCGACCGGGACGTGCTGAACGAACTCTGGTCGGTCAGGCCGGCCATGAACGAGGGAACCGTCCGCAACCTCCTCGGCCGGTTCCTCTTCCGCGGAGACGACGTCTTCAAGCAGGTGAACCTGCTGAGCGGGGGCGAGCAGGGGCGCCTGGCACTGGCCAAGCTCATTCTGGAGGAACCGAACTTCCTGGTCCTCGACGAGCCGACCAACCACCTCGACATCCTCTCCAGGCAGGCCCTCGAGCAGGCCCTGGCCGACTACCCCGGCACGCTCATGGTGGCGTCCCACGACCGGTATTTCCTCGACCAGATGGTCAGCGCGCTGCTGATCTTCGAACAGGACGGCGTCCGCCACTGGGAAGGCACCTACTCGGAATACCGGACCTACAAGGAGGAGCAGCGCCTCGCCGCCGCGCGGGCGAAGGAGAAAAAGCCGCGCCGCAAGGCCGGAGCGGCCGCCGGGACGAATGCCGGGACGAATGCCGGGACGGCTGGCGGGACGGCCTACGATCCCCGGAAGAAGGAACGCAAGGAGCAGCGGATGATGGCCGAAGCGCTGGAGGCGGCCATTCGGAAGAAGGAAGAAGAGATCGCCCGCCTCGAAGGCGACCTCGGCGAGGAAGGGACCTTCTCCGACCGGGAGCAGGTCGAACGGGTCGGCAGCGCTTATGCGCGTGCCCGGCAGGAACTGGAGGACCTCTACCTGGAGTGGGAGGTCGTCGCCATGGAACTAGAAGATTAGGATCGGAGGGATTTTGTACGACGCCGTCATCATCGGGGCCGGGCCGGCGGGACTCGCCGCGGCCTACGCCGCCAAGCAGGCCGGGTTGGACTACGTGGTCGTGGAGCGCCAGTGCATCGTCCACACCATCTACCAGTTCCCCACGGGCCTGGTCTTCTACTCGACCCCGGAGCTCATCTCGCTGGGCGACGTGCCCATGATCGTCCAGGGGCTCAAGCCCACCCGGGAAGAGGCGCTGAACTACTACCTAAAATTCGTCGAATCCCAGGAACTCAAGGTGAACACCTACGAAGAGGTCACCCGCATCTCGGGCCAGGACGGCGACTTCGAGATCGAATCGATTTCGCAGCGGGACGGCGACCGGCAGTACCGGACCCGGAAAGTCATCCTGGCCACCGGCGCCTTCGACAGCGCCAACCGGATCGGCGTACCCGGCGAGGAACTGCCCAAGGTCTTCCACTACTTCAAGGAGGGCCACCCCTACTTCGACCGGGACGTGCTCGTCGTGGGCGGCAGGAGCTCGGCCGTGGAGACGGCCCTGACCCTCTACCGCGCCGGCGCCCGGGTGACCATGTCCTACCGCCGCGGCGCCTTCCGGGGCATCAAGTACTGGGTCCTGCCCGACCTGGAGAACCGTATCGCCGAGGGATCGATCACGGCCATCATGGATTCCACCCTGAAGGAGATCCGGCAGACCGAGGTGGTCCTGGAAGCAGCGGGCACGGAGCGCGTGATCCCGAACGACTTCGTCTTCTGCATGACCGGCCACGGCCCCGACGTGCCCTTTCTGAGCGGCACGGGCGTCCAGGTCCAGCCTGAAGACAACATCCCGGTACACGACCCCGATACCTTCGAATCCAATGTGCCCGGTATCTACATCATCGGTGTCATCACCGCCGGCAATGTGAGCAGCGACATCTTCATCGAAAATAGCCGCTTGCATGGACCGAAGGTGGTGGAGCATATTCTGGCGAAGGGCGAGACTAAGTTGTGAGTATACGACTGTATTTCAATGAGCAATGTCCCGATTGCACGCGGAAGGCGGCGAGTACGGGTCGCATGGACTGGCTGGACCAGGTCGAGCTGCGGACTGACCCGTCACCAATCGGAGAGGTTCCCGCAGGCGAAATCGTCGTGGTCGAAAACAGAACGGACAGGATTTTCACCGGGATCTATGCGACACGCAAAGTGTGCTTGCAGGTTCCCCTGTTGGTTCCTTTCGGACTGCTGCTGTACCTGCCGCCCGTCCTGAAGATCGCGGGACGAAGAAAAATGGGATGCAACGGCGACGCATGCGAGATTTGAGACGAATGTTTCACTGTCCGCGGTGTGCCATACCGCAGGTGGCGACCTACCGTACGTGGCGAAATTCCATCTGGTTGCTCAGTTGCTACACGCCAATGCCCTTGTCGTTGAAGAGGTGAATCCATGAACGTAAACAAACCCACTTCCAATCCCCTCGTCGGCGTGGTTATGGGCAGCAAGTCCGACTGGGACACCATCCGGAACGTCCAGGAGGTGCTCGAGCAGTTCGGCGTGCCCCACGAATGCCGGATCGTCTCGGCCCACCGCACACCCCTATGGCTGGCCGAATACGCGGCCGAAGCCGAGGGAAGAGGACTCGAAATCATCATCGCGGGCGCCGGCGGCGCTGCCCACCTGCCCGGCATGATGGCGGCCCAGACCCTGCTTCCTGTTCTCGGCGTTCCGGTGGAAAGCAAGGCGCTCAAAGGGATGGACTCCCTGCTCTCCATCGTCCAGATGCCCCGCGGCATCCCCGTGGGTACCCTGGCCATCGGCCAGTCCGGGGCCGTGAACGCGGGCCTGCTCGCCGTGGCCATCCTGGCCAACTCGCGGCCGGACCTGCGAGAGAAACTGAGGAAGTACCGGGAGGATCAGACCGGGAAGGTCATGGGGGACGAGCTGACGTGAGTGGAACACACGAACTGGCCGTCGCGAGCGCTATGAACGACCAGACCGTAACGGACGGCTCCGCGACATGAACGACCCAATCCTTCCAGGCTCGACCATCGGTATCCTCGGCAGCGGTCAACTCGGCCGCATGATCGCCATCTCCGCCCGGCGCATGGGTTACAGAATCCACACCCTCTCGCCCGAAACCGACTCGCCCACCGGTCACGTTGCCGACCGTGAAGTCGTGGCCGCCTACGACGACGTGGAGGCCGTGAAGCGCTTCGCGGCAGACGTGGACGTCATCACCCTGGAGTTTGAGAACATATCGGCTGCCTGCGTCGACGCCGCATCGCTCATCGCACCGGTTCGCCCCAAAGGCAGCGTCCTTCACACGACGCAGAACCGCCTGCGGGAGAAGACTTTTCTGGCGGAGCACGGGTTTCCGGTCGCGCCGTTTCGCCACATTAAATCCAGAGATGAGTTGGTAGCAGCCGTCGACGAAATCGGCACGTCCGCCGTGCTCAAGACGGCCGGATTCGGATATGACGGCAAGGGCCAGGTGAAGATTGAAACGGCCGAAGACGTGGGAAGTGCGTGGACGACCATGGCGGGGCAGGAAGCGGTGCTAGAAGCGTTTATCGATTTCGAACTCGAACTGTCCGTGGTTGCTGCGAGGGGATTGACCGGCGACTTCGCGCACTACGGTGCCGTCCAGAACAAGCATTCAAACCACATACTTGACGTCACGGCCGCCCCGGCCGACGTGTCGGGTGCGGTTAACGTCACCGCAGTAAACCTTACGCGGAAGTTATTCGAAGCCCTCGATGTCGTCGGGGTCGCCTGCGTCGAGTACTTCCTCGACCGCGACGAGAACCTCATCATCAACGAGATCGCCCCCCGCGTCCACAACTCGGGCCACTTCACCTTCGACGCCTGCGTCACCAGCCAGTTCGAACAGCAGGTTCGCGCCGTGTGCGGGATGCCCCTCGGATCGACCGACCAGCCCCGGCCCGCGGCCATGGCCAACTTGCTGGGAGATCTGTGGGCAAACGGAGAGCCAGACTGGACGTCGGCCCTGGCCATTCCGGAAGTCAAGCTGCATCTATACGGGAAGCAGGAAGCCCGGCCAGGAAGAAAGATGGGGCATTTGACGGCGATGGCGGATACGCAGGAGCAGGCGGTGGAGAGGGTGGTGGAGGCGAGGAAGAGTCTGGACAGTACTTTGTGAGCTTTCTGCCCGTTGAATGCTGTGCCGTAAGCCATACACTAGAACGACACGGCCAGACCGATTCCTATCTTGCAGGCTGATTGATCGGCAAATTGGACTTCCATCGTAGGGTAAAACTGAAGACTTCCGGATGTAGGGACGGAAGTCTGCTGCCAGACATCCCTTCTGATCAGCGCGCCGACCATGTATCCGGTTATCGCAAGGCTGGATCCCCCAATCGAAGCAGCCAACTTTCCATCGATCCAGGGTTTTACGTCACAGGAATCATCAGATACCATTCCCTGTGCACAGGAGTTGTCTGCGATTTGACTTAATAAAACGCCCGCCGCGACCCCGATGCCCCCGCCAACAAGGAAACCTACTGCCCTGTATGACCTTGACCCCATGTGACGCTCAAGAAATTCGATTTCGCCATGGGGAATCCGCAGAAGATCTCCGTCTCGCTGAATCAAGCTGAAACTGGTTGAGTCATGGGCCGACAAGTAACCATCATAGCGAGCATCCGGCGTAGTGACTCGAAGCCTGTCTCCCACACTCTGTGCCGCAGTGAACGACGGATAACCAGCAGAAAGCAGTAAAACGAAAACAGTGATTGGTAACCTTCTCACACCATCCCCCGCAACGTCTCAACCGCCCAGTCCAGATACTCGTCCTGGGTCAGATCTCCCTCGACCAGGTCCGGCCGGTGACCGCCCCACTCCGTTGCCAGCACCAACGTCTCGCCGATATCCCATAGTGTCCATGCGTTCGCGAAAACCGGCAGGCAGTCCAGTTCCTGCTGCGTCAGTGGACGCACTCGGTTGTAACCTTCCAGGAAACAGCGCCAGATCTCGTCCGTCAGATGGTCGGGCACCGTCTCGATAATGTTGTACTTGAAGGTCGCTACGTCATACGACCGCCAGCCGAAGGCACACTGGTCGAAATCCAGGATGCAGTATCCGTTGTCGGGATGGTACAAGATGTTTCCGACGTGCAGATCGGCGTGGATGAGACCGTAGATGTCCTTACCCTTGCCCAGTCCGCTGATTTGCCGGCGCATGTGATCGGCGTAATCCTTGAAGAAAGCCAGGTCCTCGCCGCGCCGCTCCTTCAGGATGGATTCCAGCGTATGCAACGGGCCGTCCAGCAGGTATTGGAGATCAAAATGGTGACGACGATAAGGTTTTGGAAACTGGTCCGCCTGCTGGTGAACCTCAGCCACCGCAGCACCGAAGGAGGTCACGACCGGTTCCTTCACCTCGGGATACCAGGTCACGTGCTCCTCGCCTTCGAAGAAGCGGAACAGGGCGCTGCAGGCCCCGTCGCGCCAGGGGTCGGGGCTGCCGGACCCAGCATCCAGAACACTCAGCCGCTCGCCATCCAGCCGTCTGACCGGTTCGGGTACGGCCAGGTTGTATTCTCCCAGGTAGGCCAGAAGGTCGAGCTCGTACCGGTAGGCCTCGGGATTGCGGACGTAGAAATCGTGGTCGGTATAGATTCGGTAGACGTACCGCTGATCCTGCGAGGTTATGATAAAGTTCCTGTTGGCCCCGGGCTCCAGTTCGTGTACATCGACGGGTGGAGCCAGGCCATAGTGCTCCACCAGGTATGCGGCGACGGCGGAACAGGACTGCTCCGAGGATTTATCAGATGCGGAAGAATCGGAAGTATTGTTCATGATGGAAGCCAATATTAGGGAGTATCCTTGACCATGACAACAGGTTTATTTTCATTGCCTGAGCGATCCTATATCGTCGACCTGATGTCCGGCCAGCAACAGCTCGACCTGGTGAGTTGCTTCGGACTGAACGAGATGTGCCGGACCCGCACATCTATCTGAGGAATGTATGAGTAAGGCGGGATTCATGAATCGTGTGTTGATCTGCCTTCTCGGTGCAATGATAGTCGTTGCCGCGTTTTTCGCCTATCTGTTGTTTCGCCCGGATGTCGGGACGCGGATTTTCTTCGGAGCAGGTCCCTCATCGGTAGAAATCAAGTTCAAGAACGATTACGAGGTCCCCGCCGCAGACGAGAAAACCGAGGCGATCGTGGCGGCTGCAAGGCTCTTTATGGATTCACTGGATAACAATCAGAGGCAAGCGGCGACATACCGGTTTACCGATAACGCTCAGCGCTCAAACTGGTCCAACTTACCCGAGGGGATGGTTCCGCGTGGAGGTGTAATGCTCGGTGATCTCACTGAAGCACAGCGGGCGAATCTGGATGAACTTCTTGGGGAGCTGCTCAGTGAAGCCGGCATGGAGAACATCACGCATCAGCTGGCCGCGGAAGACCTGCTGATCTCAGGAGACGTGCTCGGCGTCATGAAATACGGCAGCAGGTATTTCACCGCTGCATTTCTCGGTGAACCGTCCACTACTGAGCCCTGGATGTTCCAGTTCGGCGGGCACCATCTCGCCATAAACGCCACCGTATTCGGACCGAACGTTTCCTTTTCGCCTATGCTGACGGGTGGCCAACCGCTGCACCTGCGCTTTGACGGTGACGATATCTTCGTTACGCGAAGGGAAACTGCGGCAGCACAGGCGTTCATGGAGAGCCTTACGGACAAACAGAAAGGACAAGCCGTGCGTTCAGATCGGCCCATCGACCTTCAGTTGGGGCCGGGAAAGTATGGTGTTACCGTTGCGCCGGAAGGCATCAAGGGAAGCGAACTGACCGCCATGCAGAAAACGTTGCTCCTGGATGTCATTGAGGCCCGTCTGGGTTTCATGAACAATGACGATTATGCGCAGAAAATGAAAGCGGTCGTGGCCGGTATCGAGGATACGTATTTCGGATGGTGGGGACGGCAGGATGTCCCGGGCGCCGTGTATTTTCGCGTTACCGGCCCGTCCATCGTACTCGAATACGCGGTTCAAAACGGCGAGGACACCGTAGATCACGTACACAGCCTGTATCGTGAGATGGACAACGACTACGGTTACGCGTGGATTGGGGCCGAGTGAATGCTGCGAGCGTGTTTAAACGTCCTGGCGTTGGCAGTAGTCGTCTAGGCGTTGGCAGCGGATCGTCCAGTTTAATGGGTCCGGATCGTTTACATTGCAGGATCGATCCGTACCCGATTAGGTCTCAAAAGATCCCAGCCTGTTTGGTATGTTTTGACCGGCGCAGGACCGTCTACATTCGTACCCGACATCAAGGCTCATCAAGGCTGTTCGTAGATTCGTTCACGATACATCTCGGCAAGCTTCTCGGCCTGTTCGATTTGGTTTGTTGACATGAAAACCCTGAAGATTCTTCTGTTGTCTATCGCCAGACTGTCTCCCTGTGATGCCGCGACCTGATTCCAAGCATAGCCCAGGATCTTGTTTTCTGGCACTCCATCGGCATTAAAATAGGCGTGCCCCAGGTTAATCTGGGACGAGGTAAGACCCTGCTCGGCGGCCAGACGGTACAATAATATCGCTTCCTCGTCGTTCTCCGGTGTGCCATCGCCATTGTCGTACATTACAGCAAGGTTATGTTGCGCATCCGGGTCACCGTTTTTCGCCGCCAGTTTGTACCAATGCATAGCTTCTTCGTTGTTTTCTGTTACGCCTTTGCCGTTGTCATAGATGATACCCAGGCTCAGTTGAGCGTTTACGATTCCCTGTTCTGCGGCGAGTCGCAACCATAGTAAAGCTTCAACAACATTCTCTTCAACCCCAGTTCCTTGGAAATACATAATTGCCAGATTATGTTGAGCGGAAGCATTGCCCTGCTCGGCAGCCAGACGATACCATCT
>VXTP01000007.1 GCA_009837395.1 Gemmatimonadota bacterium
AATCAATGCCATCCGAAGAAAAGATCGACCCGCGCGTCTTCGAACTGTATGACGAATACTGCCACGGCTATATCGACAGGCGCACGTTTCTCAGCCGCGCCGCCGCGATCACGATCGGCGGCGTCACCGCGCTATCGATGGCGCAGGCGCTGCTGCCGCGCTACGCCGAGGCCCAGACGATCTCCTTCACCGACCGGCGGATCAAGGGCACGTACGTCGAGTACCCGTCGCCCGGCGGTAACTCCGGGACCATGCGCGGCTACCTCGTGCAACCCACGGGCGACGGGCCTTTTCCCGCCGTGATCATCTTCCACGAGAACCGGGGGCTGAACCCTTACATTGAGGACGTGGCGCGGCGAGCGGCCGTGGCCGGGTTTCTCGCGCTGGCCCCGGACGGCCTGGCGCCGATCGGCGGTTACCCCGGCAACGATGACGATGGCCGTACCATGCAGCGAAGCCTCGACCGGGAGAAGCTGGACCAGGACATGATCAACAGCGCGCGGTTTCTGAAGGGTCATGCGCTTTCGAACGGCCACCTCGGCGCTACGGGCTTCTGCTGGGGCGGGGGGATGACCAATCGCCTCGCGGTGGCCCTCGGCAGCGACCTGGATGCCGGCGTGCCGTACTATGGCGCCACGGCCGCGAGCGAGGACGTGCCGAAGATCGAGGCGGCCCTGATGATCATTTACGCGGGGACCGACCGGCGCATCAACGCCATGTGGCCGGAGTACGAGGAAGCGCTCAAAGCCAACGGGGTAACGTACGAGATGCGCATGTTCGAGGGGACGCTCCACGGTTTCCACAACAACTCGACGCCCCGGTACAACGAGACAGCGGCGGCGCAGGCGTGGAACCTCACCGTGGGCTTCTTCCGTAGACACCTCGCGGAATAAGGAGAAGAGGAAAATCCATGGATATCGCACAGATTAGAGACCAGATGCCGGGGCTGCAGTTCGGCGTCTACCTGAACACCGGGGGAATCGGCCAGTCGCCGGTCTGTGTTAACAAAGCGATGGCCGAGGGCTATCAGCAGATGCTCAGCGGCATTATGAGTCCCGCCGACCAGTACTCCGCGATGGAGCGGGCGGCATCGGAAATGCCGGCCAGGATCGCCGGCTTCTTCGGGGCCGATGCCGGGGAAATCGCGTTGACGATGAGCACCGGAGAGGGCTACGGCATGGTACTCGGCGGGTTAAGCTGGCAGCCGGGCGACGAGGTGATCATCACCAACGAAGAACACCCGGTACCCCTGCAGGCCGCCGAGGGCCTGGCGGACCGGGTAGGGGCCGTCGTCAAGGTAGTCGAGATCGACCAGGACAAGGACGTTTTCCTGCATCGGCTGGAAGACATCATCACCCCGCGGACCCGGATGTTCTGCTTCAGCCACGTCACGACGGATACCGGGAACCGGTTGCCCGCCCGGGAGATCTGCGCGCTGGCGCGGTCGCGGGGCATTCTCACGCTCTGGGACGGTTGCCAGGCCGTCGGGCAGTTCCCGGTGGATCTTCATGACATGGGCTGCGATTTCTACGCCACCAACTGCTACAAGTGGATGCTCGCGCCCATGGGCACCGGGTTTCTCTATGTCCGCAAAGATGCGCAGCAGGTCCTGAAACCGCTTCGGCGGCCCCACGCGCCGGATGGCACGGCCCGCCAGTACGAGACCGGTACGCCGTCGAGCATGCTCTACCAGGGTCTCGAAGCCAGTCTCGATTTCATGGACGGCATCGGGGGTCCCCAGGCGATCGCGGAGGAGGCCGGCCGCAAGGCGGAATCGCTGCGCACGCGCTTCGACGCCATTCCCGGCGTGCGGGTCATCAGTTCGCGCTGTGCTGATACCCGGACCGGCATCGTCGCTTTCGCCGTCGAGGGCATGGAGGGTAACGAAGTCTCCGAGGCGCTCCGGAACCGCTGGCAAATCACCCAGCGTGCCACCTACATCAACAAACCGACCGGCGTGCGGATCTCGGTGGCGTTCTACACCAGCGATGTCGAGTTGGACACGCTGGTCGAAGCGGTGACGACCCTGGCGGGGGAGATGAATTAGCGGCTGGCAGAATCTGGATGGTACAGTTCCCCTGAATCGAAAATCCAGATACCCCGCTGCGTGATTTAGCCCGAACCGGAACCACTCCGGGGCCGCGACATCTCTTCATCGCGGCAGAACAGCTCCAGTGAGGCGACGACGGATTCCAGTTGCGCATCGTCCCACGCTTCGGCCATGCTGGTCGCACGTTGCGTCACGAGTTCCAGGTACCGGTTCGCCACCAGCTTTCCCATGGCCGTTATTTCGCAGATCACGACCCTTCGATCATCCGGATCCGATTTTCTGTTCAGGTACTTTCGGTCGACCAGTTTTTTGACGACGTTCGTGGCGTGTGACTGCGTACTGCCCAGGTGATCGGCAATCGCGCTCATCCGCAGCGGTCCGTTCTGATTCAACACCTGGAGCGTGTTGACGTGATGGACGTTCAGATCCAGCACCCGCAGCCTGACCCAGTTCCCGCCGGACATCAGACGAGTCAACTGGTCCACCACGGACACGAACCGGTCCGTTAACTCCCCTCTCCGGTGTTTATCCATAATCTCGCTCTCGCTGCGACAACCGTAAGTGCCGTTGACCTGGTTTCGGTATACTGTATTGAACCTGGTTCCGTATCGAACCTGGCATCTTTGCACACTGCACTGCAAATCGAACTGCAACACGTGTGCATGGGTTAATATTTACTTATGCCGGTGACACTTAGGCTATGTCAAGCAATATCTAATAAAAACGAATAATACGGTAGTAATTATATAAAAATTCGATTTATTTTATCTTTCAGTTGCGTTTTGTCCAATCAGAAACTGCTTTCCTCTTTTCACACGCATCGACACATTTTCTGCTCTGAGCCACGGATTCGGGCCGAAACCATCCGATTTTACGCCAGGACCACCTTACGCATTGACCCGGGAATTGCTGCCATGACCGTAATCACCGCAACCATCCGTCTCGCACGCGAACTCCGGCGCGATCATGATCGGGGTCAGGAGGCGGCGGGGCGGGCTTCGTGGCCTACCGCACAGATCATGCCGCTGTCCGCATGGCTGGCGGATACGTGGAAGAACGGGCTGTTCTCCGATCACCCTGCGACGGCGGAACTGGCGGCGAACCGCCTGCTCCGGCCGGCCGAAGAACGGTTGATCTGGGAAGACGTCATCCGATCCATGGCCGAAGACTCGCTGCTGGACATTCCCTCGACGGCGGAAGCCGCCGCCCGGTCCTGGGAACGCCTGTGTAGCTGGGCGATACCGCTCGACAACGAGTTGTGGAATGAATCCCTGGACGCCCGGACTTTCCTGGGCTGGGTCCGGGCGTTCCAGGCACGTTGCCAACGAAACGGCTGGATTTCGAGCGCCGAGCTGCCCGCGTCGGTCGCGGATTTCGTAGAACAGGGCGCGGCACCGGTTTCCGGCGAGGTTGAATTCGCGGGATTCCTCGAGCTTTCGCCGGTGCAGCAACGCCTGATCGAAGCCCTTCGAGGACGCGGCGTGAAGGTCAGGGAGAGCGCACACACCGATGAAGCCGGCGACGCCGTGTGCGTGGGCTTTGCCGACGCCGGCCGGGAGATCCGCGCCGCCGCCGAATGGGCGCGCCATTGCCTGGAAAGCGATCCGGACGCGCGCGACCCGGCGTACCGGGTCGGCATCGTCGTGCCCGATCTGGATCAGCAAAGAAACGAGATCGAGCGGGTATTCGGCGAAATGCTGCACCCCCGGAACCGGCTCCGTCCGGAACTAGATCCGACGCGGTGCTTCAACATTTCCCTTGGCCGGCCGCTCGATGAATATCCCGTCATTCAGACGGCGTTCCTGTTCCTTGGCATCGACCCTGGTGATCTTTCCGTCGAACGCGCCGGCCGCGTGTTGCGATCCCCCTTTCTGCCCGGGGCCGCGGAGGAGATGACCAGCCGCGCCTTGCTGGACGCGGACCTGCGCGCCGTCGGCGCGCCGGACTTGTCTCTCTCGGATGTGATCGGACTGGCCCGGAAACGAAAGGGTGCGGACGGGTGTCCCATACTCGTGACGCGGCTCGGGACCTGGTCGGAAACGTACAAGACGCTTCAGAACCTGCGGCTGCCCAGCGACTGGGCGCCGGCCCTTTCCGCCTTCCTTCGCGACCTCGGATGGCCCGGAGACCGCACGCTCGACAGTATCGAATACCAGACCCTGGAAGTCTGGCGCGAGTTGCTCTCCGATCTGGCCAACCTGGACGACGTGTTCGGGCGCGTACCGCTCCACCAGGCGGTGGACGTACTGAGGAACCTGGCTTCGGCCAGGCAGTTTCAGCCGGAATCCGCGCCGGCCCCGGTCCAGATCCTGGGTGTCTACGAAAGCTCCGGACTCCGTTTCGACCGGCTCTGGTTAATGGGACTGCATGACGGCGTTTGGCCGGCCGATCCCGCGCCCGACCCGTTTATTCCTATACGCCTTCAGCGCCGGTACGGCCTGCCCGGGTCATCGCCGAACCGGGTACTCGAGTCCACCCGGATGCTCACCGGACGTCTTCTCTCTTCTGCGCCATCCGTCGTCGTCAGCTACCCCGAGCGGGAGGAGGATGCGGACCTGGCCGTCAGTCCGCTCATTCGCATGCTGCCCGAGACCTCGGCCGCCGGCCTGGGGATCCCGCCGCCCGGCGACGACGAGGGATTCCGCGGCGACGACGAAGATATCTCCGACGCTTCCGCGCTGGAGGTCCTGCACGACCACTACGGACCGGCGAGCGATGACGTGGCGCTCAGGGGCGGGACCTTCCTGTTCAAGCTACAGGCGGCCTGCCCGTTCAAGGCTTTTGCCGAACTGAGACTCGGCGCCAGGGCCCTCGAGGAACCTGAGCCCGGCCTGAACGCGCTCGACCGGGGAAGGCTCCTGCACCGCGTGCTCGAACGGATCTGGGGGCGGCTGAAGTCCCACGGGCACCTGTTCGCGGCGACGGAAGAAGGGCTGGCGGACCTGGTCCGCGGGCACGTCGAACCCGAGGTCCGAAGGATCCTGGGCGGGCGGATCGGGCGCAATCCCCGTCTTGCGGAGATCGAGCAGGCCAGGCTGGTGCGCATCATCGGTGAATGGATGGGGCTGGAACGGCAGCGGAAGCCGTTCATGGTGGTCGACCAGGAGGAGATCCGGTCGGTTGAAGTCGGCGGTATCGAGGTGAATATCCGGGTGGACCGGGTGGACCGCCTGGAGGACGGGAAGCTGGTCATCCTGGACTACAAGTCCGGGGAATGCGGCCCTGCCGACTGGGCGGGCGCGAGACCGGACGAACCCCAGTTGCCCATATACGCCGTTACCGCGGAAGCCGAGGTGGCGGGCGTCCTGTTCGCCAGGCTGCGGACGGGCGAACTGGGATTCAGGGGGCTGGCGGAATCCCAGGATATTGCGCCGGGGATCCGGGTACCGGAAAGTCAGCCGCCGATAGCGCAGACCATTGGCGACTGGAAGGCGGTGCTGAATGACCTCGGCCGCGGCTTCCGGGAAGGCCGGGCGCACGTGGATCCCAAGGACCCCGCCAAGACCTGCCGTTACTGCGAACTGCCGGCCCTGTGCCGGATCAGCCAGGGGACGGTGGAACTGGACGAACCGGATGAAGCGGAGCAGCCACAGGTACTGGATGTACAGGAGGAGCCGGAAAATGACCGTGGTTGATCCTGCAGCGGACCAGCAGCAACGTATCGAGGCGCTCGATACGGCCCGGTCGTTCATCGTCCAAGCACCGGCGGGGTCCGGCAAGACTGAATTGCTGATCCAGCGGTTCCTGGCCTTGCTGGCCCGGGTGGACCGGCCGGAGGCCGTCGTGGCCATTACCTTTACCCGCAAGGCGGCCGCGGAGATGCGCCATCGCATCGTCGCGGCGTTGGGAAGCGCCGCCGGGCCGCGGCCGGTGACGCCCCACGAAGCCCATACCTGGAAGCTCGCACGGGAAGCCGTTGCCCGAAACGACCGGCTGGACTGGCGGTTGGCCGAGCATCCGGCGCGCCTGCGCATCCAGACGATCGATTCGCTCTGCGCCATGCTGGTGCGCAGGATGCCGTGGGTCTCCCGCATGGGCGCGGCGCTCCGGCCGGTGGATGACGCGGGACACCTGTATGCGCGCGCGGCCCGCCGGACGGTGTCCATGCTGGATGCCGAAGGGGCGCCGGCGGACGTGACCGGGGCGGTGGCCGTACTTCTTGCCCACCTGGATAACCACTTCGGGAGAGTCGAACAACTGCTGAGTGTCATGCTCGGCACCAGGGACCAGTGGATGCGGCACGTGGTCCACCGTGGGCATCACACCGTGTTGCGTGAAGCCCCGGCACCTCGCGAACCTGCAACGGAGGGCGATGCCGTCACGGAGGGCAATGCCGGCGCGACCGGCGATGCCCCGGTGCCTCGCGAGCACGAAGCGCTGCGTGCCCACCTGGAGGCCTCCATCGGTGAGGTCATCGAAAGCACCCTGGAACGGGTCCGGAACGGGTTCCCGGAGCGCTTTAGGGACGAAACTACCGCCCTCGCCCGGTTCGCGGCATCAAACCTGCGTGCGAGTAACCGGGCGAGTGTGATCGACGCGTGTCACGAGATGACCGGGTTTCCGGGTTCCGATGCCGAGTCGCTCCCGTCCTGGATCGGGATCGTGGAGATGTTCTTAACCGGCCAGGGAACCCGGCGCCGCTCCCTGAACGTCAACCAGGGATTCCCGCCGTCCGATGCCGGGCGCGACGCAAAAGAACGACTCGCCCGCATCGACCTGGACCCGGGAACCACCGAATCGTTGCACGAATTGCGCACACTGCCCCCTCCGCGTTTCGATGAAAGGCAGTGGGACGTCCTGAACGCGCTGATGCTCCTGCTGCCCGTGGCGGTGGAGCAGCTCAGGATCGTCTTCCAGGAAGAGGGATGTGTCGACTTCACGGAGATCGGCATTGGCGCGCGGGCCGCCCTGGGTCCGGACGAAGCGCCCACCGACCTGGCCCGAAGCCTGGACGATCGCATCATGCACCTGCTCATCGACGAGTTCCAGGATACCTCCCAGAGCCAGTACGGCCTGCTCACCCGCCTCACCAGGGACTGGCGCCCTGATGATGGCCGGACGCTGTTCCTGGTGGGCGATCCCATGCAGTCGATCTACGGGTTTCGCGAAGCGGAGGTAGGGCTGTTCCTTCAGGCCCGGAAGAACGGGGTTGGCGCCGTCCGCCCGGTCCCCCTCGCGCTATCGGTCAATTTCCGCTCACATCCACCCGTCGTGGATTGGGTGAACCACGTTTTGCGCGAAGCATTCCCCCTGAGCGAGGACTTCCTCTCGGGCGCGGTGACCTACGAGCCCTCCGAGGCGTTCAAGGCCGATGATCCAGACAGTTGCGTCCGCTTCCATCCCTTCCTCGACCGCGACCAGGAGGCCGAAGCCGAACGCGTCGTCGAGATAATCACCGTGGCGCGGGCGCGGCGACCGGAAGAGACCATCGCCGTGCTGGTCCACGCCCGCAGTCATCTGGCCGGTATCGTTTCCGCCCTGAGAAGGAACGGGGTGAGATTCCGCGCCGTGGAGATCGACGCCCTGGGGGACCGTCCGGTGGTACGGGACCTGCTCGCGCTCACACGGGCGCTCCTGCATCCCGGCGACCGGGTGGCCTGGCTGGCCCTGCTGCGCGCCCCGTGGTGCGGCCTCACGCTGACGGATCTCGAAGCCCTGGCCGGAGGCGACGCCCCGTCCGCGGTATGGGATCTCCTTCAGGAACCTGCGCGGCGGGAGCGGCTGTCACCGGACGCCCGATCCAGGATCGACCGCATGATGCCCGTACTCACCGAGGCCTTCGCTTTGCGCGCGAGGTTGCCTGTCCGCCGGCTGGTGGAAGGCGTCTGGACCGCGCTGGGTGGACCGGCCTGCCTGGAGACCCGGACCGACCGCGAAGACGCTGCCGCTTTTCTCGATCTCCTGGAACGGGTGCAGGACGGCCTGGGGATCCCGGACGAGAAGGCCTTCGCCGACGACGTCGCGCGCCTTTTCGCGCCATCCGACATCGAAGCAGCCGGGGACGTGCAGCTGCTGACTATTCATCGGGCCAAGGGCCTGGAGTTCGATACGGTCATCCTGCCCGGACTGGGCCGCCTTCCGCGATCGGAGGACCCGAGGTTGCTCATGTGGCACGAATACGCCCGCGGCAGGCAGTCCCGGCTTCTGCTTGCGCCTATCCGCGCTACCGGCGGCGAAAAGGACCCGCTCTACGCCTACCTGGCCCGCATTGAATCGCAAAAGCGCGAAAACGAAAGGACCCGGCTGCTCTACGTGGCCGCCACCCGGGCCCGGAAATGCCTGCATCTGCTCGGGCACGCCGTACCCGATCCGGAGAACGAATCCCTGAAGACTCCGGGTTCTCGGACCCTGCTGGCGAGGATCTGGCACGCCGTGGAGCCGGAGTTCCAGGAAGCACTGAAGGACTATGAGGGAAAAAGCCCGGAAGGCGAGACGGCCGCGGTAAAGCCCCGGGGGGTGCCGCTCCGTCGCCTGGTTACGGGCTGGACGCCCGGACCATTGCCCGAAGACATCGACTTCAAACCGCTATATGATCCGTCGGATCCCGACGGCCAGGAGTCGGGGCATCCTACCTTCGAATGGGTAACCGAACTTCAGCGCCGGGTAGGCGTCGTCGTGCACCAGATGCTGCAGCGCATGTACGCGCCGGATCTCCTGGACTTCGGCGAGGACAGGCTTCGCACGGCGCTCCGGCAGGAAGGGCTGGCGGGTGAAAAGCTGGACGAGGCGGTTTCCCGAGCGCTGTCCGCCCTGGGGAACATTGTTGCGGACGAAAGGGGACGCTGGATACTGTCCCGGCACCCGCGCGACGAAAGAGAGCTAGCCCTGACCACGGTCCTCGACGGCCGGGCTCAAAGATACGTCGTGGACCGGACTTTCGTGTTCGAAGGGACGCGCTGGATCATCGATTACAAGACCAGCGACCATACCGGCGGGGATCTCGAGGGTTTTCTGGATAACGAACAGCAGCGGTACCGTAGCCAGCTGGAGGGCTATGCAGGCGTTCTGCAGTCGCTGGAATCCGGACCGGTCAACCTGGGCCTGTATTTCCCGATGCTGCAGGGATGGCGGACCTGGACGTACCCGGGGAACCCGCGTTGAAACCCGAGAAAGACACCATGCCTGATCACACTTTCCCCCTGATCGAAGTCGAGGGGAGCAGCTACGAGATGGGCTATCAGCACGGCGCGCAGGCCGCCGGTCTCGTCCAGCGGTACCTTCGATGGATCGACCGGTTGACCGGGATGTCCCGGGATACACTGTGCCGGAACGCCATGGGTTTCTGGCCGCTGATGGAGCGCCTGAGTCCGGCGTTCTCGGAAGAGGTGCGGGGCTTGGCGGACGGTGCGGGCATCAGCCTGGAAGAAGCGGTACTGTGCCAGGCCCGCGCCGAGGCCGCGCAACGGACGGTCGGGGCCTGCACCGCCTTCGCGCTGACGCGGTCGGCCACGGCCGATGGAAACACGCTGGCGGGACAGAACCAGGACCTCGAGCCGGAATACGCCGACGTCGCGCTGCTGTTACGAGTAAGGCCCGGTGACGGCCGGCCCAGGGCGTTGATGTTCACCTTTGCCGGCCAGCTGGGCTATTCCGGCATGAACGAGCACGGCGTGGCCCATTTCGCCAATGCCCTCTATGGGTGTGCCTGGCAGATGGGACTGCCCCATTACCCGATCAAGCGCCTGGTCCTGGAGCAGCGGACGGTCGAAGACTGCGTGGAACTGCTTTCCAGGCACCGCACCTGTTCGGCCGCCAACCTGGTGTTGTGTGACGGGCAGGGTCACGTCGATACCGTGGAGATCCGGCCCGAGGGGATTGCCCGGTACCGGGATGCCCATCCGGACGCCTGTCTGCACACCAACCACTACCTGACCCCCGCGTTCGCCGATCACGAAACCGGATTCCTGCCGGATTCGTGTCCCCGACTGGACCGCATCCGGCAACTCGTCCAGGCGCGTTGGGGGACGATCACCGTCGACACGATCAAAGAAATCCTGGCCGATCACGAAAACGATCCCGGCGGGATCTGCCGGCACGGCGCGGTCGGGATGCATTCGATTTCGGGATACATCGCCGAACCCGAAATACGGCTGTTTCACGTCCGGCGCGGTCACGGTTGTCTGGGCACGTGGCAGGCGTACGAAGTGTGAGGCATCCGTAGTCACGCATCGGCGCTGCCGGTTGCGTGATAGGCCCGGTACGCTCCGTCCTTCAACACCGGAACGCAACGGCTCGCGTCCAAAGCCGCAGCAAGCCGCAAATCCTCCGCGAATCCCCTTCCTATCAACTCTTTGCCGGAACCCGACCCACTAAGGACCGACTCCAGATCATCCCTGAACGCCTCGAAAACCCGGGCGGCGGTTTCGGCTTCCGGCGAACGGGTGCCTTCCAGCCCATGGATGACGGCCCCCGCGCCGATCAGGTCCTCGATCGCGGGCCTGAGGGTCTGCTGTTGCTTCCAGCGTTCCCCCGCGGCGATGATACTGATGCCGGTTTCGTACTGCCGCAGTACGCCGGCAAGGGCGGTCGCGTTCCGGAGGCAGCCGGCATATGTGGGGGTATCGCCGGTCGACAAGGACAGCGTAGACCCGTTGGGAGAGGGCAGAACAAGCGAAGTGCCGGCTGGTATGTCCAGCAGGGAGGAAGGGGAAAGTGAATAGCCGCCCCCTTCGAATGCCCGGGTGGCGTTGGCCAACAGTGCATTCCGGGACCTGGCGAAGGCCGCCGCCGATTGGTCTTTGCTGCGGAAAGGGTAGACCAGCGCGCCGTTTGCCGACGCAACGTCCACACTGGTGGTAAAGGACAGGACGTCGACGACGACCACGGCCCGGCTGACGGGCAGCAGTTCCTGAAGCCCCTCCATACCCCACTCGCAACGGATATCGAACGAACCCTGGTCATAGTACATCGAAAGCTCACGGTCAACTTGCCGGCATGGTCAACTTGCTGGCATGGTCAGTCTGGCCGACATGGTCAGCCTGGGTGGCCTATGCGCTCGACTGTTCTTCGCGCGGGATGTTGCGTAGATACCGGTTCAACTTGTGGGTCTCGTAACGAAAATCGTCGATGTGCCTGGCGATCGTCGACAGAAGGATAACTACCTCGTGCAGCTCGCCGCGCAGTTCATTCAGTACCTCGGTGGTCTCTTGCGCTTCCGTGTTTCGCATGGGTTTTCTCCCGATTCGGTACGGACTGGCCTTAAAGGAATGGGGCCGTGCAGAAATGGCAACCGGTGCGGAATCCGGGATGCCATCATTAAATCGAATGTATAGTTACTATATAGTTTATTATTATTTCAAACGGAAGTTTAATTCACATTTTTTATTTCAACATGGGAAGATGCACCCGGTCCGGTTCACGCCTGCTGACCGGTGGTTTCCAGCGTGAAGCTCTCCCGGCCATCCAGACCGCACGCCACCGGATAGGTTTTCTCCCTGGGGCCGCCTTTGCCGGGGACGTAGCGGACATGGGGCGGGAAGTAGGCGTAGAGTGCCGTATTGCGTGGGTGGGGGGACCGGTTGGGACCGGATCCGTGTACCATCAGGCTGTGGAAAAAGAGCGCGCTGCCGGCTTTGAGCGGTACCTCGACCTGTTGGGCATCCTGCAGGTCGCGCTCGTGCGCGGGTTCTGCATCCTGTGCCTGCGCGATTAGCCCCCAGTCTTTCAATCCCCAGGTGTGGCTGCGCGGGATGACTTTGAAACAGCCGTTCTCGGTCGTGGCGTCGTTCAGGGCAATGCTGACGGTCACGAGTGCGGGCGGTTCGATGGGCCAATAGGCCGAATCCTGGTGCGGCGCATGGGCGGAGCCGTGAAAGGCCGGCTTGAGCATCAGGGTGCTGCGGAAAAGCATCAGGTCGGGACCAAGCAATCCACCCACCACCCGGAGCAGCCCGGGATGGACGGAGAGGTCGCGAAAGAACGACGAGATCTCCCGAGTGTTTTCGATTTTCCTCAGCACGGGCAGGCCGTCCGGCCGGTTCGCGCCCTTCGCGTAGGGCTCGCGCTGGAATTGCGAGGATGCCGGATCGCCGGCGGACTCGAGCTCCGCCGATACCCGGTGCAGACGTTCGATTTCCTCGTGGCACGCGGCCAGTTCGTCTTCAGACAGCACGCCTTCTACGACCAGGTACCCCTCTTCTTCGAAAAAAGCCTTCTGTTCAGCCAGGCTCATCATTGTGGTGTCCCCCGAGTTCTGTACCGTCCATAAATCCAGTAAACCAGCGCGGAAAGGCCGACGAGATCGCATACGAAAACGGGCAGACGGTAGACGGCCACTTCGTCGTAACGCATCACCGCGCCGCTCGCTCCCATGGCGGCGACGAGGAACGAGCAGGCCACGAGCCGCTTCGACCACAGGCTCCCGGCAAGCGGGGCGGCCAGGATTCCGAGCAGCGCGGCATGAAATACCACGAACCCCGCGTACCCGTTCCGCGTGGCCTGGGCGATCTCCCATTCGTACCGGTAGTGCCATATCATCAGCACATGGGCGAAGACGATCAGCGCGACCGGCGTCATGTGTATCGGCCGGTGCCGGCCTGCGGCCACCAGTGCCATATTTGCGGTCAACCCGGTGAAACCCGTAATCGCGGCGAGAAAGGTAATCGTTTCAATATGCATCGTTCGCGGTGGGTCCTGTATTGCCGGGAACGTGTATACGTATGGCACGACCGATTTAGTGCATCTTTTTCGGCGTTTCGGAGTCCAATAGAGTAGTACAGCAGTACAGGCGGACATCGAACAAGTGATTGCATCACGGCCACGATCGATTGCCCGCCAATGATCAAGGATTCGATATGACTCTGGCGCCCCGCGGGAGCATATCCAATCATTTCAGCGACGGCATTCCTTGCCGCTTCCCATGCGGCCGCCCAAATGCCGTCGCTTTCTAATTTGCTAAATCCTGCGCATGGCCCGCGACCTGGCGCCCGGAAGCGTCAGGCCCTCCTGGTCCGCCCACATGGTCAGCACGTTCCAGCCTTCCTGCGCGCGGCCGCTGTGGGCGTCCGTAGGCCGGCTGTTGCTGCGGCCGCGCACCTGCCGGATATACTTCCTGTTGTTGAGCAGTTCGATGGTCAGCACGTTTCTGGTCGCTCCGGATCCCAGGTAATCGACCTTCATGGACCAGATGGACCGGGTTCCATTCGCGCAGGAGGTCAGATACGAGGCCACGCAGTGCTTCATGTGCTTGCCCTCGTAGGCCAGGTCCCGGCTGTTGCGGATCTCCTCAATGCGCCAGGTCCGGATCTCCCCCGCCCTTTCGTCCTCGTCCACCCACGTGTATCCATCTACCCCGCAGGATGCCCACTGGCGGGGTTTCCTGGGCTGGGATCGATTCAACCCGCGGTGCCAGGCGTCCACCCGCCGCAGTATGGATTCGGGCGTGCGGCCCTTCATGGTGAAATCCGGTTCGGGTGGATCGATGAGACGAACGCTGCCGTCCGGGTCCCGTTGCTCCTGGGCGGCCCGGGCGACCGTCCGCCGGTGATAGATGTAGTCGACGATCGGTCCCACGTGTGCCACGTCGAGCATGGGATGGTTCACGAAGAAGTGCAGCACGGTCTCCCAGAACGGTCCTTCCTCGAACCTTTCCCCGAGCATCGAATCGCAGACCGCCTCCGCCAGCAGGTCGTCGCCGCCCATCCCGATCACCTGGGCCCAGCGAAGGGCCGCTTCCACCGTGTATCCGGACGGAGTGGACACGATGAACGCATGGGCCATGCGCTTGGTGAAACGCAGTGGTATGGCGGCCTTGCGTATGTTCTGTCCGGTACCGACATGAACGAACCATTCCTGCCGGGTCTTCGCCTCGGAATCCATGCCCGAGAAGAATGCCGTATCCATGCACGCGGGCACGTCGTATTCGGCCAGGAGATGGCGCGCCAGCGCGCCGAACTGCCGCCGGCCGTTGTGACTGTCCGGTTTCCACGACTCGACCTCTCGGACCCAGCGGCCGTGCCAGGCGGCCAGCGACGCCAGCCCGTCCACGAAATTGTTGGCCGGCTGCGGTCCGTATTGAGGCACCACCGGTTTGAGATGGAACAGTCTGGCCTGTCTTTCGACGTGGAGGAGGAGCGTCAGGAAGGCGGACCGGGCCTTCGGATCGAGCGGCGCATTCTGAAAGAGATGGCGTACCCGGAGCAGCAGGGGACTGGTGAGTTCCCGGTCGTCGACCTCGCCGGCGGCGATCCGCTTAAGCAGGTCTTTCCGGCGCCTGCGATGCTGGCTGGCGGACGACCGGTCGGCCTTCTCCCGGCTGCGCGCCTGGCGCCCCAACTGGATTTCCTGCCGGCGTTGCGCCTTGCTCTTCTGCAGGCCGTCCCCGGCGCCGTGCGCCCGGCACCACGCCTGGTACTCCGCGACCGTACCCAGGCCCAGGGCGGTGATATGCGCCTCTAGCTCCGCGTCGATCCGGTGCTGTTTCGTGGTCTTTTGCGAAGAGGCCAGTTCCCGCCGACGCTGCGGCAGGGTCTTGTTGAGCCGGGCGTTGAAACCGTTCTCCCGGCACCAGGTCCTGTAGGCTTCCACCGTATCCAGGTGAAGCGTACGGAGGTGCCGGCGCATCGGCGCGCTCAGTCGCGGGTCGGCCTCGAGATGGGTCTCAGGCATGGCGAATCCTGTGAAAGTCCGGTCTTCCCGTTACTGTACACCATTACGGATGTATTCGGCAACTGCTTTCACCGATCAAGTGGGGCCGACATCGCCTTCTCCTCCGGTGCAAGGCAGACGGCGTCGTTACAGGCCTGGTAGTACAGGGTCGCGTAAAGACGCCCACCTTCCGTGAGCGTTCCGCCTTCCGCGAGGGATCCGCCTTCCGCGAGGGAATGCGGATCCACTTCGATTTGGGCGCTCAGCCTGATTTCCCCCTGGTACACATCCACCGGAACATCGGTGAAACCGAACCGCAACGTATCCGCCGGTGGATAGGAGACCGCGGCGATCCGGATGGGCAGATCCGCATTGAACGTCAGGGCCGTGGGAACCAGCCCCGGTACGTCGGTCTTGCCGCCGATAATGTGCCAGCCGTCCTCGATATGGATCGATACGATCGCGTCAAACACCCCGTCGCGCGGGCCCGGCACGGCGCTCAGGTAGGCCTCGACCTTCGCGTCGCCGCCGAATCCGGTCTCGGCGTCGCCGACCGCAGCATTGGGTCCGCCGGCTTCGCGGGCGCCGCCGACCGCAGCATTGGGTCCGCCGGCTTCGCGGGCGTCGCCGACCGCAGCATTGGGTCCGCCGGCCCTGTCTCCCGTTCGCACCGCATCCTCTTCACCGTGCAGAAAATCCTGCAGTACAAGGATCATGGAGGTGAACTGTCCGGGGACCTCCTTCATCGAGGCGGCGTAGGCGCCGAAAAGACGCTCGGCCCGCGCACGGTACCGCGGATCGCCGGTGTGGCGCGCCAGTGAAAGCAGCACCCGGGCGGCCACGCCGTTCCCCGAAGCCCGCGCCCCGTCGAAGGCGTTCCTCGTTCGCAGGAGCTGGTATTCCTCGGCTTCCCCGAAGTAGTACCCGCCGGCTTCCGAATCCCAGAAGCGCTCGTTCATCCGGTTCGTGAGCGTTTCGGCCGCGACGAGCCAGCGGGTATCCGCACTGGCCTCGTACAGGCTGAGCAGCCCCCCGATCAGGCAGGCGTAGTCCTCCTGGAACGCGCTCCTCCGGACCGCTCCGTCGGAAAAGATCCGGTAGAGGCCGAGCTCATCGTCCCAGAGCCGGTCGAGCATGAAATCCGCGGCCCGCGCGGCCGTTTCGATGTACCGCCCGTCTCCGGTCACGAGTCCCGCGTAGGCGTAGGCATCGATCATCTGGCCGTTCCAGGCCGTGATCACCTTGGGGTCCACCACGGGACGCTTGCGCTCCGACCGCGCCGACCGCAGCGCTTCGCGCATGGCTTCCAGGCCGGCGAAAGGCCCGGTCCAGTCCGCTTCCTCCCGGACGTACAGGACACCGGAACCGGAGGGAACGCCTGTGTCGGTCTCCGACGCTTCTTCGGCAGCCGCACTTCCGGTGGCCGCCGCCACCCCGGGCATCGGCGCCAGTCCATACCTACCCAGAAACGCGTCGGCGTCCGCGCCGAGCGTCTCCCTGATCTCCGTCTCGGACCAGAGGTAATACCGGCCCTCCACGGCGTCGGTCTCGGAATCCACCGACGCGTGGAAAGCACCGTCGACGGACCGCATCTCCCTCTGGACGAAGGCGAGCACGTCTTCGGCGACGGCCCGGTAAGCGGCGTCGCCGGTCATGACAAAGGCCATCAGGTAGACCCGGGCGAGATCCGCCTGGTTGTACAGCATCTTCTCGAAATGGGGGATGCGCCAGGCGGAATCCGTGGCATACCGGTGAAATCCACCGCCCACGTGGTCGTAGAGGCCGCCCCGCATCATGACGTCCAGGGTGTGGGTGGCCATAGACAGCAGGGACCCGTCGCCGGTGCGTTCGTATTCCTTCAGCGCGAGTTCGATACGCAGGGGCGCCGGGAACTTGGGCGCGGGACCGAATCCGCCGTTTACGGCGTCGTATCGCGTCTTCAGATGGGACCGGGCGTCGGACAGGATGGCGTCGTCCGGTTCCGCCGTTCCGTCGGCCGCGACCTGGTCGCGCTGAAACGAGCGGATCGCTTCGGCCACCCGGCCCGCCTGTTCGACCAGGTCGTCCCTGCGGGTGTCCCAGGCCTCCCTCAACAGGTTCAGTATGCGGGGGAAACCTGGTCGGCCGGGGAGATCCTCCGGCGGGAAATAGGTACCTGCGAAAAACGGTTCGAGATCCGACGTGAGGAACACCGAATTGGGCCAGCCGCCGCCGCCCGTGATGAGCTGGGTGGCCGTCATGTAGATCTCGTCTATATCCGGCCGTTCTTCCCGGTCTACCTTGATGTTTATGAAATGGGCGTTCATGACCGCGGCGATGTCGGGGTCGGAGAACACCTCGCGCTCCATGACGTGGCACCAGTAGCAGGTCGCGTAACCGACAGACAGGAAGATGGGTTTCCCCTCCCCGCGGGCGCGTTCGATCGCCTCCGCGTCCCAGGGATGCCAGTCCACCGGATTCCGGGCGTGGGCGCGCAGATAGAGACTGGTTTCTCCGGACAGCCTGTTTAAGGGAGGGCCGGATCCGGCATCGCAACCCAGGACCGCAGTCCCGGCGATGAGGACGATGGCGGCGAGGAAATTGCGGGCCGAGCAAGGCATGCGGGCAGCCCTAGATGTGGATCGCCGCGCCTTCCAGCCCGGCGGCGGCTTCCATGACCAGTTCCGACAGCGTGGGATGGGCGTGAATGGTCTTGTGGAGTTCCCGGGTGGTCGATTCCAGCGTGCGCGCGGTGCAGATCTCCCCGATCAGTTCGGTGGCGTCCGCCCCGATGATGTGCGCGCCGAGGATCTCGCCGTACTTCGCGTCCGCGATCAGCTTGACCATGCCGTCCGTCTGTCCGGCGGCGACGGCCTTGCCGCTGGAGCGGTAGGGCATTCTGAAAACCTGGATTTCCCGTTCCGCGGCGGCCTGCGCCTCGGTCATGCCGACACTGGCGACCTGGGGCTGGCAATAGGTGCACGCGGGGATGTTCTCGCGATCGATGGGGGCCGATGGATGGCCCGCGAGCCGCTCCACCAGGTTGATCCCTTCCGCGGACGCCTTGTGGGCGAGGAGGGGCGGGCCCGTGACGTCGCCGATGGCGTACACGCCGGACACCGTCGTCCGGCACTCATCGTCCACCTTGATGAAGCCCCGGTCGGTCTCGACGCCGAGTGCTTCCAGCCCGATATCCTCGATATTCGCGTCGCGGCCAATGGCCAGGAGCGTGACGTCGGCTTTCAGCGTCTCTTCTTTCCCGTCGACGGTTACAGTCACCGAGGTGCCGTCCGAACCCGATTCGGCCGATTCGACTCGCGCCCCGGTCTTGATCCCGATACCCAGTTTCGCGAAGCTCTTTTCCAGCGTTTCGCTGATCTCCTCGTCTTCCACCGGCAGCAGGTGAGGCAGCATCTCGACAATGGTGACCTCGGTACCGTAGGCCGCGTAATAGTAGGCGAATTCCACGCCGATCGCACCGCCGCCGATGATGGTCATCGACCCGGGAGGCTCTTCGATCAGCATGGCCTCGGTACTGGTGATGATCCGCTTTCCGTCCACCGGAACGGCCGGGATCGCCTTGGAGCGCGAACCCGTCGCCAGCACGATCGAGCGTGCGTTTACGGTCTGCGTTTCACCCTTGCCGTTCGTCACGTCGACGGAAGTGGCCGAAGCCAGGCGGCCGTGGCCGGTGACGAGATCCACTTTGTTCTTCTTGAGGAGGAACTTGATGCCGCCGGCCAGTGTGTCGGCGGCCTTGCGGCTGCGTTGCACGGCCTTGCCCATGTCGAATTGCAGGTTGTCGCAGGAAATGCCGTAGTCTTCGGCGTGGCGCAGGGTCAGTACGAGCTCGGCGTTCTTCAGCAGCGCCTTGGTGGGAATGCATCCCCAGTTCAGGCACACGCCGCCGGGTTTGTCCTTCTCGATCACCACCGATTTCAAGCCCAGTTGGGCCGCCCGAATCGCCGAAACGTACCCTCCGGGTCCGCCGCCGACCACTGCCACGTCGTAGATCACTGATGCCATGTCTGACTCCGGAAAATGAATGAATCCCAACTGCCCCTGAAGCGCTGGTATAACTAACGCGCACGGCCCTGTATGTCAAGATAATTCTCTTGTCTGCCAGGGCTTTACGTTGTATCATGAGAAGGAGCGGAGGACCGATGAATACGGGCTCGGAGCGTGTATCGAAACGGCCGGACACATGACCCTGGAAGCCATCACCAAGTCTATCACACACGGGCGGATCACGGAGCTGATCGAAGGGCTGGTCGCCATTCCGTCGGTCACGGGAAACGAACGGGCACTGGGCGACATGCTCCATGGGTTTTTCGGCGAGATCGGTCTTGCCGGGACTCACCGGATTCCGGTGGAGGAATCGGGCGACACCCTGGCCGTGCGGATTCCCGGCCGCGACAACGGGAACGGCCCCGGTAACAGGAACGGCCGCGGCAACGGGAACGACCGCGACAAAGGCAACGGCCGCGCGTTCATGCTCAATTTCCACCAGGATACCTTCGACGCGTGCGATGGCTGGGAAACCGACCCGTGGTCGCCCGTGGTCAGAGACGGATGCATGCACGGACTCGGCGCGCACGACATGAAGGCCGGCGCGGCGGCCGTGCTCGCCGCGGTGGAGGCCATCGTCCGGTCCGGGACGGAACTGGCCGGCGACCTGATCGTCTCCGCCACGACCGACGAGGAGAACTGGTCCCGGGGCGCCCACGCCCTGATCGACAGCGGGCTGCTCGGGGGGTGCGAAGGCTGCCTCATTCCCGAGCCCACGCCGCCGGGACGCCTGCGTATCGGTTCGCGGGGCCGCCACGTGATCAAGATCGACCTGGCGGGTAGGACGGCCCACGCCGCGTACACGGGAGAAGGTGTCAACGCGGTGCATGACGCCGCGAAGATTATCACGGCGCTGGACCGGATCGAACTGGGCTGGAACGAGGAGTTCGAGCTTGGCGGCACGATCTGCGTCATCGAAATCAGCGGGGGGAGAAACATCATCCTCGTGCCGGAACACGCGCAGGTGGTCCTCGACAGGCATATACTGCCCGGACAGTCGATCGACGAAGCCGTGGAGGACATCGAGGCGCTGATCCGGTCCCTGTCGATCGCGTCCGAGTGGCGCGTCACGTGGGACGACCGGCCCACCCCCGCGCCGGCGCCGTACATCGTGGATCCCGGGTCGAAGTTCGTCCAGGCCACCCGGAAGCGGGTCGAAGAACAACTCGGCCGGCCGGTGCGATACGCCCTGGCACGGAGCGTAGCCGACACGAACCATTTTGCCGTGACCGGGGGCATCCCGACGCTGGTGTACGGACCCGAAGGGGGAAACACCTGCCAGGCCAACGAATTCGTCAGTATCGAGTCCACTCTACGTGTCGCGCGGGCCTATTGCGGCATCGTGATCGATATGCTGGGAGTCGCGCGTTAGCTCATCATGTTTCAACGCCTTCTCATCATCGCCCTCTTCGTTGTGGTCGCGATCCTGCTCGTCCGATCGATCGCGAACTGGTTCAACCGGGGCGGCTGGATCGGCCGGGGACAGTCGGAAATAAAGGGCACCTGGGCGGTGGTCGAACCACTGGGCAGGCTTGGCAAGGCCGCCGAAAACACCCTGAAATCGTCGTTGAAGCTCGAAGACGAAGATGATGTGAAGAAGGTGGCGGTATTGTTCGACGTGGCGCACCGGACCGTACGGAACCTTCCAATCGATTCCGCCGAGTTGAAAATCCTGGCCGACGGGGCATCCGAGCCTGTCCGCGCCGGACTCTACCGAGACGAGGCCGTATACGCGCCCGGGTGGCTGCTGTACGCCGCGGATCGCGTGCAGGACGTCCATCCCGACATGTATGCTTACGAGGTCAAGCGGCTCACCCTTACGGCCTACCGGGAAGTTTTCCCGTTGGACGGGGAAACGGTCCTCCCCCCGGAGCGGTTCCTGGCGCCTGTCGCGTACGGGACGCCGCCGCCGGTCGGCGATCGGTACGGCCACCTGGGCAGTCTGGGGGAGGAGTATACCCGTGATGCGGCCTATGTCTCCCTCCTCGAGTGCCCGGCAGAGGCCCTGCCCGACGAGGCCATGGTGCCCCTGTTGCAGTTGCTAATCAAGACGGAGGACGAACCCGTACCGGATGGCGGGACCACGGTAGACGAATTGTTGGCGCGGTACGATGACCGGCTTTACGCGGCGGCCGTCCACGCCATGAACCGGCAGAAGCCGTCTGCAACGGCTGGACCGCCGGCGCCAGATGGACAGCCCGAATCGTCCCGACCGTCCAGGCCCGGCGCGTATTCGCCGGCGCTGTTCAGGCTGATCGGCGCGTGGCCGCGGTCCTCGGCGGAACCGCTGTTCCGCGCGGCTCTCGAATCGGGTTGGAACGACTGCGCGCGCTTTCTGCCCGAATCGGGATGGGCGCGGGACCTGAAGGCCGTGTTCCGGGACAGTCCCTACGGCGCTCCGGCATAGGACGGCGTTTTAGAGACGGCGTCTTGAGGAATGGGAGGTAACCGCCATGCGGATTTCCACGAAACCCCTGCCCGGATTCGGCATGGAGATATCCGGCGTCGATCTGTCGGAACCGCTGGAACCGGAAGTCATGCGGGAGATCCTGCGGGTGTTTCACGTCCATGGCCTGATCGTGATCCCCGGCCAGGTTATGACCTTCGACCGCTATGACGCCTTCACAAAGGAGTTTGGCGCGCAGAAGCCGCATTTCCTGGATCACCTGCGCCACGAGAACCATCCGGCCATACTCAACCTCTCCAACATTTTCGAAGACGGGCGTCCCATCGGCGTCTACGAAGGCGCGGCGTTCTGGCACACGGACGTGGCCTATCAGGACCCGCCCAACAGTTCCACAGTCGTTTACGGCCGGCAGTGGCCCGATGGGGGCTGTCCGACCTACTTCGCCGACCAGATGACCGCCTACGACGACCTGCCCATAAAGATGAAAGATACCATCGACAACCTGTCCGTCCTGCATCACTACGGCAATCGGGCGGACATGAACGAGGAGTCCGCGACCTCGGCGGAGAAACTGACGCTGGACCAGAAGGACCGGGTCGAAAACGTCTACCATCCCCTGGTCAAGCGCCACCCGGTCACCGGCCGCAAAGCGCTCTACGGCGTCTGCGGCAGTTCCTTCGGCATCGTCGGCATGCCGGATGACGAGGCCTTCGACCTGCTGGATGAACTGGCCGCCCACGCCATCAAGCCGGAATACGTGACCGAATACGACTTCAGGGTGGGCGACGCCGGTGCGTGGGACACCTTTTCGACCCTGCACAAGGCCACGGTGCTGGAACCGGCCACCGGACCCCGTGACAGCCGCCTGCTCTGGCGCATCAGCGTGACCGGGCTGCCGCCGATGATCGAACGGGAACGGGCGGCGAAGTACTGAGCGGCTTCCGGCGCCGTGTCAGACAGGTAAGATCGACATGCCCCGTAAAAACAGACCCAACAGCGCCACGACGCCGCGACGTCAGAAATCGAAGCGCGGACGGCAGACTGGCCTCCGGGCGCAAGACGCCGATGGCATGGCCGGTGATAGCCTGACCGGTGATTTCGCCGATACCGTCGCTCCCTCGGAAACCGGAACGGACCAACCACCGGTGGGGCGGGTACTCGCCGTAGATTACGGTGAAAAACGCGTCGGGCTTGCCCTGAGCGATCCGGCCGGTCTGATCGCCCAGGGGCTGGAGACGATCCAGACGGCAGACACGGTCGTATCCCTGGCATCCATCGTGGATATCGTCGAGGAACAGCAGGTGCGGGAGATCATCCTGGGATTACCGGTCCATATGGACGGAACCGCGGGCGAAATGGCCGGGAAGGTCGAGGCGTTGGCAAACGAGCTGCGGAGTAAGGTGGCCTGCGATGTACGTACGTGGGACGAACGGTTAACCAGCGTTTCGGCCCGTCGGGCCATGCATGAAATGGGCAGCACGACCCGGGGAAACAAGGGCAGCCTGGACCGGATCGCCGCCACGCTGCTGCTGCAGAACTACCTGGATTTCCGCCGGGGGAAGGCGACAGAACCGGATTCACTTCCATGAAAAAGCTACTTGCCGCCGCCATCGTCCTCGTCGTGGTTGCCGGAACGGCCGTGCTGGTCGCGGCCTACCAGTTCTCCAACCTCGCGGTCGAGCGCGATACCGTCATCCAGTACACCGTCGAACCCGGCATGACCTTATCTGACGTCGCCGGGGACCTGGAAGACCGGGGCGTGGTACGTCACGCGATCCTGTTCGAACTGCTGGCGCGTTACCGGGGGGTGGGGCACGGCATAAACGCGGGACGTTACGAAATCGAGACCTACATGGACGCCGGCCAGATCCTGAGCATGCTCGTCGAGGGCAAGATCGTGGTCAATCGCGTCAACGTCCCGGAGGGCCTGACCATCCCTGAAACGGCCCGGATCCTGCAGGCGAGGATCGGCATCGATTCCACCGCGTTCGTACAAAGGTCCGTCGATCCGGAGGCCGTGCGATCGCTGGGGATCGAAGCGCCCACCCTGGAAGGATACCTGTACCCGGCGACCTACAACATGTACCCGGACATGACGGTCGATGACATCCTCAGGCAATTGACGTCGCGACATCTGCAATCCATCACCGAGGAGTACCGCAAGCGGGCGGAAGAAATGGAGTATAGTTTACACGAGATCGTCACCCTGGCTTCCATCATCGAGCAGGAAGCGATGGTGGACGATGAACGGGACATCATTTCGGGGGTTTTTCACAACAGGCTGGAGAAGGGCATGCGCCTGGAGGCCGATCCCACGGTCCAGTACGGGATCGGCAGGCCGAACATGAGACTCTATGAGAAGCACCTGTCCCACCCGTCGCCCTATAACACGTATATGCATGCCGGGCTGCCGCCGGGACCGATCTGCAGCCCCGGTATTGCGTCCATTCGCGCCGCCCTCTACCCGGAGGACGTGCCCTATCTCTTCTTCGTAGCCCGCGGAGACGGCAGGCACATCTTCTCGGTTACCAACCGCGAGCACAACCGGGCCCGGGCCGAGGTCAGACGTCAGCGGAACAGCCGGTAGCAGGGAGAGTCGGGGTCGAACAGGCCGCGCCCGGCAGTGTGCAGAACGGAACGCCGCCTTCCTTCACACGGCCGTGTAACCGCCGTCCACGACCATGGTGTGACCGGTCACCATGGCGCTCGCGTCGGACGCGAGGTAGATGATCGAACTGGCGATTTCGTCCGGTTCCGCCAGCCGTCCCAGCAGGATCTTCTTGATATTGGCCCGGAACCCCGGGTTCTCCATCGCCTTCTCCACCATGGGGGTTCGCGTCATGGTCGGCGCCACGGCGTTCACGGTGATGCCGTGCTCCGCCCATTCGGCGGCCATGGACTTGGTCAGCGTGCACACGCCGCCCTTGGCCGCCGTGTAGGCCGCCCGCAGCGGACCGCCGACGACGCCCACCTGGGACGATACATTGATGATGCGCCCGCCTCGGCCCCGTTCGATCATGTGCGCAGCGAGGGCCTGGCTGAGGAAAAAGACGCTTTTCAGGTTCACGTCGATGATCTCGTCATACACTTCCTCGGTGACTTCGAGCACCGGCATGATCCGGTTGCATCCGGCGTTGTTGACCAGGATATCGATGTCTCCCGCGTCCGCGAGCACCTGGTCCACGAATGCGCGGATCGAGTCCACCTTGCCCACGTCCACCGTGTGAACGACACAGTCGTGGCCCATCGAACGAATCTCGGAAGCCACCGGCTCCAGGTCGGCCCGGGTGCGGCTTCCGATCGCCAGGTCGGCGCCCGCACGGGCGGCGCCCAGCGCGATGGCCTTGCCGATGCCCTTGCTCGCACCGGTGACGATCATGGTTTTGCCTTCCAGGGAAAACAGGGATGTATCGGACATTGAATCCTCCGGTCTGCTTGGTCTGCTTGGTCTGCTTGGTCAGATAGGTCTAGCCTGGGTATGCTCGGATATGCATAGGATACGCGTGGCCCGGCGGCCATGGAAACCGCGGTCAACGGGCTTATATCGGCGGAGGAGTGTACAATCGAGGCGAGATTTCGTCAATCGAATTCGGCCGTCGTCACCGCGACGCGCGGCGCCTTAGCGCTTGCCTCCGATACCTGCGCCGGTTACTTTACGCCGGTGCGCCGCCGTGGTTGCGACGCCTCTGGTGCTCCCGCGATATTCCGTGTGCTTCAGGAAGCCGGTTTCAGCGCGTTCCGCCACGATCCGTCCCTCACGAAGCGCGCGATCAACAGGCCGTAGAAGGGGACGTACTGTACATAGCGGACCCAGGTTTCCTCTTCCCAGGTCCCGGTAAGGACGAACCCGATCACGACATGGTACGAAAGGGCGGCCAGGCCGGATAGCAGGATCCATGCCGGGTTGGGGTACAGGCAGAGGAAGGGGATGATCCAGACCAGGTACCAGGGCTGCACCGTGGGCGTAAGCACGAGATAGCCTCCCAGCAGCACGAAGGCCGAACGGAACGGATCCGTTATCCGGACCGCGCAGTACGCGACCAGGGCGGCGAACAGCAATGCCGCGATGATCTTGGACGCGTTCAGCGAATCCGTCAGATAGAAGAAGATCGAGAAGAGACTGTCGTTGAACCGCCATTTGTCGCCGTAGACCAGGAGTCCGCTGAACAGGTCCGGCCCGGCGCCGAGGTAGGGCAGGTAGCCGGCGAGCAGCAGGACCGGAATCAGCAAGAACGGCCTGATGCCGCGTATCTGCCGGTAGAAGGACGGGACAAGCATGGCGGTGAACCACTTGGCGAGCATGGAAAGGGCAAGCCAGGCAACCGCCCGGACTGGACGGAGGCCGTCCACGGCCAGCAACGCGGCGAGCATGAGGACGACCGGCAGCGAGTCGTTGTGGCCGCTGCCCGCGATTTCGACCAGGACGAGGGGATTCCAGGCGTAGATGAGCACGCGCTCCCGCGGTAGGTTCCGGCGGCCGAGCATCAGGACCGTGAGGATGATTACGCCCACGTCGCACAGGGTGAATAGCACTTTCATCGAAGCGGGACTGTACCACAGATACGCCGCGGCCATGAAGGCCGCCTGCATCAGGGGCGGATAGACCGTGGGGACGTCCTTGTTGTTGATTCCCTCATGGTATTCATCGCGCAGGTGGGCGATTTCGTCGCTCTCCGGGGCGTATACGTAGGGGTTGACGCCCTGGAACTGCATCCTGGCGTCCCAGAGGTAACGGTAGATGTCGTCGGACAGGGTGGGGGGACTGAACTGCAGGATGACGCGGCAGAGGATGGCCGCGGCCAGGATGAACCAGAACGTATCCCGGCCCGGCGCCGCACCGGTCCGGACCTGGTGGACGACGGCGACCGTATAGGCGATGAATGCCGCGGCGAAGGGGATCCAGAACAGCAGCAGGGCGTCCGGCAGGATCACCCATGAGGACAGGAAATCAGGCAGGAACGCGCCGGGGTCGAATGGTCCGCCTGGCCCGATCAGACCCTCCCGCAGGTCCCCGATGGCCGCTATGACCGCGCAGGCGGCCACGAGCAGGAGACCGGGGATGGTAATCAGGACAGGCCGTCCAGGAAATCCGGACAGGATGCGGTAAGCAGAAACGGACATGTATGAGCTATCTCTCGCTGATCTTCATACTACTCTACTTCCTCGTCCTGTTCCTGCTCGCGGTCTACGGGATCCACCGGTACCTGATGGTGTATCTGTACTACAAATATAAGGACCGGGCCGGGCGTGTAAAGCCGGAAGCCCTGGGCGATCCGCCCCCCGTGGTCACCGTACAGCTGCCCCTCTACAACGAACAGTACGTGGTCGAAAGGCTGATCGACGCCGTCTGCCGCATCGACTATCCCCGCGACCGGCTGGAGATACAGGTACTGGACGATTCGACGGACGAAACCCGAGATCTTGCCGCCCGCTGCGTCGAGCGTCACCGGGCGTCCGGCATCGATATCCACTACCTGTACAGGAAGGAGCGCACCGGATACAAGGCGGGTGCGTTACAGGAAGGACTCGAGGTGGCGCGCGGCGCGTTCATCGCGATTTTCGACGCCGACTTCATCCCGCCGCCGGACTTCCTCAGGAACACCATGCACCGGTTCCGCGACGAGCGGGTGGGCCTGGTGCAGACCCGGTGGTCCTATCTCAACCAGGGCTACTCGATCCTGACCCGGGTCCAGGCGATCATGCTGGACGGTCATTTCGTCATGGAACACGGCGCCCGGAACCGTTCGGGTCGGTTTTTCAACTTCAACGGGACAGCGGGGATCTGGCGCCGGGAATGCATCGAGGCGGCCGGGGGCTGGCAGCATGACACGCTCACCGAGGACCTCGACCTGAGCTACCGGGCGCAACTCCGGGGCCAGCGATTCGTATTCCTGGAGGAAGTCACCACACCTTCCGAACTCCCCGTGGAAATGAACGCCTTCAAGACCCAGCAGCACCGGTGGTCCAAGGGGTCCATACAGACCGCGAAGAAAATGCTGCCCCCGGTGTGGCGCAGCGCGCTGCCCTTCCGCTTCAAGTTGGAGGCGACCTATCACCTCACGAACAACATGGCCTACCTGCTCATGCTGCTGCTCTCGGTCCTGATCTTCCCGTCCATCGTGATCCGGGTGCAGGCCGGATGGATCAATTCCTTCTGGATCGACCTGCCCTTTCTCTGCGCGGCCACGGTTTCCGTTTCGCTCTTCTACCTGTTCGCGCAGTTCGAAATAAACCGCTCCCGGTGGATATGGTCACCCTTTTACCTCCCCGTACTCATGTCCATCGGTATCGGCATCTGCCTCAACAACACGCGGGCTGTCCTGGAAGCGCTGCTGAACCTCAAGTCGGGTTTCCAGCGGACGCCCAAGTACGGCATCCTCGGCAAGGCGGACCGGGCGGACCAGGCGGACCAGGCGGACCAGGTCGACCTGTCGGCCCCTTTGAACCAGGCGACTCGGGCGGCCTCATGGCGCGGTCTGCGCTACCGGGGGACCCGGAACTGGCTTCCCGCGCTGGAACTGCTGTTCGCCGTGCACTTCGGCCTGCTGATCTACTACACGGCCATCAACGGCATTTACGCTTCCATTCCCTTCCTGTGCCTGTTCTTCGCAGGTTACCTGTACGTCGGCCTGGCCTCCCTTTGGCCGGGAACCGCCAGCCAAGGATAGCCCGCTCATGGAACGTGTCTTCGGTCTCTTCGGCCTGGTCGTTCTCCTGGCCATCGCCTGGCTCCTGTCGGAGAACCGCAGTCGGCTGAACTGGCGGCTCATCGGCAGCGGCCTGGCCCTGCAAGGCCTGCTCGCCCTGCTGCTGCTGCACACGGCGCCCGGGCAGGTGGTGTTCGACGTGGCGCGGCTGGCCGTCAACAAGGTGATCGCCTTCTCCAACGAGGGCGCGCGGTTCGTCTTCGGCGACCTGGTGGAAACCGCGCTGTTCGGTTTCTCCGTGCTCCCGATGATCATCTTCGTCTCCTCCATTACCTCGATCCTGTTCTACCTGGGATGTATCCAGTGGATCGTCCGGCAGATGGCCCGTGTCATGGTGCGCGTCATGGGTGCCTCCGGATCGGAATCCATGGCCGCGGCGGCGAACGTCTATCTCGGGGCTTCCACCGCGCCGCTCGTCATCCTGCCTTACCTGAAGACCATGACCCGATCCGAGATCATGGCCGTGATGACCTCCGGCATGGCGACCGTGGCGGGTTCCGTGCTGGCCGCCTACGTCGCCCTGGGCGCCGACGCCGGCCATCTCCTGGCCGCCTCGCTCATGTCGGCGCCCGCGGCGCTGGTCGTCGCCAAGATCATGACCCCCGAGACCGAAACCTCACGCACCATGGGCGTCGTGACCGTGGACGTCCCGAAACCGGGGGTCAACTTCATCGATGCGGCCTGCAGCGGCGCGTCGGACGGATTGAGACTGGCGTTAAACGTGGCGGCCATGCTCATCATTGCCATCGCCTTCGTCAGCCTGTTCAACTGGGCGGTGGGGCTTGCGCCGTACGTGGGCGGCGAGCCGCTTTCCCTTGAACGTATGCTTGGATGGCTCTGCGCGCCGCTGGCCCTGTTCATGGGCGTGGCGTGGGAAGACGCCCAGGCCGTGGGCATGTTGATCGGCAAGAAGACCATCCTGAACGAATTCCTCGCCTACCAGGACCTCAGCACCATGCAGGGCCAACTGTCTGAACGGTCGTTCGCCATCGCCACGTACGCGCTTTGCAGCTTTGCCAACTTCGGCACCATCGCGATCATGATCGGGGGGATCGGCGGACTGGTGCCGGAACGGCGCAAGGACATCGCCCGGTTCGGTATCCGGTCCATGATCGGCGGCGCCCTGGCCGCCAACATGACCGCCACCGTGGCGGGCCTCCTGATGTAGTGGATGCCTCCACGGACCATAGGCTGGCGGCAGAGATCCGGGACCTGCTCCCCCGCTGCACGCTCAAGGACCGGCGGGACATCCAGCGTGGGCTGAAAAAGTCGCGCGGGTCGCGCGGCGGAAGCGGGGCGCGCGGCGGGAGCGGGGCGCGCGGCGGAAGCGCGGACCAGGGCCGGCTACGCCGGTTGAAGGAGCGGGCGGACGCCTCCGTACGCCTCGTGGAGGCGCGCCTGCGGTCCGTCACCACCGTCGACATCGACCCCCAACTGCCCATTTCAACCCGGAAATACGAAATCCTCGAAACCCTGCGCGGCCATCAGGTGGTCATCGTGACGGGAGAGACCGGTTCGGGCAAGACGACGCAGCTGCCCCGGATCTGTCTCGAAGCCGGCCGGGGCGTATACGGCCGTATCGCGTGCACGCAGCCCCGGCGGGTAGCCGCCCTGTCGGTCTCGCGCCGCATCGCCGAGGAGCTCGGCGCGACCTGGGGTCGGGAAGTCGGATGCAAGATCCGGTTCACGGACGAGACCGTGGCCGAGACCCGCATCAAGATGATGACCGACGGCATGCTGCTCGCCGAGATCCAGCACGATCCGGACCTGCTTGAATACGACACGATCATCATCGACGAGGCCCACGAACGCAGCCTGAACATCGACTTCCTGCTCGGTTACCTGCGTCTGCTGATCCGGCGCAGGAAGGACCTCAAAATCGTGGTCACCTCGGCGACGATCGATGCCGCCGCTTTCTCGAACGCCTTCGATCAGGCGCCTGTCGTCGAAGTATCCGGACGCCTTCACCCGGTGGAGATCCGCTACCTGCCCCTCGAGGATACCCGGGGCGAAGCCGAAGTATACACCTATGTCGACGGGGCGGTGGACGCGGTCGACGGGATCATGGAAGAGCCCGGCCGGGGCGATATCCTGGTGTTTCTCCCCACGGAGAAGGACATCCACGAGACGCGCAGGAGACTGGACGGCCGGTCCTACCGGCACACCGACGTGCTTCCGCTTTTCGGGCGCCTGACCAACGCGGACCAGCAGCGGGTCTTCCGGCCGGGGAACAACCGGCGCATCGTGGTGGCAACGAACGTCGCCGAGACCTCGCTGACCATACCGCGCATCAAGTTCGTCGTCGACACCGGTCTCGCTCGGATCAGCCGTTACGCCGCACGGACCCGCACCCAGCGACTGCCCATCGAACCCATTGCCAAAAGCAGCGCCCTGCAACGGGCCGGACGGTGCGGTCGCGTGTCGGGAGGCATCTGCCTTCGGCTTTACAGCGAGGCCGACCTGGAAGGCCGGCAGGAATTCACCACGCCCGAGTTGCAGCGCGCCAATCTCGCCGAGGTCATCCTGCGTATGCTCGCGCTGAAGCTGGGCGACGTCCACGCCTTCCCCTTTCTCGATCCGCCCACGCCCCAGGCGGTCCGGGACGGGTTCCAGCTGCTCGCCGAACTGGGGGCCATCGACCGGGAACGGCGGCTGACCGGCAGGGGCAGGGACATGGCGAGATTGCCGGTATCGCCCACGGTGTCGCGCATGCTGCTGCAGGCCCGGCAGGAAGGCGCCCTGCAGGAGGTCCTCGTGATCGCGTCGGCCATCAGCATACAGGACCCGCGCGTGAGGCCGCTCGACCAGCAGGAACAGGCGGACGCCGAACACCGCAAATTCAGGAACCGGACCTCGGACTTCCTGACCTTGCTCAATATCTGGGAGGCCTTTCACCGTACCTTCGAGCACCTGCAGACCCAGGGCGCCATGCGAAGGTTCTGCCGGCAACACTACCTGTCCTACAACCGCATGCGCGAGTGGCGCGATATCTACATGCAACTCCGCCGCGCGCTGCGAGAATCCGGTGGTTTCCGCGGAAGGGCGGGACGTGCGGGACGGGCACACTACGACGCGATCCACCGGTCGATCCTCAGCGGACTGCTCAGCCAGGTCGCGGAACTCCGGGAAGGCAATCTCTATTCCGGTGCACGGAACCGCACCGCCATGATCTTCCCCGGTTCCGGCCTATTTCGAAGAAAACCGGTCGAACAGCACCCGGAGAAAAGACCTGCCGGACGGGGGCAACAGGATCCCGGGAAGGATGCCGGTGAAGGACCACGGAAGGGGACGGGCGCCGCGACCTGGATTGTAGCCGCGGAGATGGTCGAGACCAACCGGCTCTATGCGCGCACGGTGGCCCGGATACAACCCGGGTGGGCCGCCGAACTGGGCCGCCACCTGTGCCGCGCTTCCTTTTCCGATCCAGGCTGGGACCGGTCCACCGGGCGGGTGACGGCCACGGAAACGCTGCACCTGTACGGCCTGATGGTCTCCCGGCGTACCGTCGATTACAAGAAGATCGATCCCGATGACGCAACGCGTATCTTCATCCGCGAGGCACTAGTCAACCTGGTCGGCCTGGTCGGGGAAGACCCGGTCGGGGAAGACCTGGTCGGCGAAAACCCGGTCGGCGAAGACCTGGTAGCCCGGCATGACTTCCTGGAGCATAACCGCGGGATACGTCGGGATGCCGAGACCTGGCTGCTGCAACACCGAAACGCCTATCGCGTCGATCTCGACGAGGCCGCCTTCCGTTTCTACGAAGAACGGATCTCCGGGGTATCTTCGGTACACGATCTGAACCGCCTCATGAAGACTGCCGGCGCGGAAAATCCTTCCTTCCTGCACATGGACATCGGGGACCTTACGGGTACCGAGGAAGAAGAGGGCGGGTCGGGCGGACCAGGCAGACCGGGCGGACCAGGCAGACCGGGCCGGCCGGAGGGCTTTCCGGAACATTTCAACCTGGAAGGCGATCTGCTCCCCCTGCAGTATGCCTGCCGGCCGGGCCGGGAAGAGGATGGGGTCACCCTTTCGCTGCCGGCCGACCGGGTCCATCTGCTGGATCCCGAAACGCTGGAATGGCTCGTGCCCGGCCTGCTGTGCGAGAAGATCGAAGCCCTGCTCCGAGGGCTGCCCGGAAGGAAACGCAAGCAGCTCGTGCCCATTCCCGAAACGGCCCGGACGATCGCGGAGGACCTGGATCCTTCCGCCTCCTCCCTGACCGATGCGCTCGCGGCATACATCGCCCGGCGGCACGGGATCGAAATCGACCCGGCGGACTGGTCGCCCGATTCCGTTCCCGATCACCTGAGCATGCGCGTCCTGGTGACCGCGGAGGACGGGAGCACCGTCCTTTCCACCCGAGATCCGGACCGCCTGCACGCCGAAGTCGCGGGCCGCGCCGCCGACGTCGAATCGGAAGGATGGCGGAAAGCAGCGGAAATCTGGGAGAAGTACGACCTGCGGGACTGGTCGATCGGGGACCTGCCCGATAGGGTCGAAATCGGTCTGTCGGGAACCGTGCCCCAGTACGCCTATCCCGGACTGCAGGCCGATGACGACCTGGTGGACCTGCGCCTGTTCCGGGACCGGCATGAAGCGCTGCGGGAAAGCCGCAGGGGACTGGTCCGGCTGCTCGAACGCCGGATGGGCGATGAAATGGCCTGGCTGCGCAGGGACCTGGCGTTTCTTCGGAACCTCCCGGCCCTGGCGGACCATGCCGGCGGGTTCGAAGCGCTGCAGGATACCGCTTACGACCACCTCATGGCCGCCCTGTTCACCCGGGAACCCCTGTATCCGCTGACGGCCCGGCGCTTCAATGAAGACCTGGAGACCGCGCGGGGGCTGTTGAAGAAACTTCCCCAGTGGTTTCGGCAACAGATGGAGGCGCTTGAAAGGGTAGTCGGCGGAAGGATCGGAAAGGCCGGCGCCTACCCCGGCATAGCAGACGATCTCGACCGGTTGTTTCCACCCGATTTCCTGCGGAAAACACCCGCCGTCGAATTGCCCAACCTGGTCAGATACCTCGAGGCGATGGAAATACGTTCCCGCCGGGCCCGGGAAGACCGTACGAAGGACCTGAAGAAGGCGGAGCGGGTCAAACCCTTCGACGAAGCGCTGAAGTCACTGGAAGCCCGGGACGACGCGGATCCCGTTCTGCTGGATGAATTCAGATGGATGCTTGAGGAATACCGCGTGTCGGTGTTCGCCCAGGAACTGGGGACCGCACGGACCGTATCGCCGAAAAGACTGGAGGAACTGTTGGCCCGGTTCGAAGCGGGCTTCCGCGATCCGGGAGGTTCATGAGGCGTATCGCGTAGGATCCTCGATACCGGCTTCTTCGAACCCGTTCCGCCGCAGGATACAGGCGTCGCATCGGCCGCAGGCCGCCCCGTCGTCCGCCGGGTCGTAGCAGCTGGTCGTAAGGGCGTAGTCCACCCCGAGCCGGACGCCGGTTCGCAGGATATCGGCCTTGGACATTTCGATGAGCGGCGCGTGGATATGGAACCTGCCCTCGCCGGTCACCCCCGCGCGTGTGGCCAGGTTGGCCAGGCGCTCGTAGGCCGCGATATATTCGGGCCGGCAATCGGGATAACCGCTGTAATCGATGGCGTTGGCGCCGATGTACAGATCGAATGCGCCGAGCACTTCGGCCCAGCCCAGCGCGAAGGAAAGGAAGATGGTGTTGCGGGCCGGGACGTAGGTGGACGGTATCTGCCCGGCCATGGTCTCCGGATCCTGGTTCCTGGGCACGGGGATGTCGTCCGTCAGCGCCGACCCGCCTATAGCCCGCAGGTCGAAGGGTATGGTCACGTGGCGCCCCACCCCCATGGACTCGGCCACGCGCCTGGCCGCTTCGAGCTCGAACCGGTGGCGCTGGCCGTAGTCGAAGGTGATGGCGTGGCACGCGAATCCTTCGTGCCGGGCCATGGCGAGCGTGGTCGCCGAATCGACCCCGCCGCTGAGCAGTACGACGGCAGCCTTCATGGCGGTACCATTCCTCAGGAAGTGTACAGCAGACTGGCAATAATGGATCCGGCGATGACGACCAGTGCCAGCATGAGCTTGTTGGCAGCGGCAGAAATCCTCTTGTCGATTTTGTCGTCCATTGCGGAAAACCGTGCGTCCATCGTGTCGAACCGGGCGTACATGAGTTCCTTCAGCGAGGAAACAGAGGCTTCCAGGTCGGCCTTCGTTGCAAATTCGTGCTGGGGGGTGGTTGGCGGCATCGTAATCCTCCCGGTGGTACAGTGTGTAAACTTGCGAACGAACCAGATGCCCGACCTGGTGATCGAAACGTACCCTAGTCCCTTGTATAGAACTTAGCACAGATTATGCCACCATTGCGAAGACGCGATCGGGCGCAATATATTGAATTAGTCGCAAAATCGCAATGCTTCTAGCCTGTAAACTGGAGGCGGAACATGTTCAGAGACGTGCGTGTTGCAGCGCTCTCGTTCAAACCGGTCAAGCTGGACCTGCACGGGAACGCGGCCCGGCTCGAAGAGATGTTTCGCGAGGCCGCGGCCGACGGGGCCGAACTCGCCGTCGCGCCGGAAGGCGTGCTGGAAGGCTACGTGGTCAACGAGATCATCGACGGAGAAATCCCGCCGGAGGAAATGAACCGCGTCTCGCTGACCATGCGCAGCCCGTTCATCGGGCGGTTCCGCGTACTCGCGAGATCGTTGAACATGTGCCTCGCCTTCGGTCTAGCCGAGCGGATCGGGGACGAGGTATACAACTGCGCGATATTCCTCGACCAGCGGGGACGGCTGCGGGGCAAGTACCACAAGATGCAGCTGGCCGAGGGGCATCACCAGTCGTGGTGGTTCAACCGCCTGGGCAAGCGGAGCCGCGCCTTCGACACCCCCTACGGGCGGGCCGGCATGGTCATCTGCAACGACCGGTGGAACCCGGATATCGCCCGCATTCCAGTACTCGACGGCGCCCGCTACCTGCTCATTCCCTCCTTTGGGTCGACGGCCCGCGCCCAGGACCGGGCCGTGCTCGCCCGGGCGCGCGAGAACGGCGTGCCCATCGTCGAAGCCAACGTCGGTGTCACGCTGATCGTGAGCAAAGGGGAAATCGTCGCCCTGTCCCGCAAGCAGACCGCCATCACCCATGGGACCATCGCCATTCCGGCGCCGTCGTCGCTTCGGAACCGGGACCGGCATGAGCGTGGATTCCTCGCCTGGCGCCGCCGGGAAATGCCCCTGCGGTACCGGGACCGGATGCGCAGAAGGAGGCAGGGGCGCGACACCGTGGAGGTCGGCCATGACGGGAAGGGCCGGCTGATCGAGAAGGACTGACGGCCCCGAACCCTCTGGTGCGCCGTAAATTGCGTCTTGCCTGTCCAATCGCTGATCCCTTATCTTTTTCGTGATTGTCAGCCGGCCGGCGAGCGGGTTGGACCGCCGGCGTACGGCTTGGGCCCTGCCGGGGGGCGGTATGGACCGCCAGCCGGGATGCCGGATCAAGCCGGTTCGCAGGGAATCGCTGCGAGACATGGTGACCATGGACCCGAAATTATCACCCGACCAGTTCCTTGACATTCGCAGCCACGGCTTCGTCCGCCTGGCCATCGCCGTACCCCGCATACGCGTGGGCGATCCCGCGGAGAACGTGGCCCATCACCTCGAGCAGATTGAAGCGGCCGGAGAGAAGGGGGCTGCCTACGTCCTCTTCCCCGAACTGAGCCTCACCGGCTATACGTGCGCCGACCTCTTCCACTCCCAGGCGCTGCTGGAAGGCGTCCTGGAAGCCCTGGAAGCATTGCTCGACGGCACGGATGGGCTCGATCTGGCCTTCAGCATCGGCATGCCCCTGAGGCTGGACCACGCGGTCTTCAACGTCGCGGTGACCTGCAGCCGCGGGGAAATCCTGGCGATAACGCCCAAGACCTATCTTCCCCAGTACCGCGAATTCTACGAGACACGGTACTTCGCCCGGGCGGCTGAAGCGCAGACGGAGACCGTATCTCTCTGCGGCCGGGACGCGCCTTTCGGACCCGACGTGCTACTGCGAACGGACGATCCCAGGGTGGTGATCTACCCGACGATCTGCGAAGACGACTGGGTACCGGTACCGCCGGCCAGCCGGGCGGCGCTGGCGGGGGCGACCATTCTCGCCAATCTCTCGGCGTCGAACATCGTCATCGGCAAGGCGCAGTACCGCGAGGACCTCATCCTGGCCTCCTCGGGACGCAACGAGGCCGTGCACATGTACGCCGCGGCGGGCTTCGGGGAATCGACCATGGACGTGGTATGGGACGGCCACGGGTTCATCGCCGAGCGCGGCTACATGCTGGCGAAAACAGAGCGTTTTCAATTGGACGGAACCTGCATCACGGCCGACGTGGACGTGGAGGCGCTGGTGCTGGAGCGCGGGGTCCAGGGTTCGTTCCGGCAGAACGCCATGGACTACAAGTCATCCTGGCGATCCGTCTCGTTACCGGGCTTCCGGTCCGGACAGACCGGGGATGCGGATACCGATACCGCCGGAAAGGGTCGTGAACAGGCGCATCGGACCTTCCATCGCGACATACCCGCTCATCCCTTCGTACCCCAGAATCCCGCGGAACGCAACGAGCGGTGCCGCGAGGTCTTCATGATCCAGTCCACGGGACTGGCGACCAAGCTCAGATCATTGCCCGAGGATGCCCGGCGTGTCGTCGTGGCGGTCTCCGGCGGCCAGGATTCGACCCACGCCCTTAACGTGGCGGTGCACACCATGGACCTCCTCGGACTGCCCAGGTCCCACATCGTGGCCCTGACCATGCCGGGACTGGGCACCACGGAGCGGACCTACACGAACGCCTGCGCCCTGATCAGGGCCGTCGGCGCCACATTCCGGGAGATCGACATCAAACCCGCGGTGCGTAAGTTCTTCGGGGACATCGAGCACTCGGAGGACAAGAAAGACCTCGTCTACGAGAACACGCAGGCATGGACGCGGAAGCTGGAGGAGCTCGCCACGGCCGCCCAGGTCAGAGGGATCGTGCTCGGTACGGGGGACCTCTCGGAACTGGCGCTGGGCTGGTGCACCATGTTCGGCGACCACGCCAGCCACTACGGGGTCAACGCCGGGATACCCAAAACCCTTATTTCCTATCTGATCAAGTGGACGTCCGACGAAGTCTTCGAGGAGGAGCCAGAGGTCCGCGGCGTATTGCTGGATATCCTCGATACGCCCATCTCGCCGGAACTGCTGCCCCCGAGCGATAGCGAGATCGCACAGAAAACCGAAGAAGAGATCGGTCCCTACGAGCTGCACGACTTTTTCATCTACTACTTCCTGCGTTTCGGCTTTTCGCCTTCCCGGATAGCACGGATGGCACTTCACGCCTTCGAGGGGAAGTACGGACTCCCTGAAATCAAGGTCTGGCTCCGCGTCTTCATCGTCCGGTTCTTCCAAAACCAGTTCAAACGGAACTGCCTGCCCGAAGGACCCAAGGTCGGCATGACCTGCATCTCTCCCCGCGGCGACTGGCGGATGCCGTCCGATGCTTCGCCGGCGGCCTGGCTGGCGGACCTGGAACGCATCCCGGATGCGCTTTAGGCCACCCGGCGAAGCGCCGCCCCACTTCCGGCCCGAGTCGGTCGAATTCTACTGGCGCGTTCCCTACGGAGAACGGGCGGCCGATGCCCGCGCGTGGGCGGCGGAACACGGCATCCGGCCCTCGGTCGAAGATGAATGCCGTACCGCGCTGCTCCTGGTGGACTGCCAGAACACCTTCTGTCTCCCCGAGTTCGAGCTCTTCGTGGGTGGCCGGAGCGGCCGGGGCGCCGTGGATGACAACAAGCGGCTCTGCGCCTTCATCTACCGCAATCTCCATTCCATTTCTGAAATCATCGCCACGTTGGACACCCACACGACCCAGCAGATCTTCCATCCGGTATTCTGGGTAGACCGGGACGGCGGACATCCCACCGGGGGCGAGACCATCATCACCCCGGACGACGTGGAAGCGGGAACCTGGCGCGTCAATCCGGCCGTGGAGGCTCGGTACAGCGACCGGTTCGATCTTTCCACCTATGCCTTGCATTACGTCCGGCGCCTCACGCGGGACGGCAAGTATCCCCTCATGATCTGGCCCTACCACGCCATGCTCGGGGGGATCGGCCACGCCCTGGTGTCCGCCGTGGAGGAGGCGGCGTTCTTTCACGGCATAGCCCGGGTCCGGCAGACGCGTTTCGAGATCAAGGGGAACCACGCCCTCACGGAAAACTACTCCGCGTTGCGCCCTGAAGTGACGGAGGATGCCGAAGGCCGCCCGCTGGGTGTGAAGAACACCCCGCTGGGTGTGAAGAACACCCCGCTGAGTGTGAAGAACACCCCGCTGGGTGTGAAGAACACCCCGCTGGGTGTGGAGAACACGCCGCTGGCCGACCACCTGATGTCCTTCGACGCCGTCATCGTGGCCGGGCAGGCCAAGAGCCACTGCGTGGCGTGGACGGTGGAGGATCTCCGGTCGGAATTCGCAGCGCGCGAGCCGTCCATGATCCCGCGCGTCTGCCTGCTGGAGGACTGCACCTCGCCGGTCGTCGTGCCCGGTGTGATCGATTTTACCGAAGAGTCGGAGGCGGCCTTCGGCCGGTTCGCCGACGCGGGCATGCGCCGGGTGCGTTCCACCGAACCCATGGATAAGTGGGGAATTCCGGACTGAGGATGATCGGCACGAGGCCGCTACCCTACCTGCCGAGAGGACAGCAGTCCGTCGGACATCGGTCGGGCCATGGACCCAGGACGCCCAAGGCCGGCCTGCCCGCCGATGGGGACAACCGCTCTTCGACGAGCTCCACGATCATGTCTACGAAGCGGGGATGGGTCCCCGCTGTTTCCGCCCGGACCATGCGCACCCCGAGTTCATCGCAGCAGGCCCGCGCTTCCACGTCCAGGTCGTAGGCCACCTCCATGTGGTCCGAGATGAATCCCACGGGGATCACCACGATATCGCGGTCCGCGTGAACCGCAGCGTCCGCCCTGTCCGCCGCATCCCTCCGGGACACGTCCTCCCGGGCCGCGTCCCCCCGGGCCGCGTCCGTTTCGTGGAATGAACGGATATAGTCGCAGACGTCGGGTTCCAGCCAGGGCTGGGCGGGCGGCCCGCTGCGGCTCTGGAAGGTCAACGCCCAGGAGGACTTGCCCACGCGCTCGCTGATGAGCCGGGACGCTTCGCGGAGCTGCGCTTCGTACGCGCAGCCGCCGGCCATGGCCAGGGGTATGCTGTGAGCGGTGTACACGAGGTGCGCCCGCGGACGGCGTTCCTCCGGCAGGCGATCCAGCGCGGAGCGAACGCGCGCCGCCATCGTTTCGATGAATCCCGGATGATTGAAAAAGGGCCTTATTTTCTCGATTACCGGAGCACCGGATCCCGCGTCGCGGCGGGCCTCCTCGATGTTCTCCAGGTACTGCCTGCAGTTTGACCAGGAGCTGTACGGCGACGTGACAAAGGCCAGAGCGTGCTGGATTCCGTCCGCGGCCATGCGCCCGACCGTATCCGAAAGCAGGGGATGCCAGTTCCGGTTTCCCCAGTAGACCGGCAGGGAAAGGTCGCGGGTTTCCAATGCCTCTTCCAGGGCGGAGATCAGCGCACGGTTCTGGCCGTTGATCGGGCTGACCCCGTCAAAATGATGGTAGTGTTCCGCGACCTCCATCATCCGTTCCCGGGGGACGCGCCGGCCCTTGAGCACGCGCTCGAGGAAGGGGATGACATCATCCGTGCCTTCGGGACCACCGAAGGAAACCAGGAGCAGTGCGTCGTAGTTCAAAGGGCTTCCTCCCCGCATGGTGTTCAGACCCCGTATTTCCTTGCCATGATACCGGTTCGCCCGTAAGTTACGCCAGGCCGGACCCATCGGAATTACGCGCGATGTCGCGGAATACGCAACAGGGAAGCGCAGTGAGCGAAGAAACCGGGAAAACCCCCGACATCCTTGAACGCGGAGCGCCCGTTGACGGGCAGCCCCAAACGGCCGAAACACGGCTGTACATGCAGCTCAACGTGTTCACCCTGTCCGGCGCCGGATTCGCCGGTCAGCCTGGCCAGCCTCGGCAGACACGGACCATGGCAAATGACATCGCCGCCAGCCTCGAGGATTCCGGTCTGGATGCCGCGGTGTATCTCGATGTCAATGATCCCGTGGGCATCGGCGTGCTGTTTCTCGCCGAAGATCCCGACACCTTCGTATCCGACGTACGGAACCTGCTGACGGGACGGCCTTTCGATGTCCTTGACCGCCGCGGGTCCATGACGATGCTCGGCAGGACCTACTCCATGGGATTCGAGCCGGACCTGATGGAGTCTCTCATCCACCGGCCGCGCAACACCGTGCTCAACCCCGACTGGCCCTGGGCCATCTGGTACCCGTTGCGGCGCAACGGCGCCTTCGCCAGGCTGGAACACAAGGAACAGCGCCAGATTCTGATGGAGCACGCCCACATCGGACGGGCCTACGGCCGTGCCGATTTCGCCCATGACATCCGCCTGGCCTGCTACGGGCTGGACGCGGCGGACAACGACTTCGTTATCGGCTTGATCGGAAAGGACCTCTACCCGCTTTCACGGGTCGTGCAGGACATGCGCAAGACCCAGCAGACCGCATTGTATATCGATTCGCTCGGACCGTTCTTCGTTGGCAAGAAGACCTGGTCGAGCGACCCGTTACGGTCGAGCGACCCGTAACCTTCCGGCGTCATCCTCCCGAACCGTCTCGCGCCCCTTCCATAATCTCCAGCGCTTTGAATCCCAGGACGGCGCAGGCGGACGCCACGTTCAGTGAATTCTTGTAGCCCCGCGTGGGGATCTCGACCAGGCCGTCGCAGCGCTCCAGCACGTCCCGGCTCACCCCGAGCGCCTCGTTGCCGAGTACAATGGCCAGTTCGTCCGGAAACACCGCGGCGTCGTACGACACCGACTCCGACGTGGTTTCGGCGGCCCACACCGCGATGCCGCGATCCTGAAGCCATTCGACCGCGTCGACGGCCGTTTCGAAGTAACGCCAGGGGACGTAATCGATGGTTCCCAGGGCGGTCTTCTCCAGTTTCGCGTGGGGCGGACTGGCCGTGTATCCGCACAGGAACAGGCCCTTCACGCGCAGTATGTCGCATGTCCGGAAGATGGAACCCACGTTGAATGCGCTGCGCAGATTGTCCAGGACGAAGTAGAGGGGCAGCTTGGGCAGCCGGTCGTACGCCTCCTTCGTGATCTCAGCGTCGAAGCTGCGGACCTCGAAGTTCGTCTCCATTTCTCCGGTTCTCCTGGACGGCGCGGGCGTTTATCCGCGCGGGGCGTTCATCCGCGCGGGGCATTCAGGGCAGCAGGTCGTTGATCTCGTCTCTGAGCCGCTGGGTGGCCGCCCGGGCGGACTCGGCGAAGTCATGGCCACCCGAGGAATAGAGAATGCTCCGGGAGGAATTGATGAGCAGTCCGCCGTCGTGCTCGTCGGCGCCTTCGCGGATGACCGTTTCCAGGTCGCCGCCCTGGGTGCCGATCCCGGGGATCAGCAGAGGCATGTCCGGGACGACGGCCCGGATGCCCGCCAGGGATTCCGCCTGCGTGGCCCCCACGACCAGGCCCGCGTTCCGGGCGGTGTTCCACGACCTGGCCGCGCTGGCCACCTCCAGGTACAGCGGGTGTCCGTTGACGGACAGATACTGGAATTCACGGGCGCTTTCGTTGGACGTCAGGCAGAGGATGAAAACCCCCCGGTCGGTGTAGTCCAGGAAGGGTTGCACGGAATCCCGTCCCTGGTAGGGGTTGACGGTCACCGCGTCGAAACCGAAATGCTCGAACAGCGCCTTCGCGTACATGCGGGCACTGTTCCCCATGTCTCCCCGCTTGCAGTCGCAGATCACCACGACCCCGTCCGGTATCACCGTGAGCGTACGCTCCAGCGCTTCGTAGCCCCTTGAGCCCATGACCTCGAAAAACGCGATGTTCAGCTTGTAGGCCGAAACGAGGTCTGATGTATGCTCTATGATCGCCCGGTTGAACTCGAACAACGCGTCCGGTTCCGATCTGAGGTGCTCCGGGAATCGATCCAGGTCCGGATCGAGCCCCACGCAGACCAGGCTGTCCGCCGCGGCCCGGGCGCGGTTCAATCTATCTACGAACGGTGACATGGGGCGTCCTCTTGTGAAGGTATTTGTAGGCTTCCGATCAGCGAGCGGACCGAGTGCACTTCCGACGCGGCGCACCATTCGGCCAGCGTACGCGCGACAGACGGTCCGGCGCGGGGTTCCACGAAGGTGGCCGTGCCCACCTGGACGGCCGTGGCGCCCGCAACAAGGAACTCCACGGCGTCTTCTCCGCTCATGATGCCGCCGATGCCGATGACCGGGACGGCTACCTGGCTCGCGATCCGGTAAACGGCCGCGATGGCCACGGGCTTGATGGCCGGACCCGACAGCCCCCCCGTGACGGCGCCGAGCATGGGGCGGCGCGTGCGGATGTCCACCGCCATGCCTCGCAGGGTGTTGATGGCCGATATGGCATCGGCGCCGGCCTCTTCGACGCTGCGTGCGATCTCCCCGATGTCCGTGACGTTCGGCGTAAGTTTGGCGATGAGCGGCAGTTCCGTGAGGCCCCGAAGCGTGGAAACCAGTTCCGCAGCGCGCCGTGGATCGGTACTGAAGTCCATGCCCCCGGACACGTTCGGACAGGACATGTTGATCTCCAGGGCATCGATGCCTTCGCAGTCCGACAGGCGTTCGGTCACGTAGACGAACTCCTCCACCGGGCCTCCGCCCACGTTGACGATCAACGCGGTGTCCACCTTTCTCAAGTACGGTATCTTGTCCCGGATGAAGGCCTCCACGCCCACGTTCTGCAGCCCGATGGAATTGAGCATGCCGGCGGCCGTCTCCGCAGCCCGGGGCGGAGGATTGCCCGGCCAGGGCTCGGGCGTGAGCGTCTTCGTGACGATGCCGCCGAAATCGGAGAGATCCACGAACCGGCCGTATTCCGATCCGTATCCGAAGGTGCCCGATGCGGCGAGCACGGGATTTCTCAGCTCCAGCGTGCCGATATTTACCGTCAAGTCGGGTGGTGCCGTCACAGCACGACCTCCTGCATGTCGAACACCGGGCCGGCGTCGCAGACCCGCTCGTAGCGTCGGGACGAAGACGGTTCACCGTGGGCGGCGCTGGGAGCGGCGCTCGGGTCAGCATCGGGGTCGGCGCAGGCCACGACGCAGGCCATGCATACGCCCACACCGCAGGGCATGATCCCCTCGAGGGAAACCTGCCCGTCGATACCGGCTTCCCGGGCGATTTCCTGGCAACGCCGCATCATGGGCGTCGGTCCGCAGGCATAGAGATAGGCGCACCGCCGGGGCGAGGAGGCCAGTTCCCGTTCCAGCAGTTCCGTCACCAGTCCGTGGTGGCCCGTCGTGCCATCGTCGGTCGCCAGCCTGACGTCGACCCCGTATTCGCGGAATTTCTCCTCCCCGCTCAAGAGGCCCGCCGTGGCCGCGCCGAAGAGCACCGTCATTTCCGCGGGCCGTGCCCGGCCATCCCGTGCCGTCTCCTGGGCCAGGGAGAGAAAGGGCGCCACGCCTACGCCCCCGGCGACCATGACCACCGGCCGTCCCGCGCGCACCGGCTCGAACGTCCTTCCCAGGGGTCCGAGCACGTCGACCCGTTCTCCCCGGCGCCGCGTCGCCAGGATCTCGGTTCCGCCGCCGACGATCCGGTATATGAGCCCGAAAACGCCGCGTTCCGGATCCCGTTCGGCAATGCTGAAGGGTCGCCTGAGCAGAGGGGTGTGACGGAGCCAGGTCTGCCTGCTGCTTTCCTCCGAGACATCGGAAGCGATCAGGTGTACGAAGTGTCCGGGCAGGGCGTGTCGTGTGATTTCGGGTGCCAGCAGGTCGATCCAATACAGGCCGGGACCGATTTCACGGTTGGAAAGGACCTCGGCATCGTACTGGCAGATTGGGATGGTGGACATGCTCCACTACAATACAGCCGGCCGGGCCGGATGTCAACGCATCATTTGTCCGGCGCCGGGGCCGAAGCCGGGGTCGAGGTCGGGGTCGGCGCCGGAC
>VXTP01000045.1:0-2608 GCA_009837395.1 Gemmatimonadota bacterium
ATGTCACAGGATCCAGCGGAAGTGACAAGATGATGTTCGGGGATTTGGCCAAAGCGGTTTCAATGTCGCTGCGCTGTTTGGCAGCGTCAAAGCCTGCGCTGGTCACGGCCACAACTTCGATACCCAGACGTTCAAATTCGTCGCTTGCGCCTGCAGTGACGGCGTTCACAAAGTCCGATTGATCATGCCATAGTAGCGCTGCCGAGTATCCGGCGGCTTGAACGGCAGCAACCTGGTCATCGCTCACAACGACGGATGATGACGGTGTTGCGCTTTCGCCCCCCGGCCCGATTGTCTCGGCACTCAGTCCCGTGGACAGTGCAATAAACGCTGACGCGGCCAGTGCGGATCTTAGATAAGTCATTTGTTCCTCCTCAGGTTGGACTTTTTGGCGATACGTGAGACGCGTTGAAGCCTGCGAAAAAGAGCGCAAAGGCCCTGACAGCAGCGAGGTATTCTTCAACCTCAATGCGTTCTTCAAACGTGTGTGCGACTGCAATATCGCCAGGTGCGCAGTATACAGTCGGGCAGCCAATCTGATCGGTCAGAAAGGGCATCTCTGACCAATAGGATGCCCCGCCAACTCGCCCCGCCTTCGGGCGTGTTTCCCGGACGCAGTTTTGCAGAAAATCCACCGCAGCAAGGTCCGGATCATTCTCGACGGGAGAGCCACCTTTGGGATGGTCCCGACCGGCTGGATACCGGATCGCGATCTTAACGCCATCTGGCAATTCTTCGATGTTCAAAGCGGCCTCAAAGGCGATAACGGCATCATCGAGCGCTTCGCCGGGCCGAAGTTGTCGTATTAGGGACAAATTGCATTCGCCTGGTACTGCAATAAAGCCGCCACCCTGGATATCCGTCACCAGTATGGAAGACGTACCGACAAGATCATGACGCGGACCTGTATTCAGGTCGGCCTCGTGCTCCCAGATGCGCGATAGCAGAAGGTGCGTCGCTTTCAAGGCATCGACGCCCAGTTCGGGAGTGCCAAAGTAAGCCGTTTTGCCCGTGACTGAGATGTCGGCGATAAAAAAGCCAATTTGAGCTGTATAAACATCCAGATTCGTTGGCTCGACGTAGACCGCAAAATCTGGTCGGGGAAGCTTGTCAGCTTTGAGGCGATGCACCAAATCCTTGGCTCCGGCGCTGACACCGATGCCAGGTTCGCCACTTTCTTCATCTCCAATAAATGCGAAAGTCAGTCCGCAGGACGGCTGCACTTCAACGCGCTGCAACAGTCGATATCCGGCAATTGCGGCGCAGATTCCGCCTTTGAGATCGCTGGCTCCGCGTGACCAGATTTGACCTTCAACCTCAACGCCACCGAAAGGGTCCTTTCGTGGATCATCCTGCCAGTGTTCGGCCCATCCCCGAACATGGACGGTATCGGTATGGCCGAGGACCATGAGATTAGGCCCGTCTGAATGTAAGACACCCCAGACATTTTCGCGTTGGCCCTCAAATGTGCCCATTCCAGTATGCAGACCAAGCCCGGACAGTTGTTTTTCCAAGAAGCGGGCAAACGGAGTTTCGCCTCCGGTCACGCTGTCAATAGCCAGCGCATCGCGCAACAGTGCTACATCTGCCAGCGTGTCTTGAAACAGACGCAATTTCCCGCAGAGAGAGTTCGCGTTCATGAGACACCAGCCTTAAACGTTTCAAACTCGGGAGGAGGCACGCGAATTTCCGCACCTTTCTGCCCTTCTGCAAAAAGCGACATGTGAAGATGGGAAAGGGCAATGGAAACCCCTCCCGCCAATGCTGCGTGGGTTCCAAGCTTTGATTGTTGAATTGAAACGGCGCGCGGATATCATTTTGCTACATACTTATTTATGCGCTGCAAAAGCTCCTCTCTGGCACCAATGGAACCTCCCATCACAATCAAAGATGGATCGAGAACTGCGATGATAGCTGCCGACGCGCGCGCGATTTGCAAGGCTACGTCATCCAGTGTTTCTTCCGCGTCCTTGTCGCCAGCATTGGCTGCATCAAAAATGCCCGGAACACTTAGTTTCTTGCCAGATAGAGATTGGTATTGGCCAACAATGGCACCTGTTGCGCTCACGCGTTCCAAAGCGCCAATTTCGAGGCTTTCTGCCTCAAACGGGTCGGCTCCAAAAGGCAAAAAGCCGATCTCTCCAGCCGCACCCGTTGCACCGCGCATGACGTTGCCATCTACAACGATGCCCGCACCTATACCAGTTCCCACAGAAATAAAGACCAGATCATCCTTGTCGGACCGGTTGTCCATCCAGTGTTCGCCGAGCGCCGCAAGATTCACGTCATTTTCCACGAGAGTTTCCACGCCAAGCCGTGCATTCAACTCATTGGCAAGATCAATCTGATCTATTCCCGAGATGTTCGGTGCCATACGGATCGCCCCCGTGACCATGTCAGGAACACCTGGAACACCGACGACGGCAAATTTCAAATCGCCGCATTCTATTTCGGCTGCAGTTGCGAGGACCATCCTGCTGATTTGCGCAACGACGTTTATGCCGCCGGACTGCTCAGTTGGCTCTACACGCTCTGCCAGGACACATCCTTTCAGATCGCAAAGTGCGATGCGAACTTTGGTTCCTCCCAGATCGACGCTGGCAACGGC
>VXTP01000045.1:2618-5660 GCA_009837395.1 Gemmatimonadota bacterium
ACGGCCGCCGCATCCGGCGCGATTTCGTACACAACAGCTCGGCGTCCGATGTGCCCTTCGGTTTGACCGACCGTACGCACCCATCCGTCAGCTTCGAGGTTCCCGACAATCTCCGAGATCGTCTGCTTCGACAAACCAGTCAGTTTGGCAACACTGGCGCGAGAGACGGGGCCATAATTCGCAATCGTTTGGACAACCGCACTCTGTGACATGCGACGAGAGATTTTGGACTGGGCAGGCATAGCATCTCTTTTATTCGTTCTCTTACCGAACTAAATATATGATGGAGATCGAGTCAATTACCAATTTGCAAAGAGACATACATTGAGATTGCTTCGGAGCGCTCGAAGACCAGTTCAATAAATTGGACTTTCTCAAAGAACGGAGCCTACCAAACCCGCTAAGGTTTACTGTGTCAGTACAGGTGGAAAGGGTGATGCCGTTCTGCCCACATCTAGCACGCCGAACTTTGCTGCGGCGCTTGCCGGTTGTTGATGATGAGGGCAGAATACAGGCCGTGTTTACCCAGGGAGATTTCGTGTCCTACACATGGCCCGACCTGCTCTATCAGATGAAATCCATCGCCGCCGCCACGGTCATAAAGAACTGGCCGCTTTATCTCATCGGCGGCGGGATTGCACTCTACTCGATTTTAATGGTCGTCGTGATCGGGCTGATGAACTAGAGCCCTGCGAGCGCGGATTGAAGCCAGAAGAAGATGGAAAGGTGTCAGGGCCAGGCCCTTCGGGACGGGGCGGACAAAAACCATGACCGGAAACACCCGCACCGATCCGCCCCACAACGTGTTCTGGCTCACGCGGGTCACCCCATATCCCGACAGCCCGGACCCGGGCGCACGGCTGGTGTTCGACCTGGCCCCCGAGGATGAGAGCCCGTCCAGCCCCGGTTTCAAACTCTACCTTGGCGGTCTTCTGCACATCATCGACAAATGCGTTGTAAACGGTGCCGTACCCGCCTGGCGCGACAAGGGGCACTGGCGCAAGCAGGCCGGGTCTCTCCCGCGCTGCGGGGAGCAAATGCGCCCCGAACACGAAGCGATGCTGGATGCGATCGCCACCCGCAACCGCAACCGGGGCAGCAAGGTCAAACTCCTGATCCGGCTCGAGGTATTCGACAGCCCTCAAACCGCGCCCCGGATCGCCCTGGTGCCGGTCAGCGTGTTCCTTCAATGCCTCTGCGCGGCGGCGACACTCGGGGCCGTGCCGCCGCTCGATCCCAACTGGGTGCGCGTGGCGATCCCCGACTGGATCGTCGCCAGCGTCGGGCATCAGGCCGTGACCGGGGAAGAGTGACGACGGTACCGCCTGGCCAGCGGACCGCTCATCTGGTCTTGCGAAGCAATACCGTGAAAATTGGGGAGAGCCACCTTCAGTTCTGAATATCCGACACGCACGCAATCACGCTTAGACCGGCGCATTATTGGCTTATCCGCCCCGAACAGCGGACATAAGTTCAGAAAAATCCGAGACGACATCGTACTTTATGCGGTCATTCGGGACACTGTTGGCGACCTTCTCAAAGAACTTTCTGGCGCACATTATTTTCGCTTTCTCAATCTCGCGGAACTTGAGCGTTGGCTGAGAACCCTTTGTCTCTGCTACAAAATAGATGTGCTGCACCGACTCCTCTTTGAAAGCGATCGCCCAGTCGGGGTTGTAGTCACCGACAGGCGTCGGGATCAGGAATCCTCGTGGCAGCTTGGAATAGACAATGATGTCATTGCTTGTGTCCAGGTCTTTGACGAATTTGGGTTCGACGCCCGGGTCGACCACTGCATAGTCGTAGATGTGGTTTTGTAATTTCCCGATGTCCAGCGCCAGGGCGGTGCCGCTTTGGGTCGCGGGAAAAATATCGGCGGCATATCTGTCGGCTGTGGTATCGTATGTCAGGTGCTCGATGACAGTCGTGGCTTTCTGCTCCTTGATTATACGTGAGGCTTCGGAGATAAATTGTTCCGGATTGGCCTGGAAGGTCGAGAACTTTGCGGCACTCATGCCGGTCAGGATTTTTCCGATCGTTCCACGTGTCAGGTCCGCGCCTTCAGCGAGTTTGCCGATGACATCATATGAAACGCGCGAGTGTGCTGAACTGCTTACTTCGCTGCGTATACCCGTTTGCTTAAACGCAGACCCTGTTCGAAGCCGGGTCTCGGTGAGCCCATCTGAAAGCTGACCTTCGGTGAGGATATATTGCAAAGGCGAGACAACGAGATCCCGGTCCAAAGTATCGACGCAGCGTTTGACTAGATCCTCAGAATTAAATTCGACCTGATAGACAGCCTTCCGGTTGATGCGCCGCCAAAGTTCCTGAAACTCCTTCTTTTCGAAGTTCTTGTTCCTGGAGATAGCTTTGGGCTTTCGGCCATCGCCCATCATGTTATCGAATTGGGATCCGTCGAAGACGGTATCGATCAACGGCAGGATTTGATCCTGGTGGTCGAGAATCTCGTCGGGCAGCGCAGCCAGCGTGCCCGCCTCACGCGCATCATGATACGCTTGCGTGATGCCATCGTTGGCATCAATGTAGTCGTTCTTGACGAGATACCGCTCGATGCGTTTGGCCATGTCCCTGGACACAGCGGTTTCACTGCCGTTCACCGTGATCGACTTGCCTTCGAAGTATTCGGCGTTCGCCTGGCGGGGACGCTCCGACAGGTTCTCGAAGATTTCCTTCTGAAGGCCGCCAACAAAGTCCTTGTAGCTTTCGCTGGCCACCACGGTCAGGACGTTGATGTCGTGCACGGTTGCAGGATGATCCATGCGGTCGCCGTTCTTGTTGACAGAAATACGCAGACCCCGGCCAACTTCCTGACGACGAGAGATGGTGTTGTCACTGTGTTTGAGCATGCACATTACAAAGACGTTCGGGTTGTCCCAGCCCTCGCGCAAGGCGGAGTGGGAGAAAATGAACCGCGTTGGCTCCTCGAACGATAGCAGGCGCTCCTTGTCCTTCAGGATCAGATCATAGGCCGAAACATCCTCCGTCAAACCGGCAAATTCTCCACGCGCCTTGACCTTCGGA
>VXTP01000039.1 GCA_009837395.1 Gemmatimonadota bacterium
GATCTGGTCGAGCGATGACGCGGCCGTGGCCCCCGTCAGTCCGCAGGGGCTGGTGACCGCGGCCGGAACAGGCAGTACCCAGGTTACCGCCCGGTCGGGAGACGCATCGGCCATGATCCCGATCTACGTACCGGGCATGGATACGGATCCGGAACGGGTAGCCCTGATCACGTTATACAACGCCGCGGGCGGCCCGAATTGGACGAACAACACGAACTGGTTGAGTGAAGATTCGCTGGGAACCTGGCATGGGATTACCGTCGACGAGGGTGGACGGGTGACGCGGATAGAGTTGGCAAACAACCAGTTGTCGGGCACTATTCCACCCGAGATGGAACAACTCGAGCACCTTGCGGGACTGTCGCTCAACGGAAACCAGCTGTCGGGAAGCATCCCACCCGAGTTGGGCCGACTCGCCCGCCTCGAATGGCTGGATCTGGGCGGTAACCAGTTGTCCGGCGGAATCCCGTCCGAATTTGGCCGGCTTGAAAAACTGGCTGATCTGGTTATTCCCAGTAACGAATTGACCGGCGAGATTCCCTCCGAACTGGGTCGGCTTGAAAACCTGACCGACCTGAATCTCCACGGAAACGCGTTGACCGGCGAGATGCCCTCCGAGCTGGGTCGGCTTAAAAACCTTTCGAGGCTGGCGGTTGGCGTCAACCAGTTGTCAGGTTCCATACCCCCTGAACTGGGCGATCTTGAAAACCTGTCGGCCTTGTCCCTGGGCAGTAACGAATTCGAAGGGGAAATCCCTCCTGAGCTGGGCCGGCTCGCCCGCCTGGAGTGGCTGGATATCACCGGCAACCCGTTGACGGGCGAAATCCCGCCCGAACTGGGCCAGCTTAAAAACCTGTCGACCATGCACCTGGGCGGAAACTCGTTAACGGGCAAAATCCCTCCTGAACTGGGCCAGCTTAATAACCTGACGACCCTGGACCTGGGCGGAAACGCGTTGACGGGCGAAATCCCGCCCGAACTGGGCCAGCTCGAAAACCTGCTGGTTCTTTCTGTTTCAGGTTCCGGGCAGAGAGACTATCTGGGCAATGTCGGACTGACGGGCGAAATCCCGCCCGAACTGGGCCGGCTTGTCCGGCTCGAAAAACTGTATTTGAACCGGAACCAGTTGAGCGGGATCATCCCGGAGGAACTGGGCGATCTTGAAAACCTTCAGGAACTGTACCTTCAATATAACGGTTTTACCGGCAACGTACCGGAGTCCCTGGGAGGACTCACAAGACTGAAAATACTACACCTGCAAGGCAACGGGGGCCTGTTTGGCGTACTGCCGTCATCCTTCACACAGTTGATGCTGGACGAACTGCGGTTGGAGGGAATCGGTCTGTGCCTGAGGGAGGATGACGAAACCCGGGACTGGTTACAGGCTATTCCCATGACCGACGTCGACTTCTGCCGGGGGTTTTTAACGAAATCGGCGGCCATGCTCATTCAGGCGACCCAGACGCTTGATGGCTCCGTTCCCCTGGTGGCGGGAAGAGACGCCCTGCTCCGTGTCTTCATCGCATCGGAAAACGATGCCACCGTACCTATGCCGCACGTCACCGCGCGTTTCTTTCATGACGATGTCGAGGTTTTCACCGCGGAAATGGAGAATACGGACAAATTCATTACTTCGTTGCTCCATATGGGCGACAGCGAGGCCACGTCCAACGCGCCGATTCCAGGTTCGGTTATCCAGCCGGGACTGGAGATGGTCATTGAACTGGGTACATCGGGCCGCCTGCCCGCCTCGGGCCGGCTGTCCGTGGAAGTGGTCGACATGCCGCCTTTCCATCTGACCGTCGTGCCCTTCTACTGGATGGACAACCCGGACATGGGGCTGGTGTCCACGGTACAAAGCCTTTCGGCGGATTCGGATTACTTCAACGCTTCGAAAGACCGCCTTCCCGTGAATGAATTCACCGTCGAAATCCGCAGCCCGGTGGCGGTCTCCTTCGACCCCGTGAGTTCGGTCAGGACCCTGGAAAGGGTGGAGTTGACGCGTACCATGGACGGTTCGAGCGATTATTACATGGGTATTGTCACCCGCGGCGGGGGACTTGGCCGGCGACCCGGTTTTACAACGGTATCCGAGCTGAACGAGGCGTTCATGGCCCACGAATTGGGGCATAACCTGGCCATGGGACACGCTCCCTGCGGCGGACCATCTTTTCTTGAAGTCGATTTCCCTTATCCGGACGGAAGCATAGGCATCTGGGGGTACGATCACAGGAACGACGAGCTGGTTCCCTCGTCAATGCCCGATTTCATGTCCTATTGCGGACCGCCTGACTGGACCAGCGACTACAGCTTCGTGAAGATGATAAACCGCCGGCAGATCCTGGCAGGCGAGCCGGTATTCGCTTCAGCACACTCGCCATCCGGGAGAAGCTTGCTGGTGTGGGGAGGCAGGAACGAATATGGCGAGCTCTACCTCGAGCCTGCTTTCGTGGTCGACGCGCCGCCGTCCCTTCCCGGGGAACGCGGACCATACCGGCTGGCGGCGGGAGACGCCGAAGGCAACGCGCTTTTCGATTTGAGTTTTTCAATGGGGGATACCGATTGTGGCGAAGGTGAAAGCGGAGGTTTCGTCTTCGCGGTCCCCGTTCGGCCGGACTGGCCCGGCCGGCTGGAACACCTGGAACTGTCCGGTCCCGGGGGATTCGCGGCAATGAACAGGGGCAGGGACAGGGACGACGGCCGGTCCACCGCACTCCTGCTCGATCGATACACGGGCGAACTTCGGGGGGTCCTGGACGACTGGCCCGAGGCGGGGTCGTCCCTGCAGGCCGCGAGACGCGCATTGCCCGAACCCGGGCTCGAGATCGTCGTCAGCACCGGGATTCCCGATTCGTCCGATTGGTAGCGGTTGAATGGCGGCCGCCCTACCCATCCCCCGGCCGGATCAGGCGGTAGCCGACGCCGCGCACGTTGGCAACGTAGGACGGGTCGTCGGCACTTTCACCGAGCTTTCTGCGTAGTCGCTTGATGATGGCCCGCACGAGCCTCGCGTCACCGAGACCGCGCCGGCCCCAGATCTCGCGCAACAGGGTGTCGTAGGTAGCGATCCGCCCCGCGCTAAGCGAAAGCACGCGCAGCACCTCGTACTCGGTAGCCGTCAGGGCCACCGGCCGACCCGCGAGCTTGACCTCGCGGCGGTCGTAATCGATGGCCAGCTCGCCGAGCACGAAACGATCCGGATTGGCCCGCCGGCGGAGGATGGCCCCGATCCGGGCCGTGAGTTCGGTCGGCGAGAAGGGCTTGACGATGTAATCCTCGGCGCCGGCCTCCAGCGCCCTGGCGATCGTCTCGTCGCGTCCGTAACCCGAAATGAAGATCACCGGAAGGGTGGCAAGCTCGGGAATCTTCCGCATGAGTTCGATCCCGTCGGATCCGGGCAGCATCAGGTCGAGCAGGACCAGTTTGGGCTTCTCCGCTTCGATGATGCTCGATATCTCCCGGTGATCGGCCGTCACCACGGCGGAATAGTCCGCGTCGGCGAGGACGTCGCGCACGTAACTCAGCGTCTGCGGGTCGTCGTCCACGATGAGCACCTTCGTCGGCTGGCGTCCCTCGGAAACCTGACCAGGGGCGTACCGGGCATCGCCGGCCGCGGTGTCTACGGCGGCCGTCTCCGCGACAGGTATGGTGAAGGTGAAGCGCGTGCCCTTGCCCACGCCCGGACTTTCGGCCCGTATGCGCCCGCCGTGCGCCTCGACCAGCCCCTTGCAGATGGCAAGACCCAGTCCACCGGCCACGCCGGAGTCTACTACGTTGCGCCCGTACTTGCGAAACAGTCGCCCCAGCAGTTCCGGTGCAATGCCCCGGCCCTCGTCGGCCACCGCGACCGCGACGTACACGCCGTCCCGCTCGGCCGAGATACGGATAGGGGCCGTTGCCGCCGAATGGCGGGCGGCGTTGGCCAGCAGATTGTTCAGCACCTGCACGATACGTTTCCGGTCGGCGAGCACCGGGGGCAGATCGGGCGGCAGGTCGATGAGGACGTTGTGCCTGGCGCCGGCGGACAGGAAAGTGTTGCGGGCCTGGTCCACCAGGAAGCTCACCTCCGAGGGTTCCGGGGTCACCGACAGCGTGCCCGTATCGGTGCGCCCCGCGTCGAGCAGGTCGCCGATCAGGCTGTCCATGAGATTGGCCTGTTCATCGATGATCCGGAAGAACTGGCGCACTTCGGCCGGATCCAGTTCCCGCGAGGCATTCAGCACCGTAGTCGCCGACCCCTTGATGGAGGTCAGCGGCGCGCGCAGCTCGTGGCTCACCATGCTGAGAAACTCGGCCCGCGTCCGGTCCAGTTCCTGCAGCGCCGCCAGGTCCTGCATGGTGACCACCATCGACGTCACCGCACCGTCCTCGCCGCGAACCGGGGTGGCGCTTACGAGCACTGTCACACTGCGGCCGTCGGGTATGGTAATCACGACCTCCACGTCGCGCGCCGTCTCGGAGCTGCGGAGCACCTGGACAAGGGAGAACTGGTCCAGCGCGATTTCCCGTCCGTCGGCGAAGCGGCAGGTCGCCACCTCGAGTATGGCTTGAATGGGTTTGCCCGGCAGGCGCAGGTTCTCCGCGATCCGCTTCGCCTCCCGGTTCAACGACACCGTACTGCCGGTCACCGCTTCGAACACGACGACGCCCACCGGGGAAGTCTCGATCAGCGCCTCGAGGTCGGCCCTGGTGCGCAACTCGGCGCAGTACTTGCGGGCGTTGGCAATCGCGGCGGCCGCGTGAGGGGCGAACTGCAGGAGGACCTCCTCGTCCTCGTCCGTGAACTCGCCGCCGTTCGTCTTTCCGGCCAGGAAGAGGATTCCTGTCTGTGTGCCGCGATGACGCATCGGCGCGACCTGGAAGGCACAGGCAGCCGGCAGCGGGTCCGCCGAATTGCCGGTCTTACGCACGTATTCCGATAAGTCCGCCTGTCTCAGTGGACCGGCCAGGCCGCGGAAGTATTCGAAGAGCTGCGGCCCGTCGGGCCATGCCGACAGTCGCCGATGCTCCTCGTCGGAGAAATCGGTGGAGACGAAATCCTGGAGAACACCGGCCTCGTCGACGGTGGCGATGGCGCCATAGCGCGCACCAGTGAGCGACCTGGCACGCTCCACGACCTCATCGAGGACGGTCTCGAGGTCCAGGTTCGCACTGATACGCAGGATCGCCTCGTTGAGCGCGGCGTTGCGCGCGCGCAGCGCCTCTACCTCCCGTAACGGATCATCGCGTGCAGTCAATGTGCTGACCTCTCGTGTTTGTCCGCCACGCGTTCATTCCATCCCTTGCGTAAGTTCGACCTACCGGCCGACCGGACAGGAAACGGATGCTCTGCAAACGCGCTTGCCATCGCGCAATTCCGCGAAAGGCGGGCATGCGCGTGTTTGTTTCTGAATATCGCGGAGGTTACACACGTTTGTCAACAAAAAACTGGTTTTTAACCTGCCTGTGGTTTTTCATTTAGCGTTACCGGTGACGGCATGGACATCCTGCCGGCAACGGGCCATTGTCCACCAGACTTCGCGGAAGAGCGCGGTCCTGTGATTGCCGGGCGTTGGGCAGTTTATCGGCTTGTGATCACCCTGGCATGGCTGTAATTTGGTAATTCGGCCTGAAACAACACCCCGGAATGAACTTCATGCGGATCTTACGGCGTTTTTTCCTGATTCCTTTCCTGGTATGCTGCCTGTCGCCTCTTCACGCCTCGACCGCGTCGCAGGAGGTGACCGGCCGGCAGGAAACGAGCGCGCGGCAGGAAGTGCTCACGGGGCAAGAGACGTCCGTGCGACAGGAGTCGAGCGCCCGCCAGGAAGCCGGTGCCCGCCTGCTCGTCGTCGACTACGCCATGGCCTATCCGGAAGAGCACGCCCGGATGATCCGCGCGTTCTCGGAAGCGGGGTTCGACGTCGACTACCGGCCGTATTACCCCGCCATGGTGGAACGGGACGCCCGGGACTACGACGCCATCGTGCTGCTGGGCGGAGGCGATCCGGGCATGAGCATCCAGGAAGTGGACCTGGCCATCAACTTCGTCTCGCGCGGCAGAGTGCTCGTGCTGGCCTTGCCTTCCGATGGGCCCTACGGCGAACGGAGGAAGGTCAATCCCGGCGTCCACGACCGGTACCAGTTCAACGAGGTCCTGGCCCGCCTGGATATCAACCTGCACGCGCTGAACGCCGACCATGAAACCGGTCCCGTCCTGAATCCCGTCGTGGACTTCAAACTGGCCGCCGGTCATCCCGTCGGACAGGGCCTGGACGGCAGCGTGGCGGCCCGCGCCGGCACCCGCCTGCTCGTGGGTGACGGAGCCGATCCGCTGCTCTTGGAACCTGAAGGTCCGCCGCTCGAAGAGGAAACCGAACCCGAACCCGCGCCCGAACCTGAATACCGCGTGGTCCGCCGGACCCTGCGCATTCCGCCGGCCGGCGCGGTGCCGGGGGAAGAGGTCGAGTTGCTGTTGCGTGGCGACCAGGAACTGCGGCCCAGTCTGTACTACCGGAACCGGGAGCCCGTCCCGGTGGATTGGACCACGGCGAGATTCAGCGGCAGGGTGGAAGTCGTCTCGGACGCGAAGGACACGCTGACCGTGCGCATGTCCGGCAACCGCTGGGGTTCCGAATACGCGCTGGTCGGCGTTCCGATGGGGATCATCGCCGCCGCTTTCGCCGACCGGGAGATCCGGGAGGAGATCCGGTCCGCATCAGACCTGGCGTCCATGCGGGACGACGAAGAGACCTTCGGCCGCCTGGCGGTGGCGGCCGCGGGAAGGACCGGGCGGCTGAACGAAGGATTCGTCCTGGCCGTGGACCGGCAGGTGCTGTCCGGACTCGACCGGCCCTTGCCGCCCCTGGGCATCCCGACCGTGGAAGCCGGCCCCGAAGGAATCCCCAAAGGACTGGAAGGTTTTCTGGGCGGATTCGCGCGGTACGTCCGCGCACTGGTCGATGCCCCAAGGGACTGGTCTCCCGACCACGGGTATGCCACGGCCCAGATGCCCGGCAATCGGAAACCGGATATCTCCCTCAACAACGTATCCGTAGGTGCGGTATTGCCCGAACGGGTCCGGGTGGTCCGTAGCGCGGAGGCCGGTCGGGGCGACAGGGGGAGCGCGGCCGCGAACGCCGCCTCGGTTTCCGACCCGGCGGTTGGCGCGGAGCCTGCCGATGTGGAAGCTGCCGTCGCGGAGCCTGCCGTCGCGGCGGATGCCGTTCCGCTTCGAGGCGTCTGGGATTTCGTCGCAAGGCGGCATGAGCATATGGGCGATCTCGCCGGCATGCTGCCCGGCCTCGGGATGGATTTCCTCTGGACCGTAGCGCCGGCCGCCAGCTACACCGGGGGTGCCGTGGCGACGGGCGACGTGCGCTTCGAATCGTGGGCGCTGCCCATCCTCAACCGCCTGGGGGGCACGACGACGGCCTGGTACGCCGGCGTCAGCGCGCCGCGCGAAGGCGAGATCACCGGCGACTACGAAGCCGCCCGGGACGCCCGGGGCGACGCGGTCGGCCTGCCCTCCCGGCTGGACATGGTCTACCTGAACCGGCACCTCTTCGAGCCGGCGCGCGCCATCGCCCGGCACAGTCGCGGCCAGCGGGCCCTGAAGGCCATCGTGCACGACTGGGAGCCCCATATCACGCGCCCCGCGGAGGCCTATGCCGCGACCGACGCCTTCGACGACCTGCATTTCCAATACTTCATTCGCCATCTCGTCCGGAACGGACTGTACCACGGCGACGAATTCAGGTCGCTCATGGGGCTGGACCGGGAAGATCGCTTCGAGTGGCTGCTGAAATCGGGTTACCTGGAGACCTACATCCAGCTCCAGGAAGCCAACGCAGAGCGCCTCGGCGTACTCTACCGGCAGTCCATGGACGAAATCAATCCCGTTCTGCACCACGGCGCCTTCGTCCGCTCCCTGCGGCCGAACTGGTTTCGCCTGGGCTTCTGGCGAGGCGCCGGCACGCCGGAACGTCCTTTCCTCGTGTTCTCATATGAACGTCCACCGGACTGGTATGCCGGCTTCCTGCGCGATAGGGGCATCTTCGCCCGGGTGATTCCCGTCGGGCTGCTGGGCCTGATGGGCGGCGAAGACCGGCAGGATCTCCTGCGGAAGGCCGCCGGTCGAGGCGGCTATGCCCTTGAGCGCGGCATCTGGCTCGTCGCCGATCCGGGCGAGGAATCGGGTCTGAACACGCCTCCCACGGGCATGACGCGGGAAGCGCTGCTGGAGGCGGTGCGGGAGGGGGACGGGGAGTAACTGGCCTGTGCCGCCGTACGCTTGCCTTCACCCGCGGGATTTTACTCATCTAATACTGTCAGGAGGTAAACGAATGCTGGGATTGCCCGATGGCCCCATGCAGTTTGAAGAGGATCTGGAGCAAATCAGGGACGATATCAGTCGGATACGGGAGGACATCGACTGGATGAGTCAACTCGGGCCGGCCTTGATTAACACCATGATCGAGCTCAGGACGATCCGGCGACTGATGGAAGTGCACATGGGAGAAGCAACCCAGGAGGAGTTGGCTGAGGAGGTGGAGGCGGATAAGAAGGAACTACGTGAATTCGAAAGTGAAAACAAGAAGCGAATGAATCGAAGAAGGGATTAAGGCCAGATAGCCTGGTATACAGGCATACGAGCGGGATTTCAAACGCCCGGCGGAACGATCGCCGGGCTTTTTTATTGCAACAAAAAAAGATTTATCGCGAGAATCCAAAAATTCCGAAGGACTAATCCATTTAGACCGCGCGGCAGATGCTGGATTCAGTGACCACATCAGGTCGAGTTTCCGTTTGACGATCGAAGCGCTCTCAGAACCGCGCATTCCGAGACCTGTAACCGAATTCCCTGGTACCAGCGCAGAGAATGAGGTCCGCATCGAAGGAGAACGGAGGATGGAACCTGAATCGAAGAGGAAAGGAGGCTGACGGAATTCCAATTGCGTTCGAAAGGTAAATAACACACGTTTGTTATTCGTTCTATACACGTTCGATCAAACCAGCAATAGAGGAGTACTGTTCATTATGAAAAAGCTCATTCTCTCCGTATTCATGTTCGCCCTGATCGCGGGCGCAAGCGTCAACTCGACGGCCAACGCATCGCTGGGTGAAACGCCCGGTGTCGTAGCGACGCCGAACATTGCCTACTGTTTGTGGGGTTCCGAAGACGCCCGGACAAGCGGTTACGTATTGGGCGGTGTAGGTGGAGGTGCAGCGGGTGGTTGGGCGATAGTAGCAGGATACGGCCTCGCGGCCACCGTGGGCATTGCAGTAGGAGTCGCCGGTGGGTTTATAGCGCTTGGGTTGTAGTCCATAAATAGGCCGCAGGGATGAAGGGCTTGAATAGCCTTCATCCCTGCAAACGGACTCTCAGGACAAACATTAAAGTGATCATTTCCACGCAGATGACAATGAAGCTTCCATTCATACTGGCTGTGAGTTCCCTCGTGATCGGTCTGTGTATTGGCGCGGTGATTTCCCTGGACTCAACATTAAGGGAAGCAACTAACAAGCAGTCTTCTACCGCTCCCGTTAATACCCGTCCCCTACTAGACGGCGCCGATGAATGGCGGTACATATTTAGTACGAATCTGATCGTTTCTTTTAAGATGTTGTTTGGGATTTTGACATTGGGAATGATCGGCATGGTGTCTCTTTGTTGGACCGGAATCAACCTTTCATGGGTTCTTCTGTCCGCATATGAATCCGGCGTTTCGTTATATGCCATAGCCGCATTGATCCTGCCCCATGGCGTAGTCGAGTTGGCAGGATTTGTGTTCTTCGGCGCTGTTGGATGCGAAGGCCTGGTTCTCTTCTATCAGAAACTACGGCATGATACATGTCTGATCGATTCAAACAGGCTGGCTGTAAACGTACGCAGACTCGTCACAGGGTTCCTTCTGATTTCAGCGGCATCAATAATTGAAGCATTTGTAACCGGCCAGATTGCGGCCAAAATCAATTGATCGGGTCAATCATGATAAAACCAAGTTGGTACTTCGATAGATTCTCGTCGATTAGCGTACCCCAGTCTATATGGATGGGCATCGGTGTATTTACTACGTACTTAATAATGAACGGACTGGTGTTGTTCCAAACGTTTAGCATAATCAAAGAGCACTTACCGAATCATCTTTCCGGTTTATTTGCACAAGTGTTTCCAGTGCTGTACATCAGCTCGGCAGTGGGTGCCGCCCTAGGTGAGATCGCAACCTATATCCTTGGTTGGTTATTCATTATGATCGCCGTAACACTCTTGAACGGTAAACGCCAACACCGTGCTCTGTTTGGATGGCTTGGAATTGTGTATATCCCAGTCGCATTGTATTCGGCATTGGCATTTACATTCATTCTGCTTTATTCCGACCAAATGGTCCCTGCCGGGGTGTCCGCCATTTCCCAAATCGAACAGTTGCCAGTTGAAATAATGAAAATGCAAAACTCAGGGTGGTTTCAGTTGATTCGATATGGACGGTATGGCGCGATAGTTCTGGTCGTTATTTTCGCAATTGAGGTGGTTCACAGGATCTGCGTACTGACCAGGTATAAGGCAACCGGGGCTTTGCTGGCTTATGTTGTCATTATCGGGTTAATACATCTGATCATTGCATAAGTATGAATTGATTGGAGTTTCCAGTGTGTATTAACAAGTCCAGTATAAATCAAAAAACCGAGTATACGATTAAGGATGAAGTGATCCGGTTGTCATGGAATGAAAAACTGGCAGAATTTGGATTACACATGGGATTGGTGATTTCGGGGATGTTGATTACCGCTGTCGTTTACTTCGGATTACTAATCATAACATTCGATACAGTCGATACGATAGTACCAGGTTATTGGAGTGATTCAACAATAAAATCAGTGGCTCTTGTAATCGTGTCCGCCTGTACCGGTAATGCATGTGCTTTTTTCTGCTTTCCCTACTTGATACGACTGGTCTTTCGAGGGTATGAACTACAGGACAATCGCTTGGACCGCTCGGTTAGGAAACTTGTTTCGGCAACCGGAATGAACATCACGGCAGAGAGGCTATATGCTATAAACAGTAAAACGGCGAATGCGGTTGTTTCAGGATTGTTTCGTAAATCACGATACATATTCTTCACGAAAAAGTTATTGGAGAAAATGACAGAAGAGGAAATAATCGCAATCTTTGCCCACGAACTGGCTCATGCAAAACACCGGCATATTCCCAAAATGTTGTTCGCTGTAATGCTATGGATATGCGCAATACAGACCTTCCTGTATTTGATAGGCTTTAATCACTACTTCAATGCAAGTGATGAGTCCCTGAAAATGTTGGTTGTCAGTTTGATTACCTGTTTGAATGTATGGCTGATGTTGTTCCTGGTTCTATTTCCGTTATCGAGAAAGAATGAATATGAAGCGGATTCAACTGCAGCGTCATGGGTCGGAATTGACAGTTACAAAAGTGCGCTCCACCGTTTGTATCAGTTGAATGACAAATTAAAACCACCTCCGGTATATACGAGAGTACTGCAACCACATCCCACCCTGCAAGATCGCCTCGACCGCGTTGCACAGTTGAACTCGAAATAGTTGAGTTTTAATCCGATGAAAAGGAAACATCCCTACATTGAAACTTCATCGACTTTTAGTATTGACGGCACTTTGCGTCTTGCTCGACCTGCGATTTGCTTCGCATGGGGCAGTGCCGGACTCCCTGGCGCTGTCCGAATTCGCCAGGATCATGACCGCATTCTCCGAAGCGCCCGGTCACTTCCCGGGGGACAATTTCGTTACCAATGAATCGTCCTACCTGCACGTCGTTCCCACGGTCATCGAACTAGGCAAACGCGGCGGCGTCTACATCGGCGTCGGTACGGAGCAGAACTTCTCCTACATTGCCGCCTCGAGACCGGATATCGCTTTCATCGTCGACATCCGTCGCGAAAACCTGCTTCAGCATCTCCTCTACAAAGCCCTTTTTACCCAGGCCCGGGACCGAACGTCCTTCCTGATGCTGCTGTTCAGCAGGAAGTATCGGGATGGCGAATCGGATGCGATCGGACGGCCGGACCGCACGGCTTCCGTTACCGAAATCCTGGATTACATCGAAACGTCGACCACGGCCGACTCCCTGCTTTTTGTAGAAAACTGGAAGCGGCTTCGGCGTGAAATAAGGCGGTACGGGATCGAAGACCGGGACGATCTCGACAAGATGCTGTACATCTACCGGTCGTTCTACGAAAAACAGCTTTCGATCCGCTATGCCGAAACACCCCTGGGAAACGGCCTGTCTTATCCTGCGTTCAGGGACCTGATGGCAGGTAAGACGAAAGAAGGGGAATACGCCAGTTTCCTGAGTACCGAAGACGCGTTCGGGTTTGTGAAGCACCTGCATCTCAAGAACCTGGTCATTCCCGTCGTGGGAAACTTCGCGGGCGGGAAGGCGCTGAGGGCCATCGGCACTTTCGCCGAAGCTCACGAAACGAGCGTATCCGTTTTCTACGTTTCAAACGTCGAGTACTTCCTGATCAACCACTTCTACTACGTGTTCAAGTGGTACGTCGCGAATGTCGACGCGCTTCCGATCGATGAGCACAGCCTGATGATCCGTTCCTACCTGGGCGTGGAATCCCATCCCAGGAGAGTCGGCCGGCATCTGTCCACGAGCACGGCACATCACATTGGCACGTTCCTGGAGAGTTACAGGCGGGGTGCGTATACCCGTACGAAACCGGTCTGGTGGAGGTTCTGGCCCTGGGACAGTCCATTCTGGTCCGGCGGCGGACACAGCTACTACCATCTGGTTATCATGGGGGATCTATGTCCATGAGCGCTTCCATAGATCTGGCAAAATACGCCGGTCGATGGCTCCAGGTTTTCTACCGACCGGGGAAGGCATTCGCGGATCTTGAATCAGAACCTGCCTCCGCCGAGTGGATGCTGATGCTGGTCCTGGTCATGTCGGTCGTTCTTTGCGCCGGAATAGTCACTTTGCCCGTTGCGATGGATAGGGAAAAGGCGTTGTTCGAGACCGAATTCCAGTCTTATTCGGATCTGAGTGCAGATCAACAATCCGTCATACTACGCGAGGCCGTGCAATTCGACCATCGTCAGCTCATCGGCCTTTTCGTCCTGCCGGCGAGCGTCTGCTTCATGGTCGCTGCGTGGTCGGTCGTGGGCAAACACTGCGGTGAATTGATCTTCGGCAAGCCGCTGCCCTACGGCAAGGTCGTTCCGATAACCGTCTATGCCTCGCTAGTCCTGGTACCCGAAACCATCGTCAAGACCTCGCTGGTCTTGCTGACCGGTTCGCTCGATCCCCCCATCCATCCTGGTGTGTTTCTCGGTGATGCGGACCCCGAAACGCTCTGGAGCCTGTTCCTGCCTGGCGTCGATTTCTTCGGAGTCTGGTTCCTTTTCCTGCTGGGACTCGGCCTGGCACAGACTTTCCGGGGATCGGCCAGGCTCACCCGGCTCGCGCTGGGACTGATGTGGGGCATGTGGATTGTCATTCGCAGGACTTTCGAGTTGCTCGGTACGGTTTACGTGTAGCTACTGGTAACCATTTTGGTCATGAAAAAACGGTTAATCATTACCTCTGTAACGGCCTGCAGCCTCGTAGCCCTTCTGCTGTATTTCGTGTTCACTTCCACGGCTCGCGATGCCACGTTCCGGATCCTCCAGGTACAACACGGATCGATTTCCGATGTGCTGGCGGAAACGGGAACCATCCAGTTCGTCCGAACCGTCATGGTCAAGCCCACGATTTCCGGGGAAGTCAGGCACATTCACGCCGATGTTGGAGATCGGGTTTCAGCGGGGGATGTGCTTGCCGTGATAGAGCCGGACCCGTCCCAGTCCCTGCAGTTGTCCCGGCAGCGCGCACGGGTGGACGGTGCCCGGATCGATCTTTCCGAAAGGGCGTTGAACTTCGAGCGAAAGCGCGCGCTTCATGAGCGGTCCCTGATTTCGTCGGAGGAATTCGACCAGGCAAGGATCGCGCACACCAGGGCCCGTCACGACCTCGACATGGCGGAGCTCGAACTCCAGATTCTGGAATTGAAGGTAAACGTCGAGGTGGATGCGAACCAGACGCATACTGCCGTGCGGGTCCTGTCGCCCCTGGAAGGTATCGTCATTGCCCGCACGGTGGAAGAGGGCGAGGTCGTGGCATCAGGTACTTCTTCGTATACCGGCGGCACGGAGATGTTCCGTATCGGCGATCCGGACCGGATGATCGTCAAATCGGCCGTTGGTGAAATTGACGCGGGACGGGTCCGGCCCGGACAGGACGTGCGGATTCGTGTCGATGCCTACCCGGACGCGATGTACCATGGACGGGTGGAGCGCGTCGCGCCGGTCGGTGTGCGCAGGCCCGGCAGCACGCTGGTCACGTTCGATGCCGAAATCGTGATATCGGACCCATCGATGGAATTGCAGCAGGGCATGTCCTGCGATATCGACATCGTGGTGGAGCAGAACGACCACGCGGTGCTGGTGCCTGCTTCTTCCGTCATGGAAGTGGTCGACAACCAGGGTGCGTTCAATGAACAAGGCGATCCTGCATTGACCGGGTCGGCGTCCGGCAGGCGGTACACGGTCTATCGTTGCACATCGGCGGATCCCGGATCGTCGAGGTGCCCGGAATCGTACCTGGTATCCGCCATGGTCGAGATCGGTATCGAATCGACCGAAAACGTGGAGATCCTGTCCGGCATTGAACCCGGCGCGCACATTGCACTGGATGCCCGGGCGGTTCATGCCGCACTGAACGCGAAACACCCTTAAGCTCAAAGGATCCTGTCGTCTGTGTCCATAACGCACCATATCCAGTCCGTGATTGCCAATCTCACGCACTACAGGCTGCGTTCAGCGCTGACGCTGCTGGGGATCGCGGTCGGCGTCGGCGCCGTAACCGCCATCATCGCGATCGGCGAAGGGCTTCACGACATGGTGATGGCGGAGTTCGAATCTGTGCGCGGCGGCACCATGGTATGGGTGAGTCCATCGAGATTCGTAAACCGGGATGGACAGTGGCTCGAGGTACCGGATTACGAGCATCTCGTCTGGCAGGACGTGCTGGAAATCGGCAGAAGGTCGAACGCCGTGCGCCAGGTGGTCCCGGCCGCGACATTGAACGCGGATCTCAGGTACGTGAAAACGTCCCATGGCGGGATGGTGTACGGCACGACACCATCGTTTTCGGACCTGTACCAGTGGCCGGTTTCCAGGGGCCGGTTCATTATCAATCGCGACGTAACACGCTGGCGCAAAGTATGCGTGCTGGGCGATGAGCTGGCCGCTAAACTGTTTGGCGACACCGACCCGGTCGGCAAGGAACTGAAACTGAACGGTCAGCGGTTTGCCGTGATCGGCGTCATGGAGGCAAAGACGGTTTTCAATGAAAGCTGGGGAAACCGGGTCTTCGTTCCGATTACAACGGCCCAGGAACGGATGCTTGGCCATGAAGGCTTCGATCTTCTGTCCATCAAGGTGGTGGATTCGCGTGTTTTGGAAAGTGCGGTGGGTGACATCGAGGCAGCCTTGAGGTCTGTCCACGGCGATGAGGCCGGATTCGACATCGTCAGCGGGAAGGACGCCATGGACCAGATCGGTGGCGTAATCAACGCCGTCAAATCTTCGATTGCCGCCCTGGCGGGCATCTCGCTGATGGTGGGCGGAATCGGGATCATGAACATGATGCTGGTCTCCGTCACTGAACGGCGGCGGGAAATAGGCATTAGGAAGTCAGTAGGGGCAAGGCATGTCGATATCGTGAATCAGTTTACGCTGGAAGCCACCTGTATCAGCGCTTTAGGCGGTTTGCTGGGGATATCGCTGGGACTGGGCCTCGGTTCGGTTTTTTCGTTTGTCTTGAATCAGGTGTGGGACCTTGGTTTCACGAGTGGCGCTTCGGTTTCGAATATCCTCGTATCGCTGGCGATTTCACTGGCCATAGGCCTTTGCGCAGGTATCTATCCGGCCTTGAAGGCATCGCAGTTGAGCCCGGTGGATGCGATGAACCAGGAGTGAGTCCGTTAAACCAAAGCAGATCGGTTGCGGAACGCACCAATGGTGTGCTATTCGAGACTCCCCACCCGCTCCAGCCTTTCCTGCAGCGTCGGATGGGTGCCGAGCTTCGCCAGGAACTTTCGCGGCGGTTTCAGCTGGTCGTTGATCTGATACAGCCGGTAAAGGGCCTGCTTGTACAGGCCGATGCCCACCCACAGGGCAGCGGTCCCGTCCGCCTGGTATTCGTTACGCCTCGAAAGCGGGAACAGGACGAGGAACATAAGCAGGTAGATATTCACTAAGTTTATTCCGGAAAACACCCACATTTTCCAGGATTCTCCGATCGAATCGAAGTAGGCATAGTAGTCGATCAGACTCAGAAATACTTGGACGACGAGGGTCCATAGCAGGAGAACCAGGAACATCCAGGTCATGTGCCGGTGCCGCCCATGGGCCAGTTCGTGGGCCAGGGCCGCCATGATCTCTCCTTCGCTCATACGCTCCAGGAGCTTGTCGGTAAAGAAGATGTACTGTGCCTTGCGGAAAAGGCCGGACACGACGGCGTTGGCGGTCTTGCCCTTTATGGCGTAGATCCTCTCGGCCTTGATGTCCATCCCGGTCACGGAGATCAAGTGATTCACGGCGCGGTCCATCCGATCGTCCTTCAACTCGTTGCCTCGAAAGAGGAGACGTATGATGTAGGGCGCGCAGCTGAACGAACATACATTGCCGATGGCCACGGCCACGACGACCAGGATGATGAACGGGATCGATCCCGCCTCCGTGAATCCCGGCGCCAAATCATTCAGGGTATTGCGCATGGTAATCAGAGAAGTCACGGCGACCAATACCCCGATCAGCGTGCCGAACATGGCCATCGCCATTACCAGGCCGAATTCGACCAGCTTCTCACGCCAGTTCAGCCGGATCGTATCGTCAACGGTCTGGTCCGGCTGGTCCGGACCTTCTGCATGAGATACCCCGTCATTCATGGGTACGTCGTTCCCATTGTTACGCACGGTTTATCCTCCGGCTGAGGGTCGGAACAAGTTTGTATAACTTAGATTGAGTTAAGTATAATGCCGTAAGTTACAAACGTTTGCAAGATGTAATTTAATCACGCCTTCGATATTAGTGTTTAGGCCACTCGTTTCCTGTAGGTTGAGTTACGTCGAATGCCGCGGTGCCAGTCGCGCAGGTCCCGGTTCCATCAAGAAACGGGCGCTCTAGTGAGGGTATAGTGGTTACTTCGATGGGAAGTGGTCATCGCGTGATAGCACAGTTCTCTACTCTTCTATCCTCGATTCCCGCCAGCCACATCTGGAATCCGGCGTTCAAAGGGGCGCACAACTGTGTGTCTTGCAACTTCAGCCGTTCAAGGGGTACATTGACGAGTTCGAGAGGGAGCCGCCCGGACATTTGCGTGTTCCGTGTCAGAATCAACTGCTTGAGATTCGTGAGTCGGCCGAATTCCGGTGGAATTGAACCGGTAAAGTCGTTGTGAGAGAAAAACAGCCACGATAACTCAGTCAGTTTTCCGATCTCCGGAGGGAGAGGACCGGTCAACTTGTTGTTAAACAGTTCGATGTGTGTCAGCCTGGTCATTTGACCGATTTCGGGTGGGATGGAACCGGTCAACTCGTTAGCACTGACATCAAGCCCATCCAGATTGGTCAGTTTTCCGACCTCCGGGGGGATAACACCTTCCAATCGGTTATACTGAAGACTCAGCAACTCCAGACTGGACAGTTGTCCGATTTCAGGTGGGATGGGGCCGGTCAGCCGGTTGTGGTTAAGCCACAGGTTGCGGAGACTCTCGAATGACAGGATTTCGGTTGGAATCGTCCCGGTCAGTTCGTTAGATCGCAACACAAGCCATTCCAGGTTGCCCAATCGTCCAATCTCGACAGGGATAGCGCCTGATATCTGGTTGTATTCAAGGAATAGATCCGTGAGTTTCGAAAGCATTCCAATCTCTGGCGGAATGGAACCGGTCAACTGGTTCTGTCCCAGATCCAACACTTTCAGACTGCCCAGCTGCCCGATCTCGGGGGGAATCGGACCACTCAACGAGTTTCTGAAGAGTCGCAGCGTTCGCAGATCGGACAGTTGCCCGATCTCGGGTGGAATCATTCCGAGCAGGTTGTTCTCGCTCAGTCGCAGGTCGATCACCTTCACTTCGTTGTCTGTCGCTACACCGTACCAGGTTCCAATAGGTTCGTCGCTCAGCCAGTTTGTGTTGTCCGTCCAGTTCGGACCATCGGTCGCGTGGTAGAAGGCAATGAGCGCGTCGCGGTCGGACGAGGTATCTGACGACGGCGGAGGTTCCGGATCTGTGTCAGGTCCTGGCATGGTGGCACAGTTCTCCACGCTTTTATCCTCGATTCCCGCCAGCCACATCTGGAATCCGGCGTTCAAAGGCGCGCACAACTGCGTGTTTTGCAATCTGAGCTGTACCAGGGGAACATTCACGAGTTCAATTGGGAGAGGTCCGGACAAATCACGATTATCGTTCAGTATCAGCCGATCCATCTTATTGAGTTGCCCGATTTCGGGTGGAAGACCTCCGGACAACTGGTTGTCGCTTAAAATGAGGCTCTTGAGACCGACAAGTTGGCCGATTTCTGACGGGATTTCGCCGGTCAACCGGTTTCCGTGCAACACCAGGCCATTCAGGTTTACAAGCTGTCCGATCTCGGACGGAATCTCTCCGGTCAGTAAGTTGTCGTTTAACAACAAGCCGTTCAGCTTTTCAAGTTGCCCGATTTCGTGCGGGATCACGCCCGTTAACCGGTTGCCTTCGAGCGACAGGGAGCCCAGATTCAAAAGTTGCCCGATTTCGTGCGGGATTACGCCCGTGAGCTGATTCCCGTTCAGGGCGAGATAGGCCAGATTACTCAATTGTCCGATTTCAGGCGGAATATGTCCGGTAAATTGGTTCGTGGAGAGGTGCAGGTCTATTAGATTGGCCAGTTTCCCTATCGCAGGTGGAATTTCGCCCGATAGCTGATTGTCAAACAGTGACAGGATCATGAGTGTGTTTGACTGATAGGTTTCAGGTGGAATTTCGCCGGTGAGTTGATTGTCCCCCAGGTGCAAATACCGCAGTGCGTTCATTTTTCCGAATACAGGCGGGATTGTACCGGTGATACGGTTGCGCGACAGATTCAGCAGTATAAGGTTCTGCAGTTGTTCGATTTCAGGCGGAATGGATCCGGTCAACTGGTTCTCGCGCAGACTGAGCTTGGTCACCCTCCCATCGGCGTCCGTGGACACTCCGTACCATTCATTGAGAGGATTCTCACTCAGCCACTTGGTATTGTCCATCCAGTTCGGGCCGTCCGTTGCGTGGTAGAAAGCGATCAGTGCTTCGCGATCGGCCGACGTACCCGGCGGCTCCGGTGGCGGTGGAGGCGGTTCAGGTGGCACAGGCGGCGGCTCGGGCTGCTCTGTATCCTCGATGACCACGTGTATGATCGCCTGCGCCGACACGCCGCGGGAGGAAGCCGTGATCCGCGTCGTGCCGTTCGCCACCGCGATCACCAGGCCGCTGGCGTCCACCGTGGCGATCTCCGGCCGGCTGCTCGTCCACGCCACCGCCGCGCCCGGGATGGCTGCCCCTGCCGAATCGTACACCTGGGCGTCCAGCTGCAGGCTCTGGCCCACGGTCGCCAGCGTCGCTTCTGTTACGTTGAGCACGACACGCGAAGGCACCCGCGGGACCTCGACGAACACCGGCCGGGACGTGGAGACTCCACCCGAGGAGGCCGTGATCAGGGCGGATCCCCGCGACACCGCCGTCAGCCGTCCGTTGGCGTCCACCGTGGCGATCTCCGGATTACTGCTGGACCAGACCACCGCCGCATCCGGGATGGGCCTGTTGTTCGCGTCGTAGACGACCGCCGTGAATCGGCCTGTCCCGCCCACTTGCGAAATCGTGATGGCAGATGGGCTGATCTCGATGCTGCTCGCCTCCTGCTCCACCGAGACCGTCGCGGTAGCCGTGGCGTAACCTGAACTGACGCTGATCTGTGTCGTTCCGCTCCCAGCGGCCGTCACCACGCCCCGGTCGCTGACCCGGGCGACACTGTTGTCCGCGCTGCGCCAGTGCACCGTGGCGTCGGTGATCACCCTGCTGTCCTGGTCCAGCACCGTGGCGTCGATGCGTATACTCTCGTTGATGGCCGTGAAGACGATCCGGTAGGTCGACAGCGTGATCGTGGTGGGCTCTTGCACCGGCGGTGCGGAAGGACTCTTCAGGCAGGCGGAAAACAGTCCGAAGATAAGCACCGCAAGGGACAGGTGAAAGCTATTCCGTAGGGAGTGGAACGCGGAAACAGTCGCGATCAAATCAGCGTCCTGCGGTAGGGTTCGGTATGCGTTGTTGCGCAATGACTAAAATGTATACTTCACAAATTTGAATTTCGACATTATAAACCATCTCTTCAGTTAGAGCAATCCATTGTATACATTTTGATTGGCACGTTTTACTTTAAGGCACGTTCTGCGAGTCGGCATCGAAAGAAGAACAGAGATCTGCGGTCTGTGTATCTAAGGGGTATCACCCGTGAAATGGACCACCGCGAAGGCCGTCGTCCTTCTTCCGGCGGCGGCTACGATCTATGTCCCGGCCGTGATCTTGTGGGTATTGGCCGATACACCGGGCGCTCTGTCGCCGGCGGAGCCCAACCAGTTCCGCTTCTGGATCGGGATCGCGATGGCGTTGGACGGCCTGGTCCTGGCGGCGTGGACCATGGCGCTGTTCGACCGGATCGGGAAGGGTACGCCGGCACCGTGGGCCCCGCCCGAGAAGCTGGTCGTCCTCGGCCCCTATCGCCACCTGCGCAATCCCATGAATTCGGGCATGCTGCTCATCCTGGGCGCCGAAGCCCTGCTCTTCGGCTCATGGCACCTGGCGGGCTGGATGTGCGTGTTCTTCGCGGTGTGTGCGATCTACTTCCCGCTCTACGAGGAGCCGGGCCTGGAGTGCCGGTTCGGTGAACCCTATCGGCTGTACAAGGCAAACGTACCGCGATGGATACCGAGGATACGGCCGTGGGAGGGGCAGTGAATCGGATGGACCTGATTTAAGACCTGACTTACCAGGGAGCGCACATGGCCATCATCGAGGACGTGAACGGCGTGCTCAGCCGGATCAACGATATGGATCTGCATATCCGCATCGTCAAGGGCACGGAATCGAAGTCCATCAAGTACGAAAGCGATCCGGAAATCGAGATCAACTGGGCGGTCGCGAACGACTGGGACGGCATACCCGAAGAGATCGGTTTCTGGATCATTTTTACGAAGGACTGGGTGTTTGACGATACGCAGAAGTTTTACGACGTTATCTTCAACACCGTCCGGGGGAACCTGAACCTGCGAAGGTGGATAAAACTGGAACCGATTTACAGCAACGAACACCTGCTCGAAGGAAAGTTCTACATCGTGGCGATCGTCGCGGATGTGCTGATGAATGACGAGGTGCGACGGCAGGCGGTCGAGAACAGCCAGTGACCTTCCGTGCGGTACGAGATGGACCGGAAATCCGGTGGACTGACGCTTCTGTTTTCCAAGAGATGCTTTCTCGGTAAGGATCGTTCTCGCGCAGGTCAATCTAGTCTTCGGAAACAGCCTCCACGAGCGGATGTAGATCGATCGGGGTAAGCACGCCGTGGAAGCCGTACTTGATGCCCGACCGGTCTCCTTTACCGGGCGGGAAGTACTCCTTGATGAGCGACAGCAATCGGTTGTTGAATTCGGCGGCCTGGGCTTCCGATAGCCGTGCGCGGTTGTGATTGACGGACATCTGGAAGGTCGTTCCGTACATCCCTTCGGCCGCTTCACGGAATGCCTGGTTGAACTGGCCGGCCACGCCCGCCGGGATGGCCTGTTCCGACTGGTTGTGCGCCGTGGCGGTGCTGCCCTCCGTACCTTGGCCGTCCCCCGTGTCCCCATCGTCACTCGACCCGAATGGATCATCTCCCTCCCGGCTCTCCTGCTCCGCCCGTACACGGATCACTCCCGCCGCGGGCAGACACCGCCATTTCCGGGGATCCGTCGCCACATTACCCTCTAGACGCACGCCGCCTGTCTCTGCCAGCTTCTGCACGTGGTACAGCACCCGGGCATCCGTAACATCGAGCGCATCTGAAATCTCCGTCACCGATTTTCCTGCTTCCAGGATCTCGAGGATACGCCAGCGAAGGGGATCGAGGATGACACCTGCACGATCATCTTCGACAATGAGCTCAGCTGTGTCTTGGGACTCGATCGGAAAGGAGAGTTTACGCCAGGCTGTCATGTTGGTGCTCCTACAGGAAAGGTTTCAGACCTCATTATCGTTCAGTTACCCGAACAGAAAACAACCCCTCCAAGCGTATTGCTAAATCTAAGACCTCTTACCATTTCCAACCAGGCCCGAAAGTCAGGGTGGGTTGGCGCGCACAGACCGGTACCTATCAAATCCAGCGACCTGAGCATGGTGAGTTGGGTGAGTTCAAACGGCAAGGCCCCCGTCAGTCGTATATTGTGATTGAGATACAGCAGATCAAGGTTACCCAATCCACCCAATTCGGGAGGAATCGAACCCGATAGCTGGTTATTCGAAAGTCTTAACTCTTCGAGCACCGCCAGGTTACCCAATTCCGGGGGAATTTGTCCACTGAGCCCGTTATTCTGCAATGAAATGAACCGTAGGCTGGACATGTTGCCCAACTCCGATGGGATACTTCCCGTTATGCGGTTGGACGATAGAGATAAATCAACAAGGTTTTCAAGTCGGCCTACAGATCCCGGTATTTCTCCACTCAGTGCGTTCTCGTACAACCATAATCCCTCGAGATTGACGAGGTTACCCAATGACGAAGGAATTGAACCACTTAGATCGTTCATACCTAAAGCCAATATCCGAAGTTTGGGAAAGTTGCCGAGGGACGCGGGTATCTCACCACTTAAATTGGCGTGGGCGATCCGAAATTCCTCGAGGTTGCGAAGCTGCCCGACGGCACCGGGGATATTCCCGGTGATCGAATTCCCGCCAAGATCCAGGATTCTGAGTTCGTCAAGGTCTCCCAGCGCCGCCGGTAGTACTCCACTCAGACCGTTGCCCCAGAGGTTCAATTCTGTTACACGGTCGTCCGGACTGACGGTCACACCATGCCAGGCGCTGATAGGAAACGAACTCGCCCAGTTCGCGCTGTTCTCCCAGGCGGGACCTCCCAGGGCATTGTAAATGGCAACCAGCGCCGCCCGGTCTTTGCTGACGATCACCACGACGGTCGCTTCACTGGCGCCCGACTTCACGGTAATGTCCGCTCTCCCGAACGAATGGACGGTAAGAACCCCCTGGTTGTTCACACTGACAATCTCGGGCTCGCTGCTTGACCAGTTCAATGGCGCGTCCTCGATCGGCAATCGGTTCTCATCCAGCACGACGGCTTCAATGGAAACGGATTCGCCGATTCCAAGGTACAGAAGCGTCGAAGAAACATTGATCGTGGTCGGGATGGGCTCGGTGGCCTCTGTGGGGCTGAAGATACATCCTCCCCACATCAACAGGAGCGCTGTCGTAACGGAAACTCCCCATACCTGGTTCTTAGAGGTTTTATGCATCATCTCCTCACCCGTTCAGGACTTTTTCGCCGTCACCATATATGAACCGTACTTTCGATCACGGAACCATGCGGACGCTTTCGGGTTTCTTTCGCTGTAGAAGGCGACCGATTCCTTGACCCATTCGGATTCGACCTGATGAAAACCCACGGCCTTTAGGCAGTCCAGGGTCGGTTCCAGGTAATTTCGCGGCCCTGTCGGCAGGAAATCGGGATGGCGCCTGTCGTCTTCGTCAGTGTGGCGACTGGTAAAAAAAGAAGTCTGTACCGCGAGTCGGCCGTCCGGACGCAACACGCGGTAGCATTCCTGGAAGATCTTCTTCACATCGCCGGTGAAGGGCAAGGCCCCCTGGCTCCATACCACGTCGAAGCTGTGGTCCTCGAAGGGCATCTCGGCCGCATCCCCAAACTTGAAACGTACCTTGTCCAGCAGGCCCATCAATCGCGTACGGATGGTCGCTATGAGCAGCCGGTCGTATTCCCGGTCCAGTCCGACCACCGAACAGCCCCATGCTTCCGCCAGGTGCCGGGCCGGTCCGCCCGCGCCGCACCCCGCGTCCAGCAGCAGGTCTCCCGATGAAAGGCCGATCCGCTCAGCCATGCGCACCGTGGCCTGTTGCCCGCCGCAGTGATAACCCGCGTCTCCCCGCAGTTCGTCTTCCGTGTTCCGGAAGAGTCCGATATCGATGGATTCGTCCTTGAACGCGGTCAGACGCTCAAGGAAACCATTCTTGTCCAGCAACCCTTTCTCTTCGAGCAGGTCGACGATGCCCAGGAGCAGGAGACTGTTGGTCTGCGTCCAGGTTTCCTGTCTGTCTTTTGATTCCATGTTACCAATATACTTTCAAAATCATCAACATGCCGCCTAATTGGGATAAGCTAGAACGGTATGAGTTATGAATGGTACAACGCGTCGGTCACAGTTCGCCCGGTTTATCCGGCTGATAATCGGTGGCATTCGGAGGCATTATGAATAAGCAACATACGTACGAGGTCGGTGTAACATGGACGGGAAATCAGGGCGATGGCACGAGCACGTACAAGGCCTATACGCGGGATTACGATATCGCATGCGAGGGCAAGCCGGTAGTCAAGGGCTCCGCGGACCCCGGCTACCTGGGCGACGCCGCGCGCCATAATCCGGAGGACATGCTGCTGGCTTCTCTTTCGGCCTGTCACATGCTCTGGTATCTGCATCTCTGCACGGTGAGCAAGGTCGTGGTGACCGCCTACGAAGACCGCGCGGAAGGCGTGCTGGAACTGAATCAGGACGGATCAGGCCAGTTCGCGCGCGTGACCCTCAGGCCCCGCGTTACGATTTCGGCGGAGAGCGACGCGGCCACCGCGGAGCGACTGCACGAGCGGGCCAATGCCATGTGCTTCATCGCCAGATCCGTGAATTGCCCGGTGGATCACGAGGCGGAGACGGTTATTGCGCAAAGCCAGTAATTGGCTAGGAGCCTGTTATAAACTCGAGATAGTTCTCCGGATGAACGACCTGGAACGAACTGTCCGGATAAGCCTTGCGCCACGCACCCGGTACCCGGCTTGATTTGGCAGGCCACTTCAGTTCCGCGGCAAGAAGTTTGCCCCCCCACTCCTCGACCAGGTCGATCTCCTGGCGGTCGTAGGTACGCCAGAAGTAGCTTTCGTCCAGGTGGCCGTTGTACAGGTTGTACTTCAATCGCTCCGCCAGGATGTAGTTTTCCCACAATTCCCCAGCGTCATCCCGCATGGTCAGTAGGTTGAAGTTGTTGATCAATCCGTTCCTGATGCCGTTGTCGTAGAAGTAGTATCGCCGGCTTTTAGATATTTCCTTACGCAGATTGCGGCTGAAACCTCGGCGGCTGTAAAGGATATGGTATTTCTCCAGCAGGTCGAGATAGCGATCTACGGTGTTCGCGCTCATGCCCAACAGGGTACCCAGTTCGGAAGTCGATACCTCTCGTCCGATCTGGAAGGCGACCAATTGCAGCAACCTGAGCAGCTTGTCCGCATGGCGTATGCCTTCCAGCTGGAGGATGTCCCTGAAAAGATTGGAAGCGATCAGTTCCTTTATATAGAGCTGCCGGTCCTCGTTCGAGTCCATGAGGATAACTTCAGGATACGACCCGTAGATCAGCCTTTCTTCGAGATGGGCCCTGGTCTGGTGCGCGGATTCGGTTTCCTGGATTTCCAGTTGGGCCGGTGGTAGAAGCTGCAGCGTATACTTGCGGCCGGTCAGGGGCTCTCCGGTTTGATGGGCCAGGTCGAAAGAGGACGAGCCCGTGGCAATGATCCGAAGTCCCTCGACGTGATCGACGAGCAGCTTGAGATTCAATCCGATTTCCCGGATATGCTGTGCTTCATCGATGATCAGCGTACGGCGACGGCCGACGAAGGACGTCAATTTGGCCAGGGACTGGCTCTCGAGATACTCCCGGACCACGATATCCTCTCCCGTCACGAGCAGGGCGTCGGGGTCGTGTTCCCGGATGTAGCGTTTGATCAGCGTAGTCTTGCCCACCCTTCTGGGACCGTAAACCACGACAACTTTGCCCGGCGTTATCAGGTGAGTGAGCCTGGAAAGTTGCGCCTGAGGAATGTATAATTCTGTCATCATATTGATATAATTAACGTTAATTGTGTCAATAAGCAAGGCGTATTATTGAAAAATGCCTTTGGCATGTGATGCGAAGAGAGATTGAGATGTCGCGTCACCGGTTCAGTGTCGGCGTTCGTTGCGGACCGTATAGTTGCTTCAAGTATCAGATTCGTTTATTATTGGATTGTAGGGTGTTGGAATCATCATCGGTGAACCTTACGTCGATTGTTGATTGGATAAAATCAATGCCGATTACCAAATGCCCACTCGCTGCCTAACGGGGGACCAGATATGGAATACACCGCAGTAGTGAAACACACAGGCGAATGGTGGATTGGCTGGATTGAGGAAGTGCCCGGTGTCAATTGCCAGGAACGTACCCACCAGGAATTACGGCAAAGCCTGGTCGAATCGCTTTCAGAAGCATTGGAATTCAACAGGCGCGATGCCTTGGCTGCCGCAGGAGACGACTACCAGGAGGAAAAAGTCGTTATCGCATGAAACGGATCGAACTTCTGAAACACCTTCGGCGAAAAGGATGCGTAATGATTCGTGAAGGCAGACGCCATTCCTGGTGGCGAAATCGTCGAGGGGATCGACGTTCTTCGATTCCACGACATAGAGAAATACACGACTTGCTTGCGAAAAAGATATGTCGAGATCTTGAGGTAGAGCCGATTAAATAGTTGTTGTTTAAGTTTTTCATACAGTGCAGACTGACCGAAGGATCCATAGTCCGGTTTATCTCGATCCTCCGTACGCTCTCTCCCCGATATCCCGTAACATTCGCCTGAAAACCACATACTCCACAAAGGCAAGGCCGGTCAGCCTGCCTGGGAACTCCTGTGGTTCTTTCATAGCCCTTTGATCGGTCTCAATGCTCATTCAGTCCCTAAAAACTGCTTGACATAACAGACAAATGTCTGTTTTATGGATTTTCAGGCGCTCGTTTTGGCGCGCTGGTCCGTTGCGCCGGCCCGTTGCGCTGGCCCAATTCGTCAGCCCATGGCGCCGGCCCATTTCAGCGGCCCATCGCGCCGGCCCATAGTGGCGCGCCGCCCCGTTTTCCTCATCCCCGGACCGCGAGGAGACCATCATGGCCTACACATCGCCTGGGAAGACCAGGGAGAAGATCTACGATTTCGTGCGGGAGCGTATCCTGAGCGGGACCCCGCCCACGACCCGGGACGTGCAGCGCGCATTCGGGTTCCGTGCGGTCCAGTCCGCCCGCCAGCACCTGGAGAAGCTGGTGTTCGAGGGGAAGCTCGCCAAGGTGGACGGCAGGTCCCGGGGTTACCGGCTGCCGGAGTTCGGCAAGGCCAGTCCCACCCAGTTGATCGCCATGCTGGGGCGCGTACAGGCGGGCGAGCTGACCGAGGCCATGGAGGATCCGCCGGAATACATCATGGTACAGACGCGTTTCGACGACGATGAACTCTTCGCCCTGACCGTGGAGGGGGAGAGCATGCTTCATGCCGGCATCCTGCCGGGGGACATGGTGATCGTGCGCCGGCAGCCGACGGCCAGTCCGGGGGACATCGTGGTGGCCCTGGTGGGCGATGAGGCGACGGTCAAGCGGTACCGGGAGCGGGACGGCCGCGTCGAGCTGCATCCGGAGAACGAGGCCTTCGACCCGATCATCCCCCGGGAGGATGGCGCGCCCTTCTCGCTGCTGGGCAAGGTCATCGAGATACGGCGGAGTGTTGAGTAGGACGGCCGGTCCGGCGCGTCGAGTAACACATCGCACAACCGAAGGAATCATCATGCCGTCCCTGCAGGACCGGGATCTGCAGGATCTCGAACCCTATTTCACGCGGATGCCCGCCGGAAAGCGGGAGGAGCGGCCGTGCTGGTCGCGGTCGCATTTGGCCGGGCGCCTCTGCGAGCTCTCGTCCGTCCCGGGGGCCGCCCTGCTGACGGCCGCCTTCCGTCTGGTGCTGGACGCCCAGCTCGAGGGCGAGCCGGCGGCCTGGATCACGGCGACGCCGGACACCTTCTTCGCGCCGGACGCGGCGGAGAGCGGCGTGGACCTGGACGCCCTGGTGGTCATCCGCGTGCCGGACGCCCGGGCCGCGGCGCGGGCGGCGGACCGGGTCCTGCGTTCGGGCGGCTTCGGCCTGGTGGTGATGGACCTGCACGCCGATTCCAGGATCCCCGTGCCCCTGCAGGTGCGCCTGGCCCGGCAGGCGCGGGACCACCATGCCGCCCTCCTGTGCCTGACCGCCAAGTCCCGCGAGGCGCCTTCGCTGGGGCCGATGGTCACCCTGAGGGGCCAGACCTCCTGCCGCCGCCTGGCGGTGGACCGTTTTCAATGCGAAGTCGAAATCCTGAAGGACAAACGTCATGGACCGGGCTGGCGCCACACCGAAATCTGCCGCGGGCCGGACGGCCTGCATTAACATCCGGGCGCTGCCGCTCCGGCTCCTGCTGAGGAGCCATCCGCAGTGGCGGGAACGGCCGGTGGCGGTGGTGGAAGAGGATAAGCCCCTGAGCCCCATCCTGTGGCTCAACGCCGCGGCCGTCAAGGGCGGGATCCGTCCGGGCATGAAGTACGCCGCGGCCCTCTCCCTGGACCGCGGCCTGTGCGCCGGGACGGTTTCGGAGGAGGAGGTCGGGGCGGCGGTCCGGCAGGTCCACGGCGTGCTGGACCGTTTCAGCCCCCGGGTGGAGCCGAGCGCCGAGGAGCCGGGGATCTTCTGGGTGGACGCGGGGGGACTGGACCGGCTCTACGCGTCGCTGGAGGACTGGGCCGGGCAGATGCACGCCGCCCTCTCCGGGCTGGAACTGCCGGCGAGCATCGCGGTCGGTTTCGGCCGCTTCGGCACCTATGCTGTCGCCAAGGCGAGGGACGCGGTGGTCGTGCTCCCCACCATGGCGGCCGAGGATACCGAAAGCCGAAAGGTGCGGCTGCTCGATCTGCAGCTCGAGCCGAAGCTGCGGGAACGGCTGGACAAGCTGGCCGTGTATACCGTGGGGGATTTCCTGGCCCTTCCCGGGGAGCGGATCGCCCGGCATCTCGGCGAGCAGGCCCGGGCCCTCTACCGCTTCGCGGCGGGAGACCGGTCCCTGCCCCTTCAGCCGCGGGGCCTTTCCGAACCGCTCCGCGCCCGGATGGAACTGGACGCGAACGAATCGGACGCCCGGGGCCTCCAGTTCCGGGTGTCCCAGCTATTGGCGCCCCTGCTGAAGGCCGCGGGCGAAAGATACCAGGCGGCCGCCGCCCTCCGGCTGGCGTTCCGGCAGGAGAACGGCACGCGCCACCGCTGCCGGATCCAGGCGGCCGAACCGACGCTGGATGCCAGGGTCTTGCTGGAACTGGTGGGCCTGCGCCTGGAAACGATTTCCTTCCCCTTCCCCCCGGTGGAGCTGGCCCTCGAGGTGGAGGGCGTGCCCGTCACCGCCGACAAGCTGAACCTCCTGCAGGAGAATCCGGACCGCGACACCGGTTCGGCCATGCGGGCCCTGGCGCGGGTCCGGGCCGAGTTCGGCCCCGGTTCGGTCCTCACGGCGCGGCTGGCGTCGGGCCATCTCCCGGAAGCCCGTTTCGGGTGGCAGCCCTTCGGCAAGCTCGCCGCGGCCGCCCCCCGGCCGGTGGCCGTGCGCGCCCTGGTGCGCCGCGCCCACGCCAGTCCCCGGCTCCTGGAAGGCCAGCCCGTGAACTGGCAGGCGCCTTCGGGCCCTGGCCCGCCCCCGGAACACCTGGTCAGCGGCGGATGGTGGGTCCGGGAAATCCGGAGGGCTTACCGTTTCGTCGACACCGCGCGGGGCGAAACCCTCTGGATCTACTACGACCACGGGAGCGGCCGCTGGTACGTCCAGGGCCGGGTGGAATAATGGCCGGCCCCTACGCGCCCCTCTGGTGCAAGAGCAATTACTCCTTCCTGGAAGGGGCCAGCCATCCCGAGGAACTGGTGGAGGCCTGCCGGCGCCTGGGGCTTCCCTCCCTGGCCCTCACCGACCGCAACGGGGTGTACGGCATCGTGCGGGCCCACGTCCGCGCCCGGGAACTGGACGTCCACCTGGTCGTGGGGTCGCAGGTCAGCCTCCGGGACGGCTCGGAGATCGTGCTGCTGGTCCAGGATCGGGAGGGCTACGCCCATCTCTGCCGGCTGCTGACCGCCGGGCACCTGCGCGGCGCCAAGGGGAACTGCCGGGTGAGCTGGGAGGAGGTGTGCCGCCACAGCCCGGGGCTGATCGCCCTGTGGATCGGTGGAACAGGGTCGACGGGCTCCGGGGGAATCGGTCCGGCTGGCGGCGACGTCGCGTCCGCCGGCGCGTCCGGCTCGAACCTTTCGGGCTTGGCCGCCCCCGCCCCCTTCCCCGAACCGCTCCGCGCGGCCTTCGAAGACCGCCTGTACGTGGTCCTGGCCCGGCACCGCCGGGCGGAGGAGACCCTGAAGGAGATCCGCCTGCGGGAACTGGCGGACCGGTTCGGCCTGCCCACCGTGGCCGCCGTGGAGGCCCTCTACCATACGCCCGGACGGCGCCCCCTGCAGGACGTGCTGACCTGCATCCGGGAGGGGGTGACCCTGCCCGCGGCCGGGCGGCTCCTCCGGCCGAACGACCAGCACGCGCTCAAGGGGCCGGAGGACATGGCCCGCCTCTTCGCCGACGACCCGGCGTCCCTCGAGCGGACCCGCGAGGTGGCCGCCCGCTGCGCCTTCTCCCTCGGGGAACTGCGCTACCGCTACCCGCTGGAGCACCTGCCGAGGGGCAAGACGTCCATCCAGTACCTGGAGGAGCGTACCTTCGAGGGCGCGGCCCGCCGCCTGGGAAGCAAGTTCGAAACGCAGGTCCCCCAGCTGAAGAAGGAACTCGCGCTGATCCGGGAGCTGGAGTACGAGGGTTATTTCCTGACCATGCACGAGATCGTGGAGTACTGCCGCCGCGAGCGCATCCTCTGCCAGGGCCGCGGGTCGGCGGCCAACTCCGCCGTCTGCTTCGCCCTGGGCATCACGGGCGTGGACCCCACCCAGGTGAACCTCCTCTTCGAGCGGTTCATTTCCAGGGAAAGGGCCGAGCCGCCGGACATCGACCTGGACATCGAGCACAACCGCCGGGAGGAGGTGATCCAGCACGTGTACAAGAAGTACGGCCGCACCCACGCCGCCATGGTGGCCAACGTGGTCCGCTACCGCCACCGGTCCGCCATCCGGGAGGTGGGCAAGGTCCTCGAGGTCCCGGCCACCGGCCTGGACCGCCTGGCCCGGCAGGTGTCCCACGGGCACTGGGACGAGGACTTCATCCGGCAGGCCGGCCTCGACCCGGAGAACCCGGCCCTGCGCCACCTGGCCGCCCTGGTACTGGAGATCCAGGACTTCCCCCGCCACCTCTCCATCCACCCCGGGGGCTTCCTGCTGGGCCACCACCCCGTCCACGACCTGGTGCCCATCGAGAACGCCACCATGGAGGGGCGGACGGTGATCCAGTGGGACAAGGAGGACGTGGAGGACGCGGGGCTGTTCAAGGTGGACCTCCTGGGCCTGGGCGCCCTCAACCTGCTGCACCTCGGCTTCGACCTCCTGCGGCGGCACCGCCGGATGGAGCTCTCCCTGGCCACGCTCCCCCGGGAGGACGCCGCCACCTTCGACCTGATCTGCCGCAGCGACACGGTGGGCGTGTTCCAGATCGAGAGCCGGGCCCAGATGGCCATGCTGGGGCGTCTGAAGCCGCGCACCTACTACGACCTGGTGATCGAGATCAGCATCGTCCGCCCCGGGCCCATCACGGGCGGCATGGTCCATCCCTACCTGCGGCGGCGCAACGGCGAGGAAGAGGTCACCTATCCCCACGAAAGCCTCGTGCCCGTCCTGGAGAAGACCCTGGGCGTGCCCCTCTTCCAGGAGCAGGTGATGCAGCTGGCCATGGTGGCGGCGGACTACACCCCCGGCGAGGCCGACCAGCTCCGGCGGGACATGGCCGCCTGGCGGCGGTCGGGACGGATCGAGCGGCACCGGGAACGGCTGGTCTCGCGCATGATCAAAAAAGGCATCCGGCAGGAATTCGCCGAGCACGTCTTCATGCAGATCCGCGGTTTCGGCGAGTACGGCTTCCCGGAGAGCCACGCCGCCAGCTTCGCCCACATCGCCTACGCCACCGCCTACCTGCGCTGCCACTACCCGGCGGAGTTTACCTGCGCCCTGCTGAACGCCCAGCCCATGGGGTTCTACTCGCCCTCCACCATCGTCAACGACGCCAGGATACACGGGGTGGAGGTGCGCCCGGTGAGCCTGCGCCGCAGCCGCTGGGACTGCACGCTGGAAGAGATCGCGCGGGAGGGCGGTGGTGGCGCGGGTGGTGGCCGCGGCGCGAGCGGTCCAGTCGGCAGTGAGGGCGGTGGCGGTGCGACCGGAGCGGGTTCGGACCGCGGCGCGAGCGGCCGCAAGCCCCGCCTCTCCTTCGCGGTCCGCATGGGCCTGCGCTACGTCCGCGGACTGGGGGAAGGAGACGGCGCGCGGCTGGAAGCGGCCATGGAGCAGGCGCCCTTCCGCGATATCGCCGACGTCGCCCGGAGAAGCGGCCTGAACGCGGACAAACTCGAGTCCCTGGCCGAGGCGGGCGCCTTCGCGTGCTTCGGTCCGCTTGGCCCGTCCGGCCCGGACCGCCGCAGCGCCTTATGGGAGGTCCTGGGGACCGAAACCGGCGGGCTGCCCCCCTTGCCGCTGAAAGCCCGCGGCGCCCCGCCCCGCTTCCAGTCCCTGAACAGCCTGGAGACCATCCTCTGGGACCACCAGGCCGCCGGCCACAGCGTGCAGGGCCACCTCCTCAAGCCGCGCCGCGCCGAACTCGCCGCCCGGGGACTGCCCACCGCCCAGGAACTCAACGCCATGCCGGACGGCCGCTCGGTTCGCTACGTGGGCCTGGTCATCTGCCGCCAGCGCCCCGGGACCGCCCAGGGCGTCACCTTCATGACGCTGGAGGACGAGACCGGCTTCGTGAACCTGGTCATCTGGGAAAAGGTGTTCGAGCGCAACGCCCTGCTGGCCAGGACGCTGCACTGCATGGGCGTGACCGGCAACCTGCAGGTGGGCGAGGGCGTGGTCCACCTCGTGGTCGAGGCGGTCTGGGACCCGAAGCTGGAGGACCGGACGCTGCGGCTGCGGAGCCGGGATTTTCGATGAGAGTTGCAATTGGACGGCCCAAAACTTGCAATCAGCCGCACTATGACTTGCAATTGGACGGCCTAAAACTTTCAATCAGCCGACAATAAACTTGCAATCAGCCGGGACCGTACATCAACTAGCCGGCAGGAAGCGGCTTTCGTACGGCTACTTCGCCGGCAGGGAAGCCGCGTAATCGGCGGCGCGGGCGACCCAGGTCGCCAGGTCATCCTCGCTCGCAATGCCCGCCGGCTCCACCAGGGCCCATCCCCTCATGATCCGTCCCGCGATGTCGGCAGGCTTCGTGTGCGGTTCGGCCAGCGTCTCCTCGTGCTTCTCCCGCTCGAGTCGTACGATGAGCGAATCCTTCCAGGTCCCCACGCACATGTTGCCGTGGATCATGAAGCAGACGCCTCCGAACATGTTTTTCTCGGAGAATCCCGGAAGCTGTGTAAGCAGAGGCCGTATCCGGCCGGCCAACGCGTTGTCGCTCATCTTGACCCGCCTTCCGGAAAATATGGTCGCCTTCGTTTCAGTTTAATCATTATCATTCCTCAATATAAGTCGACATCAGTTATTTCAACATGGTAACGCGATTACTACGCGATACCAACGCGATTCCCGGAGAGATTCACAAATGGTAAACCTGGTCATACGCGAATGCGAACCCGAAGACGTGGAAGCCGTTCATCAGCTGGACCTTGACTGGGAATCCGAAGGGGTAACATACGGCTTCGGACCCAGTTCTCCGGACGAAATAAGGGAAGCCCTGGGGCCCTATTTGCTCGTGGCCGTTGCGGCAGACGAAATCATCGGGTACAGCCGCGGCGAGGTCCACGTCAGCCGCGACCTGTGTATATTCGAAGAGGGGGAGCAACACCTCGAAATATATGATCTGTACGTCAGGGAACCCTACCGAAGCGCGGGAATCGGCGGAAAGCTGGTTGAACGCATGAAGGAGATTGCCGGGCGGAACGGCATCCGGCGATTCCGCGTGCACTCGGCCACCATGGACCTGGACCGCGTGCTAAAGTTCTACCGGAATCACGGCTTCAGGACGTGGTGCCTGGAGATGTTCATATGAAGTCGGACGACGCAATATGATGAAGGTGAAAACTCCCTAATTGATGTTGACTATCAAAAACGAACAGTTCATTTTGTGAAACTATTACTCGAAACGCATCCGGGAGTCGTCAGTTGACCAGCATGCTTCGCGGTCTCATAGCATTCACAACGACCCTGTCGCTGTTCGCGCTGTTCTCGTGCGGGAAAGACGGCCCCACGGAACCGCCGGCGCAGGTCCCTGCCACAATTAACCTGTCTTCATACGAAGTCTCGCTTACCGCCGTCGGCCAGATGGTCCAGATTACCGCCACGGTGCTGGACCAGGAAAGCAAAGTTATACCGGGCGCGACCGTCACGTGGTCGAGCAGCAACCCCAACATCGCCAGGGTCGGCCCGGACGGTACGGTAACCGCGGCTTCGAACGGATCCGCACAGATCACCGCTTCGTTCGATCAGGCCAGGGCGACCGCGTCGGTCAGCGTCCGGCAGGAGCCGGCACGCATCGCCATCATCCCGGAATCCGCGACGCTGACGACGGTCGGAGAGACCGTCCAGTTGGAAGCCGCAGTGTACGATCGTGGCGACACGATCATCCCCGGCGAACAGGTGGTCTGGACCAGCAGTCATCCCGCCGTCGCGACGGTCGGCGCCAACGGACTGGTGACCGCGGTTTCGAGTGGTATCACGCAGGTCGCCGCCGCATCGGGCACCGTGAAGATGCTGGCTTCGGTCTCGGTCGTCTTTCCTCCTGAGGCGTTCAGCATCACCCTCAACATATCTTCCGCCACGCTGACCGAAGTCGGACAGACCCTCCAGCTGGCGGCCAGGGTGTACGATATCGATGGCGAAGCGATCCAAAGTGCACCGGTGACGTGGTCCAGCAGCAATCCTGCGGTAGCCAAGGTCGACGAGACCGGGCTGGTGACAGCGGTGTTTAACGGTACCACGCAGATCACCGCCACATCGGGCGACGCCAGGGAATCCGCGAGGATTTCCGTCGACATCAGCGGCACGGGACCTAGGCCCTCGGTCGATCGGGAAGCGCTGATCGCCTTTTACAACGAGACGGGTGGACGGGACTGGACGAACCGTTCAAACTGGGTGAGCAACACGCCCATCGGGACCTGGTACGGGGTCACTGCGGATGACGACGGGCGGGTGGTCGGACTGCGCCTGAGAGACAACAACCTTTCGGGCTCGATACCCGCGGACCTGCGGCATCTGGACGAGATGAAAACTATGGACCTGGGATCGAACCAGTTGACGGGAGGGCTTCCTCCGGAGCTGGGTCAGTTGCTGAAACTGGCCGTATTGTCGCTGGATGGAAATCAACTAACAGGCAGCATTCCGGCCGAACTGGGCGACATGATCAACCTGGAATCGCTGAATATCGGCGCCAACCGGATATCGGGCGGAATACCGCCAGCACTGGGCCGCATGGGCAGGCTGAAAGACATGCATTTCCACGCGAACGATCTTACGGGTGGGATTCCACCCGAACTCGGGCAATTAACCGCTCTCGTAACCATCAGGCTCGACAATAATCGGCTGTCCGGCGTTCTTTCCGCTGCGTTCGGTCAGTGGACCAGACTCACCCATCTCGGCTTGCACGACAACCAACTGTCGGGCACCATTCCCCCCGAATTCGGGCAACTGACAAGTCTCGTCGGGTTCGAACTGCACAACAATCAACTGACCGGAGGCGTGCCTTCCGAACTTGGAAACCTCACCGCCATGAGATCGCTTCAACTTCAAAACAACCGCGGTATGGCCGGTCCGTTGCCCCTGTCGCTGACCGGCGTCAGCCTGAACAGCCTGTCACTGGACTCCACCCAGTTGTGCGTACCGCCGGATGCTGCTTTTCAAACATGGTTGGCACGCATAGAAAACGTGTCGGGCGTTATTGAATGTTCGCCCTGACGCGGTAATGAACCATCCAGTCAGGATACCGGTTAGATGAGATTCGCTCCCGGTTTTCACTTCCTGTCCCTTTTTTTGGGCCTGGCCCTAACGCTGTTCCTGCAGCCCGCCTGCCTGACGAATCCCTCCGGTCCGCCAACCCAGGAACCCACCACGATCACGCTGTCGACGTACCGGATCGTGTTCACGGCCGTCAACGACCATGTGCGCATTGACGCCACGGTGCTGGACCAGGACAGCAGGGTGATCTCCGACGCCTCGGTGAACTGGCGCAGCGCGGACAACAGCGTGGCCCGTGTGACCGACCGGGGCGTGGTGACGGCCGCGGGAGCCGGAACGACGCAGATCACCGTCTCATCGGGTTACGCCACGGCGACCGCGACGGTCTCGGTGGAGCAGACGGCGGACAGCATCGAGATCACACCGCCTTCCATTACACTGGCGCAGGTGGGCGAGACGGGCCAGTTCACGGCGGTGGTTTACGATGCGAACGACCGGATCATCCAGGGCGCGGCGGTGGTGTGGTCGAGCAGCAATCCCGAAATCGCCACGGTGGACGCCAGCGGCCTGGTGACGGCGGTGTCGCCCGGGGATGCCCTGATCACGGCTTCCTCGAGCGGGGTCTCCACGTCTCGTCCCGTCTACGTCGAAGTCGCGCCGGAGCCGTCGCGCATCGTGCTCAATATCTCGGAAGCGACGCTGGCGGCCGTGGGCCAGAGCCTGCAGCTGGACGCCCAGGTGTACGATTCGGATGGTGCGGCCATCCCAGGCGCGGCGGTTATGTGGTCGAGCAGCCGTCCGGAGGTGGCCACGGTGGATGCGGCCGGCCTGGTGATCGCGGTGTCGAACGGCACGACGCGGGTCACGGCGTCCTCGGGCGATGCGTCGGCGCAGGCGACGATACACGTGGTTATCGAGGGCACGGACCCGCCGGAGCCGCCGTCGGAGCCTGAGCCACCTGAGCCACCTGAGCCTCCTGAGCCGCCCCCGCCTCCTCCACCTACCCCGCCGATAACGTTGCCGGACCGCGACGCCCTGGTCGCGTTCTACCACGCCACGGACGGTCCGAACTGGACGAATAACACAAACTGGCTGAGTGATGCGCCGATGGGAACCTGGTATGGCGTAGCGACGGATAATGAATTAAATGTGATTGACCTGCAACTGAACAGGAACAACCTGAATGGAGTGATCCCCCCCGAGATCGGACAATTGTCCAATCTGCGAACGCTGCGACTCTTCAGTAACGCCTTGGGAGGTCCGATTCCCCCCGAGATCGGGCAATTGGCCAGTTTACGATACCTGGACATTTCAGATAACAAATTCACCGGAGTTATTCCACCCAGTTTCGGACAGTTAGTAAATTTAAGAGACCTGATCCTGTCCTATAACCAATTTACCGGAAATATCCTGCCTGAAGTCTGGCAACTAAGCAATCTGGTCTTCCTGGATTTGGCCGATAATCAACTCACGGGTATAATCCCGCCCGAAATCGGGCAACTTGTGAAATTGCGTACCTTGTCGCTTCATGGCAACCGGTTAACGGGTGTAATTCCACCCGAAATTGGACAGCTTGTAGAACTTGGAGGCCTGTTGTTACACGCGAATTTACTGACCGGCGAAATCCCATCGGAAATCGGACAGCTTGTAAATTTGAACGGCCTGAGGTTGGAAAGAAACCGGTTATCAGGCGAAATCCCGTCCGAAATCGGGCAACTTGTCGGTCTTAAAGGCCTCCATTTAAGCGAGAACCAGTTGACCGGAGATATACCATCCGAAATCGGAAATTTGACTGTTCTTGAGCGGCTGACCCTTTTTGAAAACCAGTTATCAGGGGGAGTTCCACCAGAAATAGGTGGAGTCACCAAGCTGTTGGTGTTGGATCTACGAGACAATCAACATATGTCAGGTCCCCTTCCGACTGCAATCACCTCTCTTTCGTCTTTGAACCGCCTGGCCCTTGAAGGGACGGAGCTTTGCGTTCCATCCAATGAGACTTTCCGAGCGTGGCTGGGCAGCATCGACAGACATTCCGGTGTCATTTTCTGCGAGGATGCGCCCGAACCATTGTCTGACCGCGACGCACTGGTCGCGCTTTACCACGCCACGGACGGCCCGAACTGGACGAATAACACCAACTGGCTAAGCGACAAGCCGATTGGAGATTGGTACGGAGTGTCCACGGACGCCGATGGGAGGGTGACCTGGCTCGCACTGGAACTGAATCGGTTGAACGGTGTCATTCCACCGGAAATCGGCGATCTTGGCAACCTTGTTGATCTCAATCTCTATGCCAACCAACTGAGGGGCCACATTCCACCGGAAATCGGATTGCTATCTAATCTTACATTCCTGAATCTGGGTCATAACAGCTTGACCGGACCTATCCCGGCAGAAATCGGACTACTTAGTGCAATCCGAGAATTACAAATCTACGAGACCAAGTTGTCGGGGTCCATACCGCCGGAGATCGGACAACTCAGGACACTGGTTGAGCTTTTGCTGTATGGTAACGAACTGACTGGCGCGATCCCACCCGAACTCGGCAATTTGCGCGTCCTTGAAACGCTACATCTAGGGTCTAATGATTTGGAAGGTACCATCCCGTCTGAACTCGGCAATCTGAATAGCCTGAAGAACCTCTCACTTGATAGCACGCAACTGACAGGCACCCTACCTCCCGAATTAGGCAATCTTGTTGCGCTTGAAAGGCTGAGTATTACTAACAACCAGTTGTCGGGCGGAATCCCTCCTGAATTCGGTCATCTCGACAAGCTGGAATCGTTGCAACTACAATACAATGAGCACATGGTTGGACGGTTACCTATCGAATTAACCGCCATCTCCACCTTGAGTTACTTGAATCTGGAAAGTACAAAGTTGTGCGTACCCGACCAATCCGCTTTCAGGGCGTGGCTGGGTGGCATCGAGAGACAACCCGGTGTCGTTTTCTGCGAGGACGTGCCCGAACCTTTGTCCGACCGCGACGTGCTGATCGCCCTATACAACGCAACCGATGGACCGAACTGGACGAACAGTACAAACTGGCTGAGTAACAAGCCGCTTGAGGAATGGCACGGCGTTACCACGGACATCGATGGCAGGGTGATCTACCTCGGGTTGCACAGGAACGGGTTGTCGGGCCCCCTTCCCCCTGAACTGGGCCAACTGGACCAACTTCAAAGCCTGTTATTCTCGGTTAACGGACTGACCGGCTCGATTCCACCGGAAATTGGCAAACTCCGCAACCTTGTTATTCTTAGTTTCCATCGAAACCAACTGAGTGGTCAGATCCCACCGGAAATCGGGATGCTTTCTAACCTTCAAAACCTAAATTTGGGTTACAATAGCCTGTCCGGTTCCATTCCAGGCGAATTGACCAATCTGACTGCCTTGGAGGTTGTGTCATTCAACACAAACCGGTTGGAAGGAGCGATACCGCGTGGAATCGGGAACCTGCGTGCGCTTGTCAGACTGGATTTTGCGCACAATCAGTTAACCGGAGAAATACCTGCTGGAATCGGCAATCTCACCGCACTCGAGATGCTTTGGCTAGGTAAAAACAAGTTATCTGGAGGAATACCTGCTGATATCAGCAATCTAACGATGCTAATTGACCTATCGATTCATAACAACCGGCTATCAGGAGAAATACCTCCGGAAATCGGTAGCCTGGTTGCACTTACAGATTTGAATGTTTATAACAACGTGCTATCTGGCGGGTTGCCACCTGAATTGGGCGATCTCTCAAATCTTAAATCGCTGGATCTCCGTAGGAACATCGGATTGACAGGTCCTTTGCCGCTGTCGTTAACCAGTGCCAAGCTTGAAGATTTGTGGCTGGGCGCTACGAAGCTCTGCGTGCCGCCGGAATCCGCCTTCCAGACCTGGTTGGCGCGCATAGCAAATGTGTCGGGCGTAATTGAATGTTCGCCCTGACGCGTTAGTGAACCATCCAGTCAGGATATCACTTTGATGAGACTCGCTCCCGGGTTTTGCTTCTTGCCCTTTCTCGCGACGCTGATCTTCGGCTTCCTGTCGGCCTGCCTGACGAACCCCTCGGGTCCGCCGACGCAGGAACCCACCACGATCACGCTGTCGACGTACCGGATCGTGTTCACGGCCGTCGACGACTATGAACGCGTTGACGCCACGGTGCTGGACCAGGACAGCAGGGTGATCTCCGACGCCACGGTGCACTGGCGAAGCGCGGACGGCAGCATCGCCCGGGTCAGCGACCGGGGCGTGGTGACGGCCTCGGGAAACGGAACGACGCAGATCACCGTCTCATCGGGTTACGCCACGGCGACCGTGACGGTCTCGGTGGAACAGGCGGCGGACAGCGTCGAGATCATGCCGTCTGCCATCACACTGTTGCAGGTTGGTGCGACGGGCCAGTTCACGGTGGTGGTTTACGACGCGAACGACCGGATCATCCCGGGCGCGGTGGTGGTGTGGTCGAGCAGCAATCCCGAAATCGCCACGGTGGACGCCAACGGCCTGGTGACAGCGGTCTCGCCCGGGGATGCCCTGATCACGGCCTCCTCGGGCGGTGCCTCCACGTCCCGTCCCGTCTACGTCGAGGTCGCGCCGGAGCCGTCGCGCATCGTGCTCAACATATCGGAAGCGACGCTGGCGGCCGTGGGCCAGAGCCTGCAGCTGGACGCCCAGGTGTACGACGATAACGATGCGGCCATCCCGGGCGCGGCGGTAATGTGGTCGAGCAGCCGACCGGAGGTGGCCACGGTGGACGCCTCCGGCCTGGTGATCGCGGTGTCGAACGGCACGACGCGGGTCACGGCAACCTCGGGCGACGCGTCGGCGCACGCGTTGGTACACGTGGTCATCGAGGGTACGGAGCCGCCGGAACCGCCGGAGCCGCCGGACCCGCCACCTACTGAACCCCCGGAAC
>VXTP01000005.1 GCA_009837395.1 Gemmatimonadota bacterium
ATCATGCCCACGACGAAGTGGCGGACGACGACCACGAAGGGCACGCGCACGACGATGATTCAGACGATGGCCACACCCACGATGACGGACACGACCACGACGAGGATGCGGCCGACGACCACGCTAGTCACGATCACGAGACGGAGGCAGCTTCCACGGATGACGCCCATGACCACGATCACGAGGCGGAGGCGGCTTCCACGGATGACGCCCATGACCACGATCACGAGGCGGAAGTAGCCGCCGCGGACGACGAACACGGCCACGACGGACACGACCACGAAGAAACGGCAGCGGCCCAGACTGACGACGGACACGATCACGAGGACGACGGTCACGCACACGTGGAAGCGGAATTATCGATTGAGGACGTCGAAGTCAACCAGGTGACGTCGTTCTTCGTGGGCACGACCGACCGGCGGGACGTGCTCCAGCTTCAGCGCGAAATCAACGACTTCGAGGACGAGCCGATGATGGCCGTGATCCCCGGTGTCGCCCTGAACGAGATGTGGCGCAGCCTGGGTTTCGCCGAGACCGGCCTCCGGCTGATCTCGATCTTCGTCGTGCTGGTAGGGTTGCTGGGTATGCTGGTTTCGCTCTACACTTCGCTTGATGAGCGTCGACGGGAAATGGCGATCCTGCGCGCTGTCGGTGCCGGACCCAAACGGATCGTTTCTCTGCTGGTGCTCGAGTCGGTTTGCCTGGCCGCGGCGGGGGCACTCGCCGGATTCGTGCTGGTGTATGTGCTGCTCCTGGCCGGACAGTCCCTGGTCGAGGCGCAGGTAGGGCTCTTCATCCCGATCAGCCCCCCCGGCTCGATCGAGTTACTCTTCCTGGGTGCCGTGGTGACGGCCGGGTTCCTGATCGGTTTCGTGCCCGCCCTCAAGGCCTACCGCACCGCACTCCACGACGGGCTGACGGTGCGGGTGTAGAGCCTCTCCGCTCGAAGTCGGCCGCCGGACTCGATTCCGGCGTTGGTTAGTGAATCAACCCACCTGTGCGGCAGGTTGACGACGTCTTCGTATGCCTGTCGTTACCCTGAAAATCTCAGCGTAATTTGTTTTCCTGTTGACATATACGTATTTATACTCTATATTTCAGAGTAATCACTATATAATAGTTCTCATCAACAAGGAGTACATCATGTCTGACATAGGAAAACTCAGGGAGGATCTGGCCTTTGTCCGTGACGCAGCACACCGTTCGGACAGCGTCCCCTTCAGTTCCATCTATGTACTGTGGGCGGTCATCATACTCTTCGGTCTACCCATGTCCGATTTTGTCGACGACAAAAGTTGGATAAGATGGTACTGGCGGGTCGCAGCTCCTGTCGGATTCCTCCTGTCCATGTGGCTCGGGTCACGGGCATGTGCACGCATCGGCCAGGCGGATATAGAAAGAGGGATGCGATGGGTGAAGCATTGGCTGGCATACATGGTCGCGGTCGTACTCATTGGGTTGTTGGTCACGGGAGGGAAGTTAACTGGCTCCGGCATTGGCGCCCTCTCGGTGCTTGTGCTCGCCCTGGCGTATTTTTATGCGGGCTTGCATCTGGACCGGCGTCTTATACCGGTCGGCATAGTGATAGGAATCTGTTTTCCCATAATTCTTTATCTGCCGGGGTATGGCTCGACCGCCTCGGGTGTCGTCATTGCAGGAGCTCTTTTGGTAGTAGCATATCTCGGTAAGGAAAAACCAGATGCCGCCGACTGATCCCGACATAACGTCTCTGAAGGAATTGGAGTCTCTCGCGGGCCTCCTCGAACACCGTGTTCGCCTTGCCATCTGCGTCCTGCTTTCGAAACACGAAATGATGTCCTTCAGCCGCCTGAAGCAGGTGCTCGATGAGAAGGACGGTAGTATCGGAACGCACCTCCGCAAACTCGAGGATGCCGGTTACCTGTCGATCGAGAAGACGTTCAGGGACAGGCGGCCCGTGACCTGGTATCAGCTCACGGAGGAGGGCAGGCGCCGCCTGAGAAGCCACGTCTCGAACTTGATGCGACTGATCGATAGAGCGGACCGAGGATGAGAGCCCGCATTCACCGGATTTGGGACTGAATTGGAGAGTAAGTAATCGGTGACGAGTAATCCTAAGAAGCCGCGTTTCCTCGTGGTCGATCGGATCAGCGTAACCGCAGGATTCCTTTCCTGATGAACACCTCGCACTCCTCGGACCCGCATCGCATACGGTAGTCATCCCTGTCGACATTCCTCCACTGCATCCCGAACTTCTGGTGCTTCAGATTGTAGGTGTTCTCGTCGCAGCACCGCCAGTAGGTACCGATCCTGGCGTCGATGATCCATCCCAGGTCCCGTCCGTCGACGGACAGACGTCCCTGAATGTCGAAGTGATACAATCCTGAGTTGTGCTGTGCTCCGTCCAGCCTCCACACCTTTTCTGGGCGGTAGCGGATCTGGTCGCTGTAAGGATCACGCGTAAAGGTGATCGCGATTTCACCGACTTCAGTGCTCACGCCAAAGTCGCCGGAATGACTCCTCGGGACCGTCAGCACATGGATGAACGTCTCGGGACGCAAGCTGTTGAAAGCGGCCCTCCAGTCCGCCCGCGATGCCGGCACTTCGTTGTTGACGATCCGCAACGCGTGAATCCGGTCCGCCCGGCGCGCCAGTTCTTCCTCGATGGCCGGGACCAGCTTGTCTGAATTCGTTATCGCCACGGGAGACCAGGCAAGCCTGCAGATCTTGTTCACTTTTCGCTCGACGCCCGCAACGGTCACCTGGCTGTTGATGAAGTACAACGTCCTGAACAGCTTGTTCGAGTAAATCCCTTCGTTCCAATCACCGTCCGAATCCACGAAGCGCGAACTCCACGCTCGGAGCTTCGTATTTGTGCCGATGCGCCAGCTCGACGCCTTCTCCACGTTGATGAATTCCGCATTGTTTTCGATGGTCGTCATCACACCGAGCAGGCCGTCCCTCGCTCCGTGCGCATAGTGACCGGCGTTTGTATCGCTGTTCCGGTCGTAGAGGAAGAACGCGAACTCGTCGGCCACATTGATACCGACCGCGACGCCCAGGACGTTTGCTTCACCGCGAAAGTCCTGGATGAGCGAGAAATGTCCCTCGGCGCCGACGCCCTTTCTTCCGTCCACGATGCTCCAGTAGGACCGGTTCGGCCGGGTCGAATTCGGAAAGTACCGGACCGTCTCGATGCCCACGTACACGTCGCTGACTCGACGATAATAGGGATACGTATCGATGTACTGGAAGACATGGCGGAACCGGTTGTTCTCGAGCTTTCCGCTCCCGTCCCCGAAGTCGATGGACGCGATCTCCACGTAACAGTCCTCATCACCCGGCGCGCCAGCACCCGGTGCGGCATCACCCGGCGATGCGTAGTGGGAAGCCGGGGCCGGCACGATGAACAGGGAGCACAGCACATAACCGATGAGTCGCCAGATTCGCCCTTTCATGGAAATGGTCTCCAGTCACAGGAACTTTTTACGGGCACTTCTTACAGGCACTGTTTCACGGACACAGTATTGCAGTCTATTTGGACATCCCGCGGCGATCCCGAATCCAGGCCAGGTGGGGAGCTGCCCGGTGTTTGGTAATCGATGCTCCGCAGACAAGGGTTTTCAGCCATACTAATGGTTAAAAATGTAAACTAAATGGACCTTCAGATCAGGTCAAGTGCTCCGGGGAGTTGCAGGACGTTCCATTGGAGCCTCACAGGCCATGCTGACCGCCGTTTTCGTTTGACACCCACCGCTTGATCAGCCTATATTGCCGCCTGTCAGGTGGGGTGTCTGAGTGGCCGAAAGAGACGGTCTTGAAAACCGTTGTACCTTTGCGGGTACCGTGGGTTCGAATCCCACCCCCACCGTCCAGCGACGCGGAAATCCCTTGGGAGAGGTGCGAGAGTGGCTGAATCGGATCGCCTGCTAAGCGATTGTGGGTCAAAAACCTACCGAGGGTTCGAATCCCTCCCTCTCCGTTCGTAGTTAGATCGCTGTTCTTGATCGGCAGCATGGCGGCCGCCGCCGGGTTCCGGGCCGGTCCGGGAACCCCTTCCACGTAATGCCACCGGGAGCACCACTATGAGGTACCAGCTGAAGCGTATCGACCCATGGTCCGCGTGCAAAATTACCTTTCTCATCGCCGGCGCCGTGGGTTTCGTGGTCGGAGCGCTGTACGCCGTGATGATCACGTTGATGGCGAGTTTCATGGGCGTGATGGGGATGTCCGAAGGCATGCCCGACGAGATGGGATATATCGTGGGAGCCACGGGCTTGATCGCGGTCATAGCGTGGATCGTGATTACCGTCCTGTACGCCGTGCTCGGCGCCCTGGTGATCTCTCTGGCGACCTGGTTGTACAACCTGCTGGCCGGCGCGATAGGCGGATTGAACCTGACCTTCGAAGCCTTACCGTCAGCCGTGCCAGAGGCCGCACCGGCGGCAACACCCGCACCGGCGGCAACACCCGCACCGGCGGACGCCACGCCTCCCGCCACCGATGCTTCGACCTCGGCGTCAGACGCCGGCGGTTCGGATCCCCAGGCATCCTGACGACCCATGTCCCGGCCCGTACGCGTTCGCTTCGCCCCCAGTCCCACCGGACTGCTCCACATAGGCAGTGCCCACACGGGCCTGTTCAACTGGCTCTTCGCCCGCAGGGAGAAGGGCCGCTTCCTCCTTCGCATTGAAGACACCGACACCGCCCGATCCCGGCCCGAGTGGGTCGATGCCATATTCGAGGTGCTGGAGTGGATGGGCATGGACTGGGACGAAGAGGTGGTCCACCAGTCCCAGCGGTTCGACCGGCACGTCGCCCGGGCCCGGGCCCTGGTCGATAGCGGCAAGGCCTACCGGTGCTACTATCTGCCCGAAGAGCTGGAAGCGAAAAAGAAGCAAGCCCTCGCCGAGGGCCGGTCCTGGCGGAACGACCGCCGCTATGCGGACATCACGGATGCCGAGGCCGAAGCCCTGGAGGCCGACGGCCGCAAGCCGGTCATCCGGCTCAAGATCCCTGAAGGGAAAACCGTGTTCCAGGACCGGATCCTGGGTGAGATCGCGGTGGAGAACGAGACCATCGACGATCTCGTCATCGTACGGTCCAACGGCACGCCTCTGTACCACCTGGCCGTGGTGGCCGACGATGTGGACATGAACGTGTCTCACGTAATCCGCGGCATCGACCACGTCACCAACACCGCCAAGCATATCCACCTGTTCCAGGCCCTGGGCGCCGAACTGCCCGAGTTCGCCCATCTGCCCAGTATCCTTGGAGAAGACAAGAAGAAGCTGTCGAAGCGTCACGGTGCCGTGTCCGTCTCCGAGTACCGCGATGCCGGCTATCTGCCCGACGCCGTGGTCAACTTCCTCTCGCTGCTCGGGTGGCAGACCGGCGACGACCAGGAGTTCTTCACCCGCGCAGAGCTCATGGAGCGGTTCTCCCTGGACCAGGTCCACAAGCGGGACACTGTCTTCGACCTTCGCAAATTCGAGTGGCTCAACGGCCAGCACATCATGGCCCTGTCCAACGAGGAGCTGTGGGCGCTGTCGAAGCCCTTTCTGGTACGCGCGGGACTCATCGGCGGCGGGCAGCCAGGCGGACAGACCGATGTAGATTCGGACGGACGGCCCGTAGATCACGCCTATGCGATGGAAGTCGTCGGTCTGCTGCGGGAACGGTGCCGCACGCTGGCCGAGTTCGCGGTCCAGGGCAGGTTCTTCTTCACGGACGACTTCGACTACAATTCGAAGGCCGTCCGGAAGCACTGGTCGAAAGATCCCGATGGCGTGGTTGCGCGGATTGGCTGGCTTCGCGATGAGTTTGCCGCGCTTACGGAATTCGACACGGAAGCGGTGGAGGAGGTCGTTCGGGACTTGTCGGAACGGGAAGGACTGAAGGCAGCCCAGTTCATCCATCCCTGCCGCGTGGCGCTGACCGGGGAAATGGCCGGACCGTCCCTGTTTCATTTGATCGCCGTCCTGGGGAAGGAGGCGTGTGTCGACCGTTTGGAGAATGCACGGGTGCGCCTTCCGAAGGTGGTCGAAAAGGCGGCGGTTGGCCAAGGGTAATGCCCATGGCACCAGGCGAAGCGAGACGTGATTGACGAAAACCGACCTGAGGAAGGGGTAAAACAATGTCAGATCAGAACGCCACTGAAAAACTACGCTACTCGATTACGATAAACGCTTCGAGGGAACAGGTGTGGCAGGCCCTGTTCGAGGACGAATCTTTTCGAAGGTGGACGAGCCTTTTCGCCGAAGGGTCCTACTTTGTCGGGGACTGGAGCGAAGGCAGTGAAATCCGGTTCCTGAATGCGGGCACCGACGGCATGATCAGCATGATCGACGCAAACCGGCCCCACGAGTTCATGTCCATACGGCATCTCGGGTATATTGTCAATGGCGTGGAGGACACGGAAAGCGACGAGGTGAAAGCATGGACGCCGGCGTTCGAGAACTACACGCTGAAGGACGCGGATGGCGGCACCCACCTGACCGTTGAAACGGACACGTTCAACGACTTCGTGGAGTACTTCAACGAGACCTGGCCCAAGGGGCTGGACGAGATCAAGCGGATCGCCGAAAGTTGACCAGCGTTTTCCATTGTCCTACTGCCCTTGGCGGCTCGTTGGTGGCCTACTCGAGGGTGGATGCTCGTGGACGATCAAAGGTATTTCATCATACCGACTATCAGCGCGGACATGGTGATCATACATATCATCATCTTGTTAACGGCGCTGCTGATCTGCTTTTCCAGGTCTGATTTCATCGCAGCCATCTCGGCCCTTATAACAACCAGATCTTCCTTCGTGGCGAATCGCTTCGATTCTTCCTTTGTCACGAAAAGCTCCATCTTCGCACTTAAGGAATCAACACGCGATTTAAGTTCCTCCAGATCCTCCTTCGTAGCGAATCGCTTCAGATCCTCCCTCGTCGCAAATCGCTCCAGGTCCTCCTTCGTCGCGAACTTTTCAAGATAGGCCTTCGTTGCGAATCGCTCCATCTTCGCGCTTATCGAATCCAAACGAGATTTAAGTTCCTCCAGATCCTCTTTCTTCGCGAATCCCGCGAGATCCGTCTTCGTCACCAGGTCGTTCCGGCTCCACGACATCGCCTTGACGATGGCTTCCGCCTGCTTCGTCTCGATGCCCGCGGCTTCGAATTCGCGAACTGTGGCGTGGGTATCAATGGGATAATAAGACACGGCGTCTCCAGCATCGGGTGAATGCGGTAAATCGGACTGTTTACGGATTAGTCAGATTTGAGCGAAGACATCTCGGCATTTTATTGTCGGGGATCGCGATTGCGGCGTTCGAACAATATCCAGCCCCTGATCCCAAAGCCCCTGATCCCGATCCCTAATCCCGCTTCCGGTACCACCGGTATTCGACAATCATTCCCGCGATCAGCACGATGCAGCAAAGCACGTAGGGCATGCGCAGTCCGATGAGCTGCGCCAGCAGGCCGCCTACCAGCGGTCCGGATACCATGCCCATGCCGACGATCATCTCGTTGCGCGCGCCCTTTTCCCCTTTGCGTTCCTCCTGGAAAAAGGAATAGAACTGGCTGGCCGAGAAGGCGGCGCCGACCAGCAACCCGACGGTCCCGAAGGCGAAGGCCAGTACCACGGTGGCATCCTGCGTCGCGACGACGATCATGCCGATCACGGCGGCGATCTGGGGTATGACGAGGGGCCTGAGCCGGAACTGCCACCACGTCGTGAACCGCGCGATGAGGAAGATCGCCATCTGCAGGAGACGCGGGATGGCGAGCAGTATACCGAGCGTATCGGGCCGGATGAGGAGCTCGGTGGCAAGCTTGGGGAACTGGTTATTGAGCATGCCGATCATGAAGAACGCCGTGAAATTGGCCGTCCAGGCGATCCAGCGGAAGCGGGCCGTGTCCTCGCGCGTGCGTCCCTGTGCCTCCTCTGCCGGATCCTCATCCTGCGTAGTGGCGGGCCGGAAGCGCAGTAAGACGATCGCCAGTGTAAGCAGGACCATGCCGATCGTGCCGGTGGCAAAGGGCACGGTTGGACCCACGAGGTAGAGATAGCCCCCCGCCAACGGGCCCAGCAAGAATCCCATGGTCCAGAACATGTTGAACGTGCCGAGGGTCTTGACCAGCTGGGTACGGCTGCGGCCCTCGGCCAGCATGGCCTGCACCGACGGCCAAAAGAGCGCCAGCAGTCCCCATCCCAGGGCCGTGCCCACGAGCAGCATCCAGTAGTTCACCGCCAGAAAGAGCATGCCGAACACCAGCGAGGTCAATCCGGCGGCGATGGCCAGAATCCGGCGCCGGTCGTAGCGGTCGGCCAGTTTGCCCGTGAAGGTACAGCCCAGGGTGAAGCTGAGGGAGCCCGCAGTGCCTATGAACCCGAGTTCCACCACGGAAGCGCCCATGTCGAGGGCCCTGAGGGGCACGGCGAAGGACACCAGGCCCGTGCAGAAGTCCATGACGAAGGCGGAAGTGAAGAGGAAGTAGTCGGAACGCTTGAGCACAGGTTACGTATGACTCCGGATGGCCTGGGTGGAGGGGGACGCTTGCACCTGGGTCTACGACAGGCTTCGCTGCGCCGTGCCGCGGGAGAAGTAGTTGGAACCCAGCAGCACGACGGACACGAGGAGTAGGAGCAGGACGGCGTAGGCCGCGGCGCTGCCGATGTTGAACTGGCGCAGGTGGGACAGGATCTCCATGGCGATGGGCCGGTTGTCGTAGACGTAGAGCAGGATGGAGGCCACGAATTCACCCAGGGCGGTGACGAAGGCCAGCAGCGTGCCGGCGAGCACGCCCGGGCCGATGAGGGGCAGGGTGACCCGACGGAAAGCGTAGAACCACCCGGCGCCCAGGTTGCGCGCCGCCTCCTCCAGGGAGTCGTCCAGCTGCCTGAAGGCCGCCGAGGACGCCCGGAACACGATGGGCAGGTGGCGGACGAAGTACGCGATGGGCAGGAGCCAGAAGGAACCCACCAGCACCTGTCCGAAGCTGAAGGGCGTGCCCTGGCTGAAGGCGACGATCAGGTTGATGGCCACCACCGTGCCGGGCAGGGCCCACGGCACCATCACGAGGGCATCGAGCAGCTTGCGCCCCCGGAACGTGCCCTTGACGACCAGGTAGGCCGCGGTGACGCCGATGGCCACGTCCGCCGCCGTGGATACCACCGCCATGTTCAGGCTGTTCCGGATCGGTTCCCAGAAGGTGGGATCCTGGAAGAGCCGGCCGTAGTTGTCCGATGTATACACCTGGGGCAGGATCTGGTGGGTCCACGTGCCGTCCTGGACGAAGGACAGCAGGAGGATGGTCAGGTGGGGCAGCAGGAGCACCACCACCATTACGATGCCGGCGGCGCCCGCGAGCAGGCGCGCCCAGCGTCCCCGGATTTCGCGCCGGACGTTCGCCGTGCCCTTGGTGCTCATGGCGTACTGCCGCCGCCCCTCGTACCGGCGCATCCAGAACAGGAAGGCGATGGAGAAGGCGGAGAGGACCACGGTCTGCGTGACGGCCATGGCCATGTCGCCGTTCAGCTTGGACGTATAGATGTTGAGGCTCAGGAACCGGAATCCACCCGCGAAGATGAAGGGCGCGCTGAAGGAGTTCATGGACGTCATGAAGACCAGGAGCGTCGCCCCCACCATGGCGGGCGTGAGCAGCGGCAGGGTGACGTTCCGGAAGCTGAACCACGACGACGCGCCCAGGTTGCGGGCTGCCTCCATGACCGCGGGATCCATGCCCCGGAGCGCCGCCGAAGTGAAGAGGTAGAAGAAGACATACATGGTGTAGCCGTGCACGAGCAGCACGGCCCACACCCCGTTCAGCGAGAAGGGCGGTCGCTCCAGTCCCAGGGCCGCCTGGATGAGGCGCGGGATCATGCCGCTTTCGCTGTAGAGAAACAGGAAGGCGAGCACGCCCACCAGGGGCGGGAGGACGATGGGCAGGATAGCCAGCGCGGAAAACACGGACCGTCCGGGAAACTCGTAGTGGGTAAAGATGAGGGCCAGGGGGACGCCGATGAGGGCCGAAAGAAGCACGCTGCCCACGGAGACCATGACGCTGTTGAAGAGGCCTTCCATGTAGGACGGACTGTCCGGGTCGAAGAACTCCCCGTAGTTGCCGAATCCGAACTGTCCGTCCCGGAACAGGCTTTCCCACAGGACGAGCGCGGCGGGATAGACGATGTAGCCGAGCAGGATGAACCCGAGGGGGATGAAGACGAGGGCGCGGGGTTGCCGGAGGAAGGCGTACAGGTTCATGATCCGGATCAGTCCCTCAGGATGATCGCCTGGTCGCCGGGGATGCGGACGCGCACGGCATCGCCGGGTTGACGCGCGGCCATCGGGCCTTCCGCGTTCTCCACGACCTGGATGGAGACGCCGCCGGCATCGACGGTGAACTCGACGGTTGCACCCTTGAATCGCCGGGTGGTCACGACGCCGCCCACCGTACCTTCCGTATCCTCGTTGGTCAACTTCGCGGCCTGGGGATGGAGGGCCAGGTAGATGAGACCAGCGGGACCAGCCGCCTGCGCGTCATCGGCCGGCGCGGTGCTGTCGGCTGTCGCGGGGTCGGCCAGCGCGGCAGTGTCGGCCTGCGCGCTGTCGGTTGTCGCGGCCCGGTTGACCGGCGCGGCGTCATCGGCTTTTACGGTGTCGGCCGGCGCGGGTGACGAGGCTGACGGCAGCAAGACGACGGCCATTCCGCTCCCGTGCCGGAAAACCGTCCTTCCCCCGTCCGTCGTGAGCACGCCTTGCCAGAGGTTCATGTTGCCCATGAAGGCGGCCACGAACCGGTTGGCCGGCCTGCGGTATATCGCGTCGGGACGGTCCAGCTGCCGGCACTCGCCCTCCTCCATCACCGCGATCCGGTCGGAAACGGCCAGCGCCTCCTCCTGGTCGTGGGTGACGTAGATGGCCGTGATGCCCAGCTTGGTCTGCAACTCCCGGATCTGGTCCCGGGTTTCTTCACGCAGCTTGGCGTCCAAGTTGGACAGCGGCTCGTCGAGCAGCAACAGGTCGGGTTCGATGACCACGGCCCGTGCGAGGGCCACCCGCTGCTGCTGTCCGCCGGACAACTGGGGCACGGGGCGTTGTTCCAGCCCGGCCAGTCCCACCAGGTCGAGGGCCCGTGCCACGCGATCCGAAGTCTCGGCCGCGGCCACCTTCCGCGTGCGCAGGCCGAAGGCCACGTTCTCGAAGACGGTCATGTGGGGGAAGAGGGCGTAGTTCTGGAATACCATCCCGGTATTCCGCCGGTTGGCGGGCACGTGGGTGACGTCCTGGTCGTTGAAGTGCACGGTGCCGGCGGTGGGGAAGATGAACCCGGCGATCATGCGGAGGATGGTCGTCTTTCCGCATCCGCTCGGTCCCAGGAGACTGAAGAACTCGCCGTCGGCCACCGTCAGGCTGATACCCTTCACGACCGGGGTGTCATCGAAGTGCTTGGTAAGGCGATTGAGGGTGACCTGGGCCATGGGCGGAGATCAGAATGGGGCGCGGATCAGTATGAGGCTTAGATCAAAACGGGCCGAGGAACAGAACCGGCCGCAACGGCAGGCGAAATGAGCTATCCCCGGTCCTTGATGTTGTCGTCCCAGTACTTCATCCAGATGCTGGACTGTTCGGAGAAGACCTTCCAGTCGATGTCGAAGGGGGCGACGGAAAGATCGGCCATCCATGCGGGCAGGCGGTCTTTCGGGATATCGCCCCGGGTCGGGATCCGGTAGTACTCCGCGGCTTGCAGGACGGTGTGGTCCACATTGGTGACGAATTCGTAGAAGAGCCGGGCGTCGTCGGGGTTCTTGCCGTTTGCGATCAGCGCAATGCCGTCGGTCAGCACGGGTGCGCCGCTCCTCGGCACCACGAAATCGAAGGGATAGCCGTACCGGTCCACCTGCATCATGATGTCGCTCATCAGCCAGATGGACACCAGTCCTTCCTTCCGGGCGAGCTTCTGGAACATCATGTTCGGATCGGCGGCGTAGTCCTTCGTGTTGGCATCGAGCCGCGTGAGCCACGCGTACCCCGCGTCGGGAACCCGGGTGTTCTGGTACGTCCGCCAGATCATCCCCGAGTAGACCGTCCTCATCGTGCCGGACGCGAGCGGGTACCGGATCACGATCAGGTCTCGCCACCGGGGGTCGAGAAGTTCGTCCCAGTCTGCGGGCGCCGTCTCCTTCGTCAGCTCGAGGTTGTTGAATGCGATGACCGGTATCAGTTGCGCCGTGCCGTACCACCTATCCTCTTCGTCCCTGAACTCCGGCAGCAGGGCGTCCGCCCAGGTCGGACGGTAGGGACTCAACAGGCCTTCGTCTGCGGCCTGGATGAAGTTGGTCGCCGGCGCGCCCCACCAGACGTCGCCCTGGGGATTGGACCGCTCCGACCGCACCCGGTCCAGCACGTCCTGCGAGCCCATGTCGAGCCAGCGGACGTCCACATCGGGATGGGTGGCCTCGAAGAGCTTCTCGAACTCGGGCAGGATCGGCTTGCCGTGGGGCGAATAGACCGTCACGACGCGTCGGTCCGAATCGCCGCCGCCACAGCCCCAGGCGAGAATGACCGTGCACGCCGAAACGGCTGTGAACAGAATCAATGTTAAAAAACGCTTACCGGTCTTCATTTCGTTCCTCAGAAATCCATGGTAATCCTGCGTAACCTTCGCCGCGACGCTCCGTTTGTCCGCATCCGGAAAGCCCCGGGACGTGGCTAGAAAGTACCACGGCGGGCGTCGAGTGTCAACGCGGATTTGGCGGGATGCCGGGGCGCGCGAGGCCGCGAGGACACGGCTGTATTGGGTCATGCGTGACCGCGAAGACCCGACTACAAAGGATCGAACGAGGCCGAGCGGGCACACCTACGTCAGGGTCCCACGCGCAAGGTCAGGCCAGCCGAAACACCACCGCCCGCGACCGCTGTATATCTCCGCAGTAAACGCCTTCGAAAACCGAGTCGGGCACGGCAGCGACGATGCGCCGAGCCAGGTCCATGCTTTCCTCGTCGCCCGCACAGGACAGATACAGCGACAGCGGCACAGCCATCGGAAAGGCCCGCCGGTACGCCTCGGGATGACTGACGACGCCGGCAATGACTTCGGGCGTTACCGGTTCGCCCTGTCCCAACCCGGTCAAACGGCCCACGCGTTCCGGGCGGTGCACCTGCCGCTCGTCCAGTGGGATGCCGACGGCCCTCAGGGTGGCGACGACCACGCCCCGCGTCGTCCCCGCCGGCACCACGGGCTCGTGGTCCCCGGGCGCCTTGAACAGCCGGGCGCGGGCGCCGTCGGCCTTCATGAGCAGCAGGTCGGGCGCGCAAACCTCCCGCAACTTCTCCAGTTCCTCCGCGTCCAGTCCCTTGAGCTTGTCGGGCCGGGGCCGGGCGCCCAGGACGGTCACGTGGCGGCGCGTTTTCAGTTCAGGGGGAACAAGCGCCGGCCAGTCCGGCGTTTCGCTAGTCACGTAGAACCCGCGCGTCTGCTTCGACGTCGGCGGATGCAGGTGCGTGGTGGACGTCGTAATGACGGCGTCTCCCCGATCGACGGCCTCGCCGGCCAGCCGGTACATCAGCGTGGCCTTGCCGCCGCTGCCGACGATGGCCACGGCGTCCCCCCGGCGAATCCCGAGCGTGTCGAGAAAAGGTGTTTTCGCCGCAGGTCCGCTCACCACTCGCCCCCCGGGCGGATATGGATCGTTCGGGGCCGCCGCTGCAGGAAGCGACGCACGAGGGCCATGCCGACGAGGAATCCCCCGATATGGGCGTACCAGGCCACGCCGTCGCTGCCGATGCCCAGGATCTGTCGCAGGAACCATATCCCGAGTACGATGATGGCGGGCACGTGGATGATCTGGATGAAGATGAACAGCAGGACGAAGGTCTTGATGTAGGCCCTGGGATACAGGATGAAGTAAGCGCCCAGGATGCCCGCGATCGCCCCGCTGGCGCCGATCATCGGGATGGCGGAATCGGGCTCGGATATCACGTGCACCATGGTGGCGCACAGGCCGGTCAGGAGGTAGAAGAGCAGGTAGCGGCCCGCCCCCATGGCGCTTTCCACGCTGTTGCCGAAGATCCACAGGTACAGCATGTTACCGGCGAGGTGCATGAACCCCCCGTGGACGAACATGGCCGTGAAAAGGGTCAGGGGGAAGGGCACGAAGGCGTCGGGGTAGAGCAAGGAGGTACCCGGTATGGGTATCTCGTTCCGGTCGATGAAATGGGTCAGTTCGAGGGGAATGGCCGCGGTCTTGAAGATGAAGATCTGCTCGCCCACCGGTCCCAGGACGAACTGGAACAGGAAAACGGCCACGTTGGCCGCGAGCAGCCCGTAGGTGATCACGGGCCTGCCATAGGACGGGCTTTCAGCCTGGAGAGGTAGGAGCATGGGCAGGTGGACGGGCCGCGGCCGGCCCGGGAGGGAGCGAACCGACCCGGCAGGCAACGGCCCGTCTCATTTCGTGGGTTGGGACTCCAGCCGGTTGATCTCGTTGCGCAGCCTGGCCGCCTTCTCGAACTCCAGGTTGGCGGCGGCCTCGTACATGGCGGTCTTGAGCTCCTCCACGACGGTGCTCTGGTCCATCTTCGCGATGGTATTCAGGATCGGCATGTCGTCGTCCACGGCTTTCACGTCGGCCACGGCCGTGGTCTTGATGATCTCCTCGATGGACTTGTACACGGTCTCGGGCTCGATCCCGTTCAGTTCGTTGAACTCCTGCTGCAGCACCCGCCGGCGGTTCGTCTCCTCCATGGCCCGCCGCATGGAGTCGGTGATGTTGTCGGCGTAGAAGATCACCTCGCCGCGCACGTTCCGCGCCGCCCGTCCCGCCGTCTGGATGAGCGAGCGTTCCGAGCGCAGGAACCCCTCCTTGTCCGCGTCCAGGATGGCCACCAGGGAGACCTCGGGCAGGTCGAGTCCCTCCCGGAGGAGGTTGATGCCCACGAGCACGTCGAACTTGCCGAGGCGCAGGTCGCGCAGGATCTCTACGCGCTCGATGGAATCGATGGTGGAATGGAGATAGCGCACCCGCACGTTCAGCTGCCGGAGATAATCGGTCAGGTCCTCGGCCATCCGCTTGGTCAGCGTCGTCACGAGCACCCGCTCCTGCCGGTCCGCGCGCTCCCTTATCCGGGTCAGGAGATCGTCCATCTGGTTTTCAACGGGCTGCACGCTGATCTCGGGGTCCATCAGCCCAGTGGGCCGGATGATCTGTTCGACCACGACGCCCTGGCACTGGCTCAGCTCGTAGTCGGCCGGCGTGGCCGACACGTAGATCACCTGGTTGACCATCGTCTCGAACTCCTCGAAGGTCAGCGGCCGGTTGTCCAGCGCCGACGGCAGGCGGAACCCGTGCTCCACCAGCGTGGTCTTCCGCGACCGGTCGCCGTTGTACATGGCCCGGAGCTGGGGCAGGGAGACGTGGGACTCGTCGATGACCAGCAGGAAATCGTTGGGGAAGAAGTCGAAGAGGCAGAAGGGACGCTCGCCCGGGGACCGCCCCGACAGGTGCATGGAGTAGTTCTCGATGCCGGCGCAGAACCCGATCTCCCGCATCATCTCCAGGTCGAAGCGCGTGCGCTGTTCCAGCCGCTGGGCCTCGAGCAGCTTGTTCTCGTCGTACAGCACCCGAAGCCGTTCGTCCAGTTCCTCCTCGATGGCCTTCATGGCCTGATCCAGGCGCGGCGCCGTGGTGACGAAGTGGCGGGCCGGGTAGACGGCGACGCGGTCCCGTTCGGCCAGCACCTCGCCCGTAAGGGGATCGAATTCGGTGATGCGGTCGACCTCGTCGCCGAACATCTCGATGCGGATGCCCTTCTCCTGGTCCGCAGGCAGGATGTCGAGCGTGTCGCCCCGCACGCGGAACGTGCCCCGCGCGAAATCGTAATCGTTCCGGTTGTAGTGCATGTCGATCAGCTTGCGCATGATCATGTCCCGCTCGTACGCCTCGCCCCGGTCCACGAGGAGGATGAACTCCTTCCACTCGTCGGGGGACCCCAGACTGTAGATCGAGGAAACGGAGGCGACGATCACCACGTCCCGCCGTTCCAGCAGCGCGCTCGTCGCTCGCAACCGCAGCTTGTCCAGGTCCTCGTTGACGGACGAATCCTTCTCGATATAGGTATCCGTCACCGGCATATACGCTTCGGGCTGGTAGTAGTCGTAGTAGCTGATGAAGTATTCGACGGCGTTCTTCGGGAAGAACCCCTTGAACTCGCCGTAAAGCTGGGCGGCCAGGGTCTTGTTCGGCGAGATGACCAGGGTCGGCTTCTGCAACTCGGCAATGACCTGGGCCATGGTGTAGGTCTTGCCGCTGCCCGTGATGCCGAGGAGGCACTGATGCCTGTCGCCCCGGTGCACACCCTGGACGAGTTCCTCGATCGCCCTGGGTTGGTCACCCCGGGGTTCGTAATCGGAAACGACGGTGAAGGGAGGCATTCGACAGTCCGTCGAGATAATCGGCCGTAAATTCGACTGGATAAATAGGCGCTAAGACCCATATAATATAAGCCGAAGTAGCCTTAAATGCAAAGGGGGAGTACCAATGTCTCATCCATTATTCGACCTGAGCGGACGGGTGGCCCTGGTCTCCGGTGCGGCCGCCGGCATGGGCAGGGCGACGTCCATCGCCTATGCCGAAGCGGGCGCGGATCTCATGCTCGCCGATATCAATGTAGAGGGCATGCAGGATACGGTCCGGGAGATCGAGCGTCTGGGCCGCCGCGTCGAACCGGTGGTATGCGACGTCTCCAACGGCGCGCAGATCCGCAAGATGTTCGCACAGCTGGACGAAGCCTACGGACGCATCGACGTACTGGCCAATATCGCCGGAGAGGGCGGTATCAACCAACTGCCGCTGGAGATCACCGAAGCCGGGCTCATACAGACCCTGAACACCCTGGTCGTCGGAAGATACGTCTGCTGCCAGGAAGGCGCGAAGCGCATGATCGAGGCCGGACGGGGCAGCATCATCAACATCGTGTCCATCGCCGGGCTGTCGGCCCTCGGCCGCGGCCACATGTCCTACAGCATCGCCATGGGCGGCGTGGCCCAGATGACGCGGGAGATGAGCACGGAGTGGAGCAGCAAGGGCGTCCGCGTCAACGCCATCGTATGCGCCCAGATCATGAACGAAGGCCTGCGCAAGCGTATCGACGCCGACGCCAAGCTGGGCGACACCTACCTGCGGGGCATCCCCATCGGCCGCCTGGGGAAATCGGAAGACATTCAGGGGCTGGCCATCTTCCTCGCCTCAGACGCCTCCAGCTGGATCACCGGGGCGCTCATGCCGCTGGACGGCGGGAACACGGCCAAGAACGCGGGCGGATCCCATCCGGGCCAGCCGAACGCGCCGGATGAGCAGAAGTATTGAGGGGATATCGCGCGGAGGTCGTTTAAGGGGAGGATGGGTCAATCTTCCAAAGCCTGGTAAAATCCCGCGTATAACCTGCCACCGGCCAACTCCAGAACGGCTTCTATATGTGAGGCCAGGCCGTCCTTTTTCCCGGTCTTGCAGTATCCGACAAGTTGCTCCAGAAACCGGCCTGCTAGCGGGTGATCAATATCTTGAAGCGCCCGATACAACCATCGGCGTTCTCCGATCCAATGGCCGTGCAGGGCTACCATGAACTCTGCTGTCTTCACCGTCAGGTCGTGGGCGACCAAAATCGCCTGGTCGTACTGTGACGTATCCAGGAAATCGTCCAGCCAGTCTGTAATCACGTAGCGGTACGTATCGATCTCCTGGTTTGTCAGTGGCGGTGGCCCTTCTTTCAGGATCGCGCGGGCTTTTCCCCGGAGTAACTTGGCGAAATCCTGCTCGTCCTTCAGAACGAGCCCCTCGGCGTAGGCAGTTAATGCGACCGGGTTTTGGTTACGATCAGGTCGGCGTACTGTTGCCTCAGCATACCGCCGGGAAACGACCCATACTTCGATAAACCATCCGTACTCGGCGTACGATCTGCGATATGGTTGAACCTCATGGGGCATGAGCACGAGAAGATCCAGGTCAGAACGGGGTGACGCTTCGCCTCTCGCAACGCTGCCGAATAGTACGACCGAGATGCAGTCTGGGTAGTAAACGTCCATAAAAGTTCTGGCAGCCTGTATACCGTCCATTACAGACCTCTTGTACACACTGAAAAACTCCGCAGCGATGTTCGGACACGTGGCATTTTAAAACCCTGTCCGGTCTTTAATACGGGCGACGAAATCATCCGGCCTGTCCGGCGTGACCACGACGGTCTGATCCTGAAACTTCAGAACGACGGACCGCTTTGGGTCTGTTGCGTAAGCGCGATAGGCGCCCAACTTTGTATTCCTGAAGCGGCCGCAGAAACAGAACAACCCACCGTTCCCCCAAGTCCTGAGAGATTTATCCATCGCCTCCGGATCCGCCTCTGCGGACACCAATTCCGTCAAGTCCAGCTTCGATTGCCATCCCAGGCGCTGGATCAACAGCGAATCGCCGGATAACACAAAGCCCCGGATCATCCAGCATGCCGACAAGACTAGTACCAAAGCAGGTAAAACGACAGTGAGCAGAGCAAGCAGGATGCTGGACCCGGATCCTATCTCCTCCACCTGGGATATCCCAAAGACCACCAGGATAGCCAGAAAAGTAACCGTTATTCCTGTAATCCATTTTACAGACGTACTCCACGGTGCGCCGAATCTCATTTTGACATCCTCCCCGCCATATCGACCACCAGGGTAATCAGACCCGATACGACGGCGAATGTACCGATCCACATCCATTGGATGGGTGAATTACTCAGATTAAACGCCAGGACCTCCCAGAATACACCGATCACACCCCCGTAGAACAGAAAGAAAACGTAAACAACCACTGAAGTTAATGCGTCACCGACCTGGCTGACCATGCGATGGAAGATTCCGGCATCGACAGCGATCAACAGGACGGTTATCAATATAAACATCTCGCGCCCCAGCCACAGGTTCGGATCGCCGTCCGTGCTGAACTGAATGGCCACGTCAGCCGGCAACTGGCTCCTGAGCATAAGGCAATAGATCAGCCAGCAACCTGCACAAGCCCATGCCAGTACTACCAATATGCGCCGTGATGTTGCCGTCATTTTTCACCTCGTGATTTCAAACCGGGATCAGAATACGTGCGAAAGAACGCCTGGCCGGGCTTCCCTGATTTAAATATCAAGTGTCAACGACGTTCCGCTCTCCCCGTCGAACAGGTGAAGCTTCTCAGGATCGAAGAAGAGATTCACGCTGTCGCCCCGGTCGAAACGAACATCCGGCCGGGTGCGCACCTTGACGTTGCTGCCCCCGACGGCAACCGTCAGATAGAGATCGCTACCCATGGGCTCGCGTACAACGACGGACGCACGAGCCACGGACCAGGAGTGATCCGACACAGAATCAGGCGCCTCGCTGGTCGACCGGTCTGACGTCGGTCCTGCACCGACCTCGATATCCTCGGCCCGAACACCCAGAAATACCTCCTGCCCTTCCGGCGGTTCCATCCGTTCGATCATCGACGCCGCCACACCGCACGCGTATCCCTCAGCGACCACCCGCCAGGCGCCACCGGCCGATTGCTCCAGCGTGCCGTTCAGCAGGTTGATGGGCGGGCTCCCCACGAAACCCGCCACGAAGGTGTTGGCGGGACTGTCGTAGATGGACTCGGGGGTGCCGATCTGTTGGATCTGTCCATCCTTCATGACTACGATCCGGTCGGAGAGGATGAGCGATTCGGCCTGGTCGTGGGTGACGTAGACGAAAGTCATTTCGAGCTCGCCGTGGAGGCGCTTCAGTTCCGTGCGCATCACGACGCGTAGCTGCGCGTCCAGGTTGGACAGCGGTTCGTCGAGGAGGAACACCCCTGGATCGCGGACGATGGCGCGAGCCAGGGCGACCCGCTGCCGCTGCCCGCCGCTGAGCGCCCGGGGTTTGCGGTCCAGGAGGTGTTCGATCTCCATGGTCTTTGACGCTTCCAGCACGAGCCGCTTCCGATCCTCCGCGGGCACGCCGCGCATCTTGAGGCCGAAGGCGACGTTGTCGAAGACGCTCATGTGGGGATAGAGGGCATAGGTCTGGAACACCATGGCGATGTCCCGCCGCTCGGGCGGCACGGCTGTGACATTCCGGTCGTCGAACCACACCTCGCCGGCCGTGGGCGATTCCAGCCCGGCGATCATGTTGAGCAGGGTGGTCTTGCCGCAACCCGAGGGACCCAGGAGCGTCAGGAACTCGCGGTCGGCGATGTCCAGCGTAACATCGTCCACGGCCACCACGTCGCCGAAGTGTTTCGTAAGGTTTTTCAACCGGACTCGTGCCAAAGTATTTACTCCTTAACTAACGATGAACCGGACGCGTGATCATCGAACATCTGATTATCCAATCGCCAGCCTACCCGGTCACCGACTCTTCTACCCCGTCACCGATCCGCCGATGCCCTGGATGATGAGCCGCTGGAAGAGGAAGGACAGGACCAGGGGCAGGAGGATGACCAGCACGCCGCCCGCGGCGATGACGGTGAAGGGCACCTGCAGTTCCTGGGCGAAATCCGACGCCAGCACCGTCACCGGCCGGGAGGCTATGGTGGTGGTGAAGAGCAGGGCGAAGAGGAACTCCCCCCAGGACGCGATGAAGGCGAAGATGCCCACGGCGACCAGCCCGGGCGTCGTTACCGGCAGAAACACCCTCAGCAGCGCGCCCAGCGGCGTGCAGCCGTCGACCCGCGCGGCCCGTTCCAGGTCCAGGGGCACGGTCTGGAAGTAGCCCTTCAGGATCCAGATGGTGAAGGGCAGGGTGAAGGTCGTGTGGGACAGGATCACCGACAAGTGTGTGTCCAGGAGCCCGTAGCTCCGCATCAGCAGGTACATGGGGATCATGATGGCCACGCCGGGCACGCTCCGCGATCCGAGAAAGAACAGCAGGAGCAGCAGGTTGCCCCGGAACGGCAGGCGTGACAGGGCGTAGGCCGCCAGGGAGCCGCAGGTCAGGTTCAGGAGCATCACCGCGCTGCCGATGATCAGGCTGTTGACGATAGCCCGGGGGAACTGCCGGGCGATGGCGGCACCCACGTCAGCTGACTGTCCCTCCACGTCGAAATAGAGGCTGTAGTTCCCGATGGTGGGCTCCTCGGGCCACCAGTGCTGCTGCGTCACCTCCCGTTCGGGCATGAAGCTGACGGCCGCCACCCAGGCGAAGGGCAGGGTCAGGTAGATCACGGCCACCAAAGCGTAGATGTAGAGCGAGGCGCGTCGCCACATGATGATCCCCTATCCTTGGACGAGTCCGCGGCGGTATAGCAGCCGGATGTAGATGATGGCCAGCGTCATGGTAATCAGCGTGATCAGGTAGGAATAGGCGTTGGCCCCGCCGAAATCGAGCCGGGCGAAGGCCTCCTTGTAGGTCTGCCAGGCGATCACGTGGGTCGCGTCGCCGGGGCCGCCGCCCGTGAGCGCGTAGATCAGGTCGAAGGCCCGGAAGCCGTTCATGGTCTCGAAGATAGCGACGACGAGTACGGCGTGGTACAGCCAGGGCAGCGTGATGAACCGGAAGCGGTTCCACGACGTAGCGCCGTCCACCCGGGCGGCCCGGTATTGTTCCGTCGGAATGGCCTGGATGGCCGCCAGGAATATGATGCAGGCGAAGGGCACGCTCCGCCACACGTGGGCGCCGATGGCGGCGTTCAGCGCCACGAAGGGCGACGCCATGCCCGTATATACAATGTTTATACCGAACAGGTAGTTTACGGCGGCGACCGTGTCCTCCAGCATGGCGTTGAAGGCGCCGTAGTCCCCGAGCAGCCCAACCCACATCAGGCCGTTGACCACACCGGGAATGGCCCAGGGGATGAGCAACAGGGCGCGCACAACGCCGCGGCCGCGGAAGGACTCGTGAAGCAGCAGGGCGATGGCCATGGCGATCACGATGACGAGGAGGACGGCCATGAAGGTGAAGTACAGCGAGATCCACAGCGCGTTCCAGAACTCGGAACTCGCGAGGATGGTCGCGTAGTTCTCCAGGCCGTGGAAATACACCTGGTCGGGCCGTCGCAGGTTGTACCGGTGCAGGCTCATCCAGAAGGATATGCCGATGGGGTAGGCGATGAAGGCGAGGAGCAGGATCACCGCCGGCAGGTTCAGCACCAGGGGCAGGAAGTCCCGCGTCCGCGACATGAAAAAGGAGGGTCTCAGTACGGTCATATCTACGAGTTCAGCTCCAATCCGCGATCAACTGGCGGCAGCGCTGCGCGATTTTGCCGAGTCCGTCGCGGGCGGATTGCTGTCCCAGGAGGATCTTCTGGATTTCCGGCTGGTAGTAGATCTTGAAGTCGGGGAACCACGGCGCCTTGATGTTCTCCCGCGGTCGGACGTGGCGGGACTGCTCCCGGACCTTGTCGATCTCGCCCCACTGTTCGGTCTGGGCGACGATGTCCGGATCGTCCAGCAGCGACCGGTAGGCGAAACCCAGTCCCCGCAGGCGGAACCAGCGCCGCGCCGTGTAGTACTCCCCTTCCGCGTCCCTCGCGCCCAGGAACTTCATCAGCGCCCAGGCGTCCTGCATCCGGTCTTCCCGGCATCTCGACGTCAGGCAGTACATGCGCGTCCAGCCCAGGGTGCCGTGCTGATCCGGCGAGATCGACGGCACCGGCGCCATCCGGTACACTTTCGCGTGCAGCGCGTCGGATCCCCGCCGCTTCAGCTCATCGTCAGCGGCTGCCGAGTTCCGGCGGTTGTTCACGTACTCCAGGTCGTACTTGTTGAGGATGCCGTAGACCTGGCGGCCGCTGGCGACGTGGTCGCGCATCTGGCCCGCGGTGAGCGACGAAGGTGAGATGATGCGGTGACGGTGGATTCCGTCCGTGAGCCACTGCAGGATGGTCTCGGCCCGGCGGTCCTCGTCATCGGGAAACGTGGGGTTGAGGTCCTCGTCGAACAGCGTCGCCTCGCTGGCGTAGTTCAGCGTCCACCAGTCGAGGAATCCGAGCACGCTTTGGCGGAAGTTCAGCATGATCGGATACTCGATGACGTCCCCGGTGGGCGTGCGGACCCGCGCCTCCCGGACCTTTATGGCCTGCTCGGTCAGCTCGTCCAGCGTGCGGGCCGGGGTGTCGAACCCCGCCGCCTCGAGCATGGGCTCGTTGTAGATCCAGATGTTGAAGTCGGTGTAGTACGGCAGCCCGTAGCGTTTGCCGCCGTAGGTCATGGACGAGAGGTTGTAGGGGAAGAGATCCGCGGTCGCCGCCGACGTATCCGGATCCGCGGCCAGGAGGTCGTCGCAGGGACGAAGCCAGCCAGCCTCGACCCATTCGGCGAAGTCGTCGTCGCGGACGTAGCAGCATTCCATGGGCGCGCCGCCCACGTGCAGCGCCACCATCTTGTCGTGGTAGTTGCCCGACACCGCGTTGTAGTCCACCCGGATGCCGGTCTGCCGCTCGAAGTAGTCGAGGTTCTCCCGGACCAGGTCGGGTTCGTAGACCCAGCCTTTGAAGATGACGCCGGGCGGCGGAGCCGGGTTGCAGCCGGCCACAAGGCCCAGGCCCGCGGCGGTCGACGACTGGAGGAATGCGCGGCGCGTCATCCGGGGTTTCACAGGCTGTCGCACACCGGACATCGATCGGTATCGAGATCGTGGATGGGATCTCCACATACGGAACACGGACCGAGAGGATGCTCGTCGGGTTTCGTACGCGTTCCGTGCTTGTATTCGATGGTGCGCCACACGGTCTCGCCGTCCTTCGCCGAGTAGCACATCCACCGGTCCTCTTTCTTGCCGTCGTAGGACTTGCCCACGTGGGGACCGTAATCGCCTTCCCACTGCCTGGTTCCGTTCTCGTGCCAGCAGACGTACCAGCCCTCGTTGAGGCCGTCCTTGAACCGTCCTTCGCTCTTCTTGTTGCCGTTGCTGTAGTACTGGATCCAGTTCCCGTCCTTCACGCCCATGCGGTAGTTGCCTTCACTTCGCTTGTTACCGTTGGCGTAGTAGGTGATCCAGTAGCCGTCCTTCTTGCCGTTTACGGTCTTGCCTTCGGTAAGCGCCATCGTCTAATGATCCTGTGATAGGTTGGCCGCGCTCAGGCTGGCCACACCGTGCAAGGCAGGCCGTGCAGGGGCAGGTCCCGCAACACTGGAGTAGGCCGCGTCGCACATGAGCAGGTGGTGCCGCGCTTGAGCCGGTCGCGCATCGACAGGTCGCGCCGCGCTGGAGTCGGTCGCGCCGCACTTGAGCAGGTCGCGCCGCGCTAGTTTCGTATCCAGTTGAATTGGCCTTGCGGTTCGCAATGCACCCATGTTATTAAGGATACGGCTATTATTCAAGCCCTTCTTGCGACGTCACACGGCCACAAAACCACCTTCAGGCAGGGATCCCGCCATGCTGACAGAAGACCAGATCCATCATTTCAGGGTATTTGGATTTATCGTACTGAGGCAGGTGCTGAATAAAGCGGAAACCGAAGAACTGGGACGCCTGGCGGATGTGATATGGACGGCGGAGCTGGGACATCAGCCCACGGAGGATGAGCACGTGTCCATCGCGCCGTTTCTGGAGTTACACCCGGCCACCTTTCCGATGATCGAGGACGACCGTTTCTATACGCCCATGGTGCAACTGCTCGGCCAGGACATGATTTGGTCGGGGTCGGAAGGCGTACAGGGTACCATGACCCGGCGGCCCTTTCACCACTGGCACGCGGACCGGCCCGGGCCGCAGGAACTCGGCTACCTGCGCATCAAGATCATGATGTACCTGGATCCCATGCGGAAGGACGGGGGTGCGCTCCGCGTCATTCCCGGATCGCACCGGTCTCCCTTCCACGAGGATCTCGCGCCGTTCCAGCAGCGGCACGGACTCGACGATCCCGCCTTCTTCGGATCTCCGGGCAGCGAGGTGCCCTGTCACCCCGTCGAGACGGATCCGGGCGACGCGGTCGTATTCAACCAGAGTCTCTACCATGCCGTCTACGGCAAGGCAGGTCGAAGGCGCTATGTCGCCCTCAAGTACGCGGCCCGTCCCACTTCGGATGCCCACCTGGCGTCCATCAAGCGGTTCAGTCCCTACACCCTGGAGCCCCATGAGCGGATCATGCAATCGGAAAGCCCGCGCCTGCGGGCCATGACAGAGGGTTTAGACGAACTCAGGGCGCAGGCCGAGGCGCTGTAGGCCTAAATCGACCGAATGGTCTGATAAATCGCCGGAAAATCAGCATGTCGAAACAGTTGCCACGACTTCTCTTGGCGCTCACCGCCTTTGCCTGGTCCTGCAGCAATCCGGTTTCGGAACCTGAACCCGTCCGGTCGCCCATTACATACAGCCACCCGCCTCCGAACCCTATTCCGACCGTAGGTGCTAATGATGACCCCCCGATCGAGGTGGTACTCATCATTACCAGACGGAGCCTCGATGGATTCCCTTTCGTGGACTGGGGATTTCGCAACCAGATGGATCAGCCCATCATCATGGTCTTGTTGGATTTCCAGTGTAATTCACGCAGTGACGGATTTACCGGCTGGAGCGCCGCCGTGGCGGAGGAGGAAGGTTACCAGTACATATTCGACCCCATCGAACCGAGCGGGACGTGGGTTTACCGTGATTTCCTGGTGGGTGATCCGTACAGGAATTCCCTGTTGCTGTTCGGCGACTGTGAGGACCGAAAGTTGGAGTTGATCGTGCTAAGGACGGATGAAGAAGAGCGGCCTTACACGGAGGGCGAGGTCTATCACCCGAACACCCACGTGCGGTTCGTGGACCAAGGGGGTTGAGTCGGCCCCTGACAGGAAAACCGCCGGCCCGAAGTCAGGGAATGGCGTCGGCCGTTGTCAGAGAAGGAAAACCGCCGGCCGATTACGCCACCGGACCGGCGGTCATTACTTTCACACAAAAAATACCTCCACACCACTCACCAACACAGTAGGCAGGGCGCCCCTACACCGCGTCCTCGCCCCGTTCCCCGCTGCTGATGCGGACGCTTTCTTCCACGGGCACGACGAATATCTTCCCGTCTCCCGTCCGGTCGCCGCCCGATCTTGCGGCCTGCCAGATCAGGTCGACGATTTCGTCCTTCTGATCGTTGGTGACTGCGATCTCCATGCGTATCTTGGCCGCGAGGGGAATGTCGATCTCCTGTCCCCGGTAGAGACCCGTGCGGTGGGCGGTGCGGCCATGCCCCGACACCCTGGACAGGGTCATGCCGGGGATGCCTTTCTCGACGAGCGCGTTCCGGACATCGTCGAGCTTCTCCGGTCTGATGATGGCTACGATTAGTTTCATGGGTCTGACGACTCCTGATGTAATGGTCTAATGATAGATTCGGGCCTGTTCCAGGCACGTGACCTCAGCGTGGTCGACTACAGGTGCGTCAGTCCGTAACCATCCTCCCCGTGCTGGGAGTGGTCCAGGCCGACCAGCTGGTCCTCGTCCGTGGCACGAAGCCCGATCGTCCGATCGATCAACCATACGAGGACGCCCGTACCGACGGCCGACAGCGCGATGGCGATGACCACGCCCTTGATCTGGATCAGGAATTGCGACCATCCGCCGACGTCGGTGGCGACCAGGCCGACGAGCAGGGCGCCGAACATGCCGCCGATGCCGTGGATGGCGAAGACGTCGAGCGTATCGTCGTAACCCAGCTTGCCCTTGAGCTGCACCATCAGGAAGCAGACCACGGCTGCACCGAATCCGAACACCAGGGCCCAGGCCGGGGTCACGCTGCCTGCGGCCGGCGTGATGGCGACCAGGCCGGCCAGGATGCCGGAGACGATACCGAGGCTCGAGGCCCTGCCATGGTGGATCAGCTCCGTAACGATCCAGCCCACGGCGCCCGCTGCTGCGGAGATCTGGGTCACCGTCAGGGCCTGTACGGCCGTCTCACCCGCGGACACGGCGGAACCGGCGTTGAAGCCGAACCAGCCGATCCAGAGCAGGCCCGCGCCGATCAGGGTCATGGTCAGGTTGTTGGGCTTCATGGTCCGGGATGGATAACCGAGCCGGGGACCGAGTACCATGGCGGCCACCAGACCCGCCACGCCGGAAGATATGTGGACCACCGTGCCGCCGGCGAAGTCAATGGCGCCGTCCTTGAAGAGCAGACCGTCCGCGTTCCACACCATGTAGCACAGGGGTTCATACACCACGAAACCCCAGAGCAGGATCAGCAGGCAATAGGCGCCGAACTTCACGCGTTCGGCGATGGCCCCGGCGATCAGGGCGGGGGTGATGATGGCGAACATGCCCTGGAACATGGCGAACAGGTACGTAGGGATGTTCGTCCCGTCCCAGATGGTTCCGGGATCGACACCGCCCAGCAGGAAATAGTCGGTGCTCCAACCGAGGACACCCGGTATGATCGCGCTCGCGCCGAAGGCCAGGGCGAATCCGAAGATCACCCATTGCACGCCCATGATGCCCATGGCCGCGAAACTGTGCATCATGGTGCCCAGTACGTTCCGGGTGCGCGTGAGCCCGCCGTAGAACATGGCCAGGCCGGGCAGCATGAGCAGCACCAGGGCGCAGCTGACGAGCATCCAGGCGGTGTCTCCGGAGTTCAGCACGGCCGCCGGAGCCGCCGCCTCTTCCTGCGCGAAGGCCGCGCCGGGAACGGCAAGCGCCAGGCACGCGGTGATACGTAATATGCCGCTAAGGGACATACGGAAAACCTCCCTGTTGTGATGGATTGGAAACTTCCATGTGTAACTGAGCTTCCAATATAATCCCCATCTGTTACAGGGATATTTCCCGGAGGTTAAATCCTTGTAAACTGCGAAGGAATGTTGAAAAATCTGCGAATAAAACCGGTGTGTTGGCCGACGCGAATCAGGACGCCGACGTCGGGCGGCAGGATGACAACGCCACAGGATGGCGGCGCGGCCAAAGTACCGGAGCGTTGACGGACCTCTTACCGGGTTCTATATTTGCCCATGCCGCCGGTATACATCCGACTTCCTCCGACATCTTCCAAGGATACAACATGGAGTTCACACCCCTTACCTCCGAGCAGCGGGAACACTTCCGGGAACACGGCTACCTGATCGTCAAGAACGCCCTCGACGACGATCTGCGGAACCGGGTCGTGTCCGTCGGCGACCGCTTCATGGAGACCGTCGGACCGATCCACAACTACTACGCCAACCGCTACATCGATCTCGCCCTGGACGACGCCCTGGTAGAACTCACCACCAACTGCCGCACGGTACCCCTGGTCGTTCAGCTGCTGTCCTACAACATTCACCTCATGCGGGGACATCTCATTTACAAGTACCCCCAGGCCGCCTCCGACGAGCCCCTCTATCCCGACGGCGATGGCCGCTCGTTCCGCAACTGGCACCGCGACCTGAACAACTTCACGCCCGACCACCCTATCCGGGGCACTGTGGCAATCCGCGTGGGTTACTGCCTGACGGACTTCCCATCGCCCGACGCGGGGGTGACCATGCTCGTCCCCGGCAGCCACAGGCTGAACGAGGCCCTGCGCTTCAAGAAGGGCGCTCTCGACCCGCCGGAGTTCATCGAGCCGGCGCTCGAGGCGGGCGACGCCTACCTCTTCAGCACCAGCACCTATCACACGCCCGCCGTCAACTTCACCCGCGATACCACCAAGGCCCTGCTCATCAGCTACGCTTACCGCTGGTGGGCCCAGCAGCATCCCACGCCGCCTGACACGATACTCGAAACCATGGATCCCATCACGGCGCAGCTATTCTGCCAGCCCCGGGAGGGCGACGACGTGCCCTTGCGCGCATGGGCGGCGGAACACGGCCTGCCGGTGGAAGATCCGCCCATGCGGGTGTTCGAGTAGCGGGCCGTGCGTTAATCAGCGCGTGACCGCAGAAAGGAGCCAACATGCCCACGTCAGACTGGCCGGAACTGGCCGAGGACGCGCAGAGCAGATGGAACCTGAACGCCGGGTTCTGGGACGACTACATGGGCGAACACAGCAACGATTTCCACAACCTGCTGGTGCGGCCGGCCATGGAACCGCTGCTGGATGTTAAGGCTGGCGACAACGTGCTTGATATCGCCTGTGGAAACGGGAACTTCTCGCGATTTCTCGCCGAACTGGGCGCACGGGTCACGGCGATCGACGGAAGCGCCGGGATGATCGAAAAAGCGCGGAATCGTTCGGAAGGCCATGGGACCGGCGCATCAGAAAACGAAACCGCGGGTGAAATTGACTACCGTGTGATTGACGTGACGGATACGAAGGAGTTGGAAAGACTGGGGACGAATTGTTTCGATGCGGTGGTATCCAACATGGCCGTCATGGACATGGCCGAGGTCGGACCGATGTTCGGCGCCGTTCACGGCCTTCTCAAACCTGCCGGCGTTTTCGTCTTCAGCCTCACGCACCCGTGCTTCCAGGCGCCGTACGCCGTTCGGTATGCGGAACAAGTGGATCAGGATGGGAGAATGATTCAGAAAGTCGGAATCAAGATCGACCGTTATCTGACGCCGCAGCCCTTCGAGGGACTGGCCATCGTGGGTCAGCCCGTGCCCAACCTGATCTTTCACCGGCCCCTGTCCGCACTGCTGGCCATGTGCTTCGAAGCGGGGTTCGTGCTGGACGGCCTGGAGGAACGCGCCTTCGACGCAAGCGTGGAAGCCGACCGCGAGTTGTCCTGGGCGAACTTCAGGGAAACACCGCCCATGATGGCCGTGCGGCTGCGGCGGATGGACTGAAAAGCGGGGGCGCGGCTGCGGCAGCTTCAATGAGTCCGGAGACGCGGTTATCCGGTCCGTTCGGCTGAAACAGGGCCGTGTCGGTCCCGGCTTTCCGACTCACCTACAACTGGACCGATTCGCCCGGCTTCAGCACGACGCAGCGGGCCAGATCGCCCACCTTGTCGACGAACTCGTTCGGATCCTGCTCGATCACCGGGAAGGTATTGTAGTGGACCGGGATCACGGTGCCGGCGCCGATCATCCGCACCGCTTCCACGGCGTCGTCGATCCCCATGGTGTAGTTGTCCCCGATGGGCATGATCACCACGTCCGGCTTCTCCAGGCGGCCGATCAGGGCCATGTCGCCAAAGAGCCCCGTGTCGCCCGTGTTGTAGATCGTCTTACCGTCGAAACGCACGATGATGCCCGCCGGATTGCCCAGGTACACGATGGTCCCGTCGTCCGTGGTGATCGACGAACTGTGGGTCGCCTGCGTGAGCTTGACCCGCCCGAAGGGAAAGGTGTACGAACCGCCGATCCCCAGGTCGTGGGTCTCGGCGCCCTGGGCCTCGCAGTAATTGGCGAGTTCGTAGGAGGCGATGATCGTCGCCCCGCTGCGCCGGGCGATGGGCACCGCGTCGCCGATATGGTCGCCGTGCCCGTGGGTCAGCAGGATGTAGTCGGGATTCAGGTCGTCCGCTGAAATCGTCGCCAGTGGATTGCCCGTGATGAAGGGATCGAACAGCAGGTCGTGGCGGCTGTCCGACAGCGAGTAACTGGCGTGGGCGTGATAGGTGAGTTCTGCCATGAATTCGTACCTCGTCTGGAAATGAGAAACGGCCGGGGTGGTGTATCATCCCCGGCCGCTTCTTAGGATTGGATCGCAGTTTACCGGTCGGTCTGGCCGGATCGCGCTGACTGTTCCGTACTCAGACGGCGGCGCGGGCGGCCGCCAGGGCGGCGTCGTAATCCGGTTCCTCGGTGATTTCCGTCACGTACTCCGCGTACCGCACGGTGTTGGAAGCGTCGATGACGAAGACGGCGCGCGAAAGCAGGCGCAGTTCCTTGATCACGGCGCCGTAGGCCACGCCCAGGGAAGTGTCGCGGTGGTCGGACAGCGCCGTCACGTTGTTGGCGCCCGCGTCGCCGCACCAGCGTTTCTGGGCGAAGGGCAGGTCCGTGCTGACCGCCAGCACCGCGACGTTGTCGCCCAGCCCTGAGGCTTCCTGGTTGAAGCGGCGGATTTCGGTGTCGCAGACCGGGGTATCGAGGGACGGCACGAGGCAGATGACTTTCACCTTGCCTGCGTAATTCGCCAGCGTGACGGCGGAAAGATCGTCGGCCAGCACGGAAAAGTCCGGCGCCGCGTCTCCCACCTTCACCTCGTCGCCCACCAGGGTCAAACCATTGCCTTGAAAAGTAGCCGCACCGGCTCTTTCAGTCGCCATGATGTCTGTTCTCCTTGTTCTATTCGATTGGTGAAAACGGCTTGCTCAACACCGGCGCAACCTACGCGCCGACCCCCATGCTGTCAAGGGATTATCCCGTCCCGTCTAAGCAGCGAAATCGCGCCGTCAAAGGCCTCGGCCGTGCGCTCCACGTCCTCAGTGGTATGGACCGAAGAAGTGAGCCCGTCGACCCCCATGCAGTCCACGCCGTTCAGGAGCAAAGCCTGGCGTATGGCGTGCAGCAGGTCCGCGTCGCCCCGGCGGTCCGCGGTGGCCGTTCCCGCCGACAGGATCTTGAACCCGGAGAAGGAGCCGTAGACCCGCCAGCCGTCCAGCCCGTTGGCGGCCAGCACCTCCGACATGCGCTTTCGCAGCTCCGCTGCCCGTTCGTTGGCCACGGCGATGTCGCGGCCGTCGGCGATGCGCCTGAGCATGGCAATGCCCGCCGCCGCGGAAAGGGGGTTCGCATTGAAGGTCCCGTAATGCAGCATCTTCTTGTCCGTCTGCCACTCGGCGTCGTCCCGAAGCTCCAGCAACTGCATGATGTCCGCGCGACCCACCAGGGCGCCGCCGTTCAGCCCCGCGGCCACGATCTTGGCCAGCGTGCTCAGGTCCGGCCGGACCCCGTAGTACTCCTGTGCCCCACCCGGCGCGCACCGGAACCCCGTGACCACCTCGTCCATGACGAAGATCACGCCGTGCCGCTCGGTGAGCTCCCGCAGGCCCGGGACGATGTCGTCGGACAGTTCGACGCCGCCGAACATGGCGCCCGTCGGTTCCAGGATGAGGCAGGCGACGTCGTTGTCGCGCCTGAGGATGTCCGCCACGCGGTCCAGGTTGACCTCCGGCAGGCTGATCAGCGTATCGAACACCTCCCGCAGCACACCCGGCATGGGCTGCTTGTTCCCCGGTCCGACCCCGTCCAGCACCTGGTCGTGCCAGCCGTGGTAATGACCGCGGAACTTGATGACCTTGCGCCGCCCCGTGAAGGTCCGCGCCAGCCGGATGGCCATGAGCGTGGCTTCCGTGCCAGAAGAAACGAAGCGGACCGTCTCCGCGGAGGGCATGAGCTTCCGGATCATGTCCGCCCATTCGATCTCGAGTTCGTGGCAGGCGCCGTAGTGGGTGCCCCGGGCTGTCTGCTCCGCGATCGCCTCGACGATCACCGGATGACTGTGGCCCAGGATCAGGGATCCGTGCCCCATCCAGTAGTCGATAATCTCCCGGCCCTCCACCGACCACTTGCGCGACCCCTGGGCGCGGTCGATGTATACCGGAAAGGGGCGCATGAACCGGCCGTCGTGGGTCACCCCGTTGGGGAACCGCTCGAGCGCGCGCTCATACAGCGCAGCCGACTGGCCGAAGGCTTGCCGATAAGTTGTTTCGAGCATCGTCATGGACGTCGTCCCGCGGAAACCGCCCTACACCGAAAATGCCGGAAATTTCGAATATACCGGGGTTTCGGAAGTGCGTTGATTACGCTGCAACTGAATGGCAATCTGCACGCATTGAAGACTGCCGAATCCCTACAATATGGAGGAAGGGGAAGGGGATGACAAGGCCTATCTATACGGGGCGGCGCGGGGGTTTCGGCTTGACTTTCGGCGTGGAAACGGTAGGTTAAACGAAAAGGTAAATCCAGAATGCGAGACGATCACGACTTGCCCAATCGGGAAACAGGTTCATGCCGTCCAAGCAATCAGTAGTAATCGAAACGCGGTCCATGAGAAGATGCACAGAACGACGGCCAGGTACCACCCTTGCGGTCTTCGTCGCGGCCATATTCTGCATGGCGATCTGTGCCGGTGCGACCATCGGTGTTCCGGTCGCCACGGCTGGTGAAGTCAATGAGAAAAAGCCGGCCGAACCCGACTGGCAACGGCTCGACAAGGCCCTGGCGATGGCCAAGGATTCCGGCAAGCTCATCATCGTCAACTTCTACACCGACTGGTGTCCCAACTGCAGAAGGATGAACGAGAAAACTTACCGCGACGAGGCTGTCCTGAAGCACCTGAGTAAATCCTTCATCTCCGTGAAACTGAACGCGGAGTCCTCCCGACCGCTGATCATCGAAGGACAGACCGTAACGGAATACCAGGTGGCCCTGATGTTCCGGGTGGGCAGCTATCCCACCACGTGGTTTCTCACCTCGGAAGGCCGCCCCCTCTTGCCCGTCATGGGATACTACGGTCCCGATCTCTTCGCGCCCATGTTGCGTTTCGTCGAAGGCGGATGGTACGAGAAAATGGACTTCGACATGTACATGGAGCGGGAGAAGAAGAACTAAACACCCCATTGGATTCCTAACTCAACTTACACTGTGCTCCGGGAATCATGACTCGGACCCACCGTATGGTTTTGATTCCTCAACTTAGAGATACCCATGCCACTTTACAAAGTACAGGACCGACAAATCGTTCGACTTGACGAGACCACATTTGAGAATGAGGGACTGAAAGAGTTCGATTTGCAGCAGATGTTGAAGTCTCAAATCGATGCAATATCACCTGATACCCTGATCGTGAGTGAGGAATTCGGCGACTGGGAGGACAGGAAGAACCGGATTGATCTTTTGGGCATCGACAAAAACGCAGATCTGGTCGTGGTCGAACTCAAACGTACAACCGATGGCGGATACATGGATCTACAGGCATTGAGATATGCAGCGATGATTTCTACGCTGACATTCGACAAGCTTGTGGATACGTATGAATCTTACCTGAGAAAGAACGAAAGTGAGATCAATCCTGAAGAGAGTCTGTTGGAGTTTCTGGGTTGGGAAGAACCCAAAGATGAATTCGCCCAGGATGTTAAAATCGTACTGGCGTCTGCAGAATTCTCCAAGGAACTTTGTACTTCTGTCATGTGGTTAAACAATTTCGGCTTGGACATTCGTTGTGTTAGAATGAATCCGTACCTGAGCCAAGACGGCTTGTTTCTTGATATCCAGACGCTCATTCCTTTGCCGGAAGCCGAGGAATATCAGGTGAGGATTCGAGAGAAAACGATGAAAGAGCGGGAGGCGAGAAAGAGGTCGAGAGATACGGTACGTTTTGAGGTGACAACGGAAGGAAATCAACAGCCAAACCTAAGCAGTCGTAAGATGATACATCATATCACACGATACGTGATTTCAAAGGGAAAGCCCATTGGAGAGGTGGTTTCTACGATAGAAAAAGTGAAACCCAATCCATTTCACGTAATCGAAAGAATCGTCAGTTCGGGAGAGTTCAGGCGTGAACTGCGCAAAATAACTAAAGACAGACCGAGACGGTTCTTCATTGACAAAGGTGAGTTGTTCGAAGTAGAAGGAAAAACATACGCTTTAACTAATCAGTGGACAACAGAAGGCGCAATAAACACTGCTGAGGCCCTGACATCGAGATACCCAGACCTGGAAATCCAGATCAATCGATCCGATTCTCCCGCATAACACTGCAATCTACCTGGAAGACCAATACCTGTTACTTCGGAAGACGCAAAAAACACGGCGCCGGTAAACTCCCGCCGGGGCAATGGCAGACGGATCTTGTCAGGTCCGTTCAAGAGTTCACGCGACGCCGCAGTTTCTTTGCAGTCGACCGCTATGTCTGTCGCCGGTCGGCCCGGCCAGCCCGGTCGGCCATAAACCGAGCCCACCGGACCATTCCTGCTTAACTCCTTCGCTGCACCTTCGTAGCGCTTTTTAGTCCGCGTAGGCGGCCAGGCGGCTGCCGTGGCGGGTATGGCGCAGCTTGTTGATGGCCTTCTGCTTGATCTGGCGGATCCGTTCCCGCGTCAGGCCGAATCGCACCCCGATCTCTTCCAGCGTGTACGCCCGGTCCGAGTTCAGACCGAAGTACAGGTTCAATACTTCGCTCTCGCGATCGGACAGGTTCGAAACCGCACGCCTCACTTCGGTCCGCAGCAACTCTTCCTGCAGTGCATCGTCCGGCATCTTGCTGTCCTGGTCCCGGAGCCGGTCCATCAGGGTATAGGCATCCTGGTCGCCGACCGGCGCGTCCAGCGAAAGCGGCGTGCTCGCCCATTCCGGCAGGGCGGGATGGCGTCCCTTTCCGTAACTCCGCTCTTCGCCCTCGTCGCCGCCGTCACCCGAGGCGTCCCCGGCCTGGGCCATTTCGGCTTCGCGCTTCTTGATGGAACGCTCGATCCGGCGCAGTTCCTCGATCTTGTTGACGGGCAGCCGGATCAGCCGGGCCTGCTCGGCCAGCGCGTGGAGGATCGCCTGCCGGATCCACCAGACCGCGTAGGAGATGAACTTGAACCCCTTCTTCTCGTCGAATCGGCGCGCGGCTTTCATCAGGCCGATGTTCCCTTCGCTGATCAGATCGGAAAGGGCAAGGCCCTGGTTCTGGTACTGCTTGGCCACCACGACGACGAAACGCAGGTTCGCGTGAATCATGGTCTCCAGCGCCTTCTCGTCTCCGTCCCGGATGCGGCGGGCCAGTTCCTCCTCATCCTCGGGCGTGAGCAGTTCCGTATCGCCGATCTCTTTCAGGTACAAATCGAGTGACTCGTCATCCCTGACCTGAACCTTTGTGGTCAGTTTCATTCCTAATCACCTCCCTGCCAGCCTTGTTGAACTTAAATTGTTGGCAGTCACGATATGCCATTTTGTCATGTTCTGCCAATTTGGCATATCCAATATGCGCTTACTCAGATTAGTCAGTATTCATCGTACAAATCTTGCGCTTTTTTTATTCAAACTAACCGGATCAAATTCAACGACTTACGCTACTCCCCTTACTTTCTTTCGGATGCATCCATTCGAACTGGCACGCTCTTTGCGCTAACTAAGTGGCAGATGACGGAACGGCCGCATCACCCGCGATTCTAAACTAATGTACGCCGGGGATGGCCATTGGGTTCCGAAAGGCGGCAAAGAGATTGAGAAGAGACTGCAAAGAAAGTGTGTAGAGGTTAGTTGGAAACTTTAAAAGGAGGAGCATCATGAGAGCGACGACCATTTTCCCGCTGGCGAACCTGCACAACCTGCGGACCGAACTCGACGGCCTGTTCCGGCCGTTCCAGCTGCGGTCCGGATTCCCGGCCCGCTGGTCGCCTCGCGTGGACACCCACGAGACCGAGGACGCCTTCCTGGTCGCGGTCGACCTTCCGGGCGTGGCTTCGGAGGACGTGTCGGTCAACCTGGAAAAGGGCGTGCTCACCGTAAGCGGCGAGCGCAAGAGTTCCTTCGGTCTCAACGGCGACGCGGAGCAACGGTCCCACGGGAAGTTCGAGCACGCGTTTCCGGTGCCGGACGCGGTGGATACCGAATCGATCGACGCCACGTACAAGGACGGCGTCATGACCCTCACGCTGCGGAAGTCGAAGGAGTCGCAGCCCCGGCAGATTCCGATCACCGTTGGTTAAGATCCGGACAAGCCCGGCCGGTCCTCCAACCGGGGGACTGGACGGGTCCAGGCGGGTCCGGTAGAATCAGGGGCGGGAGCACCCGCCTCATCACGCAAGCGGGCACGGCTCGTCTCCAGGGGGAGGCGGGCTTTACCCGTTTCTAAGGAGCGTAACACATGGGCAAGATCATTGGAATCGACCTGGGCACGACCAACTCCTGCGTGGCGGTGGTGGAGGGCGGCGAGCCGACCGTGGTACCGAACGCGGAAGGCAGCCGGACCACCTCCTCCGTCGTGGGCTTTTCGAAGGACGGCGAGCGGCTTGTCGGCGCGACGGCCAAGCGGCAGGCGGTCACCAACCCAGACGCGACGGTCTACTCCGTCAAGCGGTTCATGGGACGCCGCTTCGAAGAGGTGCCCGACGAGCGCACCCGCATGCCCTACAGCGTGGTGGCGGGGTCGAACGGCCAGGTCAGCATACAGATCAGCGACAAGACGTACTCGCCCCCGGAGATCTCCGCGGCGGTCCTGCAGAAGATGAAGCAGACGGCCGAGGACTACCTGGGCGAAACCGTCACGGAGGCCGTGATCACCGTACCGGCCTATTTCAACGACAGCCAGCGCCAGGCCACCAAGGACGCCGGCCGCATCGCGGGCCTGGACGTCAAGCGCATCATCAACGAGCCGACGGCCGCGTCGCTGGCCTACGGGCTCGATAAGAAGAGCAACGAGAAGATCGCGGTCTTCGACCTCGGCGGCGGCACCTTCGACATTTCGATCCTCGAAATCGGCGACGGCGTCTTCGAGGTCATGGCGACCAACGGGGACACCCACCTGGGCGGCGACGACCTGGACGATGCCCTGGTGGACTTCCTGGCAGACGAGTTCCAGAAGGAGGCCGGCATCGACCTCCGCAACGACGCCATGGCCCTGCAGCGGCTGAAGGAAGCGGCCGAGAAGGCCAAGTGCGAGTTGTCGACCGCGGGACAGACGGAAGTGGCCCTGCCCTTCATCACGGCGGACGCCTCCGGTCCCAAGCACCTGAACCGCACCATGACCCGGGCCCAGCTCGAGCAGCTCGTGGACCCGCTCGTCCAGCGGGTGGTGGCGCCGTGCCGTCAGGCGATTTCCGACGCGGGCCTATCGGCTTCGGATATCGACGAGGTGGTGCTCGTGGGCGGCTCGACGCGCATGCCGAAGGTGCAGGAAATCGTTAAGGAACTCTTCGGCAAGGAGCCCAACCGGGGCGTGAACCCGGACGAAGTCGTGGCCATCGGCGCGGCGATCCAGGGGGCGGTGCTCTCGGGCGACGTGAAGGACGTGCTCCTGCTCGACGTCACGCCGCTGTCCCTGGGCATCGAGACCCTCGGCGGCGTCTTCACGCGGCTCATCGACCGGAACACGACGATCCCCACGAAGAAGAGCCAGGTCTTCTCTACCGCGGCGGACAACCAGCCGTCGGTGGAGGTGCACGTCCTCCAGGGCGAGCGCGACATGGCCCTCTACAACCGGACGCTCGGCAAGTTCCACCTGGACGGCATCCCGCCGGCGCCCCGGGGCATGCCCCAGATCGAGGTGACCTTCGACATCGACGCAAACGGCATCCTCCACGTCTCGGCCAAGGACATGGGCACGGGCAAGGAGCAGCAGATCCGCATTGAGGCGTCCAGCGGCCTGTCGGACGCCGAGATCGACAAGATGGTCAAGGACGCCGAGGCGCACGCCGACGAGGATTCGAAGAAGAAGGAAGAGGTGGAAGCCCGTAACCAGGCCGACCAGCTCGTGTACTCGACGGAGAAGTCGCTGGAAGAGCACGGCGACAAGCTCTCCGCGGAGGACAAAGGCGCCATCGACGCGGCCCTGGCCGAGTTGAAGACGGCCCTGGAGGGCAGCGATCCGGCGGCCATCAAGGCGGCCACCGAGAAGCTGACCCAGGCTTCCCAGAAGCTCGCGGAAGTCCTCTACCAGCAGGCCCAGGCCGAACAGGCCGCCGCCCAGGCTGCGCAGGCGGGCGCGGCCGGTCCCGAGGGGCCGCAGGACGGCCCGCAGGGTCCGCCACCGGGCGCTCAGTCAGAAGGCGATCCGCAGGCGCAGAAAAAGAAGAAAGACGGCGCCATCGACGCGGATTACGAGGTGGTGAACTGAGGGAAGGCCCGAGGTCGGGCCGAAGTTCATTTGCTGGAAAAACCAAAACGCGGGGCTCGAGGTGAGTCCCGCGTTTTTTGATGTAGGAGGCACACGATGGCAGCACACAACTGCAGCAGCGTACCAGAACCTCGCCAGTCAATCATTCCCTGAAACGATACGATACCCCCAGATTTGCATATCTCCACAGATCCGTGCTCAAACCGAGCGATGCGACCAGGGCCAGTCTCGAGGAAACGGTGAATCCGGCGCCTACCGTCAGCACTGGATGGATCGTGAAAGTCTCGTCCTTACCATCGAAGTGGTCCAGGTCACCCAGCTTGCCTTCCAGGCCTAAATGTCCTTCGGTGTAAAACCGCCGGTCCTGATCGTAATACAGCCTGGCGCCCGCAGTGATCGGAATGCCCCGGTACACCGAGTCGACGATCATCACGGCTTCGCGTCGCTCAACCTCGCCCAACTTGGTGCCATAATGATTGAAGCCTGCCTTGCCGATGATATTCAACATAGCCGAAGGCTGAACCGGATACACAACCGTCACAAGTGCTCCGACCCCCTGTCCGTCCGCGAGCCTGCTCAGTTCTTCCAGGGCGAAAGTCGCATGGCCCTCGATTTCAACTGAAACCTGGGCTTCGGCTTTGTCGGCCGTCAAAAAGGGCATTGCCAGCATGCAGGGCATCGCCAGCAGGAAGAATAAACGTCGCATGGTGGTTTCCTTTATTGGACATGGGGCACACCAGACATACCGATTGGGTTTGTAGAAGTTATCCCATTAGTAATGAAGTGTCAACTTGATAGAGCGTTCCTAAAAAGTGAGAGTTCACGTGGACATTCGAGAAATCCAGTGAGGTTTCCTACTATGGATTGTAACGATTTCAAACTCACCTTCAATCCACAAAGGAAACCTTCAAATGGTTGAAATCTTAGTCTGGGTTCCTGACAGCCTCCTCGAAGCACTGGATTCTGCCGCTGCGGAACTCGATACAACCCGAGCTGACCTGATTCGCCAGGCGCTTCAGCGATACGTAGAAGACGTTCAAGATCTCAATCTGGCCGTCGAGCGTCTGCAAGACCCCGCGGACAGTATCATGGACTGGCAAAAGGTCCGGAACGCGTTACTCGATACCGGTTGACTATGTCTTGCCCGCCATGTAAAATCTTCCCGGAATCCAGCCCGGGAGGAACCATGGCAAAAGGCAGCATCGCAGATCCCTTCTCCATCACCCTCGGCGTCGAGGAAGAGTTCTTCCTGGTCGACCCGGAAACGCGCGACCTGCTGCCCGACCCCGATCCGCGCATCTTCGAGTATTGCAACAAAAACCGCGGGGACCACAAGGTCGTGGCCGAGTTCCTCCGGTCCCAGATCGAGACCACCACCCGGGTCTGCTCGTCCGTGGCAGAGGTCCATTCGGCCCTCATCGAGACCCGCCGCCTCGTCATCGACGCGGCCGCGCAGCACGGCGCCGCGGTGCTGGCCGCCTCCACCCATCCCTTCGCGGCCTGGCACAACCAGGTCGTCACGGCGGGGCGTCGCTACGAACAGTTCGCCATGACCTACCAGCAGGCCGTACGGGAACTGCTCGTGGGCGGGATGCACATCCACGCGGGTTTCGGCGACGGCGGCAGCCGCGTCCGGGTGATGACGGCCATGCGCCGCTACCTGCCCCTGCTTCACGCGCTCTCGGCATCCTCGCCCTTCAGCAGCGGGCGGGAGACCGGGTTCAAATCCTATCGCCTGACCCTCTTCGGCAGCATGCCGCGCACGGGACTGCCCGGGCCGCTGCACTCCTGGGAGGAATTCGAGAACCTGGTCGAAGACTACCAGCGGATGGAGTTCATCAAGGACAGCAGCGAGCTCTGGTGGGACATCCGGCCCTCCCGGGCTTTCCCCACCCTGGAACTGCGGATCTGCGACATCTGCCAAACCGTGGACGACGCCATGTGCGTCGTAGCGCTTTACACCTGTCTCGTGCGGTATCTGCTTCGCCTGGACATGGAAGGCCGGCTGCCGACGGAACCGCCGACGGAACTGATCAAGGAGAACTGCTGGCTCGCCCAGCGGTACGGCGTGGTCGCGTTCCTGGGGGATACGGAGGGATCGGGCCGGCTCGATATCGACGAGTACGCCGAAGCCCTGGTCGAAACACTGTCTGAAGACGCGCGCGCCCTGGGTTGCGAGGACGAGCTGCGCCACATTCTCGACCTCATCCGGTACGGCACCGGATCGGATCGCCAGATTGACCACTACCGGTTGCGCCGCCTCGAAGGGGACACGGAAGCGGAAGCCCTGCGGGCCGTTGTGGATCTCGTGGTCGAGGAAACGGGAAGCGGCCTGGATGCGCCGACCGCGGCGTAACGGTGGGACAACTGCGTAATTCGCGACCGGACCGGAGCACGCCGCTTCAACCAGAGCGCACTACTTCTGCAGAAGAGCGCCTCCTCAACCGGAGAGCATGTCTTCATCCGGGGATCCTCTCCCCGAATCAAAAGGAGTCCGCATCATGACACACAGAATCGGGGTTTTGACCCTGTGCCTGATCGTAGTGGCCGTCACCGGACGGGCGGCGGCACAGACCGCCGCACAGATGTCCGCACAGACCTCAACTTCGGCATCGGCGCAGGCCTTGTCACAGAACGGCTGGTACCTGCGGACCAACCTGGGTTTCGCGGTGGCCCCGGGCCTCACCGTCCATGCCAGGGACAATGACTGGGGGACCCGTTGCGACAAGCTTTCCAATCCGGGGCTCGCCGAGACGACTCCGGAAGAATGCGCGAGCCCGCCGCCGCCTGCGGAGTGGACGCACGAAGTCGGAGCGGGCGATGGCGTGCAGAGCGTGCTGGCCCTGGGATATACCTGGAACAGCCTGCGATTCGAGGGTGAATACCTCTACCGGACCACGACCTACACACGCGGCGAGGGCGAAGGCCAGATCCTGGATGCCGTGACCCAGGAAAAGCAGCAACAGGAACTCGAAATCATCGACGGCGGCTTGGAGGACTTACTGGCGCACAGCGTCTTCGCCAACGTGTATTACGAGCTCAAGACCAACTCGCCATACACGCCCTACATCGGGGTCGGCGTGGGGCTTTCCAGCACTTCACTCGACTATTACGGACGATTCAAGCGCAATGACGACCCGGCCGCAATCTCGACCTTCCTCCATCCGGAACGAAAAGCGCGGCTCGCGGGGACCACGACCATCGGCCGCCACAAGATGAACGATCTGCTCACCGCTTACCAGGCGGTCGTGGGTGTGGATTACGCCCTCAGCGGAAACCTGGGAATCGGGGCGAAGGTCCGCTGGTCAAAATTCAGCGAATTCGACGACGAGGAATTATGGACGCAGCTTCGAAGCCACGCCTCGTCCGTGGGCCGGGGATTCGACGTCATGTACGGCATTTCGACCGACGAGCTTTCGATGGTCGGCGTCAGTCTGAACATGATGTATAGTTTCTGATGTGTGCGTGTAGGCGATCGGGGTACAGCTTGTGATTCGTGGGACGTAGAGCAGCTTACATACCGCTTGACACAAAGGCTTCTGCGCGCTATATTCCGTTGCTGTTGTGACCGCCATTTTCGCATTGCGGGACAGCATTATCCTCGGTAGCTCAATGGCAGAGCGGGTGGCTGTTAACCACTAGGTTGTTGGTTCGAATCCAACCCGAGGAGTTTATTAACCGACGCAAGTCGGTATTTTTATTGAACTTACGATAACAAGAAAAAGTCGTTACAACATTCAATATAACGAACAATTATCGGGGTTTTTCGAGATCCACGACGACCCGAAAAAAATTGACATACTAGTTCTTTACGGGTATGATTAGGACAGAAAGGGACTAACCGAACCCTACATCGAGTTATCCGGCGGCGGTCCGCCGGTATACCCTCAAAGAAAGGCGCCCATTGTGGGCAAAGGTATACTGGCGGACCGTTTTTTGTTTTCCGCCGGAGGTTCGACATGAGTAACGACCGGTTTGTTACAGTCCGTGACGTCCTCCAAATGACCCATTTGTCGAGGACGACAATATACCGTCTTATGGCGGAGGGGATATTCCCGAAACCGATCAAGGTCGGGTTACGAGCGGTACGGTGGAAAGAGAGTGAGGTTCAACGGTACATCGAAAGGTGTCCACGCGCCGAGGTCGGATAGTTGTCCGGGTCTCCGACGTATCATTACCTCCCCTCGTTCGGTCGAGGTCGTCGCAACGATTACGCCGGGGCGATAGGCGGCTACATCTACGCCCGTCATCGGGACGGCGCGTCTCTTGATGAACCTTTCCGACTGTCGCCGAGGGACCTCGCCCGGAACTACGAGACGGACTCCGAGTCGATACGAACGGCGTTGAAACGTCTGTGTACCGAGACGGTGCGTTTCAAGCCCCTGCTCGAGAAAACAGGGCGATCCGAGTACCGTCTCACCCCAGAGGGCGTTTGTATCGTCGAGAACGAAAAGTCACAGTCGTTCAGCGTCGTCGACCTCGTGTTCGGATTGACCCCGAGAGAGTCCGCAATAAAGAACACGAAAGCGAAGTATCCAGCAGTGGCCGCGAGGTGGTGGGGAGTGAAACTCCGTCAATGGTACAACATGAAAAAGCGGATACAGGTTACACTGGAAAAAGCGGATACAGGTTACACACAACAACCGGATACAGGTTACACAGAAAGCGGACACAGGTTGCACCCGAGAGCGGACACAGGTTGCACCCAGACCCAGAAAGAGGGTTGTAGTATTTTGCCAGAGAAAAACAGCCTTACGCCCGCGTACGCGTGCGGAGAAAGACCGGTTTCTCACGAAACGGGGAAAGACGAAATACGACTCTCGGACGACGCCTTGAGTCACCTCGGGGCGTTGTAGGGGACGAACCATGAAATACCGTGAATTCAGACGACGCGTCCTTTATATTCTCGATTGGGCACTTCAATTCACTTTGTAACCAATCCACAAGAAAGGCGGAACGATGAGCGAAAGGCGCGAGACGTTAAACGAACGGTACTTCCGTAATGGACCGATCCGGCAGGGTAAATTTACTGACAGCGTTGTTTTTTGCGGTCGATATTGCGAACCGGAAATACTGGAAGTCATCAACGAATTGACGTTGACCGGTGATACGTTAGTGTGGACAGACAACCGGTCGCCCTACGTAGACCATAAACCGTAATTGGAGGCGGATCGATGATGAGCAATGAAGAGCTCGAAAAAGGCATAGACGCCATGAGAAAAACGGGTCATGTCATGTCCATGCAATTTGACGATGCCGTTGATTTGATAATTCAGGAACTTCGAGAGATACGTAAGTCTGTCGAAGATTTGCGGCAGGTGGTAGAGAGAAACCTGGATAACAAACCGTAACAAGAAAGGCGGAACGATGATTAAGTTATTGGTTTTCCTAAGTGACGGGGCCGGTGTCACGGTCCAGGTAGGACAACCCATGCCGGGCGGTGGGTCACCGGTTGCGGCAATTACGAGGATGAACGACGGGACGAGTGCTTACCGTATCCAGCTCGAAAACCACGATGAGATCATAGTTGAAACGGGTGAGTATTCAGTAGCACCATACCAACAGGCTAACGTGGCGACGTCAGTGTATTAACCCTTGACCTAGCAGGAAACAGCGCTTAACTTACGTTTTGTAGTTCAAAATCACGGAGTATAGAAGTAGAGGCGGATTTGATGGCGGTCCGGATAATCCCGGAGTGTCGTCTGTCCGCCTTTTTTGTTGCCCGGAGGTCGAGGTCAACTACTACCGTTTCGATATTTGTTCCGACTGTGGTATCCGGTACAAGAAAACGAAGTACAGCGTCCGCGAGGTCTGTACGTCATGCTCGGCAAAGAGGCGTAGGGACCGCGAGCGTCAATGGGCTTACAAAAAAGGTCGGAAGTGTTCGGACTGCGGAATCGCCATAACTAACACGGCTAACCGGTGTAACAAGTGTAAGGGAAACATCTGCCAACGCTAACCGTATAGAGAGTGGGGTGGGTCCTCGCACTGCGCCGGCCCCTGAGGGCGGGAGAGCGTTGGGGGGTTATCTGCCTGTGTGTACGACCATGAATCTATCCAAAGACAACGAACGCAACCTCCCGGACAACCTGCTCGAGTTCATACGGGTGCTTTCGATCACGTCCGGGGATCACCTCGGGGAAAAGGTCGAGGTCCTTCCGTATCAAGAACGGTTTATCCGGGGGACGTTCCGACCGGGGATTCAAACCGCGGCGTTGTCCATTGCCCGGGGGAACGGCAAGTCGACGCTTGTCGGGTGGCTTGCCGATTCGGTCCTACTCCCTACGGGTCCCCTTCATCATCGAAACGCGGTCGTTATCGTTGCCGCGTCTTCCTTCGAACAAGGCGCGATCATCCACAAGGCCGTTGTCGATCAATTGCCGGACAAGGACAATCGCGAACGGTGGTCAATATGGGATTCGAACCGGTTGAGGATACGTTGCAAGGAATCCGGGGCGGAATTACGGGTCCTGTCTTTTAGTCCCGGATCAGCCCACGGCGTTATGGGCGGGAAACTGTTGCTTGCCGACGAGGTGGCGCAATGGCCGCGAAGTCAACGGGATAGAATGTGGACGGCCCTTGAATCGACGCTCGGGAAGACGCCGGGTTGTCGTCTCATTGCCATTTCGACCCGTCCCGACGACAAGGACAATCCGTTGTCCAAGTTACTGGACGGCGCGGCCGACTATGCCCTTGAGTTCCGGTCCCGAGCTGGTAAGGGGTGGGACAAGGATTCGGCGATCAGGACGGCAAATCCCGCCCTTGACCATTTTCCCGCGCTTCGGGCCGCTATCGAACGCGATCGACGAATCGCCAAAGAGGACCCCGCGAAAATCCCCGCGTTCCGTGCTTACCGGCTCAATCAAGGGACGCCGGAGGGGGATACCCGCGACGTGGTTCTTACCGCCCATCAATACGCCGGGTTGGAAGATGAGACCGTAGACGTGGGAGACTACGTACTCGGGCTTGACCTTGCAGGCGGTCACGCTCAAAACGGAGTTGCCGCCGTGTCCCTCGACGCGGACCCGGACGGGCGCCACCACGTCGACGCTTTCGCGGTATGGCCGGAAACGGTCAAGGTCAAGGAACGGTCCAAACGCGACGACCAGAATTATGCGGCCATGATAGCCGTCGACGATTTGATACAGGTCTCGGGACCTACGGTCGACGTCGACCAGGTGATAACCGAGGCAATGGCGCGTTGGGGACGTCCCGCTTGTGTCGTAACGGACTATTTCCGTATCAGCGAATCCCGCCACGTCTTGGAATCTCACGGGTATATCGAGGACGACGAGACGCTCATTTACCGCCGTTTCGGTTGGGGGGACGGGTCCGAGGACCTGCGGGGTTTTCGCCGTATGGTAGCGTCTAAATCGCTACGTTTCAGACGGTCGTTATTGCTACGGGCGTCCTTTTCGGTGGCGAGGACCATTTCCGACGCGTCCGGCAACGAGAAGATGGCAAAACTAACCGAGCGCGGGGGCCGGGGCGTCGACGATTGCGCGGCGGCGGCTGTGATTGCCGTTGCCGAGGTCAACAGACGATACACGACGCCGGTTACGGATCACGTTTATGTTGAGGATGTACCGGAGTATGCCTGGTGACCCTTCGAGGTGGCCGTACAACACGGAACGATGGAAACAATTACGCGACCGGAAACTTGCCCTTTCTCCTGTCTGTGAACGGTGCGAATCATGGCAGGATTTACACGTCCACCACAGGAAACCGCTTACGATGGACGAGCGAATAAGCAAGGACATAGAGGCGTGTTTCCCTTCGGTCAGCGGGTTGGAAACCCTTTGCCGTTACTGTCACAGTCAGGAAACCAACAGTCCCGATAAAACCGGGTTCAAGGAACGCGCCGAATGGCGCAAATTTGCAGGGGGTACAAGTTGAAAAGGTCAGACAACATCAAGATCGAAATGAGCAAGGCGCGGGAACGTCTTGCGGTCCTGTCCGCGAAGGACGACGCGACCGACGAGGAAAAGGGGGAAATGAAGACCCTTACGGAGTCCTACGCGGATCTCGAGGCCCGATACCAAGCGGCGATTATCGCCGAGGACGAGGAATCGGCGGCGGCGGCCAAAGAGGAACCGGACGGACATCTCGACGCCGAGTCCCGCGAGTTTCACGAGAAGATCGTCCCCGAGGTCAACGCGGCCGACTACTTCACGGCGGCCGTCGATCAGACGCCGCTTGACGGCGCAACCAAAGAGTTCAGCGAGGCGCTGGGCGTCGACACTTCGATAAAACACGTCGACGGCAAGATCGGCGTTTCGTTCCCGCTCTATATGCTCGACCCTCCGGGCGGCAAGGACGAGGAATACGCGGCAACGTCGCTCACAATCGACACGATCCGGCGCGGCAACGCGTGGCTTGCCCGCGTCTTCCTCGACAAAGCGTCCGAGTATCTTGGGGTGACCCGCCGTATGGTTCCGAAGGGTGAAGCGACTTACCCCGTCATTTCGTCCGGCGCGAGTCCCGCGACGACGGCCGTCGGAACCGCGAAGGATGAGGAAACCTTGAACGCCGACGCGTCCGTCCTCGAACCGCGTTCGATCCGGTCGGGTTATCAGGTCTCGAACCGGGATTTGTACCGGCTCGGGGATGAGTACGAGGCTGCGCTCCGGCGCGACCTTAGAGACGCCCTCTCCGAGAGTATGGACTCCGAGATCGTCAACGGCGTTTCCGGCGAGATCAACGGGTTTCTGAACGATACCGACATCAGTAAACTCAAGTTGGACGGAACCTCCGACGGCGCACAGGCGACCGAATCGACGGCCGCTCAATTCGTCGAGGCGATCACCGCGCAGATCGACGGCCGGTACGCCGGAGACACGGACGACGTGAAAGTCCTTGTCGCTCCCGAAGTCTTGCGGTGGTTGTGGAAGGTGGTCCGGGAACTCGGGACGACCGACTCCGTTCAGTTGTACAGTTTCATCAAGAATCAAATGAACGTCATGGTCCGGGCGTCGGACCATATCGGGGCGGTCACCGGTAGTCAGTTTTACGCCCTCTACTGCAAGGCGCGCGGCAGTATGGGCGCGGCGATTCACGCAGTATGGAATGACGGAATGATTCTGGTCGACCCCTACGGGACGAACAAGACGCAGGGGTACACGTCTTTCTACATTTCCGGGTTTCACGATTTTGCACTTGTCCGTCATCAGAACTGGGCGGTCCGGCGAGTGACGACCACTTAAGAGGTGTTGTAATGTCCGAACACCTTTATTTCGACGTTGAATACGCCAAAGGCGGACGCGCGGTCGAGGGAACCGCCGTCCGCTACGGCGACAAGGCCGCAAGGCGAACAGGGGGCGGGGTATACTACGACACAATCCGTCCCGGTTCGCTCAAAATCGACGACGCGACCTTGAACATCCAGCATGACCGTAAACGTCTATTGGGGCGGACGAACGGGGGCGGGTTGTCCTTTCAGGATGGACCGGACCGCCTCCGGGTCCGCGCCGAGTTTGCCGAACCCTTGACGCGGGACGCGGCCGACGCGCTCCAAATGCTCGAAAAGCGTATCTTGAGGGCGTGGTCCCTCGAGTTGTCGATCAGGGACTACAAGATCGACGACGCGGAACGGACCCGCGTCATAACCGGGGCGGACGTTACGGGGATTGCCCTTGTCGACCGTCCGGGTTTTACAGGGTCGGCCGCCGTGTTGCGCGAGTTTTCCGACTATCAGGACGGGGCGTTTGAAGGGTCCTACAAGTACAACCAGGACGAAACCATTTCCGACGAACCGGGCCGGGCGGTCGTCCGCAAACGAAAGTTCCGACCGGGGGCGTTCCGGCAGTCGATACAGGACCCCGGACACGAGGTCGGGCTATTGACGTCCCGGAATCCCAACGACGCGGTGGCAAGCAAGAGGTCCGGGACACTGTTCCTCGAGGATGATGACGAAACGCTCAACGTCACCGCTTCGAGCGTCGCGGATACGGCCGCATGGCGCGACCTGCTCGCCAAACGCGACGCAGGCCTTGCCCTTGCCCTTCAACCCGTCATCAAGGCTGATAGCGGAGAATATGAGGACATACCGGAAAACCCCGGTGACGGGACCGCGCTTGTCCGAACGTACTCGGCCGTTAAACTGCTTGGATTCATGGTCACCCCGAGGCCGACAAAGGGAAGTGAAAGCGAGGTTAACTTGTGGGCGCAATCTCCACTTGGATTAACGGTGCATTAGCATGGTTTCGCGGGGGCGGTTATTACCTCGTGTCGAACGCCGGGTCTTTCGACGGTACGGTGTCCGTTCCGGCGATTGATTCGGCTACGAGGATGACTGCGTATACGATCAGTCGCGGCAAGGTGACCGTGACCGGGGACGCGGCCGAATACTTGGCCATCCTTCAGCGCTCGCGGTTCATCCAGTTGCTTGTCCAAGACCTGCTTTTGTACGGCAACGCGGTTTACGAGATCGACACGTCGGAAATGCCGACGATCAATCTACGCCGGGCTGCGTCGTATGAGATACGGGGAAAGAACAAGGTCCGGTACAAGTTGGAAATATCCATGCCGGACGGTCAGACGACCCGGAACGTATCGGCCGACGGGGTGTTACACGTCCGAATCGGGGAACTTTCAACGAGTCCGTGGCACGGCGTTTCTCCGTTCGCGGGTTGCGAGTTGGTTCGGATTCTCGAACGTCAATTGAGGATTCAAGGGTCTTGGCCGTCTCAACGTCTTTTCACCATGCCGGGGCCTGAATACGCGAGCGCGAGACCGTACAAGAGCGGACAACCCTCGGCCGAACCCGTCGTCAAAGGCGACTCCGAGGTGTCAAACGACACTTTCGGGAAACCCGGACAACGGGTCGTAAGAAACCTCAACAGTCGCGGGGGTCCTATCCCCGTCCCGAAGGTCGACGCGACATTCGAACCGTCGCAATGGGCAACGGTCATGCGGGGCGATCTTGTCGACGAAGTTTACGACTGCGTCGGTATCCCGCCAGTCCTTCGAGGTGACGCGACGCCGGGTATGGCGTACAAGACCGCCCTTAGCGAATGGATAGACGGACACTTACAACCGCTATGCAACGGAATTGCCGAGCAATTGTCGGAGGACCTCGAGGTCGACGTTAAGATCGACCTGGCGCCGGCGAAGATCCCGAGCGTCAACGATCAGTCGAAAGCGTTGTCGGAGTTAGTCAGCGCGGGGGTTTCTTTAGAGGACGCGAAACGGGTTGTGGGTCTGTCATAAAGGCGCGTTGAGTTTGGAAAAACTCAATAAAAACACAAAAAAAGTGAAAAAGATATACAAAAGATACACAAAATACGTATCTTTTGTTGACAACGTCTGTTAGTGGGGATTAGTGTTAAGGTAGGTATCGCGGGAACGACGCGGCAAGACACAGGTTATTAAGCCTGGCCTTCAAGGGGCAACGTCTTACCCTCCCAAGCATCGTTCCCGCTATTTCGGGATGGTTATACGATCGGCGTCCCGGTCGTGCCATCCCTCTTTTCATTCCTACACCCTATGTTTTAAGGCGCTGATTGTCAACTCTTTTCCTTCCTGATTTCAAACATTCCTCAAGAACTCGTCCCATTGAACCATAAGTGACGTGCGTTTCTCGAGCAGGTCCGACCGGGAGTACGCTTGTTCGACCGCGTTACCGACCGTATGAGCGAGGGCCATTTCGCAAACCTCGCGGGGAATATCGGTACGCTCGCTCGCCCACGTGCGGAATGATGTACGGAAACCGTGTACGGTCGTCTTATCGGCAAGGCCCAATTCCTCAAGGTTCTTAACCAACGCCCTGCTCGACATAGGATGGCGGGGTTTCATCAGCGAGGGGAAAATGAGATTCGAGTCGTTGCGGAGCGGTCTGGCGTCCTTGAGGACTTCGAGGGCGGACTTCGAGAGGGGTACGCGGTGGGGTTTCCCGTTTTTCATTCTCTCGCCCGGAATCTCCCATGTCGACGACGCCTCGTCTATCTCGTCCCAGGTCGCCTCCCTCACCTCGTTCGAACGCGCGGCCGTGTATACCGCGAACAACATACACAGTCGGGCCGGTAACGAGGACACCGACCGTATACGATTCACGGCGTCGGGCATTTCCCGGAAATCGAGCGCCCGGAAATTCTCTTTGACCTTCGGCATGGAAGGTAGGGCGGGATTGAGACGGTCGTCCGCGACGTTCTCTCGGACGTGACCGTCGACCCTGCAATGGTCAAGGACGGTTTTGATTCGTTGACGGACCCGCCGGGCGGTTTCTGTTTTCGTGGTCCATATCGGTTTGAGTAGGTCCATGACATGTTGTTGTTTGATACGGTCGACCGGAACGTTCTCGATTGCCGGGTACGCGTGTTTCTTTAGTATCCTCATCCAATCGCGGGTATGTTGTTCGGACCGGAACGACGGAGCGAGAGCGACGTGTACCTTTTCGGCCGCCTCTCGGAACGTCGGGACCGACCCTCGCAACGGGTTGACCCCGTCTGATATCTTGACGCGGTTTTCGAACGCCCGGCGTTTCGCCTTGTCGAGAGAGACAACCGGAAACGACCCGAGACCGAGGTTGTGACGCCGGCCGTCGATGACGACCCGTTGAACCCATGACTTACGGCCAGAGGGTTTCACGTACAGGTACAACGTATCGTCGACCCGGTAGAAACCGGGTTTTGTCGTTGACCTACATTCTCGGGCGTTTAATTTTCTCATAGCGAGTCCCCATTTTGGGGTACGACTCCCGGTCAAGGATTCGAACCCATAACCATTTGTTATAACATCATGTACGGTATTATACGTTACAATACGGTACAAGCGCAACAGGAAAAATCACCCGATACGCCTATGGGGTAGGGGTTTTGTTACAATCCGGTACAGGGCGGTACTCGGATGATTAAAGAAACCCGAGGAGTCCTAGCCTCCTCCGCACGATTACGTAAGATTCGAGTTTGGCTTAGACCCTATGGTTTGTTCCTCATAGGGTCTTGTCATTTTTGCTTCATTCGCTGACTTACGTCGCATGTAGCAGGTATCTATACGAAATTCTGCCAAAAACGAAAATTTCAAAGACCAATTCCAGCACGAGGAATCCCGGCCTTGCCTTCAACTTTAACGTGGATTGATCACGATCCTGCAGCTCGTGAACAGGCAATGCGCGTACTTGCGCTTTTCCAAGAAAGAGAAAGCCGAGACGAACTCGGGTTAGGTGCGGTCAGGGATTCCTTCTCGGACGCGCTGTTCCCCGGTACAAGTACGCTTCAAACCCGCATAAGGTATATGCTCTTTATTCCCTGGGTTTACAAGGCTCTTGAAGACAAGTGCATAGGTCCGCCGGAATTCGCCGCAAAGGCACGCCAATCGGAATTGGAACTCATCGATCCGCTTTTAGCAAATTCAGACCATGACGGCGTTTTCGGAAGGATTGCCAGCAAAGCGTTGCAACGATTACCCAGCTCGGTCTACTGGTACGGCCTTGAAGCCTGGGGGATCCGGAAAATCAAGTGTTCTCAGTATCAATATCATAGATACATAGATCAGGTATACAATGCTCGCGATGTCTCTCGTCACCGTATAGAGAAGGATGACATTCCGGAAAGCGAGACCCAGACCTGGCATTCTCGCCTGCCCGACCCACCTGCTGGTTTTCCTCAAGATATCGGTTTTGAACTGGAACCCGAAGAAGCGAAGTTTCTGCAGGATCGGTTGGTACAATCTCAAAAGGGCAGCCTGCTGGCTCATCTGGCACTCAATCACCAACCCGTTCATTGCGATTACATCTGGGAACATCCGGATTTACACCTATTTCCTCCGGAACAAAGTAAGCTTGTTGGATACGCCGAGTTTTTCTCAACACTCATGCAAGGTGCCGCGTTTCTATATAACCTTATGCTGGCGGAGCTTGCGGGGCGCGACGTTCTAATAGACGAACACCGAAAAAACCTGGATGAATGGCAAGAACGACTTCAAAGCGCTCCTGCGAGTAATCTATCCCTTGTAGACTTGTGGGCACTGACCGCCGGAAGGGGACACAAGATCACAAAGAGGACAAAGGGCTTCGTCTCTGACTGGAATCAGCGTGTAGTGGCAACGTGCGGTGATGTTGGTGATGATACCGAATGTAGAACGCTTATCAAGACCCGTGAACGGTTCCTCAAAGGAGTTCGATCTCGTTTCACGAATCCAAGAGCGAGGGACCAGTGGACAGGTTACGCGGGCGTCAGCCGAATGACCTACCGGTGGCCAAATGTAAGAACGCTGCTCGCGGACCTACACGATGGATTGGCCGAAAACAATCATGCTTAATCCAGATGCCCGTAGCCTCTACACCGAAGCTGTAACGTCACCTCCGGGTTATGTGTTTGACCAGGCCATAGCGACAACATACAGCCTGGATCCTGCCACGGTTCTTTCACTTCCCGCACATATCGCACTCGCAGAACGTTCATCTTCGACTGACATAGACCCGATAAAGCTCCTCGAATCGCTGCGCCGGCTATCCAATCGATTCAGTATATTCGTTGACCATGCGCACATATTGCCGCCCTCGGGTGGCAATGTCCTTTTTGGTCTGTTGGAATCCATGGTTCTACCGACCAGGGCACCGCGAGGAGGGGAGTTTCACCCCAAGATCTGGGTACTGCGCTTCGTTCAACCGGATACGGATGAATCGCCTTTGATCCGGCTGCTCGTTATGTCCCGCAACATCACGTATGACCGATCATGGGACATCTCGCTGCAATTGGAGGGACGACCTGGACGACGATTCTTTGCTGCCAATCGGCCGTTGGGAGAGTTTCTCAGCGCGCTACCGTCGTATAGCACGCAACCGGTGGGATCAGAGAGAATAGATCAGATAACCCGGCTTGCGGAGGAAATAAGAAAGACGAAATGGGAGTTACCACAGGGATATGAGCGTGTTTCGTTTCACGTCTTGGGTACCAGAAAAACGCCTTGGTACCCTTCGCAGTCAGACCGGATGGCAGTAATCTCTCCATTCATTACCGATGGCGCGCTGTCCTGGCTAAGCGACCGGACGGCGAAGCTGGTCGCTGTCGTATCCAGGCCAGACGAATTGGAGAAACTAAGTTCAGAAACTCTTCAATTGACGGGCAAATGGTTTACGCTTGACGAAGCGGCAGAGACGGAAGATGGAGAGGAACCAGAAAAGCTCGACACGGTTGGGCTGCACGCTAAGGCGTATGTGACTGAGAAGGGCTGGTGGACAACACTCTATACTGGTTCAGCCAATGCGACATCCGCCGCGCTTCTGCATCGCAGCAACACCGAGATTTTGGTCGAAATGTCCGGAAAAACGAGTCAGGTAGGCGGGATCGATACGTTGCTAGGTGAGAACGGCCTGAACAACATTTTGAACGAATACGTGCAACCGGATGAAGTACCAGATATTGACGAAGAGGTATTCACGGCCCAGCAGGCTCTTGAAAATGCAAGAAGATCACTTACAAAAGCGGGACTTAAACTCAGATGTGAGGCCGATGGTGAGACCTGGAAACTCTCACTTATCGCTACCGAGCCTTTGTCTCTTTCGGGTATCTCCAGTTTCAAAGCGTGGCCCATTACGGTATCGGAGGACCTAGGCTCGGACGTGTTTGGCCTGACACATTTCGGGGATGCCGAGATTGGTAACTTTGCCACCGAATCGGTGACCGGACTTATTGCCTTCGAATTCGTATCTGATATCAAGAAGTTGTCCTTAAGGATGGTTCTGAACCTGCCCGTGGAGGGACTGCCGGAGAATCGGGACAATGCCATCTTCAGGCTTGTCTTAAAGAACCGGGAAGGATTTCTGAGGTACATCCTTCTAATTCTTGGGGAATACACAGGTGAGGTCCTCAATAAAGGTGGTCTTTTCCTTTTCGGGAATGGTACCAGCCCCTGGGCAGAAGGCTTTACAGGCGAAGTACCCATCCTCGAGGAACTGGCAAGGGCGTTCAGCCGAGATCCCGACAAGCTCAAGGACATCGCTGAAGTTGTTGAGCGTTTACTCCGTGATGATGCACACAATCAGATCATCCCGGAGCAATTTACCAAGATGTGGAAGGTGTTCGAAACCGCTATGGAGGAAGCTGATAAGTGACAACGTGGTCGAAAGACACCGAACGTGTCCTTGCCAGATTAAAGGATTTCCAACGTCGCACTGCCGAATACGTATCCCGACGATTCTATCTGGATACAGACACCACCGATCGTTTTCTCGTAGCTGATGAGGTCGGTCTGGGAAAGACGCTTGTAGCGCGGGGTATTATCGCTCAAACAATCGAGCACCTTAAGCAGATAGAAGATCGAATCGACATCATATACATCTGTTCCAATACCAGTATAGCGTCACAGAACGTACATCGTTTAAATGTCAGTGGTTTCCAGGAGTTTATACAGCCCACACGACTTTCACTACTGCCTTTACGTATAAAAGGCATACGGAAGAATCCAGAGAATTACGTAAGCCTCACGCCGGGCACAAGTTTCGATCTTAAATCACGAGAAGGTAGAGTCGAAGAGCGAGCACTGATACATCAATTACTGAAAGGAAAGCTTAAAAAGTCAGGTGTCAGTCCTGCCGGGTTTAGACGTTTGCTTCAATGCCGAGTGCGCGACGACAGTTGGAGCCGGCGGATAAAAGAACGCATACAACCTGATGAAGAGTTAGCCAAGAAGTTTGAGCATAGCGTCATCAATGATTCGGAGTTCCTACGGCGAATCGCTGAGTTTTGTTCGAAATCGAGAAGACGTGTATTGTGGAACAACCCGGAAAGGTTAAAACTTGTCGCCGAATTACGATACCGTCTCGCCGAGATCAGTATCGATGTGCTGGAACCTGATCTAATCATCCTGGATGAGTTTCAGCGGTTCAAGAACCTACTCGACAAAAACAACCCGGAATCTCGACTTGCTCAGAAGTTGTTTGGGTACCCTCGGGTAAAGGTTCTACTATTGTCAGCCACACCCTATAAAATGTTATCACTTGATCACGAACAGGATGACGATCATTACCCGGACTTTTTGAAAACATTGGGATTTCTGTTCAATGATTCCGAATCGATCTTGGACGTTATCAAAGGGGAAATCCAGGCTTTCAGGCAATCTTTGTTTCAGATTGGATCCGTCAACGATTCTGCGATATCAAATGCGCGAGATGACCTTCAATCAAGACTCTTGCGAGTAATGTGTCGAACCGAAAGGGTGGGGAAAACTCATTCCCTGGATGCAATGCTCTCTGAATCCCGTGATAAGCCGGCATTGCGCCCCGATGATTTGCACGAGGCGGTCCTGTCCGACAAAATCGCTTCAGTCATAGGAGCACGCGACATCATCGAGTATTGGAAATCAAGTCCATATCTCATCAACTTTCTCAGGCGCTATGAATTCCGGCACAAGCTGGAGGAGCAGTGTCTGGATCCAGGCGATGAACTCATTTCCGCATTGAACGCGAACACCAATCGCCTGCTGCGAAAAGACGATATTCAATCATATAACAAGGTATCACCGTCGAACCCGAGAATGAGGCGACTTTTCTCTCTCACGATTGACCAGGGACTGTGGAAAATCCTCTGGATCCCACCGTCCATGCCATACAGCACACCCGAAGGACCCTATGCCGATGTCAAAGAGGTCACAAAGTACCTGACCTTTTCCGCGTGGAACGTTGTGCCGGATGCCATTGCAACGCTCTGCTCCTACGAGGCGGAGCGGAAGATGCTCTCCGAGTTACCCAAAAAGTTTTATCATGACAAGCTCTATGAAGAGTTGCGTCCATTACTGCGATACGCACGTAACGCGGACGGACGATTGGCCGGGATGTCAGTTCTGATACTGCTGTACCCAAGTCCCACTCTGGCCGACCTGGTAGATCCTTTGCTCCTCTCTATGATCCATGGTGAAAAAGGCCCTATTCCATCCGACGTATTAATCGAGAAAACCGAGAAAATACTGAAGCCGCACCTGGACACATTAACCGAAGGGACCCCGGATACCGGACCGGAAGACCAACGATGGTATTGGGCCGCTCCGGCGCTTCTTGATGGGAATCGGTTTCCGAACGTGTTGAACTGGCTGGTCGATGAGACCAACGGCTGGCGCACTATATCGATAGAAGGACACGCAGAAAGAGGCGACCGATTCGCGGAGCACCTGGAGCTTTTCGCGAAGGCGATGAACAAGGATTTCGAACCACCACTGGGACGCCCACCCGCCAACCTCGTCAAGATAATCAGCAAGGTGGCCGTGTCGGCACCTGGGGTATGCGCTCTACGGGCATTAAGGAGACAGGCTCCAACCCTCGAATGGGACACGGAAGCGCTTCTTCACGGGGCGGCAAGTATATCAGAGGGATTCAGAACCCTGTTCAATCTTCCAACAAGCATCGCACTCCTTCGAGGAGACCAAACTGATTCTCCTTACTGGCAACTCGCATTACAGCATTGCTTCGAAGGCAATATCCAATCCCTGCTCGATGAACAAGGTCATTGTCTCGTCGAATCGCTAGGTGTCATCGACGAATCAGCGAGCGAGCGGGTAATTGCTATAGGTGATGCCATCGGATCTTCGTTATCTATCAGAACCTCGCAGTTGCATTTGGATGAAGTGCGTGTAAATCCGGAAGAAAGAAAGATTGAGCTTGAACCTTACAGCACGCGCTGTCGTTTCGCCCTGCGTTTTGCCGAATTGAAAGACGAAAGAGGAGAAACCTTCGCCCGGGCGGACATGGTCAGGGACGCGTTTAACTCTCCATTCAGGCCGTTCGTCCTTGCGTCGACATCAATCGGACAGGAGGGTCTGGATTTTCACACATGGTGTCATTCGGTGATCCACTGGAATCTGCCCAGTAACCCGGTGGATCTGGAACAGCGGGAAGGCCGGATTCACCGTTACAAAGGACACGCGGTCAGGAAGAACATTGCGCTATCCTATGGTCTGAACGAGCTGAGGAATAAGTGGAATCGAAAGGGCGATCCATGGCAGTTCATGTTTGAATCGGCCAGATCGGATCGGCAACCTGAAGCGGACGATTTGATTCCATATTGGCTTTATGAAGTCGAGGGGGGCGCGAGAATCGAGCGACGTGTCCCGGTTCTCGCGTATAGCAAGGACGAGGCGCGATTTCACCGCCTTAAGAAGATGCTTGCGGTTTACCGCCTGGTCTTCGGTCAGCCGAGGCAGGAAGATCTACTTGAGTACCTGGCAGGCAGGATGGACGAAGAGCAACTTGAAAGCAGTGATCTGGATAAGTGGCGCGTGGTGCTGGAACCTCCATCTTAGCATTACCCGGCCCGCGACAACAACATCTACTGCTTAGTCCTGTCTAGGCGACCGACTTCGACCTCTGGCCAACGCCCTTCGTGCTTCCCACCTTCGCACAGTGCCTCGCCGGTCCAACCCGTTAGCGCCAGATCCTCCATAGAAACAATCAACAGTACCTTACGGCTCATGTCGTCCGGAATATGAACGAGCACCTACCAGGCAAACACCGTCCCCATCAGTTGATCAGGGGCATCCCGCAAGGTGTCGTAGATCCTTTTGGCTTCGCTGACCGGGACGACATCGCGGATCAGCGGTCCGATCTTTATCGACCCCCTGGCGACCAGGCGGCACGTATTGTGTAAGTCGTCTCGATCGAAATGACTGTTCTGCCTGATCCGGACCTCAAGACCCTGTCCCAGATTGAAGGTATAGGTCACTTTGTCCCGGCCGGCGATGAATAGTATCCTGCCTCGAGGACGCAACGCGGAGATCAGCTGGTCTTCCATTCCCGGAACGCCGGCAAAATCGATCACGACGTCAAATGAGACCTCACCGACTTTCTGCGTCCATTGCTCCCCCGAAACATCCAGCACGGATTCCGCCGCGCCGATCTCCCTCGCGATCGCCAGCCGCCCTCCATCGATGTCGCAGATCGTAGCGCGCGCGCCCATGCTGGCGGCGACCTGCATGGCGACTTGCCCGAGGATACCCGCGCCTACGATCAACACGCGCTCGCCCACGCTGAATTCCGCGTTGCGGCAGGTACGCATCGCAACACTGCTTATGCCCAGCAGGGCGGCCTCTGTAAGATCCATCGAATCGGGCAGCCTCACGAGCAGGCCGTCTTCCGGCATCACGGCATACTCGGCGTGGACCGCGCTCATATACAGCACGTCGCCGATCTTCAGTTCGCGGACGTCCGGCCCGACCTCGATGACTTTCCCCACGTTCTGGTAGCCGTTGCCCCCGGTGGGCAGTTCGCTGTCGGCGGGGGCGTAATTGCCGCCCGTCAGCTGATTGCGTTCCGTTCCGTTCGTCACGCCCGTGTACATCGTTCTGGTCTTTACTTCGTTGCCCGATGGCCCTTCCGGGTCCGGCCAATCCGGCACGAGGACCTTCTGCCTTCTCTTGTCAGGCAAGCCCTGAAGACTCAGTGAACGCAAAGTCTGGCTCCTTCCTGAATCAATACTGTATATACCGCCTTATTGACCGCCTTCAGACGTTGACTTTATTACTCAAAGCAAAAGCTTAGAATGCAGCACTTGTACACTTCAGCATTACCCGGGCCGCGTCAGCGACATCACCCGCTGGATCCGGTCAAGATGAGCGGCCTCGACCTCGGGCCAGCGTTCTTCGTTTTCCCCACCCTCGCGCAGTGACTCGCCGGTCCAGCCCGTTGGCGCCAGATCTTCCATGAAGATGATGAGCAGTTCCTTGCGGCTGGCGTCGTCCGGAATGTGGACGAGCCGCGCGTAGGCGTAGTCGTCCGGCATGGTATAGCCTTTGTCGGCCGCGAACTTGCGGGCGAGATAGCCGTCGGTACCCGGCCAACCGAGTCGCATTAATCGATTTGATGTACCGGCTGCGGTGTCGGTATAGAAGTCAAATTCCCCGATCTGCAACCGCAACGGAGACCCGGAATAGTCGTAGGTGTAGTCGTTGTCGGGCAGGAAGCCTTCGAACTGGATCCAGACAAAGCTCTTCAGCGTTCCGTCCGGATGCTCTTCGACATAGAAATGTTGCTCGACGTCGGCTGTGCCGTAAAGAATGAACTTATGTCCCCCGATGTACTCGAACTGCTCGTCGAATGTCATTTGCACCGGTGGATCGTTTTGCGAGAATAGCATATTCCCGGAAACGGTTCGGCTCAATCCCGTGAATTCCGGCTCGGTCGTGCGCCGCGCCGGATCGGACCAGAACAAGACGGTGTAGGCAAGCACAAGTACTGCCAGTACTGCGCCGCCTGCCCACCATATCCACTTTCTCTTCATCGGCCGGACCTTTTTCTTCGTACTGCATCACCATATCAAATACATCATTATCAGAGAACTTGGTATTGTGGTCAAAACCGATAGGTGGTTATTGGAGGTCGTCAGGACTGCATGTTGCTGCAGAATGGTTGGATTTAGGTAGGTTCTTAGTTTCGGAGATGGTTGGCTTATGAAATGTCTGAGAGGACAAACGGAAGCTACAACTCAGGCCTCGATCTCGACTTCTGAAGCGACGACGTTCGCGACCTCTGTATACAGATCCACATCAACTTCCGGTGCCTTTATACTGACGACCAAAGCATATCTGGCAGACTGATCGTAACGTTCCAACGCCGGACGGGTCTTCCACCACCCTGAAGTAGGATAAACACCGATAACTTCCCTGCTTGCTAGATCCGCCGCAGTACCTTGCCAGATGTCACCGTGCAACGAACCTCGGTGACGAGCCTGTGTTCCAATCAGCCAGGCCGGATCGTTGCCACTATTGCGTTGGATACCTTCATCCTCGTCTCGAGCTGCCAAGTTGATCCGCCTGCGAAACTCATCAGTGGACTCTGTTGGTCGCTTCACGTCAAAACGCAGACCGTGAGATTCATAACGGTATCGCGAACGGACACCGCGACGTGATGGGTTGGGCTCGATAAAGTAAGACAGAGTGACCCGCATCTCGACCCGAGTCTCTCCCAGACTTCCAAGCACATCGATTGGCCATGGCAAGCTGTGGAGATGCATATCACGAAGTGTGGGCTGCTTGCCCGTTTCCCGCTTGAATGGACTAAGGCTTTCCTCAACTACCATCGTCAGTGAGTTGTTGACGCTCCAAAGCGCCCGGTTGACGTCCGGCACTCCAAATCCACATCGACGTAATAGATTGTGATGATCATTCTTCGATGGATTGCCGGTAGTAGGTAGAAACTGTCGCTTCATTTCGCTTGTCCATTCTGCCGAGTGGACGATCAAGGCGCGGACCGTTTCCGGCCACAATTCGGGATAGACGGACATGACTCGGGCCGCGAATCGGGAGGCAAGGGCATTCGCGGCACTGGTGGCATTAGCCGTTGTGAAGTGCCGCACCGATGGAAGGTGATGAGTCGTGAGAAGACTTAGGCTGGGCATCCAAACTGCACTAAGTGAGTCTCTAGCGGCATTTCCACCTTCAAAAACGACATCGGGTTTCAGTGGCCAATGCCGTTCCCACGTCAACGAAGTGGTACTGAACGGGCTTAGTCCGCCTACCGGAGCAATCGGTGTATAGCCTCCTGCATCTTCATCCGTAATACGTACTAGATCGGTACATGCACCGACAGTAAGTGCATTCCACGCTTGCGCCGGGTCATGCACGCCATCCGTTTCATTGGAGTCAGGATAATTGGACCATGCATTGAGATTTTCGATATTGCCGGCCGACACGATCAGCAAACGTGGATGGGCTCCATAACCATCGACGTCCGAGGCCAGGGCATCGATCGCAGAAGACCAGGCGGAAGGACGCCCTCGATCGCGATTGTCCCTTGCTGTAATTGTCATTCCGAAGACGCGAAGCCTCGACGGATCGGTAATCTCCGGCCGTGCTACTGCTTCCACCGTAAGATAACCATGGAGGTGGGGATCGGTACCGGTCGCATCATCCTTTGGCAGCAACTTCACCGATTCGAGGCGATGCGAGAGTTCCAATAGCCCATTACCTGCGAGTAGATCGGTCAAGTTACCAGCGAGAGCCAACCCCGCCATTCCGGTTCCGTGACCGTCCTCATCGTCCGTACCCCAGCTAGGCTCTACAGTGTGGAGATCGTCTGAAGCAAGGGCGGGATCAATCAAAGGGTGTCCTCGATTGACTCCCGTATCGAGCAAGCAGACATATGGACATTGTTCGGTACCCGTTACGAATCGAGTCCGACTCAACAAATCATCAAGCCACTCGGATTGTTCGTTGGCAGGAGATGAATCGAAAAACTCCGCGGTTTCCTTTGGGCGGCGCAGTTCGGCTATGTTGTTGAGCGTTACCATGGAATGCTGCATTTGTTCAAGCGAAGCACGTGCCAGAAGTACAGTGCGTTCCGGAAATCTCAACTCACCTGGAGCAACGTCCATATCCTGAGCGTCGGCTCGCACACGAAAGAACTCTGTTGTCGCACGCCGGTCGCGACGCACGGGTAGCCAAACTTCCCACCACACCGGACCTTCGCCGGGTGTCGGGTATGTCCCGGAATCGTCGGTCCAAAGTGCGCGCAGACTTGCAGCGCGGATCTGACGTATGGTATCAACCAGGCGCCGATTGTCTCGCAGATTACCGGCTTTATCGCGTTTCTCCGCCAGGTAATCGCGGATCAGGTTTTCAAAATGGTCAAGCTTTCCGTCAGGCACGAATACGGTGGCCAGGCTTCGACTCTCTTCCTGGCGGACGTTCAACAGTTCGATACCCGATCGCTCGCGTGCCAGACTTTCAAATGCTAATTCAATCCCTGGAAAGCTTTCGAATTCCACCTGCAGGCCCAGCCCATCTTCCATCCCGGCCTCGCGCTGGACTGCCCGGGCGTTCTCTGCCACGTCTCGAAGCCGGTTAATCTGACCCCGCAACGCTTCACCGTGGCGAATCCGATCCTGTTCGGGAATCGAGGAACCGTCACCACCTCCTCCCGGATAGCGATACGCCTCTGTCTCTGTGAAGCCCGCGAGGACAAAATGCCGATGTCGTCCTGTTGTTTCCGTCATTTGAGATTGGATAGGTTACAGAGAGTTAAAAACGGTAAGTCAGGGTTTCTGGGTCAGCTTTTCTGCAATGTGCTTTCGTTCGTAGAGCATCGCGTGGATGTTATTCTCCTGAATTTGTGTACGATTGTGTATTAGTGCATCTTTCAGTGCTTCATTGGCAGCGCGGGTTATTTCAGCATAGCTCAGTCCCGTTGCTAAATCGGCTAAGCGCTCCCACTCGGTGTTTTCCGCGACGGATCCTGCAAGGTGTGTCTGCAGAAGTATGGAAATCTGCATCTTGTCTGGTAATTCGTAATGTAGAATGTCGTCAAAACGCCGGAATAGTGCAGAATCGAGAATTCCGGGGTGATTCGTTGCCGCCACCACGAGGCTGTGAGAGTGGTCTTGTTCGATCATTTGTAGAAAGCTGTTCAACACTCTGCGAATCTCACCCACATCGTTTGTCAACCCACGCTGTGACCCGATGGCGTCGAACTCATCGAAGAAATAAACACCGCGAGTTCGGCTCGTCGCATCGAATACCTGCCGTAGTTTCGCAGCGGTCTCACCCATGTATTTAGTGATGAGACCGTCCAGTCGAACCTGGAAAAGAGGAAGGCCGAGTTCACCGGCCAAGACGAAGCCCGACATGGTTTTACCCGTACCGGGAGGTCCGGTTAGTAGCAACTTGCGCCTCGGAGCCAGGCCATGTTCAACTATCCGACTGGCTTGACGTTGTTCGCGTATGACGCGCTTTATCTGATCACTGAGCGCATCGCTCAGTACCATGTTTACCAACCGAGCCTTCGGGTATGATGCTTCCAGAAGTTCTGCTAGCTCGCCGGAAGGGCGGCTGATTGGGACCACGGAATCAGCGCCACGCCGTCTTTTGGCTTCGTCGATCAGGTTTCGTAGTTCTTCGGCAAGCTTGCCATGGCCCGACCTTGCTTCATGGGCAGCGACTTGCATGGCGACAGAGTAAAATTGGTCGTCGTCACCTTCCAAATGCGACCGCAGCAATGCCTTTAGTTGATCGGCGCTGGCCATGGAATCCATCCAGTTTTATAAAGTTAAAGTCTTTTCAACACTCTTTAACGTTACAACCAAGTATCGTCGCCACGCGCAAAACTCATTCCCTCGTACTTCCAATGTCTGGCTCGTTCTGTTCATCAGATGTAGAATGCCACACTCCTTTCGATTTCCGGATGCATTTAATGTAAACCTTATTCTGTTTCAGGACATCTCGTCATGGTGTCATCACGATAAGCAGAAGCGTTCGATTGACTTCCTTCATCGTAGGTCATCTTCATGGTAAATCCACCGTAGAGAGCTTCCTATGGTATTTTCCGATACGAATGTTCTGTCGTCTGGATCTTCCCGCGTACATCTACAGTCATTACGTTCCATCCTTCGGCAATGAAATCCTCGTAACGGGTTGTCCTACCTTCGACATGTCCTTCTTGACCTTCGCGATCTTTTTCAGTATGGCCTCTGCAGATTCCTCTTTAGAATCGAACCGGGTTGTTCGCTTGATCGTAAGACGGTCCCCACGGTACGGGGAAATCGTGCTCTGCCAGTACTCTAAGAAGCCCTTTGGGATATCGGTTTTTCCCGATTCTTTCATCCTAGCCTTGATAGCTTCCTCGCTGTCCATGTCATCAATGGCCTTCTCAAAGCCAGGAAGCCACCTTATGATGAAATCCAGCCCCGGACCCGGACCCTGAACCCAAACGCCTATAGGATGGAAGTATGGAGAATCAGGGAAATCTCTCAATTCGCATTCAATCATATACCTGAGCTTCATACATTCCCCATTGATATATTGAAACACGGCGTTGTTTTTGTTTTACCAGACGACCTGTTCTTTAGAAGCTTCGGCTTAATAATAAAGATCATACTTCCACTTGATTCCAATTGTTCTTTTGTCCATCAATTCCATATCAGATTCTGGATTGTTCCAGCTCTCCTTACTCTTCTGATTTTACCCCATATTACAACCGTTTTTTTACTCAACGATATTCTGTCACTCTTAGGTAATTCCATTATCAAACCCGAAACACCTTCATCACTTCGTCCCCGAGGTGATTAATCACTTTCACGGCAATCCGACCTGACGTCGGCTTGGCGAAGGGTCGAGAAGTGTCGCTGTGAAGGGTTTCCCAGGCTTCCTGGTTTATCTCGACTTTGAGCGTCGTCCGCAGGGCTTTGTAAGGGTCGCTGGCGCCGAGGAAGTAGGCGTGGCGAACGAAGAAGCTTTCTTCGTTGTAGTCGGTATCGACGAACCAGCAGGCGATGCCGTCGGCACTGTCGCTGCGAATTTCACCGGTGTTGGGGTGAAAAACATCGACTCCATTTACCTTGACCTGGATTTGACCGTCTTCCGCATCAAGGATGTCGATATCGGGTTCGCCGAAGATGACGAAGAGATTGCCTTTGCCGGTGTTCTTGAGGTCGTCGGCCATGTGGAGGTCGGCGTTCATGCGGGCCTTGAGGACTGGGACGCGGCCGAGTTTGTCGAATTCCGAGGCGCGGGCGTCGTAGTTGAATGCACAGGAGACCAGCACGTCGAAGTCGGCGTCCGCAGCTTCCCGCACCGCTGATACGAGATCGGGGCGGGAGACGGTACCGAATTCAGGACCGACTAAGATGCCGGCACGTTTCTCAGTGCCCGAATCGCCCTCGCCTTCGACGTAGGTTCCTTCGGCGCAGACGAAATCACCCGGCCATGGTTTAATACCAGAGAAGGCGATATGGTCTTCTTTGTGTGCCTGTTGGACACCGGATGTTTTGAGATTGTCGAGAATCATCTCGGCGAAGTCTTGCTTCTCGCCATACCCTAATTTGGCTTCGGCGACGCTGTCGATGAATTCGTCGTCTTCATCGACACCGAGTAGTCGGTGCGGCGACAGGCTTTCCACGGTAAACGGACCGGCAACGCGGACTTTCTTGTTGTCTTCGTAGGGTTTGTCATAGAGGTATTCGTAGTCGGCTTTGGCGGCGATCGATGTGTCGATTTCCTTTTGCCGGGCGATGCGCTGTTCCCACCAGTCCGCGTGGATTCCTTTAGCTTCCTCAGACCAATCTTTGTCTACGTCACGGGGGATTTCCCATTCCTCGAAGGACAAACCCAGTGCGGCGTTCAGTTCGTTACGCAACGGTTCTAGCGTTTCCTGGAATCTCTCCCATATAACGTCGATTTCGGCGTTGTTGGCGATGGCCTTGAGGGTGATGTGGGGGACGCGTTCGTACACGAAGCCTTGACGGACGTCATTGTACGTGGGCGTTTCAGAAGGTAACTTGCGGACCAGTTCGGCTTCTTTACGTTGGCCGTCGCGGCTGTCGGCAAGCAGGTAGTAGGGGTAGCGTGCACCCATGATACGGGCGCGGGCTAGCGCGAGTGCGACTCGGGAGGTATCGATGGTGATCCAGCGGCGTCCCCACTGCTCTGCTACGAATGCGGTGGTGCCGGAACCGCAGGTGGGATCGAGGACGAGATCGCCAGGGTCGGTGGTCATCAGGATGCAACGCTCGATAACCGTTGAAGCTGTTTCGACAATGTATTGTTTTGTGGAACGCATGAGTACATCGGTCCAGATGTTGTTTATGGGAACTGCAGGATAATCATCGATATACATGACATAGGCGAGGTTCTTACCTGTAGGAACGATTCGATTTGCCTGTATGACCCGATTCATTAAATCTGGATGAGTAGACCACTGGCGAGCATAAGGCGGTGTAAATTGACCTCCAAAAACTGTAAGTGGGTTTTCACGATGGTAACTATTCTCATGCATTGAGCAAGGATTGGAATGTTTGAAAGGCCTTCCATAAGTAGGAACCAAATTCGGGTTATTCTTCTCATCTCGAGTAAGAGGCCGCCGAAATCCGTCCGATAACTCAATTTGGTCGTATCTTTGTCCAGTGGACGCACCTATCCCAATTTCCTTCCGAGAAAACAGTTGTCGGTACTTTAACACTTCAATTTGCTTAGCATAAAAGAGTATGAAGTCTGATGTCATTGGCAGGTATTTCGATGTAGCTGTTCCACCTTTTTTTAAAAGGATTTCGCTGACGAAGTTCTCCTCGCCAAAAACCTCATCCATCAACGCCCGCACCCGATGTACATTCTCGTCACCGATCTGCACGAAGACCGACCCGCTTTCCGTCAGTAAATCTCGTGCCACCGTAAGGCGATCCCGCAGATAGGTCAGATAGGAATGAATGCCGTCACGCCACGTATCGCGAAACGCTTTCACCTGTTCCGGTTCGCGAGTTATGTGTCCGGCGTTGCCGTCCTTGACGTCTCGGCTGGTCGTTGACCACTGGAAGTTGGAGTTGAACTTGATGCCATAGGGTGGGTCGATGTAGATGCACTGCACCTTGCCGCGCAGCCCCTCCCGTTCGGCAAGCGACGCCATTACCTGCAAGCTGTCCCCCAGTATCATCCGGTTCGACCAGTTGGCGTCGTGCTGCTAGAACTCCGTCTGTGCGTCCGCACTCGGCAGGCCGTTGAAATCCGCAAACAGATCTGTCTGCACGTTCGATTCTCCGTCACCTGTCTCCTTGCCCTGCTGTCGCAAATCGTCGATCAGAACCTTCGGATGTACCTTCTCCTGGATGAACAGAGGTGGCGCCTGCACCACCAGATCCGACCAGTCCTTCTCATCTTTCCCCCGCCAAACAAGCTGAGGATCGAGATCCCGATTGCGCCGCTCATATGCGACCCTGATCGGACTGCGATCGTCCTCGGCCAGCATTGCCTGATACTCGGCCGTGGGGATATTCTTCCGCGATGCGTCCTGATGACGCAGGGTTTCAATTGTCTTATTCGGTTTTCGTTTCGCCATTGCTTGTTTTCCTTTTGTCAGACAGCAATTTCATGACTGACGATGACAGTTTCGGTAATCGCTACCTGCCTGAATCTTTCTATCAATTCTCCAAACTCAGCCTTCATGGTATGCACGTCCGTGAATTCAGCGAAGGCCCAACGACCGAACTCGCGGTTGTTATTCACACCCGGCACCCAGTAGGTATCCATCGTAAGTTTCTTAATTATGGCATCCTCACCACGGTATCCCTTAATCTCTACGACCAGGTTCAGCAGATCGTCCTTGCCCCGACCGTCGTCTACCAGCACGATGAAATCGGGCAGGTAAGTCCGCGCCGTGGATCCGTACCGGTACGGCACTTCCAGCCCGAGGTTGTGGTTCTTAACGTAGGACCTCACGTGCGGATGCGATTCGGCGATTTGGCAAAATACACCTTCCCAGTCGCTGTCGAGAACGATCCAGTTTATATGGCTCTTATCAGGATCGGTTTGCCAGCGGTTGGTCTTTGTCGTATTGAAATTCACCTGCATGGTCGATCCGGTCGAGTTGTAAGGATCCATCACCGCCTTGATCCGCCGAGTTCCGACGTTTGCCCTTGTGATGGCCGCGGCGATTCGTTCACAGGCCATGTCGGCCAGTTCCTGGTACATGAGTTGTGCCGGATAGGTATCGTCCTGACACACGAGGTAATTATCCAGCCACTGTTTCGTAATGCGCTTCAGTTGACCGAAGAGAGAAAGCATCGGCTCGTTGCCCGGATCGCGCATTTTCGTATACAGGAGTCTTTGAGTAAGATTGTATACCAGGCTTGCGTTTCGAAAATAGCGGGTGTGGCCGAGACTGAGGTCGATCCCCTCACCGATAATTCCTTGGTTCCTGGTGATGGTCGGTCCCACGAGGTCTGTGGTAAGTGTCATCACCGAATCCGAGGTGAATTCGGCAGTAACGATTTCATCCGGCAACTCCACGCGGTAGCCGGAGACCCTCGGAAACCTGATTTCAAGATGATCTCGTTCCGGACGCATCGCTCTTACATGAACCGTTTTCCGTGGGACGCTAGGTGGAGCTACGACGGGTTTTGCCGTGAAATCAAATGGTACACCCAGCACGTCCGCGTATTCGACATTGAACACGCCGTCGTCATTGAGATCATAGGACTGTCGCCGCAGCGCTCTGCCAACGACCTGTTCGCACAGGAGTTGAGTCCCGAACGCTCTGACACCCAGTACGTGGCTGACCGTATTGGCATCCCATCCCTCTGTGAGCATTGACACAGAAACGACACATCGAATCGAGTCCCCCAAACGCCCCGGTTTACCCACGGTATTCATGACTTCTCTAAGCAGGTCCTGCGGAGAGATGTCCTCGGCCCGCTTCCGGTCTCCGGTTCGCTCGATGATCTCGCGACGGAATCGATCGATCTCCTCGGCCGCTATCTTGCGGAAGTTGGGATCGAGCGCGTCACCGGATTCAAGCTGATGGCTATCAATCAGGAGCGTCCGTGGTCTACCGTGTCGCTTTCCGTTCTCGTCGTAATTATGAAACAACTCCAGACGTCCAGGTACGAATGATTGTTGGCCGCTTTCGTATTCTCTGTGGAAGCCTGAAATGTAGTCATAGACCAGTTTGGATGTCGATGTATTGTTGCAAACGACGATAAAGCACGGTGGTACCTCGATACCAGCCTGTTTCATCAATTTGAACGTCTTCTCATAGTGACCGTATAAGGCTTGCAGTGCCGTCTCTAATTCCACCGGAATACTGAGTGGGTCAAGGAGACTGGCCTTGGTGAAACCCTTCTTCGGCATCTTCTTTCCGATATGCTCCCAGAGATTGCGGAGCTTGGGCATCTCTCCACCAGGGATGTTGTCGGAAACCGGGACGCGAGGCAGTTTTACGATACCGCTTTCGATGGCGTCCATGAGCGAGAACTCATTCATGGTCCATGGAAACAGCGTACCCTCCGCGTAACCTGAGCCGCGCAGAAAAAACGGAGTAGCCGAAAGGTCGAAAACACGGTTGACGTTCAGTCTATTTCCGACTGTTTCCAAGCCGGTGATCCAGAGACGCGCGGCTTCCGTGTTCTGGTCTGCTTCCTTTTTGTCATCCCCTTTAAGTTTCTCCTCCTCCTGCTCCTTGGGGTTCTCACGATAGCAGTGGTGCGCCTCGTCATTGAAGACTACGACGTTCTTCATCCCCATGAGCTCGGGAATGACCCGCTGCAGCATTTGCCCTTCCGACTCCTCGGTCTCAATAGCCTGTCCTCGCCCCTGAAGAAGAGAGCGACCACCCTTGGACAGTTCGACTCGATCTCGCAGTTTGAAGGCATGGAAGTTTGTTATGACGATCCGCGCCTTCTCAAGATCTGGCAGCATGTCGTTCGGGACCAGCTCACGGCTCTGGTAGTAGCTGTCGGGGTCATTAGGTTGGAGGACGCGAAGGCGATCTTTGATGGTTATGCCTGGAGTCACGACAAGAAAGCCATTTGTGAAGCGCTGGCTTTGGGGATGTCGGACCGCATTGATGGTCTGCCATGCGATCAGCATCGCCATCACAGTGGTTTTGCCGGCGCCGGTCGCCAACTTGAGTGCCAGGCGGGACAATCCGGGATTGGCGTAATTGTTGACGTTTTCGAGGTGTTCCAGGAAACGACGACCGGGTTGACCTTTCTTGGGCGCTACCTCGGTAAGCCAAATAGCGGTTTCGACCGCTTCGATCTGACAGAAGAATGGCCGTATGTCATTGAACTGGTGGTGTCGCCAATGATGGAGGAGGCGGGCCGTTATGGATGTTACTTGCCACTGGTTGGGGTTGGGGATTTGTCGCCATGCGTCGACTTGCCGTCGCACTGCATTGATGATCTCAGTATGTTCGTATTTCTGTAAATCTGTAGATACGTCTGCCGCTTCACCGAGGCCCAGATCCGCCTGTTGTGTAGAGGTGCCTTTTTGTTGCTTTGGTTTGGGTATCGGTGTAATGAACTCAGCCGGCCTCCGCCACGGACGAATATGTTGAGTCGGTTGACCGGTTTCATCCAGCTCCCAATGGCTACCGGGATATTCATATGGCGAGTTGAGGATTGGCTGTTTAAAAAATCGGTCTGACATAGGGTGTGGTATGCCTAGAATGTATATACGTATTTTGGTTTCAATAAGTGTTCTAGGATTGAAAGTGTCAAGATTCCCATGCTTTGAACGCGTTGCGAACTCAAGTGTATGTCTTGGGAACGTATGTTGTTATAAATTACTTTAACGGTTACCATGTTGTACATCTCGATTAAGTTGGATCGGCTTTAGAGTTTGGAGACTGGATAATGGCTAACAAAGCAAACTGGAATGAAACTTTGTAGACGAAAAGGTCACCTATCACATTGAATTCGACGGGGAGTTTTTCGTCATCGAGAACGTTCCGGCACGTGTCAATGTCGAGACCGGGGAACGCCACTTTTCACCTGAAACTGTTGAACGTTTACGTAAGATAGTTTGCGAACGACGCAGCCCGGTGCGTACAATCCAGACACCAGTCTATGAGTTCGCTTGATTCAACTGCGAGCAGACGAACGTGAATGACGGAACTGGAGCACAAGGCGACAGAATAGAATGCGGAGCGACGTACTTCAACGCACCAAAATCGGGAGAATCACCGGCCGGTACGAGGCGGTTTCTGCTGTTAAGGGAATACTTTCGACCACCGATGCGAGTTAAATCACTATACAGAGAAGGACTGAAATGCCGAAGGAAAAGAACTTACAACGAGGCTGCGAACCAGACTGGATGATCGATAATGCGAAAGCACTACGACGTGCCGCAAAGGAGTTAGAACAGCATAGGTCTAAAACCGATCAAACAGACAACTTACTCTTCCTGGGTGTGTTATTGGCTGTCCCAGATTTACTGTTGCTCGCGACAGAAATCGCACTGAAGGCATGGCATTGCAGGGAGCAAAATGTTGCTTCTAAACCCACTCATAATCTTTTAAAGTTGTTTGAATCATTGAATATCGAGACGCAAGAGCTAATGGAAGCCAAAATGCGGGAATTGAGTCACTACTCGAGATATTCTGAGGATCCACGTATGAAACACCAAAGTCTTGATGTACAAGAAATGTTCGGGGCAGTAATGAATCCCTTGCGATACATCCTCACTTCACACGCTGACTTATACACGCGATGGAGGTATTTACACGAGGGCGTGTGTGCAATTTTGAATCTTCAGAGATCGATCATGCACTGACCGTGTTGATTGATACATACGAGAAAAGGTGGCCTCCATATCGACTCGGTGTAATAAACCCTCTCAGTCGCTAGTAGTTGCTGCGGTTAGCGAAAGGGAACCTTGGATAGACGATTTACAGATTCCCCTCGCTGCTATAAACAATTCACTTAAAACCTCACTCCTTCACCACCCTCACCACCGGTACAACGCTCCGAGCCGACACCTCTCGCACCAGCGAAGCAAGGCCCGTCGGGGCGTCTTCATCGACGCCGAACTGGTTGACATCGTCATCGTCATTCCCGATTGTCGATGCGACCCCGGTTTCCGCATCCAGGGTATACAGTTTGGCCGTCCAGCCGCCGGTCATGTACAAAACGCCTCTGTGTGAGGTCAGCCCGGTCGGCAGGTCTTCTCCTACACCGAAGTCAACCGCGTCGCCAACGGGTACCGCGATCCCGAAGTCAGGATTCAACACATAAAGTCGTGCCGTGCTGTAGCCGACCATGAACAGGCCGCCATCGTGGGACGCGAGGCCGTAAGGGTGGTCCTCGTCTACACCAAACTCCACGATATTACCGACCTGAGCGGCTTCTCCCGTCACGGCATTCAGCTCGTAAAGCCTGGCCTTCGTCCCGCCGGCCATATACAGGGTTCCATTGTGGGACGCCAGGCCCATGGGCTGGGACTCGCCGACCCCGAATTCCACGGCGTCGCCGATTCTTGTGGCCACACCCGTTTCCGGATCCAGCGTATACAGCGCCGCGTTCCATCCGCCCGTCATGTACAATTCGCCGTTATGCACGGTCAGTCCATAGGGCTGGTACTCGTCGACCCCGAACCGGACGGCTTCTCCCACGGGTTTGGCTTCCCCGGTATTAGGATTCAATCGATACAGTTGGTCGGCGCCTTCGCCAACCATGAACAGTCCTTCGGCGAAACCAGCTTCGTCGCACCGCGACCCCATCCATTGATCCAGGCCATCGACCCAGTTCAGCAAGGCCGGCGTACTGGGCAGACAAAGACCGTCGTTGTCGTGATGGAAAAACGTCATGACGTCCGAAAGACCCGAAAAAGTATCAGGAATCATGCCAATGAGCTCATTGTCATGAAGGTATAACACCTCAAGGTCGTCGAGTTGCCCCAGCTCGGATGGAACGGCTCCGGACAGTGCGTTGCCATGGAGATACAACACCTCGAGATCCTGAAGCCGTCCGAATTCGGATGGAATGGGACCGGACAGGTCGTTGTTATGAAGGTAGAGAAATTCGAGATTGGCGAGTTGGCTAAGTTCTAAGGGAATTGGTCCCGTAAGCTGGTTTCCATAGAGACTCAGCAGACGCAGCCTGGGTTGATCGCCTAAGACCGCCGGGATCTCACCGGAAAGATTGTTGGAGTTGAGGTACAGCACCTCGAGTTTGTGGAACTGACCCAGATCGGCGGGAATCGTTCCGGACAGTTTATTCTCATCGAGATCCAAGCGTTCCAGGTTTTGCAGTTGCGTCAATTCAACCGGGATCTCTCCTGACAACTGGTTCCGCCAAAGGTTCAGAAACTCCAGGCTTTCCAAATCACCCAGTTCCGGAGGGATCGGACCGGTCAGTTTGTTCGTGTCCAGGTGTAGAATTTTCAACTGCGACAGCTGTCCTATTTCGGCTGGGATAGATCCGACAAGTTCATTGTTGTTCAGTTCCAGGTGCTCGATATTGGTGAGTTGACCCAGTTCCGGAGGGATCGGACCAGTCAGGTCATTGGCGCCAATATCCAACCGTGTCAGGCTGGTCATCTGCCCCAGTACTGCAGGGACCGATTCGGACAGTAGGTTGTTTCCGAGGTTCAGTATTTCCAGATGGTCAAGCAACGCGAGCGCAGCCGGAACGGATCCCGACATTTCATTTGCGCCCAGATCGATAATCCTCAGTTCCTCGAGTCGAGAAAGTATGACCGGGATGGCGCCCGATATCTGGTTGCCCGCTAAATCCAGTTCCCGCAACAGCGACAGATTGACCAGGTGTTCAGGCAACGTGCCCGACAGGTTGTTCGAGCGCAGTTCCAGCCGGATCACACTACCGTTGGCGTCGGTCGTTATGCCGTGCCATTCGTTCAGGGGTTCCTCGCTCAGCCAGTTTTCAGCGTCCTCCCAATTCGGACCATCCAGGGCGTGGTAGAAATCGATCAGTGCGGTACGATCGCTGACATCGATGGATACCGTAACCGTCACGCTGGCCGAAACCTCGCCGAAGGTAGCGGTCACGACCGCGCTGCCGCTTCTTATCGCCGTGACCAGGCCGTCGTCGCTTACCGTCGCCACGGACTCGTCGCTGATCGACCATTTCACTACCGCGCCATCGACGGCCTGGCCGTTTTCGTCCAGCACCGATGCCTTCACCGTCGCGGTTTCGTCGGCCTTGGTCAGCATTACCGATGACGGCTCGATGGTAATCGTTCGCGCCGCCTGGGTTACGGTGATCGTGGACTTGCCCTGTTTCTGTCCCGCGGTGGCCGTGATATCCGCCGTGCCGTTGCTGAGCGCGGTGACGAGCCCTCCGCTGGTCACGGATGCCACGGACGGATTCCGGCTCGACCAGACCACCGAGTGATCCGACGTGGCAGCGCCGGCCTCGTACTGCACCTGCGCGTCGAGCTGCGCGGTCTGGCCGATCGCGGTCAGTGTAACCGCGTCCGGCGTCACGACTACGTTGGCCGGTCCGGTTGGCCCGGTGGGGCTGTCCTTGCCGCAGGAGACCGCCGCGAGAAACGCGAAAAGCGCGAGAAAACAGTAGAGATGGAAGACACGAGGGAGATTCATTCGAGCAGCCTTCTTTCTGGAATCCTTCGGTTTGCGGTTTTGCCTAAGTGAATCACAATACAGATCGACGCAAATTAGCGCATTAAATCGCAATTTCAAGTTGTTTTCAAACTGGAGTTTCAGGGCAGGATCCAGATCACTGCTACGTGCCCGACTTCGTCGGCGTCTGGGCCGCCACGTGCGCGGCGAATCCCGATCCGGCTTCCGCGTAGAGGTTGTATACGCTCGATGCGCCGGCATTTCTGAGCACCTCGACCTCGTCGGGGAACCTCGCCGTGGCGGCGACCTGGCAATAGGACGAGGAAGCCTTGAGCTGGTCGAGGACGGCGAGATTGGAGGCCAGATTCGGCAACGCCAGCAGTACCAGTTCGAGGTTATGACCAGCCTGAACGCGATCCCAGAAGTCCGCGTCGCTGGGATCGCCGAGTAGTACGTGGCGGCCGCTCGCTTGCTGCCTTTCCACCTTCACCGGGTCCAGGTCCACGCCGACGACGGTATCTCCGAACCGTTGGCGCATATTGTCATAGGCCGCGGTGCCGACACGGCCCACGCCGATGATGGCGATCGTGGCTCCACCGGTATCGAGGGGCTGGTCATCGGGAAGACGCTCGGTCTTCTGAAGCCGGTCCCACACCGACCGGTGCCGGGCGTAAATCTGGTGGGCGGCGACGTTGAGACCCGCCGAAATGGCACAGGACAGCGTCAGGGCCATCGCGATGACGATGAGCCAGAGGCCGTCGATCCATCCATTGGCCACGCCGATGACCGCTACGATGAGTCCGAACTCGCTGAAGTTGGTCAGGTTCAGCGTCGCGAGCAGGGCGGTGCGGGCACGCAGCTTGAACGCGGTCAACAGTCCGAAGAACAGCGCCGACTTCAGCAATACAAGCGGCGTAATGGCCGCGCCGATGAGCACCGCATCCAGCGTCAGTGGTCCGGAGAGCCCAATGGATAGAAAAAAGGCGACCAGGAACAGGTCCTTGAACCCGAGCATGGTCTTTGCCATTTCGTTGGCTTTAGCGCTGTTGGCGATCAGTGCGCCCAGGGCCAGTGCACCCAGGTCGCCTTTCAGTCCGACCATCTCGAATACTTCCGCCCCACCCAGGGCGAGGAGCAGCCCGCTCAGCACCAGGAGTTCGCCGTGGCCGACTTTCTGCAGGACGAAAAGCAGCAGCGGACGCGCCGGTATGAGGAGCAGCACCAGCAACGCCCAGAGGGACGGCCACTTGCCCAGCGAGATCGCGATAAAGGCCACGGCGGCCAGGTCCTGCACGATGAGAATGCCGACCGCGATGCGGCCATGCAGTGCGGCCGTCTCCCCCTTGTCCTCGAGGACCTTCACGACGAAGACCGTGCTGGAAAAACTCAGCGCAAAGGCGATCAGCAATGACTGATAAAGTCCAATTTCGGAAAAGGACGGGGCATTCAGCAGGGCGAGGATGAGCAGGACCGTTCCCAGGATCAGTACGACCAGCGCCATGTGCAGGCCGGTGACAGCCCAGACCTGCGGGCGCGCGAAGGTCCGCAGGTTGAGCTTGAGGCCGACGACGAACAGCAACAGGGTAATCCCGAGGTCCGCCAGTTTCTGGAGCATTTCCCCGCTGGCGATACCGAACAGGTTGAGCACGAACCCGGCGGCGAGGAATCCGACCAGGGGAGGCAGTCCGATGGCCCTGGACAGCAGGCCCATCGCGAACGCCATGGCGATCCATGCGATGTCGCCCAGCGCAATGGCGATCCACACGAAATCCATCAGGCCACCCCTTCGTGTCAACAGTTCGTTGAGTTCGCAAATCGTACTGTTTGTCTACGTGCGCGTTCACTCGCGCACGGGCATTCACTCAATAACCAACCACGTTCTGCCGGTGTCAACGCAAAACCACGGTCGGCCGGTATCCAGTTCGGCTAGCGCTCACGTGACCATGCCGACTGCAGGTTTGGACGCACGGCCGGGAAGTCCGCTTGACGCCGCTTCCGTCTCCTGTTTCCTTGACGGTAAGTTGTCGGAAGTCAGCGCCAACTGGCGTCATCGCGGGGTAACCGCACTACGCGACGAGCGAATTATTCGAACAGCCCAAAGGCGCGGATTGGAGTGAACGAATGGCAGGCAAGACATCCAGGAAGTCTGCGAAGTCGGCATCAAAGTCGGCATCAAAGACCGGTGCAAGAGGTGACGCCGTGAAGGATCGCGCCAAAGGAAGTAACCCGAAGCCGGTCCTCCTCTCGGGCGGGAACCCGCAGATCGCCAAGGCTGACGGCGACGCTCCGGTGCAGGCCTACATCGCGGCCATGCCGGGCTGGAAGAGCGATTTGGGACGCCGCCTCGACGAACTCATCGTCCGCACCGTGCCCGGCGTGCGCAAGGCCGTGCGGTGGAACTCGCCCTTCTACGGCATCGAGGGCCAGGGCTGGTTCCTGAGCTACCACGTATTCACGCGCTACGTGAAGGTGACGTTCTTGCAGGGCGCGGCACTGAGACCCGTTCCGCCCGGTTCGGGCAAGGACAAGGACTCGCGTTGGATCGACATCTACGAGGGTGAACTCTATGTGGAGCAGATGGCGGTGTGGATAAGGCAGGCGGCCGCCATACCCGGCTGGCGCGGGTTCTGACGGCCGGTGAAGTTCTATGTTTGATTGGTGGCTCGATTCAGCAGGTTGAGAAACAGTCGGTAACTCGTCAAGTCAGCCCAGGGGCTTGTACCGCTGGACGTCAATCTCCCCTTCACGAGCGCGAATACGAGCGGCGTCGTACCATGCCTGCATTTTCAACAGCATGTCCATGTTTACGCCGAAGGCCTTTTCGATACGCAAAGCCATCTCCGGCGAAAGCGAGGTGTTGCCTTTCAGCTGCGCATTAAGCGTTGCCGGGTGGACGCCGAGAATCTCGGACGCCTTCGTGACGCTGAGATCCAATTCCTCGAGAATCTCTTTGCGTATAAAGTCTCCCGGATGAGTGGGAGTCATTTTCACGTTGATCTCATTTGTGGCCATCAGTGAAACTCCTCCAGGTTCAACTTGGCACCCTGGTGCACGGTTCTCCTACGATCCTTCGTATTATGCTCCGGGGTCAGTGGACAACCGCAGGGCTTCTCACACAACAGCTTGTACTGCTCGTCCAGTGAGTCGACAAGCGACTCCTGTACCTGGCTTCCGGTTGCTAGTCGTACGTCGAGCGGCGTCTTGTGCTGGTAACCACGCCGATGCATCTCCACAACTAAAGCCTCGTGCCGGCTGTACAACGCCGCCAGTCGGCCGACCCACCGCTTCGTTTCCGGATGATTCCGGTAACCGGTTTTGCCCAGTGTGAGAACGTTCCAGAGCCCGTGCACCTCCCGGTGTTCACCCAGGAGGTGCTGTCGACAGAGAATCCTCGGAGGAAGGTCCCAGATTCGCATTGTGTCAGGCTCCGAATTCGACGGGTCGACTTCCTACTTATACCATCGTCAAATTCGATTCCCAATGCAAGCATTCCGGCTTCATACCAGGAGGATGGAGTTATGAAATCCAAAAATACGATTACACTGGACGAGGAAATCGTCAAGCAACTCGATTATCTAATCATGCAACAGGCATACAAGAACAGAAGCCAGACTATTGAGGAAGCCGTGTCGGAGAAGCTGGATCGTCTCAAGCGGGGACGACTGGCGAGGGAATGTGCGAAACTGGATCCGGTAGAGGAACGGGAACTGGCTGAAGAAGGGCTTTGGGAGGTTTCTGGTCTGTAACTACCGAATGGGGAACTGCCGGCCCCCTGGGTATCAGGCTTACGGCCACTGGTTTATTCGTTCACATTTACAGTATTGAGTAAAATCACTCAATAGCGTAATCACCGCTCATTCATCTCTTCTCTTGTGAATCTCCTTCCGCCTGTCCGAATACTACGCTGTGCCTCTCGAATGGTTGTCATTGCTGCGGTAATTCGCTGTTCCCGTTGAACATAACTCTCCAGCCATAACCGGAACTGCTCGTTCAACGTCGTGTTTTCCGATGACGCCCTCCGCCGCGCAGCTTTAATCAGTTGCTCATCCGCGCTGAATGTGATGTTCTTCATGGTCGCCTCCCTCTCATCCTTGCTTCCACCTACCGGCAGAAGCAGGACGTTTCAATGGGGATGTCGGCGCGGGCCTTGGCGAACGCCAGCCGCTGTCGCAGGAGTTGTAGCTCGGTGGCGTCTCCCGCGTGTTCGACGCATTCCACCAGTCCCTGGAGCGCCCACACGTTGTCGGGATGCTGGCAGCAGCGCGGCAGGCTTCGGTCGTAACCGAGGTCGGCGCGATACACAGCTTCGGCTTCATTGAATTCGCCCTGTTCGGCGAGCAGCGCGCCGAGGGCGTGACGCGGGGGATGCATCCAGGCCCAGGGCTCGGTGTAATTGAGCGCGTCGTCCCGCGAGACGGCGAGACGAAGGCTGTCGAACGCTCGGCTGTAGTTCCCCTTGCGGTATTCCAGCTCGCCGTCGAGCATGGCCTCGCCGATGCGGAGCATGTCGCGCACCGTGTTGCTCAAGAATATCGCGTCCTCGGAAATCACGGACGCAGCCCGGTCGAACGCTTCACGGGCAGCTTCGGCTTCTTCGATTTGACCGAGGGCGGCGTGCGCCACGCCTTGTCCGTAGGCGTGCACGGCGGTTTCGATCGGACGAAGAGCGGGCTCCTCCGGTTCGGGAGATGCAATCAGGTCGTGCCAGCGGCCGAAGCGAACCAGGACGTGGATGGTCATGGCGGAGTAGCCGTCGAGGATGGAGGCCATGAAAGGCGCGCTCCCGGCGATCAGTTCAGGCGTGGCCATCGCACGGATACGGTCGGCGGCTTGGGTGGCCGTGCCGTACTGCCCGAGAAACATGGCCACGTACATGTAGAGATGGAGATCGTGACACCGCATGGTGGTGTAGAAGTTCTGGTCGCCGGCGTAGTCGAGGTACTTGTCGTCGGCCGCGACCGCCCGTTCGCTCTGGACCACCGACTGCGCCCAGTCGCCGCAAAGTACGTAGATGTGCGCCGACATGTGCTCCAGGTGGCCGGCATCGGGCAGCAGCCCGCGCAACAAGTCGGCCGCGTTGAGCCCTTGCTCCGGTATGGGCGACATTTCCAGCATATGGATGTACAGGTGGCAGATCCCCGGATGGACGGGCCCGTCACGCGCGATCCGATCCATCCAGGATTCCATCATCGGCAAAACCTCGGCCGTGTGGCCGCGCGGGTTGGGTTGCCCGGTCCGTAGATCCCAGAGCTGACGGGGCGTGCAGTTCAGCGCCGCGTCGAAATAGAAGGCGGCGATGTCGGGATCATCCTCGTGCGCCTGGCTGGCGTCGCGCATCGCGTCGGCGAAATCCCGGTGCCAGGCGTCCAGCACCCCGGTGTCGCGCTCGTCGCCGTTCCGGTACCGTTTCGCCAGCGCCTCGATGAGGGCCTGTTCGGCCGGCGTACCGTCACCGACGAGCGAGACCGCGGTCGTCACCGCGTCGTGGCAAACCGGCAGGACCCGGGCGATCTCGGCTTCGGTGAATCGGATCCAGGCCCGGTTGTAGTGGGGTCCGTTTGCATAGGCGATCCCCCACCAGGCCATCGCGCAGGCGGGGTCCGCGTCGGCCGCACGCCTGAAGCAATCCACCGCTTCCTCGTGGTTGAAACCGTAGGTCCAGTTCAACCCGCGGTCAAACCAGCACTGGGCGGCATCCGAGTCCGTCGTGATTTTGCGGGACCAGGTTCCAAGATCGAAAGGGTAGCTCATGGCGGATTGCTCGTGGTTGATCGGCGGCTTGCATATCATCGGCCAGTTGATCGCGGCCGGTAGATCAGCGGCCGGTTTACGTGGCCGGCGGTCGATGGCGTTACGCGGGTTCCAGGTAACCCTCGGCTTCGGCGGCCCGCGCCCATTCCAAAGTACGAAGAAACGCGCCGCGCGTCACTAGCTCAAATCCTTCGATCAGTAGCGATGCCCGGAACGGGGCGAACCAGGGCCGCGTATGGGCTGCTGCAAAGGCTTCGCGAAGGCGATCGACCGTGTGTCGGGGCATCGCCGGGACGGTGACGAATGCCGGCATCAGTACGGTCTCGGTCGATTCAAGTATGCGGACTTTCTCTGTAAGCCCCGGCAGGTACTTCCTGACCAACATGTGCCAGTAAGCGTCCAGCGGCCCAACGTCGATACGCCCGTCTACCACGCTGTCGAGGATCTGCCGCGCCGTGACGAGATGGCCGACGGAGCGGCGATAGAGGCGCGGACGATCCTCGCTGCGATAGGGCAGAAGATGATAGCGCAATGCATTGAAGCCCGACTGCGAGTGTGCGACCGTCCAGCCCACGGTCCCGCCAAAGGTATCGGACAGCGTGCGAAAAGGCGCATCGTCGCGTACGATCAGGTCGGTCCGGGAGAGCGCTCTGCCACCGGTCCAGGACGCGGCGGGAATGGGCGATGCCAGGGGCACGACGTCGGCAAGGTCGAGTGCGATCGGGTAGCCGCACATCTGCACGCAACCGAGATCGTCGCGGCGCCAGAGGTCCTCGAGCGGCCGCGGTGCCGGGTAGGTGACGTAATCGAAAACCGTACCGGCATCCTCGGCGACGTGGGCGATGAGATCCTTCCAGGCCGTCTCGGCTTCTGCGCTCACGGTGTACATACGTGCGTTGGATACGAATGGCATTGGCATCGGTATGGTCGAGCCCCCTTGTCCTAAATTGAAACTGAATGACGCGTTGGCGATATGCGCCATCCCTGACACGACTTTACTATAGGCAGTTTACTTTAAATGTTGAGGTAAATGAAGCAATCGTTTAAACTACTTGGTCAGCGATCAATGCGCAATCGATCGCCGATCATGATCTTCCACAGGCCGGAGGCCGGAGACCGAAAACCAATGTCGGCCAACAAGAAAAAGACATCGCTCAGCCGCCGTAACTTTATCGCCCGGAGCAGCACCGCCCTGGTCCCTCTAATTCTGGGCACCGGCTGCTCGAGCAACGTCACGGGGCCGGACGAAAGTGAACCGACCGAGCCGCCGGCGTCCGAGCCAACGCCACCACCCGAAGACCAGGTCGACGTGATCGTGGTGGGCGGCGGTCTGTCGGGGCTGGTCGCCGCATACGAGTTGGTCCGGGCGGGGCACGATGTCCGCGTCCTGGAAGCATCAAACAAGATCGGGGGCCGGGCACAGACGCTTCGCGAGCCCTTCGACGACGGGCTCATCGCCGAAACCGGCCCGGCCCGCATCCCGCCCTCACATGATCTGACGCTCGGTTACATCGACCACTTCGGCATCGAGACGTCGCCCTTCTATACGCAGGAGGGTGAGTACCTCGTCGTTAACGATCAGGGGGTCCGCCAGCGGCAGACACCGGCCGCGTTCCTCAGTGGGGGACGGGACGCGTGGCTCAAGATCCCGGCAGGGATAGATGCCTTGCCCACGGCCTTCGCCGAAGCGCTCGGAGACCGTGTACAGACCGGCTTGCCGGTGACGAAAGTTGTCCGGGATGAGAACGGGGTGGCGGCCACCTACGGATCCGCCGCGAAGGAACTTCGGGGCGGCAAACTCATCTGCACGGTGCCCCTTCCCGTCATCGACAAGATCGAGTTCGACCCCGTCCTCTCGGCATCGAAGCAAGCGGCCATCGAAGCCACATCCTACCAGGACGTCACCCGGGTTTACGTCCAGTATGCGCAGCGAATCTGGGAGGACGACGGCTTGAACGGATGGGGGTTGACTTTCGCGGAGGGTTACTCGGAGTTCTGGCATCCTACCTGGAACCAGGCGGGACCTCGGGGTATCCTGATGTCCTACATGTTCGGAGAACTGGCACGCAGGACCGCGGCGACTTCTCCCAGCGCCATCGTACCCGGTTTCATTGGTCGCTTTAATGCCCTGTTCCCCGGCACGCGCGAGGTTGCCGAACACGGAACCCACTTCGCCTGGGAGCATCAGCCCTGGATTGGCGCAGCCTTCGCCAATTACAATCCTCCGTTCTCGGAACACCCTGAACTGGCATCGCCCGAGGGCCCCATTCACTTCGCCGGCGAACACGCCTCGGGACATCGGGGATGGATGCAGGGCGCCCTCGAGTCGGGCCTGCGGGCCGCCAGGGAGATCGATGGGGCGGTTACCGAGCAGCGCTCCCGCGCGACCGTGGCCATCTCGCGGCGGCAGATGGTGCGCCGAATTGCGGGCATCCCGAATATGCCGGGATGGCTGGTACCCTGAGCCGTTTCGGCCTTGACGCTCCTCCCCTTTCCGCCTAACTTCCTCCCCATAAAACCGACCAGCCAGAACCTCAAGAAGCGCCCCGGAGGCTAAGCATGTTCACCCCGGATCAAATCGATCATTACAACCGCGAGGGCTACGTCGTCTACCCGGATTTCATTTCCGGGAACGATCTCGCGGCCCTGAAGTCGGAAATAGACCGGGTATCAGAAGGTAACACGAAGGCGAATCACGACGCCGCGCGCATGGAGATGGAACCGAACCAGGCGCCCGACGGCACGCTGGTGCGGCGCATCTACGAACCGTGCACTTTCTATCAACCATTCCGCGATTTCTCGGAATCGACCGCCCTGCTGGACTGCGTCGAACAGCTCTTCGGCCCGAACCTGCTCTTCCACTACAGCAAGATCAACATGAAGCCCCAGAACATCGGATCCATCGTGGAGTGGCACCAGGACCTGTCCTACTACCCCCTGACCAACCGTGATTCGGTGTCCATCCTCTTCTACCTCGACGACACCTCCGAGGAAAACGGCTGCCTGAAGGTCATTCCGCGGCGCCACACGAAAGCGTTGATGAGCCACAGCACCGAGGGGTTCTTCCGGGGCAAGGTTACGGAGGAGGTAGACGATTCCGAGGCCGTGCTGCTGGAAGGCACCGGGGGCACGGCGATCTTCATGAGCGCCATGACGCCCCACGCTTCAGCCATCAACTCGTCGGACCGGCCGCGAAAGACGCTCATCCTCAGCTACCGCGCGGCCGACGCCTTCCCCATCCACTGCGGGGTCATGTCGGACAAGGTCGAGGCGCACAGCCGGCTGGTCCGCGGCAAACGGGCTTCACAGGCCCGCTTCACCATGGCTGATTTCCCCATTCCGCGCTACGAAGACGAGGTCGCGTCGCTTTACGATCTGCAGGAGAGGTCGAGGAAGTCGGCGTGACTGAAGGACCTACGACAGGTCCGCTTACTGCAGTACGGCCTAAGGCAGGTCCGTGCTCCCCATGAGGTAGCGGTCCACTTCCCGGGCGGCGCCCCGGCCTTCGTGGATGGCCCAGACCACCAGGCTCTGGCCGCGACGGGCGTCGCCGGCCGCGAAGACGTTCTCCACGCTCGTGGCGTACTTCCCGTATTCGGCCTGGGCGTTTGACCGGCCGTCCCGTTCCACTTCGAGCTGCTCCAACACCGGATCCTCCGGACCGGAGAAGCCCATCGCCAGGAGGACGAGGTCGGCGGGCCACTCCTGCTCCGTGCCCTTCTTGGGGCTGAAGGGCGCCCCATTGCTCGGAACCGACCAGTCGAGGTCGATGGTGCGCAGGGCCTTGACCCGGCCCTGGCCGTCGTCGATGAACTCGACGGTGCTGGTGTCGTAGCGACGGGGGTCGTCGCCGAAGAGGGCCTTGCCTTCTTCCTGGCCGTAGTCGAGCTTGTAGACCACCGGCCACTGGGGCCAGGGGTTACTCGGCGCGCGTTCGGGAGGCGGCTTGGGGATCACGTCGAACTGATTCATCGTCTTGCAGCCGTGGCGGATAGCCGTGCCCACGCAGTCGGTGCCCGTATCGCCGCCGCCCAGCACGATCACGTGCTTGTCCTTCGCCGAGATGTAATCTCCGTCCTCGTGTCCCGAGTCCAGCAGGCTCTTCGTATTTGCGTGGAGGTAGTCCATGGCGAAGTGGACGCCGTCCAGGCCGCGACCCGGCGCGTTGCGCACGAAGTCGTTGGGTTTGGTGGCGCCGGTACAGATCACCACGGCGTCGTTTTCGCTGCCCAGGTCCGCCGCGGGCACGTCCCTGCCGATCTCGACGCCGGTCACGAACTCGACGCCCTCGGCCGTCATCTGGTCGAGGCGGCGCTGGACGACCTTCTGCTTGTCGAGCTTCATGTTCGGGATGCCGTACATGAGCAGTCCGCCGGGCCGGTCGGCCCGTTCGTAGACCGTCACGTGGTGGCCGGCGCGGTTCAGCTGGGCGGCGCAGGCCAGGCCGGCGGGCCCGGACCCGATGACGGCCACCTTCTTGCCGGTGCGATTCGGCGGCGGCTCGGGCTGGATCCAGCCTTCCGCGAAACCGCGGTCGACGATGGCGCACTCGATGCTCTTGATGGTCACCGGATCGGCGTTGATGCCGAGGACGCAGGATCCCTCGCAGGGCGCGGGGCAGACCCGCCCGGTGAACTCGGGGAAGTTGTTGGTCTTGTGCAGCTGCTGGAGGGCTTCCTTCCAGTGGTTCCGGTAGACGAGGTCGTTCCAGTCGGGAATGAGGTTGTTCAGGGGGCAGCCCGACGCGCCGGGTCCCTTGCCCATCGGAACCCCGGTGTGGCAGAAGGGGATGCCGCAGTCCATGCAACGGGCGCCCTGCTCCCGAAGCGAATCTTCCGCCATGGGCAGGACGAACTCTTCCCAGTCGCCGACGCGTTCGTGGGGGGCCCGATAACCTGCCGTCCCCCGCTCGTACTCCATGAAGCCGGTTGTTTTACCCATAGATCCGTCTGTTGAATGTTATCCCTTGCCGCCGTTCACGCCCACGGGGACCGCTTCGGGCACCGTCTCGGCGGGATGTCCGTTGGTCTCGGCTTCCTGCGCCGCCCGTTCCGCCATTTCCTTGAGCGCACGGCGGTAGTCGACGGGCATGACCTTGACGAAGGCGTCCCGGAGTTCGGACCACCGGGCCAGCACGTCCACGCCCCGGTCGCTGCCGGTATACCGCACGTGGGCCTCGATCAGCCGCCGCACCTCGGCGACGTCCTCTTCCTCGATCAGCGGTTCCAGGTCCACCATCTCCTGGTTGCACAGTCCGGGGAAGACGCCCTTCTCGTCGAGGACGTAGGCCACGCCGCCGCTCATGCCCGCGGCGAAGTTGCGGCCCACCGGACCGATGACGACCACGCGGCCGCCGGTCATGTACTCGCAACCGTGGTCGCCGACGCCTTCGACCACGGTCTCGGCGCCGCTGTTCCGCACGCCGAACCGTTCCCCGGCCCGGCCGCGGAAATAGGCCTGCCCTCCGGTGGCGCCGTAGAGGGCCACGTTGCCGATAATCACGTTCTCGGTAGGCACGAAGCTTGCGTTCTCGGGCGGGAAAACGGCCATGATGCCGCCGGACAGCCCCTTGCCCGTGTAGTCGTTGGATTCGCCTTCCAGGAGGAAGGTGATGCCCGGCGCCAGGAAGGCGCCGAAACTCTGGCCGGCCGACCCGTGCAGCCTGGCGCGGATCGTGTTTTCCGGGAGGCCTTCCTCACCGTGCCTGCGGGACACTTCCGCGCTGAGCATGGCGCCGGCCGTCCGGTCGATATTGTGGATCGCGTGCCGGAGCGCGACCGGCTGGCGGTCCTCCAGGGCCTCGGTCGACAGTTCGATGAGCCGCTGGTCGAGCTTCTTCTCCAGGCCGTGGTCCTGGCTCTGGCAGCAGTAGCGGGCTACGCGGTCCGGCGCCTCGACGGGCGCGAGCATGCGGGTGAAGTCCAGGCCTTTGGCTTTCCAGTGGTCGACGGCCTTGCGCGTGTCGAGGCAGTCGGTGCGGCCCACCATCTCGTTCACCGTCCGGAAGCCCAGCTGGGCCATCTGCTCGCGCATCTGCTCGGCGATGAACATCATGAAGTTGATAACGTGCTCGGGCTGGCCCGTGAAGCGCTTGCGAAGCTCCTCGTCCTGCGTGGCCACACCCACGGAGCAGGTGTTCAGGTGGCACTTGCGGAGCATGATGCAGCCGCTCACCACCAGGGCGGCCGTGGCGAAACCGAACTCCTCGGCGCCCAGCATGCAGGCGATGACCACGTCGCGGCCCGTCTTGAGCTGGCCGTCGGTCTGTACGACGATGCGGCCCCGAAGGTCGTTCTGTACCAGTACCTGCTGGGTCTCGGCGACGCCCAGTTCCCAGGGCACGCCCGCGTGCTTCATGGACGATTCCGGCGATGCGCCGGTGCCGCCGTCGTACCCGCTGATGAGGACCACGTCGGCCTTGCCCTTGGACACGCCGGCCGCCACGGTGCCCACGCCCACCTCGGCCACGAGCTTGACGTGGATGCGGGCCCGGTCGTTGGCGCTCTTCAGATCGTGGATCAGCTGCGCCAGGTCCTCGATGGAGTAGATGTCGTGGTGGGGCGGCGGCGAGATGAGCCCCACGCCGGGGGTCGACTTGCGCACGCGCGCGATCTCTTCGAATACCTTGTGGCCCGGCAGCTGGCCGCCTTCCCCGGGCTTCGCGCCCTGGGCCATCTTGATCTGCAGATCCGTGGCGTTGACCAGGTAGTTGCTCGTCACCCCGAACCGTCCCGAGGCCACCTGCTTGATGGCGCTGTTCCGCCAGTCGCCGTTATCATCCGGATAGTAGCGGTCGGGGTCCTCGCCCCCCTCGCCCGAATTGCTCCGGCCGCCGATGCGGTTCATGGCGATGGCCAGCGTCTCGTGGGCCTCCTTGCTGATGGAGCCGTAGGACATGGCGCCGGTGGAGAAGCGCTTGACGATCTCCGAGGCCGGTTCCACCTCCTCGATGGGCACCGGAGGCTGCACCTGCTTGTAGTCGAAGAGGCCGCGCAACGTGCCCAGCAGGCGCGTCTGGTCGTCGATCTGGTCCGTGTACTGGCGGAAGAGTTCATAGTCGCCGGTGCGCGTCGAAGTCTGCAGGAGCGCGATGGTCTGGGGGTTGAAGAGATGGTGCTCGCCGTCGCTCCGCCACTGGTAGTAGCCCCCCACGTCCAGGGTATGGCCGTTCGCCACGGGACGTTCGGGGTACCCCTGGTGGTGATGCTGGCGGTACTCCGCTTCGATCTCGTCCAGCCCGATGCCCTCGATGCGGGACGCGGTCCACGTGAAGTACTTGTCGATGACCGACTGCTTCAGGCCGATGGCCTCGAAGATCTGCGCGCCGTGATAGGACTTGATGGTGGAGATGCCCATCTTGGACATGGTCTTCAGGACGCCCTTGCACAGGGCAATAATCAGGTTCTCCCGCGCCTTGTCCGCGCCGGCGGGGTTGGCCGGGCCGACCGCGCCAACTGGACCGGCCGCACTGGCCGGGCTGACCGGCGGTTCGATCAGGCCGTCGATGCTCATCCATTCCACCGTTTCGAGGGTCAGGTAGGGATTGATGGCGTTGGCCCCGTAGCCGATGAGCAGGCAGAAGTGCATGACCTCTCGCGGCTCGCCGGATTCCACGACGATGGCCGCGCTGGTCCGCAGCCCTTCCCGAATGAGAAAGTGATGCACGGCGGCGGTGGCGATCAGGCTCGGGATCTGGATCCAGTCCGGACCGACTTTGCGGTCCGACAGAATGAGCAGCGTCGCGCCCCGTTCCCGGATGGCCCGGCCCGCCTCGCGGCAAAGCTCGTCCACGGCCTCCTCGAGGGCGCCGGTCGAGTCGGCCTCGCCTGGTCCCACGGACCCGGCAGCTGTTGCGGCCCCGGCAGTCCGCCGGAACACGGCCGGAAGCGTCTCCGCTTTCAGCCCGGGAAGTTCGAGGTCCCGGATACGGGCGAGTTCCCCGTTGGACAGCACTGGACGGGGGATCCGGAGTTGCCGGCAGTGGTCGGGCGTTTCGGCGAAGAGGTCCTGCTCGGGCCCGATCGAGGTGTCGACGGATGTGACCAACTCTTCGCGGATGGCGTCCAGGGGGGGATTGGTGACCTGGGCGAACAACTGCTTGAAGTAGTGGAACAGGAGCTGCGGCTTGTTGGACAGCACGGCGATCGGCGCGTCGTTGCCCATGGACCCCACAGGTTCGTACCCATGGGCCGCCATGGGGCCGATGAGGATCTTCAACTCTTCGCTGGTGTATCCGAAGGCCCGCTGCCGTTCCTCCAGCGTCGCCAGGTCGAGCCCGGGCACGTCGTCCGGCTCGGGAAGGTCGTCCAGGTTCTCCATGTGCTCGTCCAGCCAGGCGCGATAGGGCTTGCGCGAACTGATCTCGTGCTTGATCTCGTCGTCGGTGACGATGCGGCCGCGGATCGTGTCAATCAGGAACAGGCGTCCGGGCTGCAGCCGTCCCCGCGTGAGGATCCGTTCGGCCGGGATATCCAGCACGCCGGCTTCCGACGCGCCGACGACGAAATCATCCTTCGTCACCACGTACCGGAAGGGCCGTAGTCCGTTGCGGTCCAGGGTCGTGCAGATGCGGTCCCCGTCGCACGCCGCGATGAGGGCCGGACCGTCCCACGGCTCCATGAGGCAGGCGTGGTATTCGTAGAAGGCCTTCTTCTCGTCCGACATCGACTCATGGTTTTCCCAGGCTTCCGGGATCATCATCATGAGGGCGTGAGGCAGCGACCGTCCCGTGGAGACCAGCAGTTCCAGCGCGTTGTCGAACCCCGCCGTATCGCTGGCGCCTTCGCGGATGATCGGGCTCAGCTTGGCCATGTCGTCGCCGAACAGCGGCGATGCGAAGAGCGCCTCCCGGGCGCGCATCCAGTTCTGGTTCCCCCGGATCGTATTGATTTCGCCGTTGTGACAGAGCAGCCGGTAGGGATGGGCGAGGCGCCACGACCCCAGCGTGTTCGTGCTGTACCTGGAATGCACCAGGGCCAGGGACGTGACGATGGACTCGTCTGACAGGTCGCGGTAGAAGGAGTCCAGCTGGTCGGCCCGAAGCAGGCCCTTGTAGACGATGGTCTTGCTCGAAAGGCTGGCGATATAGAAGTCGTCGCGGTTGTCCTCGGGAAGCTTCGCGTCGACGGCGTTTTCGATGACCTTGCGGATGACGTACAGCTTGCGCTCGAAGCGGTCCTGATCGGACACCTGGTCGCCGCTACCGATGAAGAACTGCCGGATCAGCGGGGACACCTGGGTCGCCAGTTCCCCGGCCTGGCTGAAATCCACCGGAACGTCGCGCCATCCCAGGAACACCTGGTCTTCCTCCCAGACGGTCTTCTCGATCGCCCGCTCGCACCAGCGGCGGTGTTCGGCGCCTCTGGGCAGGAACACCATGCCCACGGCGTACTGGCCCGCTTCCGGCAGAGAAATGCCGGAGAGCCCGCACTGCCGCTTGAAGAAGTCATGGGGAAGCTGGAACAGCAGACCCGCGCCGTCACCGGTGTGGGGATCGCATCCGCAGGCGCCGCGGTGCTCAAGGTTGACCAGCACCCGGATGGCGTTGCGAATGATGGCGTAGGACTTCTCGCCGCTCAGATTCGCCACAACACCCACGCCGCACGCGTCGTGCTCATAGGCCGGATCGTAGAGACCCCGGGGTTTTTTCATATAAAGATCGCCCCTTTTTCGCATCCTTTCGGTTGCGAAAATCGAATATGGGAACGCGATTTCCAGTTTCTCAATTCAAACCGGAGTACTGGAATACCGTTGATTCGCAATAACAGACACGGTTTCTTGAAGGAGGAAAAAGAGAGGATAGTCCGTTATTCGCACTTGTACCAAATTCCGGTTGAAACCCTGTATATAACCTGTGCGATCAACAAAGTAAAGTAGAAAATGCACCTTATTGTCCCAAATAGAGGATATAGGTGAGTGGCTGAAGATCGCTTTTTCGATCAGGATTAGTTTTTAGGAACTGTTGAATGTTTGATGTCATATTCTTGGTTGGTGCGATCTTGTTTGTACTCTTTGCGTGGAGAGTGTTGCGCAAAGTCGGGCATTATGACGGAGCACTATCGGGTAGGGAGTTAATCGAACGTGCTGATTGGAGAGAGTTTGAGAGACTGACTGCCCAAGCGCTAAGGGGATCTGGATTCTCGGTCGGAGAGATCCCAGGTGAGGAAGTAGAAGCGGACGGTGGGGTGGACCTGGTTGCTGAGCGAAACGGAATTAGGTATGTGGTCCAGTACAAGAAATGGAGGCAGGAAGTAGGCGTAGATGTCGTACGAGCGGTTTACGGTGTGATGGCGGCGCGAGGAGACCACGGATGTATAGTGGCGAGTTCTGGGAGATTTACGAAGAGTGCATGGTCTTGGGCTCGTGGTAAATCTGTCACCTTGATCCATGGTACTGCCCTAGCACGGATGCTGGACGGCGAATCTATGGAAAATGTTTTTTATACACCAAGTATCGCTGAAAGGCGTGAGATGCGACGGCGGGAAAGATCGGGACGGGGATTGAAATGTCCTGAATGTGGGAGGGACATGGTATTGAGAGTAGCAAGGCAAGGTGCGTTTGCTGGACAGGAGTTCTGGGGATGTATCCGATATCCAAACTGCCGTGGGATAAGAAACGCTTAACAGAACTAAGACAACAGTGATCAAAATCCGCCCCCTCACCGACCTCGAACTGCGCGGCCGGCGCGTGCTCGTGCGCGTCGACTATAACGTGCCGCTCGACGAAGCGGGTCGCATCACCGACGACACGCGCATCCAGGCGTCGCTCCCCACGCTGCAGCATATCTTGGACCATGGCGGCCGGGCCATCCTGATGACCCATTTGGGGCGGCCGAAAGGGGTCACGGAGAACCTGCGGTTGCGGCCAGTGGCGGATCGATTGTCCGAACTCCTGGGCCAACCGGTCGGCTACGTGCGGGAGACGGTCGGGCCGGTCGCGGAACGCGCGGCAGCAGACCTGGCGAACGGCGAATGCCTCCTGCTTGAGAACGTCCGGTTTAACAGTGGGGAGACCCGGAACGATCCGGATTTCGCACGCGAACTGGCTGCACTGGGGGAGGTCTACGTGAACGACGCCTTCGGAACGGCCCACCGCGCCCACGCATCCACCGAGGGCGTTTCGCGCCTGCTGCCAAATCGCGCGGCCGGATTCCTCATGCAGAAGGAACTGGACTACCTCTCCGGAGCGATTAAAAACCCGAAAGGGAAACTGGTCGTCATTCTCGGCGGGGCCAAGGTGTCGGACAAGATCGAGGCTACGCGCCGGTTCATCGAGATTGCCGACGTCCTGATTATCGGGGGCGGCATGGCCTATACGTTACTCGCCAGCCGGGGGGAGGACATCGGAAAAAGCCTGCTGGAGGAAGATCGATTGGATTTTGCGGCGGAGATCATGAACCGGGCGACCGACCTAGGCAAACCGATCCTGCTTCCCGTGGATCATGTTGTCGCCGACTCAATCGACTCCGGTGCGGCCGCACTGCATGTCGACCAGATCCCCGACGGATCGATGGGTCTCGACATCGGGCCGGTAACCCGACGTCAATTTGTCGAGACCATTGGCAAAGCGGGTACCATACTGTGGAACGGCCCCATGGGCGTCTTCGAGATCGAGGCGTTCGCGGAGGGCACGGGGGAGGTCGCTCATGCCATCGCAGACACGACCGGCCGGGGAGCCGTTTCCATCATTGGGGGCGGTGACACGGCGGCGGCCGTCAACGCTCTCGGTCTCGCCGGCCGCATGAGCCACGTATCCACTGGTGGCGGTGCATCGCTTGAGCTGCTGGAAGGTAAGGTACTGCCGGGGGTTAGCGTGCTGGAGGAGGGATGAGGCAAGAAAACCGAGTGCCTTCCAACGTCGAACGCCTTTAATCGATTTTACCTGACTTTCGCGCTCTCAAATGAAGGATTCTATATCTAATGATTGAGCAAAACGCATTCTCGCTACGTATATTTTTCCCTTCCGGTGATCCTGAAGGGTTGCGTTTCATCACAAAACCTCTGTGGACAGGCCAGGGGATTGTATTTCCCCGAGCAAGCTTCGACGAAGTTCGAGCACTGGATGAGTTGGAGACCTCTGGCGTTTATATTCTCTGGGAACACGTACCGCAAGGATACCTGCCCAGAGTATACATCGGTGAAAGCGACAGTCTGAAGACGCGCCTGAACCATCACCATAACAACAAGGACTTCTGGACACACTGCGTGGTGTTTTTCAGCAAGGACAAGTTCCTGGACAAGGCAAACATCCGGTATCTGGAGGCACGGTTGATAGAACTGGCCGAGGAAGCCAAACGATGCGAGTTGGCTGGCGTCGCTGTGCCGAAGGTTCCCACCCTCGATCTGGCTGACCGGGCCGATGCCGAATCATATCTACGCGATATGCTGTTGTGCCTGCCGGTGATTGGCATTCAATTCTTCGAGAAATCGGGCAAACCTGGCAAAATAACCAGCATCCTTCATCTCAGCGGGAAAGGCGTCGAAGCGAGAGGGTTTGAGGGATCAAGCGGGTTCACGGTACTGGCGGGTTCTCATGCCGTCAAAGAAACTGTGCCAACAATGCCAGGTCACCTTTTGGAAATCAGACGCGATCTTCAGAAGAAGGGGGTTCTCGAAGATACGGATGAGTACTTCGAATTCGTTCAGGACTACCCGTTCGGTTCACCTTCCGCGGCCGCTGGTGTCATTTTAGGACGAGGGGCAGGCCCTAAGGAATGGAAGAAAAAACGTCCGCGCTAGTCCGCGCTTACCAGTTATATCGACCAATTCCGGCCACCGACAGCGAACAAGCAAACATCAATTCCCTATAAAACTGATGCCCCCGAGGTTATCCGGAAACCGTCCGAAATGCTGGGGCATTACCTCGTAGGAACGCCATGCGCGTTCCACGACGTAACGGGGCGTGCCGATCCTACTTGCGACCGGCCCCGCGATGGGTTCGACCATCGTGGTGTTGCCGCGAAAATCGGTAACGCGGACCTTGATCTCGCCTCTTTTCATCGGCGTGTCTGTGGTCAGTACCAACTGCAGGCGACGGAACTGGCTGAATCGCTGACCATAGATGGTGCCGATCAGGTTGACTTTGATTCCTTCGGTCGTCTTTTGCTGGATGATCTCGAATTCCTCTGGCAACGCGAGCACCTTGCATCCTTCGAGGTGCGGCGAAATAAATTCCACGGTCGTCAGGTACTCGGCGTTCTTGGTCTCGACGGTATATCGCCAGTTGTTGGGGCCGGCCGGCATGACCGATACCGCCACCAGGTCTCTGGATTCCACGAGTGCCGGCCTGCGAGCGGCGCATCCGACTACAATAAGCAGAACGAAAGTCGCCATGACTGCAATGACGGTGATGTTTCTGGTACCGGGAAGAGACATGTTGCACCTCCGGAATATGACTCCTTTTATACTTCAATCAGGTTTTACATCCCAATAAGACAAGCCTTCTCCATTATACTCCTACCTGGTGAAACGGACGATTCGGGACGTATCACTACTTTGTCGCTGTCCGGTTCCATCTACTTGCCCGCCCCGCCTCTTTCTTCTTCCTTCAAACGGTCCCCGGTCTGCTGACGTACGACGATCTCGGCCGCAGCGCGCTGGTCCATGTTCTTCAGCGCGTCGGTCGTGCCAATGAAGAATATCGTCGCACTGCCGCCGCCACGGCGTGGGGAGCGTGCCAGTCGGAAGAGCCCGTAGCAGATAACCAGAATCCCGCAAATTGCGAGCAGTGGTGCCAAGTGTGGCTGAATCAGCGACACCAGATCAGTCACATTCAAAGGTATCAAAGTAACCAGGGCCTCCCTTGATGCGTCCGCTTGCTTTCCTCTTTCTACCTGAAATGTGGTAGATTCCACTTGGCCAGCTTTGTGCCTGAAAACAACCAGGACGTTCACTACGTTTAGACGAAGAAACGCCCGGGAAGTTCCTCACTTCGACCCCAATCACGCCGCCGGCTTGCCCCGGTCCTCCGCGACTTTCCTGCGCCCCGGCCGGAAGTACTTCTGCAGGGCCTCCAGGAAACTTCGTGCAGCCTTTGAAAGATACCGCCCCTTGAGGTAGATCGCCCCCATTTTCTGGCGAGGACGGTTTCGGAAATCCCCGATCGTGACCTGCGCGAGCGTTCCGTTTTCCAGTTCCTCCTGGATGGCTATGGAGGGAACGATGGACAGGCCCGCTTCAATCCGCACAAAGTGCTTGATGACCTCGATCGAACTGAGCTCCATGGCGACGTCGAGCTGTACCCGCGATTTCTCGCACAAATCGTCGATCAACCGGCGCGAGGCGCAGTGCTGGTCGAGCAGGATCAACGGATACTGCTCCATATCCTTGAGATGCACGGTCCGCCGTTTCGCCAGGGGATGGTCCGGCGGCGTGATCAGCACGTCGTGGCGGGAGAACAGCGGGATCGCTTCGATCTCCCGGGGCAGGTAGGCCAGCGTAACCACGCCGAGATCCACCTCGCCGTCGACCACGGCCTGGATGGTCCGCAGCGACGTGGCATTCTTCACGACGATGTCGATGCCGGGATAGCGGTCCTGGAAGGATTTGAGGATGGCTGGCAGGCGATAGCAACCCGTGGTGTCGGACGTGCATAGCACGAGACGGCCGGCTTCGAGCCGGTCCAGGTCTTCCAGCTCCTGCACGGCCTCTTTCATCAGCCCTTCCATTTCGCTCACGTACTTGAGCAGCACATTGCCGGCCTCGGTGAGCGCGAGTTGCCGGGTCGTCCGGTGGAAGAGCGGCTGGCCGATTTCGCCCTCGAGCTTGGCCACCTGGATGCTCACGGCGGACTGGGACCGAAAGAGGGATTTTGCCGCGAGAGAAAAGCTTCCGTGACGGGCCACGGCGTGAAAAGCGACGGCCTGATCGTAGGACAGGTTCATTTATTCATCCACGTAATAGCGCGTATTTAAATTATTAATTTGACTAATATATCAATCCCGGTATTATGTCAAGGCAAAATCGGCGGAATGATGTATATTGAATGACTCGCATGTGGACGTGCCTTTGTCAGGAATCTAGAGCCGTCGATTGACGCGAAAAGGGATCAGCATATCCTCGGATCATCGTACCGGGATTCCGAACGGGGAAATGGATCCTCAAACGGTTTCCCACGGAGGACATAAATGGCGCAGATAGCCTCTACCGTTTCTCACAGTCTAAAGGAATACCGTATTTTGCCACGCCTTACGCAGGCCGACGCGAACGCCCAGCTCGTGTCGCTGGAGACGCGCCTCTGCCGGCAGGGGGACGGCTACCTGGCGCTGCGCACGCCTTTCCTCAGCGCGGCCATGCAGGCGGTCACCAGCGTGGAGATGGCCATCGCCATGGCCCAGCTCGGCGGCATGGGCGTGTTCGCCGTGAGCCAGGCCATCGAGGAACAGTGCGGCAAGATCGACGCGGTGAAGCGGTTCAAGGCCGGGTTCCAGACCGATATCGTCACGCTGTCGCCGGAACAGTCCATCGGCGAAGTGATCGGCATCATGAACGATACCGGCTACCACACCTTCCCGGTGACGGATACCGGCGTCTTCCACGGCAAGCTGGTGGGCGTGATCACGGACAAGGACTTCGACGAGCGCTACGATCATGGCATGCGGGTGGGCGACCGCATGAAGACCGACGTGCAGACAGGCGCCGAGGAGGACGACCTGAAGACGGCCAACACGCGGATGATCGAATACGGCCGCGGGTTCCTGCCCATGGTGTCTTCCGAAGGGACGCTGGTGTCGGTGGTGTTCAAGCGCGACCTCGACAAGCATATCCGCCATCCCCATTCCACGGAGGACGCCCAGAAGCGCCTCGTGGTCGGCGCCGCCGTATCGACCCATCCCGAGGACCGGGAACGGGTGGAGGCGCTGATCGAGCACCAGGCGGACGTGATCGTCATCGACGCCTCCGACGGCCATACCGAGTACCAGGGCGAGACTTTGAAATGGATCAAGTCCCACTACGACATCCCGGTGATCGCCGGGAACGTGGTGACGCAGGAGGGCTTCGATTACCTGGCCGGTTGCGGCGCGGACGCCGTCAAGATCGGCATGGGCATCGCGTCGGGCTGCACGACGCAGATGGTGAAGGCCACCGGCCGCGGCCAGGCTACCTCCATCCAGGAAGTCGCCGCAGCCCGCGACGCGTGGGTGGAGAACACGGGCGACTATCTCCCCCTCGTGGCGGACGGCAGCATCCAGGGTCCTGCGGACATGCTCGTCGCGTTGTCGCTGGGCGCCGACACGCTCATGATGGGCAATCTCCTGGCGCGGTTCACCGAGAGCCACGGCGAACTGGTCCGCAACGCGGCCGGGGACCTGGTCAAGGAATACTGGATGGAAGGCAGCCGGAAGGCCTTCAACAACCGGCGCTATGCGCAGATCGCCAGCACCTTCTTCGAGGAAGGCATCGTGGGCCAGGTGCCCCACGCGGGGTCGGTCTACGACAAGCTGCCCATCGTCATGCAGATGCTCAAGTCGGGCATGGCCACGGCGGGATGCGCCACCGTCGAGGCGCTGCACCGGGACGCCGTCCTGGAACTGCAGTCCAACGTCTCCCTTGACGACAGCGGCGTACACGACATGTCCGCTATCCAGTCCATACAGGAGTTCGGGATCACCTGATAGATCACCTGAATACGAGGCGCGATGAAAGTCGTTTTCTTCGATTTATTCGAAACGCTGATCACCGAGAAGACGAAAAGCGCTTTCCAGTCGAGATCTCCGAACTACGTGAAGCTGCGTACCACGCGGGACCGGGTGGTGCAGTGGTGGGACGATTTCGGCGAGCGTGTGATGACCGGCGAGTTTTCGAACTGCCTCGCCAAGTTCGTGCACATGCGGGATGAAGTCGGCTCGTCGGTCTCGGACCGGGAACTTGCCGAGATCGCCCGGGAGTACGAACAGTGGAAGCGCCGGGTCATATCCGAAGTGGATCCCGGAGTTTTGGAGATGCTGGGCGAAGTCAGGACCCTGGGGCTCGGTATCGGAATCATCAGCAACGCCATGCCCTGGGAAGCGCTGGCATGGAACGCCTGCCCGCTTCGGGATCACGTGGACGAGGTCGTTTTTTCCTGTGAAGTCGGATTGATGAAGCCGGACAGGAAGATCTACGATCTCGCCTGCGCGCGCATGGGTGTGCGGCCGTCCGATGCGTATTTCGTCGGGGATGGTGGCTTTGACGAACTGCGCGGCGCGGCAGCCGCCGGTATGACGGCGATCCAGGCGGCCTGGTACCTGCGGCAGGAAGTGGCCTGGCCCTGGGACCATCCCCTGCCCCGGGCGGAGTCGATCGTAAGCCTGCCGTCCATGTTGAATTAACCCGAGTTGGGCAGTCAGGCCGCGACCAGTCCAACATCGCGTCCTACTTCGCGCCCGTCGCCGCGTCCATCACCGGGTCTATCGCCAGATTATGCCATGACCATACCCCAGCTGAAACGCAAGCTGCGCCAGCTCAAGCAGACCGAGTGCCGCATCCGGTTCAGGACCCGCCCGCGGGAAGCGCACCAGACGCTGGTCTGGGACGCCTTCTTCTCCACGCGGACCGCGAACGATGACCGGGTCGCCTATCCCCTGAACCGGCTGGCGAATATGGATCACGAGGAGATCAAGAAGGTCTACGAGGCCTTCTTCTATCGCGTTTATTTCCAGTATTTCAAGGAACACGGCCTGTCCATGGCCGACGCCTACGATCCGGGACTGCTTTCCCTCCTCGGCCTGCCGCCCAACGCGACTTTCCAGGACATCAAGCGGCGGTACCGGGAACTGGCCCAGGTCCACCACCCCGACCACGGCGGCGACCACGACGCCTTCATCGAGGTCGTGGACGCCTACGAGCGGCTGACGGACAAGGGCCGTACTTGATCTTCCCCAAGGAGTTTTACCCATGAAAACCGTACCCTGTCCCGTCTTACTCTTCGGGATGCTGGTCCTTCTCCTTCCGCCCGCAACGGTCCTCGGCCAGTCCAACGCCGACGCGCGGTACATCGTGGAGCACTATAATAAGATGGAACGCCACGTGCCCATGCGCGACGGGGCCCGGCTGTTCACTTCCATCTACGCGCCCAAGGATGATTCACGGACCTATCCCATCCTGCTGCAGCGCACGCCCTACAGCGTGGCGCCCTACGGGGCGGCGTACAGGACGCAGATCGGACCGTCCATGCTGTTCGCCCGCGACGGGTACATCATCGTCTACCAGGACGTGCGCGGCCGTATGATGTCGGAAGGGGAATTCGAGGCCGTGCGCCCTCATAACCCGGACAAGGTGACGGACGCCGACATCGACGAGAGCACCGATACCTACGACACGGTCGCCTGGCTGCTTGAAAACGTGCCCAATCACAACGGCCGCGTGGGCGTTTGGGGCATTTCGGCGCCGGGATTTTACGCCACCCACGCCTTGATCGACGCCCATCCCGCCGTGAAGATCGTTTCGCCCCAGGCGCCGGTGACCGACTGGTGGATCGGCGACGACCGCCACCACAACGGCGCGTTCCAGTTACAGGCCAGCTTCAGTTTCCTGTCCTTCTACGGCCAGCCGCGTCCCGCGCCCACGACACGGCGGGCCACGGGATTCCGGGACTACGGCACGCCGGACGGCTACCAGTGGTATCTCGATCTCGGTCCGCTGTCGAACATCAACGAGAAGTACCTGCACGGGGAGAACAAGATCTGGAACGCCATGATGGAGCATCCGGACTACGACGAATTCTGGCAGGCCCGCACGCCGCTGCCCCACCTGAAGGACGTGAAGCCGGCGGTGCTCGTGGTGGGCGGGTTCTTCGACGCCCAGGACCTGTACGGCCCGCTGAAGACGTACGCGACCGTCGAGGACAACAACCCGGGCATCATGAACCACCTCGTCATGGGACCGTGGTGGCACGGCGGGTGGGCGCGGGGCAGCGGCCTGCGGTACCAGGACATCTATTTCGGACAGCCCACGGCGGCGCACTATCGGGAAGCCATCGAACTGCCCTTCTTCAACCACTACCTGAAGGACGGTCCCGATCCGGAGCTGCCTGAAGCCAGCATCTTCGTCACGGGTTCGAACGAGTGGCACGCCTTCGACCGCTGGCCGCCGAGGGAGGCGCGTGAAGCGAACCTCTACCTGGCGCCCAGCGGCGGCCTGTCCTTCGACCGGCCGATGGGCGCGGACGACCACGCCGAGTACGTCAGCGATCCGACGAAGCCCGTGCCCCACACCTCCCAGGTCGTCATCAACCGGGACGACCGGTACCTCATCCAGGACCAGCGGTTCGCGGCAACACGGCCCGACGTGCTGGTCTTCGAGTCCGATGTGCTGCAGGAGGACGTCACCGTGGCCGGCGATCTGTTCGCCAACCTGTACGTGACCACGACGGGGGAAGATGCGGATTTCATCGTCAAGCTGATCGACGTGTATCCCGATACGGCGAGCTACGTGGGCGAGAACCCCATGAATGTGAAGATGGGCGGGTTCCAGCTCATGGTGCGGGGCGAGGTCATGCGGGCGCGGTACCGGAACAGTTTCACCCATCCCGAACCCATGCGGCCGGGCAGCGTCACGCGAATCGAATTCGACATGCAGGACGTCGCCCACACCTTCAAGGCGGGGCACCGCATGATGGTGCAGGTGCAGAGCACGTGGTTCCCCATGGTGGACCGCAATCCCCAGACCTGGGTGCCGAGTATCTACGACGCGAAGGAGGAAGACTACCAGGCGGCCACGCACCGGGTGTACTTCTCGCGGAGCGCGCCTTCCCACCTGAGGATGAAACTGCTGGAGTGAGGGGTCGCCGGGCCGGCGGCGCGGGCGGAAGCGCAGGCGGCGCGTAATCTGCGGTCCGTAGATCGTCTCGCACCGACCGACGCGGCCCGTCAGACGAAGTTGAAGCCGTACCAAGGAAGTTGGAGGGGGAATACGCGTTCCAGCGCGGTTCGGAGCAGTCCAGGCGGAATCGTCTCGACAGGGTTCTCATCGGGCGGCACCACGCCGAAGATGAGGGCGCCAAGGTCGCTTGTGGCGACGGCATGGTCCTTATCGCCGCATCGAAATACCACCGAGTCCGCTGACACATCCCACGTCAATACGTCCCGGCCCAGCACATCCGCGATATAGTCCTCAAATACCTTCAGCAGCCGTTCCGGTTGGAGAACGAGTACCGTGCCCGAAAATCCCTGGGGCGCCGCGGTCACGCCGTGGGGCCGGAGCAGGGAGGCCAGTTCTATGTCAGACGCCGTGGTCACGATTTCGAGGTGATCCACATCGTAGCGGTCGTACAGACAGGGCAACGCGCGCACAAGCGCCGATCGTGAACCGGCTATCTCGGCCAGCCTGGCCCTGCGGGCTTCGTCTTCGCGGTCGGGCCGGCGCTTCTGAATGGCCGCGTAGGTCACCAGACGGCCTTCCTCGCGAATCACCACGGTCTCCCCGTCGCGGTCGCAGATCCACGCGGCGTCGACCGCCATCCGGAGATCGGCCGTCGATCGCACGTACCGGCTGGGTTCTTCCGCGTACAACCGGATCATTTCGTGCAGGTCCTCCGCTTCAGCGCGACGGATCTCCGTTTCGCCCGAGGCCGTTTCGCCCGTGCCCGGGTCATCGCCCGTGCCCGGGCCATCGCCCACGCCCGTGCCCGGGCCATCGCCCGCGGCCGCGCCATCACCGGCGGGCAGCGTGTCCCGGGGAACGGAAAAAAGGGCGTACTGGCCGATGCGCGTCGCACCCAGGCGGGTGTAGAGCCCCCTGCCTCCCGATATGGGCATGAGCACGGCGTCCTGTGCGACGGCCTTCCAGATCGCCGCTTCCATCAACTGCGTCGCCAGTCCATGTCCCCGGTGCGATTCATAGGTCGCCACCGCGCCGATGCTCATGGTGGACATCCGGCACCCGAGCACGGAAATGTCCCGCGTCAACGCGCCCACATGGGAAACCACAACGCCCTCGTCGACCATGACGAAAAGTTCATCGTAGTTATCCGGTGCAAAGAGCAGCGGATACTGCTCCTCCATGCGTCCCACGCCGTCGCCGCGGAAAACGGTATTGACCAGGGTGCAGAGCGAATCGAACTCCTGCGCCTTCAATCCCCTCGGGCCATCCATCGGCGGACTCCTGTCGTCGATACATTTTACGATACTTGATATTCACCGGCGCCCATCGCGGGTCCGTCGCGTTCCCGGCGCGGCGCTTTGAAAACCGGTCCACGCTCTATATATTCCTGATAGAAAGGGGTGTCAAGCACGGGGCGGCGTACAAGCACGGGGCGGCGTACAAGCACGGGCGGCGTCAGGACGCGGCATGCAGACCATGTTCATTTCCGAGATCTTTCATTCCATTCAGGGCGAGGGCCTGCTGACCGGTGTGCCCTCCGTCTTCATCCGCACCTCGGGATGCAACCTGCGGTGCCGCTGGTGCGACACGCCGTACACGTCGTGGTCACCCGAAGGCGTCGAGCGCTCCGTGGACGAAATCATGGCGGACATCGCCGATTTCCCCACCCGACACGCGGTGATCACGGGTGGCGAACCGCTTCTCATGAAGGATCTGCCCGAACTGACCGAACGACTCGGCGACGGGGGATATCACGTGACCATCGAGACGGCCGGAACCGTGTACGCCGACTTGCACTGCGACCTGGCTTCCCTTAGCCCCAAGCTGTCCAATTCCACGCCCTGGAAAGAGGAGAACGGCAAATTCGCCGCGAACCACGAAAAACTGCGGATCAACCTGCCCGTCCTCGGCAGATTCATGGCGGCCTATCCCTACCAGCTGAAGTTCGTGGTCGACCGCCAGGAAGACCTGGACGAAATCGAATCGCTCCTCGCGGACCTGGACAACGCGGACCTGGACAACGTGGACCGCAACCGCGTGCTTCTCATGCCCCAGGGGAGGACGGCCGAGGAGTTGAGCAACCGTGGCGCGTGGGTCGCCGAGGCCTGCAAATCCCGCGGCTTCCGGTACTGCCCACGGGTACATATCGACCTCTACGGGGACACCCGCGGGACCTGACGCCAGCCTGTTTCCCGCTTGTCCGCGGGCTGCCTGCGTCATTGACGCCAGCCTATTTCCCGCTTGTCCGCGGGCCGCCCGCGCCCTATCTTGAGCCGTTGCGTTGACGCCGATCGAAGGGATACGACACGCCTCATCACGGAGCGAATATGAACGACCATGGCAGGGACTGGGACCGGGGTCTCGTGAGCTATCCCGATCCCGATGTGGAGATCATCGACGACCGGTTCAAGCCCTACGTGCTGCACACGGCCGGGATCGAGCGGCTGTTCACCGGGACGCGGTGGTCGGAAGGCCCCGTCTGGATCGGCGACGCCCGATGCCTGGTATGGAGCGACATCCCCAACAACCGCCTGCTGCGGTGGGACGAAGAGACCGGCGCGGTGACCGTCTTCCGCAAGCCGTCCAACAACACCAACGGCAATACGCGGGACCGCGAGGGGCGGCTGGTCTCCTGCGAGCACGACAGCCGGCGGGTGACGCGCACGGAACACGACGGGACGATCACCGTGCTGATCGACCGGTTCGACGGCAAGCGGCTCAACGCGCCGAACGACGTGGTGGTGCACTCCGACGGTTCGGTCTGGTTCACCGACCCGGGGTACGGCATCCTGATGAACTACGAAGGGCACAGGGCCGAATTTGAACAGCCCACCCGGGTGTATCGGCTGGACCCCGTCACGGGCGGCGCGACCGTCATCGCCGACGACTTCATGCGTCCCAACGGGCTCTGCTTCTCGCCCGACGAATCACGTCTATACGTTGTAGATACAGGCGCTTCCCACGACCCCGACGGACCCGCCCACATCCGGGTACTTGACATCGAAGGCACCCGAGCCACGAACTCCCGCGTATTCACCGACATGAAACCGGCCTCTTCCGACGGCATCCGGACCGACGTGGACGGCAACCTGTGGGCCGCCTCCGGCTGGGGCGGACCTGACACGAACGGCGTGGTCTGCTACTCCCCGGAAGGCGACCGGCTTGGGATGATCCACCTGCCCGAGCCCTGCGCCAACCTGTGCTTCGGCGGCGTCAAGAAGAACCGCCTGTTCATGACCGCCAGCCAGTCCCTGTACGCCCTCTACGTCGAAGCCCAGGGGGTGCAGCGCCCATGACGCGTCTACACGCCTCCGATAGCGATTCCATGCTCATTTTCGATTTCGACGGGGTCCTGCTGAACTCCGTCGTGGAGATGTCGATCACGGCCTATAATACGGTCACCGACGATCTGGCCACTGCGCCGGACGACCTGCCCGGCAACGCGGCGGCGCTCTTCGTGACCAACCGGTACCACGTCCAGCCGGCCGGCGACGCGATAAACCTGATGGCCTGGTGCGTGGAGAACGCCGGCCTGCCCGGCAATCACCGGCTGGATCCGGCGGAATACCGGGCGATCCGCGAATCGTCGGACGTTCCCCTGAAGGAGCGCACGGTCCGGTTCTTCGCGGCCCGGAAGCGGCTCGTCGCCCACGATCCGGACCAGTGGCGATCACTCAACACAGTCTACCAGCCGGTATGGGATGAAATGATGGGTCTGGACGCCGAAGGAATTGTGATCCTGACGAACAAGAACCGGGAGGCCACCGTGACCCTGTGCCACCACTTCGGCCTGGCCGTCCGGCCGGAGAACGTGTACTCGGGCGATCACGGGACCACCAAGATCGAGAACCTGGAGGCGATCCAGGCGCGGTTCGGCCGGGAGCGGTACGGGTTCGTCGACGATTCCATCGGCAATCTGGAGGAACTCGACGCCCATTTTAACGCCGACGAATCCTGCCTGGAACTGATGCTGGCTTCCTGGGGTTACATCGGACCGGACGACCATGCGCTGGCCCGGCGCGCCGGTTACGCCATTCTCGACCAGGCCGGCCTCATCGCCCGCATCGCGTCCAGGAAGGGCGTCGGAATGGAAAGCCCATGAGCCGGAACCCGGACAGCCACCCCGGCAGTGCGCTCGAGGTCATCGATCGTCTCCCGGAACTGCGCGCCCTTGTCGTCGGAGACGTCATGCTCGACGTCTACGAGTTCTGCCGGACCGGCGACAGCAAGCCTATTGATTCGGAGAAAGCGGGAAAGCGGGCCTACCAGGCGCAGGAGACGATCAAGGTGCTCGGCGGCGCGGGCAACGTGGCCGCCAACCTGGCTTCCCTGGACGTACGCACCACCCTCGTGGGCGTGACGGGCGACGACGAGCATTACTTCAAGATCCGGGAACTCGCCGACGGGTTGTCCATCCGCCACGGCCTGATCCGGGACGGCGGCCGGCCCACCACGACCAAGGTCCGGCTGTACCTGGACGACGACTACCTGCTTCGCCGCGATTCCGAGTGCAACGACCGGGTGGGCGTAAGGATCTCGGCCGCGCTGGTGAAGGAAGTCCTTCGCGCGCTGCCGGAAACCGACGTGGTGGTCCTGAGCGACTACGACAAGGGCGTCTTTACCGCGGAGAACGCCGGCCAGATCATCCGCGAATGCCGCCTCCACGAAATCCCGGTCGTGGTCGACTTCAAACCGGGCAACCGGGAGGCCTTCTCCGGCGTGGACATCATTGCGCCGAACGCTGCCGAAGCCGCCGAACTCATCGGCGGGTTCTCCGTGGACCGGCTGGAAACCGACTGCCGGCGCTTGCACGACGCGCTGGGCTGCCGGAACACGGTGGTCACCCTCGGTAAGCACGGGCTCTGCGGCGTGGGCACGGAAGGGTTCTTCCACGTACCCGGGCACCGGGTCAGACCGGTGGACAAGGTCGGCTGCGGCGACACGGTACGGGCGGGACTGGCCATCGGCGCGGCGCTGGGGCTTCCCCTCGAGGAGGCGGGGGCGCTCGCCAACGACGCGGCGGCCGTTATCGTGCAGAAACCGGCCACGTCCGTCCTCTCCCGGCGCGAACTGCAAGATTTCGTGGCGCGCAAACGTGCGGAGGAACCCCATGCCGCCAGGGACGTTTAATCTTGTACATTCAGCAAAAACCAAATAGTATTTACATGAACGCAAGAGCTTACGTCAGCGTATTCGGCTGGAGAGGAACGGGCAGGAGAGGAAAGATGGTGCGCCTGAGTCTGTTTACCGCGGGTCTCGCGCTGGTCGCTATGGCCTGCAAGTCCGGTCCTACCATCGATGGCACGGACGTCGAGACCTTCGACGCGTCCATCGCCGAGGTCAAGGGCTCCCTGGCCGAGGACGACCAGGAAAGACTCGACGACGTGCTGGATGCCTTCGAGTACCTCTACAGCGACAACGTGATCAGCGCGCTGAACGCGTCGGACGCCATTCAGAACCGGATCCGCAGCCGGCTGGACGGCATGGACGCGGGGGACATCTTCGCGGAGTGGAACGAGCGGGTGAACAAGGCCATCGAGGCCCTCGAGGAGAAGCAGGAGAACACGGATTCCGCCATGGAGCGTCTCAAGGACGTGCGGGTGCGGGGGGTCGAGTACTACGTGCAGCGGGGCCGGTCCGTCGTGAAACTCTCCATTCATAACCGGACGGAACACCGGATCTCGAAGGTGTACTTCCGCGGTTCGCTGATGAGAAGGGAACCTCGGAAGTGGATCCTGGACGACGATTTCAACTACAATATCCGGCACACGGAGGGCAAGGACCTGGGGCCGGACGAACGGGCCGTCTGGAACTTCGCCCTGCTGTCGCCGGTATGGAAGAAGGCCCCGGAGGACGTGGACAACCTCTTTCTGTACGTGATCGTCACGCGCATCGACGGCGCCCCCGAACAACCTATCTACGACGCCTACACGGATCGTTTCACGCCCAAGGACCGGAGACGGCTCCGCAGGCTGATCTCCCTCAAGGAATCCATCGGGACGTTCGAGCCGGAGCCCGAGACCGATCCCGAGACTGATCCCGAGACCGGGTCCGAAGAGACCTCATCCCGCCAGTTCGCGCCATCCGCCCCACATCGCTCCTTCCGCTAGTTCGCTCCTTCCGCCGAATCGATATACCGGTCCACCGTATCGGCGAATATCAGGAATTGCGGGTTGCTGCGGTGAGTCTGCCGCAGGGCCAGCACCGTGCGGCCTTGCGGCCCCTCCTCGTGAACCCCTCTGCAGTATTCCTCCATTAACGTGGGTTCCAGCGGTTGCCGGGAGTCGTGGAAGCTGTCGGCGAAGAACCCGAAGATCATGCCCACGATACCGATGCCCACCATCATCATCAGGACGGTGGCCCCCTGACCCAGGGGAGTGACCGGGTACTTGTCCCCGTACCCCACCGTGGTGGAGGTCACCACGGCCCACCAGATGCTGTCGCCGTAGACATTGAATACCTCCGGCTGGGCGCGGCGTTCCACCTCGTAGATCACGGTGGAGCTGATCATCAGGTACATGATGGTAATGAGGAAAATGGGGATGACCCGGACGCGATTGGTGTACATGGACCGGGCGAACTCCGCCAGCTTGGGGCTGTAACGGAACATCTTGAGCAGCCGGAGCGTCCGCGCGCCGCGCACCAGGCCGAGTTGCTCCTGGGTGAGGCCGGGATAGAATCCGATCCAGAAGGGCAGGATGCTGACCAGGTCGATCAACCCGAGCCCGCTGCGCAGGTATTTGCCCTTGTGCGGCGCCAGCTTGATGCGCAGCACGTACTCCAGGGTGAAGAACCCGGCGATGACCCGTTCGATCCAGATGAACCCCGCCCAGGCGCCGGCGTCCAGGCTGCTGCGCGTCTGGGTATACTGCAACTCGATGAAATAGAGGATCATGTTGACGGCCAGTACGTAGGGACCGAAGCGGTGTACGGCCGCAAGGAGGGAGGACAGGATTCCCGGCATGGTTTGCCTCCTGGGAGAATGCGGTGGGCTTTCCTGATTGCGTTAGGCTTATATGAGAAAGGCCCACCGTCCGCTTTCCGCATCGGGTGAGCCTTTGAATGCAGGTCCTTGAGGCGGTCTCAGGACTTCCTGGAACGCAGGGCCGCCAGCCGGTCCCGCGTCGACGATGCGGGCAGCGCGGGTTTGTCGGCCGCTTCCAGGGCCGCTGCGATGTTGGGATCGTCGGAGATTTCGGTCTGGCCGAAGGCACCGATCTTCAGCTCTGCGGCACGGGAGGTCGTCTCCGCCTTCTCCGTTTCCTTATCCATGGCGTTGAGGGCCGTGTCGAGTCCGCCCATTGAACTGCTCAGTCCCGCGGCCTGCCGCACGCCTTCTGCGCGTTCGAGGGCCCGTTCCTTCTTCATCCGGGCCTGCTCCATGCGGCGCTGGGCTTGTTTCAGCTGGACCTGCGCCTTCTTGAGCTTCTCCGCCGCCACATCGTAGGCCTGGCGCAGCTCGGTCGCGAAGGCCTCCGCTTCCTGGTCCTCCTGGCGCTCCCTTTCGATCTCCGGGTTCAAGCGCTCCAGTTCCGCAACCAGCTTTTCCAGACTTTCCTCCAGCTTGGATCGCTGGCCCTCTTCCGCCCCTTCGAGCTGGCCTTCGATCCGTTCTGCGGCGGCCAGGTACCGGTCGTACTGCGTCAACAGCGCCTGCGTCTCTTCATGGTCCTTCTTCACGTCCATCTCGGCCTTGCCGACCCGCTTCCCGAGCTTGTCGAGTTCCTCTTCCATGAGGGAGATCTGCGCCTCGGAGGCGGTTTCCGGATCGAAGGCCACCACGGCCTGGGTGAAGGACTCCAGGGCGTTGCCGGCCTGTTTCTTGCCGACGCGGGAGAGAAACTTCCAGATCATTTTTTCATCCTTTCGCGTTTAAATAACCGTGACTTCCTCGAGCATCAATGCCACGCCCAGATATAGTTCTATAACCCCGTCGCCCGCGCTGATCAACAGGAATTCGTCCACGCGCTCGGGATCTTCCGGGTTGTGGGGATCCCCGCTTGCTACCCGGAAGTAGGACATGGCCTGCTGGGTCTCCTCGAAGACCTGCTCGCCGTACGCGTCGCGAATGATCCGCTCGTCGACCTGTACCGGGGCCGACTGCCCGTCGCCGTCCATCCATTCCCGCTGGTAGCTTCTTTCCTCCCCGTCGCCGTGCAGCACTTCCGGGGATCCGATGATGCCGTCCGTGCTGTTCAGCCACTGTTCCCAGACTTCCTCGGAATGGGGATACAGATCCCGGTCGAGCACGTACAGGCGGCATTCCACGGGCTCCCCGTGGTCTGACACCACCTGGAGAAACGCCGAGGTATCCCGGAGATAGCACCGGTAGGCCATGGCCCCTTCGCCGAGGTCGATCTTTCCGATCGCCTCGATGGCCAGTGGAAAGGAGGGAAAGTTGAAATGGACGAGACCGGTAAAGGTGGACGACGCGACAGCATCAATGTCGACCAACCGGTCGATGGCGACGCCCAGGGGCAGGTCCTGGTCGACCCGCTCGGGTTTCTTCCGAAAAAAACCAGCCGCCTCTTTCGCCTGCTTTTTCGCTACGGAACGAATGATGTGAAAGCTCATCGGGCCTTAGCGCTACTCCTCGCCCACGATGGGCTTGATGTCGTCGATGGACCGCCACAGGGCGTCCTCGAAGAGGGTCATCGGCTTGCTGCCGTAGGTATCCACCCACTGCTTGGACAGGATCAGGATGGCGTCCACCGTGAGCGTCTCCACGCTGCTGTCGAAATAGCCGAAGAGCCAGCCTTCCTGCAGCTCGGGATAGGTCTCGTGGGGGATCGTCGCCACCTCGTAGATCGTGTTGCCGAACTGGTCCACGGCCGTGCTGAAATAGTGCTCGTCCACGGCGACCATGCTGAGCTGCAGTCCGTACTGCCGATCCGCATCCTTGAGCAGTTCCGAGTTGAGGCCGGCGACGAACAGCATGACCGAGTTGGCATCTCCCGCCACCTGGCTCAACGCTTCCTCGTAGCTGGCGAACCGCGTATTGAATTCCCCGTACCTCGGATCCTGCAGGACAAAGCCCTCCCAGGCCCTGTGCGTCCCCGAACCCCGAGGGCCGACGTACACGATATGGGTGTTCGGCTCGAGGTCGGAGACGCTCGCGATGCCGCCGTCCTCGTTGACGATCAGTTGTACATACTCGGTGTACAGGGTCGACTGCAGCCCGACCAGCTGGTCTTCCGCTTCTGGGTTCCTGCGCAGGTAGGAGTTCAGGATGTCGCTCTGCACGAGGATCGCGTCGACCTGGTTCTGGACCAGGTTGTTCAGGTTCTCCTCCGAACCCGCCGTCGTCTCGAGCATCACGTCGAAATCAGGCAGGTGCGTCTGCAGGATCTGGCCGAACCTGTGGTAATTGCCGTTCGCCACCCCCGTATTCACCGTGATGCGGGGCTGGTTCGGATCGGCGGTGGCCACGACTTCGGCCGCCAGTGCGATCGCCGGGGTGACGCCGGGCGGCAGGTATTCGGGATCACGCGGCGTGCCTTCCAGCGTGGCGACCTGCCGGTCCAGCTCGTCCAGCTTCGCGCGCAGTTCAGTATTATCCTCGGCCAGGCGCTCGGCCTCGCTGCGCCATTCCTGGTATCCCGGGTCATTGGCATGGTGATGGGCTACCGCGTAGTGACGGCGGCTGCTCATCATGTCCAGCATGGACCACATGAACAGGGCGTCCCACATGCCGAAGCTTGGATAGGACATGAAGGCGTATCCCGGCGTCCTCCAGCCCATGCCTCCGTAATAACTGTCCCGGCCCGCGTAGTAGTTGTCGTAGGACGTGCGGTTCTGCGAGCCGCGGTTATAGAGGCCGTTGTCCCGGTAGGTGCTCGTATTGGCCGCCGAATTGGACGACTGGGCGAAACCGGCCTGCCTGGACTGGTGCGTGGCCAGCGACCGGCGCGCCGTCTCGCTCTGGACCCGCCGGCCCATGACCGAAGACCGCGCCGTAGCCCGGCCGGTGGATGGGGCGCCTGCCCGGGTCGACCGCGCCGCGGTGGCCGAGGGCTGCCCGGCCGACGTACTGCGCGCGGGCGTGGCGGACTGCCCCGTCGTGCGGGCCGGCGTCTGGCGCGTGGCGGCCGGCGTGCTTCTCCGGGCGAATGGACTGCGCCGGCCAAAGGAACTGCGGCGATTCCAGAGGGACCGCGAACTCCGGAAACCACCGAAACCGCGACGGGCGTAGGCTTCCTCAGGACCGAACAGTCCGGTGATCTCCCGGATCGCTCGTTCCGCATTTTCCGCGCTTACCGCGTTGACTGCGCCTTCTGCGATCCGCGCCGCGTCATCGGCCGAACGCAGGCGATCGGTCGCCACCGAACGCTCCGCACTCGGTCCGATCTGCAGAAATCCACCCATCAGCGCGATCAAGCCGGTCATCAAGACCAGTTTCATATGTCGAGACATGAGGTACTTCCCCTGTGTAATCGGAATGTGTGTTCGGATTCTGGCTTTCTAAAGATAAAGACTTCGAACCCCGCTGGCAAGTTGCAAACCGGTACGTAACCGGGCGATCCGGGCGATCCAGGCAGTCCGATGGTCCGGTCGATTCACGTACTTGAACTGCAGAGTTGCGTTCGGTAACCGGCAGGGAAGCCGCGCGAACGACGGATGAAGATGCCATTGACCTCGGAACACGACGGCGGTAACATACCGAAATGCGAATCTCCTACGTCCGCGTGCGCCAGGTGGCTGTCCCGCGCATCTACGACACCTACTGTGCGGACCCCAAGCAACTGAAGGCCACCATCGACCACGGGCGGTCCACCTACCAGATCATCGAATTGAGGACTTCTGACGGCCTGACCGGTATCGGCGAGGTCTCCGATATCGCGCCGCGGATGGACGCTCCTTCGCCTGCGACACTCCAGGACCTGTTGTCCGGCGTGCTGGTCGACACTGGCGTACCGCGTGGCGCCGGCGTGCTGGCCGGCAGTGACGTGCTGGCCGGTGGCGACGTGCGCGCGTGGCGCAGCCTCTATGACAGTGTCGACGAGGCGCTTCCCGGCGACTGGTACCCCGAACTCCGGCAATTGATGCTCTTCGGCGTCGAATGTGCGCTGCTCGACCTGGTTGGAAAGGCGCACGGCCTTCCGTTGTACGAACTCCTGGGCGGCCGGTGCCGGCGCGCCGCATCCGTTTCCTGGGTGGCCTATCTGCGCGGCGACGCCACGCTCGAAGACGAACTGCGTGCTCTTGAGCGGGAAGTCGCCGACCAGGTGGGATCGGGCATGAAGGCCTTCAAGCTCAAGGTGGGCGAGGACCACGAACGGGACCTCGAGCGGGTGAGGCTTGCGCGCCGGATTGCGGGACCTGACGCCTACATCAAGGTGGATGCCAGCGGTTTCTGGGAGGAAGTAGAGGCCCTGCCCAGGCTGCGCGACATGGCCGAGGCCGGGGCCGACGCGTGCGAGACGCCGATTCGCGCGCTCTCACGGCCCATGTCGCGGGAGGATCCCGCCCGTATCGAAGCGGACGCGGACGGCATTGCCGAAGCACTGGCGAAAGTCAGCCGCCATTCCCCCATACCCATCATCGAGCATGTCGCCGATCTCGGGGACGCCTTCCTGACGGCCCTGATACGCCACCGCGCCGTGGACATCGTCAACGTCGTCCCCTGCCAGGCCGGCGGGCTTCGCCGCGCGGGGCGCCTGCTCCACACCGCGGAGACCGCGGGCATGCCCGCTTTGCTGGGCAGCACCATCGAACTGGGACCCGGTACCGCGGCGTCGGTGCATCTCGCCGTTTCATCGGCGAACGTCGAGGTGCCCTCGGACCTGGTGGGACCCGGCTTGCTTCAGGTCGATGTATGCGCCAACCCCTTCACCCTCGAGGGAGGAGAGCTCGCTCCTTTCGAGGGTCCGGGGCTGGGCATGGATTTGGATGAAGAGAAGATGGAACATTGGTCGGGGTAGGCGGGGCCAGCGAGGCCAGGCGCACCCAGGCGGGCCCAGGTGCGTCCAGACGGTCCAGGCGAACCCGTCCCATCATCGCCTGGATCTGCCCTGCCTGTCCGGCATCAGGCTTGACGCTTCCTCCACCAGTTTCTCGAACGTCTTGATCTCGTCGGTGGAGAGCATGCCCTTCAGGTTCTCTTTAAACTGTTTTTCATTGGCTTCCAGTTGCTCGCGCAGCCAGTTCCAGTCCTCGGTCTTCGTGGCCTGTTCCACCAGCGCGGCCTTCTGAGACGAGGCATCCTTCACGACCGCGCGCAATTGCAGCACCTGCTCGTCGGTGGTTTCCATCCGGATGCTCAACACGTGCCAGATCCGGTCGACGGGGAAGGTGCTTACCGCCCGCATGCGTTCCATCATGGCACTGTTCAGACCCCGGCCGCCCCCGCGACCAAATCCGCCTCGCTGTGCGGCCACGTCGTTGGCGATAAAGGCGGTCAGGATCAGGCCAAGTATGGCCAGGTGAAGACGGTATCTCATGTTTCGACTCCTTTTAAAAGACCAATATGGCGAATGAATGCCGCGGTCGGACCTGGATCCTTCCGCGGCATGTGCTCGGCTACGATCACTGCGTCATAACCTTTTACGCTCCTCAGATTGCCTCATCTTGCAACACCTGCTCAACGCCGGTTGCGCGATTCGCGGCCGTCGCGCCGCCCGCGCACCCCGGAGTCCCGGCGACCGTCGCGCCGGTCGCGGAATGACTCACGCAGGTTCTCCTGCTGCTCCGGGGTCAGGACATTTTTGAACTCGGCGCGAAAGAGCGCGCTTCGCTCGAACACGGCACCCCGGGCTGCCGATGCAGCCGCGGCCAGTTCCTTCACCCTGTCGATGTCCGGGCTGATCTCATTCATCAGTTCGCGAAGATCGACCCGCGCGAGTCTAGAGTCGGCGCGAAGCTGGATCATTTCCCGCGTGTAGGCGGAACGCAGCGTCTCGATCTTCTCCTCCTGCTCGTCCGTGAGTTCGAGACCGGACATTGCTCTCCGGGACAGACGCGTCCGCACATCGTCCGCATCGTCATCGGAGAGATCAACGGCCAGGATGTCATCAAACTCGTCGGATGATCCGGCCGCTGCGAGTTCAGCTACTCCGGCGAGCACGTCGGCATCCTCATGACCGGTTTCCGCCGCATGCTCTGCAGCTTCCTCGTGTCCGATCCGGCCCATCGCATCTAGAGCCCAGGCCAGCACGACAACACTCAGAGCGCCTGCGAATGTGATTGAAATGATCTTTTTCATTTTGTAACTCCCTTCATGGTAAGACTGGCGGATGTATGGACCGCGATCTCCGGAAGATCGTCTTCGTGCTGTTCTACAGGATTAGACATTGGCCGGATGCGGTTTATTCCGACTTTCTTTACATCCGTACATTGCCCGGGCCACGCCGGACGTGCCGGAACGAGGCGTCAATGGTCGCCCCCGTTCCCGCGCTCCTCCGCACGGTCGTCGCTCCCGCGCCCTTCCGTACGATTACTGTCAGTGCGATCCCCTCGGCCCCGCTCGCCGGCCCGGTTGCGTCCGGGCGGCCCAGGGCGACCCCGGCGTGGCTCGCGATCGCCATCCCGACGGAACTCGAGGACGCGTTCGCGTTCCTCGCGAATCCGCTTGATCCGCTCGAGTTGCTCTTCGGTAAGGATGGGTTCCAGGTCCCTGTGCAATGAATCGACCAGGACCTGTATCTCCTGCCGGTGGCGCATGTAGTGCTCCCGGAATCCGGGTTCGTGCTCACCCACCACTTCCCGGATCCTTTGCATCTGCTCCGTGTCCGGCCGCACCATCCTGACCCACCGTTCCACGAAGCGTTCCCTGGTTACCTGGGGCGGAGGCTGCAGGCGGTCCCGGGCAAAGGCGCCCAGGATGAGTGCGCCGCAGACCATGCCGATGATCAACGTGGCCAGCAGAATGGCCGCGGTCTTCAGGTGGATGTTCATAATTCGCCCTCCGATTCCAGCGCGATCCGCGCGTCGTACAGGTCTTCAGGATACAATTCCTCGGTCAGTCCGAACGACGTGTTGATAGAGACGCTTTCGGACGTGGCCAGGTTGTAGGTTAACAGCAGGACGGCAGCGACCGAAGCGGCCACTGCTACTTTGCGGAACATGAGGGGCAACGCGTCCTCGAAGTCGGTTGTTGTTTCGCCTTCAGGAATCGACACCGGCCTGGCCGCGGACTCCGCCGCCAGGCGTTCCATGACGCGTTGGGAGAAATCCGCCCTGAACGAGGGCGATTCCTGGTTTTCGACCTGGCTTCGCAGCCGGACCAGTCGTTCGTATTCGTCCCGCAGGCCGGGATCGCGCCGCAGCGCCGCGTCCAGGCGGCTTTGTTCTTCGGGCGTCAGGGACGCATCCAGCGACCGGTACAGCAGATCCAGTTCAGACCGTTTCATGGACAAGCTCCCTGTTAGAGGAAATAAGCATGCGTTTCAGTTTCTCCTGGGACCTCCTCAGGCGGGACAGTACCGTTCCGACGGGCACGCCCAGGATCTCGGCGGTATCTTTCGTGGAGTAGCCCTCTATCAGCCGGAGAACGATCACGGAACGGAATTCGGGCTTCAATCGGTTCAGCGCCGCCTGAATCCGGTCGGCCGTGTCGTCGTATTCGGCACTGGCCGCCGGGTCGGCATATTCCAGTTCCGGTGCGTCGTCTTCCCTGCCCGGAGGGGTAAGGGGGACGAAGATCGAACGGCGCCGGCGTTTTTTCAGTTCGGTGAGCGACAGGTTGATGGCGATCCTGGTCAGGTAGGTGCCGACCGACGCCTGACCCCGAAATCCATGCAAGCCTCGATAGAACCGGATGAAAGTCTCCTGCCCCGCGTCCTCGGCTTCAGGGGTGTTCCCCAGCATGCGGATCACGACGGACGCCACGCGGCCTTCGTATCGTTCCACCAGCGTGCGGAAGGCGTCCTCGCTGCCATCGCGGGCGGCGTCGACCAGTGCTTCGTCCGTCAAGGCGTCTTCCCTCATCCCGCTTCCCTCGAATGGCCGGAACAATATGGTCAGCATCGGGCGTACTGTCGGCCGGCGCGGCCCGTTAACGCCTCACGAAAGTGCCGGAGATCGATCCGAACGGTTGCCGCTGCCTATCGATTAGACTCCGCCGTCGCTGATTCTATTCCCTTAAAATCAAAATCTGGTAACTTCTTTCACAGGGAACTGCGCAATGAGGCTGCAAAACGAATCGGTCCGTTCATCAGGACCCGGCCCGTTCATCAGGACCCGGCCCGTTCATCAGGACCCGGCCCGTTCTTACCGGTATGTCTGCAATGGCTATATGATGCAGCATGAAAGGAGTTATCACGTGCGTGTTGTCTTTCTGGCGATCGCGTGTTTGATTTCACCGTTGCTGGCTGAGGGCCAGGCGAACATAAGGTTGGGTGGAGGACCCGCCATGCCTATTGGTGACCTGGGAACCGGAACGGCGACGGCCGGCCCTTTTCTGCACGGTGGCCTGGCCATACCCGTCGATGAGGGTTACTTCCTGCTGATAGAGGGTCATCACAGCCGTTTCGGTATCAAAGACCCGGCGTTTTCTCATTCGAATGAGGGGTCGGCATCGGATGCCGACAGAACGCTGACGGGAGGCAATGCGGGTCTTTTGATCGAAGGAATCGCGGATCCCGTGGGATTCTATGGCCACGGGGGCGTGGGATGGGTCAGAGCCAAGGGCCGGCCCGATCGCTTCACGGGCCGATCCGATCGCACTGCCGTGGGTGAAGACGCGGACTCCGGTACCAGCGACCACTCGTTCATGTTCGTGTTCGGCCTGGGGGTCAACCTGACCGTCAGCGACCGCGTGAGGTTGTCCCTGGAGGCGAGGTACAACCATGCGCGCAGTGTATTCGATGAAAGCGCCCGGTGGATACCCGTAACCGCCTTCGTGGTTATGCGACTGTAGCCCTGAGACGCCAGCAAGAATGAAACACGGTGCCATCTTTAAATACATTGACTTTGTCGGGACGATGCATCACAGTGGGAGACAGTTGCCCGATCGCGGAAAACACCCTGACAAGCGTGGTAAAATGGCATTCGATCAAATGGAACAACGGCGGATCATGGGGCATTTCGCGACCGGTGTGACCGTCGTAACCACCTGCTACGAGGACAGGCCGCAGGGCATGACCGCCAACGCGGTGGCTTCCCTCTCCCTGGATCCCCCGCTCATCCTCGTATCGGTGGACGTCAAGGCCCAGATGAACGCCTGCCTCAAGGCCAGCGACTGCTTCGCCGTCAACATATTGACCGAAGAACACGAAGCGCTGTCCGTGCGGTTCGCAAAGCACGGTCCGAAGGACTTCTCAGGCATCGAATACCGGACCGAGGTTACAGGCTCGCCCGTTATCGAACAAGCGCTCGCCTACGTCGACTGCCGGGTCACCAATGTACTGCCGGGCGGAGATCACGACATTTTCATCGGCGAAATCGTGGCGGGTGACGCCGGTGAAGGGCGCCCACTGGTTTTTTACGGCGGCCGGTACGGAAAGCTCTCCGGCTGACCGCATCATCCGGAGCATCCATGCAATACGGTTTCATCATCGACAACAGGAAGTGCATCGGGTGCCACGCCTGCACCGTCGCGTGCAAGGCCGAGCACGAGGTGCCCCTCGGCGTCAACCGGACCTGGGTGAAGTACATCGAAAAGGGGACGTACCCGAACACGGCCAGGCATTTCTCCGTCATGCGGTGCAACCACTGCGAGGACGCCCCCTGCGTGGAGATCTGCCCGGTGACGGCGCTGTACACCCGGAAGGACGGCATCGTCGATTTCGATCCACGGCGATGCATCGGGTGCAAAGGCTGCATGCAGGCCTGCCCCTACGACGCCCTGTACATCGATCCGGACACCCATACGGCGGCCAAGTGCAACTACTGCGCCCACCGGGTGGATATCGGCCTCGAACCCGCCTGCGTGAACGTCTGCCCGGAACACGCCATCATTTCCGGCGACATGGACGATGGTTCGACGGAGATCTCCCAGTTGCTCGCGAAGGAACAGGTGACGGTCCGAAAGATCGAGAAGGACACGAAGCCCCGCCTGTACTACATCGACGGCGACGAGGCCTCATTGACGCCCGGGGAAACCGCCACCTCGGACAACTACATGTGGAGTTCTCAGTCGGACGGCGTCGGCCATTTCGCCCGGTACATCGAGGAACGGACCGCCAAGGCGGACCCGGAGGACATGATCCGGCAACTCGGCGGGGCGGGACAGGACGGACAGGACGGGGCGAACGGCCAAGAAGATCAGAACGAGCGGACCGGCAACGGTACCGGAAAAGACGCCGCGGCGCGCCGGGTCTACGACGCGCCGGACAAAGGCGTCCTGTGGGGCAACGACGTAGCGGCCTACGTGTGGACCAAGGCCATTTCGGCGGGAGCCTTCCTCCTTCCCTTCGCGGCCTCGGTCTTCGGGCATGCTGTCGACCCAGTGCTCGTCTGGGCAGGCTGCACCGTGGCCTTGACGTTCCTCCTGGCCACGACGATCCTGCTCGTCAGCGACCTGACCCAACCCAAACGCTTTCTCTACGTGCTGTTCCGCCCGCAGTGGAGATCCTGGCTCGTGCTCGGCGGCTACGCCTTGACCCTCTATGGTCTGGCGCTCACGCTCTGGGCCGCAGCCATGTGGACCGGCCGAACCGGGGCGGCCGAAATCATCGGCTGGGTCACGGCCGCGCTGGCGGTCATCACGGCGGTCTACACGGCCTTTCTCTTCGCCCAGGCCAAGGGACGGGATTTCTGGCAGAGCCCGACGCTGGTCCTGCACATGCTGCTCCACGCGGTGCTGGCCGGCGCGGCGGTGTTCGCCCTGGCGCTCCTGTTCGGCGCGCCCGGCGAGGCGTGGTCCGCCTTCGTGCGGAACACCCTGATCGTCGCCGTCATCCTGAACCTGCTGGTGATCGCGTCCGAGATGCTGACGCCCCATCCCACGGCCGACGCCCGGAAAGCTGTCCAGGCCATCGTCCGGGGCAGGTACCGGGTATACTTCTGGATCCTTGGCATCGCGATAGGCAACCTGGCACCCTTCGTACTGGCCTGGATCGGCGGTGAAGCGATGCTCGCCGCGGCGGGCGCGGGCGTGCTGATCGGTCTCTACGCGACGGAGTACGTCTGGGTCAGGGCGCCGCAGGACATCCCGTTGAGTTAACGCACCAACGATCGAGGATGGAAAAGACCCCATGTCCATACGCCATAAACCGGGTTTGATCGAATCGCTGGCCGAGAAGATCGGCCTGATCCCCAACCTGCACGAAGAGGACGGACCGGATCTCCCGAGTCTGACCGAAGGCGGCGCGCTCACGGACTACCCGCCGCCGGACCAGTGGGACGACTGGGTGGAGTACGAGGCCCAGGACTGGCCGCGGCAGCAGCCCAAACGCTACATGGTAGTGCCCACGGCCTGCTTCAACTGCGAAGCCGGATGCGGCATGCTCAGCTATGTGGACAAGGAGACGATGGAGGTCCGCAAGTTCGAGGGCAATCCCTACCACCCGGCCAGCCGGGGACGCAATTGCGCCAAGGGCCCGGCGACCATCAACCAGATCCGCGACACCGACCGCATCCTCTATCCCGTGCGCCGGTCGGGCGCCCGGGGCAGCGGCGAGTGGGAACGGGTGTCCTGGGACGACGCACTGGACGACATCGCAGGGCGGATTCGCGAACGGCTGCAACAGGGCGCGAACAACGAAATCGCCTACCACGTGGGCCGACCCGGCGCCGAGGGCTACATCGACCGGGTGCTCAAGGCCTGGGGCGTGGACGGACACAACAGCCACACCAATATCTGCTCGTCGGGCGCCCGGTTCGGCTATGCCCTCTGGCATTTCTTCGACAGGCCGTCGCCGGACCACGCCAACGCGCAATTCATTCTCCTCATCAGCGCCCACCTGGAATCGGGACACTACTTCAATCCCCACGCCCAGCGCATTATCGAGGGCATGATGAAGGGCGCGAAGCTCGCCGTCATGGACCCGCGTTTGTCCAATACGGCCAGCATGGCCGACCACTGGATGCCCACCTATCCGGGCAGCGAGGCCGCGGTGCTGCTGGCCATGGCCAACGTCATCCTTCAGGACGGCCTCTACGACGGGGAGTTCATGAAGACGTGGGTCAACTGGCAGACCTACCTGGAGAAGGAACACCCGGACGGGCCGCGCACCTTCGAGCAATTCATCGAGGCGCTCAAGGCCGTCTACCGCGAATACACCCCCGAGTTCGCCGAACAGGAGAGCGGCGTGCCGGCGGCGCAGATCGTGGAGATCGCCCGCCAGATCGGCCGAGCGGGGTCGCGGTTCGCCACCCACAACTGGCGCAGCGCGGGCAGCGGCAACGCAGGCGGCTGGGCCGTGGCGCGGTGCCTGCACTTCCTGAACGTGCTTACCGGCAGCGTCGGCACGGAGGGCGGGACCTCGCCGAGCGGGTGGAACAAGTTCAAGCCCAACGTTTTCGACCATCCCCCGGACCAGAAGTTCTGGAACGAACTGCATTTCCCGAAAGAGTACCCCCTCTCCCATTACGAGATGAGCTTTCTCCTGCCTCATTTCCTGAAAGAAGGGCGCGGCAAGCTGGCCGTGTACTTCACCCGGGTGTTCAATCCCGTGTGGACCTACCCCGACGGGTTCACCTGGGTCGAGGCGCTGCGCGACGAGGAGAAGGTTGGGCTGCACGCGGCCCTGACGCCCACGTGGAACGAGACGGCCTATCTCGCCGACTACGTGCTGCCCATGGGTCACGCCAGCGAGCGCCACGACATCATTAGCTACGAGACCCACTCGGGCACCTGGATCGGTTTCCGCCAGCCCGTCCTGCGCGAGGCGCGGCGGCGCATGGGCGATCCGGTGACCTTCACCTACGAGGCCAACCCGGGCGAGGTGTGGGAAGAGGACGAGTTCTGGATCGAGCTGTCCTGGCGCATCGATCCCGACGGCAGCCTGGGGATCAGGGACCATTTCATCTCGCCCTACCGGCCCGGCGAGAAGATCACCGTCGACGAATACTACCGGTACATCTTCGACCACGTGGACGGTTTGCCCGAGGCCGCGGCCACAGAAGGGCTGTCCACCCTGGACTACATGCGCAAGTACGGCGCCTTCGAGGTGGAGAAGACGGCCTACGCGAAGCACCTCAAGAAACTGGATGACGAGGCCGTCGCGGGCGCCGAGGTCGATCCGGAGACGAATACCCTGGTCGCCGACGGCAAGACCGTGGGCGTCATGGTGGACGGCGCGCCGCGTGCGGGTTTTCCCACGCCGTCGCTCAAACAGGAATTCTACTCCCAGACCATGGTAGACTGGGGCTGGCCGGAGTACGCCATACCCACCTACATCAAGAGCCACGTGCACCCCGACGAGCTCGACCGCGACAACGGCGAGTTCCCGCTGGTGCCCACCTTCCGGCTGCCCACGCTGATCCACTCGAGGTCGGGCAACGCCAAGTGGCTCAACGAGATCTCCAACCGCAACCCCGTGTGGATGCACCGGCAGGACGCCGACCGGATGGGCATCACCACGGGCGACCTGGTCCGGGTAACCACCGAGATCGGCCATTTCGTGGACCGCGTCTGGGTCACCGAGGCCATGAAGCCCGGCGTGGTCGCCTGTTCCCACCACCTGGGCCGCTGGCGGCGCAAGCAGGACGCGGACGGCAACCGCTGGTCGGTCAACCTGGTGGATATCCAGGAGGCGGACGGCGGCAAGTGGCGCATGAAAGTGATGGACGGCATCCGGCCCTACGAAAGCGCCGACCGCGACTCCTCCCGCATCTTCTGGCGGGATGGCGGCGTGCACCAGAACATCACCTTCCCCGTGCACCCCGACCCGATAAGCGGAATGCACTGCTGGCACCAGAAGGTCCAGATCGAAAAGGCCCGCGAAGAGGACGCCTACGGGGACGTGATGGTGGATACGGAGAAGTCCTTCGAGGTGTACCGCGAATGGCTGGCACGGACGCGCCCCGCGCCCGGTCCGGGCGGACTGCGCCGGCCTCTCTGGCTCAACCGCCCCCTGCGTCCGGCGGAAGAAACCTACTACCTGCCCGAGTAATCCCGCATTTGCCTTACGCTTCCTTACGCTTCCCGCAGGACGTTCCGGACCGCGGAGCACACCGCCTCGTCGGCCGCCGGCATAGCGCCGGTCTGGGACGCGACCCAGGCGCCGAACCGGTTGGCGGCTTCGCTCACCCGTTCTAACGGCACGCCGCGCAGGTACCCGCTGGCCAGGACCGCGGTGAAGGCGTCGCCGGCGCCGATGGTGTCCACCACGTCTATCGGCACGCCCGGGTGTGCCACGGTCTCCGACGCGGTGACCAGAAGGCTGCCTTCCGCGCCGCGGGTGACGCAGACCACTTCCAGCTCATAGTGCTCGCGTAGCTGCCGCGCCATGGTCTCGAGATCTGCACCGCCGAGGTCCAACAGGGGACAGACCGTGCGTAATTCCTCGTCGTTCAGTTTGGCGATGTGGGCGTGCTGGAAGGAATCGTGCAGCAGGGCCGGGGCGTACCGGTCCTGCCGCAGGTTCACGTCGAAGAGGCGAAGTGCGGAGGGCCCCAGGGCCTCGAGGAACGCCGTGACCGCGGTCGTCGAAGCCGCCTGGTGACGGCACACCGACCCGAAGCACACGGCATCTGCCCGGGCAGCCAGTACCGCCCAGCCGGGCGTCCACGCCATGTGCTCCCAGGCGACACGGCCGTTGATCGTGAATTCGGGCTGCCCGTCCGGTCCGAGGGCGACGTCGACCGTCCCGGTGGGAAAGACGTCGTCCCGCTGTATCGCGTCGAAGGACAGGCCGAGACCGGCGATGCGGTCCACGGCCCGGTCCCCGAGGTCGTCCCGGCCGACCCGGCTCGCTACGATGCCCTCTTCACCCAGGAGGGACGCGAAGTAGGCGAAGTTCGCCGGGGCGCCGCCGAGTTGGGGGCCCGACGGCAGGTTGTCCCAGAGCAGTTCACCCAGGCCGACGATGACGGAGCGGTTTTTTATTTTAACTCCACCTCGATCGTGCCGAGGGTCGTGAAATTCATCACGGCCTTGCTGCCGGCGCCCATGCGGGGCGGCGGGAAGACCGTTCCGGTGATCACCACGTCCCCCGCCCGGAGGTATTCGTCGCTGTAAGTGGTCAACTCGTTGGCCAGCCAGGTCAGCGCTTCCAGGGGGTCCACGCCCATGTTCATGGTGGCCAGGGCGGAGGCTCTTTCCTCGTCGTCGATCACCACGGTCGCGGTTTCCTTCGTGAAATCCATCTCGGAGAGGGGCACGCGCGTCTCACCCAGGATGATGCCCACGTGGAAGACATTGCCGGTGACGTCATGGTCGCGCGTGGACGGATTCTCCTCGGTTCCGTTCGTCCACGTGGATAGCAGCTCGATCACGCCAACCACCGAGGTGACGGCATCGCCGACCTGCTCACGGGTCAAGTCCGGGCCGGGGAGATCCTCACCGATCAAGAAGGCGAACTCGCCTTCCACGGTCGCCGAGTCGGGCACGAAGGACGAGGCCTCTACAGGCACACCCGGCTCAAACACGTTCGACGCCATGATGTGTCCGTAAATGGGATCCAGCGTGGCCGGGTCCTCGGGCATGCGGGAGAACCCGATCTTCCAGCCGACGCGCTCTTCGGTCTTCAGCTTCTCGGCCAGGATGTCCGCCTGGATGTCGTAGGCGGTCTGACGGTCCATGTCGGGGAAGTTGACCGCCATAGCCTCGGTATTGATCTTCTTCCGCTCCGCCTCCAGCAGATGGGCGACGATGGCGGCCCGGTCCGAGTCGGGCGTCAGGGTCGTGGTGAGGACGTCGGCGTCGGCCGCGGTATCAGCGTCGGCCGCGGTATCAGCGTCGGCCGCGGGTGCTTCCGTCTGATCTTCCGAGGCCGCGCAGGCCGACAACATGGTCACCAATGCGCCACTTACGAGTATTGCCATCAGATTCCGGTACATAATGACTCCTGTAAAATAGGTAAATCAGGAAGGATCACTGAAGTATCCCGATGATGGAGAACGCCAGGACGAGAAGGAACGCGGCCGACAACACCCCGGTCAACCACCGCTTTTCGGGCTGGCGAACCCAGTAGAACACGATAAAGGAAAAGAAAAGCGCCTGGGCCAGGGTCTCGATGCTGCCGCCGCCGAACTGCGAGCCGAAGGGAATCGTGGTATAGATCAGGCCTTCTATGGAACCCGGTGCCGGACCGAACGTACTCAGCATCCCCACCACGACCAGGACCACCCAGATGGTCAGCCAGCCGTAGGTCCGGCCGAAGTACTCGCGGCGCAGCAGGTAGAACACCACGCCGAACAACACCCCCCGTATGGGCTGAAAGAGCGGTCCGGCCATCAGGACCGGATCGTCCATGCGCTTCATGTAGACGTTGAAGACCGGTTCGTCCCAGAGCGACTGGTAGTCGAAAAACGCGTAGGCCAGCGCACCGGCGACGAAATACGTCACGGTATGCACGACCGTCGTTTTCGTGACGATCGCCGCCAGCTTCAGTTGAGAGGCTTGAACCAATCTCCGCTCCTGAGACCACGCCCGAATCCAGGACGGCGGCATGCTCCGGAACGGCTCCGGGGTACACGGCGACCGTAATCTCCGGCAACGTGACGGCGGTAACTCCGGACACCACTACGTCGATATGTGGAGTTTATACATAACATGCCCTCTGTCAAGTCTTTACCCTTGATCTGGAACCGATCGAAAAGTACTATTTCACGCATACCTTACTGACAAACGCACGACGACCGCGACCCGTCAATTCAATCCGCAAGGAGCGATCCATGTCCGCCGAAGACCACCTCGTTTCGCTGCTCCAGGAACTCGTTTACGCCCGGGGGCCATCCGGCCAGGAAGACGAGGTGCGGGCGGTCTGCGAACGGGAACTGCAGTCCCTGTGCGACGAGACCCGGGTCGACGCCGCCGGCAACGTCATCGGCCTGCTGAAGGGCGCCTCGCCGGACGCCCCGGTGATCCGCGTGATGGCCCACCTGGACGAACTGGCCATGGTCGTCAAGCGCGTCAACGAGGACGGCACGCTCCGGGTCAATCCCCTCGGGGGCATCTATCCCGCCAATTTCGGGCAGGGCCCCGTGGAAATCCTTGCGGACAGCGACATCGTTCCGGGCGTCCTGTCCGTCGGCCCGCAGCACACGACGGCCGACTCCGCGCGGATCTGGGAAACCAAGGCCAGGGGCGGGAACGTGGCCATGGACTGGAAGCACGTGTACGTCTTCACGCGCATGACGGCGGCGCAGCTCAAGGAGGCGGGGGTCCATGCCGGTACGCGCGTCGTCATCGCCCAATCGCGGCGCGCTTTCTGGGAAATCGAAGACTGCATCGGCGGGTATTTCATGGACAACCGGGCGGCCATCGCCATCGCCATTGGCGCGGCCGTGAGCATGAGGGACCACGGCGTCCGGCCCGCGGGCGATGCCTACCTGGTGATGACCACCTGCGAGGAGATCGGCGGCCACGGCGCCGCCTATGCCGCGCGGTCCCTGCCCGGCGAGGTATCCCTGGCCGTGGATTCCGGCCCGGCCTGCGAGGAATACGGCGTGGCGCTCTCCGACGAACCCATCGTGGTCTACGGCGACGGAGGGGGACTCTACGACAAGGCCGTCGCGGACCGCCTGCTGGCGTGCGGACGGGCGTTGGACATGGACCCCCAGTGCGCGTACTGGCAGAGCTACGCCTCGGACGCCACCATGGCCAAGTCCATGGGGCAGACGCCCCAGGCCGGCCTGCTGTGCATCCCCACGGAGAACACCCACGGTTTCGAGATCATACCCCGCAACAGTCTGGTCCGGTGCGCCGCCCTGCTGGCGGCCTACCTGGAAAAACCGGAGTAACCGAGAGGAGCTTAGCATCTACATGCCCCTGAAAGTCACCAACGTGGAACGCTTCACCGTCACCGTGCCGTTCACGCAGGGACAGCGGCCCATGGCGGAGCGGACGGTGTACAACTGGTCCGTGTTCGAACTGTGCAAGGTCACCACCGACGCCGGCCTCGTGGGCTGGGGCGAGACCATCGTCCACTACATCCACTCAAGGGTGACCGACCAGAGCGTGCAGCGCGTCATGGGAAAGAGCCCGGCGGACTTCATGCAGGACGATACGATCGGCGCCGGACTGCAGATGGCCCTCTACGACGTGGTGGGCAAGGCGCTCGAGGTCCCCTGTCACAAGCTCCTGGGCAGCAAGGTGCGGGACTGGGTGCCCATATCCTGGTGGTCCAACGAGGGACCGCCGGACGACTGGGTCCGCCAGGTGCGGGACGCCGTGGATAACGGGTACACGACCATCAAGCTGAAACAACGGCCCTGGCACGACATCCACGAACAGATGACGGAAATCGACGCCAACGTGCCGCGCCACTTCCGGGTGGACCTCGACGCCAACGGCTCCATGCACAACGCCGCGGCGGCCATGCCCGTCATGCGCGGCCTGGAGGGGTTCGAAATCGTGGCCATGTTCGAGACGCCCATACCGCAGCCCGACATCCTGGGGAACCGCCAGTTGCGGCAGGTCATCAGCCGTCCCATCGCCATGCATTTCGGTTCGCCGCCCTACATCACCGCGATCCGCGAGGCGATCTGCGACGGTTTCGTCGTCAGCGGCGGCGCCACCCGGGTGAAGTACCAGGGCATCCTCAGCGCGGAGGCCAACATGCCCTTCTGGCTCCAGATGGTCGGCAACGGACTCACCACCACCTGGGCTGCCCATCTCGGCGCCGTGCTCACCCATGCCACCTGGCCCGCCATCACCTGCATCAACCTATACCGCCACCACCTGCTAAAAACCCCCATCGAGGTCGTGGGCGGCTTCCACCGCGTCCCCGACGGCCCCGGGCTGGGTGTCGAAGTGGACGAAGAGGCCATGCACGGCTTCCTCGTCCCCGATGACGTGATGAGGCCCTTTCTCGACCGGGACGAACCCTACGACTTTCCGCGCCCACGCTTCATCCGCACGGCGGTGTTTCCCGACGGGCATCGCGTCCATTTCGGGAATATCCGCCATGGCTGGGAGCTGGAGGCCTATACGCCCGGCATCCGAACCGAATACTGGCGGGAGGACGGCACCGCGGAGTTCGAGGACCTGTGGCGCCGCACCCGGGAGTCGCCGGTTACCGAGCATTGACGCGGATACCGGGGCACGCGTCAATTGCGCGACACGGCCCGAATTCCGCGACACAGCCCGAATTCAGCGACTTAGCAACGGAGCAGAACCATGAGACTGGCAGACAAGACGGCGATCGTAACCGGCGCGGCCTCGGGCATCGGACGGGGCACTGCGGAGAGGATGGCGCGGGAAGGCGCCCGGGTCGTGGCCGTGGACATCAACGAAGTGGGGCTGGAACAGACGGTCGAATCGATCCGCCGGGATGGCTGGACGGCCACGGCCTGCGTCGCCGACGTGGGCCGGGACGAACAGGTTCGAAACATGGTCAAATGCGCGGTCGACACTTACGGCGGACTGCAGATCCTGCACAACAACGCGTATTGGCACGCGCCCGGACCGGTGTGCGATCTGGCGGAAGCCGATTGGGACCGGACGCTCGACGTGTGCCTGAAAGCGATCTACCTGGGGTGCAGGCACGCCATTCCGGTCATGCGGGAATCCGGCGGGGGCGCCGTCGTCAACACGGCGTCGGTGCACAGCGTCGCCGGGTTCCGGGATTACGCCGCCTACGACGCGGCCAAGGGCGGCGTCATCGGGATCACGCGGGCCGTCGCCGTGGACTACGGTCCGGAAATCCGCAGCAACGCCGTGCTGCCCGGCGCCATACTGACGAATGCCTGGGACGGCCTCGACGAGTCGATACGCAAGCCCTACATCGAACGGCCGCCCATGAAGCGGCTGGGTCTGCCGGAAGACATCGCGTCCGCGGTGGTGTTTCTCGCGTCCGACGAGGCGTCCTTCATCACCGGCGCCAGCCTGGTGGTCGACGGCGGGCTGACCATCGTCGGGGACGCCTAGCGATTCCGGCTTGGACGCGCAGTATTTCAGGCGGGGACACGCAGCATCGCGCACTTTTCTGCAAGAATCGCGTGAACCGATCCGACTGATTCGTAAAATGCGAAGTGTCAGGAACGGCGTTGTTCCCTGTGATCAAGCCACCACTTTCCGAAAAAAATGAGCGTTTCCGATACATCGAAACCTTCGGCCCAGGATACGGTACCCGCCTTCCATTCCTCTTCGGGAAGCGTGAACCAGGTGTGGCTGCTGGCCTATCCGATCATCCTGGCCAACATGTCCGAAACGCTGCTGGGCGTGGTCGACACGTACATGGTCGGCCAACTGGGTGTGGCCGAAATCGGCGCCGTGGGCCTGGGATCCATGCTCGCCTGGCTTTTCTACCTTCCGTTCCTGGGGCTGGCGATGGGGTTGAACACCTTCGTCGCCCAGAGCTACGGCGCGGGCAAACGGAAGGACTGCGGGTACATGACGTGGCAGGGGGTGTACATGGCCGTTGCCAGCGGCGTGCTGATCCTGCTTGTCATCCCCTTCGTACCCATGTTGTTCGACCTCGCGGGGCCCTCCGCCGAAGTGCGGCGCCTGGGGATCACCTACCTGCAGTGGCGGCTGATCGACGGTCCGGCCTTCATGGTCGCCATGACCGCGGCCAGTTTCTTCCGCGGGATCGGCGATACGAAGACGCCGATGAAGATCGGCATCACCATCAACATCATCAACGTCATCCTGAACTACGGGCTGATCTACGGACACTTCGGCCTGCCCCGCCTCGAGGTACAGGGATCGGCCATGGGATCGGCGCTGGCCGGCATACTTGGCGGGGGAATTTACCTCGTCCTTTACCTGTCCCGGCGGCTTCGTCCCTACGACAACCGGAACGTGCCGCGGCCCCGGTGGCTGGACCAGGTCCGGCTCTTGAAAGTCGGCGCCCCGATCGGCCTGCAACGGTTTCTCGACATCGGCAGCTTCGTCATCTTCGCCGCCATCATCGGAAGGCTCGGGAACGCCCAACTGGCCGCGAACCAGATCGCCATCCAGCTGATGTCCATCTCCTACATGATCGGCCTGGGCATCGGCATGGCCGCCGCCACCCTCGTGGGGCAGTACATCGGGGCCAAACGTATCGCGCTTGCCGAACGCAGCGCCTACAGCGCCCTGAAACTGGCGATGGGCATCATGGTCTTTGTCGGCCTGGCATTCCTGCTGTTTCCCGAACCGCTGGTCAGCCTGTTCAACGACGATCCCGACGTCATCCGCTACGGCAGACAGGGACTTCTGTACGCGGCGCTGTTCCAGGCCTTCGACGCCCTTGCGGTCATATTCATCGGCGCCCTGCGCGGCGCCGGCGACACCCGGTGGTCCGCCGTGGCCGCTTTCATCGGCGCCTGGGTGATCTTCCTTCCCATGACCTACCTGCTCGCCTTCACCCTGGAACTGGACTTCTGGGGCGCCTGGCTGAGCGCGACCATCTACATCTGCCTGCTCGGCATCGCGTGCGTCTACCGGTTCCGGCAGGGCGCCTGGAAGAAGATGGTCATCTAGCGTGGTGTTTATCATCGAATACGGGGCGATTATCATCGAACGCAGGTCGTTTTCCAACAAGAGAATGGAGTACTGAGTGTCCAATAAAAAGAAATGCCTGATGATCGGCGCCGGCGGCATGGCCGGCGCATGGATACGCCGTTTCTATCCCCGGTTCAACGACCGGCACGAGATTGTCGCCCTGGTGGATATCAATGTGGATATCCTCCACGATTCCGGGGATTTCCTGGGGCTTCCACGGAGCCGCCGGTACACGGACATGGCCGCCGCCTTCGGAGAGGTGGACGCGGACTACTGCACCATCGTGATCCCGCCGGCCGTCCATCGGGACGCCGTAATGCTGGCGGTGGAACACAGGCTGGACATCCTGAGTGAAAAACCGATTGCCGACACGTGGCCCGCATGCGTAGATATATACAGGGCGGTCACGGAAGCCGGCCTGAAGATGCACGTGATTCAGAACTACCGCTATTCCAGCCGCATGCTGACCATGCGGAAGGCACTGCGGGACGGAGAACTGGGACGAATCAACCACATCCAGGGCCGCTTCGCCGCGGACTACCGGAAGCACGGCGCCTGGGGTGCCTTCCGCTACGAAATACCGCACACCCTGCTCGTGGAAGGCGCCGTGCATCACTTTGACATGATGCGGAATCTCTCGGGGGGAGACTGCAAGACGATCGCCGGTTGGGAGTGGAACCGGCCGTGGAGCACCTTCCAGGGGGATTGCTGTGCCATGTACGTGATGGACATGACCAACGGGGTGAAGGCGGCCTACGAGGGTTCGTGCCTGGGTGCCGCCGAGCAGAACAGCTGGCACCAGGAGTACTACCGGGCCGAATGCGAAGAAGGCGCCGTCGCCATCGGAAGCGACGGGGTCACGCGCATGTACCGGCACACGCCCGGCAAGGGGATGCGCGTCGAAGACGTCAGCCCGGTCGTTCCGGAATACGACGGGCACCAGTGGCAGATCAACGAGTTCCTGGACTGGATCGACGGCGGACCCGCGCCGGATACGCGCCTCGAACACAACATCCGGAGCGTGGCCATGGTCTTCGCCGCCATCGAGGCCTCCCGCAGCAGCCGGTCCGTCGACGTGGAGGAGATGGTCGGGCGGGTGACGGATGGAGCCTGAAGAGCGGATGGAAAGCGCAGCCTTAAGGAGGTACGGGTAACACAGCTTATGTCGAACCAGAAACTACCGTTCATCGACGCCTTTTTACGCCTGGAATCCGCCAGCGGCATCCTCCTGATGCTCGCGACCGCGCTGGCACTGATTTTCGCGAACTCGTTCCTGGAGCCGCTCTACCACTTCCTGCTGAATATCCCGATTCAGATTCACATCGCCGCGCTGGATATCCACAAGCCGCTGCAGCTCTGGATCAACGACGGCCTGATGGCCATCTTCTTCTTCCTCGTCGGCCTAGAACTGAAGCGCGAATTCCTCGAAGGCGAGCTGTCGGACCGGCGGAACATCGTCCTGCCCGGCGTGGGCGCCGCCGGCGGCATGATCGTCCCCGCGCTGATCTATTTCCTCTTCAACAGCGGCGATCCTGAAGCGTTGCGGGGCTGGGCCGTCCCGGTGGCCACGGATATCGCCTTCGCCCTCGGCGTGCTGGCCCTCCTGGGCTCCCGCGTGCCCATTTCGATCAAGGTCTTCCTCACCTCCCTGGCCATACTGGACGACATCGGGGCCATCGCGATCATCGCGGTGTTCTACGCGGCGGAAATATCGGTACCGGCCCTGCTGGTAGCCGCGGGCTGCGTACTGGTGCTGTTCTTTCTGAACAACCGGAACTGGGTCTCCCACAGTTCCTACATGATGGTCGGCGTAGTCCTGTGGATCGCCCTGGTGAAGTCCGGCGTGCATGCGACGCTGGCGGGCGTGATCCTGGCCGTATTCATTCCCATGCGGTCCAGGACCGACCCCGACGTCTCGCCGCTCAAGATCCTGGAGCACGATCTGCATACGGTCGTCGCCTTCGTCATCCTGCCCGTGTTCGCTTTCGCCAACGCCGGGATCAGTTTCGAGGGCATGACGCTCGACCAGGTCCTTCACAACGTTCCCGTCGGTGTGGCGCTGGGCCTGTTCCTGGGTAAGCAGATCGGTATCTTCGGCCTCTGCTGGATGTTTGTCAGACTCAAATGGGCCAGCCTGCCCACGGGCATGACCTGGACGAGCATTTACGGCGCCAGCGCCCTGTGTGGCATCGGGTTTACCATGAGCCTCTTCATCGGGTCGCTGGCCTTCGCGGAGATCGACACGTACGGGTTATTCGACGAAAGACTGGGGATCATGGCCGGTTCATTGCTGTCCGGCGTGCTGGGCTACATCGTCCTGCGAAACTGCCTGCCGCCAGCGGAGAAGAAGATCGAGCCCGTCGAGGAAGAGGCCCAGAAGGTGGTGTGAGGTGAACGCAGGATTCTACGCATTCTCCAGCGCCTGATTCAGATCGGCGATGATGTCGTCCGGATCTTCCAACCCCACTGAAACACGTGCTTCAAAACCACCGTACGCGCCTTCGTCCGATGGCAGGATCAGCGTCTCCACATCGCCGAGGCTGTACCACGGCTTGCACATCTTTAACCGACCGATGAAAGTGTCGAGAGAGACGCCGGAACCAGAGAAGAACCGCATCATTCCTCCATAGCCTCGAAGATACCTGGTCGCGACCTCGTGGTGGGGATGGGATTGCAGGCCCAGGTAGTCGACCCTTTCGACCTTCTCGTGCTGTTCCAGGAATTCGGCCACCTTCTGGCCGCTGGCGCAGTGCCGTTCCATCCTGAAAGCCAGGGTCTTGAGTCCCCGGTGTACCAGGAAGGCGTTCATGGGCGCCAGCACGCCGCCCATCAGGATGCGCATATAGTGGATCTGCTTCCGGATCTCTTCGTCACGGCCCACAACGATTCCGGACAACGCGTCTCCGTGACCGGCCATGTACTTCGTCATGGCGTGGAGGACCACGTCGGCGCCGTAGTGCAGGGGACGTAGCAGGTAGGGAGACAGGAAGGTGTTGTCCACCACGACCAGCGCGCCGGCTTCGTGGGCCATGTCCGTGGCGCGGGCCAGGTCGATGAACTCCATGGAGTGGGCGTACGGTTCGAAATAGACCATCCGGGCGGGTTTCTCCATCGCTTTTTTCAGGGCGTCCGGGTCGCACAGGTTGACCATCTCGACGTCCACGCCCCATTTCATCGGCAGCACGTCCTGGAACAACATGTGGGTACCGGCGTACACGGTCTCGTGGCAGACCACCCGGTCGCCGCTCCGAAGCAGGCCGAACAACGTCTGGCTGACCGCCGACATGCCGCACGAGGTCGCCTGCGCCCACTCCGCGCCTTCCAGGATCCTCACCTGTTCTTCAAGCGCTCCGCTGGTGGGACCGCCCGCCTTGTCCAGCCCGCGGCCGTAGGAATTCGTCCCTTCGTATCCCTCGCGGTAATTGGTGTTTCCCTGGTAGATCGGCACCGCGGACGATGTGCCGTGGTAACCCCCGTGGATGGCGTCCGTGGTGAAATCCCGGTTTTCGGCCGACTGGTAGTCGTCGGCGGCGAACCGCAGTTCGTGGTCGTTGGGCATGGCGAGGTGTCCTCGGAAACGAATCGAGTGGTTGTTGTGTTGTCGTACGGACCGATGCAGAAACAGTGTGATAAGGATCGAGGAATATGCGGGTGTCTTGACTAAGGTAAATAGGGGTAAGAGGGGGTCAAGTTGTATCAGAACTTCCCGTAGGGGATACATTTCACATGGTTCTGTGCTTTACCACACCGGACCTTACGATAACCCTCGGCATTAACGCTTGACGTTAATAACATGTGACGTTATTATAATGATCATATCGTTCAAAGACCGTGAGACCGAAAGAGTTTTCCGGCGTGTAAAGTCTCGTAAGTTTACTGGTACTTTGGCTCGTGCCGCCGAAGTCGAACTTGTAGATTTTCATTAGGAGTTTCACATGCCTGCTGCCATTATGCCCCCTATTCATCCCGGTGAGATCCTCAAGGAAGAATTCCTCGAACCACTAGGTCTGAGTCAGTATCGTGTTGCCGTGGATATATCCGTTTCCCCGCGCCGTATAAACGAGATCGTGCACGGCAAACGTGCCATTTCGGCCGACACGGCGCTACGGCTGGCGCGTTATTTCGGCACTACGGATCGATTCTGGCTGAATCTGCAGACCCACTATGACCTGGAGTTGCAAAGGGATCGGCTGGGAGAACGATTGGAGACGGAAGTACGCGTGCTGAACCGATCGAACTGAAAGCGTGCAGATCCCATGTCCCAGCTTCCCGCATTCCTTCCCGGGCTACTCGCCGAGGTCGGGCAAAGCCGTAGTTCCATCCAATCGGTCGAACCGCTCAATACCGGCGTAACCAACCGAACCTCCCTTGTAAGGCTTCAGGACGACACACGCTACATCCTCCGTGAATATGAATGGCCTTACGATACAGATGACGACCTTCAAAGGGTCGAAAAAGAACTGTATTTGCACGACCTGCTGCTGAAGCATGACGTACCCGTTCCGGCCATTGTCGCCCATCACGATGAGGAAAGCGGACGCGCTGTGTTGATGGAGTTCAAGCCGGGGCAACTACTCGGGAATATGGTCGGCAGCTTGACCGATGGACAGCGCGCTCAAACCTGGCGGGACGTCGGCGCCGCGTTACGAAAAGTGCATTCCATCCAGCTTCCCGATCATTGCGCGGGATTGATCGTCGGAGAACGCATTCAGCCTTTTGCAGCAGGACCAGGGGTGACTTTCATTACCACCAGGCCGTGCGGCATGCGGAGAGTCTGCTGAAGCGGATACCGGAACTTCGTTTCGACCTGTCGTCGATGAAACGCGTTTTGAAGCATGCAATACCCCCGCTGAATGAAAGACCCCTGGTCCTGCTGCACAACGATCCCCATCCCTGGAACGTGCTGGTTCACGAGGTAGAGGGCCAATGGAGGTGCTCCGCCTGGCTCGACTGGGAGTACGCCTGGTCCGGCGATTCGACCTGGGACCTGGCCAGGCTTGAAATCTTCCGGTTGAAGCCGATCGGCCCCACACCGGCCGCTTTCTATGAAGGATACGGCAATACCCCGAAAGATCCTGAATGGACGATCTACGAACTCTCCATCTATCTCTGGATGGCCGACCAGTACCTGGATGGCGAGGTGGATGAGCAGCGGGTACTCATGCCCACCTACAAGGCAGCGATGCGGTACCTGGAAAGGATCGACGAGGTGGTGGAAAAGATCGGTCGGGCGGTCGGAATGGCCTGATTATCTATTCTGCTGGAAACAAAGCAAAGCCTCGACCACTTGAAAGCGGTGGCGGAATCGCATGGACTTCACCACCGCTTTCGGCCGAGGCTAGGCGGACCGCTATACGAAGTCTGGCTGGAATCCCAGATCCTGGTAGAGTTCGTGTCCGACGAGATCAGAAACCTGGCGCCCTGACGTTAAGCTTCGCGTCGTGGTTTCTACGTCAATTCCTGCTCACTACCCTTCGATCATACCCAGGATCTCCACCAGGCTGTCGGTCGACGGCCGGTCGAAGGGATCCGAACCCACGTACTTGAACCGAAGGACGCCTTCCTTGTCGATGATGAAGGCCGTGGGAATGACTTCCGTTCCCTTGTCGGTCTCTTTCTGGATCTTGAACTTGGTGGGAATGGCCCGATCCGGGTCGGCGAGAACGCGGAAGGAAAGCGCTTCCCGCGTGACTTTCGACTTGGCGACGAAGTCCCTGGTCTGGTCGAGGTCTTCGGGATTGATGAAGAGTAGTTCGGTGTCGAGTGCTGCTATGCGTTCGTAATCGGATTGCAACTGCCCCAGTTGCCGTAAGCAAAGGGGTCACCAGTAGCCTATCCAGCCGCGGTCGACGACCACGAGCAGGTTCTTGCTGCCCTTGTAATCGGCGAAGTTGACAGTCTCGCCGTTGACGTCCTGCAGGCTGAACTCCGGTGCGGCTTCACTCAGCCTCGGCGCCAGATTCCGGGGTTGCGCGTCGGCGGTTTCCGCCACCAGGCCGACCAGGGCCAGGGCGAAGCACCACCGCGCCAGTGTATGAATCATGGTCTTCCTCCTCGTTTCAGATGCAGCGCAATTCGCTTGCGTTTTGTTCCCATTAATATAACCTACCCCGACACGAAAGTTAACTTCAAAATTACTGCCGTCCGCTACGATCTGATGTGCCCGTAACGATTCCAAGGAGCCGCCTCCCCATGAAGCCAGGCATCACACAACTCTGTCTCGCCCGCCAGGATCTCGAAGCGGATCTCTCGAAGGCCCGGAACCTGGGCTACGAGGCCATCGAACTGGTTTTCTCTGACCAGGGTTCCCCGAACATAGATGCCTCCACCTCGGAGATCGCCGCCGTAGGGGAGGCCTGCAGGAATCACGGGCTCGAACTGTGTTCCATGATCGCCATCCGCGACGATGCCGGGTCCCTGCTGTCGCCGTCCGCGGAAGAACGGGCGAAGCGAGTGGCCATCCTCAAGCGCGGTTTCGAAATCGCCGAGATCCTGTGGGTGGACGCCCTGCTCCTGCATCCCGGCGCCCTCGACCCCAAGAGTTCCTACGGGACGACCTGGGACAACTTCCGCGACGCCCTGCGCGACCTCGCGCCCGAGGCGGAACGCCGCGGCACCCGGATCGGCATCGAGAACGTGTGGAACCAGTTCATGCTGAGTCCCCGGGAAGCCCGCCAGCTCGTGGACGAAGTGGGATCGCCCGCCGTTGGGATCTACCTGGACACGGCCAACATGATCCTCTACGGCTACCCGGACATGTGGATCAAAGAACTGGGCCGCCGGATCTTCAAAGTGCACGTGAAAGACTTCCGGCGCGGGGAAGGCACCTGGGTCCAGTTGATGGACGGCGACACCGACTGGCCGGCGGTCATGGAAGAACTGCGCGGGATAGGGTTCGACGGAGCCCTGGTGAGCGAGGTGGGCGGCGACGACGACGAAATGCGGGAAACCGCCGAACGCATCCGGCAGATCATCGCCCTGTAGATTCAGCCAAGCTTCCGCGCGTGCTCGACGAGTTGATCGAGTGCCGTGCCCCAGCCCGTTAAAAACCCCATTTCCTCGTGCTTCTGACGGGCGGCTTCATCGTGGTGCCGTACAAGCGCACGATAGCGCGTTCCGTCTCCTTCAGGCGCCATCGTGATGATGGCCGTCATGAACGGTGACGCGCCTGGCCGGTAACCTGGCTCCAATGCATCAGTCCAGACAAGCCTCCGGTGCTTGACGATCTCCAGATAGCATCCAGTGCCCGATACCTCTTCGCCATTGGGCGAGCGCATCGTCGTGCCGAACGCGCCACCGGGCCGCAGATCGATTTCGCAGGCAACCGTCTGCCACGGTTTCGGCGTGAACCATTGCTTTAATTCCTCGGGGTCGGTCCAGGCACGCCACAGCTGGGCGGGCGTGACGTCCGGGATGTGACGTTCGAGGACAAGATCCAGGGCTGGATCAATGTCGTCGTGCATGGTCATGTGCCGACCGCCTATTCAACGACGTCCCGGCGTTCGTTGAATACCGGAACGGGATCATGAATGTGGGTTTGGCAAATCGCAGCAAGGGGCTGTTTTCAGCGCGCCTTCGAGATGGCTTCGGCGTACTTGATCACGCCGTTTACGTAGGAGTCGATGGGGTTGTAGCTGAAGATGGCCCTGCGGCGAGCGGTATCTGCCGTGCCATATTTACCCCGTTCGTTGAGGTATTTTGCCACGCTCATGATGGCATCGGGCCACGAATGCAGGTTGATTTCGCCGTCCCCGTCTCCATCGGCGGCATGGGGCATGCTGGCCGGCATGAACTGCGGGTACCCGATGGCGCCGGCCCAGGAACCGTGGAGCGAAAGCGGGTCCACGCCGGTGGCCTTGCTCTGGCGCAGGAGCGCCACCAGGTTGCCGACGCACCTGCGGCGGATCTTAGCGAATCGTTCTTTCTGCCTTTCGGCTACCGCGGTCGAAGCGAGCGGATCGGCTTCACCCCCGGCTGTAATGCGTCGCACGGCGGCTTGCTGGGCTTCCTCCAGGTAGAGCAGCTGGGCGACCAAGACATTGAACACGCGGTAGTTGCCCGTGAACTCACCCAGGCCGGATTCCCACATCAGGATGGACACGATGTCCTTCGGGGCCACGCCGTAGGTCCGCTCCGCCCGGCCCAGCAGGTCTTTCTTCTCCTCGAGAAACGCAACACCCCTTTTCACCCGCTTTTCCGTCAGGAAGACGCGCGAGAAATCCTCGTGGGCCTTGTTCTGAATCGCGACGCTCCGGGGCGTAGCCACCTTGATCAACTGGTTGTTGTAGACCTCGCGGCTTTCGGGCCGGTCGAAGAGGGCCAGGAACTCCGCCTCGGACACGGGCGACCCCCCGCCCTGTCCGGACGCGAGGCGCTTGATCAGGTCGGGCAGGTACGACGCCGCAGGATGGGTCCGGGGCAGGTCGATAATCGTGGATTTACGCAGTTCCCAGGATTGCGGGGCATCCAGTGCGGCGGCCGGGTCCGGCCGGATCAGCAACAACGAGACCAGACCGGCAAGAATCATTGACCTTTTACACGACCTGAATGGGTTATTCATCGGAAGGATCCTTAATAATGGGTTGGCGATGCTCAATAAAAGCCATTGCATATTTACCGCATGCGGCCGGGCCTGTCAAGGTCATGTAGGGCATTACGATCCTTCGGTATCAGAACACCAGCTTCTTCAGCTCGTGTTTCTTCGTGAAGTAGACGCCGTCCCCGTACATCGGACCGGGATTCTGGAAGGCGGACGGCGCTTCGTGAATCGTGGTCACGACGCCGGCGGCGGCATCGAAACGGTAGAAACAATCAGTCGTGAATCCGTATGTACCGCCATCGGGACCGGTCTGAAGGCCGCCTTCCAGCGCCCGTCCGCCCGGAAGGGGAGACAGATGCACGAACCGCCGGTCACCGGCATCGAAAACGAAGAGGATGGACCCGGATCCCGCGCGGGCCGTGCCGCATAGCAGGCCGCCGTCCAGGACGGCCAGCGCGTTGACAGCCGTAACCTCGACCGGGAGCCGGCCTTCCCACACCTTTTCCTCCTTCTCGTAATCCCAGAGGAACAGCGACGCCTGGTCTACACGCGGCTGCGTGCCGGTGCCGCCGTCGATCGTCGTCCCGACGGCCAGCAGGCCATGGGTCTCCAGCCAGGCCAGCGACCAGCAACTGGCTTCCCCGGCGATATCGCGATAGGTACCGAACGTGTCCGAGGCCGGATCGTACCAGGACAGCGGTCCGCCCCACATGCCGTAGTTCGGTACGGAGGCCGTCCACACGCGGCCCAGGGGACCGGCGACCATGGAACGCGGCCGATAGGAGATCTCGTCCATGCGGCCGAGATCCCGTGGGTTGCTGCCGGTGTCTTTCCCGAAGTGATAGGGCCGGGCGGGATCGTAGACGGACAGCACGGCGCCCGGGTAGGAGCAGATGTAGAGGCTGCCGTCCATGTTGGCCATGGAATAGGCTTCCCCGGTGGCTGTGGTGCATATGCCCAGGTCGTCAATGGCGCCGGTGGACGGATCGTGTCGAAACAGGTGCAGAGGCAGGATGCTCGAGCCATACAGGTTGTCGTCAGGTCCGCGATGTACCAGGAAGATCTCGCTGCCCGCGGATTCATAGGCTACGGGCAGGATGCGCGTCTCGCCGGACCCCGGCCGGGAAATGGCCATCTCGCGGAACATCTGGATATCCCGGTCCGCGAAATCCGCCGTGGATCCATCGGACATCGTCAGCGGTGGCGCCGGATCGGGGAAGGTTGCAACGGGTTCGGCTTCGAAGCCGTTCAGTCTGAAATCGCCCGCGGTCGACCGGATGTAGAGTTGTTTGTCGGCCCCCCGGTACAGGTTCAGCGATCCCCCGTCCTCCGTGACCACCACGGGTCCCACGGTCTCGCGCTTGCCCGACGCCGGATCGTAGACGACCACGTGCGGACGGGTCATCTTGATGTTGCAGGCGATCTTACCCCCCGCGCCCACGTAAGGATAGCAGTACATGTCGGTCTCGTCCATCCGGCCGTGGCGGGTGAAGGCGCCGGACGCCGGGTCGTAGCTCGTCAGACCGGCCGACCCGTAGCACCCGATCCAGATCACGCCGTTTTCGTCCTCGTCCATGTTGCAGGGGAAGGTATCGCCGGGCAGGTTGATGGCCCCCAGGTCGTCCAGCCGTTCCGACGCGGGATCGTAACGGTAGAGATGCCCGGCATAGGCGGCGCCGACGTAGATACGACCGTCGCGGGTGCGCAAGGCGCCCGTGGGGAAATTGGCGGTGGGATCGGGCGAAGTCGCCTGGGACGTCGCGCCGGTGGCCGGATCGATTTTCACGACGGTGAAGCCCGCCGCCTGTTGACCCATCACGGCCACCAGGCAGTCCAGTCCGGCGGCGTCCAGCGTGGGGAAGACCCGGACCCAATTGACGCTGCGGACCGGTATGCCGATGTTCTGGATCGTTGGGATGGCGCTTATCCTTTCTCCGTATCGCGGGTTCCGCGGCGCGCGGCTTCCGCGAAGATGGCTACCGTTTCCTCGAGGGTGCGGTTGCGGTCCACGGTCTCGGGCCGTTCGTGGCCGATGGGACTCTCGGCGATGAGGCGGAAGATGTGTTCGGCGCCTTCGTGAAAACCGGCCGACACCCCGGCCCGTTCGTACGTCGCCGCAATCTCCCGCATTTCGCCGATCCAGCGGAAGGCCTTGGCCGACAGGCTGTTCACGCTGCCCATCGCCTTGAGCCGCTGCGACTGGCTTTCGGCGAACTCCGCCAGCAATTCTTCGCCGAGGCCCATGACTTCGGCGGCGGTGAGCGCCGCGGCATGGAGGGCGGAGGTCCCCTTCGTGACCGAGGCATAGCACATCTTGATGCCCGATGCCCGGCCCACTTCGCCGCCCAACGGTCGGACGAGGATGCCATGGCCATCCAGTTGCGTGAGTATGGCCTCGTGGGGTCCGGAAGCGTAGAATCGGGTCTTTTCGTCCGCGCCGGGTGGTCCGCCGATGATGCCGGCATCGATGAAATGGCCCCCGGCGGCGGTGATGACCCGGTCGATCTCCCGTGACGATTCCGGAGAGATAGCGTTGCAGTCGGCGTAGGCCGGCGGGGACCCGGTCCCTCTCGAGGGCGCGGTCCGTTTCATCACTTCCGCCACCTGGCCAGCGAGCGCCCGGGCTTGATCGGGCACCAGGATGGCCAGAATCAGGTCCGCGTTCCGCACCAATTCGTCCAGGTCCGGCTCGTCCCGAATGCCCGCGGCCGCCGTCAGCGTGCGGGTCCGTTCGCTCCGGCCCGTCAGGCAGGTCGCCACGTCGAATCCGCCCGCCAAGAGGCATCGCCCCACGGAATGGCCCATCTCTCCCGGGCTCAGTATGGCGATACGTTGTACCTGCATATTCGTCTCCCTGCCGGATGTCGGCTGGCCGGATGTCGGCTGGCCGGATGTCGGCTGGCCGGATGTCAGCTCCGGTTCCTCCTGGCCACCATGCGCCGGATCACCCGGTGGCCTTCGTCCACGTCCTCTTCGTGCAGCACGGTAAAGCGGTCGGCGGGAAGCCGGCTCGCAGGTTCGCCTTCCTTGAAGCACCAGTCCGGGTTCTGCGCGGGCCGGTACCGAAGGTGGTCCAGGGTAAAGCCCTGCCAGGCGATGAGCCCGCCATCGGCGACCACGGGCCAGGCGTAGTCTAAGGCCGCCTCCTCCCAGTACATCACGCAGATCACGAGGGCGAATTTCCGGCCGGCGGGCGGACGCCAGGAAACCAGGTCCGCTTCCAAGCAGGTCAGTCGGGACCCGATGCCCCTTTTCGCCGCCTCCGTACGCAGACGGTCCAGGGCCACGTTTGATATGTCGACAGCAAGCACGTCGCGTCCGTCGGTGGCCAGGGCAAGGGCCTGGTCCGACAGGCCGCAGGCGAGTTCCAGCACGGGACCTTCCGGATATCCCAGAATCTCCGCCCGGTTGTACAATGGGCAAAAACCCCTGGGCGCCAGCCGCTTCGGCGCCAGGTACCTTGCGTTCCACTTCAGCCGGTCGGGATGATCTTCGAGTCGTTGCGTGCGGGCTTTCGTGTTCTTCAATGCGAATAGGCTTCCGATGGCCGGCTGGCCGGCTGATGGCTGGACGACTGCCCACTGGCCTATTTCCGTTGGCCGGCTGATGGCTGGACGACTGCCCACTGGCCGCGATCGATTAGGCGGAATTCGACCGCGCCTGGTATTCCTGGGCCACCACGAGGATGTGGCTGCCCTGCCTGACCGGCTGGCGGAACGCCTGCGACAACACGTAGCCGTCCACGCCCGCCCGCACCGGCCAGGGCGGATCGTCCACGCGGTAGAAGTCGTGCAGATTGCCCACGACCTGCCCCGCCGCCACGGGCGCGCCGCAGGCCATGAGCGGTTCGTAGTGACCCGGGAAGGGCGCCGGCACGTAACATGCCCGGTCGATGATGGCCGTCAGTATCTGGGTGCCGTCGGCGTGATGGGCGATGGGCTGAATGTCGCCGTCGAGCTGGCCGTGGTGAATGGCCGCGGCCCGAATGCCGTGCCGCGCATACCGTACGCCGTCCGGATTCACCGATTCTCCCCAGCCCAGTTCGGTGCCGATGGTGATCTTTCCCAGCCGCTCGGCTTCGCTGACCATCAGCCCGGGCGTCTCGTTCTGGTACGCCATCAAGAAGGGCGTGCCGAACCAGCGTGCCGTGTCTTCGATGACGGCCGCCTGGTCCGTGTCATCCACCTCGTGAAAGCTGGAACACAGGGCGAAGTCGAGCTCGGCCCCGCCGGAATGGATGTCCGTCACGACGTGCACGCGGGGCCAGATGTATTCCCGCACGAACCCGGCGATCCGGTGGGTGATGCCCGCGAGGGCCGGCGAGGTGCCGGCGCCGTCCACGAAAGCCCGGTTCAGGTTGACCCCGTCATCGGCGTCACTGGCCCGGCGGCCCGCGTGGAAGGCCGCGGGGTTGAGCACGGGAATAAAGATCAGCCGCCCCTTGACGGCTGCCAGCTCGATCTCCTGGAGCAGTCCCTTGACCGCCACCGGTCCTTCGTATTCGTTGCCGTGGTTGGAACCTGTGGCGAGAAGGCCTTCGCCTTCGCGCACGTCGGGTCCGACCATGACCGTCAGGGGGATGAGATGGTCCGCCCAGAGCGAATCGTGTTCGAGGGCGACCCAGTAGTCCCGGCGCCCGAGCGAATCGAGGTCGAGTTTGTCGGGCCGGACGACTTCACGAGGCATGGGGGATTCCTTTCACACCGAGACGCCGAGGATGCCGTCCGCGGCTCATTCGCATCACACCGATACGCCGAGGAGGCCGCGCGTTATCTGGAAATCCGTGTTACCGACGACCACGGCCCGCGGCGCATGCCTGCCGGCGGCCGTATTCCGGATCAGGTCCAGCACGCCCTGGCGCCAATCCGCCGGTTCTCCGGTCAGGATGAGATCCACGTCTTCGCGGAAGGGCTCGGGGAGGTCGTCCCCGCCGACCTGCAGCACCGGGATCATGGGATGGCCGGGCAGAGGGTGGCCGCCGACACCGGCGACGACCAGCTCCACGCCGGCCGCGCCCAGCCCGGTCAGGGTCTCTACCCAGTGGGCTGTCTGCGTCTCCATGACGTGAAGCCCAGGTACCGAAGCGGGCTCTCCATAGGACAATGTCGGGGATATGGTTCCATCCTCCAGGCGCCGCATGAAAGCCGGGAATTCGAGCAGCGCGTCGTTGTCCGGCACGACGACCATTCCACCCGCGTCTACGACGTCGAAGATCAACTGCAACAGTGCTTCGGAAACGACATCGGAAACCGGACCGGCCGTGGTAGCCGGGCAAGCAGAGGTGGCCGGACCGGCTGAGGTAGTGTGACCAGCCGTGGCCACCCCCAACCTGAGGGTAGACAGCCCGGCTTCGACAGCGATCGGCTTCACGCAATCGTCCAGGGTCCCATCGAACCATTGCTCGATGCGGTCGATGACCTTCTCGATGCCGCCGTCGAGCTGCACGCTGGCCCAGCCGAAGCGCGCGGGATCCAGGCCGCGGTCGACCAGTTGCTGGCGGTAGAAATCGTTGTGCGTGCGTTCGCAACCATGTTCCAGGAGCAGGGCGGCCGCCGTCATCGGGTGGGTCAGGTAGCCGGCCATGGTGCGGATGTACATCTCCTCCGATACGCCGCCGGACACGCCGCACCCCTCGGTGTGCACCAGGGCGACGAAGCGGGATATGCCGGCACCGCGCCCCACGCCTTTTTCGCTCAATCGTTCCGCTGCCATGCGGGCGATCTGGCCGGAGCACAGGCTGGTGGGAAGTATGAGGCCGATACGTTCGGTGGCGCGCGACCCGTTCGATTCGAACACGGGCAACCTGAAAGCCGGCGGGGGCGTCGATTCCCCGTTCGACCGGACCTCCAGCGGCCTGCCCGCCGGCGCGGGACGGTCGCGCAGGTTCTCCAGCCGGCTCCCGTCGGTCTGCCGCCAGTCGCGCCAGATCTGGGTCTGGCTGTGGCCCGCCCGCTCTCCGCGGGTCGACTCGCCCGATGCCGCGCGCAGCGTCAGATCGAGCGTCTGCCGGCCCAGTTCCTCCATGGACACGCCGTCCAGGTAGGCCCCGGCGTTCACGTCCATTTCCCCCGAGAGCATCTCGTACCGCTTCGTGGTCGTCACGAACTTGATCGTCGGCACGAAGGGGAAGTTGGTGATGGATCCGTTCCCGGTGATGAAGAAGATGAGATTGCCGCCGGACGCCACCTGGCCCGCGATGGCTTCCAGGTCGTTGCCCGGGCTGTCCATGAAGTAGTATCCCGGATCCTTCATCGGGACCGCGTAATCGATGGCGTAGTCGAGGCGTACGTCGGGATGTCGCTTCCGGGCTGCGCCGATGGACTTGAGCACGATGTTGTAGATCCCCCGGAGCTTGTTGCCGCCGGACGGATTGGCGTCGACCGACTGGCCGTGCCACGCCGTGCGTTCCTGGAACCGCTCGATCATGTGGAGGAAGGTGCGGGCCGTCTCGATGTCCCGTACGTTGTCCAGCACGTAGGGCTCGCCGCCGATGAGCTCGTCCGTCTCCGCGAGATTGGCTTTACCGCCGAAGCGGATGATCTCCCGGGCCACAAGCGCGGCCAGGGGATTGCCCGATATGCCCGAAAAGGAATCCGATCCGCCGCATTGAAGCACGATGTTGAGATGAGACGCGGAGGCCGGCTTCCGGGCTACGCGGTTGACCGTCTCGAACCATTCGGTGACGATCCCCGCGCAGCGTGCCAGGTCCTCTTCGAACCCGCCCTTGAGCGTCTCGAACCGATGCGGTACGTCGTTCAGCGGATAACGGTTGAGCCGCATGTAGTTTTCCAGCATCCGGTCCGAGACGACCTCGGTGCCTCGGTCCACCGCCAGGACCGCCCCGACGTTGGAATGGACCATGAAACCCGCCAGCGTCCGCAGCACCAGTTCCCGGTTGTTGGGATCCACACCCGAACCGCCCTCGGTATGGGCTACCGCCACCACGCCGTCGATGTTCGGATACCGGTCCGCCTGATCTTTCAGCAGCGATTCCAGACGCCGCACGAAACCCGCCGTCTGCGACGTGATGCCCAGCAGGACGATGTAGTTCCGGGTACCTACGCCCCGCGCCGCGCCGCGGTCGAAACCGTCGAACGCCGGCGGACTGTCGCTGAGCGGTACCTGTTCCCCCGGCTTGAAGGTGGTTTCGTCCAGTTCGTAGGGCACCACGCGGTCTTCGAAATTGGGCTGGTCCGGGAGGGTGAAATCGACTTTTCGGACGCGGAGCGCGTCGAGGATGTCCGCGTTGCACAGGTAGTCGCCGGGGGCGATATCCCGGGTCGCCCGGCCGAAGGGCAGGCCCCAGGACAGGACCGGTTTACCGGCGGGTATGGGCTGGACGGCGAATCGATGCCCTTCCAGCAAGGTGTGGGCGAGGGAAAAGGTCGCGCCGGCGTCGCCGATCAACTCCGTGCCGGCTTCCAACCGCCGGGAGACGATGGCCACGTTGTCGCCGGGCTCGGCCAGGCGCGCGATGTCTTTCAGCTGGCAGGCAAGCACGATGCCAGGGTCCTTGTCGAATAGAAAACGTACGAGGGATTCGCTTTACTTCATGGACTGGCAAGGTAACCCTCGTCCCGATTCCATGTCAAAGGTTAATCGGTGGTTGCCGGCACGGTTGACGGCGCGAGGGTCCGGTGTACATTATCTTCCAGATCTGATCCTCAGAACGGCCGGAGATCGAACCAGAACATCCGCCAACCGGAGGTCGAGAATGCTTGTCGGATATGTCAGTGACGAACGCTACGTCGCCATTCCCGAAGTGCTGCTGGAGTTCGAAGCCGACGGTGCCTCCATCGAGGCGCGCTCGCGGGCCACGGGAGCGGTCTACGCGGACGTGACGCCCGGCCGGGAGTATAGGGTCACGCTGGCCGGCAGGGATTTCGGATACAAGAGCGTGTACATGACCCCGCGCGAGGAGGAACCATATCATTTCCGGCTGCTGCGGGACGGCCTGCTGGGGTACATGTGGCCCAAGTGGGTCCGGTCCGGTGAGCGATCGGAGTTCCGCGTGCACGCGGTGGAGGCCTACCAGCTCGAACTGTACCGCTACGGTTGGAAGAAGGAGTTCGTGCGGAACATCGGCTGGTACGACGAACACGGCCCCCGCGCCACCATGCAGATCACGCCCGACGGCGACTATACCCGGACCGGCGTGCAGTGGAATACCCAGGGCTATACGAATCCAGCCCACAAACAGTACATCGAGGCGCCGGAACGGTCCGGGCTGTACTATCTCCACGCGTCCACGGAAGAAGGCGGGTTCTTCTCCTTCCCCTGGATCGTCGCGCCTGCCGCGCCGACGGCCGACGTCGCCGTGCTGGCCGCCAACATCAACTGGAACGCCTACAACAACTTCGGGGGCCGCAGCAACTACATCCACACCGACGAGTTTCCCCCGACCCCCACGGTCAACGCCCGGTACGACCTGAAGCGGTATACCGATTCCGAGCACCGGATGTACAGCGCGGACGATTACGCGCCGCTCTCCTTCGACCGGCCCGAGCCCATCAACCACATCCCTGAAGACGTCGAAGCCACCGACACGATCCGGGGCCGCGCGGCCTGCCACGTGGCGCCCGCCGAGTGGCGGTTCCTGGCATGGATGGAGCGGGAGGGATTCGGCTACGACCTCTACGCCGAGACGCAGTTCCACGACGGCACGCTGCCCCTGGACCGATACCGGGTGCTCATCACCACCACCCATCCGGAGTACTGGTCGCGGGACATGTACTACCGCCTCAAGGCCTGGGTCTTCGAATCCGGTGGGCGGCTCATGTACCTGGGCGGCAATGGCCTGAACTGCGAAGTCGTATTTGTCGACGAATACACGATGAAGGTGAAGAACGGCAATATCGATTCGCTCGACCGGCCCGGGGAGGGCATCGAAAGCCGTTTTCACATCTACAACGAATCCGAGGCCAACCTCCTTGGCGTGGCCTTCACCCGGACGGGAATCATGACCAGCGCGCCGTACCGCGTGATTGACGCGCACCACTGGGTGTTTGACGGCACGGGTGTCGCAGAGGGAGACATCTTCGGCGAAGCGAGCCTGCACGAACGGGTGCCGGGCGGCGCGTCGGGACACGAGACCGACAAGATCACGTCCAGTTCGCCGATAAACACCCACCTGCTCGCCAAGGGAACCAACGTGGACGACGGCGGGGCCGAGATGGTCGTCCATGAGACGGACAGCGGCGGGATGGTTTTCTCTGCGGGATCGATCACCTACCCCTCGTCGATCCTCGTGGACGACGTGGTGTCGAAGGTCACGTCCAACGTGCTGAAGCGGTTTTTACAAGGTTGATCGCGACGGGTTGCCGCGGCGTGCCTGGCTGGCCTGTGTTCGTGTGTCCGACCCTGCCTACAACTTCCGCTGGTACACCCCCGTCACGCGGTGGTTCGTGCCCTTCTCGAGGATCAGGTCCGCCCGTTCGCGTGTCGGTATGATGTTCTCGCGCAGGTTCACCAGGTTGATGTCCCGCCAGATCCCCCGGGCCGTTTCCACGGCCTCATCCGTGCTTAACCCCGCGTAGTGATGGAAATAGGATTCCGGGTTCTGGAAGGCGGTGTCCCGCAGTCTGAGGAAGCGATCGACGTACCACTCCTCCAGGTCGTGTTCCTCCGCCTCCACATAAATTGAAAAATCGATGAAGTCGGAGACGAAGACGCGGGGTGGCGCGTCACCGGTCATGTGATGGCCGGTCTGTAGGATGTTCAGCCCCTCCAGGATGATGATGTCCGGCTGCGTGACCGTCTTTTCGACGCCCGGCACGATATCGTAGATCAGATGCCGGTACACAGGCACGGTTACCGAAGCGTGTCCGGACTTCACGTCCGCCATCATCTGCACCAGGCGCCGGAGATCGTAGCTTTCCGGGAACCCCTTCCGGTGCATGAGCCCCCGTTCTTCCAGTACGCTGTTGGGGAACAGGAACCCGTCCGTGGTCACCAGGTCCACCCGGGGATGGTTCGGCCAGCGGCTCAGCAGGGCCTGCAGGATGCGGGCCGTCGTGCTCTTGCCCACCGCCACGCTTCCGCCGATGCCGATGACGTAGGGAACCTTGGCGGCCGGTTTGCCGAGAAAGGTGTCCATGACCTGGTACAGGTGCTGTGCCGCGGCTACGTGAAGGTTGATGAACCGGGACATGGGCAGGTACACCTCGGCGACCTCGTCGAGGGAGACCATCTCGTTGATGCCGTGCAGTTCCAGGAGGTCTTCTTCGGACAGCGTCAGCGGCGTGGCGGCGCGCAGCTTCGACCACGCTTCGCGGGACAGGTAGTTGAAAGGGGAGGGGGATGATGATGGAGACATGGGTATGGTTCCACTTACCGGTTTTCCTGGCCACCTGGTCGGACCGGGGCGCTAAGGACGCCTTTCACGATCCGTCAATCACGGCCCGGTCGATTGTTCGCTGTTCGAGCAGTTCGGGCACGGGTTCCGCGCCGGCGCCGGGCGTATCGCTCAAGACCATCTGCGACGGGCCCGACAGTTCCAGCGACGGCGCGCTCAGGTCCCGTTCGTAGAACCGCGTGCTCGGGAAGACATCCGACGGGTATTTCATGTTGGGCAGCGTCGCCAGCGCCATGCAGAACGAAGCGCCCAGGGCCGATTCCAGCATGCCGCCCGTCCAGCAGGGGACGCCTTCCTCCTCGCAGATCCGGTTCGTCTCCAGCGCCTGGGTCAACCCGCCTACGCGTGCCGGCTTGATGTTGATCCAGCGGGCCGCGCCGATCCGGATCGCCTTGCGAGCCTTCGCGGGGGACGTGATGCTCTCGTCCAGGCAGACCGGCGTCTCGATCTGACGCTGCAGTTCGGCGTGGTCGACCAGGTCGTCGCGCATGAGGGGCTGCTCGATCATGGCCAGGTGGTACCGGTCCAGTTTCCGGAACATGGGCAGGTCGTCCAGCGTGTATCCGCTGTTGCAGTCGATATGGAAGACCGGGTCCGGAAAGGCCGAACGGACCGCGGCGATCATGTCGAGGTCCCACCCCCGGCTGTACTTCAGCTTGATCCGATTGAATCCCGCCTCCACGGTCTGCTCGATATTGCCCAGCAGCATGTCGATGCTGTCCTGCACCCCGAAGTCGGCTCCGACGTCGATAACCGGTCCCTTGCCGCCGATCACTTGCCAGAGCGGCTTGCCCTCCAGCCGGGCATGCAGGTCCCACCAGGCCGCATCCAGGCCGCCCTTGGCGAAGAAATTGCCGGCGACCCAGTTGCATGCCTCGTGCAGGTCGTCTCCGCTGTCGATCCGCTTTCCGATCAGCAGGGGCGCGAGGACGTCCCGCGTCACCGCGAAGACGCCGGCCGTGTATTCCGGGCTGTAGGTCGGCTTCGCGAGCGGGGTCGTCTCTCCCCAGCCCACGGCTTCGCCGGCGTGCATCTTCACGAGGACGCTCTCGATGACGTCGTCGCTGCCGTAGGCCGTGCGCCACGGGTAGATCAGGGGCATGGCGACGTGGTAGAGCTCGACCGCGTCGATGACGGGCATGGCGGCCTTACCCTCTCAGATCGGACAGCAACCTGCCGGTGACCGCTTCGGCGAAGGCCGGATCGTTGATGTTGCAGTCCATTTCCGTCACCGACACGTCGGTGGAGACATTCGACTTGATGGCGTCGTACAGCGCCTGGTCGGCATCGGGCCACCAGAACTCGTTCCCCGGGCTGTCGAGGATGGACACGCCCTTCAGGGGCAGAAAGATCGTCACCGGCCCGCTTGAAGCGTTGGCCTTCTCCGCGATGATCTCACCGAGGCGGGCGTTCTCCTCCACGTTGGTCCGCATCAGCGTGATGTTCGGATTCCATTTGTGCAGCCTGCGGTCCCGGTATTTCTCCGGCACCGTGTCCGGCGCCCAGAAATTTACCATGTCCAGGCAGCCCGGCACGATTACCTGGGGGATGCCCGCCCTGCCGGCCGCGTCCATGCGTTCGGGGCCGGCGGTCAGCACGCCACCGGCCAGTTCGTCGGCCCATTCCGTGGTGGTGATGTCGAGCACGCCCTCGATCAGGCCCTCGTCGATCAGGCCCTCCATGGTCCGCCCGCCGGCGCCGGTGCAGTGGAAGACCAGCACCTCGTAACCCGCCTCCTCCATGATGGCCCGGGCCTGGTCCACGGCTTCGGTGGTATTGCCGAACATGCTGGCGGTAATGAGCGGCTTGTCTTCCACCGCTTCCTGCACCTCGGATTCCACCATGCCCGCGATCGCCCCCGCGGCATTGGCGAAGATCCTGCGGCTGATTCGGTTGATCCCGGCCACGTCTACAACAGAGGGGATCATCGTCACGTCCTTGATCCCCACGTAGTTGGTCGTGTCCCCCGCGGCCACGGTGGATACCATCACCTTGGGCACGCCCACGGGCAACGCCCGCATGGCGCTCGTCCCCACCGCGGTGCCGGCCGATCCGCCCATGCTGATGATCCCGTCGAACACGCCGGCTTCATAAAGGCCCTGCACGATCTCCGCGACACCGGCCGTCATGGCGTCGATGGCCTCGCCGCGGTCGCCGCGCTTCCTCAACGCGTCGATCGTCGTGCCGGCGGCTTCGGCGACCTGTTCGTTCGACACGTCCGCTTCGAAGGCGGCATCACCGATGACGCCCGTATCGATCACCAGCGTCCCGTGACCCCGCCGCTCGATCTCGCTCTTGACGAAGGCGAATTCATCGCCTTTGGTATCCAGCGCGCCTACGATGGCTATGGTTTTTGGCATGTACTCACCTCTAAAGTCTGATCTCGAGTGCCGATACAATCCAACTTTTTCCGACTAATCAAATTACAAGTGTACGAATCTATTGTACATACCTTTATGCCAAAGGAGGGGGAGATGTCGGTGGGTAAAAACCAGTACCAACCGGACTCCGTGGTGTCGCCAGGATCGGTCCTGGAAGAGAGATTGGAAGCGCATGGGCTCACACACGCTGAGTTCGCTCGCAGGTGCGACCGTTCACCGCAGTTTATTTGTGACATCATCGCGGGGAAGGCTCCGATTACACGGGAGACCGCTTTACAATTCGAATTGGTGTTAGGCGTAGATGCCAGTCTCTGGTTGGGGATTGAGGCTGATTATCGTTCTCGAACCTGATACCTTGACGCCGGTCACCTGATCTCCTATACTCCACCGGATGCTTCGACGAGTCCCTCCCTGCCCATCCTGCGGAGGACAACTGCGCCACGTCCGGGGCGCCCGGTACAACTGCACGTCCTGCCGGGAAGATTTCGGCCTGTTCCGAAAACGCGCTCCGTACTCGGGCTTGCATTGCGTCCGGCTTCAGTCGCCGGCCCAGGTCAGACAGGCCGAGGAGGAGCAGTCGCCGGTCCAGGCCAGACAGGCCGAGGAGGAACCGTAGCGGGAACCGGCCCTGACCGTAACCCACGTTCAAAATGAACCTGCTCAAGAAGGCCTGGGGATGGCTCCGGTGGCTGGTCGCACTGGGCATCCTCGCCTACCTGATCTATCTCTACCGCGAACAATACGCCGATTTCATCCGCCGCGAAATCGACTTCACCTTCCTGGGCATCGGCGTCGTGCTGGCCACGACGGCGACCGTGCTGGCTTTTTTTCGCTGGTACCTTCTCGCCCGGGGCCAGAAGCTGGTGCTGGGATTCCGCGAGGCCGTCCGCCTCGGTTTCGTCAGCAACCTGTTCAACTACCTTGCGCCCGGGACCGCGGGCGGCGACATCGTCCGCGCCGTGGGCATCGCGCGGCGCCAGAAGTCGAGACGGACCGTCGCCGCAGCCACGGTGCTGCTCGACCGGTTGATCGGCATGCTGGCGCTGCTGATCGTCGGATCGGCGGCCGCGCTGCTGAACCAGGACCTCTGGCATCACCGGGAGATCATGATCGCCGTCCTCGTCTTCTGGGGCGGCGCCCTGACCGGACTGATCTGCGTGGCTATTTCCCTGCGGTTTCGGTTGCTGAACTGGACCTTCTTCCAGCGGCTGACCCGGCTCCGGTTCGTCGGGCCGTTCTTCGCCGAACTGGCAGGCAGCCTGGAGCTCTACCAGACGCGGCGAAGCGCGCTCACCGAGGCCCTGCTCATCGGCCTGGCCGGCCAATTCTTCATGCTGTCGGCCTTCTACTGCTGCGCGATGGCGCTCCTGCCCGGTGCGGCCGCGCCGGACTACTGGGCGCACCTCATGCTGATCCCCGCGGCCGAGATCATCGGTACTTTCGCGCCGGTGCCGGGGGGCGTCGGCGCGCTGGAAGGCGCGGTCATCTACATCTACCACCTCGTCAGCACGACCGCCGATGGATCGGTCCCGGGTACGGTCGCCCAGGCCACGGGACTGGCCGCCGCCCTGACGTACCGCATCGTGCGGGTCACCGTCGCCGCCGTGGGCGCCCTGTACTATATGGTTACGGATAGAAAATGGAAGGAAAGGCTGGGGCTGGAAGAGGCTTGACCTGACCGTACGGGCACGGAGAAGGTGCCGGGTCTCCCCGGCGTATCCCCGCACCCGGTCAGGGCCGAACCCCGGGTACTTTATTCCCCGGTGTCCGGCGGTTTATTGCAGGTTCAATGCGGATTCTTTACGAACACCCACTCGTCGATCCACACTCACGACATACATAGCAGGAACCGTTGCGGGTCATCAGGCTGCCACAGTCCGAACAGGACGGCGCGTCGGCCTGGGCGACGTAGACCTCGTGCTCCTGGTTTTCCTGCGCGGTCATGGTCTGGTCCATGGCGTTTGAGTGCATGGTGTTGTCCATGTCCTCGTCCGCCACGATCTCGGAATGGCTGTCCTCGGGCAGGAACTTCACCGCGAGCCACCGGAATATGTAATCGGTGATGGACTTGGCGATGGGCACGTCCCTGTTGCCCGTCATCCCGGCAGGCTCGAACCGCATGTGGCTGAACTTGCGGATCAGGCTCTCCAGGGGCACGCCGTACTGTAGCGACACGGAGATGGCCGTGGCGAAGGCGTCCATCATGCCGGATACGGTGCTGCCTTCCTTGGACATGCGCAGGAAGATCTCGCCGGGCTGGCCGTCTTCGAAGAGACCGACCGTCAGGTAGCCTTCGTGGCCGGCGATGCTGAACTTGTGCGTGACCGCCTCACGCTCGTCCGGCAACCGTCGGCGAACGGGCTGGACCTCCGCGGCCTCTTCCTTCTCCGACGCCTTGGTGCTGAGCGGCTGGGTGCGCTTCGACCCGTCGCGGTAAATGGCCAGGGCCTTGAGCCCCAGTTCTCCGCCCTTCATGTACACGTTCATGACGTCTTCGACCGTCGCCTCGTTGGGCAGGTTGACGGTCTTGGATATGGCGCCCGAAATGAAGGGCTGCGCCGCGGCCATCATCTTCACGTGGCCCATGTGGTGGATGGATCGGCTTCCATTCTCGGTCCGGAACGCGCAGTCGAATACCGGCAGGTGTTCCTGGAGCAGGTGAGGCGCGCCTTCGATGGTCCCGTGCTCGTCGATGTAATGGACGATCCGTTCGATCTGCGGCTTCGAGTAACCCAGCTTCTCCAGCGCGGAATACACGGTGCGGTTCACGATCTTCATCGTCCCGCCGCCCACCAGGCGCTTGTACTTGACCAGGGCGATGTCGGGCTCGATGCCCGTCGTGTCGCAGTCCATCATGAAGGCGATGGTCCCCGTGGGCGCGAGCACCGTGGCCTGGCTGTTCTTGTACCCGTGTTTCTTGCCATGAGCCAGGGCGTTGTCCCACGCGGTGCGCGCGGCGTCCAGCAGGTTCTTGTCCACCATCTCCGCCTGGATGTCGTCCACGGCGTCCCGGTGCTTCTGCATGACCCGGAGCATGGGTTCGCTGTTGACGTCGTAGCCGTCGAAGGTGCCCAGGTGCTCGGCGAGCTCCGAAGACCGGTAGTACCCCTGGCCGGTCATCAGCGCCGTGATGGCGCCGGCAAAGGCGCGGCCCCCGTCGCTGTCGTAGGGCAGGCCCATGGCCATGAGCAGCGCGCCGAGGTTGGCGTAGCCCAGTCCCAGCTGGCGGAAGGCGCGGGCGTTCTCGCCGATCTTCTCGGTCGGATAGCTCGCGTTGTCGACGATGATGTCCTGCGCCATGATCATGATGTTGACCGTGTGGATGAATCCCACCACGTCGAAGGTGCCCTCGTCGGTCAGGTACTTGAGCAGGTTGATCGAGGCTAGGTTGCACGCGCTGTTGTCCAGGTGCATGTACTCGGAACAGGGATTGCTCGCGTTGATGCGGTCCGTGTTGGCGCAGGTGTGCCAGTCGTTGATGGTCGTGTCGTACTGCATGCCCGGGTCGCCGCACTGCCACGCGGCTTCCGCGATCCAGGACATGACGTCCTTCGCCTTCAGGCTTTCCACAGGCTTCTTTTTCGTGACCGACTGCAGCGTCCAGTCCCCGTCCTTTTCCACCGCGTCCAGGAAGTCGTCCGTCACCCGCACGGAGTTGTTGGCGTTCTGGAACTGGATGGAACTCCACGCGTCGCCGTTCAGGGTCATGTCCCAGCCGGCATCGCCGAGGGCGTAGGCCTTGCGCTCCTCGTTTGCCTTGCACCAGATGAACTCCACCACGTCGGGATGGTCGATGTCCAGGACGACCATTTTGGCCGCTCTGCGGGTCTTGCCGCCCGACTTGATGGATCCGGCCACAGAATCGGCCGCCCTCATGAAGGAGACCGGCCCGGAGGCTTGGCCGCCCGAAGACAGTATCTCCTTGGACGAACGGATCCGGGACAGATTCACCCCGGCGCCCGAACCGCCCTTGAAAATCATGCCTTCGACCTTGCACCACTCGAGGATGGACTCCATGGAGTCGTCGACCGAAAGGATGAAGCACGCCGAGCACTGGGGCGTGTCCTCGACGCCCGCGTTGAACCACACCGGACTGTTGAACGTGGCCCGCTGATGGAGGATGATCTGCTTCAGTTCGTTCTGGAAGGCATCAGCGTCTTCCTCCGAGGCGAAGTAACCCTGCGCGCGCCCCCAGCCCGCGATCGTGTCCGCCACGCGGTCGATCATGTGCTTGACGCTGTTCTCGCGCTTCGGGGTGCCCAGGGGTCCGCGGAAGTACTTGGACACGACGACGTTGGTGGCCAGCTGCGACCAGTCGGCCGGGATCTCCACGTCCTTCTGCTCGAAGACGACCTCGCCGCCGTCCCCGGCGATGGTGGCCGTCCGCTTCTCCCACTCCACGCCGTCGTATGGATCATGACCCGGATTGCTGTACAGCCGCTCGACGGAAAGTCCGCCGGATGCGGTCGACACTTCGATGGGCGCGTCGACTGGCGCATCGATGGACGCGTCGACGGCGGTCGTGTCATCGACGGACACTTCAGCAGCCCCTCCGGCAGCGGACTCCTCCGTCTCTTCCATCAGGAGTTCGTGGGTTTCTTCCAGATTCAGTTCTAGTTTGTCTTCAGCCATACTAGCCCCCTAAAATCACCTTCTTTGATATGAAACGTCGAATTGTAACGTCGAAACGATGTGTATATTGTGTCAACAAAAATACCTGATCCCGCAAAACGCAGACCAGGTACCCCAATACCTGAATCAGCCCTGATCGGGCTGGTCCTTGACGACCGCAGCCAGCTCCTGCTTCTCCAGTTGTTCGAGCTCTTCCGCGAACTCGCTCCTGTCCTTGAAATCCCGGTAGACGGACGCGAAACGCACATAGGCCACTTCATCAATCTTGCGCAGTTCCCTAATGATATATTCACCGATTCGGTTCGAAGGAATCTCGCGTTCGTTGAGGTTACTTACGTAGTATACGACACGGTCCACGAGCTCGTGAAGTTGGTCGGCGGAGATCATGCGCTTCGTACAGGCCAGCTTCAGCCCTTGCATGATCTTTCCGCGGTCGAAGACTTCCCGCCGGCCATCGGATTTCACCACCATCAGTTCCTCTTCCTCGATCGCCTCGTAAGTAGTGAATCGCTTGGTGCAGGAAAGGCACTCGCGGCGGCGGCGGATCGTTCTACCGCTCTGGATCGTTCGGGAGTCAACAACGTGGCTGTTGAGCGTGCCACACGCAGGACATCGCATCTGCGGCGGATCTCCGGTTGTAATTGATTGATAATTTAAGAATTAAGAATCACAAGGTGTAGTGGTGCAAAGACACGTAGCAAACAAGATATTGTATAGTATACTGTATAGCAAGTATGTTTTTGTAACTTTTTTTTCTGACAAAACACACACCAACGTGTGCAATATAGCGAGATTCCCGCAGGGCGGGGCTCTACGACATTTGTTTTTTTTAATGCACCTGGAAGCGATATCGTACGAAGCTACTCCATCCTCAACGCCTCGACCGGATTCGCGGTGGCGGCCCGGACAGCCTGGAAACCCACGTTGATCAGGGCGATCACCATGGCGAGGGCGCCGGCCAGGATGAAGGGGGACCAGCCCAGGTCGACGCGGTAAGCGAAATCGTCCAGCCAGGCGTTCATCGAAATGTAAGCGACGGGCCAGGCCACCACGATGGCCGCGATCACGAGCCGGAAGTATTCCCGGGACAACAGCGCGACGAGACCGGAGGCAGATGCGCCAAGGACCTTGCGGACTCCGATTTCCTTCGTGCGCCGTTCCGCGGTGAAGGAGGACAGCCCGACGAGCCCGAGGCAGGCGATGATAACGGCCAGTACGGCGAAGCTTACGAAGATCCTGGCAAAACGATCCTCGGCTTCATGCAGGCGCGCGAAGGTGTCCTCCACGAAGAAGTATTCGAAAGCCCAATCGGGATTTACTTCATGCCATGCTTCCTCGATCGCCGAAAGCCCTTCCGACATGCGACCGGCATCGATTTTGATCATGGCGTAACCGCCCGGATAGTTCGGAAACAGCACCAGCGGTTCGATGGGTTCGTATAAGGCGGCGTAGTGGAAATCCCTGACCACGCCTACGATTGACGGCCGTAGTTCACCGCGCTCATCGGAATCTGTGATCAGTTCCTGCAACCCTTCGATCTCTTTGCCCAACGCCTCGCCGGCGGATGCATAGCCAAGCCGGTCAACGGCCGCTTCGTTGACTACGACCGCACCCGTCGCTGTCCAGTCGCCGGGGAACGCGGAATCGAAGTTACGTCCTGCTACCAGTTCAATACCGAAAATACCGATGAAATCATCGTCCACCCAGGCCTGGTACATATCGATCGTCGATGATTCGCCCTGGCCCCGTCTGCGCGCCTTGATCGGCGCCGCGGCGTTCTTGTGCCCGGGAAGAAGGAAATTCATCGAGACGTTCGTCACCGCAGGTATCTCCTTCAGCCGCGCTTTGTAAACGCCGGATTTTACGACCACAGGCGCGAAGGTCTGAGGCACCGCGACGACCTGGTCGGAATTGAGCCCCATGTTCCGTGCGCGTATGAAATCGAGCTGGCTGTAGACCACGCCGGTGCAGATGATCAGGGCGATCGAAATCACGAACTGGCCCACGACGAGGACCCGGCGGATGGTAGTGTTTCCGGCACGCGGGGAGCGCAGGCCGCTCAGCGCCCGGACCGGTGCGAGCCCGGACAGGTAAAACGCCGGATAGCTGCCCGAGACCAACCCCACCACGGCGCCGATCACCGCGACGGCACCCAGGGCGAACCAGGCGGTATCCGCGTTCAGGGACAGGGATTTGCCCGTGAGCAGGTTGAACCACGGCAGGCTCAGCATGGCAAGCAGGAGGGCAATGCCAACCGCAAGCCCGGTCATGAACATGGACTCGCTGATGAACTGCCGGATCACCTGGGCCCTGGTCGCACCGAAGGTCTTTCTCAGGCCGATTTCCCCGGCCCGGCCCGCGGACCGTGCGGTCGCCAGGTTCATGAAGTTGATGCAGGCGATGAGGATGATGAATACGGCGATGGCGCCGAAGAGGTAGACGTACCGGATATCGCTGTTCGGGGTCAGTTCCCGCTCGAGATGAGAATGCAGGTGAATATCCGTGACCGGCTGCAGCCTGAAGGTCAAGGACGACGATACACCGTCGTAGCGGTCGCCCAGGTATTTCTCCACGAAGGCGGGCAGCCTGGCTTCCAGTTCGTCGGGATCGCTGCCCTCACGAAGCAGGACGTAGCTGTACGACTTGCGCCAGTCCCATACGTCGGATGGTTTAGACGCATAGTGCTCCTGGATCCGGAACGCCGCGAGGATGTCGAATCCGAGGTGCGTGTTGGCGGGCAGGTCCCGCATGACGCCGGTCACCTCGAAATGGAAGGATCCCTCGGCATCCAGAATCTTCCCCATTGGATCTTCATCGCCGAAGTATTTCCGGGCGATGGACTCCGACAGGACGACTTTGTCGATACCGGCCAGGGCCGTTCGGGGATCGCCGAATTTCAGCGGCAGGTCGAAGACTTTGAAGACCGACGAATCTGCCAGGTAGAAATCCCGTTCGTAGAACCCCCTGTCTCCATACTTGATCATCCAGGCGTTGCCGGGCGGATTGAAGCGCACCATATCTTCCACTTCCGGGAAATCTTCGCGCATGAATCTGACGGTGGGCATCATCACTTCGGCCGTACGGACCACCTGGTCGCCGTCGCGCTCTTCCGAGATCACGCGGTAGATGCGGTCCGCTTTCTCGTGGAACCGGTCGTAACTAAGCTCGTCGCGGATGTACAGAAGGATGAGGAGCGCGCACGCGATCCCGAGCGCCAGGCTCATCACGTTGATGGACGCGTAGCCCTTCTGGCGGTTCAGATGGCGCACGGCCACCGTCAGGTAGTTACGGAACATGGCGCACTCATTTTATCAGATAGGCGATTGAACGAAAACACGCGTTCTGCCGCGTCCTACTCAGTCCTCAGGGACTCGACAGGATCTGCCGTGGCCGCCCGTGCGGCCTGGTAACTCACCGTCAGGAGAGCGAGGGCGAGGGCAAGCGCGCCGGCCAGAACGAAAGTCATCCCGTCCAGGTCGACGCGGTACGCGAAATCGTCGAGCCAACGATTCATCGCGAAATAGGCGGCCGGCCAGGCGATTACGTTGGCCACGATCACGAGCCGGACAAATTCCCCCGACATCAACCCGATCAGGTTCGGCGTGGACGCGCCGAGGACCTTGCGCACTCCGATTTCCTTCGTGCGTCGTTCCGCGGTGTAGGCGGAGAGGCCCACGAGACCGAGGCAGGCGATAAACACGGCCAGTGCGGCGAAACTGACGAATATCCTGCCGAAGCGCTGCTCGGCTTCGTAGAGGCGCGCATAGGTATCTTCGACGAAAAAGTACTCGAAGGCGAAGTCGGGGTTTGTGTCGCGCCATGCTTCCTCGATCGCCGACAGGCCTTCCGAAAGTTGATTGGCGCTGATCTTGACGACCACGTGGCTGCCGTCAGATTCGGGAAAGAGTACCAGAGGTTCGATGGGTTCATGCAGCGAAGCGTAGTGAAAGTCTTTCACGACACCGACGATACTGCGCGGTTCCGCGGTTTCCTCATCGAAACCGTGTCGCTCGTCAAAAACCCAGTCAAACTGACCATCCAGGGCTTCCTCGGCGGAACCGTAACCCAGCCGGGAAACGGCGGCTTCGTTCAAGATCGTCCCGCCGCCCGCTCCATACCAGTCGGCGACGTACGCGCGATCGAAGAACCTGCCGGCGGCCAGTTCCATGCCGAACGTTCCGAAAAACATGTCGTCCGTCCAGGCCTGGTTCAATTCGATCTTGGCGTCATCACCTTCGCCCGATCTGCGCACAACGGCGGTGATCACGGCGTTCTTGTGAAAAGGAAGGATAAAGGTAGCCGTGGCATCCTCCACGTGCGGACTTTCCCTCACCCGCTGCCTGTATAATCGCGCCTTTTCAATGACCGGGGTAAACGTCAGCGGCACGGCGACGAGCCGTTCCGTGTCCATACCCAGGTTCCGGTTTCGAATGTAGTCGAGCTGGTCGTACACGACGCCTGTACAGATGATCAGGGCGATCGAGATTACGAACTGACCCGCGACCAGCGCTCTGCGCATGCCCACGTTGCCGGCGTCCCCGGACAACGCGCCCTTCAGGGTATCGATCGGAGCGAGTCCGGCCAGGTAAAGCGCGGGATAGCTTCCCGAAATCAGGCCGACCACGATGCCGGTCACCGCCGCGGAGCCCAGGATGAACCAAGCGGTATCCGCGCCCAGTGAAATGGTTTTGCCCGATACCAGATTGAACCACGGCAACCCGAACACAACCAGCAGCAGCGCGAAACATACCGCCATTCCGCTCATGACCAGGGATTCGCTCAGGAACTGACGCGTCACCTGCCCCCGGGCCGCGCCGAAGACCTTTCTCAGGCCGATTTCCCGGGCCCTTCCCGCGGACCGTGCGGTTGCCAGGTTCATGAAGTTGATGCAGGCGATGAGGATGATAAACACGGCGATGGCGGCAAAGAGATACACGTACCGGATGTCGCTGTTCGGCGTCAGTTCCCGCTCGAGCCGGGAATGAAGATGGATGTCCGTCACGGGCTGCAGCCGGTAGGTCAGCGATGACGATTCACCGTCGTGGATATCACCGACGTACTTCTCCACAAAAGCAGGCAACCTGGCTTCCAGTTCGGCCGGATCGCTTCCCTCCCTGAGCAGGACGTAGCTGTACGACTTTCGCCAGCCCCAATCGTCGAGCGACTCGGGGGCGAACGCCTCCTGGATCCGGAATGACGCGAGTATGTCGAATCCGAGGTGCGTATTGGACGGCAGGTCCGCCATGACGCCGGTCACTTCGAGATGGAAGGTCCCTTCGGCGTCCAGGATTTTCCCCATGGGATTCTCCTCGCCGAAGTATTTCCGGGCGACGGACTCGGACAGCACGACCCTGTCGTTTCCGCTCAGCGCGGTCCGGGGATCGCCTGTCAGAAGCGGGACGTCAAAGACGTTGAATACCGAAGAGTCGGCCAGGTAAAAAGACCGTTCGTTGAATCTCCTGTCGCCGTACTTGACCATCCAGGCGTTCACGGGAGGGTTGAAGCGTACCATGTCTTCCACTTCGGGGAAGTCCTGGCGCATGAACCTGGCCGTGGGCGTCATGACTTCGGCAGACCGCATGGACCGAATGGACCGGACGACCCCGCCGCCCTGCCGTTCCTCGGAGATCACGCGGAAGATGCGGTCCGCCTTGCCGTGATAACGGTCATAGCTCAACTCGTCCCGGATATAGAGCATGATGAGGACGCAGCACGTGATCCCGAGCGCGAGGCTCATCACGTTGATGAACGAGTAACCCTTCCTTCGACTCAGATGCCGGAGGGCCACCGTGACGTAGTTTCTGAACATGGAGAAACGTTGCCGTTTTTACAAAGAACGAGAGATACGACCTACTCGGTCCGCAGGGACTCGATCGGGTTGGCGGTGGCTGCCCGGACGGCCTGGTAACTCACCGTCAGCAGGGCGATCGCCATGGCGAGGACGCCGGCGAGGATGAAGGTCGTCCAGCCCAGGTCGACGCGGTAGGCGAAGTTGCCGAGCCAGTTGTTCATCACGAGGTAGGCGGCCGGCCACGCGAAGACGTTGGCCACGATCACGAGCCGGACGAATTCGTTGGACAGGAGCCGGAACAGTTTTGGCGTGGAAGCGCCCAGGACCTTGCGCACACCGATTTCCTTCGTGCGCCGTTCGGCCGTAAAGGACGCGAGCCCGAAGAGACCCAGGCACGCAATGACGACGGCGAGAACGGCAAAACTGACGAATACCTGGCTGAAACGCTGCTCGGCGTCGTAAAGGCGCGCGAAATTGTCTTCCACGAAGAAGTACTCGAAGGCGAACTCCGGGTTGACCTCATGCCATATTTCCTCAATCGCAGCGAGACCTTCAGTCATGAATTCCGGTTTGATCTTGACGACGACATGACCACCCTGGAAGTCTGCGAACAGGACCAGGGGGGCAATGGGTTGGTGTAAGGACGCGAAATGGAAATCCTTTACGACCCCGACGATCCTGCGCAGTTGAACGCCTTCCTCGTTCCATCCCTGCCGCAGCTCCCGCATCCAGTTCACTTCCTTGCCTACGGCATCTTCCGGTGAATCGAATCCCAGCCTCGTTACGGCGGCCTCGTTCAGCACAGCCCCGCCTCCCGCGGTCTCCCAGCCCCAGTCGCTGACGAACGAGGGGTGGAAGTACCTGCCCGTGACCACCTCGATGCCTAACGTCTCCAGAAAATCCTCATCCGTCCAGGCCTGGTTCATGTCGATCTTCGCGTAGTCGCCTTCGCCCGGCCTCTGCAACGTGATCGGTATCACGGCGTTCTTGTGGCCTGGAAGTATATAGGTGGAGGTCGCGTTGGTTACGTATGGACTCTCCTTCACGCGCTGTTTGTAGATCCTGGCCGTCTCCTGGACCGGATCGAAGGTCAGCGGGACGGCGACGACCTGGTCCGTGTTCAGTCCCATGTTTCTCTGCTGGATGAAATCAAGCTGGTTGTACACGACCCCGGTACATATGATCAGGGCGATCGATATGACGAACTGGCTGACGACCAGGATCCTGCGCATACCCGCAGTACCGGAACCCGATGCAAGCGTCCCCTTCAGGGTCTCGATCGGCGCCAGGCCGGACAGGTAGAACGCGGGATAGCTCCCCGATACGCAACCTACTACGACGCCGATGACCACTACAGCGCCGAGGGCGAAAAACGTGGTACCCGGATCCACGGCCAGCGATTTGCCGGTGAGCAGGTTGAACCACGGCAGACTGACCGCCGCCAGGAGGAGGGCGAGGCACACGGCCAGTCCGCTCATGAGCAGCGATTCGATCAGGAACTGCCGGGCCATCTGGGCGCGGACCGCGCCGAACACCTTTCGAAGACCGATTTCCCGGGCCCGGCCCGCGGATCGGGCGGTCGCCAGGTTCATGAAGTTGATGCAGGCTATGACGATGATGAAAACCGCAATGGCGGCAAAGAGATAGACATACCTGACGTCGCTGTTGGGCGTCAGTTCCCGTTCCAGGCGGGAGTGGAGATGGATATCCGTCACCGGCTGCAGCCTGTACGTCAGAGATGCGTCGCCGCCTTCGTAGCGATTCCCGAGGTGTTTTTCCACGAAAGCGGGCAGCTTGGTTTCCAGTTCAGCCGGGTCGCTGCCTTCCCGAAGCACAACGTAGCTGTGGGCGGTGCGCCAACCCCACTCGTCGACTTTGGTATTCGAGTACGCTTCCTGGATCCTGAAGGACGCGAGAATATCGAATCCGAGGTGCGTATTGGAGGGCAGATCGGGCATGATGCCCGTCACCTCGAGGTGAAAAGTTCCCTCGGCATCCAGAATCCTGCCCATGGGGTCCTCATCGCCGAAGTACTTACGGGCCATGGATTCGGACAGCACGATCTTGTCGTTTCCGGTGAGCGCCGTCTTCGGATTGCCGGTCAGCAGGGGGACATCGAACACGTTAAAAACGGTGGTATCGGCCAGATAGAAGTTTCGTTCGTAGAACCCCTTGTCGCCGTACTTGACCATCCAGGCGTTCCCGGGCGGGACGAGGCGGACCATGTCCTCTATTTCCGGGAAGTCCTCCCTCATGTACCAGACCGTGGGGATCAGGACGTCCGCGTTACGAATGACCTCGCCTCCCTGACGGTATTCAGCGGTTACGCGGTAAGTTCGATCCGCGCGATCGTAGAACCGGTCATAGCTCAACTCGTCACGGATATAGAGCAGGATGAGCAGGCAGCAAGCGATCCCGAGCGCCAGGCTCATCACGTTGATGAACGAATAGCCTTTCTGTCGATTAAAGTGTCGGAACGCTACGGTGAAGTAGTTGCTGAACATGGGATGCCTTGAATCGGTTTATCGGCCAGTCGTCGGGATAATCGACAGGTACCCGTTTTCTCCCTGTTTCGGATGCATCAGCACCTTATTCCCTTAACCCTGGCGGGGATATTCCTGTATAATAACGCTGAAACGTCGAAACTTCACGGAACTTCGTCCCATTACAGTCGAATCTTCGCACCGCGGTGGTCGCTTTACGTACCGCAGCGGTCGCATTTTCGCAACGCGGTGGTCGCATCTCGCTCCGCGGAGGTTCCATCTTCGCTCCCACACCGGCCCTGCCATGACCGATCTCTTCTCCGATCAGGCCGAAAAGCAACTACAGCGGGAAGCGCCGCTGGCCTCCCGGATGCGCCCGGATTCGCTGGAGGGCTTCCTGGGCCAGCAGGGGCTGGTCGGCCGGGGACGCCTCCTGAGCGAGTCCATCGAGCGGGACACGCCCTTTTCGATGATCCTCTGGGGACCGCCGGGATCGGGCAAGACCACCCTCGCCTTCATCATCGCCCGCGCCACGGATTCGCATTTCGTCGCGTTGAGTGCCGTCAGCGCCGGCGTGAAGGACCTGCACAAGGCGACCGCCGAGGCCCGCGACCGGCTGGGCATGCATGGCAAGCGTACCATCCTGTTCATTGACGAGATCCATCGCTTCAACAAGCTGCAGCAGGACGCCGTGCTGCCGACCGTGGAGAACGGCACGCTGACCCTCATCGGCGCGACCACGGAGAACCCGTCCTTCGAGGTCAACAACGCCCTCCTCTCCCGATGCCGTGTACTCCGCCTGGAGCCGCTTTCGGAGGAGGACCTGCAGAGGATCGTCCGCAACGCGCTGGAGGACGAAGAACACGGACTGGGCGGGCGGAACATCGAGATGGACGACGAGGCGGCCGCGCACCTGGCTTCGGTGGCCGGCGGCGACGCCAGGATCGCCCTGAATACCCTCGAGGTGGCGGCCATGACCACGCCGCGCGGCGACGGGAGCCGGATCCGGCTGACGGTGAAGGAGATCGACGAAGCCCTGCAGCACCGGTCGCCGCAGTACGACAAGGGCGGGGACTGGCATTTCGACGCCATTTCGGCCCTGCACAAGAGCGTGCGGGACTCCGATCCGGACGGCGCCCTCTACTGGCTGGCCCGGATGCTCATCGCCGGAGACGATCCGCTCTACATCGCGCGGCGGATCATCCGCATGTCCGTGGAGGACATCGGACTGGCGGACCCCTTCGCACTGACCCTGACCACTTCGGCCCAGCAGGCCGTCCATTTCGTGGGCCAGCCCGAAGGCGACCTGATGCTCGCCCATGCAGTGGTGTACCTGGCCACGGCGCCGAAGAGCAACGCGGTCTACGCGGCCTTTTCGAAGGCGCGGCAGGACGCCGAACAGACGAGCGACGAGCCCGTGCCCATGCACCTGCGCAACGCACCGACCCGCCTGATGGAGGAAATGGGCCACGGCAAGGGATACAAGTACGCCCACGACTACGACGGGGCGTCCGTGGACCAGGAGCATCTGCCCGAATCCATCAAGGGGCACCGCTACTACGAACCCACCGACCGGGGTCGCGAAGAGAAGATCCGCGTGTGGATGGAGAAGATGCGGAAGATCAGGGACGGGGGCTGACTTGAATGCGCGTCGGCCGCGGACGTCGCGGCGGTCTGTGCCGGGTTACGCTTCGTGGATTCTAATCGAACGGTCCGTCCGGTCCGTCCGGTCCGCCCGGCCCCCTGCGCGGCCGGTACGACCTCAACTACGCGATCGCCTTGCGGTAACAGTAGTCGAAGAGCAGTTCCCACTCGCGCTGCTGGATGCCGCGGCAGAGATCGCCGGCCGGGACACCACCCACATTGGCCCCTTCGCACAAATCGATGAAAGCGTAAGGATCCCAGGAGGACTGGGACATGAGGTACGCCGCCTCATCGGGCAGGTTGTCCGTACCGGAGGCGATGGTGGCCGCCTCGTCCCTCAGCTCGGGATAGATGTCGTGATCGCCTACGCGGCCGAACCAGTACTTCCCGTTGGGATAGTCCGGTTCGCGGCGGTGCATGATGCCGTGCCAGTAGCTGCCCGTAGGCGTGGTGATCTGCTGGCTGAGGGTGTGCGACGTGACCAGGAAATCATGGTACAGCCACAGGCCTGATTGACACCCCTCGGCCATCGTCCGGTCGGTAATGCGGTTCGGCGCGAAAGCCTCGTCCAGGTTCAGGGCTTCCAGGCCCGCTTTCGCCGAACCGTTTTCTTCGCCCGGGTCCAGCGCCATGATGCGAGGCGTCTTGAGCAGCGCCGCGAAAACGGGTCCGTAGGCGGCGGGGTCGAAGGCAGACATGATCGGTCCTTTCGTAATGCGGGCGCTTATCGGTTGACGGGCTACGGCGGGCTTCGGCGGACTTCGGCGGGCGCACGCCCGGAGTCATGAGGTTCCGGCGTGCAGCCGCCTCGCGGTCACGCAGTCTCGTCTGGCGCCGCCCCGGATCACGCAGTCCCTGCGGGCGCCGCTTTCCGTTTCTTCAGCACCTCGTTCATGCTCCCGGTGCGGTATCCTTCCAGGTCCAGCGTGACGTAGTCGTAGCCGATTTCCTTCAAGTACGCCGCGATCTCGTCGTGGTGTTCGACGACCTTCGGGAGGTCGGCGGGCTCCGTCTCGATGCGGGCCATGTTTCGGTGGTGCCGCACCCTGAACTGCTTCAGGCCCAGGCCGCGGATGAAAGCTTCGGCCCGGCCGACTTGTTCAAGGGCTTCGATCGTGATCGGATCGCCGTAAGGAAAGCGGGACGACAGGCAGGCCAGGGACGGCTTGTCCGCCGTGGGCAGGCCAAGGCGCTCCGACATCTCGCGGACGTCGGCCTTGGTGAACCCGGCGTCCTTCAGCGGGCTTCGCACGCCGTGTTCCCGGATGGCCAGCATGCCTGGACGGAAGTCGCTTATGTCGTCCAGGATGCTGCCTTCGCAGATGAAAGCGGCGCCTTCTTCCCGGGCGATCACCTCGAGGCGCGAATACAGTTCATCCCGGCAGAAATAGCACCTTCGCGGATTGTTCTGCATGTACTCCGCGTTGTGGATTTCCTCCGTGTCCACGTAGCGGTGGCGGGCGCCCATCCACTCGGCCAGTTCGGCGGCCTCGTTCTTCTCCTCCTCTGGCAGCGATTCGGACACGCCGGTTACGCCCACGGCGCGGTCCTCCAGCACGTCGGAGGCCACCTTCAGCAGCAGCGTGCTGTCCACGCCGGCGGAGTAGGCCACCAGGACGCTGCCCATGGCGCGCAGATCATCCCGGAGCGATTGGTACTTTTCGTCCAGCGTGGAGTCCTGGTTCCGGCTCACGTCCTGCTCCCCATCGAACCCGGTTTCACGGAAGGCGAGCACCGGTATCGATCTCGGTGGATACGCCCTCACGGCGCTCACCGGCAAGGGAACGCCCACCATGATTTCGCTTGACAGAAGGGGGGTTCCGCCGCAATTTAACACGTCTGTTTTTAGTAAGTTAAAGATAGGGCGGATACGGATTCGTGACAACGGTTTTTTGCGGTAAATCGCCGTGAACGAAGGGGCCGGGAGGTCCGTGTATCCCTGCGTCCCCGCATTCACGTGAAGGAGCATGATCAGGCATGAACCTGGAAGAACGGACGCAATCCATCGCATCGGCGGGCAATGGTTCGGAAAACGGATCGAGCAACGGATCGAGCGAACCGACCCGGCTGTACAGCGGGATCCAGCCCACCGGCGACATCCACATCGGGAACTACCTGGGCGCAGTGGCCAACTGGGCCAAGCTCATCCCGAAGTATGACTGCATCTACTGCGTCGTGGACTACCACGCCATCACCATCGAATACAATCCGGACACCATGCGGGACGCCGTGCTGGACACGGCCACGATGGGCATCGCCTGCGGCCTCGACCCGGAACGCTGCACCTTCTTCGTGCAGTCCCACGTATCCGAAACCATGGAGCTGGCCTGGATCTTCAGCACGGTAACCGCACTGGGCGCCCTGGAACGGATGACCCAGTTCAAGGACAAGGCCGCCCAGCACAAGCAGAACATCAACGCGGGCCTGTTCACCTACCCCGTGCTCCAGGCGGCGGACATCCTGGGCGTCAAGGCCGACGGCGTGCCCGTGGGCGACGACCAGTCCCAGCACCTCGAGCTGACGCGCGAGATCGCCCGGCGGTTCAACCACCTGTACGGGCCGGTGTTCCCCGAGGCCAGGACGCTCTACAGTCCCGCGCCGCGCATCCTTGGCCTGGACGGCCAGTCCAAGATGAGCAAGAGCCAGGACAACTACATCGCGATGAAGGACCGGAGCGATACGGTCAGGAAGAAACTCAGCACCGCCTATACCGACCCCAACCGGCTGCGGAGATCAGACCCCGGCAATCCGGACATCTGTAACATCTTCACGCTGCACAAGTCCTTCTCGAGTTCCGACGAAGTGGCGACTATCGACACGGAATGCCGGAGCGCGGGCATCGGCTGCGTCGACTGCAAGAAGAAGCTGGGTGACAACATGGAAACCGCCATGACGCCGATCCAGGACAAGTACGAGGACCTGACCGGCAGGCCCGACGACGTGCGGGACGCCCTCGCCACGGGCGCCGACCGCGTGAGGTCGCTGACGTCGGACACCATGACGGAGGTCCGGGAAAGCCTGGGTTTGAGGTAGGCCGGATGGAACCGGAAGATACCTGTAGACACAATGTATCTACACCGGATGGAACCCCTTGCCCTTCACCGCGTTCATTACAACGTGATTGTAAATCCTCCCCGCCCATAAGAACCATGCATGGATATTTACTCGAAAGAATACGCCCACCAATCCCGGCTCCTGGGACGGACCGTAACCTTTCGCCGCAATACGGCCAAGTACCTGCTGATCGCCTTCGTTGCCGCGGGACTGCTCCATAGCCTCTCGCTGATGGTGCTCCTGGCCACCGGCCTGCTCCAAGACAAGAACATGGTCGAACTCACCCTCGCGCCTTACGAGCGCCTGGAGCAGCTCGAACAGGCCTACATGGAAATGCAGAATCCGCCGACCCTGGTCGACGTGCCGGAAGAAGCCCGCGTGGAGGAACCGCCGGACGATCCCGACGCCGACGTGGCGGACAAGAACGCCGTTGCGAGCGACCTGATGGAGGATACGGAGCTGCCCGAGGGGCTGGCTTATTCCGAGGGCGACCTGGAGATCAGGACGATGGAGGATTCCGAGGAAGAGGAAGATCAACAGCACGACCCCTTCGCCGGCGGCGTCCCGCTCACCCCACGGGAGGGCGGCATCGAGGACTTCACGGAACTGGAAGACCCGCCGATGTGGACCTCGGATATGATCATCCGGCCCGAATTCCGGGGCAGGGGCGGACGCTCGGGTCGCGGTGAAGGCGGGATGGAAGGGGAGATAATCGCTTCGGCGCCCCGGCCTACCGGTCCGGAGGCCCCGGTCTTCATCCCCCAGGACGATCTGAACGAGCTGGCCCAGGAATCCCGTCAGCCCGCGTACGAACGGCACAGGCGTTTCGGATTCGGATTCGGGAGTACCGGTCCGCGGGTGCCCCGGACGGACAACCGCCACACCTCGGTCAGGGATTACGGCGATTTCTCGCTCAGCACCTACGCCTGGGATTACGCGCCCTACCTGTACATCCTCCGCGAAAGGGTGAGGAGGCGCTGGTTCGCCCCGGAGGCCTTCAACCTCGGCCTGGTGAGCGGACGGGTCATCATCCGGTTCAAGATCATGCCCGACGGCGCGCTGCGCGACCTCGAGGTCCTGTCCTACCGGGACAACGACATCCCCTACCAGTCCCTCGTGGCCTCGAGCCGCAACGCCATCGAGTCGGCCAGCCCCTTCCCGCCGCTTCCCGCCGATTTCCTCCATCCATTCCTGGAAATCACCGGCACCTTCTACTACCAGATCCTGCGTGCGAGGTAAATGAGGTCAACGTTGCAAGCGCAAATCGGTAGACTGGTCGATTCGAAGGCATTCCAGCACACCGTACTCGGGGTGATCACGGCGGCCGCCATCCTGGTGGGGCTGGAAACCTCGCGGGAGATGGTGGCCCGGTACGGCGACTGGCTGCACCGGCTCGACCAGCTGGTCCTGCTGTTCTTCATCGTGGAAGCCGTGTTGAAGATGGCGCGCCACGGCCGTCACTGGTACCGGTATTTCGGCGACCGCTGGAACGTGTTCGATTTCCTCATCGTGGTGGCCTGCTTGATGCCCGCGGGAGGACAGTACGCGGCGGTGCTGCGCCTGGCCCGGGTGCTCCGGGCGCTGCGGCTGGTGACCGCGGTGCCGAAACTGCAACTGCTGGTCAACTCGCTGCTCAAGTCGGTCACTTCGCTGGGATACGTCGGCCTCCTGCTGGCCGTGCTGTTCTACGTCTACGCGGTGCTGGGCGTCTACCTCTTCCGCGGCAACGATCCGGTGCACTTCCAGGACCTGGCGACGGCGCTGCTGACCCTCTTCCGGGTCGTGACCCTGGAGGACTGGACCGATGTGATGTATATCCAGATGTACGGCAGCGACGCTTATCCGAATTACGCTGACTTCGCCCAGGCCCACCTCCGCGAAGCCTCCCGGGCCATGCCCGTCCTCGGCGCCGCCTTCTTCGTTTCCTTCGTGATGCTCGGCACCATGATCATGCTGAACCTCTTCATCGGAGTCATCATCAACTCCATGTCCGAAGCCCAGGCCGACCGGGAGTCGGAGGAAAGGCGCAGGCACCTGGAGCGGGACGGACGGATCAGCGTGGGGGATGAAATCGGGTTGATCGAGGAAGAGATCCAGAAACTTTCGAGACGACTCAAGTCTCTGCGCGGGCGGGCGGATGCAGACAGTGGCGATGGTTGACGCGTGCCGGCGGTGGTTGACGCGTGCCGGAGATGTCCAGCCTTCAGATCTGCTCGCCGCCTTCCGGTCCATAGAAGATGACCCACGTGGTCATCGACTCACCGAAATCGAGGAACCGGTGCTCGACCTTCGCGGGCACGAAGAAGAAATCCCCGGCCTCGAACGGCACGACCTCGCCTCCCATTTCGAACTTCCCATTCCCTTCAACGATCACGTAGCACTCGTCACGGCTGTGGGGTTTCTGATCGTCCGTGCCCCGGGGGATGTACAGCTCGATCTGCAACTCGCCTCGTTCCAGGGCGACGTGGAACCGGTCTCCGTTCGGGGCAGGAATCTTCGCGGCGACTTCCGCGGGGGTGATGCGCTTGCAGGTGTGTCTTAGCATGTCAACTCCGTCCACCTATACCTAATCGTAGCCAAACTGTGAACTGGATTAGTTAAAGAACTCTTGGCAGTTGGTCATTCCAGCTTAATCAGACGTTAAAAAGGCTTGCATACGTTCCTTCCTTGCGCGGTAACCTCTTATGGTACGCTCCACAAGTTTCATTTCTATAAGGTAATTCAAGTCCCGGCTGATCATCTTCTGTGACGCGTTCGCATATTCCCTGGCGATCCTTGGATTGATTTCCCCAATCTGCGATCTGGGAACCGGTTGATCCTGTTCGGAAAGAGCCAGAACAAGGTTGCGTCGACGTTTCGCAGCTGTACCTGTCATACCTTGGAATTGCTCATGCACGTAACTGATCCAAGATATCTGAAGATGTTGACTTCTGATCGATGCAAGCTGTTCAGATAGGCCTTCAGAGAAACCTCGGATCGCATATTCCATAAATTGGTCCATTTTGCCTCCAGACTGCGATGCCCTGTCTAGCTGTCTGGCGTATTCTGTCCTGGTCTGGTTATAGAAATTGCTGGGAAGCAATGTCGCCGGGATTGGAATATCTGCTTCAATGAGTATCCTGAACTCGATCAACCTGGCAGTTCTTCCGTTCCCGTCCCCGAAAGGGTGGATCCAAGCGAAGTATAGGTGGGCGGCGATAGCTTTGACCAACCCTATAGGGATTCTACTGTCTTCGTTTGTGTCATTGTTCGACGAATTCAACCATTTGCATAACTGTTCAAGCAAGTAATTGCAGTCTTCAGCCGGAACCGCGCGATAGCGTCCCACACCAACGGAGTGTTTACGTATCTCGCCTGGAACGGTTTCCTCGTCCGGCAACTCGAGATCTTTTAACACAACCTTGTTATGCCGGCATATTTCTTTTGTCGACCACGGCGGAAGTTTTCGACGACGACGACGTGACAACATTCTTCTTATCTCCGCCAGGATATTGTCGATCTCCTGTTTCAAGTACTCCTTTGACTCGGGAAGTTTCAGTTTTCCTTCCATATGCGCACGTACATCTTCTTCCGAAAGGGTGTTGCCTTCGATCGCAGTAGTACCGAGCACACCTCTGGCTAAATACACCGTGTAGAGTTCGTCCGCTGTCTGTCTCATCAACGGAATCCCCGTCAGTTGCTCACACTTGGCTTTGATCTCACCAAGGATCATCCAGATTCTCGGCGGGGCGTGAACCAGATAGTCCGTATCGAAGCTTCGCAGCCACGGATGGGTGGTTTCAAATCGTCTCATTGTTGACACCTTTAATGTCCGTTAAATTGTCCTATTTAATATATTGAAATAGTTATATTTAAACTGTTAGAAATAGAAATTATGTCCCCTAATGCAGTCTATGGTAAGAGTACTTCGGCATAACTGTCAACTCTTTTGTACCTTGACATACTACTTCTCAAGGGCAGAATAAGCAGATTGCAGCATCAGCCAGGTTCACTTAGCGTTCTCTAATTCAGGAACGTAGGTACACGACCCGTATTCATCCACGACTGCATGCCCAGGCCCCCCACCCCCCCCGGGGCGGCCATAATTTAAGCCCCCCAGTAACAAATCGAGACCCGGAGGGGGCGCCCCAGGGGAGGG
>VXTP01000031.1 GCA_009837395.1 Gemmatimonadota bacterium
CGCCTATAACCAGAACGGATGGATGACGGCAAGGGGTGCGAACGCGCTGACCTACGACTACCGGGGGCTTACCACCGGCTACGGCAGCGCGCGGTATCTCATGGACCCGGACCGACGGCGCGTGAAGAAGACGGTCGGGGCGGCCGTCACGTACTACCTGAGAGGACCGGGCGGCAAAGTTCTCGCCGAATATACAGGCCAGACCCAGTCTGCCAATTACGTGTACGCGGGAAGCAGGCGTATTGCCCGGATAGCAGGAAGCAGTGCTAGCTACTATCTGGCCGATCACCTGGGCAGCACAAGGAGCCTGGTGGGCGAGGATGGTGCTGTCACCGCCGCCTACGACTACTGGCCCTACGGCAAGATCCTGGTTTCGAGCGGCACCGGCGCCACGCACTTCCGGTTCACCGGGCATGAGCGGGACGCCGAGTCCGGTCTTGACTACATGCTGGACAGAAACTACGCTTACAACATAGGCAGGTTCCTGCGGCCCGATCCCATGCAGGACGAGTACCCGGGGATCAGTCCCTATGCCTATGCCGCCAATAACCCGCTCAAGTATGTGGATCCAGATGGGCGTGCATTAGTTTTTGGTGCCATAGTAGGCGCAGCGATTGATGTCGGCATACAGGTTGCGGTAGATGGACGTTCACTTGATGAAATCGATTTGGGCTCGGTAGCGATATCAGCCGCGGCTGGGGCAACAGGGGTTGGGTTGATCACCAAACTGTCGAAGGTTAATAAAGTCGCAAGGTTTGGAATCGAAGCAGCCACCGATGCAGGATTCAGTGCTTTACACCAGGTAAACGAAACTGGAAATGTGGATTTAATGAATACTGTACAGGATGTAGCCGTTGGAAGGAGCATTGGCAGAGTTGCGGGAGAAACAGCCGGCAGAATAGCCGGCAGTTCCAGTACAGTAAGACATCTGACACGTGATGCTGATCGACTTAAGAGAATCGGTCACAATGCCGCAAGCCAAGGCAGAGATTCTCGCGCAAAAAGTCGATACACAAGAGCGGAAGAGCTATATGAAAAAGCTCAAAACTACATCGCGAGACGAGCCATATCAGCAAGTACTGCCGCCACCCAAATCGGTTCCAGAATCTTCGGATGGTTTACTTCCGATGGAGAAGAGGAAAGGGATAAAGAATGAGTTCCCGTAAAAAACAACGGAAATCAAGCCGCTTTAGGGTAGTTCATCGCCTGTACACCCGTTTGAATCGACTCGATCCTGACTGGAACAATTTTGAGGTTTTTCTAATCACTTTGATCGCAGTGATAGTCATTTGGGTGGGCTATAGTTGGAGTGAAGCGGAGAAGTCTCTTACGGGTTTTATCTTTATTGGTGTAGGCGCATATACCGCTAAATCCATCATGAATTTCACTATTGACCTTTGGTACGGAGAGTTTAACAAACGACTGTTCACGGTCTCAGTTACTATGATATCTGTTATAGTAATTGCGTTTTTTGTTGTGGATGTGTTTCCGGAACTCTGGCTAAAGTACATACTTGCTGGATTTGTTATCACGGTGGCCGTAGTCGTGATAGCTAAGGTAGCTTGGGCTTTGTGTAGGCCATAGTATCCTGGAGTTCGGTGATTTGATAAGGTTGTGGGTAGTACACCGTTTATCGGAATCGCTATAGAAAGAACCTTCAATGTATAGCAGAACAAGGAGAGTTTTATCTGGAGTCTAAGCGTCAGCTATCAAGCAGATCTCACTAAAGCCAGTTGTAGAAGCGCCACACAGGGTGTGGGATAGACTTGATCTAGACGACTGCGGAGCGGCTGAAGACGCCTTTCATCAGGGATAGATGAAGAAAACCTGCATGGAAATACACGTTAGTGGTGTCCGTTATCCCAGCCTGTACCTGAAAGGTGTGGTGAAGTCCGGGTTGGTCAGATTGGGTGTCGAGTACATTGCATATTCCAACACAATTCGCTTTGTACTTAGACCCCGATGGGACAATAGCATACTTCTCGGACCTGCCAGAATCGGCGTTCGGGTATTGTGATGTATTCTTGTCATCGAGCGAATGATGACTTTGAAGCGTATCCTTGGTCGTGATGATTTTACAACTGGTCCAGATGATCGAGAACGTGATCCAGCACCGGCCTTTCCAGCAGACCTGAAGGCCGGTCAATTCTGCTAGCAAGATCCTGACACTGCTCATTTCGTAGAATCCTCCTATACCGCAGCCGAAGAGGTCACGGTCTCCCACGACGCCAATCTGTTTCGAAGAGACTCCCGCATCACCCCTACGTCCTACTACGACCGCCTACGACGACGACCCGCTCCTGAGGGTATCCAGCGTCGTCCCGCCCGGTCACGACAGCAACTCGGCGGTCGACACCCGCTACGGCAACTGGGCCGCCGGGTCCGGCCCGGGCCGGTCCTACGTGACCGTAGACGACGAGAAGGGCGTGGCCACCACCAGAGTCTATGACCCCTATGGGCGCATGCGCCACGTCATCGCCGACTCGGCGGGTACGAGCGCCGGTACCCGGAATAACCAGACGTCCTACGCTTATGACGCCCTGGACCGGCTTATCTCGACCACCATGCCGGGCGGCGGCACCACGCGCTACGCCTACGACACCCTGGGCCGCATGACCAGCCGGCATCATCCCGACGCCGACGGCGCCACGCTGTACAAGTACGACGACCTGGGCCGCGTGCGCTTCTCGCAGGACGCGCGGCAACGCGCCGCCGGCACGGGCGCCAACAGGAAAGTCACCTACACCGTCTACGACGACTTCGGGCGCGTGACCCGCGTGGGCGAGGCGGCCGCAGGCTTCTCACGTCTCGACCCGGAGCGGTCCTATCCCTTCGAAAACGACGCCTCGTCGTGGCGAAGCCGCATGACCTACGACGGCGGCGATGCCGTTACCGACAGCGACCCAGTCGCCGGCAACGGGGCCGCCTCTGGCGGTCCCAACTACGCCCAGGGGCGCCTCACCAGGGCCCAAGAGAACACCGACGCCGACGCAGCCGCCGAGGTCGTGCACTGCTACGCCTACGACCACCTGGGCAACGTGCGTGTCAAGCAGGTGAGCATCGACGGCCTGACCGGCACCAAGACGGCAGTATACGACCACGACCTGGCAGGGCGGGTGACGAGACTCACCTACCCCGACGGCGCGCAGGCGCGCTACGCATATGATAGCGCAGGGCGGCTCATCCGCGTGGGGGATGCGAAAGGGAACACGCTAGGAGAGTATACCCACACCGCCGCGGGCAACATCGAGACCCACGTCACCGGAGACGACGTCGTAACCGGACGCTACGCCTACAACCCGCGCGAGTGGGTCACCGAAATCGACTATGCGGGCACGTTCAGTTCCGAGCTCACCTATGACCTCGCCGGCAATGTAACCAGCCAGGAGTACAGCCATGGCAGCGCCGCATCCAAGACGGCCGACTACGCCTACGACAACCTGTACCGGATCACAGGCTTCGACGTGACCGACGGCACGAGCCGGGACTATGCCTTCGACCGAAGCGGCAACCTGACGTCCATGGTCACGGGAAGCAGCCGGCTCACCTACAACTACTCGGCTGGCTCCACGCCCAACAGGCTGGACAGCACCACGGGCACCGGAGGACAGAAGTACGTTTACAACCAGAACGGATGGATGACGCGCAAAGGTGCAGATACGGTGAGATACGACTACCGGGGACTCATCACGGGCTACGGCACCGCGCGGTACTTCATGGATCCGGACAGACGGCGCGTGAAGAAGACGGTCGGGACCGCTGTCACCTACTACCTGAGAGGACCGGGCGGCAACGTCCTTGCCGAGTACATAGGCCAGAGCCTGTCGGCAAAATACGTATACGCCGGGTCGCGGCGCATCGCCCGAATAGCCGGAGATAGCGCCAGCTACTACCTGGCTGACCACCTGGGCAGCACCCGGAGCCTCGTGGACGATGAAGGCGCCGTCACCGCCGCCTACGACTACTGGCCCTACGGAAAAGTCCTCGCTTCGAGCGGCTCTGGCTCCACGCACTTCAGGTTCACCGGCCACGAGCGGGACGCCGAGTCCGGTCTTGACTACATGCTCGCAAGGTCGTACGCTTACGAGGTCGGCAGGTTCCTGCGGCCCGATCCCATGCAGGATGCAAGACCATGGATCTCACCGTACAGTTATGCTCAGAACAACCCGCTAATAAGAGTTGATCCTACAGGTCTATTGGACTGGGTCCAAAGATCGGACGGTACAATTAAATGGGATGAGAATGTTACGAGTGCGGACGATGCGGACCTTGTTGAGGGTGAGACCTATTTGGGACGAAACGTGATTGTTGCCACTCATAACAGGGATGAAAACCTGGTTGAACCGATCAATTCCGCCAGGTTCGATGTCTACCTGGATTCTAACAAGAAGGGTCCTTCGGCAACCATTATGGGGAACACGGTTCCAGCTGATGTTGAACGGTATGGTACGATGGCCGAAGGACTGTATACGGCTAGATCCCAAGGTAGGTTCAAATACGGTCCGAATGATCCGTCGATCATAATAAACGAAGGTGGCCCGGTACCGACAGTCCGAGGAAACCCACAGAACACCGCCGGAGACTATCTGACGGAAGTATTCCTTCATGCGGGAAATCCCAATCACCCAAGACTTTCAGGTTGGGATAAAAAAGGGAATCCAGTTAACATAACAACGGGGTGTTTGACGACTTGTAACGAACGCGGTTCGAGAGTGAAACACGAGCGGTTTATGAATACAGTTGGCAGGGATTTCGAAGGATTCCTGTACCTGAGAGCCAAACCATAATCGTGCAGTTGATAGCGCCCGATGTCGGCATTTCTAAATGAGGAAAGCCAAATGTCCAGACTCCTGATAGTTGTTGTCATTTCCACGTTATTCTTTGCAACGTGTGGCGAAAAAAAGCAGGATTTGGGTGAAGACACGTTTCCTGATTTGACAGGAACACGATGGGAAGCTCCTAACGACGTCGGGTTAACTCACTTTACTATCTTCGATAAAGAGCCCGTTGAATGGTATGATTTAAACACGGATACTCATACGTATCGTGACAAGAAAGGTTCGTTCGCGTCCTATGTCCCTGAATTAGGAAGGTACATGATCGGCACCTATGCGGTTGTAGGTGATACCCTTTTTATGAGAGAGATCGATTGGGAAAGCAATCTCCCTGGCACTACAAAAAAGGAGATTACGGCCTACAATAAATGTGTGTTTACAGATAATGGACTTAAGGTGGTGTACAGCATTAGAAAATACGGACAGACTTGGGAGGGTGGTCCTATTGAGAATGGGATAGTCTGGAAAAAACGTGTTGACTGGGCAGACTAAACCGGATCGGTTTTTGTTTTATACTAGGTAAGGGTTATGTAGCGCAGTTTTTACAGGGACAGAACTGTCACTCTTAATCATAGGCACTTCTTAACTTGATTATAGATAGCCTGGGCTGTGGACGACTGTATTATGCATTGAAGTAATGTATACGCCACAAGCGCTTACCAGATCTGTGTGCAACCCGGGGATACCAGTCTGAGCCCGAGCACCTCATCGGGCTCAGCTAGCTGCCGCCTTCGTAAGACTACCGCGCCCTGGCCGAGATCGCCGCGGGTGGCCGCGTCACGACGACCACCTACTACGACGACCCACTCTTGAGGATCTCCCGCGTCGTCCCGCCCGGCCACGACAACAACTCGGCCGTCGACACCCGCTACGGCAACTGGACCACCAGGACCGGCCCGGGCCGGTCCTACGTGACCGTCGACGATGAAAAGGGCGTGGCCACCACCAGGGTCTATGACCCCTATGGGCGCATGCGCCACGTCATCGCCGACTCGGCGGGCACGAACGTCGCCACCCGAAACAACAGGACGTCCTATGCCTACGACGCCCTGGACCGGCTTATCTCGACCACCATGCCGGGCGGCGGCACCACGCGCTACGCCTACGACACCCTGGGCCGCATGACCAGCCGGCATCATCCCGACGCCGACGGCGCCACGCTGTACAAGTACGACGACCTGGGCCGCGTGCGCTTCTCGCAGGACGCGCGGCAACGCGCCGCCGGCACGGGCGCCAACAGGAAAGTCACCTACACCGTCTACGACGACTTCGGGCGCGTGACCCGCGTGGGCGAGGCGGCCGCAGGCTTCTCACGTCTCGACCCGGAGCGGTCCTATCCCTTCGAAAACGACGCCTCGTCGTGGCGAAGCCGCATGACCTACGACGGCGGCGATGCCGTTACCGACAGCGACCCAGTCGCCGGCAACGGGGCCGCCTCTGGCGGTCCCAACTACGCCCAGGGGCGCCTCACCAGGGCCCAAGAGAACACCGACGCCGACGCGGCCGCCGAGGTCGTCCACGAGTACGCCTACGACCACCTGGGAAGCGTGCGCGTCAAGCAGGTGGAAATCGAGGGCCTGACAGGCGCGAAGACGGCCGCCTATACCCATGACCTGGCAGGGCGGGTGACCCGCCTGGTCTATCCGGACGGCGCACAGGCGCGCTACGCCTACGACGGCGCAGGGCGGCTCAGCCGCGTGGGGGATGCGAATGGCAACACGCTCGCAGCGTACACCCACACCGCCGCGGGCAATATCGAGACCCACGTCGCAGGTGAAGACATCGTCACCGGAACCTACACCTACAACCCGCGCGAGTGGGTCACCGATCTGAACTATGCTGGTACGTTCAGGCCCAAGCTTACCTACGACCTCGCCGGTAACGTCACCAGGCAGGAGTACAGCCATGGCAGCGCCGCGTCAAAAACCGCGGACTACGCCTACGATGACCTCTACCGGATCACCGGCTTCGATCTGACCGGCGGCACAAGCCGGGACTACGCTTACGACCGAAGCGGCAACCTGACGTCCGTGGTGACCGGTAGCAGCCGGCTCAACTACAACTACTCGGGTACCTCCACGCCCAACAGGCTGGACAGCACCGCCGTGGCAGGCGCTACCACAACGTACGCCTACAATCAGAATGGATGGATGACGGCAAGGGGCGCGAACACGCTGACCTACGACTACCGGGGACTCACCACCGGCTACGGCAGCGCACGGTATCTCATGGACCCGGACCGAAGGCGCGTGAAGAAGACCGTCGGGACCGCCATCACCTACTACCTGCGAGGACAGGGCGGCAATGTCCTGGCCGAGTACTCGGGGCAGAACCTGTCAGCAAAATACGTGTACGCGGGCAGCAGGCGCATCGCCCGCTTTGCCGGGGATAGCGCTAGCTACTATCTTGCCGATCACCTGGGCAGCACCCGGAGCCTGGTCGACGGGGAAGGCGCCGTCACCGCCGCCTACGACTACTGGCCTTACGGAAAGGTTCTGGCATCGAGTGGCACAGGCACCACGCACTTCCGGTTCACGGGACACGAGCGGGACGCCGAGTCCAGCCTTGACTACATGCTGGCGAGGTCGTACGCTTACGATGTCGGCAGGTTCCTACGGCCCGATCCCATGCAGGACGAGTATCCGGGGATCAGCCCGTATGCTTATGCCAACAACAATCCGCTCAAGTATGTGGATCCGGATGGGCGGGAAATCGTATTTGCTTCGAAGGAAGATGAGAAGCGATTCGAAGTATACTTCGCCAACCTGCGAAAAACAGAAACTGGTAGAGAGTTGTACAACACTGTACAAAACGCTACTGAGAAATTTGAGTTTACATTCGATCCGCTTTCATCGAATCAACTAGGTCTAGCGGAAATCGCCTTCGACGTCTCTCCTCCTGGTGCCACTGTTAACGCACTGGATGCCAGAGTCTCGGCTCAGGGATCAGCGGTGACAATCGACGAGTCGCGAATTAGCGAGTTGGGTGAGATGGTGGAAGGGACCATAGTCCACGAGTTAAGGCATTTATCTGATGCACTTAAAAACACCAGAAGTTATTATGTTAATAGTTTTCTGGAAGCCCATATGGATCATGATGACCGACCTCAAGAAATAAGGGCCAATGAATCAAAGTACAGGTTCCTTAAGGAGTGGAGGGAATTGCAGGAGGAAAGGAATAGACGGTAACTATGATGGGGACTTTCATATTATTCATGACGGGACTGATGGTTCTGGCTGATGAAAACAGACAAAGTCCCAGTGAAACGGTTAAAGCTCAGCTCTGCAGGTTTTATGTCGCCTACTTCGACATGGAGCAACGAACGAATTACCTTGAACGACTGCTGCAGATCCGATTACCGGACGTGTACTGGGAAGGTCCCCATCCGTATTACATGTTTTCGAATTACCTAACAGATCCTAACCAGGTTCACGAGTTCAATTTTCGCGTGATGAAATACCAGCGCAGGTTTCTGGATTACGATGTGTTTTTCATATATCCTTCAACTACGCATGCTCTTCCCTATAAATTAGGGATAAACGATCAAATCGAATTCGTCAAATTTTATGGGTTTGGCGAAAAAGTGCACATTTCAGGTGACCCATCGGAATTTCTCTCCTACGATGATGGGTTGAGTTTTAAAAGTATGGACATACCGTCGGTCGACGATACGAAGTTACTGGAATTCATCTACGACTGGATTCAACTCACGCAGTTTGACGATCATCCTAATTTTATCAAATTGCTCTCGAATGAGTTTACGCTAATTGATCAAGAGGTCTTGGGTAGTTGTGTTACCATTGAGTTGAAACAATCATACTATAATCAGGATACAAGCGTGGTGTACAAGGAATGGAAGTACAAGATACCAAAGAAAGGTCAACCTGTTCTGAAACTACACACACAACGTGAAGATACCGATCGTTCTGTATACGACGACGCTTCAAGCGAAATAAGTGGATCGCTCGAAAGTCCGTGGGTAAGTATAAAAAAATGACTGTTGTGTAATGAAAGCCGTTGAATAGAACGAAGGATAGTCAAATGGTGTTTCTGTGGTGTTTTTTGGCAGGCATGGTTATAACAGTTAATGCGCAGGATCAGAATCCCACTGAAACGGGTATGGCGGAAATCGGTGTATTCTACGTTGCGTATTTTGAAACTTGGTCGAAATTACGATACTACACTGGCCGGGTAGACAACACCACGGACTCGAAAAATGAACTGTGGTGGAATGCCGATACGGATCGCGACCCTTTGATCGAAGATATGCTAAGTCGGCTCAAGTTTCTGTCCATCCGAAAGCTTGCCAACATTTCGGGTTATAAGTCCGAACGGTTGCCAAGGCGATTCCTCGGACTCGATGTTTTTCTGGTATACCCCCCTTCGCGCGATTCCAATCCTTATAAACTTGGTATTCGAGAATCCTTCTTTAGCGACAACGACGGATTGTTGCAAATAGATGGGTTCTTTCGGTTTTCGAGACTTAACGGTTTTGAGTTAGGTATCCACCTCCCGGGCGATACAACTGAATTCGTATCCTATAATGATCCATTGGAATATGTTAGACTTGATCAGGTTCTTACACACAACAGGTCAAGTATTGACGAGTTTGTAACCGACTGGATACAACTGTCCCAATACAAAGGTCATCCCCGTGACTTCAAACTTATCCTAAATGAATACGAATTAATCGATGATACGCTTGTAGGACAATGCGAGACGGTCGAGCTGGATATGGAATCCGGGCAGGACGCTTTATACCTACACAAAGTGTGGACATATGAGATCAGCAGTAGTGACATCCCGAAACTGGAAAATATATCGCTCAGATCGGCGGATATTCAACACGATGACATAGAACCGTAAGCTTTTGCGTAGATTTACAGAGTCTTGCAGGTATTTCGGCTTGGAATTCCATTAAAACTTATATGTTGGGGATTTGAGTTATTGTGTGATTGCCGCGTAGACGTTTAAATGAGGATTAACACCACATTTAGATCGTAAGAGATCATGCAAGTTGACTTCAACAGATCGTTCAATCAGGCTCACGTTCAGGAACGGACAGGTCAGTCAGTTGACTCCAGGCTGCCGTCGCCGTCGAAAACGTACGGCTTGGACCTTCTTCGGTCGAGGCTACGAAGGCCGTAACCCAGATATCACCCACCTCATTCCCCGCTTACAGTAGGTCCAATCCACTCCGTGTAAACGCATCTTCAAAGGCATCACCCCGATGCCGACAGCGCCACGCTGTACAAGTACGACGACCTGGGCCGCGTGCGCTTCTCGCAGGACGCCCGGCAGCGCGCCTCCGGCACGGGCGCCAACAGGAAAATCACCTACACCGTCTACGACGACTTCGGGCGCGTGACCCGCGTGGGAGAGGCGACCGCCAACTTCTCTGAGCTGGACCCGGAGCGGTCCTACCCCTTCGAGAACGACGCCTCGTCGTGGCGCAGCCGCATGACCTACGACGGCGGCGACCTTGTCGCGGGTGGCGAGATCGAAGGCGGCGGTCCCAACTATGCCCAGGGGCGCCTGACCAAAGCCCAAGAGAATACCGACGCCGACGCGGCCGCCGAGGTCGTGCACCGCTACGCCTACGACCACCTGGGCAACGTGCGTGTCAAGCAGGTAGAAATCGAGGGTCTCGCCGGCACGAAGACACTGGAATATGTCTACGACCTCGCCGGAAGGATCACCGGAATCATCTATCCCGACGGCGCGCAGGCGCGCTACGCCTACGACGGCGCAGGACGGATCAGCCGCGTGGGGGATGTGAATGGCAACACACTCGCAACGTACACCCACACCGCCGCGGGCAACATCGACACCCACGTCGTGGGTCAGGGCGCGGGTGACACCACTGCAGACGGCGTAGTCACCGGTACCTACACCTACAACCCCCGCGAGTGGGTCACCGGCATCGACTATGCGGGCACGTTCAGTTCCAAGCTCACCTACGACCACGCCGGTAACATCACCCGGCAGAAGTTCAGCCATGGCGGCGCCGGGTCCAAAACCGCGGACTACGCCTACGATGACCTCTACCGGATCACCGGCTTTGATCTGACCGGCGGCACAGGCCGGGACTACGCCTACGACCGAAGCGGTAACCTTAAGTCCATGGTGACCGGCAGCAGCCGACTCACCTACAACTACTCGGCTGGCTCCACGCCCAACAGGCTGGACAGTACCACGGGCACGGGAGGGCAGACGTATGCCTACAACCAGAACGGATGGATGACGACTAGGGGCGCGAACGCGGTGGCCTACGACTACCGGGGACTCACCACCGGATACGGCAGCGCGCGGTATCTCATGGACCCGGACAGACGGCGCGTGAAAAAGACGGTCGGGACGGCCACGACCTACTACCTGAGAGGTTTAGGTGGCAACGTTCTCGCCGAATTTACAGACCAAACCCAGTCTGCCAGGTATGTGTATGCAGGGGCCCGAAGGATCGCACGCATAGCCGGAGATAGCGCCAGCTACTACCTGGCCGATCACCTGGGCAGTACCCGGAGCCTCGTAGATGGGGAAGGGAATGTCACCGCCAGCTATGACTACTGGCCATACGGCAAGATGCTCGCATCGAGTGGTACGGGCGCCACGCACTTCCGGTTCACGGGGCACGAGCGGGACGCCGAGTCCGGTCTTGACTACATGCTCGCAAGGTCGTACGCTTACGATGTCGGCAGGTTCCTGAGGCCCGATCCCATGCAGTTCGTATACCCGGGGTTGAGCCCATACGCCTATGCCGCTAATAATCCGCTCAAGTACGTGGATCCGGATGGCGAGCTTGCATGGAACATCCTAACTAGAGGTTTAAAGATTGCCAACCGAGCGTACGACGCTGCCAAGAAAGGCAAGTCGCTATTTAAGAAGGATACATGGAAAGATATAGGTACAGATGAAATAGTAAGTTTCGTAGACAACGTCTCGATCTTAGCAGACGGCGTTTGGGATGCCAATGATGTCTTTGCAGTTATTGATCTCGCAACGGGGTTAGGAGATCAGGCTAAAGCTGCAAGCAGAGCACTTAGATCCACGAGGTCTGGAGGTCGCCAGAAGAACTATTTCATAAGGGACATTGAGGCGGGTGGTAACCCTCATACCCGTTTTCGGAGAAACCCAGAGACCGGCCGAATAGAGCACTACCAGACTTTTGATAGTACAGGAAGTGCAGGCGGTAACAAGCGATTCCGCGGCACTGGTCCTGAACATTCAGGCGTGGATCCGCCATTGATCCTTGAACCTAAGCCACGCCATCCTGGCGGCAACCCAAATAGATCAAGGCCAGCGAGGCCTGATGAAACTCCTCAGGGGAATTAGCAATGATAAACTTTAATCCGCAAATTCTGAAGTTGTTTCGAGATTCGAAAGATGATCTTGTTGATACAACGGACTACCTTCACTTCGATGACAGAGGTCCAGAACTGGCTTTAATTTACTCCAAATTGTTTTGGCCGGACTTAATCGAAGTAGACGGTTTTGTGTTCATATCAGAGAAATACGAGAGGAGGAACTACGAACTAATAATCACCGATGCTAGGGTGAACAATGTAGAAAGTTACGTTAACACCTTCTACCTGTTTGATGCAGTGGGTACTGGTGAGTATGATTGCGAAGACGAAATTTGGGAACTGCTGGGACACACTCTTTGCGAGACCTGGAAGCAAAGAGCACAATGTCTTTTTCCTCAGAAGTCGTTTGTAACAGAGTTTGCCTGGTACTCTGACGACATTGGCGATCCGGGTGTGACCTTGTATCAACCCAAGTTTGTATCGAAGGAGTAAGGTTGTAAATGAATGTCGTATAACTGGATCAGTCGCCTGTTTCGAATCGGGCGACTGACTTAATGTAACATAGAATGGATCCACACTCTGGACTTTGATTTTGAGATTGAACCACAGACGAACACTTGGCGACAGGTTGTGCTTTATTCGTATATATCAATCCAGATATGTTCAATCATCATGACCAATCCCTGGTACGTCGATTACTTCGGCGAAGACTACTACTATTTCGACCGCCACGGGGACACGGACCTCGAGGTGGATGGCCTCGCGCGCCTGATCGGGCGTCCGGACGGGAGCGTAGTCCTGGACCTCGGCTGCGGTTACGGCCGCGTGAGCACGCCCCTGAAAAAACGCGGATACCGGGTCGTGGGATACGACCTGTCTACCCCGCTGCTGAAACGCGCCCGCAAGGAGGACCCCGCGGGGACCTGGGTCAGGGGCGATATGCGCGACCTGCCTTTTGACGGGCAGTTCGACACGGTCATCAGCCTGTTCAACACCCTGGGATATTTCGAAGAAGAAGACGAGAATTTCCGGGTACTGAAGTCGGTCTCCGAGGCACTGCGGCCCGGTGGGCGGCTCGTGTGCCAGCTCGTCAACCGCGACTACCTGGTCCGCCGGTTCACCGCCCAGGAAGTCCATCGACGGGACGGCCGCATCCTGCTCGAAGAGCGCGAATTCGATCCCGTGGCCAACCGCGTCCATACGCAATCGACCGTACTCAGGGGTGCCGAAAAACGGTCGTACACGTCATCCATACGGGTCTACACGGTGACCGAACTGGACCTGCTCCTGGCCGCCGCGGGCATGACAATCATAGCGGTCCATGGCGGGCTCGATTTCAGGCCGTTCGACTGGGACACGAACCAGTTGGTCATCGTCGCCGAACGGACCGGATAGCGCCGAACACGGGTCGGACCGAGCCCCCAATCTGCTTGACAAGAACCCCGCCCGCTCGTAGGATTCAGTGTCGTTTCATTGCATCCGGGCAAGGATAGAACGCAAAGGAAACTTTCATGGCATCCGACCCGTTGCGCGTGGGGGTGATCGGGCTTGGATTCGGCCAGTACCACGTCCGCGGCTACCAGGCCTGCCCCGGCGTGGTGGTCGAGACCATCTGCAGCCGGACGGCGGCGACCGCCCAGCGTGTGGCGAAGGACTACGGGATCGCCGAGACCCAAACGGATTACCGCGCGGTACTGGATCGCGAAGACATCGACGCGGTGAGCATCTGCACGCCGGTGAACCTGCACCGGCAGATGGTCATGGAGGCCCTGGAAGCCGGCAAGCACGTGCTGTGCGAGAAGCCGCTCGGACTGAACGCCGAAGAAGCCAAAGACATGCTCGAAAGCGCCCGCGGGAGCGGCAAGGTCCACATGACCAACTTCGGCTGGCGGTTCAATGGTCCGGCCTTTCGCATGAAATCCCTGCTCGAAGAGGGATATATCGGCAGGATCTACCACCTGAACGCCCGCTATATGATGGGTTACCGGGCGAGTCCCCGCAAAGCGCACAGCTGGCGGGAACGGCGCCTGGAGGCGGGACTCGGCGCCATGGGCGACCTCGGCGTGCACCTGATCGACATGACGCGGTGGTGGGCCGGCGAGTTCGAACGGGTGTGCGCGCTGATGCACACGCTCATCCCCGAACGCCGCGCGCCGGACTCCTCGGCCATGCGGGAATCCGAGCTCGAAGACGCCTGCGCCTTCATCGCCCAGATGCAGGACGGGGTCCAGGCCGTATTCCACGTAAGCCGTTGCGCACTGTACACGGACTTCATTCACATCGACATCCACGGAAGCGACGGCGCGCTGCATTTCCAGTTCGTACGGGACACCATGCAGGCCAGCCTGAAGGGCGGCCAGGGACTGCGGGGAAACCTCCAGCCGCTGTCCGTTCCGTCCCAGCAAGGCGCGCTGTCTCCGCAGAGACATTTCGTCGAAGCGATCCGGTCCGGCGGAGAAGCCGATCCAAGTTTCCACGAAGGGTACTGCGTGCAGCAGGTCGCCGACGCCATAACCACCTCGGAGGAGCAGCAGACATGGGTATCCCTTTCCTGAAAACGCACTGGATTCCGCGCAGGGTTCCACCCCGGATTGCTACCATGCTGATGATCCCTCTGCTAATAACCTGGATTCCCGGCTGCGCCGGTCCGGAATCGGAGCCGGAAACCGCGGACGCGGGCGGCGATCAGGCCCAGGTCATCGCGGAAGAGGTGATGGAGGCCATGGGAGGCCGGGATAACTGGAACGCCACCCGGTACATCCGGTTCTCGTTCTTCGGGTTCCGCACCCACTACTGGGACAAGCACGACGGCCGGCACCGCCTTTCCTGGACCGACCGGGAAAGCGGCCAGTCCCACGTGATCCTGATGAATCTGAACACGGGGGAAGGGCAGGCGTTCATCGACGGCGTGGAAGTCACGGACGCCGAGGCGCGGAGCCAGGCCCTGGAACGAGCCCGGGGCGCGTGGATAAACGACACCTACTGGCTGCTGATGCCCTACAAGTTGCAGGACCCGGGTGTTGACCTGGCCTACGATGGCGAGGAAGTCGTAGACGGCATCGTATACGACAAGCTGCATCTCAGTTTCAATGAAGTGGGGAACACGCCGGGCGACGAGTACTGGGCCTACATCAACCGGGAAACCCGCCTCATGGACAAATGGGTCTATCTCCTGCAGTTGCGGGAGGGCCAGGACGAGCGTAGTCGGGGCGAATGGAAGTGGAACGACTGGCGCAGCCATGGCGATATCCTATTGTCCGCGGAACGGGAGCGGATGGACGGCCAGAAACGGTCCCACGAAGACCTGGCGGTGCTCGAGTTCGTGGACGATCGGGTATTTACGTCGCCCGACCCGGTATCTCCCGATATGGTACGGGAGCAAACCGGGCAGCCTGATCCCGGCGCTTCCGAGTCGACCGGTGCTCAGGACGGCGCCGCCACCCAACCTGCCACCACCCAGCCTGCCGAAGGGTCGGAGTGACAAAGCCTCCATGTCCACCGCAATACCCTCGCCCGAACACGTGGCCCTCGATCACCCGGAAAAGGGCGAACTGACCGTATTCTGGAACGACGGCAGCGCGAGAAAGTACGCCCTGGCCGACCTTCGAAAAGCCTGTCCCTGCGCTACCTGCCGCGACCTGCGGGATCAGTTGTCCTCCGCCGGCGGGTTGACCCTGCTTGCCAACGAATCGTTGGATCCGAGCGTCGAGGTGGTCGACATGAGTACCGTCGGCCGCTACGCCCTGCAGTTTACCTGGAAAGACGGCCACAACACCGGCATCTACACCTACGAGTACCTGTACGGCTCGGGACAGGACCTCGACGGGGCAGGCTAAGGAGTGATTCGATGAAGGTCAAGATCGGTTTCCTGGGCGTGGCCCATCCGCACGCCCGTCCCCATTTCCGCACCCTGGAGTTGCTGGACGAGGTGTCGGGCATCGTGGCCTGGGACGAAGATGACGAAGCGCTTGAACGGTTGCGGCGCGAGGACCATCCCAAGCTGGAACCGGGACAACCTACCTTCGATCAAATCATGGAGCGGGAGGACATCCCCATCGTCGTCTCGCTGGCGACGAATGACCGGAATCCCGAATGGGTGATCCGGGCGGCGAAGGCGGGAAAGCACGTCCTGACGGAGAAACCGGTCGCGGCCAGCAGCGCGGACATGGCTCCGCTGCTCGACGCGGTTCGCGGCGCCGGGGTCCGCCTGGGCGTCTACTACACCTGGCGGTCCCATCCCATCGTCAATGATCTCAGGGCGTTGATCGACGCGGGGGTCATCGGAAAGCTGTTGTCCGTGGAAGGCCGGATGGTCACGTCCCAGGTCCGTTTCCGCGACCCCACGCACTGGCTGTTCCGGAAGGGGATTGCCGGCGGCGGCATCTTAAGCTGGCTGGGCTGCCACTGGATCGACGCGATCCGGTACATCACGCGGGACGAGGTCACGGCCGTCACCGCCATGGTGGATACGTTGAACGAGCAGCCCATCGACGTGGAAGATACGGCTGGGGTGATCATGCGGATGGGCAGCGGCGCGATCGCCACGCTGCACGCCGGATACCTCCTGCCCATCAGCCAGGCCGGGTACCTTTCGGGCAGTTACGACACCTACCTGGGATTCCGCGGTCTGGAGGGCAACATCACCTGGTATCCCACCGAGGAGGATCGGCCCGTCGTCGTCGAGAGCACATCGAAGGTCTGGAACGCCACGCCCCGCCGTGAACTGAAGTACGTCGTCGCGGAATCCGAAGCATACGGGGGTCGGTACGGTCAAGATTTCGTCGGCCGGTTCATCACCTCGGCCATGGGCGGCGGTCAATCCGCCGGTTCGGCCAGCCCGGACGACCCGGAGGACCCGGACGACCCGGTTAGCCCGGGCAGCTCGGAGGTTCCGCAAGCCCCGTACGATGACGGTGAGAACGCCCTGCGCGTGCTGCGGATCATCGAAGCAGCGTACCGGTCCAGCGAAACGGGCCGCATGGTTCCCCTGGAACAGGGCCGGGAGGGTTAGGCGCTCATGGCTTCGATGCGTGGCAAAGTGGTGGTGGTTACCGGTGCATCGACCGGTATCGGGCAGGCGGCGGCCGAGGCCTTTGCCCGCGAAGGCGCTACGGTTGTCCTAACCGCCCGATCCGAGGGTAGGTTGGAACGTATCGCCGCGGACATCGAGAAGGCGGGTGGACGGGCGGTCCCCATGGCCGTGGACGTCACGGACCGGACCGCCGTGTTCGAGAAAATGAAAGAGGTCGCGGCGTCCCAGGGAAGCATAGACGTGCTGGTCAACAACGCGGGCATCGGCCTGCTGAGCCCGGTGGACGGCATGGATCCGGAGGAATTGAAGCGGATCTTCGAGGTGAACTTCTTCGGCCTGATCTGGTGCACGCAGGCGGTGCTGCCCCACATGATCAGTCAGAAAAGCGGCCGGATCGTCAATATCTCATCCGTCGCCGGCAAGCGGGCGCTGCCCCACATCTCGGCCTACTGCGCAAGCAAATTCGCCGTGCAGGCCTTTTCGGACAGCCTGCGCATGGAAGTGGCCGAACACGGGATCACCGTTACGGTCCTGTGTCCGCCCCGGGTAGACACGACCTTCCACGACACGCCCCTGATGAGACAGAAGGGGCAGCGGATGAGCGCCCCTTCGATCTCCGCCGAATACGTGGCCGCAGCCATTGTCCGCGCTGCCCGCCGGGGAAGGCGGGAAGTCGTGGTATCCTTCTACGGCAAGTTCTTCGTCTTCTTCCACTGGCTGTCGCCCCGCCTCCTGGAATGGATCATGAAGCACCTCTGGATGCGGCTTGACAGGAAGAAAACCGAAAGGTCGGGTGGGGAGGAAGAGCCCTGAAGTTCCGCTGTGCAGTCCGCCCCGAATCCCGCCCGAATCCCGCCCCGGCTATCCGTTCACCGATTTCGAAATCTCTTTGACCGCGCCGAGGAGTCTGTCCACCTCGTCCGCCGTGACCATGATGTGCATGGAGGCGCGGTTGGCGTCCCATCCGACCTGCAGGTGGGTCACGCTGCGGATGTAGATGTTGTAGTCCTCCCACAGCTTTGTATTCAGATCCCGCGTCGGCACGCCCTTGATCCTGAAGGGGACCAGACCCGCGTGGAGCCTCGGGTCCTCGGAAGCGAATACTTCCACGCCGTTTATGTTACGTAGCCCCGTGGCCAGCTTGCCGGCCAGGTAGCGGATGCGGGCCTCGATCCCTTCTGGTGTCAGGTGGTTGTGGAAATCGAGCGCCGCGTTCACGGCCGTCCACTTCGCATAGCAACTGGAACCGCGGCTCGTATACTGCCTCGCCGAACCCATGCGGTCGAGCCACCGCTCGTTCGTGGAGAGATCCTCGCCGTACATGTTCTTGCCCGCGAAGGGCGTGGTCGAGGTGACCGGCTGGATCCGATCGAACATGTCCTCTTTCACATAGAAGAACCCGGACTGCATGGAGGCCATCATCCACTTGTGCGACGGGCCGGCGTACATGTCGCATCCCAGGTCGTGCATGTCGAGCTTGACCATGCCCGGCGGCTGGGCGCCGTCCACCAGCGTGATGACGCCCTTTGACCTGGCCATCTCGCAGATCTCCTTGACCGGCATGAACAGTCCGTCCGTGTAGTTCGTGTGACAGAAGCTGAGCAGCTTGGTCCGTGGCGTGATCGCGGCTTCGAAGGCCTTAAGGAGGTCGTCCGGCGACTTGGGCGGATGAAGCTTCGGGTCGGAAAGGTCGATGACGCCTACCTTCAGCTTGTCCCGGTGCGCCCGGTTCAGCACGGGGTTCGTGCCGGCACCGTGGCAGTGGTTGGTATAGAGGATCTCATCCCCGGGTTCGAGGACGGGACCGAAAGTACCCGTGATCATCCCGTCGGTCGTATTGTTCGCCAGGGCGAGTTCGTTGGGTTTGCAGCCGACGTACGCGGCGAATTTGGCCATAAACTCGGCGGCATAGTCCATGGTATAGTGATTCCGCCTGAAATCCACGTAGTCGTTGTTGATGCGATTCAACGCCTCGATCTGCGCCATGTGGACGCTGCGCGGCGATGGTCCCCGCGTCCCGGTGTTCATGTAGGCGAGGTCCGGGCGGATCAGGAACTGTTTGGTGACCAGTTTCCAGAATTGCTCGTCATCGGGCGCGGCCGCCGCGCCCATGTCGTTCATGTCCACCGACGCGCTAGCGGATTTCGCTCCCAGCGACAGCAGGGCGGCGCCTGCCAGCGTGCCGCCGAGAAAGCGGCCCAGGAAACCCCTGCGGTTGAGTGCCGCAAGTTCCCTGGGATCTTCGAATCTCGGATCGAAGTTCAGATCCGGTGAGAGGGGATTCATGGGAGTACCTCCGATTCGGGCCGATCGCAACCGGTGCCGCACCGGGTGGTTCCTGCACGGTTTTCATCCGGTTGAAGGCGATCTGGATATAATGGGGAAGAGATACTCCTATTAATGCGTCACGGCGCGGTTTTAGGCAACCTGTTTTTGATTCGTAGACGTAAGAAATCACTTGACAAGATACTCCTCTTCCGTATATTTGCCCGAAGGAGCAATTCTCTTAATCCCCTCTCCCCAGACAACCTATGCGCGACCGTGACCAGGCATCCAACCGTCTTTGTCGGTGCCGCGTATTTATTGAGGTTTGTCAGGGAGACTTTTTCTTCCTATGAAGGGCAGGAGTGTCAGTATGGAACGCGGCACGGTAAAGTGGTTTAACGAACGCAAGGGGTTCGGATTCATCGCGCGTGACGATGGGGACGATGTGTTCGTTCACTATTCAGCGATCGTCGCACAGGGATTCAAGACGCTGAATGAAGGCGATGAAGTCACCTTTGACATTACTGAAGGTCCCAAGGGACTCCAGGCCGCTAACGTAACCAAGGTGTCCGGTTAGAGACGCCCGCACAGCACAGTACGCAAGTGTGATAGCCCGTGAACTGATCCGCACAGAACACGGGCTATTGTGTATAGATGGACGCGCTGCCAACGGATGCGCCCCGCCGCCGGGCGCCCTGGAGACGCCAGTATGCCCGGCAGAGACTCGCCTGTTCCGGTAACCGACTTCGACACGCCCTCCCTCGAGATTGACTTCCCCCGTCTGAGCATCGGATTCGCCGAGTACGACGAAGGTCCGACCGGATGTACGGTCTTCCTTTTAGACGAAGGCTTCGTCACGGCCGTCGACGTGCGCGGCGGCATGCCCGGCGTGGTCGAATCCGAGTACCAGTTCCACCACGCCATCTGCTTCGCAGGGGGGTCGTTGCACGGGCTGGAAGCCGTTTCCGGTGTGCGGGCCGTCCTGACCGCTGCGGCGGCGCCGAGCAATCCCCCACCCCTCCCTCTCGTTGCCGGCGCGATCATCTTCGACTGGTTCAACCGCGAGGGTTTCGTGTATCCGGACAAAGCGCTTGGTAAAGCGGCCGCGGAGGCGGCATTACCGGGCCGGTTCTACTACGGCCGGCGCGGCGCGGGACGCTGGGCGGGCGTCGGCCAGGGAGGCGCTTTTCGCGAGATCGGCGCGACGAAGATCGCGGTGTTCACCGTGGTGAACGCCCTGGGCGATATCGTCGACCGCGAAGGCCGGGTCCGCACGCGGGACCATCGCCATCCCTACGACAAGCTGGAAGCGCGCCTCGCCAGAGGCTCGAAATCCAGGCCCGACCAGGTGGGCAGGCATACCACGCTGACGCTGGTCGTGACCAACCAGAAATGGACCCAGGGTGAACTGAACCAGATAGGCAGGCAGGTCCACGCGTCCATGGCCCGGGCGATCCAGCCCTTTCACACGACGCGGGACGGGGACGTGCTGTTTACGGCGTCGACGGGCGAGGTGGAGAACAGGCGTCTGAAGAGCACGACCGATTTCGGGATGATCGCCTCGGAAATGGCCTGGGACGCCGTGCTGAACAGCCTGGGGGAGTGATCCTAGCGTGCCGGTGGCTGGTATCGGGGCCACCTACATCAGCCAGGGTATGGTACCGTTGGCTGGACGTCGGCGAGGTGATTTCACGCTGGGACGGCGAGGCGGTTTCAACCCACGGTGTGGCCGTGCTCCAGCGCCTTCTCCACTTCGGATTCCCACGTGCCGTCCACGCGGACGCCGTACTCGGCGACGCCCCCCGTCGCCTGTGGTCCGGTGACATAGGGCCGGTAGTCTCGGCCGTCCGCGATGAGCTGCTCTGGCGCGAAGTCCGCGCGCAGAAAGTGAAAGGCGATGCCGGCGCGGGACTGGTCCGTCTGGTTGTGGCCGGTGCAGTGCGCCGTGCCATAGCAGAAGAACAGGGCGCCGCCCGCCTTCAGTTCGATGGTATCCGCCTGCTCCTCCGGAGGATAACAGCGGATGTGGTGGTCGCTGTAGGGGTCCCGGCTGTGCTCGTAGGGGGTCCGGTAGCTGCCGGGGATCACCTGCATGGTGCCGTTTTCGACGGTGGCGTCGTGCACGGCGATCCACATGGCCGTTCCCATGAGCGGATCACGGATCTTGAAATAGGCGTTGTCCTGGTGCCAGTGGGTGCCCATGCCGTCTCCGCCCGGTTTGAGAAAGACCTGGTCCAGGTGGAGAATATAGGGATCTCCGATCAACTGGGAGATGGCACCGGCCACGTCGGGCTGGAACGGGAGGGCCCTGAAAAGGTCGCTGTGCCGGTACATCGGGCACAGTTGCAGATTGCGCAGCGTGGTGGACGTCGTCTTCCCGTCGCCCTCCGTGGCGACGTTGCGCAGGGCGCCGTTCTCCATGAGACGATCCACCTCGGCCTGCAGCGCCCGGGTCTCCCGGTCCGAGAAGAATCCCGGTCTGGCCACGTAGCCGTGGGTGCTGAAATGGGCGACTTCATCGCTTGTCAATATCATACGTTCGACGTCCTTTACATGGTCTGATGGATGCTTCCCCGGTTCACGCCAACCGGGACTGTTTCCGATATCGCCTCATTTCCGAATCGTTCGATGGCTTCCAGGGTTTCGCGCACGTCGTCCCAGGTCGTGGTGTAGTTGACGATGCAGAGCCTCAGTGTAAACCTGCCCCGCAACAGGGTCGATGACATGAGGGCGGGGTCCTCCCAGAAGATGCGGGCGAGCACTTTCCGGTTGATCTTCTCGAGCGAATCCTCATCGAGGTCTGAAGCGTCGGGATTGACGCGGAAGCACACGATACCGAGCGACGACGGCAACAACAATTCCAGGGTCCCGCTGTTCTGGATATGCTCCTCGGCCCGCCCGGCCAGTTCCATGCCATTGGATACGGCGTTTCGGAATGCAGCCATTCCAAAAGTCTTCACGGACACCCAGATTTTCAGGGCCCGTACCGAACGGCTCAGTTGCAGGCCCCGGTCCGAGAAGTTGGGGTGGTTCGCGCCCCATATCGTGTCCTGGAGGATATCGTGCCGTACGGCGAATGCGCGCTCGAGGTCGCCTAAGTCCTTCACCATCAGGCAACCGGCTTCGTAGGGTTGAAAGAACAGCTTGTGCGCGTCCAGACCGATGGAGTCCGCCCGTTCGATCCCGCGCAGGAGATCCTTTCCCTTTTCGGTGATGACCGTAAAACCGCCGTAGGCGGCATCGACGTGGAGCCAGATACCGTCCGCCTCGCAGAAATCCGCGATCGTATCGAGGGGATCGATCGCGCCCGTACTGGCCGCCCCGGCGTTGGCGCAGACCGCCACCGGTTCTAATCCCGCAGCCCGGTCCTCCGCCACCGTTCGCTTCAGCGCTTCCGGGTCCATCCGGAAAAGCGCGTCGGTTGGGATCAAACGCACGTTTTCGGATCGTATGCCCATGATCCTGGCCGCCCGGACCAGCGCACTATGGCTCTGGTCGCTCATATAGACCGTGCCGCGTTCGGGCGCGCCCGCGGATTCCCGAGCCGCGACCAGGGCTTCCAGGCTGGCCGCGGAGCCTCCGGAAGTCATCAGGCCGCCGGCGGTGTCCGGATACCCCAGCCAGCGTCGGATCCAGTCTATAACGACCAGTTCCATCTGGCTCGCCCCACTGGATGTGAGCCATGTACACTGGTTGACCTGGTAGGCGGAGACCATGAAGTCCGCCAATATGCCGGGCCAGGTCGGCGCCGAAGGGATGAACGCGAAAGATCGGGGGTGATCGAGGCGGGCGCCCAGGGGGAGTATGTCCTTCGCCGCCCTCCCCAGGACCTCCAGCGCTGGACTTCCGTGTTCGGGCGGATCCTCCATGAGCTGATCTTCCAGTTCCTGCTTAAACTCGCCGTCCCAGGCCTGTTCATCCGGAAGATTCCTGATTCGTTCTATAATGAGTTCCGCCGTCCTGGTCGCGAGCTCGAGCATGACGTCGGGGGTCATCTGGAGACTGTTGAGCGCTTCCGCACTCGATTCAGCGTGCTGCTTTTCCCGATTCTCCCGAGACATTTTCAACTTCTCCTGATTCCCGCTATCGCTCAGTGCCCACTATCGCTCAGTGCCACTTATCGCTCAGTGCCACGAATCCAGGTACGCCCTCTGATCCGGCGTCAACTCGTCCACGGCCATACCCATGCTCGCGAGCTTCAGGCTGGCGATCTCGCGGTCGATTTCATCCGGCAGGGTGTATACACCGGGTGTCATTTCCCCGTGCCTGGCTACCAGATACTCCGCCGCCAGGGCCTGGTTGGCGAAGGACAGGTCCATGACCGCGGCGGGATGTCCCTCGCCGGCCACGAGGTTGACCAGCCGGCCCTCGCCGAGGAGATACAGTCTCCGGCCGTTCGCCAGGACGTACTCCTCCACCCATGGACGCAGGGACTGTCGCTCGACCGCGAGGGCACCCAGGGCCTGCACGTCGATTTCCACGTCGAAATGTCCGGCGTTGGCCAGCATGGCGCCGTCTTTCATGGCTTCCAGGTGGTCGCGGCGTATGACCCCCCGGTTTCCGGTTACGGTGACGAACAGGTCACCCAGCGCGGCCGCCTCGGCCATGGGCAGTACCCGGAATCCCTCCATGACGGCTTCCAGGGCCGCGACGGGATCCACCTCCGTTACGATGACCTGGCCGCCCAGCCCCCTGGCCCGGGACGCCACGCCCCGTCCGCACCAGCCGTAGCCGCACACCACCACCGTTTTTCCCGCGATCAACGTATTAGTGGCCCGGAGGACGCCGTCGAGCGCGCTTTGTCCCGTGCCAAACCGGTTGTCGAATTGATGCTTGGTCTTCGAATCGTTGACCGCGATGACCGGAAAGGTCAGGTCGCCGTTCCGGACCATGCTTTGAAGCCGGTTAACGCCCGTGGTCGTCTCTTCCGTTCCGCCGATGATCTTGCCCAGTTGTTGGCGGTGGTCCCGATGCGCCGTGGTAACCAGGTCGGCCCCGTCGTCCAGCAGGAGATCCGGCTGCGCATCCAGCACGGTGTGCAGGTGCCGGCTGAACGTGTCGGAGTCCTCCCCCCTTATCGCCAATACGGGCACCCCGTGATGCACGACCAGGCTGGCCGCCACGTCGTCCTGCGTGCTCAAGGGATTGGATGCGCAGACGATGGGCTCCGCGCCGCCTGCCTTGATCGCCGTGACCAGGTTGGCCGTCTTGGTCGAAATGTGCAGGCAAACGCCGACGCGCAGGTTGCGAAGGGGCTGTTCCCGCGCGAACCGGTCTTTTATCGCGCGCAAGACCGGCATCTGGCGGGCGTCCCATGCCATGCGCGCCGCGCCGGCCTCGGCGAGATCGGGATCAAGGATGTCAGATTCCATGGCTACTGTCATTATGGCTTTCGGCGCATTGCGCGTCAAGGTTAATGGCAAGGTTAAACTGCCGCAACGGTTGCCTTCGGCATATCAGTACGTACTCCTTCCGCGCCGCCCTCATATGCCCTTGACATCAAGGAACTTCAACGACTAACATGGTGAGGTTTCACTTCCCGGTAAGTGACTGATTTATCGCGTTTTACACGGACCGTTCTTCCTATCCTCCGATCGTTCGGACACCCCATGCTCGACCTCTCCAGAAAACGCCTCAACCGTACCATACTTTCCCTCGCATGGCCGGCCATACTCGAAAACCTGATGCACACGACGGTGTACATCGTCGACAGCATCTTTATCGGCACCCTCGGAACGCTGGCTTTCGCCGCCGTCGGCCAGAGTTCCATGATCCTCTTTACCGTGGTTTTCGTCTTCTACGGGATCGGGGTGGCAACGGGGGCCGTCGTGGCGAGGAACCTGGGCCGGGGCGACCAGAAGACGGCCTGCGAGGCCGCCGGCCAGGGGATCATACTCGGAACGTCCATCGGTCTGATGGTGGCCGCGCTGGGCCTGATGTTCGGCGAGGACCTCATGGTATTCCTGGGTACGGAGCCGGACGTGGTCGCACGGGCCCAGGAGTACATGCCCATCGTCTTCGCCTTCAGCGTGCTGCGTCTTTTCATCTACACCAGCAGCGGGATCCTGCGCGCGGCCGGCGACACCAAGACGCCCATGTGGATCACGGGTATCATGAACGTGTACAACATTTTCGCCGACTGGGTGCTGATCTTCGGCATCGGACCCTTCCCGGAACTGGGCATAACGGGCGCGGCTCTCGCCACGGGCACGGCTTACGTCCTGGGCACCGTCCTGCTCATGTACAGGCTTTTCCGCCGTCACGCGAGATTCAGGCTGTGCGGCAGCGACATTGGGAATATCAGATCCGAGCACCTGCGGACCATCATACGGATCGCCGTGCCGAATCTCGGTGAACAGTCCGTCATGCAATGCGCCTATTTCTCGTTCATGTGGATCGTGACAAGCCTGGGTACGGCGGCGCTCACGGCGCATTTCATGACCATACGGGTGGAGATGGTCTCCTTCATGCCCGTATTCGGACTTTCCATGGCCGTGTCCACCGTGGTCGGACAGAGTCTGGGCGCCGAGCGTCCCGAAATCGCCGAGCTTGCCGTGAAGAAGGCCGCTCGAATCGGCCTGATCGCCATGAGCGCGCTGGGGCTTATATTCGTCGCCGTACCCGGCCTGCTCGTCGGTATCTACAGTCCGTCGCCGGAAGTGTATGACCTGGCCGTGCTCTGCGTGCGTATCGCCGCCCTCGAACTGCCGACGTCGGCTTTGCTGATGATCTATACCGGCGCCATGCGGGGCGCGGGAGACACCGTGAGTCCCATGTTGATCAGCATCTTCGGCGCGATCTTCCTGCGGATCGGCATGATGTACGTGCTGGTGATCGAACTGGGCTGGGGGTTGCCTGGGGTATGGTACGGTACGGCGCTGGACTGGGGCATCCGCCTGGTGATCGCCTGGTTCCTGTTCCGGCGGGGACGCTGGAAGAGGATAAAGATCTAAGGGGAGTTTGAATCGATGAAAGTCGTTTTGCAGCGCGTCTCCAGCGCTTCCGTCAAAATCGACGGCGCGGTAACCGGTGAAATCGGTCCCGGTCTCGTACTGCTACTTGGCATTGCGAAGGACGATGCGCCGGAGGACGTGGAGTACGTCGTCAACAAGTGCGCCGGACTCCGGATATTCGGCGACGACCAGGGGAAGATGAACCGTTCTCTGCTCGACGTAGGGGGTGAAGTACTGGCGATATCCCAGTTTACGCTGTTCGGCGATACCCGCAAGGGCCGCAGGCCCAGTTTCGAAAGCGCCGCGCCGCCGGAACTCGCCGAACCGCTCTACGAGCTGGCGGTCGAACGCCTCAGGGAACAGGGCATCAGGGTCGCCACCGGTCGTTTCGGCGCCTACATGGAAGTGTCACTGGTCAACGACGGGCCCGTGACCTTGACCGTCGAGTCCCGCCGATGAAGCAAATCGTCCTGGCCTCTTCCTCGCCCCGCCGATCCGACCTGCTCCGGCAGATCGGGATCGCCTTCGAAGTCGTTCCACCGGACGTCGACGAATCACAGTACTCCTTTGACGGCGATCCTGCCGGTACCGCGGAACGGCTTGCATTGGCCAAGGCGAAAAGTGCGGCCGGCCGGGTCGACGCCCGCGGCCGCCTGGTGCTTGGCGCGGACACGGTGGTCCTGTTCGAGGACGAGGTCATCGGCAAGCCGAAAGATGCGGAGGACGCCTGCGCCATGCTGCAAAGGCTGGCCGGCCGTTCTCACCGGGTGCTCACGGGCTTTGCCCTGCTGGATCCGCGGACGGACCGGGCGGTGACGGCGCACGAGTGGACGGCCGTCTCCATGCGCGAACTGACCGACGCCGAAATCCGCGCGTACGTGGATACGGGCGAGCCCCTGGACAAGGCGGGGTCCTATGGCGCCCATGCCCTGGGCGCCGGTCTCATCACCCGCGTGGAGGGCTGTTTCTACAACGTGATCGGCCTTCCCCTCGCCCGGTTGCTGATGACGCTTGAAAACTTCGATGACATGGCGACGTGACCAGGGTCGCATGGGCGTAACATGGGTCGCATCGTCGTGATTAAGTCCGCCACCAAAGGCTCAGAACCGACCGGGTAACTCCATGGCCGATTTCAGAGGACACGTCTGGGGTGGTTTCGTCGCCACCCTCATCTCCATGGCGCTCTGTACCGCCGGGCTATGGTGGACGGAGCTGCTTGATCCCTACCGGACCCTGGACGTCTGGCCAAAGGTGCTTCTGCTGCTGTCCATCGGGTTGTTGTCGGCCTGTTTCCCGGACATGGACACCGAGAGTAAATCGCAGCGGCTGTTCTACCGCCTGTTGATTCTGCTGGACATCTGGTTTATCTTGATCGGGGATTACAGGACGGCGGCCCTGCTGGGACTCGGCGCCATGCTGCCCCTACTCGGCAAGCACAGGGGATGGACCCATACCTGGCTGGCCATGTTGCTGGTGCCCGCGCTGTTCCTGCTCGTCCCCATGTATTTGAAAGGGTCCGTTGAGTCCTTTCCAATCGTCTGCTACGTCGTATCGGTCTCGGCCTATGCCAGCCACCTGGTGCTCGACGGATATATAGAACAGACGGGCCGGCGTATCCGCCGCCTGGTCGCGGGAAACTGAGCGCGGGAAACCGAGCCGATGAAGCGATCGAAACTGAGCGCGGGAAACTGAGCGGCGTCCGCCATCAACTTCGAGCGGCGTCCGCCATCAATCCGGAGATTACATGAAAAGCGCACTGGAAATCGCCATGGAGAAGACCGCCAGCGCACAGCAGGGCGGCAAGCTGACGGACGAGCAGCGTAAGGGGATCGCCGACCTGGAGAAGGAATACCAGGCCAAAATCGCGGAACAGGAGATCATGGTCGAATCGAAAATCAAGGCGTTGGCGGTCCAGGCGCAGGGCCACGAGTTACAGCAGCAGGTACACGCCCTGCGGGAGCAACTGGTCCAGGAGCGGGAACGCCTGGAAGCGGATAGGAATACGAAAATTCAGGCGCTCCGTGACCAAACAGGTTAGCGATTCCAATCCAGGATCGGATCTACCCTCGAATTCAACCCGCGTACCGGAGATCATGACATGGCAAAGAAGCGTCTGCGCGTCGCCCTGATCGGCTGCGGAGGCAACATGCGAAGCGCCCACGTGCCGCGCATCCAGGCCGACGGGGCGGTCGAAATCGCGGCGGTTGCAGATACCTCGGAAGAAGCCGCCCATGCGTTGATGGACAGGTGGGGCCGCACAGTTCCCTGTTACGCCGACTACCGGGACATGATTGAGGACCACCGGCTCGACGCGGTCATGGTGAGTTCTCCCCACGCCCTGCACTACGAGCAGGTGGACTATGCCCTGGATCAAGGTCTGCACGCGCTCGTCGAGAAGCCGCTCACCATCTCGTCCGGCCACACGCGCGCCCTGATCGGGAAGGCGGAAGAACAGCGTCGGATCCTGCTGGTGAGTTACCAGCGCAATTTCATGGCGCCTCATGTCTACGCCCGGGAGCTGATTCGGAAGGGCGCAATCGGCGAGGTGCGCGGCGTCGTGGCCTACGTCACGCAGAACTGGGGCGGCACGCGCGGGTGGCGGCTCGATCCGGTCCTGTCGGGCGGCGGCATGTTTCTCGATACGGGCAGTCACCTGGTGGCTTCCACGCTGTGGATTACGGATCTCAAGCCCCTCGAGGTGAGCGCTTTCCTGGACAAGGCTGGGCGGGAAGTGGATATCAACATGGTGGTGGCCGTGCGGTTTGCCGGCGGCGCGTACGGCACGCTGAACACCTTCGGAAACGCTGCCCGGCACGACGAACGCATCGCGATCCATGGCAGCGAAGGGAGCCTGGTTTTCCACCTGCACCAGTGGCAGGTCAGATCGGTCCTGTTAAACGACGAGCCCCTGAAGATCCCGGCCAGGATACGGGAGGACACGCCGGACGGTGCGTTCTTCCGCATGATCCGCAACGGCGGGAAGGGATACGAACTTCCCCATTTCGCCCTCGCCGTTTCCCAGGTCAGCGAGGCGGCCTACCAATCGGTGGAGACAGGAAAACCGGTTCAGGTCGCCGGGTAGTCCCGGCGCGGCCGGGTGCGGCCGTGCGTGGCCGGGTGCGGCCGTGCGTGGCCGGGTGCGTGACCGTGCTTGACCCGTGCGTGACCGTGCGTGACCGTGCTTGACCCGGCGTGGCCGGAACCAGCAGAATCAGGAGACTGTACATGAGTGCGAAAGGGCGTCTGGCGGAGAAGCGGGCGGTCGTCACCGGAGCGGGGAGCGGTATCGGCCGCGCCATCGCGCTGAGACTCGCGCAGGAAGGCGCGCACGTGGCGGCCGTGGACATCGATCGCGACAGCGCGGAAGCTACGGCGGACCGGATCCGTGACGGCGGCGGCACCGCGGCGGCATTGACCGCCGACCTGGTCCAGGTCGACCGCATCGTACCCATGATCGACGAAGCCGTTTCCGCACTGGGCAGGCTGGATATCCTGGTCAACAACGCGGGTCGGGTTGAAATCAAGCCCTTCCTCGATCTGACCGAGACGGAATGGGACCAGGTCATCGATCTCAATCTGAAGGGGACGTACTTCTGCATGCAGGCGGGGGCCCGCCAGATGATCCGGCAGGGCGGTGGCGGCCGAATCATCAACATGTCCTCCATCTCGGGCAGACACGGCCGGGCCGATTCGAGCGCATACGCCGCCAGCAAAATGGCCGTCATCAGCATCACGCAGTCCGCGGCCCTGGCGCTGGCGGATCACGGGATCCTGGTCAACGCGCTGTGTCCGGGCGTCGTGGCCACGCCCATGTGGGACCACATCGACGAGGACCGTGCCCGCCTGTTCGGATACGAGCGGGGGACGGCCCGGGCCCGGCTCGTTGAGAAGATCCCCCTCAAACGGGTCTCCGAGCCGGAGGAGATCGCCGCCGCGGCGGTCTTCGTCGCCTCCGACGAGAACACGCTGATCACCGGCCAGGCGATCAATGTCGACGGCGGCATGGAAATGAACTGAAATCGGGGACGGCGCCCGCGGAACGACAGCGAAGCGGCCGTTCGGGTTTGATCTTGACAGTGCGCAACGCCCGCCGTATACTCGGTAGGTTCCTTTTCACAGCCATTTCTGGTACTTCGCATCGGCCGGCATGGCCTGCACAGTCTGCATAGCCTGCACAGCCATCGTGGCCGCCATATTCCGCTCAGGCAAGACTCCATCAGAAAGACTTCATCAATGGATCCACGAAGACGCGAAAGACTCTCCAAGCTCCTCTCCCTGATTCTCCGGCATAAACCCGAAAGATTCGACATAACGCTCGACGAAAGGGGATACGCTTCGATCGACGAGATTGTGGAGGCCATCCAGGAAAAGTTCGATCTGCTGGCGAGGGATGAAATCCTCGAGATCGCCGACGGCGCCGAGAAGAGAAGATTCGAGGTGGAGGAAGACCGCATCCGGGCGCGCTACGGACACAGTTTCCCTATTGACCTGGGGCTGCCTCCCGCGGATCCGCCCGAGTACCTTTATTACGCGACCGTACCCGCGCGGGCCTCGGTCATCACCAATGGCGGCCTGACGCCCAGCGACCGTCAGTACGTCCACCTTTCCCTTTCCGAAGATATCGCCGCACAGGTAGCCAGGAACCAGACGGATACGCCGGTCGTCTTCCGCATCAACGCGCGGCAGGCCACCGAAGCCGGCGTGAACTTCTACGACCGCTCTCCGGTCATCCTGACCACGGGCGTGCCCTCCGAGTTCATCGATGTGCTGCAGGAGGCCCCGCCGCCTCCCGCCGAGTTCGGCCGCCGGAAGCGGAAGGCCCCTCCGCGCAGATAGCATGCGCCGCCTTGTCCTCCCTTTCCTCGGCCTGTTGCTTGCCATCTGCCTGCTGTTGTTCGACCTGACCATTCTGTGGTCGGGGCGCACCGCCATACGCCCCGTGATGCAGAAGGGCGTCGCCCTGGGGGTGTTCAAGGCCTCGGAGGGGATGTCCTACTACCGGTCCTCCCTGGAAGACATCGCGGCCCTCGGCGCATCCCACCTTTCCGTCCCCGTGTTCATCCTGCAGGATTCCGTGGATTCCGTCACCCATTTCACCCGCCCGTCGGACGGCGCCACGGGGGAACAGCACGAACGCGTGATCCGGGAAGTCATCGACTTCGCCCACCGGATGGGGTTGAAGGTCATGCTGACGCCCATCGTCAACCTGGACCGCCCCGGCGAGAGGGAATGGCGCGGTACCATATCCCCGGACGATTGGCAGGCATGGTTTGAAAGTTACCGCGGAATGATCCGCCATTTCGCCCGGCTGGCCGCGGAAATGGACGTCGAGTATCTGAGCGTGGGGACCGAGCTCGTATCGGCCGAAAGGTTCACCGGTCAATGGAGGGAGACCATCGCCGAGGTGCGCGGTATCTTCCCGGGGCAACTGACCTATTCCACGAACTGGGACCGGTACGACCGGGTCGCTTTCTGGGACGACCTCGACTTCGCGGGGATATCGGCTTACTACGAACTGTCGGAATCCGAGGATCCCACCGTGGAAGAACTGGTCTCCGCCTGGCGACCGGTGAAGGAGGACCTGCTGCGATGGCAGGCCCGATGGAACAAACCCCTTTTATTCACCGAGATCGGTTACATGAGCCAGTCCGGGGTCGCCGGCCATCCCTGGAACTACGTGTCGGAGAATCCCCTCGACCTGGAGGCGCAGCGGCGTTGTTACGAGGCCCTGCGGCTGGCCTGGGAAGGGGAAGAGCGGTTTGCCGGCCTGTACCTATGGATCTGGGAACCGGACAAGCGGGGTGGGCAAGACCGGGGATACAATTTCGCGGGCAAGCCCGCGGAAGAGGTCGTTCGCGACTGGTACCACAGCGTGCCGGACAACGCCAACGTCCTTGACTACGCCGTCAACGGCATGGAGCGGTTTCTGCGGTCCCTGAGGCAGGGGTTGTGAGGAAACCGGCGCACGGTCCCGCGGTTTGCTCTCCGTCACGCACTCCGCGTATGATGGGTATGTTGCACGGCGCCGACCCGGAGTACGGGGTCGGCCGCTAGGGAACGCCGGATGGATCGGCGGTCCTGCGCAGGTTCTTCAGGTTGTTGCGCTTTCCCATGACGATCAGGATGTCTCCGGATGCCAGCGTCCGGTCGCTTCCCGGGTTGAACGTGACGTTGCTGCCGGACCCCTGGACGGCAATGACGATCACGTCATGGGACGATCCGATGATGCCGTCCCCTACGGATGATCCTGCTAGCCCCGATCCCGGCCCGATCTCGATCTGGTCGAGCTCCAGGTCGAGCTTGTCCGCCATCGACGCCAGTTCCATGAAGTCGGCCACGGCCGGCTTCAGCAGCATCTGCGCCATCTGCCGGGAACCCGTGATGACCGGCGAGACCACCTTGTCCGCACCGGCGCGGGTCAGCCTGGGGATGACGGACTCCTCGTTCGCCCGTGCTACGATATGGATGTCCGGGTTCAGGTCACGCGCCGTCAGGGTGATGTACAGGTTCTCCGGGTCGGAAGACACGGCGCACACGATGCCCCTCGCCCGCTCGATCCCCGCCGACTTCAACACTTCCTCCTTCGTGGCGTCGCCCTTCAGCACGCGGTAACCGTCCGATTCGAAGGGTTCAGCCTGGTCTTCGGTCTCGATGAGCACGCAGTCCAGGCCGCGGGCGGTGATTTCCTGGCCGATTCTCCTGCCGACGCGGCCCGCGCCGCAGACGATGTAGTGGTTTTCCAGTTCCTGGATTTCAGTCATGAGGCGTCTCTTCCCCAGTGAGGAGACGATTTCGAGCGATACGACCGACTGTACGGCGACGGACAGCGCGTAGCCCAGCGTCCCGACGCCCACGACGATCAGCAGCGTGCCGAAATAGCGGCCGTTTTCGGTGAGGCCGGCCGGTTCGGTATATCCGATGGTCGTGATGGTGATCAGGGTGAAGTAGAAGCTTTCGAACCAGGTCCATTCCGTCAGCAGCTTGTATCCCAGGGTTCCGAATCCCAGGATGACCACGATGGCGACGGAGGCCCCTATGAGTTTGTTCTTGGGATTCATTTATCCGGACCGCCTGGACCGCCTGGACCGCCTGGCCGCCAGTACCGACAAGACCGCTTGAAGCGTCTAGACGGAGGCCGGCTCCGCGTGACCGGCGTAGCCGAGCGTTTCCACGTCCCTGTGCAGGCGTTCCAGCACCCGGGACCTGACCTCTTCGAAGAGTTCCCGGGTCAGGAAACGCACGGCGGGCAGGTCGCCCTTGGCCTGACCGACGAAGACGTCGGACGGCATATCGTATTCGTCCGGGGTGATCCCCTGCTTCTGCTCGAGGGCGAAACCCAGGATGTGGCACCGGTAGGTGGCGTCCAGCACACGCTCGGCCGAGAAGGGCACGCCAAAAACGGCCTCTATGCCCTCGCTGACCTGGTCCGGCGGGGCCATGGTGAACAGGCATCCCCCGTGCAGGTCCTTGTTCACCATCTTCCAGCCTTCTTCTGTGATGTTGTGGACCCAGTAATCGGCGGAATCGGGCTTGCAGTCCGGGTCCATCACGTACAGCAGGAAGGTACGCATGGACATGTGGCCGCCGGCCACGGCGAAGGGATAGCCCGGATTGGTCTGTCCCAGGTAGGCGGAGAACTCGACCCCCTTGGCGTGCATGGCGAAGGCCTTGCCGCCGATCTCTTCGGCGATCGCCTGGACGCCCTTGCCGAAGAGGGGCTCGCGTCCGTAGGCGATATCCTCCTTGAGGCGGCGGGCGCCCTCCGCGTCCCCGAAAGTGACGCCGCCCGCGACGGTACCGTTGCCCCGGGCATTGTAATCCATCAGGAAGGAGATCACGACGTTGGCCGAAATGGTATCGAACCCCAGGTCGTCGTCCAGCCGGGCAAGCTCCAGGTTGTCATGGGGATCCAGGATGCCCAGGTTGGCGCCGGACAGTTCCATGGGTTCGAACTCGAATCGGCCCAGGTACTCTCCGTGGTTCCTTCGGGCCTTACGCCAGTCGGGATCCTTGCCGCCTTCCGGGACGTCGTAGAAGTCCTGGTGGCAGGTAATCTGGCAGCCGTAGCAGCTCTTGTCGATGACGATGAAGTCGTCCGATTCCCGCATGGTCTCCAGGTGCACCGGGACAGCCACGTTCTCGCCGGGCGGCTCGAAGTTTCGGTAGGGCAGCACCCCGTAACTGTCGAGTATCTTGCTGTTCTTGCCCGTTCCGCCCAGTCCGTTCCGGTTGTTGGGATGGCGGTATCCCCGGCTCTGCTCGCCCCGTCCGATCTCGTTGTTGATGGCCTTGAGCCGGTCGTCACCCTTGCGGTAATAGTCGTTCTCCGCCCTGGCCACGATGCCGAGGATGTTCTTGGACCCGACCACGGACCCCATACCGAGCCGACCCGCGAAGCGCCACTTGTCCTCCCCGCTCATGAGCTGTTCCTGGGTCGACCCCACCACGGCGGCGTACCAAACCGTCTCCCAGTGCTCGCCGGCCGGCCCGATGACGGCGAAATGGGCATGGTAGTTCTTGTCGCCATCGTTGTAGTGCTCGTCCAGATAGACCATCTTGTCCCGGACCCGAGCGCCGACCAGGTGCGCAGGGGCCTCGACCAGGGAGATATCGGGGCCGTCGTCGGTCTGCCTGATCACCAGGAAGCTGGGAACGGCGGCCCGTCCGGTGAGGATCAGGTCGCCGATGCCGGTATAGGAAAACTTGCGGCCGAAACTCCCGCTCATGGCTGACCATACGGGCATGGGCATGCCGGCCCGGGTGCGCTTCAGGGGAGAATAGCCGGAGAAATACGCCCGCAGACCTGTCATGAACTGCGTGCCGGTGAAGCAGCCCGTGTTGATGACCAGTGGGACGTCCGGCGCAAAGGGGTCGCTCACGTCGTAACCCGAAAGGATCTTGAAGGACCGGCCGATGCCGCCCAGGAAATCCATGTCGTCCTGGACGCGGTGGTCCTCGACGCTCAACTTCCGGCCTTCGGCCAGGTCGTATTCGATGCGGGTATAACTATAATCGGTCACGTCTCCCGGCGTGCCGTTTACGGGTTTCAGCACAATATCCCCCTCGCTGTTGGGCTAGAATCTCTTGTCATCTGAATCTGTTTGGATTTCAAACGGGACCGTGACGGATCACCCCGCGGTTTCGTTCGAACGGGACCGCGCCGCTTACGCCGCGCGGGTACGTAAATAGGTTTGGGATAATATAAAGGAATGCGCGTACGAAAACAGCAATAATCCCTGAGTGGTGATATGAGCGGTGAAATCTCCCCTGCCGGGCAAAGGGCGGTTGACAAAACCCCCGCTATTCATTTAGAATAACGCCGGGAACGACACCATTCCGCGCTCGAATTCACCACTCTGAACCGAATGTCGCCGAGGCCAGCCATGACCATGACCGACCTTTCCCAGCAGACCGAACCCGCGATCGAAGTCCCGCGGATCGTGGACGATGAGCAGATCCAATTCTACGTGGACAACGGCTATCTCGTTGTTCCCAACCTGATGACCGGCGAGGAACTGCAGGAACTGAAGGACGACCTGGTGGACGTGGCGCGGGGGAAGTATCCCTGCCGGGGACTCGATCCGCCGAAGCCCGACGACACCGACGAGGATGTGCTGCAACGCATCCTGTGCATACACCAGCCGCACTTCGTCAGCCAGGTGATCGAGAAGTACGTGCGCCATCCGAAGATCTGCGGCGTACTGAGCCAGATTACCGCCGCCCACCTGCCCTACTGGGACGGTAGTGTCAAGTGCATGCAGTCCATGTACTTCATCAAGCCGCCCCGGTTCCAGGGCCAGGCCTGGCACCAGGACGAGATCTTCATCCCCACGCGGGACCGGTCCCTGATCGGTGCGTGGATCGCCGTGGACGACGCGACGATCGAGAACGGGTGCCTCTACGTCATCCCCGGTTCCCACCGCAACGGCTACCTGTACCCTCAGCGTGCCCACGAGAACCCCGACGAGTTCGACTTCGCCCCGGAGAGTTACGGCTTCGACGAGTCCGTGGAAGTGCCGGTCGAAGTCCGCACCGGCGCCCTGGTCTTCTTCAACGGTTATCTCCTGCACCGGTCCTACAAGAACCGGAGCGATCAGCCCCGCCGCGTGCTGGTGAACCACTACTGCAACGCGTGGAGCCTCCTGCCGTGGGGCATACAGGAAGGCGAACGCCCCGCCACGGCCGACCGGCGCGCCATCGTCCCGGTCTCCGGCACCGACCCCTATGCCTGGAAGGGCTTCGAACCCACGAAGGACGAGATCTGGATCCGCAACTGCAAGGCGGCGGACGAGATGAAGGAGGAGGCGCACTAGGCGTTCGCGCCGTGCCCGCGCCGGTCACTCCCTGGCCGCCTCGAATCCGATGATGGGCGGCGACGCCATGAATTCGTCCCAGAACTTGTTGTCCCGCTCGGACGGATGCAACTGCGGACCGACCCAGTGAAAGCCCGCAAAGCCGGCTTCCTCGAAGACCCTGCAGTAGGTTCCTGGCGACAGATAGTAGTTGTTGAACTCGAACCGCGTGCCGTCGTCGTTCGTGAACCGGTAGACAATGGGGTCGCCTTCTGACGGCGTCCCGGTGTAAACCTTTTCAAATCCGTACCGGGCGTATGAGACCGTGCCGCCGGGCGCGTTCAGGACGTTGTCGTTGAAACCCACGAACCGCCCGCCCGGTTTCAGCGCGCCGTGGGCCGCCCCGACGAAACGAAGGAGTTCGTCCGCGTCTCGGGCGTAGTTCAGCAGATACATGGCCACGACGAGATCGACCGGTTCGTTCAGGGCCAGGTCCGCGGCATCCTGGTTCAGGAACCGGCACCCCATGGGCCGCGTGCGTTCCTCGGCTTCGGCCAGCCGGATCATTTCGGCCGAGACGTCAACACCGAGCACCTCCCCGGCGCCGGCGAGTTTCAGCTTGCGGGTGTAGAACCCTTCGCCGCAGGCAAGGTCGAGCGCCTTTTTCCCGCTGATGTCCCCGAGCGTTTCGAATAACTTGTATTCCTCGATGTATTTACGAAATGACAGCTGCTTGGAGTCTTTGTAGGCCCCGGCGATGGCGTCGTATTCGGATTCTGCTTGCTGAGTCATTGGGGGGTTCTCCGGACGGTTGATTTACATCAGGCAGAACTGAGGTTTAAAGGCACCAATCGGAGGAATACCCAGACTAGCGATATGATGACGTTAGCTACGGTGGATAAATCAGCTTGTAGACGTCGTAGACCTTTACAATATACCAATCATGCGCGCCAAATAAACGGTCTCCTGGTTCTATAACAGACTCGATGACGTAAATACCATTAACTCCTGAAACAACCTCCCTCTTCGCAAGGATTTTGCACGGGAAACCGTCCTGATCATACTCCACAGTACCGATTGCGACATATGAGTTAGGAAGAGGTTCTCTGGTATCATTGTCTAATACGTATCCTGCGATTTTGACAGAACGCCTGGCTGAATCTACAGTTATCTGCATTACGCCAAGATCGATATCTCTATGACCTAATTGTGCTCCCCATTGTATATTTCCAGAGCCCCGATAGCCATAACTATCCTCCGACTCGGTCAATCGTTCAAACTCGTCCTGCGAAATCCATTTTAAACTTACTGAACGTTTTGGAGAATGACATGAAAACGCTGATAGCAATAGAACTACCAGAACTACAACGCCGATATAGATTGTGGGTCTCATTACGGCTTCCTTTCAGTTATGGCTCCAAATGGAAATTTACGCCTTTGTCCAATTCTGAAGGAGATACACCACGGTTATTATGTCGTTGAGCATCTCTTAAAGCTTGACCATGTGCTTGGGGATAAAGCATTTCTTTATCAGTTCGATAGAAGGCTTCACTTAACTCATGAAACGTAACATCACCAACAGGTATTGGATTCCCATGACCTGACGTCCATGATCCAGGTGCGAGGACGACTTGCCCTCCATAACCATATTTGGGAAGTAAACCCATATTCACACCATTAAGGATACGTTCAGGGGTTCGCGAATAGACTTTAATGCCCCGATTGTCTGGATTTAGCTTCATAAACCTCGGGTCACCTGCGTTATGTATCTTACCAGAGAATGGGTCTTTACCGGAATTCCTAAATCTCCCTTCGGCGGTTCTGGCAACTTCAAATAGGTAGTTTTCGGAACTATTTATCAGATTATCAAGCAACTCCAGAGCGGAATCCTGCGACAGGTCCAGACCTTCTGTATCGAACGAAACTCGACCGCCTGCACCCATCGTGATCCGTTTTGCCGTCTCCTCATCGAACATGGAATGAATGTAGGAAAGTGCCTTTTTTCCTTTATTCAATCCGCCCACGTCCAGCGTATCTCCTCTCGCATCGACAAACCTGAGCGGATTGTTGCCTGCATAGACATATGGGCTCAGGCCGGGGTATTTCTCCGCCCTGGGGTCCATCTGCAGAAACCGCATCCGGTCCGGCTCATAGGTCCTGTACTGCATGAAATCCAGCCCGGACTCCGCGTCCCTTTCATGGCCGGTGAACTTGAACGGCGTGGCATCGGTGCCGCCGGTGGCCAGCACCTCGCCGTAGGGCCAGTAGTCGTAAGTGGCCGCGGCCGTGCCGCTTGACGACAACAGGATGCGTGTGCTTCCGAGATGATCCTTAAGGTAGTAGTGCATCGCACCATTCGCAAGCCGGGCAAGCCGATCTCCTCCCGTATAGAAGTAGGACGAGGTCAGCGTCCCGCCGCTGTTGTATTCAGCTAGCACGGCGCCTCCGGCGCCCCGCAGATAGTACGTTGTGCCACCTGGCCTGGTCTTTTTGACTCGATGCCCTTCGCTGTCTCTTGTGTACGTGTTGCTCTGGCCATATCCCATCACCAGACCCCGGTAGTCATAGGACAGCGCGTTTCCTCCTACCGAGGTGACTGATCCGTTCTGGTTGTAGGTGTACGTCTGTCCTGCCGTGCCCGTGGTGCTGTCCAGCCTGTTGGGCGTGGAGGTGCCCGAGTAGTTGTAGATGAGCCGGCTGTTACCCGTGACCAGGGACGTCAGATTGCCGCTTCGGTCGTAGGCGTAGTCTCTGGACGTGCCGCCAGTCAGGTCGAAGCCGGTGATCCGGTACAGGTTGTCGTAGGCATAGTCTGCCGTCCTGGAAGCGGCGCTGCCATGGCTGTACATCTGTCTGGTGACGTTGCCGGCGAGATCGTAGGTGAGCTCGGAACTGAACTTGCCCGCATAGTCGATTTCGGTGACCCACTCGCGCGGGTTGTAGGCGT